>NZ_AP028662.1:0-1372437 GCF_041154435.1 Variovorax sp. V116
AGGCCCAGCCGCCCGCCGAGCGGATCGGGCTCCTGCAAAGCGCGAAGAAGAAACTGGCAACGCTGTCGCGCCCAGCCTCCTGAGCCACCTACGTGGTGTAGTCGCCGGTCGCCTCGGGCTGAAAGAGGATCGCCGCGACTTCCGCGGCGCATGCCTCTCCGTTCGGGGCTTGCCACCTGGCGGTGTCCCCGACCTTCAGGCCGAGCAGACCGGTTCCCACCGGCGACAGCACCGAGATGAGGCCGGCCGCGGGCCTGGCCTCTTCGGGGTAACAGATCGTCAGCGTCTGCCGCCGGCGCGTGTGCGCGTCGACGATCTCGACGCGCGAGCACATCGTCACGATGTTGTCGGGCACGGCCCTCGAACTGGTCACCTCGGCACAGTCCAGAAGATCCGCCAGGCTGGGCGGCAGGTTGAGCCTGGGCAGCTTGTTCAGGCGGGCGAAATCAAGTTCGGTGAGCGTGCGCTCGCCGTGGATCGTTGCATGCATTGACGCACTCCATCATTCATGCGGACCCGTCGATGGACGACGATGGCCGCGGACGCGCGGAACTTGTGCCCGGCGGTGGATGGTTGCGCTGAAAAGGAAGGAAGAAAGAGAGCGACCGCCGGGCCTAGAAATGTGCGGGCGGTTGCCTGCGACCCGACTTCAACGCCACGCGTGCACGCGCGCACTCTGCTGCAGCAAGCAGCGCTGCAGCGGTGTGGGTGAAGACGAGAGGGGTCGACATGGCGCCTAGTCTATTCAGCGCGCCGCGGCGGGGCAAGCAATGTCCACAGGGTTCTTGCCGGATTGCCCTTTGGAATGGACCTCGAACCGGTCAATCGAGGAACGCGCCAAATCGGTCCTGCAGCTTCTCGAGCCGGCTGACACGTTCACCCACCTTCTTCCCGAGTTGCTCGATCACGCCGTTCATCAGGAGATTGATGAAGCCCACGATCGCAACGGTGGAGTCCCAGAAAAATCCGACATCCGTCTGCACATGAAAAACATGGGGGGTGTAGGTTCGAGCCCAGTGGCAGTAGGCATCGGTGATGACAAAGACCGGAATGCCGGCTTCCGTGGCCGCCGAGGCCAGCGCTTCGGCTTGCTTCGCATAGCGACGAATGTCGACAAGAACCAGACAGCGTGTCTGGGTCTTCAGGGCGCCTAGAAGTTCGGCGTAGGTGCCGTCCGCACCGTCGAGAAACTTCACGCCCTCGCGCACGTACTCGAGGCGCGCTGCAAAGTCGGAGGCAACACCGCGCACGGTTTGGTAGCCCGCGACAAAAACACGTTGGGATGTCGCAACCTGCCGCACCATGGCGTTCCAGTGCTCTCCGGTCGCCAGATCGTGCGCGGCCACCAGCGCGTCGATTTGCTGCGTGAGTTGCGCACTGCGCGCGTCGGACACAGGACCTTGGCTGCGGCTGAATTGCTCGAAGCGCCCGGCAATGCGAAGCTCCGCAGGTGCGCTCAGGCGACTGGCTTCGCGACGAACCTCGTCGAAGCTGTCGTAGCCGAGCGTGCGCAGAAAGCGCCCGACGGTCATCGGGCTCACGCCGGATTTTCGCGCCACCGATGCAGCGTTCTCCAGGGTCAGCTCGCGCGCGTTCGCGGTCAGGTAGGCGGCCAGAAGCCGCTCCGAGCGTGTCATCTCGGAGGACGCCGCTTCGATGCGTTCAAAAAGGGAAGGAGGGGATTTCATCGGGTCTCGGCGAGGCGGCCATGGCGCCGCATCAGGTCGACCAGCATACTGTGATCCAGCGCCTCCACGCGCGTGTTGTTCCGCCCCACCATGGTCCGGGCGGCAACCAGCGCGTTCAGGATGCTTTCCTCCACGGCTTCCACCACGCCCAGGAAGAGCGGATCGAGCGTGTGCTGGGCCAGGTACTCGGTCCGGCAGACGCCATGATCGCCGGGCGCCTGGTCCGAGTGGGTGCTGAATGCCAGCATGATGTCGCCCGAGCCGTCCCCCCCCGGCGTGCCGGTTCTGCCCACGCCAAGCGCGGCACGCCGTGCAAGCCGCTTGAGTTGGCTGGACAGAAGCGGCGCATCGGTCGCCACGACGACGATGATCGAGCCTTGCTCGCGCGCGGCCGGCTCGCCGTGGTGGCCGCCCGGGCCCGGCATGCATTCGCCGACCGGCACACCCAGCACGTTCAGCCAGGGGCGGATGCCCATGTTGGCCTGGACCAGCACGCCCACGCGGTAGTCCTGGCCCGCCACGCCCACGATGCGCGATGCCGTGCCCGTTCCGCCCTTGAAGCCATAGCAGACCATGCCGGTGCCGCCGCCGACGCTGCCTTCGGCGACGGCACCGGGCGCTGCAGCGGCGATGGCCTCCAGGACGTGGGATTCCTCCACGTGCAACCCGTCCATGTCGTTGAGCATGGCATCGCAGGTCTCCGCGACCACCGGCATCAGCCACGGGTAGGCACCGCGGTCGCCATCGACCCGGGTGAGCCATCGCACCAGCGCGTGATGGACCATGCCGATGCTGTGCGTGTTCGTGAGCCCGATGGGGCCTCGAAAGATGCCGGCCTCTTCGATCCAGTGCGTCCCGGTCATCTCTCCATTGCCGTTGAGGGCATACACACCGGCCTTGACCGGCTGCAGCACGCCTGAGCGGCCTCGCGGCAGGACGATCGTCACGCCGGTGCGCACGGGCCCCGCACCAACATGCAGCGCGCCGTCCCCATGGATGAGCGTCGTCTGCCCGACTTCGACGCCCGGGATGTCCGTGATGGCGTTGGCGGGGCCGGTCTTGCCAGGGAAGTGCAAGCCCAGATCTCTCGCTCTCGTCTGTGCGGTGGGAGGGGGCAAGGGATTACTCCTATGTGCTGGTACTAATATTGCATTGACCTATTGAATGTTAGTCGAATAACATTTGTGTGTCATCAATCGGAAGGACGGATAGTTCAAATGACTGGAATCTCGTGTGCGCTCAGGCGTGGCCGGGCCTGGCTGCCCGCAGCAGTGGCGGCCGCATCTCTTCTTGTGCTGCCCGGCCTTGCGCTCGCGCAGGGCCAGAAGCCCGTCATCTGGGGCAAGCCGTCGGAGGTGCTCTCCTCCGATCCGCATTCGTCGGGCGATGGCTCGTCGTGGACGGTCTTCTACCTGATCTACGACCAGCTGCTGAGCACCGATGACAAGCTCAACATCACGCCCAAGCTGGCCGAATCCTGGGAGCAGGTCTCGCCCACGTCCTATGTCTTCAGGCTGCGCAAGAACGCGGCGTTCTCCAATGGCCGGCCGCTGACCTCCGCCGACGTGGTGGGCAGCCTCAAGCGCCTGACGGATCCGCAGAAGGCGCGCGGCTGGGGCAAGCAGATCGGCGGCGTGAACGATGTGGTCGCCATCGATGCGCACACCGTGCGCATCGACCTGGCCAAGCCGAACACCGCGCTGCTTTCCATACTTTCGGTGGCGACCACCTCGATCCTGCCGATGAAGGAGATCGAAGCCGGCAGCTTCGACCCCGCCAAGGGAATGCTCGGCTCGGGGCCCTACAAGGTGGCGCAGCACCGCCAGGACGAAGCCTGGCTGCTGGAGCGCAATCCGCACTATTGGCAAAGCGGCAAGCCGCTCATGGACAAGATGACGATCCGGGTCATGCCCGACGATGCGGCACGCCTCGCAGGGTTGCGCGACGGCAGCATCGACGTGGCGACCTTCGAGAACCCGGACACGCCGCGCCTGCTGGGTGCGATCCCGAGCGTGCAGTCGGTGGTGCAGAAAACGCCCAACTACTTCCACCTGGACCTGAGCGGCCTGAACGGCAACTCGGTCTTCAAGGATCGCCGCGTGCGCCAGGCGGCGGCGCTGGTCGTGGACCGGCCCGCGATCGCGAACGCGGTCTTCGGCGGCGAATCGGCCGTCGAATACGCCGTGCCCAGTGCCTTCGGCAAGAAGCTCTGCGACGGACTGCCGAGCTACACGCTGCCGCGCAAGGAGCGGGTGGCCAGGGCCAAGGCGCTGCTCAAGGAAGCAGGCCATCCCAATCCGCGCATCAGCCTCATTGCCTCGTCCGTGCTGGTGACCTATCCGCTGATCGCCCAGGTGCTGCAGCCGCAGCTGCAGGAAGCCGGTTTCAGCGTCCAGGTGCAGCAAGTGCCCGTGGCCGAGTGGTACAAGCGCGTCCTGACGACGAACCCGAAGGACTCGGACTTCGATGCTTCGCTGACCTGGTTCGCGGGCTTCTCGGACCCCGGCATCGTCCTGAACTGGTGGACCTCCGGCTTCTCGCCGGTCTTCACGACATTCCTGGAGCCCGTGGCCGAATACGGCGACCTGATGGCGCAGGTCCGGCAGACACCCAACGGGCCCGAGCGCGACAAGCTGATGACGCGTGCCTGCGGATTGATCGAGAGCTCGGCCAACATGATTCCGCTGGTCGGCAAGCCGGACTACATCGGCTTCCGGCGCGACCAGCTCGATGCGCGCTTCGGCCCGCTCGAAGGCAACTTCGACGTCTTCAAGTACGTCGCCGATTTCAAGCGCCGCTGAGTCGCAGGGCCCCAAGATGCGAATCGTCTATTACCTTGCCTTGCGCCTCGCGATCGCGGCGTTGACCCTCGTGGGGGTGTCGATCCTGGTCTTCGCCGGCCTGCGCCTGCTGCCGGGAGGTTTCGAGCAGATGGTGCTGGGCCCGGATGCCTCCGTGGAGGCGCGCGCCGAACTGGTCGCGAAGTTCGGGCTCGACCAGTCGGGGCCGGCGCAGTACGTGAAATGGCTGGGTGCGGCTGCGGCCGGCGACCTCGGGGTCTCGATGGCAACCAGCAAGCCGGTGGCCGACGAAATGCTGCGCCGCGCGCCCGCGACGGTCCAGGTCGCCCTGATCGCGACAGCCACCGCACTGGCCGTCGGGTTGCCGTTGGGCCTGCTGGCGGGCCTGGGCGTAGGCAGGTGGCGCTCCGTCGGCCGCGTGGTGGGCGCACTGGGGGCCAGCGTGCCCGAGGTCGTGCTCGGCAGCGTGCTCGTGTACATATTTTCCAGATGGAGCCTCGGTGCGACGGTCGGCGGCTACGTGCCGCTCACCGAAGACCCGGGTGTGAGCCTGCGCGCCACGCTCTTGCCGGGCATGAGCCTTGGCATCTTCGGTATTGCGCTGCTGGTCCGCACCACGCGCGATTCGGTCCAGCGCGTGCTGACCGATGGCCATGTGCTCACCGCCGTCTCGCAGGGCCGGACTCGTTGGCAGATCGTGCGCCACCATGTGCTGCGCAACGCGTCGATCCCGGTGCTGACGGTGACGGCCACCTACATCGGCTACCTGCTCGGCGGCGCATTGATTGCCGAGATCCTGTTCTCCGTGCCCGGGATCGGGCTCTACGTGTACAGCGCGCTGGGCAACCGCGACTACGCGGTCGTGCAGGCCGGTGTGCTGCTTGCCGCCGCTGTCTTCATCGCCGTGAATACGGTGGCAGACCTGGGGTATGCCGTGCTCGATCCCCGCATCGACGCCAGGCGCCACGGGTGAGGACGCGAACGATGCAACTCATGAAAACCGTCCTGCGCTTCGCGCGCCGCGATCATCTGGCCGCCGCCGGAGGGCTGGTCCTTCTCGCGCTGCTGTTGCTCGGAGCCCTCGGCCCCTGGCTGCCGCTGGGCGACCCGGACCAGATCGGCGCCGGTCCGCGCTTCGCCGCGCCTTCCTGGGCCATGCCCTTCGGAACGGACGAACTGGGCCGCGACCTGCTGCCGCGCGTCGTGCGCGGCATCCGTGCGACCTTCGTTCTTGCGCTGGCATCGGTCTGCGGCACCGCCATTCTCGGCACGCTGATCGGGTTGTACGCCGCGTACGTAGGGCGCTGGGTCGACACGGTCATCGCTCGGGCGATGGACATCATGTTCGCCTTTCCGGCGCTGATGCTGGGGCTGCTGGTGGCCGCAGTGGTCGGTCCCGGGAGCATTTCCGCGCTCGCCGTGATCCTGTTCGCCACGCTGCCCCTCTTCGTGCGGGTGGTGCGTTCGGTCACGCTCGGCATGGTGGGCCGCGGCTTCGTGACGGCGGCCGAGGTGGCGGGCGCCTCGCGCCTGCGCGTGATGTTGGTCCATCTGCTGCCCAATGTGCTGGGCGCGGTGCTGGTGCAGTTCACCTACGCGGTGTCGATCGGCATCCTGATCGAGAGCGGGCTGAGTTTTCTGGGGCTCGGCTCCCAGCCGCCGGAGTCCTCGCTCGGCGCCTTGCTGCGCCTTGGCTCGGTGTATCTGACGATCGCGCCCTGGCTGGCTCTTTCGGCCGGCGTGGTGCTGGCCCTGTCGATCGTGGCCGTGAACCTTCTGGGCGACGGCCTGCGCGACGCCCTTGAACCTTTGCGCGGAAGGCGGCTTTGATGAATGAAGCAACAAAACCCCCGTTGCTGGAGGTGACGGATCTCGTCATCGAGTTCGGCGATGCACCCGGTGCCACGCACCGCGCGCTGGACGGTGCGACACTCTCGGTGCGCGCCGGCGAAGTACTGGGACTGGTCGGGGAAAGCGGCTCGGGAAAAAGCACCCTGGGCCTGGCTGTGGGACGCCTGCTGGCGGACAACGCCCGCCGGCCCGGCGGCGAACTGAAGGTGAACGGGCAGCCGGTCTTCGAGCTGGATGATGCGGCGCTGCGCGAGCTGCGGCGCCGCACGCTCGGCTTCGTTTTCCAGAACCCGATGGTCGCGCTGGACCCGACCATGCGCGTCGGCAAGCAGGTCGCGCTCGCGGCGGGCAGCAAGGCGGCGGTGCGCGACCTGCTGGCGCGCGTCGGGTTGCGCGACATCGAGCGTGTCGAACGCAGTTTTCCGCACCAGCTGTCGGGCGGCATGGCGCAGCGCGTCGTGATTGCGATGGCCATCGCGCGCGGGCCGATGCTGCTGGTGGCCGACGAGCCGACGGCCTCCCTGGACGCGACCCTGCGCGAGCAGATCTTTGCGCTGCTCGTGTCGCTGCGCGATTCCATGAAAACCGGCGTCGTGCTGCTGAGCCACGAACTGCGCGCCGTGGCCCGCCATTGCGACACGGTGGCGGTGATGTATGCCGGCCGTGTGGTCGAGTACGGCCCGGCGTCCGTGGTGTTCGCACGGCCTGCGCATCCCTACACGCAGGCGCTGCTTGCCGTGGCGCCCGGCAGGGAGAAGCTGGGCGAGGTCCTGGCATCGATTCCCGGCGCGCCCCCGGCGCTCGGCGGTCGCAGCGAACATTGCGCCTTTGCCGACCGCTGCGGCCATGCCAACGCCCATTGCCGCGCCCTGCGGCCCGAGCTGCGCGAGGTCGAGGGGCGCTCGGTCGCCTGCCACCACGCCGGCGAGCTGGTTCAATTCAAGGAGGCCGCATGACGGAGGAGCCTGTGGTGTCGCTCGAGCGCGTGGGCGTGACGTTCACGGCGGGCCCGGTCTGGAACCGGCGCCGCGTCGACGCGGTGCGCGATGTGAGCCTGTGCATCCGAGCCGGCGAAACGCTCGGCCTGGTCGGAGAAAGCGGCTCCGGAAAAACGACGATGGGCCGGCTTCTGCTGGGGCTGCAGGCTCCGACGCAGGGCGCGGTGCGTTTCCTCGGCGATGTCGTTCCGGCCTCGCGTCGAGCCCGGCAACTCCTGCTCGCAGGCCGCATGTCGGTGGTCCTGCAGCAGCCGGAATGGGCGCTCAATCCCCGGCTGCGCCTCGGCGTTTCGGTGGCGGAGCCGCTGGCGGTGACCGGCGCAGGAACGCCCCGGGTGTGCCGCGACCGCGTCGCGCAGACGCTTGCGCTGGTGGGCCTCAACCCGGGGTTCGCCGAGCGCTTCCCGCACGAGCTCTCCGGTGGCCAGCGCCAGCGGGTGGCGATCGCGCGGGCGTTGATCACGCAGCCCCGGTTCCTGGTGTTCGATGAAGCGGTCAGCGCGCTCGACGTCTCCGTGCAGGTGCAGATCCTCAATTTGATTCGCGACCTGCAGCAGCGCCACGGCTTTGCCGCCCTCTTCATCTCCCACGACCTGGCAGCCACGCGCTACGTGTGCAGCCGGATCGCGGTGATGCGCTCGGGAGAAGTGGTCGAGATCGGCGATGCCGCACGCTTCTACGAGAAACCGCACCACGCGTACAGCCAGGCCCTTTGGCAGGCTGCAGCCTGAACAGGAAAGAGTCGAGAAATGATGAAGAACGATGTGAATGCCGGGCCAGGCCTGGTCCCGCGGTTGTGGCACGGTCCGTCGGACGGCCGAACGCTGTCCTTCGACTTTCCTCAACTGAGGATCGGCATTGCGGAGTACGAGGAGGGGCCCACCGGTTGCACGGTCCTTCATGTCGAGGGCGGCGCCGACTGCGAGGTCGACGTGCGCGGCGGCGCGCCGGGCCTCCTTGGCGGCTACCCGCGCGTGGACGCGGTCAGCCTTGCGGGCGGCTCCCTGTACGGGCTCGAGGCGGCCACCGGCGTGACATCGAGCATGCTGGCCGAGCGCGGCGGCGCCGTGGGCTGGGGAAAGATCGCGCTGGTCTCCGGCGCCATCATCTACGACTTCGGCGGGCGCACCAATTCGATCTATCCGGACAAGGCGCTCGGCGCGGCAGCCTACCGGTCGGTGCAGGCAGGGGCATTTCCGCAGGGCGCGCGCGGCGCGGGGCGCTCGGCCGCAGTGGGCAAGTTCGCGGCCTATCCGGACTACGAGCGCGAGCCCGGCGGACAGGGCGCCGCCTTCGCGATGGTCGGCGGAACGCGCGTTTTCATTGCTACCGTGGTCAATGCACTGGGCGTGATCGTCGACCGCCAAGGCCGCGTGGTGCGCGGCCTGCGTCATCGGCGCACGGGCGTGCGCCATCACCCGCGCGAGGTGCTGGTGCCCATCGCCCCGGCCGCAGCCGGCGTGCCCGCCGAACCGGTGGGCACCGTTGCCACCACCGAGAACACCACGCTCACCGTGCTCGTGACCGATCAGCCCATGCCCTCATTGCTGTTGCGGCAACTCGGCAGGCAGGTCCACTCCTCGATGGCCCGCGCCATCCAGCCGTTCCACACGCCGCACGACGGCGACATCCTCTTCGCGCTCTCCACGGGAACGGGAACTGCGGCGGTCGACCCTTTCGTGCTTGCCGAAGCCGCATCGGACCTTGCGTGGGATGCGGTTCTTCAGGCGATGGACGCCTGACCGCTGCGAATCATCAAATCGACGACTCCGAGGAAATCAATGAACCACAAAGCCCCCCTTCGCCTGCTCCTGGCTTGCTTCAAGCATGAAACGAACACCTTCTCGCCCGCGCCAACGCCGCTGCAGCGATTTTTCCGCGACGGCGACACCCCGCTCGTCGGTGATGCCGCGGCGGCAGCCCGGCGTGGCACGGGCACGGGAATGGGCGGCTTCCTTGAAGTGACCGATCGCGAAGGCTGCGAGATCACGGTGGCCGTGGTCGCCGAAGCGAGCCCGAGCGGGCTGGTCGACACCGAAGCCTACGAGCGGATCGTGGGACTGATCCTCGACGCAGCCCGTGGCAAGGTCTTCGACGGCATCCTGCTCGATCTGCATGGGGCGATGGTCTCGCCCGCGCATGAAGATGGCGAAGGCGAACTCCTGCGCCGGCTACGCGAGCTGCAGCCGACAGTCCCGATCGGTGCGGCGTTCGACATGCACGCCAATCTCTATCCTGAGATGGTCGCGCGCCTGACGGTTCTCAGCGGCTACCACACCTATCCGCACGTCGACATGGCCGCCGCGGGCCGGCGGGCCGCGGAACTCCTGGTGCGCACGATTCGTGGAGAAATTCGTCCCGTGCTCGCGTGGGACAACCGGCCCATGCTGCCGCACGTCATGCGCCAGGGCACGCATGCGCAGCCCAACCGGTCGCTGCAGGCGCGTTGCATCGAGTTCGAGCAAACCGGGACAGTGCTCGCTGCCTCCGTGTTCACGGGCTTCCCGCATGCAGATATCCGCAACGCCGGCCTGTCGGCCGTGGTGTGCACGGACGCGAATGAAGAACAGGCCAGGCGAGTGCGCGATGAATTGCTGGATCAGGCCTGGGAAAACCGCTCGGCCTTCGTGTACAAGGGACAGCCCCTGGAGAAATCGGTCGCACAGGCCAAGTCGGCCACCGGACGGCTGGTGGTCCTCCTCGATCACTGCGACAACAGCGCGTCCGGTGGCACGATGGACACCACGGGCGTGCTGGCCGAGGTGCTGCGCCAGGACCTTCAGGACGCGGTGTTCTACGCCATTCGCGATCCGCAAGCGGTGGAGCAGGCCATTGCCGCAGGCATCGGCAACGAAGTCACGCTGTCTGTCGGCGGCCTGAGCGAGCTGACCGCCACCGGCGATGCCAACCCGCCGATCACCCTTTCGGCGCGTGTGCGCACCATCAGCGATGGCGCATTCCGGCTGCGCGGTCCCATGATGGCCGGCGTGGCGATCAGCGCAGGCAAGACCGTCGTGCTTCAGGCCGGCGGCGTCCAGGTCGTGGTGACTTCCATGGCGACCGAGCCGCATGACCTGGCATACCTCATGTCGCTCGGCATCGACCTCGATCGCGTCAGGTACCTGGTCTTGAAGAGCCGGGTGCATTGGCGAGCCGGCTTCGGCAGCCTGGCGGAAGACGTGATCGAATGCGACAGCGTCGGTGTGACGACGTCGGACTATTCGAAGTTGCGCTTCGAGCGCGTGCGGCGTCCGATCTACCCGCTGGATGCACTGTAAGTCGATCGCTCGCTCAGGCCATCGCAGTCTCGCCCGAAGCCGCCTGCACCGGAATGTGCGCGCGCTCTTCCTTGATGCGGTTGGCGCCGTCCACGAACACCAGCTTGGGCTTGTAGCCTGCCACCTGGTCTTCGGGCACCAGGCCGAAGGCCGCGATGATGATCAGGTCACCCACCGACGCCCGGCGCGCGGCCGAGCCGTTGACCGAGATGATGCCGGTGCCGCGCTCGCCGCGGATCGCGTAGGTGACGAAGCGCTCGCCGTTGTTGATGTTCCAGATGTGCACCTGCTCGTTCTCCGCCAGGTTGGCGGCGTCGAGCAGGTCTTCGTCGATGGCGCAGGAGCCTTCATAGTGCAGTTCGCAGTCGGTGACGGCGACGCGATGGATCTTGGACTTGAGCAGGGTGCGGAACACGGGTGGACTCTTTCTTTCTCTCTGCGAAAAGGTGGGTCGGTCCGGCGTCCATCGATGAGCGCGGCGGAACGAGGGGCACCGCATGCGCGGCGGGCGAAGCATAGTCGAGTCGTCAATGGCCGGACGGCGAGCGGGTCACGGCGTTGTGGCAGTTCGGCGCGGGGTCCTTCGGGGGCCTCTGCGAAAGGTGGGATGGGCTTGCCTGTGGGCCCTGAGGCTGCCCGTTCAGCGATGTGAGATCGTCGGCGCGTAATCAAAAATAATCGTCGTCGACCATTCGTAATGATTTTTTCGCGCCAGTAATTGTTTCCATAGACAAATTAGGGGCCAGATCTGCTTGGGCTGGCTGCAGAAGGCCTGGCGCAGCTTCAGGAGGCCATCCTGGGCAAGACAACAACCCTGCCCGCCTATGGCCTTCGCCGGTCGCCTGTGTACGTGGGGCAAACCGTGCGTTACGAGAACGTCGTGCACTACTTCGCACCGCCATGGGAGGCCGTCCCGCGGATGGTTGATGCCCTGAGCCAGTTCCTGATCCGAACAGAGGGTGCGCCCAGCGTCATGCGCGCCGCGGTGGCGTCCTTCGGATTCGTCTATATCCATCCCCTGTCCGACAAAAACGGACGCGTCCATCGCTTCCTGATCAACGACATACTTCGCCGAGATGGCGCGGTCCACGCGCCGTTCATCCTGCCTGTGTCGGCGCTGATCACAGACAGCACCCTTGAGCGCGCAAATTACGACCGCGCCCTCGAGGCCTTCTCCAAGCCGTTCATGGGCCGCTTCGCCGAAGCGAGCTCGTTTCGGCGGGAGCCCGTTGCACAACCTGATGGGGTGCTCTCCAATTTCGAATTCGCGGCCTATGACGAAGCGATGCCGGCCTGGCGGTTCATCGACCTCACCTCACATGTCGAATACATGAGCGGTGTGATCGACAGGACCATTCGCAAGGAGATGCACAGCCAAGCCGCGTTCTTTCGTGCACATGACCTTGCGCGTCAGGAACTGAAGGAAATCATCGAAGGTCCCGACGCTCACCTGGACATGATCATCCGTTCCATTCGCCACAACGAAGGGCGCCTGAGCGACAAGCTGCGCGGACAGTTCCCGCAGCTTGGAGTGCCTGGTGTCTGGGAGCAAGTCGCGCGTGTCATCGACGAGGCCTTCGCAGTTCCAGGCGGTAATCCATTCCGGCCCGATGTCGACCCTCCACGAGGTGATCCTTGAAAACTGGGCCTGGTGCAGGCCCAAGTGGAGTCGATTGGTATTTGATCGTCTCGCAGGTCCGGATGAGCGCGACGGCCAGCTGACGGGCAACCGGTCGTCGCGCCGTCGAGGCCGAACAGAAGGCAGGCGGTGCGCAGGTCGTGGCGAGCAATGGTTCAGAGCGGCTTTCGTGCGACCCGACAAGGCAAATCGTCGAGGTGTCGGCCGCCCGAACCTACGGCAGGCGTTTCGATACTCCCCACTTGAACTGGCCAGTTTGCCCAGCTTGTCTGGCGAAGCTCCCCAACTGCTGGCGCTTGTGGGGCACGCCTTGTGTCGGTGGAAGGCCGATCGAAGCGTTTCTCGGGAGCGCCCGTCGGGGGCATCTCCGTCTCCTGCAGCAAGCTCCGCTGGCGAGAAGGCCGCCCGCGGATTCGCGGAATTTCGGAAAACCAGAAATTTTGCTCTGGTTGCGTTGAAAGACGGCTAAAGTTTCGGAATTTAGCGAATGCTGTCTCAAAGCGCGTCGCGCAGTATTAAAATTCGGAATATCAGAAATATCCCCTCGGTACGCCGAGTTCATGCGATTATTTGGTAAATTCCGAAATGAAATCCACCAGCGTCAAGGTCGAGGCGGTCGGCGCCGCTGACCCGATTGCGCCGCCCCCGATTCTGGTGCGCGGGCAGGGCGGCCTTGGGCAGTACGTGCGCCAGGCCAGAAAGCGGCAGCAACTTCGCATCGACGACGCGGCGAGCCTCTTTGGCGTCTCTGTCGACCTGGTCTCGCGACTTGAGAATGAAGCGGGCTCCGTCCGGCTGGACAAGCTGCAGGCGGTACTCGACGGGCTGGGTCTTGCGCTTGTGGTCGGACCCAAAAGTGACCTGCAGAGTTTTGTGGCCGGGCAGAAGGCGTCGGACGATGAGCGAGTCTGAGGACAACGTGCATCGCTTGCGCGTGACACACGATGGTGGCACCCCGGTCGGCGAACTCGCCTACTCAAGCGCGGAAGACCGGTGGTCGTTCCGTTATGACCACGCATGGGCGCGCCAGGGTGCCTTTCAACTCTCGCCGGCGTTTCCCTTTGAGCCGCCACCTGCCGGCTATGACTCTCATGCGATCCGACGCTTCATCGTGAACCTCTTTCCGGAGGGGGCACCTCTTCGCGCCGCACTCGAGCAACTCCATGTCGCACCGAGCAACGCATTTGCACTGCTGCGGGAAATGGGAGGGGAGACGACCGGAGCACTGGAGTTCCAGCCCTTCGATCAACCACCGGCTGCGGCCGCTCGTCGGGAACAACGCTTTCTGTCGCGAGAGGAGCTCAGCGGCCGTATCGATGCTGCAAAGGAAGGCGGCCTCACGGTGTGGGACGGCCGGGTGCGAATGTCGATTGCGGGCTATCAGGACAAGCTGGCCGTATGGACTGCGCACGACCTCGTCCACGACACGGAGGCCAGCATGTGGCTGCCGGAGCCGCCACTGGCTTCGACTTTCATTCTCAAGCCGCAGCCGGCCGGCCCACGCACACCTCACCTCGCGGCCAACGAGCACTACTGCATGACGCTCGCAGGGGCGTATGGCACTCAGGTGGCCCGTGTTGCGATCATGCGGCTGAAGGTTCCGGTTCTGGTCGTCGCCCGGTTCGACCGGCAATGGCGCGCCGAAGAAAACCACGATTGGGTGACAAAGCTGCACGTCATCGACGCCTGCCAGGCTGCCGATCTTTCGGTGGATTCCAAATATGAGCGCCATCTGGGCAATTCCCCCGCCCTTGCACCATATCGCGATGGGATGAGTCTGCCGCGACTTTTTGGTCTTGCCGCTCTCATGCGCCGCCCGGCGGTGGCGCGGTTGGAGATGTTGCGTTGGGCACTGTTCCAGCTGGCGGTCGGCAACTCCGATGCGCATGGAAAGAACTTTTCGTTCTTTGTCGACCGAACCATGCTTGAGCCCGCGCCGTGGTACGACGTCGTGAGCGTGGCCCAATATCCGGAACTCGACCAAAGCTTCGCAATGTCCTTCGGCGACGCCTTCGGATGGGAAGAACTCAACGCGATGGAGCTTGCGCATTTCGCCCACCTATGCGGCATCGATCAAAAGCTGCTGCACCGGGAGACCGAGCGGCTGTCCCGTGCGATGAAGAGAGCACCCGAACTTCTTTCCGCCCCGGTGTACACCGAAGCGGAGCGTGACTTTCTGCACCCGATATGCGAACTGGTGCAGCGGCGCAGCCAAACGTTGGTGGAGCTGGCGGCCGGCGCCGGTGCCTTCACCGCCGAGCACTTCTAGCGGGCGTGGCGCCGTCGGGTATGCCGTTCACGACCATGAAGAAGTACACCAGGACGCGCTGAAGCCTGATGGCGCCAGTGCTCAAGATGGGCGAGACGATCTACTCTGGCGTCGGGCTCGTTGAGGTTCCTGAGATCGCCGGGCCCCGTTCTGGGGAACAACCGGTTGCATCCTGCGCGGCGCCCCGAGACTGACGATGAGAAACGCAACCTAAGCGCTCAGAGTCGTGCCTTGGCCGCCAACTCGGCCACGGACACGCCGAGGCCGGCGGCGATCTGTACAACGGTCATCACGCCAGGGTTTTGCATCCCCCTTTCGATGCTGCTCATGTAAGAGCGATCGATGTGGCTGCGATGCGCAAGTTCTTCTTGTGAAATGCCATGCGTCTTGCGCAATGCCTTGATGGCGATGCCAAGAGCCAACAACGCTGGGTCGAGCGCATGTTTGGGCGAGGCAATTGGCATGGACAAATGCTCTCGCCTTGTGTACGATTGAACCACGGATGATCTTCCACATATAGGCCTTCCTCTTCTATGTACGGCGTCGCCTCCAAGCCGGTTCTGATCCGCAGAGGCTGTTTTGTTGTTGCATGACGCGCAGACTTGCAGCCTCTCCACTCCCCACGGCTCATCCTCTGCGGCTGCCGGCGTCGATCACGCGTGTCCGGCCGCGGCAACCCGCGCCGGTCGTGCGCAGCCTGTCCGCGGTACGCATCGGGGCGCAGGTGAGGGCGCTGCGCATGGCGGCCGAGGTATCAGGCGGGGCGCTGGCGAAGACCTCGGGGATTTCTGCGTCGATGCTTTCGCGCATCGAGCGCGGGCTGGTCTCGCCTTCGGTGGAGACCCTGGAGCGCCTCGCGAATGGTCTTGGGGTGCCGACGTCGCGGTTCTTCGGGGACCAGGCGCGGCGCACGGACTTCTGCCATGTGCGCGCAGGACATGGTGTCTTGGTCGATCGCATCGGTGCGGTCTCCGACTACCGCTACGAGCTGCTGGGCCATCTGCTGTCGGGCAACCTGTTCGTCGAGCCCTACCTGGTCACGCTGCTGCCCGGCGCCGATCCCTATGTGACCTTCCAGCATCCAGGCCTCAAGTTCCTGTACTTCCTGTCCGGGGAGGTCCGCTACCGCTATGGCGGCAGGACTGCGGAGGTGAGGGCAGGGGATTCGCTGCTGTTCGATGCAACCGCACTGCATGGGATCGAGGCCATTCAGACCCAGCCGGTCTCTTACCTGTCGCTGGTGTTCACATTGCGCGAATAGCGTTGGTGCGCGTCGACTTGCGGGCTCGCTGGCGGCACGGCGGCGACCACCGCCCGCTTGCGCCCGTCCTGCGAGTCATCGAGGCAACGCATGGAGCCTCGGAGATCCTGATCGGAGACAGCCTTTTTGCGGAGCGTGCCGCTGCAGCGCCCCGGTTCGGACATCAGATCAGGACCGGCGCTTCCTGCTCTTAACCCAATGCGGGATAACCTCCGCTGCCAGGTCCGGCGGCGCGCTCAAGGCATAGAACTCGTGCAGCTGTGCCGCCACGTCCCTTTGTCTGGCAGCTGCATCGTTATTGCTACCAGTGCAGGCGAGAGCGTGCGGCTCGGCGCGTATTCCAGCACCTCCCTGTTCTTGCTGGCGCACGGCAGCAAACCAATGACGGGTTCTCGTGCGGCTTCTTCACGTCACGGTCCAGCGCTTCCAGGTAGAAGTTCAGCTTGCCCAAGTGTTCGGGTTCGAAGGCGGGGACCTTCAGTTCGATGGCCACGAGGCAGTTCAGGCCTCGGTGGAAGAACAACAGGTCGTGCGCGAAGTCCTGGCTGCCCACTTGCACAGGGTATTCGCTGGCGATGTAGCAGAAGTCCTGTCCCAACTCGGTGAGGAAACGGCGAAGGTTCATCAGCAGGCCGCGGTCCAGTTCGGCCTCGGAGTGCGGCTCGGACAAGGCGAGGAAATGCAACAGGTATGCGTCCTTGAAATGCTGCGCGGCCTGCGGCTGCATGCTCTCAACAGCGTTGAGAGTCTTGAGCCTGGCGGGTAGACCTGGAAGAACTGCCGCATGCACCGCAGGTCCTGGGCCGAGAAGCCACGTCGGCCGGGTCACGCAGGTCGATGTGGGCGGACAGCTGCTCCACGGTCCCCTTGGCCCAGCCATGGGACTCGATGCGCCGATGAAGGCCATGAGGTCGCGCGCCAGCCGATCGATCGCTGCGCCGCCCCATCCCCGATGCGCCTCCTGTTGGCAGTTGGCCGCGCGCGCGGCCAACTGCCGTGCGCCCTCGAGGTGGCGATTCAGATCCTCGACGAAGCGGCGACGTCAAACTGGCTGGGCGCGATGGCAGGCACCCCGGAAATACAAGGCCTTGCGCTCGGTCGGTGCGTCGGTGCAAGGCACCGGTAGGAAGGAGGAGTCGAACAGCTCGTCCTTCTGTCTGCACGGCCCCGAGTTGCTTCGCAAGGACATGGCGGCACTCATGTGCGTCGGTCCCGCCGTGCGCATACCCAGAACGAAGTCCGAGGCTGTTGTCGACTCCGATTCCTGCCAGTGGGCTCGACGGCCGAACCACGCCAGCCTTCGAGGGGGCGCGACCGTTGCGCCGCTCGGGGCATCTTGCCTGTGCGTGGCCCGCGTGCGGTGCGCGGACGGCGGTGACGCCTGAACGCCGATGCGCGCGATGGTCGGAGAAGGGCCGGCCGACCGGGGAATCGGCGCGGGCCGCCAAGTGGCCGTGCATGCACGGCAATCACTGACCAGGCCGCTCGCCTCGGCGTTCGGCAGTTCCTGACAGGACCGGAGGCGCGCGCTTCGCAGCGGCCTCGGTGGCATGCCGCCTTGGGCGGCGCGGCGTCGCGTGCGGGTGCCTGTGGCCTGTGCGCATGGCCTCTGCGTTCGAAGCCGCCTCTTGGCCGACGCATAGCGCGCACGGGCCGCTGTCCAGGGCTGCGGGCTTTGCCACCGTCCTCACCCGGTCCTCGCTGGGCGCTCGGCTGCGGCTTGCGGGCGGTCCCTGGACATCGGCCCTTTTCGCGCGCTGTTCATGCGTCGAGGCGGCTCCGAAAGCAGATGTTCAACCACCGCGGCACATGCCGCAGAAAGGCCCAGCCATGCACGCGAATTCGACTTCCAGCGCCACCGCGCATCACGCGGGGACTCCAACAGCCACGGGCGTTCCCCCCGCACCCCCCGAGGACTCACCCAAAGCAGGTGGGGGCGTTGCCCCAACCCCGGGCACCGCTGCACGGGGGCCGGACCGCATGGACGTGCGGCAGGT
This sequence comes from Variovorax sp. V116, assembly GCF_041154435.1. Lineage (NCBI taxonomy): Bacteria > Pseudomonadati > Pseudomonadota > Betaproteobacteria > Burkholderiales > Comamonadaceae > Variovorax > Variovorax sp. V116. The sequence goes on from NZ_AP028662.1 coordinate 17,783, forward strand.
CGTGACGGACCGGATCATCGCGATGCTGGAGAAGGGCGCCGGCGTGTTCCGCGAACGCTGGGCGCGGGCGGCGGCGCGCGGGGTGCCTCGCAACGGCAAGACCGGGGCGCCCTACCGCGGCGCGAATGTGCTGCTCCTCTGGGAGGCGGCGATCGAGGCGGGCTACGCGTCCAACGTGTGGCTGACCTACCGGCAGGCGCAGAGCCTCGGCGCCCAGGTCCGTCGGGGCGAACGCGGCGTGCTGTGCGCGCACTTCGAGCGCAGGGCGCGGGAGCACCTTGACGATGCCGACGATGTCCTCTCGGAGGGCGGCGTGGATGAGGCGCCCCTGACGGCCCGTTCCGGTGCGCGCGCGGGCGTGCTGCTGTGCCGGCCGTTCTGGCTCTTCAACCTGGCGCAGATCGAGGGGTTGCCGCTCGAGGTCGTGGATCGGGGCGTTACCTCGCCGGCGGCGTCGCAGGGTCCCGTGGAGCGGGCGATGCGGCTGCTCGGGGGCTGCCATGCGACGATCCGGCACGGGTTCGACCGGGCGGCCTACCTGCCGACGCTCGACGAGATCCGTCTGCCGTGGCCGCGGCAGTTCACGAGCGCCGAGGCGCTGTGCGCGACCGCGCTGCACGAGCTGGTGCACTGGACCGGCCATCCCGAGCGGCTGAACCGCAGCTTCGGGCGGCGTTTCGGCGATGCGGCCTATGCGTTCGAGGAACTGGTGGCGGAGCTCGGCAGCGCGTTCCTCCTGGGGCACTGCGGGCTGGTCGATGCCACCGTCGAGGGGCATGCGGCCTACGTCGACGCCTGGCTGAAGGTGCTGCGGGCCGACCGCACGGCGATCTTCATGGCGGCGCGCCTCGCGGAGGAGGCGTTCGCGTACATCGTGGCGCGGGAGATGCCTGCGTTGGGGGAGGCCGCGATGGACTGAGGGCGCAATGCGCCGGGTGTCGCGAGGTCTCAGAAGGAGCCGTTGGCGATCTGGTCGAGGTACAGCTGGAAGCATGTCCTCGCGCGGTACACCCCAGCGATGCCGGCCGTGCCTGGCGCCGGAAGCTCGTAGGTCGAGTATTCGAGTGTCCCGTCTGCGAGCAGAAACAGAAGCCAGTCAGAACTCGCACGGGCTGTGCGAGAAATGGCAGAGGCCGTGCCATGGGGCCACCATGTCAACCTGCTGGCCGACTGTGATCCGCGCGTGGGACACGCGTCACAACACCCCGCATCGCAGATGGGCCCTCCGTGCCGCCCTCATAGCCGCACAAGGACTTTGCCTCCGAAGTTTCGACGTCGTCCTGCGACCGGCAGGTTGCGCGCAACTGTGCATGTTGACAGGCGACGCGCGATCGTCCCTGCACTAGGCTTTACCTCGAGTCGATCCGGTGGCGGGCAGCCCGGACCACGTCCCTGGACTTTCGGAGGTTCCCGATGCACATGCGTGTTCCGATTCGTTGTTTCCGAGCGGCCGGCGCGATGGCCGTCACGCTGGCCACACTCGCCTGTGCTTCGGACGCCACCGGGCCCGACCGGTCCGAGGGCTTCTCGACCCTCGTGGCGCTGAGCGCGGCGCGGCTCGACCTGTCCCGGCAAGTGGCGCTGACCAAATGGGACAGCCGCCAGCCGGTCGCGGATCCGCCGGGCGATCCGCGCGAGCAGGAAGTCGTTGCGGCGGCTGCGCAAGAGGCGAGCGTGCGCGGTTTGCCAGGAGAACTGGCGACCGCGTTCTTCACAGACCAGATCGAAGCGAGCAAACTCGTCCAGTTCGCGCTTATCGCCCGCTGGTGGCGGGGGGGAAGAGCACCGGACGAACCTCGCGCAGACCTGAGGAACGAACTTCGTCCGGCGCTCGATCGGCTCCGCCCCCGGTTCATCGACGAACTTGTCGCGATCCGGTCGCTGCGCGAGCGGCCGGATTGTCACGAGCGGTTGACGCATGCGACCGCGCGGCACGTCGACGCGCACGGGCTGTCGCCGCTGTTCGCGATCGCGCTGGACCGCGGCTTGGCACGCGTGTGCGCCGAGTGAACGCACGAACTTCCGGCAAGGACCTCGGGTCAGAAGACCTTGCCGAGACGCTGCGGATCCGGCCGCGCCGTGCCGAAGGACTCGGGAGACGTCAGTCAGCATTTGTAGCACAACCGTGCTACTATGTGCGTACGAAAGGTTTGACCATGTCGACAACCACCATTCGCCTGGATGACGATCTCAAAGAGCGTATCTCCGCAGCAGCGGACCTGGCAGGCAAAACTGCCCATGCTTTCATCGTCGATGCCATCGCTCGCACAGTCGAGCAGGTTGAAGCAGAGGAAGAGTTGCATCGCATCGCCGAGAAGCGCTGGGCAAAGTTGCTGGCGACCGGGAACTCCGTGCCTTGGGACGACGCGAAGAAATACCTTGCTGCTCGTGGGCGAGGCGAGAAACCCGTCAAGCCCACCGCGCGAAAGCTCGAGCACTGATGGGCAGGTGACGCAGATTGAACTCGCTCCAGAAGTTTTCGATGACTTCGACCGGTTCATCGATCACCTTGCGAGATTCGAGGAGGTCGATGTCCCGCAACGGCTTGGCGAGGTCATGCAAGCGATGGAGATCCTGAGACACAGCCCCCTGATAGGTCGTCCGGTCAAAGCGGGCCATCGGGAGTTGCTGATAGGACGCGGATCGCGCGCGTACATTGCGCTCTATCGATATGTTGTCGACATCAATACCGTGTTTGTTCTCGCGCTGCGGAACCAGCGAGAAGCAGGGTTCAAGCGGAAACGTTGATGGCACTGACCCGCGTGTGCCCATCCTTCGTTCATACAAGCAAGTAGCCGTCGCCGAAGCAGGTCGGACTGGACCGTGGCCCGGCACGCGTGTAGGCCAGTTGATGATCGACTGTCGCGTCGAGCCCGAGATCAGAAGACCTGGCTGAGGAATCGCTGGATCCGCGGATCCGCGCAGTGGCCGAAGAACTCGCCGGGCGGCGCGGCCTGCACGATGCGCCCGCCGTCCATGAACGCGACCTTGTCGGCGACCGCCCGCGCGAAGCCCATTTCGTGGGTGATGCAGATCATCGTCATGCCGTCCCGCGCCAGCAGGATCATGGTCTCGAGCACTTCCTTGACCATCTCCGGATCGAGTGCCGACGTGGCCTCGTCGAACAGCATGACGGAAGGATTCAGGCAGAGTGCCCGCGCGATGGCGACGCGCTGCTGCTGTCCGCCCGAGAGCTGGGCCGGATAGGCCGACGCCTTCTCGGCGAGACGGACCTTGTCGAGGTACGCGAGTGCGGTCTGCCGGGCCTCCTGCCGGGAGCGGTGCCGGACCCAGCGCTGCGCCAGGGTGCAGTTCTCGAGCACGGTGAGATGCGGAAACAGGTTGAACTGCTGGAACACCATGCCGATGTTGGCCCGTACCAGATCGACATGGCGCATGCGCGGTGAGACAGCGACGCCGTTGACCGTCACGGTGCCGCTTGCGTAGCTCTCGAGTCCGCTGATGCACCGCGCGAGCGTCGACTTGCCAGAACCCGAGGGGCCGCACACGACCACGCGCTCGCCGGCGGCGACGCTCAGATGGATGTCGCTGAGCACCTGCTGTGCGTGGAAATGCTTGGACAGCCCCGCGACCGAGACCATCGGGTCGAGAGAGGAGATGGCCGTGCCCATGCTCAGGCTCCGCGCCGATAGAGAAGGGCGGCGGGGCTGTCGCGCCAGGCGCTCAGGTCCCCGGTGCTCACGCGGGTGCGCCCATAGACCATCCAGGCATCGTCGACCGTGCCGATGAACTGCCTCACATAGAGGAGCTCGGGGTGTTTTTCCGCGGCGGAGGCGTAGCCGAGGCCGACGGCATACTTCCCGTCGCTCACGCCCTGGGTGACCTCGGCGACGGTCGCCACGAATTCGATCTGCGGCCACTGGCGGCGGTCGATGTACGGCAGGGTCGGGCGCATGACCGCGAGGGACGTGGGTTGCGCGGCGTCGTGGCGCTGGAGGATCGCCAGATCCTGGCTTGGCGAGATGAAGGTGTCGATCAGGTGGAGGCCGACGAAGCACTTCGCGACCGTCGAGGCGGCGGCGGGATGCACTGCGCACTGGATCATGAAATCGGCCTCGCCCCGAAGCACGGCATCGGCGCCGTGCTCGAAATCGGAGACCAGGTCCAGGATCGCGGTGTCGCGCAGCCCGTGAAAGTCGAGGTAGCGGCGGGTCACGAATTCGTGGTTGCTGCCTGCCGGGCCCAGGGTGAGGAATCTCATGTGTTTGCTTGGGTTCAGTGGGGACGATTCAACGAGGCCTCGAGCGCGCGGATGCCGCGCAGCAGGACGTAGTTGATGGCGAGATAGACGAGGCCCGCGCCGAGAAAGATCTCGTAGGGCGCGTAGGTCTCGGCGGTGAGCAGGCGGGCGCTGCCCGTGAGCTCGAGCAGGGTGACGGTGCTGGCGAGAGACGTCGCCTTGCAGGTCAGGATGATCTCGTTGCCGAAGGCCGGCAGCGCCGTGCGCACCGCGAGCGGCAGGTCGATCAGGCCGAAGGCCTGGACGCGGCCGAGCCCGAGGACGCGGGCGGCCTCGCGCGTCCCCCGCGGGATCGCGGCCAGCGCGGCGCCCAGTGTCTTGCCCGTGTAGGCGGCCGAGTTCAGTGCCAGGGCGATCACCACGCACCAGTAGGGATCGCGCAGCACGGGCCACAGCACGGAATGCCGGATCAGGTCGAACTGGCCCGCCCCGTAGTAGAGCAGGAACAGCTGGACCAGCGCGGGGGTCCCGCGAAAGAAGAGCACGTAGGCATGGGCCGCCGCGCGCAGACCGGCGGCCCGCGCGTTCCGGCCGAGGGCGACGGGGATCGACAGGGCCGTGCCCAGGAGGATGACCCAGGCCGTGAGCGCGAGCGTGAGCCCGGCGCCCTCGACCAGCGCGGGCAGCACGGACCACAGAAGGGTGATGTCGAACATGGCGTCAGGCGGCCAGCGGGCGGGCGGCGCGGCGCTCCGCCCACTCGAGGCACAGCGTGGCGAAACCGGTCAGCGCAAGATAGAGGCAGGCGGCGGCGAGGTACATCGTGAACGGCTCGCGCGTCGCGCCAGAGGCCTCTGCGGCCTTGCGCATGAGTTCGTCGCACCCGACGATGGAGACGATCGAGGTCTGCTTGAGCAGAACGATCGACTGGTTGCCGAACGGGGCGAGCGCGAAGCGGGCCGCCTGCGGCAGCACGACGGTCCACAGCGCCTGGGCGCGCGACAGTCCGAGCGTCCTTGCGGCCTCGCGCTGGGTTTTCGGGACCGACAGCAGTGCGCCCCGCGCGATCTCGGCGGCATAGGCGCCGAACGAGAGCGCCAGCGCGGCCACGCCGGCGAAGAAGGTGTCGATCTCGACATAGCGGCCGGTGAGCGCGGCGAGCGTGAGCGAGCCGCCAAAGAAGACGGCGAAGACGATCAGCAGGTCGGGAATGCCCCGGACCACCGCGGCGTAGCCGTCGCCGGCGGCCCGCAGGACGCGGTGGCCCGAGAGCTGCAGGCCGCAGACGGCTGCGCCGAGCAGCGTGCCCAGCACCAGCGCGGCGGCCGCGAGCTGCAGCGTCGCGAGCGCGCCCAGGAGCAGCTGCCCGCCAAAACCATGGAGGATGTTCATCGGGGGTCGCGGCGCCTACATCAGCTTGAACGGGAAGTACTTCGCCGTGATGCGGTCGTAGGTGCCGTCGGCCCGGATCGCTTCCAGCGCGGCGTTGATCCTCGCCAGGGTCTGCCCATCGTCCTTGCGCACGGCGATGCCGTTGCCTTCGCCGAGGATGCCGCCCTTGAGCTCCGGGCCGACGAACGCGAAGTCCCTGGCCTCGGGCGTCTTCAGGAAGCCGACGTGGTAGGTGACCATGTTGCCGAGGATGTACTCGACGCGGCCGGCGACGAGATCGAGTTCGGCGGCCTGCGGCGTGTCGTAGAACTTGAGGTTCGCGGCCTGGTAGTTCTGCGCGAGGTAGGCCGCCTGGACCGAGCCGCGCTGCACCCCGATGGTCTTGCCTTTCAGTGCCGCGGGGCTGACGTCCGGCGGCATTCCCTTGCGCGCGACGAAGCGCGAAATCGTGTCCTTGTACTTGGCCGAGAAGGCCACGCGCTCGCGGCGTTGCGGCGTGATCGCCATGCTCGCCACGATCATGTCGTACTTGCGGGCGACGAGGCCCGGAATGATGCCATCCCAGTCCTGCGCGACGATCTCGCACTTGGCCTTCATCTTCTCGCACAGTGCACGTGCGATGTCGACGTCCCAACCCTGGAGCATCCCCTGCGAGTCCTTGAAGCTCCAGGGCGGGTAGGCGCCTTCGGTCGCGATGCGATAGTTGCCCTGGGCGTTGGCCGCGGCCATGCAGAGGCAGGACGAGAGCGCCAGGCAGAGGGGCTGGCGAAGCAGGCCAGGAAGCGAAGCGTGGAAGCGCATGGACATTGTCTCCGGGACGAATCGTTGTGATGCGCGAATCGTCGAGGAGCTTCGGAGCGTGCGCAATGCTTGCATCGGAAGCAATTGCTCATTCGAAGGACCGCCCTTCGGGCGCCGAGAGGCCAGCGCGCCGGGGGGCGCGCACATTGCATCGCGGGCAATTCGAGTCGGCGCCCCCGCGAACGTGCCCGGCGGCGCGCCCGGGTATGGAAGCCGCGTCGCGGTGAGCGCATCGATCTGTGCCTCGTCACCGCGCGCCGCCGGCGACCTCGTTCCACTCGCCGATTCGAGGCCACCTACAAGCAGGCATCGACCATGGGTGCGCAAGTTCGCAGGGGAGTGCGGGAGACGCTCTGTGCGTACTTTGATCGAATCGCATGTCATGCCCGTGGAGGAACGCTGGTCGATGACCGTGCCCGATCTGATCTAGTTCGAGAAGGTCCCACTGTCTCAGCCCCTCGCCACTGATCCGTCTGGCAGCGCTCAAGAATCCCGTTTTCAAAGCGCAGGCGATGTAGAACGAAAGCCTGTTTTGATGCGCTGATGCAGATTCAAGTGCGCTGAATTGGAGCGCACGGCCAGCCACGATCGGTGGCGGCAGTGTGGCAAAAAGTATTGACGTTGTATATACTTCGTTGGTATCAATGTTTCTGGAGCCGGTCATGTCCAAAGAAGCCATGTTCACCATGAAGCTGGAACCGGAGTTGCGCGACGCCTTCATGGCAGAGGCCGAGGCCAGCCACCGACCGGCGTCACAGGTGGTGCGCGAACTGATGCGTGAGTTCATCGAGCGTCAACGGCAGGCCCGTGAGCACGACGCCTTCCTGCGTGCCAAGGTCGACACGGCGCGTGCTCAGATCGCATCCGGCCAATATGCCAGTGATGCCGACGTCGAGGCTCGCTTTGCTGCCCGTCGCGCTGCACTGCGGGCCAAGGCTGGCGGCGACGCATGAGGGTCTTGTGGACCCTGTCCGCCGAACAAGACCGCGCCGACATCGTTGACTTCATCGCCCAAGACAACCCGCTCGCCGCCATCCGCATGGATGAGGCTTTCTCGGCAGCCGTCAGCCGGTTGGCCGAGCACCCCCTGCTAGGACGGGCAGGACAGATCCCGGGCACCCGTGAGTTGATCCCGCACGAGAGCTATCGGCTGGTCTATGAGGTGCGGGCCGATACCATCTGGATCTTGACCTTGGTGCATACCGCTCGCCAGTGGCCGCCGACCCGGTCGTGATCGACGGCCAGCAAAAGCGCTCGGTTTCTGACGGCGGAAGCGGCGGCAAAACATGGGTGGTGCGCGGCCGAAGGCCACGATCGAGGATGCGCAAAGTCTCTGCGGCCTGAACGTCACGCAAGCCCGGCTGGAGGCGGTCGGCGAGAGCGACGTGCTGATGCTGCAGCGGTTCGACCGCGACTACACCGACAAGGGTTACCTGCGTTTCGGTTTCGTCCGTGGCCTGACCGTGCTCGACTGCGGCGATAGCCACCTGGACCGGGAACGTTGGTCCTACCCGTTGATGGCCGATAACCTGCGTCGCCGGTCCGACAAACCGGAAGCCGACTGCGCCGAGCTATTCAGGCGGATGGTCTTCAATGCCGCCATGACCCACAACGATGATCATCCGCGCAATCATGCGCTGCTGCGCGGGCGGAAGGGATGGCGGCTGTCTCCGGCCTACGACCTCGTGCCCGCACCCGTGGTCAGTCTGGAGAGGCGCGACCTGACGTGACGTTGACTATCGGCCACTACGGTCGCACGGCCAGCATCTACAACCTCCTGTCGCAGGCGGGGCGTTTCGGCTTGTCGGCGGAAGAAGCGCGCGGGGAGATCGACTCGTCGATGTTGTCCGGCATTGGCGCGACGGTTTCTTCGCCTGCGGCGTCTTGGTCAAGGACATCGACTACATCGCCGCGGCCATCCTGCCTGACTGCTTCTTCTTCGAAAAGCAACCGGGCGCGTAAGTCATTGAGCCGCGTTCACCTTCGGCAAGCCACGCACAGCTTCTGCGCCGATGTTGGCATCCGGCGCTCCTCGACGAGGACCGTGCCCGACCTGATTGACTTCCAGAAGGTGCAACTGCCTCAGCTCCCCGCTTGTTCGAGCGCGGAATCTGAGCCCATCCCCGGAGGCATGTTGCAATAATTATGCATTTGGCAATCAATGACGAATATCGCTCTTGTGCCGACGAAAAAAGCGCCTCTGCCTTGAAGCCTGCGGTGATCGCTTCGTGTCGGTCGTGCGACGGGTGTCCGAGCAAGCGACGGATCAATGTGCAGGCCGCGTCTCGGCCGGCATGCCGCCTCCGGCGACCTGTGGTGGCCGGTGCCTTGCGAGGCACCGGCATCCAACGGCAATGACGGCATGGGCAGCGCACCCACGCCCCGTCAAATCCCCCTCGTCCGAATCTTCATGCCCGAGCGACGCAGCGCAAACACGCCATCGAAGGTCCGGCACCACACGAGCTCCTGCGAGCTTGCGATGAGGCGCGCAGGCATCGAATGCTCGGCGCCCCCTAGCAGCTCCGTCGAGAAGACGAACTCTCGCTCGGGCGGAGCCTTCGCGGACGCGTCCTTCCTGCCGGCTTCCTCCCTGGCGATGAAGGCCGCGAGTTCGTCGAAGCCCTGCGCGGTCTCCGCAGCGAGTTTGCGCTGAAGGTCTTCCGAGGGCCGGGCCAGTTCGTCGAGGCTGTAGGTCGAGGCCAACTGGTACATGTACAGGCCCGACCACTGCGCGGCCCCGCTGCCCAGTTCGAGCTGGACTGCCGCAGCCGCCACCAGCCTGCCGCTGGGCGACTTGCTGATGGAGAGATAGGGGGTCGCGTCCGTGCGGGCTGGGCCGCTGGTGTCGGTGAGTTCGAGCCCCTGCCGGATCGCCGCATCGAGGAACAACTGCCGCGGCTCGAGCCTGAGCTTGCCTTTCATGCGCGCCGCGTCGAGGCCGGTCTGGCTGTCGACCATGCCCATGTTGGCGAGCGCACCCAGGGCACCGAACACCAGGCCGGCGGTCAGGCTGCCGCCCTGTGTCTGCGCGTAGACGATGGTCTTCGCCTCGTCGAGGTGGCGAGTGGCGTGCCGCGGCTCTTCCACGATCGCGGCATGCGCGAGCACGAACGTCGACGGTGCGTCCGCCGCGACGGGGCGATTCCTGTAGCTCGGCGGTGCCACGCAAGCTGCCAGGCCCGCTAGCGCCAGCAACGCGCACACCCTCAGGACGCGACGATGCGCGCGGGCCTCGAAACCGATCATGGTTTTTTTCTCCTCGCTCCGTGGTCTGACAGGCCGCTCTTCGGCGGCGGGCGGATCATAGCCGTCGGGCCGCGCGCAACCATGGCCGGCCGGTTCGCGAGCGCGTCAGCGCGCATGGAAGCCTTCGGCTTCGGTGACCCATGGCGATGAGGGGCTGAACGACGAGACGTGTCGCCTGAACGATCGTCAACTTGCCCACTGAGAAAACCGTCAGCGCAGCTGCGAACGCCTGCTGCCGATGGCAAGTTTTGACTCGTGGGAGGCCTGATTGGCGCGACGCTTTCTGCTTTGCTCACCCATGGATGGCTCAACGACATGCGTATTGCCTTGCAATAAGTCCGGAACCGTCGTTTTTAGCGCGAATGCCAGGGTGCCAAGAGTCCACAACGATGGATTGGCCAACCCTCGCTCGATGAGCGATATGTAGGTCCGATCAAGTTCGCAGTCGAAGGCGAGTTCGGTCTGAGATCTATCCGCTTTGATCCGAAGTTCTTTGAGACGCTTACCGAGTGCAATCGAAATAGGCTCTCTGTGCGTTGGAGCCTGTGGGTTCGATCTCTTGGTGGCAGTGGGCATACCCACTGACGATCTTTCTTTGCAGTCCTAGAATCGACGGCATATACACTGCATAGAAAACCTGTCATGGCTCTCTATCAAGCGTCACCGTTGCCGACCGGGCGACCCGTGCGGGTTCCCACTTCCGCATTGCCCGCAAAAACACGCCGACCGGCACCTACCGCGCGCAGCCTGTCTGCGGTTCGCATCGGTGCGCAGGTGAGGGCGCTTCGCATGGCGGCCGAGGTGTCTGGCGGCGCGCTGGCCAAGACCTCGGGGATTTCTGCCTCGATGCTTTCGCGCATCGAGCGTGGTCTGGTGTCACCGTCGGTGGAGACTTTGGAGCGTCTCGCGAATGGTTTGGGGGTGCCGACGTCGCGGTTCTTCGGGGACCAGGCGCGGCGCACGGACTTTTGCCATGTGCGCGCAGGACATGGTGTCTTGGTCGATCGCATCGGCGCGGTGGCGGACTATCGCTATGAGCTGTTGGGCCACCTGCTGTCCGGTAACTTGTTCGTTGAGCCTTATCTAGTCACGCTGCTGCCCGGCGCCGATCCCTACGTGACCTTCCAGCATCCAGGTCTCAAGTTCCTGTACTTCCTGTCCGGGGAGGTCCGCTACCGTTACGGCGGCAGGACTGCGGAGGTGAGGGCAGGGGATTCGCTGCTGTTCGATGCGACCGCACTGCATGGGATCGAGGCCATTCAGACCCAGCCGGTCTCTTACCTGTCGGTGGTGTTCACGCTGCGAGAGTAGGCTGTTCTTGGTGGCACTGCCGTGCAGCGGGGCGGCGCGTCCCCCAGCCTGGGCGCGCGCCGCGATGCGCAGGCGATGCAATACGTGGTCCCGGGGTGGACTTTCGACAACAAAAACCCCTGCATGATCCGTTGAGCGCATACACAGGTCGACGAACTGCACTCAAGGTGCAAGCGCCGCGGAACTCGGAGGAATCGTCGCCGCAAAAAGCCGGAGAGGGATGTCTGGGGATGTTTCACACCTGCCCTCCGGGGCCCGCCAATATCGGCACGGCAGAGGCTGTGAGGACAGCGTCGGATATGGATTGCTACGTCTCCCGTTGATCGACATTGACGTCGGAAACTGAACAGGCCTGAAGCGCCTCCGGCACGATTCGGCTTCCTGCCTGCTGCGGGAGACGTGAGCAGCACTCCCGCGGGGGGCGGTGCTGATCCATCGCCAAAAGCCGTTTGCACCACGCCAACGGCGCGACAGGAGGATGTGCGCCGGCCCGTCAGTCTTGAGGCTTCGTGCCGGGCTTGCCCGTGTAGGGGTTGACGTTACCTCTGGTGGACCAGTTGTCCGCCTTCGTTCCGTTCGGGTTCGTGGCGTGGCTTGGCGCCACATACGTTCCATTGCTCTTTGTGTAGCCACTGGTCGAATGGCTGCCACTGGATCCGTAGCTTGACGAATATGAACTGTGACCGCCGGAGCTGTGGCCGCCGCCTCCCCGCGCGAAAGCGGTTGAGCTGACAGCAAGAATGGCTGCGAGGAAGATGATCGATTTCATTTGGTGCCTTCGCGTCAGTGGCAGTGGTAGCCGCCAGTTCTACGGTCGTGATGGCAACCGTTCTTGTCGGTACCTCCCGAGTGCGCGAATGCCCCGCAGCTCAGGCAGAGTGCCGCGATCAATACCGCAATCTTCGTCATAGCTTCTCCTCGTTGTTGATGGAGGCCGAAGTCTGATGCCGTACACAATCTGCAATACAAGGGTTTGCGAGCCCTCTCACATGATCATGGGAGCCGAGGTTTCCGTATGGCAGATCATCTCCTTTGACGGTGGATGGACCTCTGGCAGCACAATGCGAGCCTGCGGTCACGCCCGCCGCCGCGTCAACTCGCAACAATCTTTTCAGGACTGATGTCGATGATCTACGAACTACGCGTCTATACCGCAATGCCTGGCCGGCTTCCCGACGTTCTTGCCAGATTCCGCGACCACACCGTGGGCATCTGGAGCCGGCTGGGCATTCGTCAACTCGGATATTGGACGACCGCAGTCGGACCTGACAGCAATGCACTGACCTACATGCTCGTCTGGGACGACCTGGCCGATCGTGATCTCAAGTGGGGCAAGTTTGTCGCCGACCCCGAATGGGTCGAGGTCCGAAAGGCGAGCGAGGCGGCCGGACCGATTGTTGCGAAGATGGACAACTCGTTCTTGGCGCCCACCTCTTTCTCGCCTGCGAAATAGACCATCCGCGGCGGAAGACGCCCTTGGCTGTACACGGTATCGACGCCCAATGCCTGTTCAGTTTGGCCCATAGCGCTAACAACCGACTTCTGCCGGGAAGCGTGCCTTGAAACTCCTCGGCGCTACACCGCAGGTGGTTCGGACGGCTCAATGGCCTTGAAGATCTCGGTCTTGCTCATCATCCCCCGCAGCTAGCACTGAGCAAGCACTTCGACCACACCGACAGCCTGCAGGTGCGCAAAGTCGATGCGCGATCACTCGTCTCGGGTCACTGCACAGAAAGAACGTATCCGTCGGCAACCTGGCCAGTGGCTGCGCTGCGCCCTTGCGTGTAGCCGGACAGAACCACCTCCTGCACCAGCGGAAGGGCCGTGAAGGTCTCGCCGATCAGGAGAAATGCCACACCATGCGCATGCGCGGCGTACATCCGTTGCACCTTGGTGGCTGAGGAGCGAGTGCCCTGGATGATCGGCGAGATGCGCTATTCGGCCGAGGACTTGGTGCGTAGCTCTTTCTTGTAGCGCTTCATCAAGGAGCTCATGAGTTCCGACGGGTCTACCTCGAGTCCATTGCACAAGAGAATGAGACTGGTCAATGAAGGGCTGGTAGTGGCCGTCTCCAATTTAGCGATGAATGTGCGATTGAGGCCCGATGCAAATCCGAGCTCCTCCTGATTGAACCCACGCGCTGCCCGCCGAGCCTTCAACTCGGCCCCAAAGGCTTTAAGTAGTGCGGGATCCTGCGTCGATCGCATGCAACGAATCTCGCTGCATGGACTTCTTTATGCACCCGCTTGTATGGTACATAATGAGTTGCGCATCTGCGTTTCTAACTTTGCAATGGATCGCTCCTCCTGCGGGTCGCCTCAGTGGCGGAGATTCAAAAGCTCTTACCGTTGCCAACGAATCCAATGACGCATCGACAGATCGCCTCGCCTCTGCCGACGGCCCGACCTCTGCGGTTGCCGGTCTCGGTCACGCGTGTCCGCCCGAGGCAATCTGCACCTGTCGTGCGCAGCCTGTCCGCGGCGCGCATCGGCGCGCAGGTGAGGGCGCTGCGCATGGCAGCCGAGGTATCAGGTGGGGCGCTGGCGAAGACCTCGGGGATTTCTGCGTCGATGCTTTCGCGCATCGAGCGCGGTTTGGTTTCGCCTTCGGTGGAGACGTTGGAGCGTCTCGCGAATGGTCTTTGCGTGCCGACGTCACGGTTCTTCGGGGACCAGGCGCGGCGCACGGACTTCTGCCATGTGCGCGCGGGGCAAGGCGTTGTCGTCGATCGGATCGGCGCGGTGGCGGACTACCGCTATGAGCTGTTGGGCCACCTGCTGTCCGGTAACTTGTTCGTTGAGCCTTATCTAGTCACGCTGCTGCCCGGCGCCGATCCCTACGTGACCTTCCAGCATCCGGGCCTGAAGTTCCTGTACTTCCTGTCCGGGGAGGTCAGCTACCGCTATGGCGGCAGAACCGTGGAGGTGAGGGCAGGGGACTCGCTGCTGTTCGATGCAACCGCACTGCATGGGATCGAGGCCATTCAGACCCAGCCGGTCTCCTACCTGTCGGTGGTGTTCACGCTGCGGGAGTAGGCTGCTCTTGGCGGCCCTGCCGCGCAGCGGGGCGACGCGGATGCCCATCGATGGTTCCCCCGCGAATTCGCTGCGCGCCGAATTCACCCCTCTGCCCGGCTCTATTTCTTGGTGTTCGGCATGCCGAACACTGAGGAACCTCAAACGACGATCGACAGCGGAGATCTTTCGTTTGATTGGGCCGAGGAATTTATACAGCGGCCGTGTGGGCTTGCTCTGCGAGCGGAATGAATTCTCGGCTTCGGTAGCCTGGACGCGGCGGTCGCAGGACGGTGTCGAAACTTCGAGGGGAAAAGTGCTTGTGCGGCTACGTGGACGGGATCGTTCCGTCTACCTCCGTAATGTTCGGCATGCCGAACATTGATGGTGGTCTTCGAGCTGTCGATCGACAGCAACGCTCCGGAGCCGCGAAACGGCGAGGTGAGCTCGACGCTGGAATTCCGAGGGCAAAGTCCTTGTGCGGCTATGAGGGCAGGATAGACTGCCGTCAGACATTGTTAACAGCGACGGCGTTGCAATGACCAAGTCCTCTCGATCGAGCCGCGTGATCGCCACCCGGGTGCCGCCCGAGACGAGGGCGTGCTTCGCCGCGCTGGCCGCCCGTCATCATCTCAGTGCGTCGAGCCTGCTCGCGAAGATGGTCGACGAGGTCCTCAAGACCCACGGCGACATCTCGCCGGGCTCGGGCGCACAGCGATTCCCACACGAAACGGAAAGCGACATTGGCGCGGCAGACCGCATCACGCTGCGGCTTCGCAAGGGCGATCGCGCGCTCGCGGCCGGACGAGCCCGTGCCCGTGGAATGAAAACAGCCAGCTACCTCGCCCTGCTGATCCACAACCATGTGCGTGACGCGGCCGTGCTGCCGCCGAACGAACTGGACCAGATCAAAGTGACCGGCGCCCGACTGGCTGCGCTGCAACGACAGCTTCGAATGTTCGGCATGCCGAACACACTGCCCGGGCCGGTGGCGTCGGACCTCGGCGAAGCGATCGCGTCGGTCCGGCGGGAAGTCGAGGCGGCACGCGAAGCCACGGCCGCCATCGTGCGGCGCAACCTGATCAGCTGGGAGACCGGCGGCGGGAGGGCCCGTGCCTAAACGTACGGCGGGCATCGGACGAAGCAGCCGCGGCCCGGCCGATACGCCGCGCGACATGACCCTGGACATCGTGAGCTACGGTCGGCGAGGACCGAGCGGCCAGCTCCGCCTCGGCGCCGACCAGATCGCGCAGATCCAGCGCACCGTGGGGCGCACGCCCGAGGTGATGGTGAAGGTCTCCGGCGGCGGGCGGGACATCGGCGGCGTCGAGGCCCATCTGCGCTACATCGGCCGGCACGGCAAGCTGCCGATCGACACCGACGAGGGACTGGTCCAGCAGGGCCGGGGTGCCGCCAAGGAGATCACGGCCGACTGGCAGCTGGAGCTCTGCAGAAGCCAGTACAAGCCAAGACCCGCGCCGGGGCAAAAAGACACGCGTGCGAAGCTGGTGCACAACATCGTTCTGTCCATGCCCGCCGGCACGCCACCGGACAAAGTACTGGGCGCCGCGCGCGTCTTTGCACGCGAGAACTTCGCGCTGCAATATCGCTACGCCATGGTGCTGCACACCGATCAGCCGCACCCGCATGTGCATCTGGTGGTCAAGTGCGAGCACGAGTTCGAGCCTGGCCAGCGCCTCTACATCCGCAAGAACACGCTGCGCCAGTGGCGCGAGCAGTTCGCCGCACTGATGCGAGAGCAGGGCGTGGCGGCCAATGCCACACCGCGACAGGTGCGAGGGCAGATCCGCAAGCCATACAGGGATGCGATCCATCACCGGCTCCGCGCGCTTCGGACGTTCGGGCAACTGTCGCCCAGCGACCGGACCGGGCATCGGCCGCCGAAGACCTCGAGCTTCATGCGCGCCAAGCTGGAGAACCTGATCCAGGCTCTGAGGTCGGGGCGAGGCGCCGTGGATAACGGACAAGAGCAGATGCGAAACACCCGGCGGGCAGTGGTCGCAGATTGGCGCGCCACAGCAGATGCGCTTCGAAGACAGCGCAAGGCAGATCTTGCCGCCCAAGTGGATCATTTCGTCGAAAGAATGCCGGACATACAAACCGACTCGCAGCGGCTGGCCGACCACTGGAAAGAGCAGATCAGACGCCGAACTCCAGACCGAGACAACGCTCAGCCGCCCGCAACGCGCACCCGGTGAACGCGACGCGCACTCGGACGTAGGCCGCGGAGCATTGGATCCGCATTGGAGCATCCGCGCCAGTTCAATCTTCGGTGACGATCACCACCAGGGCGATCAGCGAGAGGTGGATTGGATAGAAGGCGTAGAAGACCCACCGACTGCGCGACAACGGAATCTCGACGTGCCGAGCTCCCCAGATCAAGAGCAGGGCGACCGCTGCGGCGAAGTTGCCGTTGATGGCAGTGAGTGAAGTCATCGCCAAGGCCCACAACAGCATCCGCAGACCATTGGGCCTGCGCAGGAACGCCCAGGAGCCCAGGCAGCAGAGCAGTGCCGGCCACCAGAACTCCACCACGGCGCCACCAACGAGGAAGGCGATCAAGGCCGTGCAGCGCGCGGCCCAGCCGCCCCGCTCCAGCAGCCGGACGATCAGCGTTGCCAGAAAAAAGGTGGCAAGGATGTTCAATGGCCACCAGCCGACCAGATGCACGAAAGCTGGTGTCGCCAGCAGGGCAAAGATCGCCAGTCGCTTCATGACGCGTAGGTGCAAGCCGCTTTCGAGCGCTCTGGGGCGCGTCAGATTGACCATGAGCACGAAGCCGAAGAGCGGCATCGCCATGCGACCTAGTGCGTAGAGAGCCGGGCTCGACTCATGCAGCAGGTACTTGTTGACATGATCGCCCGCCATGAGCAGCAGACCAACCCATTTGAGCGCTTCGAGCGAGCCGTTCGAGATCGACCAGCTGCTCACCTGCGGCTGAGTTTTCATTCGATTGCGTATCTGGAGCTTTCGGGACATTGCGGCGGGACCGGTTGAATCCCTTGCGCATCAGGACGCTGGCCACACCGTGCGACGCGGGGAGCACCGGCGCATTGAGTACAACCAACAAGCTCTCGGCGTTGTCGTGGAGCGGAGGACGCGCGGTTGGGGCGGCCGGCCTGCACGTCCATGTCTTCCGCCGCAGTGAACTTGTGCTGTTTCAAGGGTATGACGCGCGTTCGAGCGACCGGCGCCGTTCCTTGACCGGAAATCTGGTGGTGGAGCAGGACCGAACAGCCTCGCCGCGTCTCGGTGCCGAAAGCATCGGCCCTGCGAGCCGGCGTATCGAGCAGGCGCCTCGGATGGTGTTCTCCGCCAGCGCAGGAACGGAGAGAGGCGCGGACAACGCGCACGCAAGGCTGGACGAAAAGCTGCAAGCTTCAACCCCTGTTTCCAACGATTTCTAGACGCGCTCGCGGCTCAACTCCTCCTGGCTTCTGGCCGTGCGTTGGCGCGCATGCATGCGAGCGACGCGCGGGAGTCGATCCGGAAGGTGGATAGCGTGGCCCTGCGCTAGCGCCTCGGCGATCCGATCGCGAATCAGCTGTACGAGGTGCTGCTGGGAGGACGGATCGCTGGTCACACGCTGTGCGTACTGCTCAGCCAACTTGAGATTCGCTGCCGCCGTGGTCAGTTCGGGGTGCGGACCCTGGGCCGCATCGGACAGCAATTCCCCGGTGCGTATGCGCATGGCGTGGTGTTCCATCGCGCGAAGGTGATCGGATGTCTCGATGCTCCAGTGCGCACGCTGCGCGACAATTTTCTTTTCGCCGACCAGCTCGCCTTCCGCATTGCGGGTCGCCACCCGGACGTTGACCGGACGGGTGCCGCGCTGCGTGAGCACCACTTGGTCGCCGATGCGCGGTTGAGAGGTCGACTCTGCGAGGGCCCTCTCGAGGTCCGTACCCCAGATGGTGCGAGCCCCGGTCTCCACGCGAACGGTCACGTAGAAGGACATGCGCTGCGTTGGATCGAATTGATAGGGTGCGGCAGCGGCCGCCACGAGCATCCCCCTGACTGGCGATCTTGGTCCTCCCCCCTCGAATCGGCGGTCTTGCGGTTCGTCCTTGTGCGGACGAAGACTGGCACTGGGATCGGCTTCGGCGGGTATGGCGCTGTGGTGCACGGTTGTTGCTTCGCGGTCCAGCGACGCAGGTATCGGACGCCGTCCATTCTCGTGCGACGGCGGGCCTCGTTTCTTCAACGCACGCTGGACCTGGAGGACTTCAGTCGAAGTCGGTTCGTAGCCTCGGGCCTCGATGCCTCGCAGCGCGGCTTCGTGCCACATGCCCTGGCGGAAGGTCTCGGTGCCCGTGAGTTCGATGACCCGCCAGCCGCGCGTTTCGGCGATCGCCACGACGCTGTGCAGCACCTCGCGGTTCTCGGTTCGCACGCGGAGACGGCCGCCGTCGTCGATGAACGCGAGGGTGCGGTCCGGGAAAAAGTAGCGATTGTCGATGCGCAGGTAGCGGCGCTCGATGGCATCGGGCACCCGGGTATGACCGCGGCCCGCAGCAGGCGCATCTCCCTGGATGGAGCCCACGCCATTCCAAGGTGCGGTGCTCTCGATCGCGTTCGGCGCTTGGCTTCCGGAAGAACTGTCTGTGGACATTGTGGCTCCTTTCATGTGTGCTGTCAGGCAGGGTGACCCTGACTGTCCAAACCGGTTCGATGTGGCATCAGTCCAGGATTCGCGCCATGAACTCATCGGCGTGGCGCTTCAGGTCCTCGTCGCTGAGCTTCTCCGTGGGAATCTCCACGTCGTCGAAGTCGAAAGAGAAGTCGTCCAACTTCAAGTCGTCGTTCAATACATTGCTGGCCACGGTACCGGCCTGCCTGGCCGTCGGCGCGGCGCCACCGTCGGGAGGCGTGGCGTTGGAGAGAGATCCGGGACCTGTGCCGGACGTATCTTTGCTGTCATCGAGCATTGCCGCCGGCACGGTTGTGGCGACGCCGGGCTTATCGACGTTCAGCTTCGGCACCGGTGGTGGCGGCAGTTCGCGTGGGGCAAATGACCTGTCGCGAAAGTAGAGGATCCGATGCGCCAGCACCGGCCGCAGGCCTTCGTAGAACAGGATCATCCGTTCCGGTCCCAGTTCCTTGACCTCCTGGGGCAGCAGCAGGCGGCGCGGCTGCTCGCTGATGGTCACGGTGGGCTCCTTGTTCGCACCGCCCCACATCGGGCGGCTGATGTTCTTCTGCCGGACCGTATAGGTCCCCAGCTCTCGCGAGATGGCCTCGGCGTCCTCGTACTCCTTGGGCGGGAACACGATGCGCGCCGCGAGCATCTTGCGGATCGACTTGGCGCCCTCGATACCGTACTTCTCGATCAGTTGCGAATTGGACTGGACGATGATCACGGCGCGCACGTTGTAGCCGGGCAGGAAGGCAGTGGAGTCGGCGATGACGGGAATGCGCCCGAGCGCCGGAAATTCGTCGAGCATCAGGAGCACCTGGTGGCGAAGCTCGGGATTGTTCTCGGGGAGTTCCCGCGTTTGCAGACCGATCGCCTGCTGGAAGAACAGGTTCAGCAGCGGCTGCAGCCGGGCGATGTTGTCGGGGTTGATCTGGACATAGATCGAGATCGGATGCTTGCGCAGTGCCCTCAGGTCGAAATCGTTGGCCGAGGTGGCCGCATCGATCATCGGGTTGAGCCACAGGTCCAGGCGGCTGGTGAAGGTCTTGCGGATGCTGGAGGCCGTGGTCGGTGCCAGGTCGATCACGTCGTAGAGGCTCTGCACCGCTTCCTGCGACAAGGGATACCCGGCGCGCTCGCAGGCATCAATGACGCGCTTCCAGTGCTTCTGAAAGCCCTCGGCATCGCTGGCCATGCCCTGGCGCAGGATCTCGCCCAAGGTGCGCGTGGCACCTTTGGTCTCGAAGAGGTAGAGGGCAATGCCCAGGAACAGAGATCGGGCCGAGGAGGTCCAGAAGGGATCGCCGGCCTGTGGATCGGGAAAGAGCATCGTGCCGATGCGCTGCAGATCGTCGATGCAGCGGTAGGGCGTCTCGGAGACATAGCCGAGCGGATTCCAGCGAGCCGAGCGCTCGCGCTCGGACAGGGGATCGAACAGGTGCACCTGCTGCCCATGGGCCGCACGGAAGCCGGCGGTGCGTATGAAGTTCTCGCCCTTGATGTCGCTGATGAGGGCCGAGCCGGGCCAGTTCAGCAGATTGGGGATGACCACGCCGACGCCCTTGCCACTGCGCGGCGGCGCCTCGAGTGCGACGCCCTGCTGGCCGGGAAGCACCAGGTAGCGGTTGCCGAGCCGCCCGAGGATGATGCCGTGCTCGTTCAGGAGGCCCGATCGCGCGATCTCGCGACGGCTCGCGAACCGGGCATTTCCATGCAGCGGCCGGCGGCGGGGCAGCATGGCAATTCCCACCAGACCGAGCATCAGCCCCTGGGAGCCGACCAGCGACGCAATGAGGACACGGCGCACGTCCCGCCGCTCGCCGTAGGCCTGCCAGTACTCGTGAAGGGTCAGCAGCGTGGCGTGCTGTGGCGGCAGATTCATCGCGATCAGGAACGCTTGGCCGGCGACGTACATGCCGACCAGCGCTGCGATCAGCAGCGCGACCGCGATTCTGAAGGGACTAGGCAAGCCTTCGTATCTTGGTGCCAGGGTCATACCAGATCTCCCGCACGCTACGCCGCAGCAGGCCGTCCCGGCGCTCTCGCGCGCACTGCACGACGATGTCCACGCTCATCTGCGCCAATTCCACGCCGTCGCGCGTGGTCATGCCGTGGCCTGCCTGACTGCGCTTCATCAGCTGCGCTAGCGCCACGAAGGCCATCTCCGCGTTGTCGGCGTGCACGCTGGTGATCGAGCCCGGATGGCCGGTGTTCACGGACACCAGATAGTCGTAAACCTCCTCGCCGGTGCGAAGCTCGGACACGAACACCCGGTCGGGGCGTTGCCGCTTGGCGCTGGCGAGCAGTTGACCGGGCGTAACCTCGGCCTGCCCCTGGGCGCCTTGCGAATAGAAGAGCCTCACATGGTTGGGCTGATTGCGCAGCGACAGCTCCTTCACGTCCTCGATCGTGATCAGGCGGTCCTCGGACGGCACCTCGAGGATCAGCGCCTTGCCGACCGTGGTCTTGCCGGAGCCGGTGGCACCGGACAGCAGGATGTTCTTGCGAAACTGGACGGCGCGTCGCAGGAAAGGCACGAATTGCCGGCGTGCAAGGAGGTCGGTCAGCTCGCGGTCTTCGGGTGACAGGGACGCCAGTTCAGTCTGGCGCGCCGGAGCCGCGGGAGCGCTGTACGTCGTCTCGAAGATGTGCAAATCCCCCAGTTCTTCGAGGGTCCAGAGCGTGTTCGAGGGGCGCCGGATTGTGATCGAAACGGTCTGGTCCAGAGTCGCGGGCGGCAGCACGATCTGGATCCTTTCGCCGCCTGGGAGCGTGGCGGACAGGAGCGGCTCGTTGGCCGAGATGCGCTGTCGCGTGAAGTTGGCCACGAGCTTGGCGATGGACATGCACCAGTCGAAGTTCGCGAACGGCAACGCCTCGCGCGTCCAGCCGGACTGCCGTTCCACGAAGGCTGCACCGGGCTCGTTGATGCAGATCTCGGTCACCGCGGGATCACCCAATAAATGGCCGAGCGGACCGAGAAAGAGAGCAAGCGACGACGGCGGCTCTGCGGAGGCTTCGTCATGCGCGTGCGCCTGCGCTGGCTGCCGGCCGCCTGCGGCGGCGCCGGGCTCGCCATCAAGGGATGGCCGGTTCGGTTCGAAGCGCATAGACGCTCCTGAAATCCACATCGCGGGCGACCAGGATCTGGATCCGCTCACCCTGGTTCTTGATAACGGTCGGCGGGATCGACACGGTGCTGCGCAGGACCTCCGTGATGATGTCGCGGCTGCCCTGGGGGGCGAGCACCACGCCGCCGCCGCTACCGACAGACGTGCCGCTTTGCTGGTGGGCGGCGATCGTCTGCATCGTGCCATCGATCACCGAGATCAGGACCGCGGCACCGAAGCGGTCCCAGAAACGGGTGTCGACGAAGCCGGGAACGCCGCTGCGCCCCAATTCGTCGGTACCCGGGGAAGCCAGCTGGACCACGACGCCGGTCGGCGTGCGCGCTTCGTTCCAGACGATGAAGACGCGGCCCTGACCCTGTCGCGGCGTTCCACGCTGTTCGCCGACGTACTTGGTGCCACGCTCCAGCAGCACGACCTTGCCGTCTGCCCCGTAGACGTCGCTCGCGCCGATGCAGGTGACCATGCCTTCATAGGTGGAATCGATGGCGGTTTCCAGCGTGCAGTCGATGAACGCGCCCTTGGGCAAAAGCATGCGCCGTGTCGGCAGGGTCTGTGCGACCACCGCCGGCGTCGGCGTGGGCCGAAGGCTGGCGGCGAGCTGGCCGCCGCCGGGTGGCGCCGAACTGGCGTGGGGCGGCTGCAGCGCACCGATCAGCTGGGCCATGCTTGGCACGTCGCCGGGAGACAGCATCGCCGGACCCACGAGCGCGTGCGGCGCGGTGGCGCTGCGCGCCTGAGCGGCTTGGGCGCGCCGAAGCACCGGGGCGCTCAGCTGTCGTTCCAGTGCAATCTGCTCGGGTGTCTTCTGCGGCGGTCCCGTATTGGCGCCGTTCGCCGACGGTGGCGGCGGGAAGGGAGCGGCGGCAGCCACTGCCGCTTCCGACGCAGCTCTGGGCGGATCGATGCGGCCAAGCGGCGGAACTTTCATCTCGCCGCCGGCGCGCGCAGCCGCCGTCTTTCTCGCAGCTTCTTCGGCCTGTCGGGTCTTGGCATACTGGGTGTTGTAGTACCAGAACAGGAATCCGCCGCCCAGCAGCATGATCGCTGTCAGCGCCAGGAACCCGCTGATGCGCGACTGGATGGAGCGCTCGCGATTGACCGATGGAATGGCGCGCTCGCCCTGGATCGTCGTGCGATCTTCGGCCACCCGGAATGCCCCGTCTCCCGGGGCCGCGGCTCGCTGCGCCGACAGGATCTCTCCGGTGCTCGGGTCGATGGCCGGCGTGTCGCCATGCTCCTGGGGATCGGTCTGGGACGCGCGGCGGGGCTCGCTCATCCAGGTCATGGCCCATCCCCTGCAGTGATGCGCTGCACACCTGTTGCGCTGGTGTTGGTGGGGGTGCGCGCGCCGCCACCAACAAAGGACCGGTTGATCACGCAACCGACCAGCCCGCCCCGCCGCAGCACGAAGCGGCGCGCCACACGGTGGATCACTACTTCGTCGGCTTCGACGTTGAAATTCAACAGCGATTCGGACCCGTCGTCGTTCTGGACGAACATGGCCGGAAAGTCGGAGCGCGCCTGGAAACGCAGGCGCGTTTGCACCCCGTCGTCATGAGCGCTCACGGGCTTGAGCGCATCGCTGCCGCAGAACCAGTAGTCGGAGTTGCGTGGCCGATCCGTCGCCCCTTGGCTCATGCGGGCATCGGCCCGGCGTCGTTCCTGATCCGCGGCTGCCGCCCGGGCCTCGTCCTCAGGGTAGCTGAAACGTATCGAATACACCATGCGCCTGGTGGCAGCGCGTAGCGGCGTGATGGGGGAGATGGTGTAGTCGAAATGATAAGCCCGCCGGTTCGTGAGTACAGTGAAGTTGGTCGCGGCGCGCGCTTCCTTGGGCTTGATGAAGAAGTGGTTGCGCTCGGCACCGATATCGAAGGCACCGTTGTCGCCGGAGCCGAGATTTACGAACTCCTCGCCTTCGGCAAACTGCAGATGGATCTGATAGCCCACGTAGCCCTGCAAGCTGATGACGTCCGCCGGGTCGTAGGCGACCACCCGTACCCGGGCATCGACCTTGCCGGGAGCCGGCACAGTCGCCGCTCGGCCGTCTGGCGCTGCGAGCGCCAGACTTGCCGCCAGTCCGATCACCAGCGGAAAGCTGCGGTGCACGCGCCGGGGCTTCATCGTGCATCCTGCTTGCCGGGTGCAACGTTAGCCGGGGCGACCTCGGGCTCGCGGCGGTATTCGACGATGCGAAAGCCCAGCGGATTGAGCGACCGCGTCTTGTTGTCCGTCGAGGGTGGGACATAGGCGAACTCGATCGTGGAGACCCAGTGGCTGGTCTGCTCCTCCCCAGTGCCGCCTGCGCGCGTCGAACGGGTGAAGCGGACCTGTGCCAGCTTGTCCTTCCCGCTCTCCAGCTTGAGGAAAGTGACCGATTGCACTTGCGCGCGAATGGAAGTGCCGTCCTTGTAGACGTTCAGAGGTGAGGCCGGGTTGTCGACCGCCCACAAGGTCGCCCACTCCTGGTTTAGACGAGGCGAGTTTTGCGAGGCGACCAGCTCGTAGTCGGCCTCCGCGGTGCCGTAAAAATAACGCTCGCGCGCAATTACGTAGTTCTGCAGCAGGTTGCGTGTCACGAGCTGCTCGATGTCGGTCGTGCCTTCGTAGGTGGGAACGATGTCGACGATGCCGCTGCTGCCGTCGACCCGGATGAG
The DNA here is from genome assembly GCF_041154435.1 of Variovorax sp. V116. Classification (NCBI taxonomy): domain Bacteria; kingdom Pseudomonadati; phylum Pseudomonadota; class Betaproteobacteria; order Burkholderiales; family Comamonadaceae; genus Variovorax; species Variovorax sp. V116. The sequence goes on from NZ_AP028662.1 coordinate 42,193, forward strand.
AACAGGAACCGGTTTCTTCAGCGGCGTGAGCCCACTGACGGCGGCGACGGCGAGAACCGCGATGAGTGCCGCCGATGTGGCCACGGCCCAGGCGATCCTGGTCGATCGCTCCGCCCGACGCGCACGGTCGAGTTCCCAGTTCTGGGCTTCGCGCAGGTAGTTCTCAAGGGTGGCGTCCCGATGCATCGACCGCTCCTGATGGGGAAACCCCGCCCCAGATGTTGATCGGTGTGAGTGGCCCTTCGCAGTCCCGCGGCCCGGGTGGGCGAGTGCCGCAGGCCGCCAGGAAAAGGGTAAGCAGAGAAAGGATGATCGAAAGCTTCATCTGCACACCCCACCGCTAGCGACTGCGCGAGAGGTTCGGCATGACCTGCTCTCTGGAAAGCACAGTGCCACCTCGACGCGGGCTACCGATCCCTCTGAGGGAAGCCACGCCGGCGCCGACGCGGTTGCCCGCCAAGCGCCGGAACGAATCCCAGCGACTGCCAGGTTCTCGCCGCAGGCCGTCCAGCACGCCACGTCCGAACTCGTAGCTGGTGCGCTTGGAGGCTCCAAGTCCCCAACGGAGCATTCCACTGACGACGCCATAGGTGCTCAGCGCGACACCGCTCGCGAGTCCCGCAGCGATTGGTGCAACTTGGCGCATCACTAGAAAAACGAGGGCTGAGGCAACACACACTCGCGCACTGGCAGCGATAGTTATCCCTGTCCCCGCTGACGCCGCGCCAGCCGCATAAGCTCTGACAATATTGAGAAGTAGCGAAGCAGCGAACAATGTGAGAACCGCGACAAGTGCGTAGTTGGCTAGCTGTGCAATCCACGACTCAAAGAATCGTTTTGTTGCTTCAAAAAAGAGCAGGACGATGAAGATCGGGCCCAGGGCCAGCAAGATCGCAATGGCGACCTTCGATAGACCAAGCAAGAACGCGGTTACGACAACGGTTAGGCCGACTAGCAGGTAAACCAGAAACCCCGCGATATAAAATGCGAAGTCACTGTCAAGCACGCTTCCCTTCTTGAGCAATTGTTCGGCAACCGTCGTTCCATCAAGCCAGACTTGATCAATCACGCTCACGACTGTGGTTGCCCCAACGACTGACGCGGCTAGCTGTTCAGGAGCTCGATAGAAGCTATCTGCGAGGACTTGGTTGTAAGTCCATAGCCGAAGTCCTAGACCAAGGATGATTGCGAGGGTAAAGATTCGCTTGATCCCTTCCCAAATCGGCTCTTGGATTCGTCCGGAAAGGCTGAGATAACCCCAGATCATCACGTAGATGGTCGCGAGTGTCACGGCCGCAGGTTCAATTGCGGACGCAACTCTCGCTGAGTGCGTGCCGATATAGTCAGCAAGTTGACTATCGAGCCAAGAAAAGAACTGCGCAAAGAATTCCATGATGGAACTTCTATCGTGCGTTGCCTTGTGTGATAGGAATCGGCTTTAGCTCTCGCGTGCTTCCGATGCCATCAAGCTTTCGCTGAGTCAACGCGCTATCAATTTCCTTTGGCGTTGAAGTCTGAGGAATGGGTGCGTGCTGTATCTCGGACGGTACCTGTTCCATGGCTTGATGCTGTATGAGTAAATATGGTCCACCCACTGCTATCACGATGACGCCGCTTGCAGCAAGCATCCAAGCGCTCTTGTTCATTTTGAGTTTCAGCGCTAGTAGTCGACAGTAGGGAGCGATCTTGTAGAACCGATGCCCGAAGCAATTTGTTCCCGAGCGCGCTGTTTGCGCATGAGCTCGTCAGAGTGAGCGACTTGATAGAGACTCTGCAGCTTCGTCTGCTCATTGGTGAGCATGTTCTGCTCGGCCTGGATTCTTGCCTGCAGGTCTTGGATCGCCTTGGGATCCTGTGCGGAAGCGATGCGATCGATCAGCAGTTGCAAGGCCGAGAAGCGCTGGCTGGTGTTCTGGTACGCGTTCTGGGTCATTCCGTTGAGCAGCGCTGCTGATTGGCGTCCTTGCTCGACGACCTGGCGTAACTCCGGACTGAGCCCCTCCAACTGCGTTCGCGAGAGGACGCTGTTGGCTTTCATGATCGACTGGACCTGAGCGGCCAGCCCCGCATAGCTGTCTGACGAGCCGTTGAGCGTGCCCATCAATTCGTCATAGTTGGGAGGCAGGTAGTTGCGTGCGAGGTCCGAGGTCGGCAGCAACTGCTCCATGCCTCGGCTTCCCGTCATGGCGTTGTGGGTCCGGGTCAGCTGGTCCTTCGATTCCTTCAGTTGGTCGTACTGCTTCTGCATCCCGGAGATTTGCTGTTGCCAGTACATGACCTGCTGTATCAGGTTGGCGACGGCCGTGACGTCGATCACCGGGATGCCGGCTTTCGCATGCGGCGGTGCGAGCGAGGCCGTGGCTGCGAGGAAGAGAGCGGTAAGGAATCTACGCATGGAAGATCTCCTGGTGTGAGGATGAACGGGAAGGGTTGTTCGCAAGTGCCCTGCGGAATGACGGCAGCCATTGGGCGGGATCCGGTCCGCAGATCGCGATGAGTTCGCGCATGAGGCGGACGTTGCCGGTGCGCCCGGAGATGACGTGCAAGGCGTCGTCGAATCCATGGAGATCGAGCTGCGCGACCACGCTGACATGGTTCTGCTTGATGAGGAACTGACGGGAGCCAGGCTCGATCTCCTGCTTGATGAGCGCGAACTCCCGGTCGGTCAGGTTGAAGCCTCGGGTGTAGTCGTCGTAGTCCGCCTCCGGATTCGGGAACAGGATCTTCGTCGGCGTCTGCTCGACGATCGCGCGGGCGATGTCGGAATCGAGCACGTGGCTGGTGCTCTGGGTGAAAGTGGCGATGTTCGCGTTCTTCTTGCGCCAGGTCTCCAGGCCGTTCTTGGCGAACTTCGTGAAGGCCGGATCGCTCAGCAGCTTGGCGAACTCGTCCATCCAGCACACCAGCGGGCGGCCGTCGACCATCCGGTTCACGAGATGAAAGAGGTACAGGGTCAGCGGGGCGCGCACGACCTCGTTGTCCAGGAAGTCGGTCACATCGAAGCCCACGAGGGCGTGCCGGGCAAGCAGGGGGGCCACGTGGTCGTGCTCGTTGTCGAAGACCCAGGCATAGTCGCCGCGTTCCGAGGCGCACCACCGCCGAAGGCGTGCGTGCATCCCCTCCGGATCCGTGATGTCGAGGAAGGCGGCGAGCCGGGACAGGCGCCTGAAAGAGGGCTCGAGCTTCAGGGTGCCGCGCAGTGCCTGGTCGAGATCGTCTTCCTGACGGACGGTCAGCGTCTCGCCCGGCGTGCGCATCACGAGGCGCCTGAGCCAATGCCGCATGAACTCGACGTTGTCGGCGATCGAATCGTCGAGCTGCAGCGGATTGCAGCCGGTTGGTGCCCCGTTCTTGAGCGGGAGGTACTGGCCGCCCAGGGCCCGCACCAGGATGTGCAGCCCTTCATCTTTGTCGAAGACCACTTGTGTGGCGTCGAGGCGATTGCAGATCGCCACCATGCAGAAGCCCAGCAGCGTGGTCTTGCCGGTCCCGACCGGTCCCACGCCCGTGATGTGTCCGACATCGCGGCGGCTGCCGCCATCCCGGCTGCGCGGATCGCTCGCATGCAGCGAGAAGTAGTAGGGCGAGCCCGCGCGCGTGGTGAACATGGTCAGCGCATCACCCCAGTAGTTGCCCGTTGCCCGACCGGTCGGGAAATTGTGGAAAGGCGACATGGCGGCGAAGTTGCGGCTGGTGACGGGCGCCTTGCGGCTGCGGTAGCCGAAGTTTCCCGGCAGCTGCGCCCAGAAGGCCGCCTCCAGCGCGAGGTCCTCGCGGGCCACCACCATTCCCGCGTCGCCCAGCAGGTAGCGGGCGCGGGCGACGTTGTCGTTGAGTTGCTTCAGACGGGGCCGGCCCTCGGCCTCGCTGAGGCCATCGTAGGGGTCGGCCAGCACATGCAGGCTGAAATGGTGGTCGCCCACCACGAAGCGATTGCTCATCAGGTCGTCCAGTGCGTCCTTGAGTTCCTCGGCCTGCGAGACCGCGAGGTCACCGGCAGCGGCCATCCGGTGATGCTGGCGGCTCATCATGTCGGTGGCCGTGCCCTTGGCCAGGAAGGTGAAGCTTTGCGTGAGCACGAAGGGGAAAGGTGCGGTCAGCAGGGCGCTGAACATGCCCGGCGCGGTGGGCGTGGGGTATTCCTTGATGCCGAGGAAGGCGCCAATGCGGGTCTGGGTGCCGGCCCGGTATTCCATGGCCTCGTTGCCGAAGAAGGGCCGGGTGGTCGCCAGGACCTCGTTGAGGGGGGTGCGCGGCAGCGGCATGCGCTGCCACTCCCCGTTGACGAGCAGGCCATGGAATTCCACGAGGGAGGAATAAAGCCCGTCGTTCCCCTGCAGCCGATAGATGCCCAGTGCTTCGGGGTCGTAGCGTTCCAGGGCGGCGAGCAGTTCCTGGCGCAGCTTGCTGCAGGCATCCAGCGCATCGCGCAGCTCCGTCCGCGCCCCCTCCGGGTCCGCGCGCTTGAACAGCCGCAATGCGGCGTTGCCGATGCGGGTGGGCTGCGGCCGGAAGACGATCGACAGGTACAGTTCGTTAACCATCAGCCGCTCGCCAGCCATCTTGCGGCGATAGCGCTGCTCGATCTCGTCGGCGAAGCCGGGCGTCGTCCGCCCGGCCGGATAGGTCGTCTCGCGACGGCGGATCACGTGGGTCCAGAGCGCCAGGTTGGGCGATGCGATGTTGCGCAGCAGGACATTGAGGCGCTCATGCCAGCTGTTGATGTCCTCGTCGTCCGCGCTTTCGAAGCTCGTGCCGGCCAAGCGGAGTGTCTGCACATAGTCTCCGGCACGTGTCAGGGCCACATGCTCGTCCACATGCGCCGAAAGCGGAATCATGGTCGCGGCGCCGGCTTCGCGGCGCAGCGCGTGCTCGGGGCGTGAGAGCAGCTTCATGGCGCGGAACGGCGTCAGACCAAGGTCACGGGCGGCGTGCGCATGCGGCGATGCCCCCGCCAGTCAGGCATGTCCAGCGCCAGGGGGCTGTACGAGTTCGCACGCCAGAACCGCAGGTTGCCGCCGAGCATGGCCGGCAGGCGCGTGCGGCCCCAGAGCTGCAGCAGATCGAAGAAGCGCGGCTCGTACAGGCAGACCAGGTAGAGCACGCCGTGGATCGGCACGAAGGCCAGCAGCCACGCGAGGCTCTTGGTCACGATGAACGACTCGGTCGTGACGACGATGTTGAACATCATGGCCGAGTAGGTGACGCCCCAAACCATCGAAGGCCGCGTCATGCCGACGAACAGAGGGTCCGCGGCAATGCCCTGGTTGCGACTCATGGACCGCTCCCTTCAGACCCCGAACAGGCCCCGAATCCAGGACACGATCTGTGGGCCGCCGAAGACCAGCACGGTGCCGATCACGACCGCGACCATCCACCACCAGCTCAGACGCCCGAACCAGGCCATGGCACCGGAGACCATCACGGCGACAGCGGCCAGCGGCGTCAGGATGGCGACGAGTTGCTGCTGGGTCGCGTTCGCACCGGTCGCGAACGGGCTCCCCGCCCAGGCAACCTCGACAGGTGCGGCGGCGATGAGCCAGGCGATGAGCAGCCATCCGATCCATTTGACACGGATGTCGGCTGCCGTTGCGGGCCGGATGTGGATCGAGCATGCGGTCATGGCATTACTCCGTCGGGCCGGGGGCTGATCCCGCGGGCGCTTGCACAGACGGGGACGCAAGAGAAAGTGAAGCAGGCGATTCAATGCGCCGGCCGCTGCCGTAGACGTCCCACCACGGTGCCGGCACCGCGCGCTTGCCGGCGGCGGAAGGATGCCTGGCGGCCTGAACGGCCATGGGCCTGACCGCCGCAGCCTGGGTAGCGGCGTGAGAGACCGAAGCGATCTCCCGCCGGATGGCCGCGATGTCGCCGAGCGTACGGTCGCGCTGTTCCTCGGCCTCGGCCGCTGCCTTCAGGTCGGATGCGGCGAGCCGCTCGGCCTTCCGACGCATGAGACCTTCCAATTGCGCTTCCGACTTCCTGAGCTCCTCGCGAAGGATCTCGATGCGGTCGTCGTCGCGCGCCGCCTGCTGCCGTGGTCCGACGCCCTGCGATGCGCTGGGCTCCGCCTGGGCCCACAGGGGGCGCGCGTGCGCCGCCAAGCCGGCGAACATGAGCATGGAGAGCCAGACTGAGCGTCGGCCTTCGTCGGTCGCATGCCCGCATTGAATGTCGTTTGCTTGCATGGGGCGCAATGTCCGCCTCTGCCCGTGCGTGTGTCGACTATTGTTTTTGATAGTGGTGTCGCAAAGCGCGAGGCGGCGATATTTCGTGAGCGACGCGGCAGGGCGGTTCGAGCACGGAGCAGTGAGGTGGGTCCGCCGGTGTGAGGCGAACGAGCCCCTGTTGCAAGTTGCAGCGGCTGTCCGCGAAGGTGCGCCGTTCGGGTGTGATGGACGCGCGTCCCGCGCCGAGGCCTGAGGAGCAAGTCATGGGTAACGTGGTCATTTTCGGCAACCAGAAGGGCGGCGTCGGCAAGTCCACGCTGGCGGTGCTCTACGCATGCTGGCTGGCCGATGTGCGCCGCCGGTCGGTGTGCGTGATCGATCTGGACGCGCAGGCGAACAGCTCGAAATCGCTGAATCAGTCGTCGGCCATCGCCGAAGCGGTGGAACTGTTCGGTCAGGATCTGGGCCCGATCGCCCCGCCGCGCGAGCGGACCATTGCGCTGGCGGCGGGCAGCAGAAAGCTGGCCGACGTCGAACTCGCGAGAGCGGACCTCGTGATTCCTTTGTTCCGCGGGAATGTGAGGCGCCTGGCGCAGGATTTCGACGCGGTCGTGATCGACACGCCCCCGGCGCTGGGCTTGCGCATGAGCGCGGCGCTGATTGCCGGCCATGCGGTGGCGTGTCCGATCGAGCTGGAGGAGTACAGCATCCACGGCGTCGCCGACATGCTCCGGACCGTCTTCGGGGTCAGGCGGCGCTACAACCCGCAATTGCGGATGGCGGCCATCGTGCTGAACCGGTTCAATCCGCATTCGCTGCGGCAGAAGGCCGCGATGCAGGACCTGGCCTTGAACTTCCGGGAGTTCGTGATACCGGCGCGGATCTCGACCCGTTCGGCCATTCCCGAGGCGCTGGCCGCGGGAGTGCCCGTGTGGCGGCTGCCCAAGAGCGCGGCACGCGAGGCGAGCCTCGAGGTGATGCGGGTGTTCGAGCTGCTGCAGCAACGCATCGACGGCTCGAACGCGCCGATGCCGGCGGACACGCACGCATGAAGGCGGCCGACGGCCTGGACCTGAGTGCGCTGTCGCAGTTCAGGGCGGCCGATCTGCTCACGGTCGAAGCCGTCCCTGCGGGCCCAGGTGCACCGACGCAGGTGGCGCTCGAACGCATCGACTTCGACCCCGGCCAGCCGCGCCGTCGCATGCGGGGCGAACGCATCGAGGAACTCGCTGAATCGATCCGCGAGCATGGCGTGTTGGAGCCAGTGTCCCTGCGCTGCCATCCCGAGCACGCGGACCGGTACATCGTCAATCGCGGCGAACGCAGGGTGCGCGCGGCGCGCTGGGCCGGCCTGTCCTGCGTTCCGGCGTTCGTGGACCCGCGGTTCGACCCCTTCGCGCAGGCGGCGGAGAACCTGCACCGTGAGGACATGTCGCCGTTCGACCTGGCGACCTTCATCGCCGAGCGGGAAAGGGAAGGCCATTCGCGCGCCGAGATCGCGCGCCGGTTGGGCAAACCGCGTTCCTTCATCACCGAGGCCGCGCGGCTCAGCGACGCGCCGGCGCAGTTGCGGGAAGCGGTGGAGGAAGGGCGGCTCGGCACGGATGTGCGGGTGCTCTACCAGCTGGTGGCCGTCGCGCGCGATCGCCCGCAGGAACTCCAGGAACTGATCGCGCGGGGCGGCCCGATCGGACGTGTCCAGACCAGGAGTCGCCCCCAATCGCCCGAGCCGGTCGGCGGCTCGGCGGCGCCGCCGCCCGGAAACGGGAACCCGAGGATCATCAGCGGCGGCCGCACAGTGCTGGTGGTCGAGCATGGTGGACGGCGCGGCTCCTTGCGCATCAAGGCGAAAGACGGCAACGTCGGCGAAGTCCGCTTCGGCGACGGCGCGCGCGTCCTGCTGCCGCTGGCGGACTTGCGGCTGGTGTGCTGGGCCACGGAGGAATAGCAATACCGGCGTTGGCCGGCGAGGCACGAGACCCGGTGGCGCGGCAGGGTCCTGCTAGGCCGCGCCGGCAGCTTTCATCGTCGCAAGGCGGCGCCGGTATTCGCGCGGCGTCATCTGCAGGTCGCGAATGAAGGCTCTTCGCATCACCTCCTGGGATCCGTAGCCGCACTGCGCGGCGATGGTCTTGAGTGGGCGCGTGCTCGTCTCGAGCAGGCGACGGGCGGTGTCGAGGCGGATCTGCTGAACGCCACGCCCCGGCGAGAGACCCGTCGCGCGTTCGTAGAAACGCGCGAAGGAGCGCGTGGACATGTGGACCTCCTGTGCCAATCGGGCGACGCTGAGCTTCTCCCGCAGATGCGCCGCGATCCACTGGTGCAGCACGCCGATCCGCGCGTCGGGCGCGGACGGCTCGAGCAGCAAGCGGCGACGGCGCAGCATGCCGCAGCGACGGCTGCGCGGTCCGGGCAGGCGGGAGGCAAGCGTCTCGACAAACGCGGCGCCCCGGTCCTCCTCGATCCAGGACAGCGCCAGATCGGTGCCCTGGCCCGGTTCGATGACGCGCCAGCTGCGCGTTCTCATGCCGGCCGCGAACAGGTCCGGTCCCTGCCCGCCACAGCGCAGCGCCGGCGCCGCGGCGCGCCCCCGGCGCCGCGCGACGCGGGCCTCCGGCACGGGCGGCAGCAATGCCTGGGCGCCCAGCACGGCGCAGCGGCTCAGACGCCGCCGGTTCCTGGAGAGCCATTCGCGCAGGCGCTGCACGCCTGCTGCCCCGACCGCGCCCGGAACGGGTTCGCCGGTGATGAAGAGCATGCTCGCCCGCCCGGCGAGCCGGTGCGGCAAGACACTCGTCGACAGTGCCACACCGCTTGAACTCAGGGTTTGGCCGCCCGCGGCGGAGGCCAGCCGCACATCGTAGCCTGCGAGCTTGTTGTTGCGCATCCGGCGCAGGGAGGCATTGGCGGCCTTGAAGACCGCGAGCATGCGGATGACGTCGAGAAGAAGGAAGCCGGGAAGCAGCAGCAGCCAGACCTTGTGCATCGTGAGAAGCCAACGTAGAGGGATTGGTCCGCAATCTCCCGACCCTGGGCCGCACCGCGCCAGTGCGCGAAATGCAGGCTCGCGAGATTGGCAGAAATGGTGGTGAATTTTGCCTCCGGGCTCTGCGAGGCGCTTCTAGACTGTCGCACCCCTGCCTCCATCGCGCGCTGAACGACCGCCACACCCGCCGCAACGCGGGCTGGTTCAGGGGCTGCAGCCGCAGGCCCCGGCGCCCGCCGGGCTCCGCCGCGGGAGCGTCGCCCGCGGCCGCGAAGAAGGTGGGGTGCCGACGCCGCAGGAAGTGCACCTATGGACGAGTGGACCCAAGACGTTCTCGGTCGATTGAGCGAGGCCAGCGAGCCATCCCAGGTGCTCGCGCAGATCAGCGGGGCAGCCAGGCGGCTCGGCTTCGAGCACTGTGCCTACGGGCTGCGCACCCTTGTGCCTTTCACCCGGCCGAAGACTGTGATGTTCAGCACCTACGATGAGCGATGGAGCCGCCGGTACATCAGTGCCGGATACCTCCAGGTGGACCCCACGGTCGTCCACGGCGTGCACAGCGGGGTGCCCGTGGTCTGGAGCAACGAGGTCTTCCGCGACGCGCCGCAGATGTGGGACGAGGCGCGCTCGTTCGGCCTGCGCGTCGGCTGGGCGCAGTCGGTCTTCGAGCCCGACGCGCGCGTAGGCATGCTGACGCTTGCGCGGTCGGGCGAACCGCTGACGGCCGCGGAGATGCGCGCCAAGGACCTCTTGCTCCTGGGACTGGCGAATATGGCCCACCGCGCGTTCTGCCGGCTCCTGGTCGGTCCGCTCGCGGGGATCGAACCACTGACGAAGCGGCAGGTGGAGGTGCTGCGCTGGACGGGCGACGGCAAGACGAGCGACGAGATCGCGTGCATCCTCTGCATCTCGAAACCCACGGTCGATTTCCATCTGAGGAACGCAATGGCGAAATTGGGTGCCAGCACCAAGAGCTCGGCCGCGGCGTTCGCTTCACGTCTCGGGCTCCTGAACTAAACGGGTGGCAGCGGCCCCTTTGCCCGCAGGCCGGCGGGCGACTCGGCCGGTCCCATCGGCGTGGCGGTCCCGGTGCGGGCACCAGTTCTTGTCCACGTCGATGAGGCAGGCGAACAGAAGCTGGCCGTCGACCCGCATCGGCGGTGCCGCTCGGTACGCGGACAGGCCCGTGCGGCGCAGGATGCGCTCGATGCCCAGGGGCGAGGCGCTGATGAGCCGTCGTCCGCCCTCCTTGGCGACGGTCCGCATCGCCGCACTCAGCATGTCCAGCGCGAGCGACCATCCATGCGGATCCCCGCCGATCCCGAGCCGCGTGCCGTCGCCGGCGGCGAATCGCGACAGTTCCCAGATGTCGGGCGAGCACGGCGCCGGCGTGTCGCCGAGCAGCTGCGGGAAGAGGCTGGCCAGAAGATAGGGCCGGTGCGTGGGCAACAGGCGGCTCGTGCCGACGATCTCGCCGACCGGATTGCGTGCGATCAGATAGATGGTGTCCTTCCGGTCGAATTCGTCGAGTTCCAGCCGGCCGCGCGTATGGAGTTTCCAGCCCAGCTTCTCGACGAAAACCTCATGCCGGTAGCGAGCCATGTCGAACAGCACGTCCGCCGAGAAAGTATCGATCGTTCCCGCAATGATCTCCATGAGGTCACCTCGCTGAATGAGGCCGCATTACAGCCTGATGACGCACACCGGGGACACTGTCAAAGTTAATAGGGCTGGCGGACCGGGCCTTCGTTTTCTGGGGCGATCGCCCTCGCAGACTGCTGTTGTGGGGCAGACCGGTTGTCGGGGCCGTCGCGCCGCAGGCGAGAGTCCCGGTGGTTCGTTCACGGACGGCGCGCCGCCCGGATGGTGAAGGCACCGGCCGCGACAATCAGGACCACGCCGGCGGCGGCTTCGAGGCGCGGCACGTCGCCCCAGATCGCGTATCCCAACAGCAGCGCCCAGAGGATCAGGCTGTAGCGAAAGGGCGTGACGACCGAGAGATCGACGCCGCGGCAGGCCACGATGAGCGCGTAGTTGCCCAGTGCCGCGCAACCCGCCGCCGCCGCGAGCATGCCGAGCTCGTGGCGCGTGAGCGGCGCCCAGCGTTCCACGAGACCCAGCAGCAGGCCTGCCAGACATACGGCGAGCGTGGTCGCCACGGCAATGACTGCCGACGGGACCGTGACGGGAATGCGCCGCGTCACCAGGTCGCGCGCGGCCAGCGAAGCGGCACACAACAATGCGCAGGCGAGCCCGGCTGCAGGGACCTCGGACCGCGCAGACGGCTGGATCACCAGCAGGACGCCGGCGAATCCCGCCGCGGTGGCGAGCAGCCGGCCTCCATGCCAAGGCTCCCATCGCAGCGCCATCGCAGTGGCGGCAATCATCAGCGGCGCGGTCATCATGAGCGTGCTGACCGTGGCGAGCGGCGCGAGCGACAGGGCGACGACGGAGCTCAGGGCGGTCGTGATCTCGAGTCCGCATCGCACGCCGACGATCGGCTGCAGTGCGCTGCGCCAGCCGGCGCGTGTCCCGCGGGCGAGGGCCAGGACAAAGAAGGTGGCGAAGGCGCCGCGCACGGCCAGGACCTGCCCGGGCGGGAGGCTCTGTGCTGCCAGCTTCACGAAGACATCGTTGAGCACGTAACAGCCCATGGCCACCAGCATGAGCAGGATTCCGCGGCGGTGGGCCTGTGCGCTAGCCATTGCCGGACGCAGGCGGGGACGGCGTAGAGGTGCTTTGCGGAATCTCGGGCGCGGACGGCGACCCCGGAGGTCCCGGAACCCCGGGATCGCCCGCGGCACGGGCATCCGGCGCCGTCCCCGGCCGCGCCCCGAATGGTGCGCCGCAACGCCTGAGGACGTCCCACAGCGCCTGCGCCTTCAGAACGATCTCCTCGACCTCGGCGTCAGGATCGGACATGGCGACGATGGCGCCACCGGCGCCGATCGAGACGCGGCCGTTGGCCGACACCAGGGTGCGGATCACGATGTTGAGCTGCGCCGCGCCGTTGAGCGAGAGATAGCCGATGCTGCCCGAGTAGATGCCGCGGGCCGCCGCCTCGAGTTCGTCCAGGATCTTCATCGTGCGCACCTTCGGCGCACCCGTCATGGAGCCGCCGGGGAACGCGGCGCGGATGCAGTCGACCGCTCCGAGGTCCGCGCGCAGCCGCCCCCGGATCGTGCTGACCAGCTGGTGCACGGTGGCATAGGTCTCGACCGCGAACAGGCTCGGCACGTGAACGCTGTCGATCTCGCAGACCCGGTTGAGGTCGTTGCGCAGCAGGTCGACGATCATCAGGTTCTCCGCGCGGGTCTTCTCGTCGGCGACCATGGCGTCCGCGATCGCCTGGTCCTCGGCCGGCGTCGCGCCTCGCGCCGCGGTGCCCTTGATGGGCTTCGATTCCACATCGCCGGCGCTGGAGATGTGCAGGAAGAGTTCGGGCGAGGCGCACAGCACGGCATAGCCGCCGATGCGCAGGTAGGCCGCATAGGGGGCAGGGTTGTGCCTGCGCAGGATCCGGTAGATCTCCAGCGGATGGATGCGCCCTTCGCCGACCAGTTGGTTCGTGAGGCAGACCTCATAGGTCTCGCCCTGCAGGATCTCGTGCTGGCAGCGCAGGATGAGCTCCCGGTAGATCGCCAGGTCGATCCGCCAGGCCAAGGGTTGCAGATCGCGGGCCGGGGCCGCGCTGTCGTCCGGCGCGGTCGCCCGTGCGCCAGCCAGCCGCGCGCGCATGGTCTGCATCCAGCGGCGATTCTCATTGGATGGCACGGCCTCATCCAGGCAGACGATCCAGACCTGTTGCTCGGCGTGGTCGAAGGCGAGGAAACGGTCGGCGAGGATCCACATCGCGTCCGGGGTGTCCGCATCGTGGGCATGCGTGCCATCCAGCTCCCGCTTGAGCTCATAGCCGAAGTAACCCACGAAACCGCACGCGAAGTCGAAGGGAAGCGGAGGACCGGCAGGCGGTTGGCCCGGCAGGTGGTCGCGCAGATAGTCGAAGATGCTCTCGTCGCGCACCTGGACGACGTCGCCCCGGCGCACCATCAGTTCGCGCGGAGCGGTGCGGTAGTTCAGCACCTGGGCACGCGGGCCGCTCGCGTCGCCCATGAAGGAGAAGCGCGCCTGTCCGGGCTCGGCGAGGCTGCTGTCCAGCCAGAAAACGCAGTCGCGCTGTGCGAACGTGCGCATGAACACGGCCTCGGCATCGGCTGCGGTGTCGATGCACTCCGCATGCAGCGACAGCGCCTGCGGGCCCTCGAAGCGCAGCGCGGGTCCGAAGCGATTCCGTGCCTCGCGCCGCGGCGCCTGTGCGAGCCATTCCAGCGTCAGGTCCCTGAAGTTGCGCAGCAGCCGTGCGCCAAACTCGGTGCAGATCGACTCCGGATGGAACTGCACCCCCCACCAGGGCAGGGAGACGTGACGCAGTCCCATCAATGTGCCGTCGGACGTCCAGGCGAGCGGCTCCAGGGATGAGGGCAGCTGCGTGACTGCGAGCGAGTGGTATCGCACTGCCTCGAAGCGGTCCGGGATGCCGGCGAAGAGATCGCGCTGCGCGTGCGAGATGCGGTCCAGGCGTCCGTGCATCGGTCGCACCGCCAGGTCGACACGGGCGCCGCAGTGGTGGGCGATGGCTTGGTGGCCCAGGCACACGCCGAGCACGGGTTTGCGCGAACGCTGCAGCGCGTCCGCCGAGATGCCGAGATCGGCGCGCCGCTGCGGACGTCCGGGGCCCGGCGAGATCACGATGTTGTCGAAGTGCATGCGCTCGACCTCGTCCCAGTGCATCTCGTTGTTGCGCAGCACGATCGGGGGCTCGCCGTTGCAGGCCGCCAGGTACTGGTAGAGGTTGTAGGTGAACGAGTCGTAGTTGTCGATCAACAGCGTGCGCATGGAAGGCTCCTCGGCCGAAAGCGGGACTGTGCATCGTTGAAGAATCGAACGGTCGTCGCCACTGCGCAATGTGCTAGTTGCGCAGGCCGACAGCGCCTGTGCAAGCAACGCGTTCACCGCCTGCATGTGCGGGTCGTGCGCTTTTCTGGGATGTTCCGGTCCGTGCGCGGGCCTTCTGAGGCGGGCGAGCGTCAGGGACCCTGCAGCTTGGGCGCCGACGCTGTAGGTATGCGCGGGCCGGGTGGGCGACTGGCGGTCTTGTGCAGGCGCGAGTTCAGATGCTCCGCCGCCAAAGCCCATGATGGGCCGATGCGCAACAGTCGTTGCGCTTGCTGGCCGAGCATGCCTCCTAGCGCCGCGAAGCCCCAGGTCCGGCCTTCGCGCCGAGCAGGTGGCCCAGCGGCAGCGCCACCTCCGACTTGATCTCGCGCAGCACGATGCTCGAGCGCACGTGCGTCACGCCCGGCAGGCTGAAGAGCACCTCGTGCAGGAAGCGCTCGTAGTGCTTCATGTCCGGCACGGTCACGTGGAGGATGTAGTCCGCGGGGCCGGTGGCCGACACGCATCGGATGATCTGCGGGCTCGCGGCCACCACCTCCTCGAAGCGCTGCACCATCGCCTCGCTGTGGCGGTCGAGGTTCACCTCGGCCACTGCCGAGACGTGCAGGCCCACCAGTTCGGGGTCGACACGCGTGGTGTAGCCGCGGATCACGCCGGCGGCCTCCATTTCCTTGATGCGTTTCCAGCAGGGCGTGGGCGAGAGTCCGACGGCCTCGGAAATCTGCTGCACGGTTTGCCGCCCGTCGTGCTGGAGCGCAGCAAGGATCTTGAGGCAATGCTCATCAAGAGAAACAGGATCAACGTTCATTGCAGTTTTCGAGAGGATTCTTCTTCAAACAAGGGTCTGCGCGAGTGTATTGAAGAAACACTTACTTGGGGTGCGGCAGAACAATTCCGGGCATGAACGCCCCCCACAAGACGACCGCACTCCAGCGGCCCGGCTACCAGCTGTCCGACAACCTCTGGGCCGATGCCGGCGCCGTCTTCATCACCGGCACGCAGGCGCTGATCCGAATCCTGGCAATGCAGAAGCAGCGCGACGCGGCACGCGGCCTGCACACGCAGGGCTTCGTGAGCGGCTACCGCGGCTCGCCGCTGGGCATGGTCGACCAGGCCATCTGGAAAGCCGGTGACCGCTTCAAGGAGGCCGGCATCCGCTTCGTGCCCGCGGTGAACGAGGAGCTTGCGGCCACGCAGGTGCTCGGCACGCAGCGTGTGGAGTCCGACCCCGAGCGCACCGTCGACGGCGTCTATGCAATGTGGTACGGCAAGGGGCCGGGCGTGGACCGCGCGGGCGACGCACTCAAGCACGGCAATGCCTACGGCTCGTCGCCGCACGGCGGCGTACTGGTGGTGGCGGGCGACGACCACGGCTGCGTGTCGTCGTCGATGCCGCATCAGAGCGACCACGCCTTCATGGCATGGCGCATGCCCGTGATGCAGCCCGCGAGCGTGGCCGAGTACCTGGAGTTCGGCCTGTATGGCTACGAGCTGTCGCGCTATTCGGGCGCGTGGGTCGGCATGGCGGCGTTGTCCGAGATCGTCGAGAGCGCCGGCACGGTGGATCTCGATGCGGTGAACGCGCGCGTGTCTGCCTGGGAGGACGCTGATGTCGTGCGCGCCGCCACCGGTCACCGCCCGCCAGCGGACGGCCTGCACTACCGCTGGCCCGATCTGCCGTCGCTGCGCATCGAGTCGCGGCTGGAGGACAAGCTCGCGGCCGTGGCCGCGTTCGCGCGGCGCAACAGCATCGACCGCCACATCATCTTGAGCCCGCACGCCCGGGTGGGCATCGTCACCTGCGGCAAGGCGCACCACGACCTGATGGAGGTGCTGCGGCGCCTGGAACTCTCGCCCGCGCAGCTCGCGCGCGCCGGTGTGCGGCTCTACAAGGTGGGGCTGAGCTTTCCGGTCGAGCAGACGCGCATCAAGGACTTCGCGCGCGGGCTCGACGAGATCCTCGTGGTGGAAGAGAAGGGGGCGGTGGTCGAGACGCAGCTGCGCGACATCCTCTACAACGCCCCCGCCGACGCGCGCCCGGTGCTCGTCGGCAAGCAGGACCGCGAAGGCCGACCACTCGTCTCCGCGCTCGGCGAGCTGCGCCCTTCGCGTCTCATCGAACTGGTCGCGCACTGGCTGGCCGTGCACTTTCCCGACAACCGCGACCTGGGCGACCATCTGCAGCATGTGCGCGACTTCACGCCGCCCGAGCTGCTGGGCAATGCGAGCGATGCGGTCAAGCGCCTGCCGTACTTCTGTGCCGGCTGCCCGCACAACACCAGTACCAAGGTGCCCGAGGGATCGACGGCGCGCGCGGGCATCGGCTGCCATTTCATGGCCAACTGGATGGACCGCAGCACGGCCGGCCTCATCCAGATGGGCGGCGAGGGCGTCGACTGGATCTCGCACGCGATGTTCACGAAGACCGCGCATGTGTTCCAGAACCTCGGCGATGGCACCTACTACCACTCGGGCTACTTGGCGATCCGCCAGGCCGTCGCGGCCAAGGCCACGCTCACCTACAAGATCCTGTTCAACGACGCGGTCGCGATGACCGGCGGCCAGCCGGTCGACGGGGTCATCAGCGTGGACGCGATCGCGCGGCAGGTGGAGTCGGAAGGCGTCACCAAGGTAGTGGTCGTGAGCGATGCCATCGGCAAGTACGACGCCATCAGGAGCCGCTTTCCGCACGGCACCGAATTCCATGACCGCGCCGCGCTCGACGAGGTGCAGCGCCGCCTGCGCGAAATGACCGGCGTGACCGTGCTGATCTACGAACAGACCTGCGCCGCTGAGAAGCGCCGCCGTCGCAAGAAGGGCGAGCTGGCCGACCCGCCCAAGCGCCTCTACATCAACGAGGCCGTGTGTGAAGGCTGCGGCGACTGCACCGTGCAGAGCAACTGCGTGGCCGTGCTCCCGCACGAAACCCCGATGGGCCGCAAGCGCAAGATCGACCAGACCAGCTGCAACAAGGACTATTCCTGCGCCAAGGGCTTCTGCCCGAGCTTCGTGGGCGTCACCGGCGGCAAGCTGCGGCGCAAGAGCGGGGCGCTGGCGGTCGGGCGCGATGCCTTCCTGCACCGCGTGGGCGCGCTCGCGCACCCCGCGCCGCACGCATGGACCGGCCCCTACGACCTGCTCGTGACCGGCGTGGGCGGCACTGGCGTGGTGACGGTGGGCGCGGTCATCGCGATGGCCGCGCACCTGGAGGGCAAGTCGGCCAGCGTGCTCGACTTCATGGGCTTCGCGCAGAAAGGCGGCTCGGTGCTGAGCTTCGTGCGTCTGGCCGACACGCCCGAGCGGCTGAACCAGGTGCGCATCGACACACAGCAGGCCGACGCGATCCTCGCGTGCGACGTGGTGGTGGGCGCGTCGCCCGACGCGCTGCAGACCGTGCGGCATGGGCGTACGCGCGTGCTCGCCAACATCCACGAGATCCCGGTGGCCGAGTCGCTGCGCAACCCCGATGCCGACCTGCATGTCGATCTGCTGCTGGAGAAGATGCGCTTCGTCGCGGGCGAGGAGCAGGTCGAGACCTTCGATGCGCAGAGCCTGGCCGAGGAGTTTCTCGGCGACACGCTGGCTGCGAACATCGTCGCGACCGGCTATGCGTGGCAGTGCGGCCTGGTGCCACTGAGCCTGGAGGCGCTCATGCATGCGATCGAACTCAACGGCGTGGCCGTGGCGGCCAACCAGTCGGCGTTCTCGCTGGGGCGGCTCGCGGCGGGCGACCCCGCTGCGCTCGACCAGTTGCGTGCTGCGCCCCTGCAAGCGCAGGCGCAGCAAACCGACGCGCGCCCGCTGGATGTGCTGCTCGCCGATGCGCGCCGCCATCTCACCGGCTACCAGAACGCCGCGTGGGCCGAGCGCTTCGACAAGCGCATCCGCGCGCTGCAGGCGGCCGAGTCCGCGCTGCCGGGCGGCGATGCGCGCCTGCCTTTCACGCACAACGCGGCGCGCAGCTTGTTGAAGCTCATGAGCTACAAGGATGAGTATGAGGTCGCGCGCCTCTACACCGACGGCGCGTTCATGCAGAAGCTCAAGGACCAGTTCGAAGGCGACCTGAAGCTCGAGTTCCACATGGCGCCGCCGCTGCTTTCGCGTCCGGCGCACGGCCAGGCGCCCCCCAAGATCCGCCTCGGCGCGTGGATGCTGCCGGCAATGAAATGGCTGGCTCACGGCAAGCGGCTGCGCGGCACGGGCCTCGACCCGTTTGGCTACACGCAGGAGCGCCGGACGGAGCGCGCGATGATCATCCAGTTCGATCATCGGCTCGATCAGCTGGTCGCCGAGCTTTCACCGGCGAACCAGCAGCTCGCCGCGCAGATCGCGGCGCTGCCGCTCTCGATTCGCGGCTTCGGTCATGTGAAGCTGGCCAACCTTGCGCTCGCCACCGAGCGCGAGGCGGAGCTGCTGCACCGCTTCGCGCCGCAGCGCTATCCCCGGCCGGAGAAGAAGACGAAGGCGGGGCAGTTCAGGGGGATCGCGGTCGTGTCGCAGTGACCGCGGGTCGAGCGCAGGGCGCGCCGCGGCTGGCTTGGTTGGGCTGGACAACAAGGGCGGTTTGTCGGCAGCGGCGAGGCTCCGCCGGCGCGCGGCTGCGCCAACGTTCGGCGCATCCTGCTGCCGATGGCAAAAGGCGACATGTGCGAGCGTAGGCTCAATGCCCGACCGGGCGGTGGGCCACTGCAAATCGGTGTGCCAAGTCGCCCAAGCGCCTGTCCAAGGTCCACAACTCCGCCCCTGGTGTCATGAGCGTGGATGCCAGCAGAGTCAGGTCGATAAGCTCGCACCCCACTCCAAACAGGCGTTCCGTCTCAATCAGGACGAGCACCTCCCGCAAGTTCGCCTGCTGCATCTGTCGCAGGTGCTGGAGATGGCCGAGCGTCTGCTTGCGCGACGGCGGGGTGCCGCACGCAAGCTCTCCCAGAACCATAGGATGCATCAAAACCCTATCCAGTTCGAGCAATTGCTCTAAGGCGACATTGCGGGCGCGAAAGTGGTCAACCCAGACCGAGGTGTCGACCAGGACAGGTTTCACGAATTCATGCCTCCGCGACGGCGGGGCACATCGGGCATCTTGGGCGCACGCCCCCCGAGGGCTGCAAGTCGTTTGGCCGCTTGCACCCTCACGAAGGTCTTGATCGCTTCCCTGAAGAGGTCCGATTTGTCCATGCTGGGATCCGCAACTGCGAGCGCTTCCTCGTAGAGCGCGTCTTCAATGGTGACAGTAGTTCTCATGGCAAAATTCCGTCATCAAAAGCGATGCGTTTTAGCATCAGATTGGATGACAGGCTGCATCAGCAACAAGAGGGGCATTCGATTCTCCGATTGCCCCTCTTGCAGTGCCAAAAATGCCGACCGGTTTTGGTCGACAAAATTTAGCTTTGTATACAGCTCGGTTGCAACTGTCTCGTTATGCTTTGAAAGCAGTTCCGGGCGCGCTTTTTTCTTGCGGCGATGCCGATCGATGCGGCACCCCGCAGGAAGGTTGAAGACCGTTCACTGCCGGGTTCAAGGGCGGTGCAGGTCATGGATTCGGCCGCCGATCGTTCCCCCTGCGCCTGGCTAGAGCGTCTCGTCGTCTTTGAGTACACCCGCGCTGCGCAGCGCGGAGTCCAGCCACTTGGCGGCGGTGTTGCCTTTCTTGATCGCCTCGATCCGCGCGGCCTCGTCCTCGACCTTCCTGCCTGCGGCCTGCAGGAGCGCTTCCACTCTCTCTCGCTCGACGACGACCACGCCATCGGCATCGCCAACCACGAGGTCGCCGGAGCGAACGGTCACGCCGCCGACGGACACCGGGTGCCCGATTCGGCCTGAAGCCAGCTTGGTCGGACCGTTGGGATTGGTCCCGACCGAGAAGACGGGAAAGTCCATCTCGTCGATCTCGAGGCTGTCGCGCACTGCGCCGTCGACCACCACGCCGGCGATGCCGACCTGCCGGCAGGCGTTCATCATGATGGTGCCCATGAGGGCTGCGGTCTGGTCGCCCTTGCCGTCGATCACCAGCACGTCGCCCGGCCTGGCCAGCGCAATGGCGGCGTGGATCATCAGGTTGTCGCCCGGCCGCACTTCCACCGTGAGCGCGCTGCCGGCCAGCTTCATGCGGTGGCGCAGGGCCGCGATGCGGCCGTGCAGGGCGCCGCGGCGGCCTGCGACGTCGGCCAGGATGGCGGGCTGGAACGCCGAGGCCTGCGCGACCAGGCCGGGGGAAATGCGCGGGAAGTCGCGCGCGATATCGGGGGAGGGGCTCTTCATGTCGTTGTCCTCACTCGGCCTTGACGCCGGCGTCTTTCACCACGCGGCCCCACTTGCGCTTGTCGGCGGCCAGGAACGCACGGAACTGCTCGGGCGTGCTTCCCACGGGCTCCAGGCCGTCGGCGGCGAGCCGCTTGGCGATGTCGGGCGTCGCGAGCACCTTGGCGACTTCGCGCTGGATGCGCTCGACGACGGCCGGCGGCGTATTCTTGGCGGCGCAGATGCCCGCCCATGTCACGGGTTCGAAGTCGGGAATGCCGGCTTCCGTCACGGTCGGAATATCGGGGAACGCCGCCAGCCGGCGCGGACTGGCCACCGCCAGCGCGCGCAGCTTGCCCGAACGCGCGTACTGCATCGAGCTCACGGGCTGGTCGAAGATCATCGAGACCTGACCCGCCAGCAGGTCCGTCATCGCCTGGCCGGTTCCCTTGTAGGCCACGTGAACGATGTCGATGCCTGCGCGCGTCTTCAGCATCTCGCCCGCCAGGTGGCCGCCCGTTGCGGTTCCGGAAGAAGCGAAGTTGAGTTCGCCCGGCTTCTGCCTGGCGTAGGCGACGAGCTCCTTGACGCTGGTCACCGGCAGCGTCGAGTTGACCATCAGCATGTAGGGCGCGTTGGTGACCTGCGTGACCGGCACGATGTCCTTCTCGGGGTCGAAGGGCATGCTTTTCAGAACGTGCGGCTGGATCGACAGGGTTCCGGTGGTGCACATCAGCAGGGTGTGTCCGTCCGCCGGCGCCGTGAGCATGGCCGAGACCGCGATGTTGCCGCCGGCGCCGGGCCTGTTGTCGACCAGCACTTGCGCACCGAGCCCCTCGGCCAGCTTCGGTGCGATCAGGCGCGCCACGACGTCGTTGGAGCCGCCGGGCGAAAAGCCGACCAGGATCTTCACCGGCTTCGACGGAAAGGGATCGGCCGCGAACGCATGGGCGGCGCACAGCCAGGCGGTGCCGGCGACGAGCCACGGCAGGAGGAGTTTGGGCGGAAGCGATCGGACGTTCATGGCTGTTCCTGGTTCATTCAGACGACGACGAGTTCGTTGCGAGCCTGCGCAATGCGGCGGCAACCCTCCAGCAGCTGTTCGGTGCTGGCGGCAAAAGAGAGCCGGAAGTGCGTCGGCACGCCGTAGGCGCTGCCTTGCAACGCAGCCAGATCCTGCGCATCGAGCAAATGCATGATCCAGTCGTCGCTGCTGCCGATCTTCACGCCCTTGGGCGTGCAGAGGCCGAACAGCGCGCTGCATGAAGCAAAGACGTAGAAGGCGCCATCGGGCACCTGGCAATGAATGCCGTCGATGGCGTTGAGCGCTGCAACCACCGTGTCGCGGCGCTGCTGGTATTCGCGCCGGTTCGCGGCAACGATGTCCTGCGGGCCCGCGAGCGCCGCGATGGCCGCGGCCTGGGCGATCGAGTTGGGGCCGGACGTGCTTTGCGACTGGAGCTTGACCATCGCCTTGATCAGCTCCGAAGGACCCGCGCCGTAGCCGATGCGCCAGCCCGTCATCGCATAGGCCTTGGAGACGCCGTTGACCGTGAGGGTGCGGTCCTTGAGGTCGGGCGCCGCCTGGGCCATGGTGGCGAACTCGACGTCGCCATAGATGAGATGCTCGTAGATGTCGTCGGTGAGTATCCAGACCTGGGGGTGGCGCCTCAGCACCTCGGCCAGCGCCTGGAGCTCGGCGCGCGTGTAGGTGGCGCCGCTCGGATTGTTCGGCGAGTTGAGCATCAGCCAGCGTGTCTTGCCGGTGATGGCGCGCTCGAGGTCCGCGGGCTGGAGCTTGAACCGGTTGGCGGCCGGGCAGTCGACGAACACCGGAACGCCGCCGGCCAGCAGGGCGATGTCCGGGTACGACACCCAATAGGGGGCGGGCACGATGACCTCGTCGCCCGCCGCCACCGTGCACATGAGGGCATTGAAGATCACCTGCTTGGCGCCGGTGCCGACGATGATTTCGCCCGGCGCGTAGTCCAGGCCGTTTTCGTTCCGGAGCTTGGCGGCAATGGCCTCCTTCAGCGCCGGCGTGCCGCCGACGTCGGTGTACCGGGTCTGGCCGGCGGCCATGGCGCGGATTGCCGACTCCTTGATGTGCTCGGGCGTCTCGAAGTCGGGCTCGCCGGCGGTCAGGCTCAGGATGTCCCGGCCCAAGGCGCGCAGTTCGCGCGCACGTTGGCCGGCCATGGAGCTGGGAGAGGGTTTGATGCGATGGAGCCGGGGAGCGATATGAAGCATGGGCGCAGTATCAAAGGCCATGCGCTGCGGGACAAACGAGAAATCGGAGGATCCGGGTATTCCTTTTTTTCCTGCGGAGCATCGGGCTTACATTCCATTGGAATGAACTTCACCTTCAAGCAGCTGGAGGCCTTTCTCTTCAGCACCAAGCTCCAGAGCTTCAGCGCGGCGGCGGTGAAGCTGCACACCACGCAGTCGGCCATCTCCAAGCGCCTGGCCGAACTCGAGGAGTCGCTGGGCGGGACGCTGCTGCACCGCACCTCCCATGGGCTGGAACTGGCCCAGGCCGGGCGCGAATTGCTGCCGCTGGCCGAGGAAGCCCATCGCCTGTGGCAGCGCATCCAGCATGACATCAGCGTGGACAAGACGCTGCGCGGCACTTTCCGCGTGGGCGTGACGGAACTGATTGCGATGACGTGGCTCACGCGGCTGATCCAGCTGCTTCAGAAGCTGCACCCCCAGGTGACGCTCGAGCCGGTGGTGGACGCGGGGCTGACGCTCTTCGAGCGCCTCGAGGCCAACAAGCTCGACCTGTCCATCATGCCGGGCACTTTCTGGGGCCAGGCGTTCGAATCGATCAAGGTCGGGCAGGTCGACCAGGCCTGGATCGCGAGCCCGCGGCTCGGCATTCCGCAACGCGCCCTGGCGCCACACGAGTTTGCCGACTATCCGGTGATCGAGCAGCCCGCGGGCGCCTCGAAGAACAAGTTCTACGAGGCCTGGCGCGCGGAGCACGGTTTCCGCTTCGGCAAGGTCATGCTGACGAACAGCACGACCGTCCTGCGCGAGCTGACGATCAGCGGCTTCGGCATCAGCCAGCAAGCGCTCGACTACGTGCGCCCGGACATCAAGAGCGGCCTGCTGCGTATCGTCAAGAGCGACCCGATGCCGCCACCGCTGGTCTACAGCGCGGTCTATCGGAGCGACAATTCCAGTCCTGCGCTGGCACGCATCGTCGAACTGGCCGTGAAGACCTGCGATTTCAAGTTGCGGGCGAGCCAGCACGACGTGGCCCCGGCCCGGCCGTTGCGGGGATCGAGTTCAGGCCTGCGGCAACGGCCGGTACGCAAGGGCGTGAAGAAGAAGCCGGCGAGAAGCTAGCGTCGTGGCATTGGCCGGCACGAAAGCCGGGCCTCCGCCGATGCGGCATACTCCCACCCCCCAACTCGCCAGAGACCCCGCTGAATGGACAAGGAAGTCGACCCCAAAGTGCTCGCCGTCATCGATGAGATGCGGCTTTCCGGACCGCGGCTCACGCCGGTCGAGATCGTTGCGAAGATGGGCGTCTTCGATGCGCGGGAAAAGCCGTTCGACCACGCCTGGCTTGCAACGGGCGACAACGTCATTGCCACCATCTGGGCCGAATTCGTGAACATCGGCGCCGGCGGACACTGGTTCTGCCTCGAGTCGCTCGACACGCAGCACCGCGTCGGCGGCGGCGTGCGCAGCCCCCAGCAGATCCAGCGCGCCAAGGACCGCCGTGCGCTGCTCAAGCGCACCGTCGATGCGGGCCAGGGCTTCCGTGCCGTGCTGCAGACCAACCGCGTCGCCATTGCCGAGCTCGAGAGCAACAAGAGCGCGAAGGTCTCCACGCGGGTGCGCGACGACGCCGAATGGCATGTTGCAAGCTGGGATTCCGACCAGCAGCTCGCGATCCTGGTGCGCGGTCCGCGCGGCTGGGTGCCCGGCGAAGCGGAGATACAGGCGGCCAAGGCGCGGGGCAGCGTGCCGGTCGCTGCGGCCGCCGATGCGGGCGCTGCGGCTGCCGAGCGGTCGGCCTCGCGGGAAGAGGTCCAGGCCGCCGCCATGGACTACGTGATGCGCCACTTCAAGGGCTACGGCTACAACGCCGAGGACGTCACTGGCCAGAAGCTCGGCTACGACCTCGAAGTGTCGAACGCGAAGGGCGCCAAGCTTCTCAGGGTGGTGGTGAAGGGCACGTCCACCGGGGTGCCCAGTTTCCGGCTCACGGACGAAGAACGCGCAAGCTCGGCGCGCGAGCCGCTCTGGCGGCTGCTGGTGGTTGCCGATGCCATCGGCACCGCGGCGCAGCACAAGATCTACAAGCCTTCAGAGATGGAGCAGGCGCCGGGGTTCGAGCCGCTGGACTAACGGGCATTGCTGCTTTCGTGGCGGCCGTGGGCCTGGAAAGCCCCTGGCTCAGCTGAACAGCTTTCCGTTGAACGCGATGCGCAGGGTGCGCACCGTGAGCACCGCCAGCGCCACGGTCAGCATCCCGAGCAGCAGGACCGCGATGGTCCACAGCGGCGCGGTCGCCCGCAGTTGCGCGTACTTCAGCGCCGCGTTGGCCAGTGCGGCCATCGGGAAGCCGATCGCCCACCATCCCGCGGAGAAATTGATGCTGGGCCGGAACACCTTCGGCGCAAGCACCGCGAACATGAAGAGCGCGAAGTAGAAGAGCAGCGCGGCAAAGCGGTCGATGCCGCCCGTGATGTTCGTGTAGGCAAGGAACCCGACCGCGAAGGGCCCCACGAGGATCATCAGCGAGGGCGTCATTGCCGGCGCGAGCGGCGGCTGGTGCACCAGCCGGCCGACGATGAGCACGAGCAGCACCAGTGCGAGCACCGCGCCCACGGCCATTGCCAGCAGGTTGAGCTCTGCGGCCCAGGCCATGGACGGCTCGTGCCCGGCGGTCACTGCGATGTCCAGCGTGGCGACGCCAGGGATCAGCCAGGCCGGCACCGCATGCGATGCATCCAGTTGCCCCCTGAGCAGGCGCGAGACCACCACGAAGCCGAGCACGAAGGTCGCGATCGCGCCCAGGGTCCACAGCGCGTGCGCGGCGGACGCACTGTAGGGCGCGATCACGGCCGACAGCAGCAGCATCGAGATGACGATGGTGCCGAAGAAGTTGCCGGTCACCGGGTGATTGAACTCTCCGCGCACGGCCTGCGGATGCCTGGCCAGCTTCGTCGCATAGCCCAGCGCCAGCAGCACGAAGACGCCGAGCGCAAAGGCGCCGATGGCCTCGCCGATGACGGCCGGCGCGCCCAGGCTGCCATGTGCCAGCCGCCAGGCCAAGGCCAGCCCCGAAAGCCCCATGACAGAGCCGAACAGGTTGACGGGCAGGTTGCGCAGCGAAGCTTCGCTTGCGGCGTGGAACACCGGAAAGGGCGGATTCAATGACTCGTTCTGCATGATGGCCTCGTTGGCTGAATTTGCTGGTACGGATAGTTTCTGCCAAACTGCTCGGGCCGTGGGCGCCGCGGCACGACGTTTTCCGCCAATCACCGAGCCTTCACCGCCATGCGTGTCGCGATCCTTGCCTTTCCCCGTGTCCAGCTGCTCGACGTCGCCGGCCCCGCCGACGTGTTCGCCGAGGCGGCCCGCCAGCTCGGGCAGCCGCGCGCCTACCAGGTGCAGGTGATCGGCACCGAGACAGGGTTGCTCAAGAGCAGCAGCGGGGTGCGGTTGGCGGTCGATGCCACGGTGGGCACGCATCGCGGGCCGATCGACACCTTGCTCGTGGCCGGCAGCCCCGGCATGGATGACGTGGTCGGCGACGCGGCGCTGCACAACTGGCTCAGGCGCCAATCGCGCACGGTGCGCCGCTACGGCTCGGTGTGCAGCGGCGCCTTCGTGCTCGCGTCCGCCGGGCTGCTGGACGGCAAGCGCGTGGCGACCCACTGGAACTCCACCGCGCGCCTGGCCACGGCCTACCCGCTGGCATGTGTCGAACCGGACGCGATCTATGTGAAGGACGGCAAGCTCTTCACCTCGGCCGGGGTGACCGCGGGCATGGACCTGGCGCTCGCCATGGTGGAGGAGGACCACGGCCGCGAACTCGCGCTGCGCGTCGCGCGCGAGCTGGTGATGTTCCTCAAGCGCCCGGGCGGCCAGAGCCAGTTCAGCGCCCACCTGGCGGCCCAGACTTCCGAGCGATCGAGCATGCGGCAGGTGCAGGACCATGTGCTTTCTCACCTGAAGGACGACCTCTCCGTGCCCGCGCTGGCTGCGCTGGCGGGCATGAGCGAGCGCAGCTTCGCGCGGATTTTTCGAAGCGAGACCGGCACCACGCCGGCCGAGTTCGTCGAGAACGCCCGCATCGATGCCGCCCGCCGCCTGGCCGAGGAGTCGCAGCTGCCGGCCAAGCGCCTGGCGGGGGAGGTGGGCTATGCCAACGTGGACGGCTTCAGGCGCGCCTTCGGCCGGCGCCTTGGCGTGAGCCTCGTGGAGTATCGGAGGCGGTTCGCGAAGTGATGGCCGGTCCCGGCCGAGGCGTCAGAATAGGCGAGGCCCCATCCTTCACGAAGCCCATGAAAGCCATCGCGTCCCTCACGGCCCTTGTGCTGGCCACCTGCCTTGCCGCGGCGCCTCGCGCCCAGCCTGCGCAGACTTCGCCGCCCTATGCCGGCCCGCTGTTCGACACGCACCTGCACTACAACCAGGAAGCCTGGGACGGCAACACCGGACCCTACCCGCCCGCCGAGGCGCTCGCGCGCATGCAGCGCAACAACGTGACGGCGATCATTGCCAATTCGAGGCCCAACGCCGGCACGCAGACGCTGGCCGCGGCGCGCGAGACCCGCGCCGCCGGCGTGGCCGTGGTGCCCTTCGTGCGGCTGTACCGCAACCGCGACGACTACAGCAACTGGTTCCGCGACGAGAGCATCCACGACATGGTGCAGGCCGAGCTGGCGCGCGGCACCGCGAGCGGGCCCTACCGCGGGATCGGCGAGTTCCACCTGTACGACAGCGCCAATGCCAACGGCCCGGTGGCCAAGAAGCTGGTCGCGCTGGCGGAGCGGCAGAAGCTCGCGGTGCTCGCGCACGTCGACGACGTGGCGATCGACCTGTTGATGGCCAACGCGCCGTCGAAGGGCCGGGACCTTCGGCTGATCTGGGCCCACACGGGCATCGGCGGCGCGCCCATCGAGCGGGTGCAGGCGCTGCTGGAACGCTATCCGCTGCTGATGGGCGAACTCTCGTACCGGCCGGGCCTGACCTGCGAAGGCGGCAGGCTGTGCCCCGAGTGGCGCGCGCTGATCCTCAAGTACCCGGAGCGCTTCATGATCGGCTCCGACACCTGGGTGAACCAGCGCTGGAGCGCCTACGACGAGATCATGCGCGGCTACCGCACCTGGCTCGGCGACCTGCCGCCCGACGTGGCGAAACGCATCGCCTGGGGCAACGCGGCCGCGCTGTTCGACCTGCGCTGAGCGCTTCGGCCGCTCAGTTGCCGGCGGCGCCTTCGGGCTGCGGCTGCAGCCATTGGGCGGCCTGTTCGCGCAGCGCCTCGATCTGCTGGCGGACCAGCGCGAGCTCGGTGCGGAACAGCCGCGCGGCGTGGTCGCCGGCATCGCTTCCCTGGGGCAGTGCTTGCGGCAGCGCAAGATCCGCGGGCTCGGCCACGGCTTCCGGTGGGCCGCCTTCCAGGTACGACGCCAGCGCATCCAGCGCCGCCGCGGCGCCCTCGGCCTCCGCGCGCAGCGCTTCCAGCTGCTGCGGTGCAGGCAGTGCCACGCGGTGCGCGCCGAGCGCCGAGAGGTAGCTCAGCAGCGCATGCGACTGGATCAGGAAGCGCAGCGCCGTGCCCGCGCGCGGCCGCACGAAGCCGGGTTCGCGGAACATCTCGAACACGGCGGTGGACAGCGTCGCATCGGCGTTGTGTGCGTTGCGCCGCGCGAGCCGGTAGGCCAGGTCGTCGCGCGCGCCCGAGCGGTACTGGTCCGCGATCTGCCGCAGGTAGTGCGCATGGTTGCGCAGCGCCGCCGCCGCCAGGTCGCTGAAGCGCCGCGCCTGCCAGTGCGGCAGCACCAGCAGCATCGCGAGCGCGGCAATCAGGCTGCCGATGGCGGTGTCGATCAGCCGCGGCAGCATCAGCATGTCGCTGTCGCCCACCTGGTTGAAGCACATCAGCACCAGCACCGTGACGGCGGCGGTCGCCAGCAGGTAGCGCGTCGCGCGCGTGGCGAAGAAGAACACGCCCGCGGCCACCGCCAGCAGCGACTGCGCCCAGTGCTGCGGAAAAAGCACCAGCAGGGCCCAGCCCGCCACCACGCCGATCGCCGTGCCCGCGACGCGCTGGCCGACGCGCGACACCGTGTCGCCCCAGGCCTGCTGGCAGACGAACAGCGTGGTCAGCAGGATCCAGTAGCCGCGCACCGGATGGATCAGCAGCATCACGCCGTAGCCGGCCACCAGCGCCACCGCCAGCCGCAGCGCGTGGCGGAACAGCGCCGAGCGCGGCGTGAACTGGCGCCGCACGCGTGCCACCATCTCGCGCGCTGAACGCGGCGAGCGGTCGAACAGGCCCATGTCGGCGCGCCCGGCACGGGCCGAGGGCTCGGTGGCGCCGGCGAGCTGCCGCTCGAGTTGCGCCAGGTTCCACGCCATGGCCTCGACGGACCCGAGCAGTGCCTGCCGGCGCGGTTCGCGCAATGGCTGCGCGCGCTCGTGGTCGATGGCGCTGTGCAGCTCCGCGAGCGCGTGGCCGGTGGCGGGATCGGCGGCAAAGGGTTCGCGCCGCTCGATGGACACGGCGAGCCGCCGGCAGGCCTCGCCCTGCAGCGCCAGCACGCGCTGGCAGCGGTAGAGCAGGTCGCTGTGGAAGAAGGCATCGGCCAGCGCGTTGTAGTCGTCATGCGAGGAGGTGGCGCGCTCGTGCACGTCCTGCGCTATCAGGTAGAGGCCGCGGTAGCGCACGATGCGGCCCGTGGGCGCGCGCGTGCTGCCGATGCGCCGGAAGATGCCTTCCTTGGCCGCGTTGAGCCCGGCCACCACCTGCGTGTTGAGCTGCGCGAGCGACAGCCGCTTGCGCTCCATGTCGATGCCGCGCAGCGGCTCGAAGAGCGAGGCCTTGAAGCACACGTAGTCGCCCAGCACGCGGAACAGCCCCGCCAGCTGCGCCTGCACCGGCTGGGCCGGAAAGAGCGTGCACCACGCCACCGAGAACACGCCATACCAGGCGGCGCCCGCCAGCAGCCACAGGGCCTCGCCGAGCCGGCCGGTGCCGCCCGGCGCGGTCGCGCCGCCGTCGATGCCCAGCATGGCGTAGATCGCCAGCGCGAGCGTCGCAAAGCCGACGGCCTTGTAGCGGGGCTCGATCGCGCCCAGCATCGTCAGCGCGAACGCGGCCAGCGCCAGTCCGGGGACGAAGAGCAGAGGGTGGTCGATCCACGACACCACCGCGAAGGCTGCCGCCGCGAAG
The DNA here is from genome assembly GCF_041154435.1 of Variovorax sp. V116. Classification (NCBI taxonomy): domain Bacteria; kingdom Pseudomonadati; phylum Pseudomonadota; class Betaproteobacteria; order Burkholderiales; family Comamonadaceae; genus Variovorax; species Variovorax sp. V116. The sequence goes on from NZ_AP028662.1 coordinate 71,963, forward strand.
CACGCCAGCGTGACGGCCTGCGCGCGCAGCCGGCCCCGGGCGCTGTCGTCGGTCTCGGCCAGCGCGCTTGCAATGGCACCGAGGAAAAGCGGCGTGATCGCTTCGGCATGTCCTCCGAGGCTGCCGATCGCCATCAGGCTGCCGAGCGTGAGCAACACCCGCAGCGGCTGGGCGCGGCCCGCCATCCAGCGAAGCCGCTGGTGGAAAAGATCGAGGGAGAAAAGAGAAGGCATTGCCATCGTTTTGCACGATGCGTGCCAGCGCGCGGCCTGTGCCGCGGCCGCCGGATTGATTCAGCCCGCCTCGGGCCAGCGGTGCCGGGTGCCGCCCGCGCGCCGGTCGGCCTTCTCCACCACCACGCCCTGTGCGCTCAGCGCGCCGGCGCGCTGCTCGAGGTGCTGCAGGCACTGCAGGAACACGTCGAGCTGCGCGGGCGCGATGCCGGCGAGCAGATCGGTGTTGAGCGCCGCGATGCGCGGGAACACCCGCTCGAAGAGCTCCCGGCCCGAGGGGCTCAGGCGGACATGCACGCCGCGCCGGTCCTCCTCGTCCTGCCGGCGCGACACCAGCTTCTTCTCGACCAGGCTGCGCAGGCCGCGCGAGGTGCGCACGCGGTCCAGCTGCAGATGCGCGGCCAGCGCCGAGGAGCTCATCTCGCCATGCTGCGCGAGCGTGCCGATCATTCCCCACTCGCGCCGCGTGATGCCGAAGCCGCCTTCGACCAGGCGCGTGGCCATGCCGCTGGCGGTGCGCACCGCGCGCGAAAGCCGGTACAGCAGCAGCTCGTCCAGGGAGCGGGGCGCGCGCAGGGCGCTGGCGTCGGGAAAGGCTTGCATGCCTTGCGTGTCGTGCATCAGGTCGGGGCCGTCAAGGCGGTGTCGTTCGCGCGCCTCGCGCGCAAATGATGGATTAGATCAACTGTTTGTTGCGTGCGTATAACCATGTAACAAATGACACGGGAAGAAACGAATGTGGGCTGGCGATTGTCGCCGTGAAGTCCTGCGCGCGCCCGGTCGCCACCACTGCAAGCAGGAAGATCCGATGACCGCATTCCTTTCCCGGCGCAAGCTCACGGCATGGTGCCTGGCGCTCGCCGCCGGTGCCGCTCCCCTGGCCCACGCCCAGGCGCCCGCGCTCGATGGCGCGCTCACGCTCGTGGTCGGCTACACCGCCGGCGGCAGCACCGACCGCATCGCGCGCCTGGTCGCCGAGCGGCTGGGCCCCAAGCTGGGCGTGGCTGTCACGGTGGAGAACCGACCCGGCGAAGGCGGCCGTCTCGCGGCCAAGGAGCTCCGGCGCGCGCCCGCATCGCAGAACGTGCTGATGCTTGGCAACCCCGCGGTGATGGTGGTGGCGCCGCTCGTCTTCAAGGACGCGGGTTACGACGCCGAGAAAGACTTCGTGCCGGTGTCGCAGGTCAGCAGCTACGACTTCGCGCTGGCCGTGGGCAACAAGCTGCAGCTCGACCGCGCGATGTTCCTGGTCGGCCGGCTCTGGGCGCATCCCGAAGAGGCCGTCTTCGGCGTGCCGGCCACCGGCAGCCTGCCGCACTTCTTCGGCCTGATGGTGGGCGACGCGCTGAGCGTGCAGCCGCAGATCAAGGGCTACGGCGGCTCGGCGCCGCTGTCGGCCGACCTGAGCGGCGGCAGCCTGCCGATTGCCATCGACACGCTCGACTCGCTCTACGGCCAGCACGTGGCCGGCAAGATCCGCATCCTGGCCGTGTCGGGCAAGCAGCGCGTGAGCTTCGCGCCGGGCATCCCCACCTTCCGCGAGGCCGGCATGAAGATCGATGCCGACGGCTGGAACACCTTCTTCGCCCCGGCCACGATGCCGCCGGCCAAGGTGCAGCTGCTGTCCACCAGGATCCGCGAAGTCATGCAGGACCCGGCGCTGCAGAAGGCTGCCAACGCCGCCTACATCACGCCCATCGTGAGCACGCAGGCCGAGACCGTGCAGATGCTCAAGGCCTTCCGCCAGCAGTGGGAGCCGGTGGTGCGGCGCTCGGGGTTTCAGCCCTGAGGGGGCGGTCGGCGTTGCCGATTGGCGCGGACTTTTCTGGCCGCGGGTTCCTATCCGCTGTTCTTGAGTAGAGACTGGTGGCCGGTCACTGAGCGGATGCCGGTCTCAGGTTTCTCCCGGCCGCCAGTCCGGGCTGAAGCCACCCAGGGCGGGGTGGTACATCTCGTCGCCTTCATGCTGGGTGAACTCGACGTTCAATCGGTCCTCGCGCAGGCCCAGCAGTTCGATGCAATGCGCGCACAAGGCTTTGGCTACCTCCATCCGAAGCTCGGCTGGCCGGCCGCGGCGGATGTCCAGCATCAGCAAGGAAACGGGCACAGGCGCCTTGCCCGCTTCGGCGACGCGCCAGATAGCGCCGGCGCCCAATTCCCGGATCGCTACGGATATTCGCCGAATATCAACGCTCATCATCGAAGCATAGGTCTCGCACATCCGAGCCGCGAGCTGTTGCTTCAAATCCCCGGGATAGCTGTCGTTGACGTCGAGTTGCAGGTAAGGCACAGGATTTCCTTGGAAAATCTAAGGCTCGCATTCCGCCAGGGGATCAGCAGAAATGATAGGCCTCACGCTCGCGCCGACGGTACGCGAATGAGCGGTCAAGCCGAAATACGTCGTATCGTCGTGCCACTGCGCGCCCCGAAGGAGTTCCCCGCCAATGACCTGGTCACTGTTCTATCGCTTCGACAACGAGGTGCCCACGGACTTTCACGAACTGCGCCAGTTCGGCAATTCGCTGTGGAGCGCGAACGGCAAGGTGAACACCATGGGGCACTCCATGGTCGCCGAGTTCGCAAGTCCCCAAGCCGCAAAGGATGCCCTCGCGCAGCGCGGCCACGAGATCGAGGCGCAGGGCTACAAACGGGTGCGCCAGGGCATGCACGATCCCGCTCGAATCGACTTCCCCTTGCTCACCAAAGAGATTCGCGAAGGTGCTCGCCGCGCCTTCCAGGCCATCCGCGCGGCCCATCCTGAGGAAACCATCCGCCTTTTCTCGCTCGGCAGCGATGACGGTGCGATGACCATCGTCCATGCCGCTGGCCATCTCGCTTTGGGCGCTCCGGGCGACATGGATGATGAAAGCGAGGTCTGGTGCTCCGCCGAGTGGCCCTACGCGGAGGGCGGTGAGTTCCTCGACATCGCCTACCGCATGATCCTGCCATGCCACCGCAGCGACCTGCCTTGCGACGTTGAATTCGACGTCCTGTACGCAGGCCTGTTCGAGGCTTGCATTGCCGCCATGGAACAACTCGATCGTGAGGGTTTCTTCGGCACCGGCGACACGCGTGAAGAGGTTGTGCTGCTATGCCAGATCGAAGGCAACGAGGATATGGAAGGCTCGATCGGCCGACTCAACACTTCTCGCGTGGTGGGCCGGCTCGAACGCTGGATCAAGCTCTGCGAATGAGCTGCGATCGGGATCGCCTTCAAGGCGCCCAGCCGTGGAGCTTCGATCGCGCCCTCGTCAGAAGGCGCTCTTGACGACACCGCCGTCGACGCGCAGGGCCGCACCCGTGGTCGCCGACGCGAGCGGACTTGCCACGTAGGCCACGAGCGAGGCCACCTCCTGCGGCGAAGCGAAGCGCTTGATCAGCGAGGTCGGGCGGACGTGGTCGAAGAACTCTGCCTCGACCTGCTCGAAGCTCTTGTCGCTCGAGCGCGCCATGCCTTCCACGAAGTCGCCGACGCCGCGTGACTTGGTCGGGCCCGGAAGTACGCTGTTCACCGTGATGTGGGTGCCGGCGAGCGATTCCGCAAGGCCGCGCGACACCGCGAGTTGCGCGGTCTTCGTCATGCCGTAGTGAATCATCTCGGTGGGGATCTGCACCGCGCTTTCACTGGAGATGAAGATGATCCGGCCCCAGTTCGCGCGCTTCATCTCCGGCAGCACCAGGCGTGCGAGGCGAACGCCGCTCAGCACGTTGACGTCGAAGAAGCGCTGCCAGTCTTCATCGGGAATATCTTCGAAGGCCTTGGCCTCGAAGATGCCCAGGTTGTTCACGAGGATGCCGATGCCGGGGTGGCGACGCACGGCTTCCTCGGCAGCGTCGGCCCGGCTGAGGTCCCCGGCATAACCGAGCACCGTGCCTTGCGTTTCCGAGCGGATGCGGTCCACCGCCTCGTCGACCGCTGCCTGCGATCTGCCGTTCACGATCACGCTTGCGCCCTCCTGGGCCAGCGTGCGCGCAATTGCAAAGCCGATGCCGGCGGTGCTTCCGCTCACCAGGGCGAGCTTTCCATCGAGTTGCAAGTCCATCTTGGTTCTCCAGGTTTGGCAGCTTTTACGCTAGCCCAGGAAATTGATCAATGCCGGAATGACCTGCTCTGGCGCCTCTTCCATCAACCAATGCCCGGAGCCTTTGACGAGGACGCCCTGCACGTTGGTCGCAACCATCTTTCCCTGCTCGATCAGGAAGGTTCCACCGGCTTTTTCACCGGAGAGCACCAGCATCGGCATGGGCAGCGGCGTCTTGCCCAGTTCGGCGAACTCGGCCGCATCCTGCTCGAAAGCCTTGAAATATTCAAACCCTGCACGCATGCCACCGGGTTGCGCGTAGGCCCTGGCATAGAACTGGCGGTCGGCTTCGGGCACCGAGTGCTTGGGGTCGGCCGCAAAATCGTTCCAGAAGTGCTCGAAATAGATGCGCTCGCGTCCTTTCACGAGCGCCAGCGGCGTCGCACCGTGGAAATGGAAATGCCACAGGTCGCGCAGGAGCCAGACGTTTTGCCATTCGCCGATGCCGGGCAGGAAGGCGTCCATGAGCACCACCTTGTCGGTCTCCGAAGGAAACTGCGCGGCATATGCGTAGGCCACCATCAGGCCGATGTCGTGGCCGACGATGCTGGCGCTGCGAATGCCGAGCGAACGCACAAGCTCGTGGATGTCGACAGCCATGTTCTTCTTGCCATAGCCCGTCTCGGGCTTCGAGGAATCGCCGGCACCTCGAAGATCGGGCACGACCACGGTGTGCGTCTTGGCCAGAAGCGGCACCAGCGGATTCCACATGTGCCCGGTCTCGGCATAGCCGTGCAGCAGCACGACGGCCGGCCCGCTGCCGCCGATGCGGTAGTGAATGCGGGTGCCGTTCACCTCCGCGCTGCCCGAGCGGAAGCCCGGCACCGCGTCGGCGGCGGGTGCCGCGTGTGCGGCGCGGCCCATGGCCAGGGCGGCGCCCACGGCGACGGCGCCGCCAAGCAGGGCGCGGCGGGTGGGCGCGGAGGGGGCGGCGGAGCTGAGATCGGTGTCGGTCATGGGGGTTTTCCTTTCCGTCGGTGTTGGGGTGAGGTGAATTTATGATTCAGCTTCACTTCCAGAAAGAGCCCAAAAGTGGTTTACTCATTCAGCTTTTATGAATGATTGGAAGTGGGCCCATGGACCGATTGCGTGCGTACGAGGTGTTTGTCACCGTGGTGGCGCGGGGCAGCTTCACGAAGGCGGCTGACGCGCTGGACACCTCGCCGGCCAACGTGACGCGCTACGTCAATGAGCTGGAAGCCCACCTGCGCACGCGGCTCATGAACCGCACATCGCGCCGCCTGTCGCTCACCGAAGGCGGCGAAGCGCTCTTCGACCGGGCGAAATCGATCCTCGAAGAGGTGGCGGAGACCGAGGCCCTGGCGACCACCGCGTCATTGCAGCCGCGCGGGCGCCTGCGCATCAACGCGCCGCTGAGCTTCGGCAGCCTCGTGCTGGCGCCGCTGTGGCCGAAGTTCATGGCGAAGTACCCCGACGTCGAGCTCGACATCGCGCTCATCGACCGCGTGGTCGACATCGTCGAAGAGGGCTACGACCTGGCCATCCGTATCTCGCGCACCACCTCGGGCAACCATATCGCGCGCCGCCTGGGCCGCTCGCAGAACCTGGTCTGTGCCTCGCCCGGCTACCTTGCGGCCCATGGCATGCCCGAGACGCCGGCGGACCTTTCGCGGCATCCGTGCCTGGGCTACACCTACGGTGCGACCTCCGATGAGTGGCAGTTTGCCGGCCCCGGCGGAACACTGGAATCCGTGCGCGTGCGCTGGGCCTTGCGCGCCAACAATGGCGAAACCGCGCGCGCCGCGGCGCTCGCTGGTGCCGGCGTCATCTGGCAGCCGAGCTTCGTGATTGGCGAGGATGTGCGGGCCGGCCGCTTGGTCGAGGTCATGCCCGGTTATCACATGCCGCCCGTCGACATCCTGGCAATCTATGCAAGCCGTCGACATCTCAGTGCCAAGGTGCGGATGATGGTCGACTTCCTGGTCGATGCTTTTCAAGACTCGCCGCAGGTGACAGGCGGGATGGCGGCGGTGGGCAAGTGAGTCTGCGCCGATCCAGACCGGTCATCCGGGGAACTGCACCAACGGGCCGCCAGGCTTGTTGGCGCCCGGCGGTACGAAAGCGGGCGCCGGGTCGCCGCCGCGGCCCAGCGAGCGGGTGTAGGCGTAGATGGCCTTCAAGTCCGCGTCCGTCATCGGGCGCACGTTGAACCATGGCATGGGCGGGCGGGGTGTCATGGTGCGAGCATGCTTCACCCATTGCTGCTTGCTCATGTCGGCCATGAACAAGCGCAGGTTGACCGGATACGTCGTGCCCCAAGGGCCGGACCAGCCCAGGGCGTCGCCCGTCAACCACAGCTTTTCATCCACCTCACCGTTCTTTGCGGCGTAGCCGGGCGTGTGGCAATCATTGCAGCCCGCGACCATCACCAGATAGCGGCCGCGCTGGATCTCGCCCTTGTCTGCCTTCTGGCTGCTGCCTGTTTGCGCCCCTGCCAGGGCTGAGGACAGGAGGACGGTCAACACGGCGGTGGCGCGCGCGACGCGGCGAACCGGGCGAGCCATCAGGGCGGCATGTGGACTCATGCGATTTTTCATTGGCTGGCCCCCGGTTTGGCGTTCATGCCGAAGCAGGCATGGCACCACGGTAGCGATCGGTTCCGGACCGCGCATGGGCGCTTTGTCCTATTTCTGCCCAGGCGTTTTGTCATGGGTGGCTAACCACGCGCTGGCGCGACGATGCCGCGGCACCCACCCAAAAGCCGATGCACCGGAGGTCCTCGAGCCTGGCGGCTCGGAGTCGGCCTCCATCATGGCGAGCTTCGAGCTCACGGGCGAACAATATACCGGCGGCCATCGCGCTGCGATGCGCACTAGGAGCACGGACGTCGAAGGCGTACTGCCCAATCCCGCACCCGGTCTCTTGGTCAGGCTCTCGAGGTAGATGGTGGGCGGCCGAATCGACCGACGGCTTTCTGGAGAACTGAAAGACTGGGCCAGGCCCACTGCGGTCCTGCTGAATACTCCGAAGCGGTCGTTCCATCAGGCGCTCATGCGGCTGCGCTTTCATTTTTGAGGCTGGTTTCGCACTGGTAAAGCGCTGCTACGTAGCCACTTTGTAGAGCCCGTTCGCCGACTTGAATGAATCCTCGTCTCTCGTAGTAGCGGCAAAGGGCGAAGTTCTTCTCATCGCAGTCCAGCCGAAGATACTGCCGGCCCTGCCGGGCTGCCTCCTGAACAGTCCAAGTCAGAACGTTCGCGCCTACAGCTTTGCCGTGAGCGCTTTCCTTGACGGCGAGCCCGTGCATGTAGGCCGCCACCGGCGGCTGCTTCCCCCAATAGTGCTCATCGTCCCACTGGAGGCGGAAGGTGCCGACGACATCGCAGTCGCTCAGGACGACGTACATTTCGTCTCTGTTGATTGAGGAGGCGTCTTGGTGATCGTCCTCATGCCGCGAACTCAGCAGTGCTGAACGAGCGTTGTGAACGCGTTCTTCGCCGGGTCATGAAAAACATACACCGCCGCCTCGTCATGAAAGTAGTCGGCGACAGGAAACTGCCCCAAGAAGACCAAAGGGCCAGCATCTCCGATGGGCCACGCTGGAGACTGCAACCAGCGCGGGGGCTGCTTGGCGTACTTGAACAGCTCCAAGATTCTCTGGCGCAGCCATGCCTTTCTCTGTTTGGAAGGTAGACATGGCGCGGCAGCGAGTAACGAGGCAAGGAACTTGACGTCCGCGTCCAGCCAGCGCGGCTGGGCATCGAGCAGCAGCGCATATTCCGCCGTTGCGGCCCCGTCCAGCGCTGTCGTCATTCCGTGCTTCTGGAGCAACGAGACCAACACGTCCTTTGCGCTGAGCACGTGGCCTGGGTCGCTGAGGTCGATTCCAATCAGGTAGTGGAACAGCGTTGTCCCCGTTTGGCAAAATCGGGGAGCGCTCTCTGCCGAGAGCAATGTTTCAATGTCCGGATCGTTGTAGAGCTGTTGCTCGAACTCAGGCACCGGGGTTTTGCCAGAGGCGAAATCGCTCAGTCGTTGCAGGGCTTCAGTTGATGGAGGCATTCTCGAAGGCTTCTAGATTGGCATGCGCCGCGAACGACCGGTTTCGCGGGATTAGTGGCAATTGGCGGAATGACTGCATATGGCCGACTGACGCGCGTTAATGGAGAACAGCATCTTGCTTTTCCTCAGCAGAGGCGGCCAGGGCCTCCTCGAGTATTTGGAACACGTCGCCTCCGGTGCTCGACACGAAGTAGTTGCCAAGGCTCGCCGTTACTCCGACTGCCATCAGCGCTCCTCGTGAACCGGCATCGCGTCTTGCGTCGCCTTCTATGACTGCTATCGGGTGCATTCTGCCTCGGAGCCGTACGGCCGGTTCTGGCCGACCGTAGCCGGTCGCAACGTCCAGAGCTTCAGGCCCATGCCGTCCTTCGAATCCGCAAGGCACTAATGCCTTCTTGTGCTCGACGGAGCGCGCAGGCCGCAGAGCCGCGCACGCCACTTGTCGCAATTCGCTCTCTAGGCGGCCCGTCTTGCAGTGTCTGCGTCAGCATTGGAAATTGTTCCTGGTGGCAAGTGATTTCGAAAGCGAGAAGACCATCAGAACTGGCGGCGACAAGTTGACGCAGCCTTCCAGGTCAGCTCGCCGGCAACGGCGCAGCGTTGACCGCCAGCTGCGCGGCGAACGCCCGCTGGTAGGCCGGCCGCGCTTCGCCGCGAGCGACATAGGCGGCCAGGCTGGGAAACTCGTTCAGCAGGCCGGAGGGCCGAAGCCGCAGCAGCACCGACACCATCAGCAGGTCGCCCGCGCTGAAGCCGCCGTCGAGCCATTCCGCATCTCCCAGGCGCGCGGACAGCTGGTTCATTCGGGCGCGCACCCGGTCTTCCACGAGGGGCGTGCGCTCGGCCTTCCAGGGCTTGTCGCCCTCCATCAGCTTGACCGTGACGAGTTCGAGGATGGGGAGTTCGACCGTGTTGAGCGCCGCGAACATCCACGAGATGGCGCGCGCCCTTGCGTTGGCGTCGGCGGGGAACAGGCCCGGGTGGCGTTCGGCGATGTGCATCACGATGGCGCCGGTCTCGAACAGCGCGAGCTCGCCTTCCTCGTAGGTGGGGATCTGGCCGAAGGGATTCAGCGCCAGATGCGCGGCCTCCTTCATCGCGCGGAAGGACACCAGGCGCACCTGGTAGGGCAGGCCGGCTTCTTCCAGCGCCCAGCGCACGCGCGTGTCGCGCGCCAGGCCCTTGCCGCCATCGGGCGAGCGTTCAAACGCGGTGATGGTGATGGTCATGGTGAGTGTCCTTTGGGCGTACGGCAGGAAGCGCCGGCGCCATTCTCAGCGAGGCCGCTCGGAAGATAGTTCACGGCGCGGCAGATGCGGCTTTCACGGTAAATTGTGCCCAAACCACAGGAGACCGCATGCCCGCCATTCCGCACTTCAACCGCTTCGCCTTGCGAGCCGCCTTGTACTCCTGCCTCGCGATGCTTGCCTTGTCGAGCCGGGCCGCCGACTACCCGGCGCCGAAGGAGGGCAGCTGGATCGCCAAGGACTTTCGCTTTCACACGGGCCAGGTCATGCCGGAACTGCGCCTGAACTACGTCACCATTGGCGCGCCCAGCGGCGAGCCGGTGCTGATCCTGCATGGAACGGCCGGCTCGGCGGCAAGCATGCTGACGCCCGCATTTGCCGGCGAGCTGTTCGGCGTGGGCCAGCCGCTGGATGCCACCCGCTACTACATCATCATTCCCGACGGCCTGGGAACCGGCAAGTCGGTCCGCCCCTCGGATGGCCTGCGCGCCAACTTTCCCCGCTACAACTACGACGACATGGTGGACGCGCAGTACCGGCTCGTGACCGAACACCTTGGCGTCAAGCACCTGCGGGCGATCATCGGCAATTCGATGGGGGGCATGCATGCCTGGATGTGGGGCGTGAAGCACCCTGACGCCATGGATGCGCTGGTGCCGATGGCGTGCCAGCCCACCGAGATGTCCAGCCGCAACTGGATGATGCGCCGGCTGCTCACTGAATCCATCCGCAGGGATCCGGAGTGGAACAACGGCAACTACACCGCCCAGCCTCGCAGCGCCCAGTTGGCCTCCGTGTTCTTCGCCACCGCCACCAGCGGCGGCAACCTGGCGATGTACAAGGCCGCACCGACGCGTGCCCAGGCCGACAAGCTGCTGGAGACGCGCCTGGGTGCGCCCTTCACTGCGGATGCAAACGACATCCTCTACCAATGGGAGGCGTCCGCCGACTACAACCCGTCCCCCGGGCTGGAGCGCATCCAGGCGACCGTGCTCGCCATCAACGCGGCCGACGACGAACGCAACCCGCCTGAGACCGGCATCATGGAACGCGAAATGAAGCGCGTGAAGAATGGCCGCTACTACCTGATTCCGGTCAGCGACCGGACCACCGGGCACGGAACCACAGGCCAGGCAACGTGGTGGAAGGCGCAGCTTGCGGAACTGCTGCAAAAGGCGCCAAGACCAGGGCTGTAGCCGGCTCACCGGCGTTGACGCAGCCATCGGCCGAGGCATAGCATCGGCCTGCACGGCACTCTTGCATGCGCCCGGCCGTGCGGAGGGATTGCCATGAGCACCACGTCCTCGACCTTCGTCGCCGCCGACGGCGATGGCTATGAGCGGCTGATGGGCCGCTGGAGCCGCCTCCTTGCGCTGCCTTTTCTCGACTTCGTCGGCACCGCGGACGGCGACCGCATCCTCGACGTCGGATGCGGCACCGGCCACCTGACCTTCGCCGTGGCGCGCCGCACCGGCGCCGGCGAAATGCGGGGCGTGGACATCGCGCTGCCCTACATCGAACACGCGCGGCGCCACAACGAGGATGCGCGCATCGTCTTCGAGGTGGCCGACGCCTGTTCGCTGCCGTACCCGGCGCAAAGCTTCGACCGCGTGCTCTCGCTGCTGGTGCTGCACTTCGTTCCGGAGCCGGGCAAGGCCATTGCAGAGATGCGCCGTGTCGCCAGGCCCGGCGCGGTGGTCGGCGCGGCGGTGTGGGACGCGCGCGGTGGTTGGGTCTCCAACCGCATGTTCTTCGACACCGCCGCCATGCTCGACCCCGAGGCCGGCGCGCGCCGCGCCCGCAACTACACGCGGCCCCTCACGCGGCCCGGCGAACTGGCCCGGGCCTGGCGCGACGCGGGGTTCAAGGGCGTGGAAGAAACGACGCTCGCCATCCGCATGGAGTTTGCCTCGTTCGCCGACTACTGGGCGCCCTTCGAGGGCAAGGACGGGCCCGGCGCGGAATACGTCGCCACGCTCGATGCGGATGCGCGCGCCAGGCTGCGCGAGGCGGTCGAGGCGGCCTACCTCGACGGCGAAGCCGATGGCTCTCGCTCCTATGCCGCGCTCGCCTGGGCCGTCAAGGGCACGGCGCCGGCGTAGACGCAGCGGCTGCACTCCATTGTTGGGCGCCGCCTATTTCCTTGCGACAACTTGTCCAAGAACAATCCGCCCTTCCTGGAGATTTCGCCCCTGGTTTTGTGCCATTGCCTGAAAGTCGGCCCCGAGGAGCAGATGGAATCCAAGGGGCGGAAAGCCTTCCTTGCGGATCTTCTCGGCCAGGGACACAAACCACGTGCGCGCTGCCTCGGTCGTGTCCATCCAGTCGGAAATCGTGAATCCAGCGTTCTCGAGAAGCCTGCGCAACTCGTCCGGCTGCACGAGGAAGCTCGTATCCGGCGTACGCGCCCATGGGACGGGAAACAGGACCGGTCCGGAAGGGCCGGCCAATACGTCGTAGATGGCGAGCGTGCCGCCCGGCTTCAGAACCCGGTGCATCTCCTTGTACAGCCGGAGTTTGTCTGGAATGTTCATGGCCACGTGCTCCGTCCAGACGACGTCGAACACGCCGTCATCAAACGGCAGGTGGGTGGCATCACCCTGGCGATAATCGACCAGGTCCGCGAGGCCGACCTTGGCAGAGAGCATTGCAGCGGCACGGCAGTATTCGTCTGTGAGGTCAATGCCAGTGACGTGGCAACCGAATTCCCTTGCAAGACAGCGCGAAGTCCCGCCAACACCGCTCCCGACGTCGAGCACACGCTTGTTCGCATCGAGACCCGCGGCCCGGGCAAGCTCCAGCGTCGCTGCCCGGCCCCGGATATGAAACTCGTCGACAGGTGCCAAGTCTTCCGGCGTGAGGCGGTCCAGGTCCTTGCCCGCCTTTTCCAGGGCCGCCAGAATGACGCTTCCCACATCCGGGCGGCCGTAATGCGCCTGGATGGCTTGGTTGATTCGATTCGGCATAGAAAGCCTCCAGTGCCTGTTGGCGTTGTCCAGCGAATGAAAGGGACCTTTGCGTCCCGAACCGCGTGGCGGCGAATGGCGACAAGGCTGCTGATCCCGAGCCTGCGTCGACGTTGCCACGCGGCATCTTGCGCCACCTCACGCCGCGCTGCAACGGCTCGCGCTCACTGGGCCAGGCGAATGTTCGCGTCCTTGATGATCTTCGCGTAGATGGCGGCATCGGCGCGCACCACTTTCTGGAACGCTTCGGGCTTGCCGCCGGCCACCTGCAGGCCCAGCGCCTCGATCTTGGCGCTCACGTCGGGCAGGTGCACGATGCGGTCGATCTCGTCGGACAGCTTCTGCACCACCGGCGCCGGCGTGGCGGCGGGCACGAACACGCCGAACCAGCCGTAGGGGTCGAAAGAGTGAAAGCCCAGCTCAGCGAAGGTGGGCACGTCGGGCAGGCCGGGCATGCGCTGCGTGCCGGTCACGGCCAGCGGGCGCATCGACTTGAGGTGCGGCCGCGCGGTGGCGCTGTCGATGAAGGCCGAGGCGAGCTGGCCGCCCACCAGGTTGGTGACCAGCGGCGCGGCGCCCTGGAACGGCACGTGCACCAGGTCGATGCCGGCCTGCATGTTCAAGAGCGCGCCCTGGATGTGCGACGAAGTGCCCGCGCCGTAGCTGCCGAAGTTGTACTTGCCGGGGCTCTGCTTCACCATCGCGATGAAGTCCTTGAGGTTCTTCGCGGGCGAATCGAGCGGCACGGCCAGCATGCTGGGGCTGCGCGCAATCATGGTGACGGGCGCGAAGTCCTTCAGCGGATCGTAGGCGAGCTTGTCCATGAGCGGCGGCTGCTGGATCAGCGCGGTGATGGCGATGAGCAGCGTGTGGCCGTCGGCCGGCGCCTTGGCGACGAAGCCGTTGCCGATGGTGCCGCCGGCGCCGGGGCGGTTCTCCACCAGCACAGTCTGCCCCCAGGCTTCCTGCAGCTTCTGGCCGATGGTGCGCGCCAGCGCGTCGGTGGCGCCGCCGGCGGGGTAGGGCACGATCAGCTTGAGCGGCTGGCTCGGATAGGCGGAGTGCGCGGCCGTTTGCGTGGCTGTTTGTGCCAAGGCCGGCGCGCTGAGCAGAAGCGCAAGGCCTGCGGCCGCGCAGAGCCTTCGTACCAGCATCGATGTCGTCTTCATGGGCTTGTCTCCTCTTCGGGGGTGGAATAACTCGGCTCGATTCGGCTCAACGCAGCGCTTCGGCCGTGCCCAGGATCGCGGTGGCCTGGCTCGACAGCATGCCGCCGTTGCCATGCGCGAGCGCGGTCTGCGCGTTCTTCACCTGGCGCTCGCCGCATTCGCCGCGCAACTGCCGCACGGCCTCGATGAGCGCGAAGATGCCGTACATGCCGGGATGCACGCACGACAGCCCGCCGCCGTTGGTGTTCACGGGCAGCTGGCCGCCGGGGGCAATGGCGCCGTCGGCCACGAAGCGGCCGCCTTCGCCCTTGGGGCAGAAGCCCAGGTCTTCGAGGAACAGCAGCGTGTTGATGGTGAAGGCGTCGTACAGCTGCACCACGTCCATGTCCGCGGGTGCGAGCCCGGCCATCGCGAAGGCCTCGCGGCCCGATTGGCGGGCCGCCGTGACGGTGAGGTCCGCCATCGAGGAGATCTGCCGGTTCCACACCGCCGTGGCGTTGCCCAGCACGTAGACCGGCTTCCTCGGCAGGTCCCTCGCGCGCTCGGCGCCCACCAGCACGCAGGCGCCGGCGCCATCGGTGACCAGGCAGCAGTCGCGCACGCCCAGCGGGTCCGACACCATGCGGGCGCCCAGCACCTCTGCGCGCGTGAGCGGCTCGCGCATGAAGGCCTCGGGGTTGAGCCCGGCCCAGGCGCGCGCGGCCACCGCCACGTCGGCCAGCTGCTCGCGCGTGGTGCCGAATTCGTGCATGTGGCGCGACGCCGCCAGCGCGTAGGCCGACACCGGCAGCATCGGCTCGTAAGGATGCTCGTAGGGCTGCGGGTCGAGAAAGCGGCGCGCCGCCACGATCTCTCTCCGGCCGAAGGCGGCACTGCGCTGCGCGCTGCCGTAGCAGATGAGCACCGCGCTGCACTGGCCCGAACGGATGGCCTGCATCGCGGGCAGCAGGTGCGCGATGAAGCTGCTGCCGCCCAGCATGGTGCCGTCGATGTAGCGCGGATTGAGGCCCAGGTATTCGACCACCGGCAGCGTCCACATTGCGGCCGAGGCGCTGGCGGTGCAGAGGCCGTCGATGTCGCGCATCTGAAGGCCCGCATCCGCCACCGCCGCGCGCGCGGCGCGCGCCAGCAGTTCCATGTCGGTGAAGCCCGGCGCTTCGCCGCAGCCAAAAGTGGCGGCGCCGGCGATGGCCGCGCTGCCGCGCAAGGCCTTGAGTTCCGCGCTCATCGAGCGGCTCCTTCGACGGCTTCGAACAGCACCAGGCTGCGGCCGTCCTTCACCTGCACCCGCGCGCGGACGCGCTGGCCGATGCGCACCGCTTCGGGCGCGAGGTTCTCGATGCGGCTCATGAGCCGCACGCCTTCGTCGAGATCGACCAGGCTCACGTTGAGGTCGCCGCCGTCGGCCGGCTTGCGCCGCACGGTCGTCACGGCATGCACGGTGCCCAGGCCGCCAGGCGCCTTCCATTCGAGCGCCGTGCCGCCGCAGTACGGGCAGCTTTCGCGCGGGTAGTAGACGTGGCGGCCGCAGTCGCCGCAGCGCTGCAGCAGGAAGCGGCCGGCGTCCAGCTCGCGCTGGTGGAAGGCCTGCACGCCGAGGCTGTGGTCGTTCATCGGGCTTGCTCCTTGTGGGCCGGCCACTGGAAGGGCAGCGGCTTCTTGCCCAGGAAATGGTTCACTGCCTCGCGGTGCTCGGCACTGCCGAAGGCCAGTGCCTGCACGTTCGCCTCGGTGTCGAGCAGCGCGGCCAGTGCGCCTGCATCGCCGGTGGCGCGCTTCACCAGGCTCACGGCCAGCGGCGACGCGCCGGCAAAGCTCTGGGCCAGCGCCAGCGCGCGCGGCAGCAGCTGCGCGGGTTCGTGCAGTTCCATCGCAATGCCGAGCTCGAGCGCCTCGGCCGCGCCGACCTCGCGCGCCGACAGCATCAGCTCGCGTGCGCGCTGCGCGCCCACCGCGCGTGGCAAGGTGTAGAAGGCGCCGCAGTCCGGCACCAGGCCGAGCTTGAGAAACGACATGCAGAAGCGCGCGCGCGGGCTCGCAAGCACGAAGTCGGCCGCGAGCGCCAGGCTGAAGCCCGCGCCATAGGCCGCGCCATCGACCGCGGCGATCACGGGCTTGTCGAGCAGGATCAGCTCGCTGAACCAGCGCTGCGTGGCCTGCATGCGCTCGCGCCAGCCGGCGTTGTCGAGCTTCGCATCGGCAATGCCGCGCAGGTCGCCGCCCGAGCAGAACTGGCCGTTGGCGCCGGCCAGCACCAGCGCGCGCACCTCGGGGTCGCCGCGCACCTGCGCGATGGCCCGGGCGAGCTCGTCGCGCAGGGCGGGGGCGAGCGCGTTGCGGTTGGCGGGCGTGTCCAGCGTCAGCAGCGCGGTGCTGCCGTGGCGCTCGCAGCGCAGTGCGGTGAAATCGTTCATGGGTGTGCTTGCTCCTGGGCGGCGGCGCGGTGCGCTTCCTGCAGTTCGCGCCAGAGGATCTTTCCGGTGCCGGACTTCGGCAGGCTCTCGAGAAACTCGACCACGCGCGGCGCCTTGTAGACGGCCATGCGCTCGCGGCACCAGGCGACGATGTCCTCTTCGGCGACGCGGCCGCGCTCCTGGGGCTTGAGCACCACCAGCGCCTTGACCGACTCGCCGCGCCTGCCGTCGGGCACCGCGATCACGCAGGCCTCGTGGATGGCCGGATGCTCGTACATCGCGTTCTCCACCTCGGTGGGCCAGACCTTGTAGCCGGAGGCGTTGATCATTCGCTTGAGCCGGTCGCGCAGGAAGAAGTAGCCGTCCTCGTCCATCGACGCCAGGTCGCCGGTGCGAAAGAAGCGCTGGCCGCCAATCTCGATGAAGGCCTCGCGGTCAGCCTCCGGATTGCGCCAGTAGCCCTTCATGAGCTGCGCGCCGCGCGTGACCAGTTCGCCCACCTCGCCAGGCGGCAGCTCCTCGAACGTGACCGGATCGACGATGCGCGAGTCCACGCCCTGCGTCGGCATGCCCAGGCACTGGCGCTTGCCGCGCGCGGGCGGGTTGGCGTGCAGGAAGGAAGCGGTCTCGGTCAGGCCATAGCCTTCGTTGTACGAGAGGCCGTGGCGCTGCAGGAGCATGGCGGCCACCGCCTCGGGCATCGCGGCGCCACCGCCCGACAGCAGCGCCAGGCTCGAGAGGTCGCGCCGCTCGGCTTCGGCGTGGGAGAACAGGTCGATCACCATCGCCGGCGGCGCCGACCAGGCCGTGACCGCATGGCGCTCGATCAGGCGCGCGGCCATCGCCGGGTCCCAGCGCGGCATCATCACCGCGGTAGCGCCCAGGAACATCGGCAGGTTCATGCCGTTCTGCAGACCCAGCATGTGGAAGAGCGGCGCAACGGCCAGCGTGACCGTCTCCACATGCAGCTGCTTCCACACCGCCGAGGAAGCGAGCGAAGCCAGCAGCGTCGCATGGGTGTGCATGCAGCCCTTGGGGTGGCCGGTGGTGCCCGAGGTGTAGGGCAGCACGGCCAGGTCGTCGGGCGACAGGGGCAATGCCGCGGGCGCGAGGCCGAGCGCGATCGCCTGCTCGAAGCCGTGCAGGCGCGGGTCGTCGAGCGGCGCGCGCGGCGCCGTGACCCAGCCGGGCAGCGCGTCGTTGCTCGCCGGCGCATCGATCGCGTCGGCATAGGCATGGACGAGCGCGGCGCGCAGCTCGCCGTCGCCTTCGCCGAACGCGAGCGCGGGCAGCAGCTCCTGCGCGACGAAGGCGATGCGCGCTCCGCTGTCCGCCGCATAGTGCCGCACCTCCGCGGCCTTGCTCATCGGGTTCACCGGCACCACCACGGCGCCCGCGCGCAGCACGGCATAAAAGGCCGCCACGAACTGCGGGCAGTTCTGGCTCGCGAGCAGCACGCGGTCGCCGGGCGCGACGCCCAGGCGCTGCTGCAGGTAGCCGGCCAGCGCGTCGACGCGTTCGCGCAGCTGCGCATAGGAGGTGGCCGCGCCGCAGTAGACGATGGCCGGCTTGCCGGGATAGCGGCGCGCCGCGGTGTCCAGGTAGTCGGGCAGCGTGGCGCGCGGCACGCGCAGCTCGCGCGCCACGCCCTTGGGCCAGAAGCGGAAGTGCGGCGGCCTGGCGTTCATTGCCGCTCCATCGCCCGCGCGATGATCTCCTTCATCACCTCGTTGGCGCCGCCGTAGATGCGGCCGACGCGCACATCGGCATAGAGCCGCGCGATCGGGTATTCGTTCATGAAGCCGTAGCCGCCATGCAGCTGCAGGCATTCGTCGACGATGCGGCAGCAGGCGTCGGTGGTCCACCACTTGGCCATGGCGGCCGTCGGCACGTCGAGCTCGCCCTGCATCAGGCGCGCGATGCAGTCGTCGACGAAGGCGCGCGCCACCTGCGCCTGCGTTTCGCACTCGGCGAGCTTGAAGCGGGTGTTCTGCATCTTCAAGAGCGGCTCGCCGAACACCTGGCGGTCGCGCACGTAGCCGAGCGTGTCGCCGATGGCGCGCTGCATGGTCGCGACCGCGCCGACCGCGATCAGCAGGCGCTCGCGCGGCAGCTGCTGCATGAGCTGCGCGAAGCCGCGGCCCTCTTCGCCGCCCAGCAGGTGGTCGGCCGGCACGCGCACGTCGTCGAAGAACAGCTCGGTGGTGTCGAGCGTCTTCTGCCCCATCTTGTCGAGCAGCGGCCCGCGCCGAAAGCCCGGCGTGCCTTCGGTCTCGACCATCAGCAGCGAGATGCCCTTGCCGCCGGCCCCCGCGTCGGTCTTGGCCGCGACGCAGACCAGGCCCGCGTGCATGCCGTTGGTGATGAAGGTCTTGCTGCCGCTGATGCGCCAGTGGCTGCCGTCGCGCCGTGCCTGCGTCTTGATGCGCTGCAGGTCGGTGCCGGCGCTGGGTTCGGTCATTGCGATGGCCGCCACCAGCTCGCCGCTGGCCATGCGCGGCAGCCAGCGCTGCTTCTGCGCCTCGGTGCCGTAGGCCAGCAGGTAGTGGGCGACGATGCCGCTGTGCACGTTGTTGCTGAAACCCTGCGCCATGGCGCGCATCTGCTCCTCGCAGATCACCGCCTCATGCAGGAAGCTGCCGCCGCCGCCGCCATATTCTTCGGGGATGCTGGCGCACAGCAGCCCGGCCGCTCCGGCCTTGGTCCAGATCTCGCGGTCGGCATGGTGCTGCGCGCGCCAGCGCGGCTCGTGGGGCACGCATTCGCGCTCGAAGAAGCGGCGCGCACTGGTGCGCAGCATCTCGAGTTCTTCGTTCATCCACGGCCGCGTGGCGACGGCCCCGCCGGTCATGGCCGCCCGCCTCCGCAGACCAGCACCTGGCCGCTCACGTAGTTCGACTCCGGAATGCAGAACAGGTAGACCGCGCCCGCCGCCTCCTGCGGCGTGCCGCCGCGGCCGAGCGGGATCAGCGCCTCGGCGTTCTTGAGGATCTGCGGGTTGACGCCGACCTTGATCTGCCGGCCCTCGATGTCGATGCTCGCGCCCGCGCTGGCATCGGCTTCGGTCAGCCGGGTCTTGATCAGGCCGAAGGCCACGCTGTTGACCGTGACCTTGTAGCGGCCCCATTCCTTGGCCATGGCCTTGGTCAGGCCGTTGATGCCGGCCTTGGCGGCCGCGTAGTTGGCCTGGCCCGCGTTGCCGTACACGCCCGAGGTGGACGAGATGTTGACCACCTTGCGGAACACCTCACGGCCTTCGTCGGCTTCGCGCCTGGCCGCGTCGCGGATGAAGCTGGAGGCCGCGCGCAGGATGCGGAACGGCGCCGTGAGGTGCACGGCCAGCATCGCTTCCCACTGCTCGTCGCTCATCTTCTGCACCACGTTGTCCCAGGTGTAGCCGGCGTTGTTGACGACGATGTCCAGGCCGCCGTAGCTGTCGACCGCGGTGCGCACGAAGCGGTCGGCAAAGCCGGCGTCCGTCACGCTGCCAGGGCAGGCGATGGCGCTGCCGCCCGCGGCCACGATGTCATTGACGGTCTGCGCGGCGGGTCCGGCATCGAGGTCGTTGATGACCACGCGCGCGCCGTCGCCCGCGAGCTTGAGCGCGATCTCGCGCCCGATGCCGCGGCCGGAGCCGGAGACGATGGCGACCTTGCCTTCGAGTTTTCTGTGGGTGCTGCTGTTCATGGGTTGTCTCCTCGGAATGTGTCAGGGCCAGGCGACCAGTGCCTCGGCGCTCAGCCTGGCGGCGCCTTCGTGGTTGGCCGTCATGAGCTTCAGCCGCACGCTGCGGCGGCCCTCGTGCTCGAACTTCTCGGCCACCGTGCCGGTGCAGCGGATGCGCTCGCCCACCTGGGTGATGGCGGCAAAGCGCAGGTCGAGCGAGCGGATCGCCGGCTGCGGCACCCAGTGGGTCAGCAGCCGCGCGAGCCAGGCCGCCGACAGCATGCCGTGCGCGAACACGTCGGGCATGCCGGCGGATCTGGCGAAGTCGATGTCGACGTGGATCGGGTTGTGGTCGCCCGAGGCACCGCAGTACAGCGCCAGGTCGAGCCGGCGGATCGGCGGCAATTCGAGCGGGGGCAGGGCGTCGCCGGGCTGCAGTGCGTTCCAGTCGGGGAGGGTGGCGGTGGTCATGGCGAGCCTCATGAGTTGCGGACGACGGTCACGCAGCGCAGCTCGGCCACGAGTTCGCCGCGCTGGTTGCTCACGTGGGTCTTGCGCACGACGAATTCGAGCGCGCCGCTCTTCTTGTCGTAGATGTCCTCGATGCGCTGGCGGAAGGTGAGCGTGTCGCCCGCATAGGCCATCGCGTGGTAGCTGAAGCCCTGCTCCCCGTGCAGCAGGCTGCGGTAGTCCATGCCCAGCAGCTCGCGGATGGCGGCCGGGTTGGGCGCCTCCATCTCCAGGCAGAAGAGAAAGGTGGGCGGCACCGGCAGGCCCGGATTCCCCGCATCGTGCGCGGCGGCCTCGTCGATGTAGACGGGATCGGTCTGGCCCGTGGCCTTGGCGAAGAAGCGCAGGCGGCCTTTTTCCACTTCCACCTGGAAGGGCGGGAGCTGGTGGCCGATGTGGCGGCGGTCGATCATCTGGATTGATAGAGCGTGACCACGCAGGCGCCGCCCAGGCCCAGGTTGTGCTGCAGCGCGAGCCGTGCGCCTTCGACCTGGCGCTGCTCGGCCCGGCCGCGCAATTGCCACACCAGCTCCGCGCACTGCGCAAGGCCCGTGGCGCCGAGCGGATGGCCCTTGGACAGCAGGCCGCCCGAAGGATTGGTTACCACGCGCCCGCCGTAGGTGTTGTCGCCCTCGACGATGAAGCGCTCGGCCGTGCCCTCGGGCGTGAGGCCCAGCGCCTCGTAGGTGATGAGCTCGTTGGCGGTGAAGCAGTCGTGCAGCTCCACCACGTCGAGTTCCTCGGGGCCGATGCCGGCGTCCTCGTACACCTGGCGGGCGGCGGCGGCGGTCATGTCGTAGCCGACCAGCTTGCGCATGTCCCTGCTGTCGAAGGTGGAAGGCGTATCGGTGGTCATGGCCTGCGCGGCGATCACCACGCGCATGTCGAGGCCGTGCTTCTCTGCGAACTCGGCCGAGCAGAGGATGGCCGCGGCCGCGCCGCAGGTGGGCGGGCAGCACTGGAAGCGCGTGAGCGGATCGAACACCAGCGGCGAGGCCATCACCTCGTCGAGCGTGAGCGTCTGGCGGAACACCGCGAGCGGGTTGCGCGCGGCATGCTGGCGCGCCTTCACCGAGATGCGGCCGAAGGTGTCGCGGCGGATGCCGTGCTGCGCGATGTAGTCGCGGCCGGCACCGCCGAAGAACTGCGCGGCGCGCGGCGCTTCGGGCACGTAGCCCTGCTTCTCGGCCATGACCTCGGCGAAGCGCGCCATCGGCGAAGGCCGGTCGTCGTAGGCGCCCTTGAGCGCGCCGGGCTGCATCTGCTCGAAGCCGAGCGCGATCGCGCATTCGACCATGCCGCTCTCGACCGCCTGGCGCGCGAGGAACAGCGCGCTGGAGCCGGTGGAGCAGTTGTTGTTGAGGTTGAAGACCGGAATGCCGCTCAGGCCGACACCGTAGATGGCGGCCTGCCCCGCGGTGGAGTCGCCGTAGACATAGCCGACATAGGCCTGCTGCACCAGCGCGTAGTCGACGCCGGCATCGTCGAGCGCGAGCCTGGCGGCGCGCGCACCCATCACGGTGTAGGGGTCGCTGGCGCCGGGCTTGGTGAAGGGGATCATGCCCACGCCGACCACATGGACGGGGCGCTGCATACGTGTCATGGAAACTCCTGGATGAGACGCGGTGACGATGGATGAAGTCTCCGCCGCTGCGCAGGCTTCAACAATCGCGGATCGGCCCAAAACGATTGGCCGAAACGCTCAAGCCGGGTCGCGGTAGCGGAAGGTACCCATCGCACGCGCCGCCACCTCGCCGCTGGCATCGGTGACGGTGGCCTCGCAAAAGCACACCGAACGCCCGCCGCCCGTGGCGTGCCCCTGCGCCTGCAGCACCCCGCCCGCGGGCCGCATGAAGGCGATGTGCATGTCGACCGTGACGACCTCGCGTGCATAGCCGACGCGCGAGAGCGCGGCATGCGCCATGGCGCTGTCGAGCAGGGTCATCAGCACGCCGCCGTGGCCGCTCGCGTGGTTGTTCAGCAGCTCGGGGCGCAGCACCACCGACACCCGCGATTCGCCGCCCTCCGCATGCTCGAGCCTGAGCCCGAGGTGCTCGGAAAAGGGCACGTGGCGCCGCGGTCCGCTGCGCGGCCGGCCGTCGCCTTCCTGCGGCGCGCTCGCAAGGTGCAGGCTCATGGCGCGGACCCCCGCTTCGACGCGGCCGCTGCCGCCGTGAAGTCGCGCGGCCCGGTCAGCGCCAGGCCGCCGTCCACGGGAATGACGGCGCCCGTGATGTAGGAGCCCCAGTCGCTCGCGAGCATCATCGCCATGCGGCTGATGTCTTCGATGCGGCCCAGCCGCTTGAGCGGCACGCGATCGGCCATCGCGGCCATGGTGCCTTCGGTGGGCGCGAGCCGCTTCAGGCCCTCGGTGTCGGCGATCGGCCCGGGCACGATGGAGTTGATGCGGATGCCCTGCGGGCCCCACTCGAGCGCGAGCACCTGCGTCAGCATGTCGACACCGGCCTTGGCCGCGCACACATGGGCCTGGAAGGGCGTGGGCGTGAAGGCCTGGCCGGCCGAGATCTGGATCACGCAGGCGCCGGGCCGGCGCAGGTGTGCATGCGCGAGCCGCGCGACGTTGAAGCTGCCCAGCAGGTCGATGTCGACCACCGTCTTGAAGGCATTGGGCGACATGTCGAGCGCGCTCGCAAGAAAGTTGCCCGCAGCGCCCGAGACCAGCACGTCGATGGGGCCGAAGCGCTCGGCGCCCTGCGCGAAGGCGCGTTCCAGCGCCTCGGGCTGGCGCACGTCGGCCGCAATGCCCAGTGCCTGCGTGCCGAGCGCCTCGAGCTGCTGCGCCGCCGCGGCCACCTTGTCGGCCGAGCGGCTGAGCACCGTGAGCCGCGCACCGGCGCGCGCAAAGGCCTGCGCGATGCCGAAGTTGATGCCGCTGGAGCCGCCGGCCACGGCCACGTGGCGGCCCGAGAAATCGAAGGCGGAAAAGTCCATGGGGTTCATCGCTGTGTTCACTCCGGCTTGAAGCCGATCTCGGCCAGCATCTTGCGTTCGCGCTCGAACTGCGCACGGGCGTAGCCGGCATAGCCCTCGCCGGTCATCAGCTTGGGCTGCATGTCGAACAGCTCCAGCTGCTGGAGGTAGGCCGGATCCGCCGCGGCCTTGCTGAAGGCCGTGTGCAGCCTGGCGGCAATCTTCGGATCGAGGTTCTTCGGCGCCACCAGGCCCACCGGCGACTCGATCACCATGTCGTGGCCCAGCTCCTTGACGGTCGGCGCGTCGTAGCGCTTCAGGCGCTCGGCCGTGAAGGTGGCGAGCAGGCGCACCTTGCCGCCCTGCACCTGGGGCCCGAAGCCGGGGTCGCCGTAGACGTCGAGATGGCGGCCGATCACCGCCTGGAAGGCCTCGCTGCCGCCCTTGTAGGGCACCAGGTTGAAGGAGGTGCCCGCCTGTTTGGCGAGCCGCTCGGCGTAGATGCGGTTGATGCTGATCGCGCCGACGTTGCCCCAGCTGACCGCGCCGGGGCGCTTCCTGGCGTCGGCCAGCAGCTCGGGCAGCGTCTTCCAGGGCGCATCGGCGGCCACCACGATGCCGGTGGCGAGGCTGGCCAGCCCGATCAGGTAGCTGAAGTCCTTGAGCGGATCCCAGCTCACCTTCTGCACCAGCGGCGCGCGGATCACCGAGTTGTGCATGACCGCGATGGTGTAGCCGTCGGCTTCGTTCATGGTTGCCAGCGATGCGGTGCCGGTGACGCCGCCCGCGCCCGGCTTGTGCATCAGCACGATGGGCTGGCCCAGGTCCCTGGAGGCGGCCTCGGCCAGCGTGCGGAAGATCGGGTCGAAGGAGCCGCCCGGCGGAAATGGCAGCACGAGCAGGATCGGCTTGCTCGGATACGGCTCGGCGGCCAAGGCCGGGGCGGCCGTGCCGGCGCCGAGCGCGATCAGTGCGCCCAGTGCGGCGCGCCGGCTGAGCGGGCGGAAGCTGCGGTTCATGGTGTCGTGTCTCCTGTCGTTTGAAATTGGCGGCGGCGCATGCGGCTCAGGCGGCCTGCGGCAGCGGCAGGTAGCGGAAGGACCCCTGCGCTTGCGCGACCACGCAGCCGGCCTCGTCGCTGACCGTGGCGCGGCACCAGGCCACGCTGGCGTCGTGCTGCACCACTTCGCCGTCGGCCGTGAGGCGGCCGCGGCCCGGCGCGTGGAAGCTGGTGTTGAGGCTGAGCGTGACGGCGGTGCGCGCAAAGTCGAACAGCGACACGGCCGCGCTCGCCATGGCCACGTCGAGCAGCGTGACCAGCACGCCGCCGTGCACGGCGCCGATGACGTTGCCGAGCTCGGGCCGCGCATCGATGACGAGGCGTGCGCGACCGCCTTCGGAGAACTCGCGGCGCGCCTCCAGCAGCCGCATGAACGGCACCTGGCCGAACAGGTGGCGGGGGTCCGCACCGGTGACGGGCTGCATCACGCCTGCAGCCGCTCGCGCAGCACGTTCTTCAGCACCTTGCCCGCGGCCGACAGCGGCAGCTCGCGCAGGAAGCTGATGCCGCGCGGGCACTTGTAGCCGGCCAGGCGCTCGCGGCACCAGGCGCGCAGTTCATCGGCATCGGCGCGCGCATCGTCGGCCAGCACGACCGCCGCGTGCACCGCCTCGCCCCAGCGCGCATCGGGCACGCCGATGACCGCCGCCTGCCGCACCTGCGGATGGCTGCGCAGCGCGGCCTCCACCTCGGCGCAGTAGACGTTCTCGCCGCCGCTGATGATCATGTCCTTCAGGCGGTCGACGATGAACAGGTGGCCGTCGGGCAGCATGCGGCCCGCATCGCCGGTGCGCAGCCAGCCGTCCCGCAGCGCGGCGGCCGTGGCCTCGGGGTTGCGCCAGTAGCCCTGCATCACCATCGGTCCGCGCGCCAGCACTTCGCCGACCTGGCCGCGCGGCAGTTCGCGGCCGCTCTCGTCCGCGATGATGATCTCGGCGCCCAGGCCGGCGCGGCCGACCGAGTTCAGCCGGCCGAGCGCGCGCGCTTCCGGTCGGTGGTTCGACGGCAGGTTGATGCACACGGCACCCGCGGTTTCGGTGAGGCCGTAGGCCTGGAAGAACTCGGCATGCGGCCAGGCTTCCAGCGCGCGGTCGAGCAGGTCGGGCGGCATCGGCGCCGCACCGAAGGCGATGCGCGTGAGGCTGCGCACGCGCCCGGGTGTGAACGCCGGGTCGTCGAGCAGCGATTGCAGCATGCTCGGCACCACGACGATGTCGCCGATGCGGTGCTCCTCGATCGCGTCGATCACGGCGGCGGGCCGGAATTGCGCCATCGTCACGCAGCCGCCGCCGACGATCAGCTGGCCCACCAGGCGGCCGAGCCCGGCGACGTGGAACAGCGGCGCCACCAGCAGCGAGACGGAATCGGGCGCGTTGTTGAGTTCGGCGCCGCGCGTCATCGATGCGGTCCAGAAATTGGCGTGGCTCAGCATCACGCCCTTGGAGCGGCCGGTGGTGCCGCCGGTGTAGAGGATGGCGGCGAGCGCGTCGCCGCCGGTGCGCGTGTCGGGCAGCGGTTCCAGCGCCGCGCCTTCGTCTTCGAGCGCATCCAGCTGCGCAAGTGCGGGTGCATCGGCCGGCGCCAGCGCCCGCAGGCTTTGGTGCACGAGCAGCAAGGAGGCTTGGCTGTCCTGCAGCGCATGCGCGAGCTCCGGCGTGCTCCAGCGGATGTTCAAGGGACAGGCGACGGCGCCGAGCCACCAGCATGCGAGGATGGCCCGCACCAGCTGGTCGCTGTTGGGCGCGAGCAGCGCCACGCGGTCGCCGCGCGCAATGCCGCGCCGGGCCAGCGCGGCCGCCTGGTGCGCGATGCCGTCCGCCATCTGCGCATGCGTCTGGCGGCGCACGCCGGCCTCGCCCACGTGGGTGAGCGCCGCCATGCCGGGGTTGCGCTGGAGCGCGCGATGCAGGCCTTGGGTCAGGTACACGATGGAGCCACCGACGGGTAACGAAGATGCGGCACAGCTTAGGCCGCACCGCGCACCGCACCCATGGCGGGAAGCGCCAAAGGGCTTGGCGAAACCGCTCAGCGTTCCGGGCCGTGCGTCAGCCGGTACTCGCCGGGCGCCACACCGGTCCACTGCTTGAAGGCGCGGTGGAAGGTGCTGGCTTCCGAGAAGCCCACGCGGTTGGCGATGTCCAGCAGCGGCAGCGGCGTGTGCAGCAGGTAGTCGATGGCGGCGTCGCGCCGCAGCTCGTCCTTGATCTGCTGGAAGCCGCGGCCTTCGTCGCGCAGGCGACGGCGCAGCGTCTGCGGCGTCACCGCGAGCGCCTCGCCCACTTCCTCCAGCGACGGCAGCTCGCTGCCCAGGCCCTTGCGCAGCAACCGGCGGATGCGCTCTGTGAGGCTGCTGGTGTCGCGGTACTTCACGATCAGGTTGGCCGGCGAACCCGCGAGGAATTCGCGCAGGCTCTGCGGCGACTGCACCACCGGCAGGTCGAGCCAGCGCGCCTCGAACGACATGCCCACATGCGCCTGGCCGTAGCGGATCGGCACCTGGTAGACGCGCGAGGTCTCGGTGTTGGTCTGCTCGGCCGTGTAGTCGACCTCGAGCAGCGGAATGCGGCGCGCCACCAGCCAGGAGGAGGCATTGAACGCGAACAGCATGAAGGCCTTCACCGCATAGTCGAGCCGCGCATCGGAGGCGCGCCGCAGCACGAACTGCACATGCGCGCTGCTGCCCTGCACCGTAAGGCGCGGCACGAAGTCGTGCAGCAGCAGGTGGTAGGAAGCGAAGCCTTCGCGCAGGGCCTCGCCCAGCGTGGCGCAGCGCACCAGCTGGCGCATGCACTGGCCGAAGCTGCCGGGCGGCAGCGGGCCGCTCAGGAGGCCCCAGATCTCGTCGCGCAGTTCGCGACGCAGCGCGCGGATCAGCAGCGCGTACTGGCGCTGCGAGATGCGCGCGAGCGGCGATTCCAGCAGCGACGGCGCGATGCCCGCGCGGACCAGCACGCGCGCCGCATCGATGCCGCGGTGGCGCGCGCCCATCAGGATGCTGTGCACCTGCTGGATGGCAACGGTGTGGTGGGTGAGCGTCATCGGTGGCGGCCGCTGCTGCAACTCGGCCGGTGGGATTGTAGGCAGCGCCCCGGGAGGCAGTGCCTCAGTCGATGGCGCCGGCGGCCCGCAGCGCGGCCACGGCCGATGCATCGAGCCCGGCCTGCCGCAGGATCTCGTCGGTGTGCTCGCCGGCGCGCGGGGCGGCGCGGGGAACAGACGGCTCGAAGCCGGTCATCTTGATCGGGCAGCCGAGCTGCGGCGGCGCGGCGTCATCGGCCGCAACGCGCATGCCGCGCGCGCGGAAATGCGGATGCGCCAGCGTCTCGTCGATGCGCAGCACCGGCGTCACGCAGCCCGTGCCGTCGTGGAACAGGCTGCGCCAGTGCGCGAGCGGCCGCGCGCCGAAGATCGCGGCCAGCTCCGCGCGCAGGCGCTCCTCGGTGGCGGCATCGCCGCTGCGGTGCAGCGGCGCGAGGTCGGGGCGCTCGAGCAGGCGGCACAGGTCGTGCCAGAACTTGGGCTCCAGCGCACCGACCGCCAGCTGCCGGCCGTCGGCCGTGCGGTAGTAGCCGTAGCAGGCGAGCGCGCCCGTCAGCGCGCTGTGGCCGATGCGCGGCACCTCGCCGTGCTGGTGCAGGCCGGCCAGCGGCAGCACCGCATGGGCCAGCACGCCGTCGGCCATCGCGATGTCGACATGCCGCCCGCGCCCGCTGCGCGCGGCATCGAACAGCGCGGCCAGGATCCCGGCCACCGCGGTCATGGTGCCGCCCAACAGGTCGGCCACGGGCAGGTTCGACAGGGCAGGGCCCGCGGCATTGCCGACCTGGTCGGCCACGCCGGCAAGCGCCGCGTAGTTCAGGTCGTGCCCGGGCGTGTCGCTGAGCGGCCCGGTCTGGCCGAAGCCGCTGATGCTGCAGTAGACGATGCGCGGGTTCGCGGCCGCCACCGCTTCATAGCCGACCCCCAGCCGCTGCATCACGCCGGGCCGGAAGCCCTCCACCAGCACGTCGGCCTCGCGGCACAGGCGCAGCAGCGTGGCCACGCCCTGCGCCTGCTTCAGGTCGATGCGGATCGCGCGCTTGTTGCGGTTGACGAGCGCACGCACACTGGGGCTCGCGTAATCGCCGGCGCCGGTGTCTTCGATCTTGATCACGTCGGCGCCAAGGTCGGCCAGGTGCATGGCGCCGAGCGGCCCGGGCAGCAGGCGGGTCAGGTCGAGCACGCGCACGCCGGCGAGCGGCGCGCCTTTGGCTGCGCCGGCGATGGGTTCGGGGGAAGCGGTCATGTGGGCTGCAATCTAGGCGGCGCGGCGCGGCGCGGCAATGGCGGCACCGCTCCGGGCGATTGGCGAAAAGCGTCAGGGGGCGCCATGGCGCGGCTTGTTGCCGGCGTATGCTTCGGGATGCGGAGGTTTCAGATGCTCCCCATGGTCATTGCGCTCATAGCGACCGTCGTCCTGCTCGTCTGGATGGGATTCTTCATGATGGGCTCGCTGCCACTGCTGGTGCTCAAGCACGACACACCGCTGGACTCGCGCTTCATCCGGGGCCTTTTCAACGTCTACTACGTTGCCGTGATGCTGACGGCGAGCGCGGCAGCACTCAGCTACACGTGGGCCGGCAAACCCGCTTTCGCCCTGGGCATGGCTCTCATCGCAGCCTGGGCATTCGCGCTGCGCCGCTGGATCATCATCCCGCGCATGGACATGCTGCGGCACACGATACCGGCCGCTGACACTTCGATCTTCCGGTTCCGCCGGCTCCACGTCGCCGGGATGATGCTCAACGTGGCGCAATTGGCCACGGTGGCCTGGGCCTTGACGCGGTTGGGTCTCTGAACCGGCCGCGCCAACCTGCGCGCAGCAGCTGCAGCGCAGCGGCAGGTGTTACGATGCCGCCATCGGGAAAACAGCCTCCCGTTCTGCAAAGTCAGACGGTGTCCCGTCCAAGCGCTGGTGACTCACAACGGAGCCTTCCGTGGACACCGCCTTGCCTGACGCACCTCCTGCGCTTCCTGCGCCCTCCCAGCCTGTTTCCTTCGCCGAAGCGCTTCGCTTCTGGCTCAAGCTCGGCTTCATCAGCTTCGGCGGGCCCGCCGGACAGATCGCGATCATGCATGCCGAGTTGGTCGAGCGCCGGCGCTGGATCAGCGAAAAGCGCTTTCTGCATGCGCTGAACTTCTGCATGCTGCTGCCCGGGCCCGAGGCGCAGCAGCTGGCCACCTACATTGGCTGGCTCATGCACCGCACCCGCGGCGGCATCGTGGCGGGCGCACTGTTCGTGCTGCCTTCGCTGTTCATCCTGATCGCGCTGTCGTGGATCTACCTGCGCTTCGGCAACGTGCCGGTGGTGGCCGGCATCTTCTACGGCATCAAGCCGGCGGTCACCGCACTGGTGCTGCACGCGGCGCATCGCATCGGCAGCCGCGCATTGAAGAACCGGTGGATGTGGGGCATTGCCGCGGCCGCCTTCGTGGCCATCTTCGCTTTCGACACGCCATTTCCCGCGATCGTGCTGGCCGCCGGGCTGGTCGGCCACTTCGGCGCGCGATGGGCGCCCGGCGTGTTTGCACTGGGCGGCGGCCACGGCAGCGCCGCGCAGAGCTACGGCCCGGCACTCATCGACGACGACACGCCCACGCCGCCGCATGCGCGCTTCTCGCGCTCGCGCCTGGCCGGGATCCTTGCGGCCGGGCTCGGCCTGTGGCTGCTGGCGATGGGCATGCTTGTCGCCACGCAGGGGCTGCACGGCACGCTCACGCAGATGGGCTGGTTCTTCACCAAGGCGGCGCTCCTGACCTTCGGCGGCGCCTATGCCGTGCTTCCCTACGTCTACCAGGGTGCGGTCGAGCAATACCACTGGCTCTCCGGCGCGCAGATGATCGACGGGCTGGCGCTGGGTGAGACCACGCCGGGCCCGCTGATCATGGTGGTGGCTTTTGTCGGCTTCGTCGGCGGATGGCTGAAGCAGGCGCTCGGGCCCGACTCGCTGCTGCTTGCGGGCGCGCTCGCCGCGACGGTCGTCACCTTCTTCACCTTCCTGCCGTCGTTCATCTTCATCCTGGCCGGCGGACCCGCCATCGAGGCGACGCACGGCAAGCTGGGCTTCACGGCGCCGCTGTCGGCCATCACGGCGGCCGTGGTGGGCGTGATCCTGAACCTGGCGCTCTTCTTTGCGTACCACGTGCTGTGGCCGCAGGGCTTCGGCGGCCGCTTCGATGCGGTCTCCGCGGCGATCGCGCTGGCGGCGGCCGCCGCGCTGTTCCGCTTCAAGGTCGGCGTGATGCCGCTGCTCGGTGCCTGCGCGGGCATCGGATTGGCGGTGACCTTGCTGTTTTCCCAACTGCGCTGAAGGAGCCACTCATGGACGCCCGGATTCAACCCCTGCCCTTCGATCCCGCCATGCTGCGCGGCCTGTCGGAAAAACTGCTCGCGAGCCACCACCAGAACAACTACGGCGGGGCGGTGAAGCGCCTCAACGCCATCCGCGCGCAGCTCGCCGCGACGCCGTTTGCATCCACGCCGGGCTTTCAGCTCAACGGCCTCAAGCGGGAGGAACTGATCGCGAGCAACTCGATGCTGCTGCACGAGCTGTACTTCGCGTCGCTCGGTGGCGACGGCCAGTCGATGGAACCCGCCATGGCGCTGGCACTGGCGGCCAGCTTCGGCAGCGCCGAGCGGTGGCGCGAGGAATTCGCGGCCCTGGGCAAGGCGCTCGGCGGCGGCTCCGGCTGGGTGCTGCTTGCGTTCCAGCCGCGCGAGGGCACGCTGGTCAACCAATGGGCCGCCGACCACACCCATGCGCTGGCAGGCGCCACGCCCATCCTTGCGCTGGACATGTACGAGCACGCCTACCACCTCGACCATGGCGCCGCGGCGGGCGCATACGTCGATGCCTTCATGGACAACATCCATTGGGGGCAGGTCTACGCGCGCTACCAGCAGGCCGTGCATGCGGCCAGCGAGCCTTTCGGCGCCACGCAGGACGAGATCGCCGGATCGGTGCTGCTCGACGTGCGCCGCGCCGGGGTGTTCGAGCGGGCCGCCGCGATGCTTCCAGGGGCGCGCTGGCGCGATCCGGCCGCGGTCGACAGCTGGGCCTCCGAACTGCCGGCCGGCAGCGACGTGGTGGTGTATTGCGTCTATGGCCACGAGGTGGGGCGCAGCACTGCCATGCGGCTGCGCGCGGCAGGCCTGAATGCACGCTACCTGCGCGGCGGCATCGACGGCTGGCAGGCGGCGGGCCGGCCG
The DNA here is from genome assembly GCF_041154435.1 of Variovorax sp. V116. Classification (NCBI taxonomy): domain Bacteria; kingdom Pseudomonadati; phylum Pseudomonadota; class Betaproteobacteria; order Burkholderiales; family Comamonadaceae; genus Variovorax; species Variovorax sp. V116. The sequence continues at coordinate 103,513 of NZ_AP028662.1, forward strand.
CTCGAAGCCAGGGCCGGCGTGCAAGGCGCGGCGCCCTGAATGGGTCCGCCCGGACGCGCACGCCCGGGCACCGGCTCAGTGGATGTGCTGGTGATGGGCGTCAGGCACATGGGCGTGCGCGTGGCGAGCCGGCTCGTGCACATGCGGATGGCTGTGCGAGCCCACGGGGAGCACATCGTGGGTGTGGTCATGGTGGCCGTCGTCGTGGCGGTGCGCATGCTCGTGCTCCATGCGCTCATGCGTGTGCTCGTGGCCATGCGACTCCGCCAGGTGCAGCGCCACGCCCAGCATCATCAGAAGCCCGCCCGCCGCCATCACCCAAGTCCCGCTCCGGTCGCCCAGCGCAATGGCAAAGGCGGCGCCGATGAACGGCGCAAAGGCAAAGACGGAGCCGGTCCGCGCCGCCCCGAAGGCGCGCTGTGCGAGCAGGTAGAAGCGAAGGCTCAGGCCATAGCCGCTGGCGCCGACCGCGAGCAGGACCAGCGCGGCGCTCGATGCAGGCATCGGCTCGCCGAACAGCCACGCCAGCAAGGCCGTCGCCGTGGCGCCGATGGCGGCCTTGCCCAGCACCACCTGCCCCGGATCGCGCTCGGCCAGCGCGCGCGAGAGCGTGTTGTCCATGCCCCAGGCCGCGGTCGCGACGAGCACGGCCAGCATTCCCCAGAGCTGCGTGCTGCCGCTGCGTCCCTGGTCGAGGACCAGCGCGATGCCTCCGGCAAGCAGGAGCAGCATGGCACCCCATACGCGCCGGTCCATCGTCTCCTGGTAGAGCAGGCGCGCCAGCAGGGCGGTGAACAGCGCTTCCAGCGTCAGCATCAGCGATGCGCTGGTCCCGCTCGTGTGCTGCAGCCCCCAGGCCAGAGCGACGGGGCCGAGCACCGCGCCGAAAGCCGCCATGGACAGGAGCCGCGGAAGATCGCCGCGCACCATCCGCGCCTCGCGCTCCACCCGCTGGCGGGACGCGAAGCCGACGGCCGCCGCGCCCGCATACAGCAGTGCGGCGGTGGTGAAGGCACCCAGTCCCTTGCCGAAATGCTGGACCAGCGGCGTGCTGACGCCAAAGAGAACGGCGGCAAGCAGTGCGAGCAGGCCGCCTTTTACGGCGGGCAGGGAAAGATGCCGAGCAGTCATGGCCGCCTTTTGAATTTCATGTGAATCACATCCGGCGCTGTGACCGTTTTCGCCAGCGCGAGGGCGCCCAGCGCCTCGGCATTGTCGAACAGGCGCTCGCCACCGCCGAGCAGGATCGGCGCCAGGTGGAGCTGCATTTCATCGACCAGGCCGGCCTTCAGGTATTGCTGCGCAGCGCGTGCGCCGCCCGCGAGCGCCACGTCCTTGCCGCCTGCCGCGCGGCGGGCCTGGTCCAGCGCGCTCTCGATGCCGTCGGTCACGAAGCTGAAGCGCGTGCCGCCTTCCATGACCAACGGGTCGCGCGCGTGATGCGTCAGCACGAACACCGGGTGATGGAACGGCGGATTGCGGCCCCACCAGCCGTCCCAGGGGGCGGTCGTGCTCCACGGTCCCGGGCCGCCGCCGAACATGTTGCGGCCCATGATGGTCGCGCCGATGCCGGCAAGCTCTTCCTCCACCACCGGCGTGCTCTCGTTCACCACGCCGCCCTCCAGGCCATGTGGACGCCGCCAGGCTTCGAGCGGGAACACCCATTCGTGCAACCGCTCGCCGCCGATGCCCAGCGGCTCCCGCAAGCTCTGGTTCGGACCGGCGACGAAACCGTCCAGCGACATCGAGATCCTGAATCGAAGCTTTGACATGCTGCGTCTCCTGCAGGCGTGGCCGAAGAGGGCGAGTCTAGGAATTGCGGGGCTGCGCGGCAATGCCAATGAAGCCGCGGTTTCTGCCAGCGGCGCGCCGCCCGCGGGTGTCGCCGGGGCTCATCCGCCCGGATCATTGCGGGACCATCCAAAACATATACAATCCACGCACATTTCATATAAAGGCAAGCGATGGGCATCGTGAAGATTTCGGACCTGATGCATGAGAACCTGCGGGTGGCGGGGAACGCCCTGAGCAGGTCCATCAATGCACAGGCAGAGCACTGGATGCGGGTCGGCATGCTGACCGAGATGCATCCGGAACTGGACTACCGGGAAGTCTGCCAGCTGCTGATACAGGCTGAACTCGCGGGCGGCCTGGACATTGCCGCGGCCGTCACCAGCCAGCCTGGCAAGCCCCGCGGATCCGCGACGGGGAAGCACTAGTGGCGCACGGCGTTCCCATCAGGTCCGCCGAGGAACTCGCGATGGCGCGGCGCGCCGGCAGGCTTGCCGCGGAGGTGCTGCAGATGGTCGAGCCCTACGTGGTGCCGGGGGTGAGCACGGAAACGCTCGACCGGATCTGCCACGACCACATCGTGAACGTGCAGGGCGCCATTCCCGCCAACGTGGGATACCAGGGCTATCCCAAAACCATCCTCACCTCCGTCAACCAGGTGGTTTGCCATGGCATTCCGTCGCCGGCCAAGATCCTGAAGAAGGGAGACATCGTCAACATCGATGTCGCCGTCATCAAGGACGGCTGGTTCGGCGACACCAGCCGCATGTACTTCGTCGGCGCGCCCAGCGTGCTGGCTCGGCGCCTGGTGGAGACGACGTACGAGGCCATGCTGGCCGGCATCCGGCAGGTCAGGCCCGGAGCGACCCTGGGCGATATCGGCCATGCGATCCAGTCGGTCGCTCACCGCGAGCAATTCAGCGTGGTGCGCGAATACTGCGGACACGGCATCGGCCGGATCTACCACGACGAACCGCAAGTGCTGCACTACGGGCAGCGCGGAGAAGGCCTCGAGCTGGAGCCGGGGATGGTCTTCACCATCGAGCCGATGCTCAACGCAGGCAGGCGCGAGACCAGGCAATTGCCCGACGGGTGGACCGTCGTGACCAGGGACCGGTCGCTGTCTGCCCAGTGGGAGCACATGGTGGCCGTCACGCCCGAGGGGTATGAAGTGCTGACGGCCTGGCCGGAAGGCGCGGGCAGCTACGCGCCAAGCGCCTCGGGCACCGGCCCCACATAGCGCCCGCGCGGGCGGATCACCTGCGCCGTGCCCAGCTGCTCCAGGCTGTGCGCCAGGAGCCCGACGCTGCGCGCAGTGGCGAACAGGCCGAAGGCCGCATCGGCAGGCAGCCGATGGTGCGCGGCCATGGCGGCCAGCGCAACGTCGATGTTGGGCTGCAGGCCGGTCAGCTTGGTCACCTTTGCGATGAAGCGCGCAATCACCTTGGGAGGCTCGAACAAGGCCAGCAGCGCGGCCGCGCGCGGGTCGCCGTCGGGGTAGAGGTGATGGCCGAATCCGGCGAGCGACAAGCCGTTCGAGAGGTGGTGTGCGAGCACCTGGTCTTCGCCCAGCCGTTCCACCTCGCTGAACAGCGCGCGCACGCGTCCCGAGGCATCGCCGTGCAGGGGGCCGGAGAGCGTGGTCAATCCCGCAAGCAGGCATGCGGGCAGCGAGGCGCCGGTCGAAGCGGCAATGCGCGCGGCAAAGGCCGAGCTGGTCAGTTCGTGGTCGGCCAGCAGCACCAGGGCCGTTCGCAGCAGATCGGCCACCTTGGCGGGCTGCTTCCATCCTTTCGCAAAGCGAAGATGCAGCGGCTCATGGCCCGGTGACGCGCCGAACGCATTGGCCAGCCGGCCGACGAGGTCCTGGCTTTCGGCATGCAGCACCCGGGTCAGGCGGCCCCCGGTGGAATGGCCGGCGGCCGCCAGGCTGGCCAAGGCCGCGAAGGCCGCGCCTCGCCCGGGCTTGCCGGAACGCAGGGACGCCATGCAGGTGAAGTCGACGGCATGTTCGGCGCCCCACAACAATTGCGCCGCATCCTCGAGCGTGGCGGTCCGGGCCATGCGCACGGCATCGCGGCCGCGGTAGTACGGCCGCCCGCGCGAGAACGCGCTGAGGGCTGTCGGAATGCTGGGCTCCGAGCCGAACAGCGTGTTGGCGGCCAGCGTCTCGTGCTTGCGGCCGGCCTGCTTGCGCCTGGCCAGGCCGGCCACGTCCTCGGTGCGGTAGAGCCTGCGCCGCGTGTCGGCCGGGTCGGGCATGACCTCGAGCTTGCCGCGGCTCACGTAGGCGTAGATCGTCTGGGGCTGCACGCCCAGGAGCTTGCACGCCTCGGTCATCGAAATCCAGGAAGCCATGGGCGGGTCGTGAGAGTCAATTTCTATTGATTATATGTATCAAGATTGACCAGCATGTCAATCTATTCATAGCATAGGCCCGGCTCCGTGAAGAGCGTTCCCGAACAGCGATATGAAACCCCAAGTCCTTCAACTCAATCCGATCCTGATCCCTGCAGTCAACGACAAGCTCGCCTCGCTCTACGCCGTGCACAAGCACTTCGAGCTGCCCGATCCAGAGGGCTGGCTGCGCCAGCACGGTGCATCGATCGATGCCGTGATCACCGGTGGGCACACCGGCATTTCGCGCGCCATGCTGGAGCAGCTGCCCAGCCTCAAGGTGGTGGCCGTCAATGGCGTGGGCACCGACGCCGTGGACCTGGCGTACTGCCGGGAGCGCGGCCTGCCCGTCACCGCAACGCTGGGCGCGCTCACCGAAGACGTGGCCGACCTCGCTATCGGCTTGCTGATCGCGGCCTGCCGCAACCTTTGCGCGGGCGACCGCTTCGTGCGGGACGGCCAGTGGGAGCGCCACCCCCAGCCCGGCGCCATTCCGCTCGCCCGCCGCTTCAGCGGCATGCGCATCGGCATCGTCGGAATGGGGCGGGTGGGCCGCGCCGTGGCGGTGCGGGCGGCTGCCTTCGGTTGCCCCATCCGCTACACCGACCTGCGCCCGATGGACGACGTTGCCTACAGCTTCATGCCGAGCCTGGTGGACCTGGCGCGCGAATCGGATGCGCTGGTGCTGTGCGCCGCCGCGGACCAGGCCGAAGGCATCGTCGACGCAGCCGTGCTCGACGCGCTGGGGCCGCGCGGCTTCCTGGTCAACGTCGCGCGCGGCCGGCTCGTGAACGAAGCCGACCTCACACAGGCGCTGGTCGACGGCCGCATTGCGGGTGCGGGGCTGGATGTGTTCGTCGACGAGCCGCGCGTGCCGCTGGCGCTGCGCCAGTCCGAGCGCACGACGCTGCAGGCCCACCGCGCCAGCGCCACCTGGGAGACCCGCACCGCCATGGCCGAGATGGTGCTCGCCAGCGTTGCCCAGGCCCTGGCCGGCGAGCGGCCGGCCATGAGCCTGACCACCTGAGCATCCGTCCGCCTTCGCGACGCGGCGGCCGCGCATCAAAACCTATAAATGGAGACACCCTTGTTCATTCGACGCCTTGCCATTCCCCTGGCCCTTGCCCTCTGCGCCATCCAGGCGCCAGGCTTCGCGCAGACTTTTCCTTCGCGCCCCGTCACGCTGGTGGTGCCGTTCCCGCCGGGCGGCGGGACGGACACCGGCGGCCGCGTCATCGCCGAGCAGCTGGGCCGGCGCTGGGGCCAGCCTGTGATCGTGGAGAACAAGGGTGGTGCCGCCGGGCAGATCGGCGCCGACTTCGTCGCCAAGTCCAGGCCGGACGGCTACACGCTGCTGCTGGGCAACATCGGGACGCAGGCGATCAATCCGCTGCTGTATCCCAAGCTGCCCTACGACGCCGACAAGGCCTTTGCGCCCGTCTCGTTGGTGGCCGAACTGCCGCTGGCGATGATGGTGAATCCGTCGGTCCCGGCGAAGACGGCGGCCGAATTCGTGGCGCTGGCCAAGGCCAGGCCGGGCCAGATGAGCTACAGCAGCTCGGGCGCCGGCGGCGCGCCGCACCTGGCGGCCGAGATGTTCAAGGACCAGACGGGTGCCTTCATCCTGCATGTGCCTTACCGCGGCGGCGGGCCGGCCATCGCCGACCTGCTCGCGGGCCATGTGCAGTTGTCGTTCATGACCGTGCTCGAGGCCTCCGGCCACATCAAGGCGGGCAAGCTGCGTGCGCTGGCCGTGACTGGCGACAAGCGCGTGCCGGCGTTTCCCGAAGTGCCCACGCTCGCCGAAAGCGTGGCGCCCGGCTTCAACGCGATCTCCTGGATCGGCCTGCTCGCACCGGCGGGCACGCCGCCCGAGGTGGTGGAGAAGATCGCCGCCGACCTGCGCGCTGTGCTGGCCGACGAATCGGTGAAAGCGCGCTTCGTGGGGCTGGGCGGCGTGCCGCGCGCCACATCGCCGCAGGAGTTCGCGCGGCTGATCGACGACGACAAGCGCCGCTACGCCCAGGTCATCCGCAGCCGCAAGATCACGATCGAGTGAGCGCGGCGAGCCGGGCTTTCCTTTCAAGAGAGACACAGACCCACCCCCAAGAGGAGACATCCATGCAGCTCACATCCCTGGTCAAGATCCTTGCCGTCTCGGCGTCGCTCGCGGCAATGCCGATCGCCGCATCGGCCGATGCGGCCTATCCGGCGCGCGCCATCAAGATCGTCGTGCCCGCGCCGCCCGGTGGCGCCATCGACACCATTGCCCGCGTCGTCGGCGACAAGCTCGCGGTGTCGATGGGCCAGCCGGTGATCGTCGACAACCGGCCCGGCGCTTCCAACAACCTGGGCACCGACGTTCTCGCCAAGTCGGCGCCCGACGGCTACACGATCGGCATCGTCGGCGGCAGCCACAACATCAACAAGTTCCTGTTCAGGAACCTCGGCTGGGATCCGGAAAAAAGCTTCGAGCCCATCGTCTACAGCCATGAGGTTCCGCTGGTGTTTGCCATCTACCCGCAGCTTCCGGCCAAGACGCTGCCGGAGCTGGTGGCGTGGATGAAGGCCCATCCGGACGAGGCCAAGGTTGCCACCTCCGGCCGCGGCAGCGCGCAGGAAATGGCGGCCGAGATGTTCCGCATGGCCAGCGGCGCACCGATGCTGCTGGTGCCCTACAAGGGTTCGTCCGCCGCGCACCCGGACCTGCTGGCCGGACGCACCGCGCTCTTCATCGACACCATCAGTGCCATCCAGCCGCAGGTGAAGGCCGGCAACGTGCGCGCCGTGGCAGTGTCGACGCGCAAGCGGACAAGCTCGCTGCCCGACGTGCCGACCGCGGACGAGCAGGGATTGAAGGGCTACGACGCCAACACGAACGGCGGCTTCCTGGCACCGGCCGGCACGCCCAAGGCCGTCGTCGCCAAGCTGAACGCAGAGATCAACGCGGCGCTCAAGCTGCCCGACGTGCGGACCAAGCTGGAGGCCGCCGGCATCGAGGTACAGGGCGGCACGCCGCAGGAATACGCCGCACTGATCAAGTCCGATCTTGCCAAGTGGGGCAGGGTGGTGAAGGAGGCGGGGATCCAGGCGGAGTAAGGGCCGCGGGAGCTCGATGGCCGGATTCGATCGGACCAATCTCGGCATCCAAGCCGCCCGCCGGCTGCGGCGCCGCCGCGGTGACGCCTGATGCAGGCAATGGTGCGGTCGCATCGAGTCCCGCTTCAGCTGCCAGCGCGCGTGGCCAGCTGGCGCGCCAGCGCCTCGCGAGCCCTGCGGCCCACTTCCGTATCCACGCGTTCCGCAAGCACCTGCGCCAGCTGGTCGAGCTGGGCCGCACTGATGCCCACGTTCATGCTGATGCGCATGTGGGATTGAAGCTGGGATTCGGCGCCTGCAAGCGCCGACAGCATGCCGACCGTCGCCAGCTCGCGGCTCGGCCAGTCGAGGTTGTCGCGCTCGAACACATCGCCGAAGAGGTGCGTCTTCAGGTATTCGTCGATGGCCGGCGCGAAATCGAACAATGCGCCCTTGACCGGGCCACCGGCGAGCTTCGTCTGGTTGGCCGTGCCGGCCGCCAGCAGTGCGTCGCCCTTCGGAATGGGGCGCGAGGGCAGTTGGCCCTGCTTGTCCTGGGCACCGCGCTGCTTGCGGGCTTCCACGACCTTCATCAGTTCGCCCAGCGCATTGAGGCTGCGCGGGAATCCGGCATAGGCATACACCTGCACCAGGATCTCCTTTGCCTCGTTGACGGCCAGGCCGGCATCGAGCCCCTGCTCGAGCGCCGTGTTCAGGCGGGCGATGTCGCCCGCCGCTGCGAACGCCGCAATCGGGATGATGGATTGCTGGCGCAGCGAAAGCGTTTCGGATGCGGTGCGTGTGGCATTCATGTTCGTGGACTCCTGGGGCACGGTGCCGGCATGGCACGGCGCGGCGGCGAGGCACAGCGCCAAGGCCAGCGCGCCCGCCTTGCTGCCATGCCTAGCGCTGGTTGTATTGCTCATCGCTGACCTTCTCCATCCATTCGACGTTCTTGCCGTCCACGGTGCCGGTGACGGCCAGGTGGACCAGTGCCGTGAACGGAGCGGCGCCGTGCCAGTGCTTGACGCCCGGAGGGCACCAGACGACGTCGCCGGGGCGGATCTCCTGCACGGGTTGGCCCCACTCCTGGGTCAGGCCGAGGCCCGACTGCACCACCAGGCGCTGCCCGGCCGGGTGGGTGTGCCAGGCGGAGCGCGCGCCGGGCTCGAAGGTCACGAGGCCGCCCGAGGCGTTGAGGGTTTCGGTGGCGGGCCAGAGCGGGTCGACGCGGACGCGGCCGGTGAAGTATTCGGCGGGACCGGCTGCCGAGGGTTGGCTGCCGGCCCTTGCGATCTGCTGGGCCGCCCCCGGTGCCGGCGCGGGTTCGGCGCCTGCGCCGATGGAGTTCAGGGCCGCAAGGTAGAGCGCGGCCTTCAAGGGTCGGGTGCACATGGTGGGTCAATTCCTGGTCGTCGATGGCAAGAGTGCGCCGCCTATGAGCGCGACGCGAACGCCTTAACTCTATGGACACCACGCGCGGTTGAGAAGGAAGCAAAATCGGGATGCTTATGTGAATGTGGCTCACCAATGGCAAAAGAAAACCTGAACGATCTCCAGGCCTTCGTGGTGGTTGCCCGCGAACGCAGCTTCACCCGTGCCGCCGCCCAGATGGGCGTGTCGCGCTCGGCGCTCAGCCATTCGATGCTGGCGCTGGAGGCGCGCCTGGGCGTGCGCCTCCTGACCCGCACCACGCGCAGCGTCTCCGTGACCGACGCAGGCGCCCGGCTCCTCCATACGCTGGCCCCACGGTTGCAGGACATCGAGCGGGAGCTCGAATCGCTTTCCGCAATGCGCGACAAGCCGGCCGGCACGGTCCGCATCACCACGCATGACCATGCGGTTGCCACGGTGCTGTGGCCCAGGCTCCTGCCGCTGCTCAAGCAGTATCCGGACATCCAGGTGGAGTTCAGCGTCGACTACGGCTTCACCGACATCGCCGCCGAAAGGTTCGATGCCGGCGTGCGGGTGGGAAACCGCGTCGACAAGGACATGGTGGCGGTCCCGATCGCACCGGCGCTGAGGATGGCGGTGGCAGCTTCTCCGGAATACCTCGCGGGCAAGCCTGTGCCGGTGAAACCCGCGGACCTCACGGCGCACCGCTGCGTGAACCTGCGGCTGCCGACGCACGGCGGCCTGTACGCCTGGGATTTCGAGAAGGGAAGGAAGCAGGTCAGCGTGCGGGTGCAAGGCCAGACGGTGTTCAACAACACCTTCCTGATGCTGCGCGCGGCACTGGACGGCATGGGCTTTGCCTATGTGCCCTTCGACATCATGGAACAGCACATCGAGGAGGGGCGGCTGGTTCCGGTCCTGCAGGACTGGTGGCCGAGCTTTCCGGGCTACCACCTCTACTACGCCCATCGCCGCCAGCTTTCCCCGGCGCTCGCCCTGGTCATCGAAGCCTTGAGGTACCGGGCGCCGCCGCCCAGGCGAACGGGGTGACCGCCCGGCCGGGGCTTGCTGTGTTCTTCAGCGCAGCGACGCGTGGATCAGCTTCTGCACCGCGAAGAGCGGCTTGAGCTGGTCTTCGCGGTAATAGTTGCCCATGAAAATGACATACACCAGCTCGAGCGCAGGAATGACGACCAGCCGCTGGCCTCCGAGTCCGATCGCCATGTAGGCTGGCGAGCCATCCTGGCGCTGGATCACATACCAGTGGTAGCCATACCGGAGGCCTTCGAAAGCGCCGGCGCGCGGCGTCAGCGACTCGGAAATCCAATCCTTCGGAACCAGCGCCCGGCCGTTCCACTCGCCGCGCTGGAGCAGCAGCTGGCCAACGCGAGCCAGATCCGGCGCGCGCATGCGCAGGCCCGATGCGGCGGCCGCCTCTCCATTGAAACCACGGGTCCACTCGACCTTCTCGATGCCCATGGGCGAGAACAGCTTGTCGCGCGCGTAGTCGAGCAGCGGCACGCCCGCGCCCTTGGCGATGAGATGGCCCAGCAGGGCCGTTGCGCCGCCCGAGTAGCGCCACCGCTCGCCCGGGTTGGCGACGATGGGGCGTTCCAGCACATAGCGGTAGCGATCCTTGCTGCGCTCCATCGAAATTTCGCTGTTGCGCGGATCGCTGTAGGGCAGGTCCTCGTTCCACTCCAGGCCCATCGTCATCGCGAGGGCATGGGAGATGCGGATCGCACGCCTGCGCTCGTCGCGGGCCAGGTCGGCGTAGGCGGGAAAGGCGTCCAGCAGCGGCGCATCGAGCGCGGGAACCTTGCCTTCGGCGAGTGCGATGCCGTAGAGCAAGCCCACGATGCTCTTGCTGACGGAACGAAGGTCATGCAAGGTATCGGCGCTGAATGCAACCGTGCCCAGCGGCGTACCCCAGCGTTCGTCCGGGCCTTCGAAGTAGCGCTCCATCTCGACACGGCCCTTGCGCGCAATGAAGACGGCATGCAGGTTCGCGAACTCGCCGCTTTGCACGCCCTGGTCCAGGCGCGCCGCAAGATCCGGCGCCATTGCGCTGGACTCCGGACTGCCTCGCGTCCATTGGAATGGGGTTGCTGCGAATCCCCGTCCCGTGCAGGCGAGCGCAGCTGCGGCGCCGGCCGTCATGAGCACGCTGCGACGCCGCGGGGCATGGGACTGCTGGTGGCTTGTCATATGGGGGCTCGATGGTCTTGGTCGGTAATTCATGGGCATCGCTCACCGGGGCGAAGTACGCGGCCGAGTTTGGTACGCTGCGCCTGCCTGCAGGCCAATCCCAATCCGAGCCATTTCGTCGCACGACCGGTGCTTGCCGACGCAAGCCTAACCCAAGGCGGAACGCAGTCCTCGATCCGGACGGCTGCCCCTGCGTCCCCTACACATCGCAACCCAGGAGACTCCCTTGAAAAAGAACATCGGCATGATCGGCATCGGCATGATGGGCCACGGCATTGCCAGCAACATCGCCAGGCACGGCTATCCGCTGGCGGTGCTCGAGCACCCGGGCAACCAGCCGCTGGACGCGCTCAAGGCCGCCGGCGCGCGCAGCTTCACGCGCGCGGCCGAGCTGGCCGCGCAGTCCGACATCGTCATCCTCGTGCTCACGGGCTCGCCGCAGGTCGAGGCCGTGCTCACGGGTGAAGGCGGCGTGCTGCAGGGCTTGCGCCCGGGCAGCATCGTGATCGACTGCTCCACCGCGATTCCCGCTTCCACGCTGCGCATGGCCCAGGCCGTGCAGGCCGCGGGCAGCCGCTTCCTGGACACGCCGATGACGCGCACGCCGAAGGAAGCGGCCGAAGGCCGGCTCAACCTGCTGGTGGGCGGCGATGCGGCCCTGCTCGAGGAATGCCGCCCGCTGCTGTCGTGCTTTGCCGAGAACATCCTGCACGCGGGCCCGGTGGGCGCGGGCCATGGCATGAAGCTGCTGCACAACTTCGTCTCGCTGGGCACGGTGGCGCTGATCGCCGAGGCGGCGGCTTGCGCCGGCCAGCACGGCGTGGCGCCCGAGATGTTCGTGGAGATCCTGGCCAAGGGCGGCGGCGGCGGCGTGGCGCTGGAGCGGCTGCGCCCCTATCTCACGGCCAAGGACACGTCGAGCCTGCGCTTCTCGATCGCCAATGCGAGCAAAGACCTCGGCTACTACAACACCATGGCGGGCGATGCCGGTGCGCACCGCGACATTGCGGCGGCGGTGCTGCAGACGCTGCAGCATGCGCAGGGCCTGGCGCCCGAAGCCCTGGTGCCCGAGTTGGCGGACCTGCTGGCCCGGCGCTGAGCGCCAGCGGCCGTCCGCATTTCACTGGCCGCGGCTTCCCGCCTTTGCGCGGAAGTCGGGCGAGCGGGCGACCACCGCGCGGATCTCCTGCATCAGCGCGCGCGCACCGGGCGAGGGGAACGCGCCGAGGCGCTGGGTGAGGCCGATCTCGCGCCGCGTCTCGTCGAGCGGAAAGTCCAGCACCACCAGGCTGGCATTGCGGATCTCGTGGCGCAGCTGGTGGGCGGAGATCGCGGTCAGCATGTCGCTTTCGAGCAGCAGGCCGCGCAGCACGGCAAGGTCGCCGGTCTCCACCGCGGGAACCGGCGGCGCTTCGCGCGCGGCCGAGAAAAAGCGCTCGAGCAGCTCGCGCGAAGGCGTGCCCTGCCGCGAGAGCGCCCAGGTCGCCTGACGCAGCGCATCGAAGTCGACACGTGCGGCGCGCGCCAGCGGATGGCCGGCGCGCGCGATCACCGAGATGCGGTCTTCGAACAGCGCTTCCTGCTGCAGGTCGCGCGCCTCGGCACTGCTGCGCAGCGCGCCGAGGATGAAGTCGATGTCGCCACTGCGCAGCGACGCCGCCAGCGCGTCATAGGGGCTTTCGACCGTGGCGACGTGCAGCCCCGGATGGCGCGCCAGCAGCGAGGCAATCGCTTGCGGCAGTATCTGCGTGCGGCCGAGCGGCAGCGCCCCCACGTTCACGCTGCCCTGCAGCATGCCTTCGCTGGCCGCGATGTCGGGGCCGATGTGGCGCAGCTCCGCGAGCACGCGCTTGAAATGGAAGGCCACGATCTCGCCGGCCGGCGTGGGCACCAGGCCTCGCGTCCTGCGCTCGAGCAGCGCGACGCCGAGCCCGCCTTCGAGGTCCTTCAGCGCGCTGCTGATCGCCGGCTGCGTGATGCCGAACTCGCGCGCGACGGCCGGCATGTTGCGCTTTTCCACCAGGCTCGCAATCACCGCGAGACGCCGGCCGTTGAGGATCGATGCAAAGAGCGAATGCACGTCGTCCGATGCGCCGATGCCGCCGCGCGCGACGAGCTGGGCGCGCGCGTCCTCGAACTCGCGCTCGATGCGGCGCGCGCGCAGCAGCACCAGGTCGCCGTAGGAGTTCAGCGCCATGCCGCGCGGGCCGCGGTCGAACAGCGGCCGGCCGAGCGCGCCTTCGAGCTCGGAGATGGAGCGCGTCACGCCCGAGGCGACGCGGAACAGCTGCTCGTCCGCGGCCCGGGCGATGCTGCCGGCCGCCGCCACGGCCGTGAACGCGCGCAGGTGCCGCAGGTTGAGGCCCAGCGCATGAGTGTGCGTGCGGTCGATCACTTTGTCTTGCAGATGGCGTCGGCCCGTCATTCCAGAAGTGCCTGGGCAGGAGCCCTGGCCGATAAGAAAGTCTGATGGTAGGGCAAGCCGAACTCACGCCACGCGGCGGCGTCCGGAACCACACTTGACGCAAGGGCCGGCGCACGCGCTGCGCATGCCGGCAAGACACCACCCAGCCATTCACGGAACCGCCCATGATCATCGACTGCCACGGCCACTACACCACGGCGCCCAAGGCGCTCGAGAACTGGCGCAGCCAGCAGATTGCGGGATTGAAAGACCCCGCGCTGAAGCCCCGCGCCGCCGACCTGAAGATCAGCGACGACGAGCTGCGCGAGTCGATCGAGGGCAACCAGCTGCGCCTCATGAAGGAGCGCGGCAGCGACCTGACGATCTTCAGCCCGCGCGCGAGCTTCATGGCGCACCACATCGGCGACTTCGAGACCTCGTCGACCTGGGCCGCCATCTGCAACGAGCTGTGCTTTCGCGTGAGCGAGCTGTTCCCCGACCACTTCATCGGCGCGGCCATGCTGCCGCAGTCGCCGGGCGTGGACCCGCGCAGCTGCATCGCGGAACTCGAGCGCTGCGTGCGGGACTACGGCTTCGTGGCCATCAACCTCAACCCCGATCCCTCGGGCGGGCATTGGACCTCGCCGCCGCTGTCGGACCGCCACTGGTACCCGCTCTACGAGAAGATGGTCGAGCACGACATTCCGGCCATGGTGCATGTGAGCACGAGCTGCAACGCCTGCTTCCACACCACCGGCGCGCACTACCTGAATGCCGACACCACGGCCTTCATGCAGTGCCTCACCTCGGACCTGTTCAGCGACTTTCCGACGCTGCGCTTCGTGATCCCGCACGGCGGCGGCGCGGTGCCCTACCACTGGGGGCGCTTTCGCGGCCTCGCGCAGGAGATGAAGAAGCCGCTGCTCAAGGACCACCTGCTCAACAACATCTTCTTCGACACCTGCGTGTACCACCAGCCGGGCATCGACCTGCTGACGCGCGTGATCCCGGTCGACAACATCCTGTTCGCGAGCGAGATGATCGGCGCGGTGCGCGGCATCGACCCCGAGACCGGCTTCTTCTACGACGACACGCGCCGCTACATCGACGCCACGCCCATGCTCGACGCCGAGGCGCGCCACAAGGTGTTCGAAGCCAACGCACGCCGCGTGTACCCGCGCCTGGACCGCGCACTCATCGCCAAGGGGCTCTGATCTCATGTCTTCTTTTTCTTCCAACACCCTCCAGCAGCTCGGCGTCGTCCATCGCCACGTGGCGCGCCCGGATGCCGCCGCGGTCGACAAGCTGTCGCGCTTCGGCGTCTCGACCGTGCACGAGGCGCTCGGCCGGCTCGGGCTGATGCAGCCGCGCATCCGCCCGATCCACCCCGATGCGCGCTTTTGCGGCCCGGCCGTCACGGTGCTGCTGCAGCCCGGCGACAACTGGATGCTGCACGTGGCGGCCGAGCAGATCCAGCCCGGCGACGTGGTGGTGGCGGCTTGCACCAGCGACAGCACCGACGGCTTCTTCGGCGACCTGCTTGCCACTTCGTTCAAGGCGCGCGGCTGCAAGGGCCTGGTGATCGACGGCGGCGTGCGCGACGTGCGCGACCTCAACGCGATGGGTTTCCCCGTGTTCAGCCGCGCCATCCATTCGAAGGGCACGATCAAGGCCACCCTCGGCTCGGTCAACGTGCCGGTGGTGTGCGCCGGCGCTCTGGTGCATCCGGGCGACGTGGTGGTGGCCGACATCGACGGCGTGGTGGTGGTGCCGGCTGCGCGCGCGCAAGAGGTGGCCGACGCCGCCGAAGCGCGCGAGGCCAACGAGACGGCCAAGCGCGCGCGCTTCGCGGCCGGCGAGCTCGGCCTGGACATGTACGCCATGCGCGAGCCGCTGGCCAAGGCCGGCCTGCGCTACATCGACTGACGGCGGCAGGACGACATGGCTCGCATCATCGGCACCGCGACCACCGGCATCACCCGCCGCCAGGCCTGCATCTTTTCCGCAGGCGGCGCGCTCTGGCTTGCGAGCCGCAGCGGCGCCGCGGCTGCCGAGGGCTATCCGGACCATCCGCCGCACCTGGTCGTGCCGTTCACGCCCGGCGGCTCCACCGACGTGCTGGCGCGCAGCATCGGGCAGGAGCTCGGCCGCGCATGGAACCAGGCCGTGGTGATCGACAACGTGCCCGGCGCGGGCGGCTCCGTCGGCGCGGAGAAGGTCGCGAAGGCGCCCGCGGACGGCTACACGCTGCTGATGGGGCACATCGGCACGCTGGCCAT
The DNA here is from genome assembly GCF_041154435.1 of Variovorax sp. V116. Taxonomy (NCBI): domain Bacteria; kingdom Pseudomonadati; phylum Pseudomonadota; class Betaproteobacteria; order Burkholderiales; family Comamonadaceae; genus Variovorax; species Variovorax sp. V116. The sequence continues at coordinate 119,065 of NZ_AP028662.1, forward strand.
CAACCCGTCTCTCTACCCCAAGCTCGGCTACCACCCGCTGCGCAGCTTCGCGCCCGTGGCATGGGTCGCGCGCGTGCCGAACGTGCTCGTGGTCCATGCCTCGGTGCCGGCGCGCACGCTGGCCGAGCTGATCGCGCTGGCCAAGGCCAGGCCCGGGCAGCTGGCCTATGGCTCGGGCGGCAATGGCAGCGCGGCGCACATTGCAATGGAATACCTCAAGCTGCAGACCGGCGCCTCGCTGCTGCACATTCCATACCGCGGCACCGCGCCGGCCGTGAACGACCTGCTGGCGGGCCAGCTGCAGGCGATCTTCACCGGCACGCCTGCACTGCTGCCGCACATCAAGGCCGGCAAGCTGCGTGCGCTCGCGGTGTCGAGCCGGCGCCGCATCGCGTCGCTGCCCGAGGTGCCCACGGTGGCCGAGAGCGGCGTGCCCGGGACCCAGGATTTCGAGGCCGACCAGTGGTACGGCGTGGCCGCGCCGGCTGCAACGCCCGCGCCGATCGTCGCGATGATCAACCAGCAGATCAATCGCTCGCTCGACTCGGTGGAGGTCAGGGCGCGCCTCGCGGCCGAGGGCGCCGAGGCCACGCCCGCCACGCCGCAGGTCTTCGGCCAGCTGATCGCGAGCGAGATGGTGCGCTGGGAGCGCGTGATCAAGGCGGCCCGCATCACCGTCGATTGAACAGCAAGGAGACACACATGGGCATCACACTGGGCATCGTCGGCTTCGGCGAAGTGGGCGGCATCTTCGGCCGCGGCCTGCTGCACAAGGAGGGCATCGAGGCGGTCTGGGTCTGGGACCTGAAATTCGCCGACTCCGACGGCGGCGCGGCAGCACGCGCCGCCGCCGAAGCCGGCGGCCTGCGCGTCGCCTCGGGCATGCAGGCGCTGTGCGCCGCGGCCGATCTGCTGGTCTCGGCCGTGACCGCATCCAGCACCTTCGCGGTGGCCGAGGAGGCCGCGCGGCATGCGCGGGCGGGCATGCGTTTTCTCGATCTCAACTCGGCCTCGCCCGGCACCAAGCAACGGGCCGGCGCCTTGCTCGAAGCCGCCGGCGCCGGCTATGTGGAAGCCGGCGTGATGACCTCGGTGCCGCCCTACGGCATCCGCGTGCCCATGCTGCTGGGCGGCGCCCAGGCCGAGGCACTCGCGGCCACGCTGTGCGCATGGGGCATGGACGCGCGCGCCGTGAGCGAGCGGCTCGGCGTGGCGTCGGCCATCAAGATGAGCCGCAGCATCATGATCAAGGGGCTGGAGGCGCTGGTGATCGAAAGCTACACCACGGCGCGGCGCTACGGCGTGGAGGCGCATGTGCTGCCCACGCTCGCCGAGACCTTTCCGCAGATCGACTGGGAGCGGCAGGGCGCCTACTTCTTCAGCCGCGTCGTGCAGCATGGCAAGCGACGCGCCGAGGAAATGCGCGAAGCGGCGCAGACTGTTCGCGAGACCGGCTTCGAGCCTTTCATGGCGGCGGCCATTGCAGCCAAGCAGGATTGGGTCGCGCAGCAGGCGCACACGGGCCTCTTCGAAGGACTGGACGCCAAGAGCCCGTGGCAGGACTACGCCGACCGCCTGATCGGCACAGGGCAGGGCGGCGGGAAATGACGGTGCCTGCGATCCGTGGCCTCTGCTCGATGGCGACCCGGGGCTTGCTGCAGGAGCTTGCGGCCGCCCATTCGCAGCGCAGCGGCGTGCCCGTCTCCTTCCTGGCGATCGGCGGGGTCGAGGCGGCGCGGCGCGTGTCCGCGGGCGAGCCCTTCGACGTGGTGGTGCTGGCCTCGGATGCGATCGATGCGCTTGTCGCGCAGGGCAGGCTCGATGGCGGCGGCAAGGTCGACCTGGTTCGTTCGGGCGTGGCCGTGGCGGTGCCAGCGGGCGCGGCGCACCCCGATATTTCCACCGAGGACGCGCTGCGCAGCGCAGTGCGCACCGCCTCCGGCATCGCGTATTCGACCGGGCCGAGCGGCGTTGCCTTGATGGCGTTGCTCGAGCGTTGGGGCATCGCCGGCGAGATCCGCGCCCGCCTGGTGCAGGCGCCGCCCGGCGTGCCGGTCGGCGCGCTGCTCGCACGCGGCGAGGCCGCGCTGGGGTTCCAGCAATGGAGCGAGCTGATCGGCCTCGAAGGCGTCGACCTGGTCGGCCCCTTGCCGCCGGAGGTCCAGATCACCACGGTCTTTTCCGCGGCGCCGGTGGGCGGCTGCGCGCAGCCGGCCGCGGTGCGCGCACTGCTCGAATTCATGTGCTCGCCAGACAGCGCCGAGGCCAAGCTCCGCCATGGCATGGCGCCGGCCTGAGGCAAGTTCGGCGCTGGTTCAGCCGCGCGCCTGGATCAGCTTCCAGCCATTGCCCGACGGATCACGAAAGCCCGCGTCCACGGTGCCGTAGCGCTCCACCGGCTCCTGCGTGAATTCCACGCCCAGGCCGCGCATCCGCTCATAGGCGGCGCGGCAGTCGTCCACCCGCAGCACCAGCGGCGGCATCGCGCCCTTGGCGACGATGGCGCGCACCGCCTGCGCCGTGGCCGCATCGAGCACCGGCGGTCCGGGCCTGAAAAGGCCGAGCTGGAACGACGGCTGCTCGGGGTGCTGCACCGTGAGCCAGCGGTAGTCGCCGTTTCCCACGTCCGTGTGGACGCGGAAGCCGAGCTTCTCGACATAGAACGCCAGCGCCTCGTCCTGATCGTGCACATACAGACCGGCGACTTCAATGCCCTGATTCATGGAATCTCCTGTGGTTGTTCAGGCTCGTTTGTACCGTCCGCCGCGAGGCGCCGCTTCTCCGAAACTGCGGTCGTGAGATGGGGCCGGTGCGCGGCGTTGACGATGCACACGGGCACCCGGACGAGCTCTTGCGGCGTGGCCTTGCCGCGCGCGCGGATCGCGCTCGGGCTGCTGCCGGTGATGTCGCGGAAGGTGCGCCCGAAGGTGCCCAGGCTCGCCCAGCCCGTCTCGAAGGCGATGTCGGTGATCGGCCGATCGGTCTCGCGCAGCAGCGCCATCGCGCGCTCGATGCGCCGCGTGAGCAGGTACCGGTGCGGCGGCGTGCCGAAGGCCTGCTTGAACGATCGCGCGAAGTGTGCCTCCGACACGCCGCTCACCTGCGCCAGCCGTTCGACCGGCCACTCCTCGTGCGATGCGGCGTCCATCCGGTCCTTGGCGCGCAGCAGCCGCCGCAGAAGTGCGGGGTCCTGGATGATCGGGTCGATGGCCATCGCAAAATTATCGCGGACGCGCGTGTGGCGGCTGGAGGCGCTATCCTGCCGTGGATCGCAACTGGCGTTCGTATCTGTCCCATTCAGGAGACCCAAGATGATCAGCAAGAACACGATTTGTCTCTGGTACGACGGCGCCGCCCTGGATGCCGCCAAGTTCTACGCAGAGACCTTCCCCGACAGCGCCGTGGGCGCCGTCCATCGCGCGCCCGGCGACTATCCCTCGGGCAAGGAAGGCGATGTGCTGACGGTCGAGTTCACGGTGATGGGCATCCCCTGCCTGGGCCTGAACGGAGGCCTGGCGTTCAAGCACAGCGAGGCCTTTTCGTTCCAGGTCGCGACCGACGACCAGGCCGAAACGGACCGCTTGTGGAACGCGATCATCGGCAACGGCGGCCAGGCCAGCGCATGCGGCTGGTGCAAGGACAAGTGGGGACTGTCGTGGCAGATCACGCCGCGCGCCCTGACGGCCGCCATCACCGATCCCGACCCGGCGGCAGCCAAGCGAGCGTTCGAAGCGATGATGGAGATGACAAAGATCGACATCGCCGCGATCGAAGCGGCTCGGCGCGGCTGACGCGCAATTCAACACAGTGGCGGGACACAAGCCGCCGAACCATGATCACCCTGCACCACTGCGTCAGCGCACGCTCGTTCCGCCCTCTCTGGATGCTTGAAGAGATCGGGCTTTCCTACGAACTCAGGATGCTGCCCTTTCCGCCGCGCGTGCTGTCGCGGCCGTACCTCGAGATCAACCCGCTCGGCACGGTGCCGATGCTGGCCGACGGCGCCATGCGAATGACCGAATCGGCCGCGATCTGCCAGTACCTGGCCGCACGCTTCTCGGCGGGCCAGCTCGATGTGGACCGCGACGAGCCGGACTTCGGGCCGTACCTCAACTACCTTCACTTCGGCGAGGCAACCTTGACCTTTCCGCAGACGCTCGTGTTGCGGTACGCGCACTTCGAGCCGGCGGAGCGAAAGCAGCCCCAGGTGGCCGACGACTATGCCAAGTGGTTCCTCGCGCGCCTGCGAACGCTGGAGCCGCTGCTCGCCGAACGCGAGCATCTCTGCGCGGGCCGCTTCACCGCGGCGGACGTGTCGGTCGGCTATGCACTGCTGCTGGCCGAGCACCTGGGCCTGGCCGAGCGCTTCACACCGGCGGTGGCGGCCTACTGGGAGCGCTTGCAGGCGCGACCGGGCTTCAAGGCAGCCATGGCTGCGCAATCGAGAGCGGCCGAGGTGCAGGGGGTCTCTTCGACGCCTGCACCCGACATCAGGCCCGACAGGCCTTGACGGGCGGCCGCGGCCCCAAGCGCCTACGCAGCTTCAGCCCCTGGCAGCAGTTGCGGGTTGTAGATCGCCTCCCACAGGTGCCCGTCGGGGTCCATGAAGTAGCCGGCATATCCGCCGTAGAAAGTGTCGGCCGCGGTTTTCACCACCGTGGCACCGGCCTTCGCGGCTTGCTGCATCACGGCGTCCACGTCGGCCTTCGACATGACGTTGTGCCCGAGGGTGAATTCGAGGGACCCGCCCGCGCGCAGCGGAAGGCCGGCATCGGCCGCGATGCTCGAGCGCGGCCACACGGCCAGCTTGAGACCGTCCTGCAGGTCGAAGAAGGCGACGGCGCCGTTCTCGAACTCCCTGCCCACGATGCCGTTGGTGGGCAGGCCGAGCCCGTCGCGATAGAAGGCGACCGCTCTCTCCAGGTCGTCGACGCCGAGGGTGATGACGGTGATTCTTGGTTGCATGCAGATCTCCAAAAACGACGTGGCGCGCGTCAGGCCGCATGCCCGATTTCAGCGCGAAATGCACGCAGCGCTTCGCAGGTTGCAGCGGGCGCCTCGATGGGAAGGAATTCTCCGCTGCCGCTGATGAGCTGCGATCGAAGATTCGCGGCGCCGGCCTTGCGCAGGCCTTCTACATAGTCGCCGATGTCGCGGCCGCCGGCGTCGCCGCGCAAATACAGGATGGGCGTTTCGATGCGAACAGGGCTCGCGTTGCGTTGCGCGGCGCTCTCGAGCGCCCGGTACCAGTCGAAGCCGGCCTTCAAGGCTTCGGGCCGCTGGTAGGCGCGCGTCCAGTCGTTTCGGATCTCGTTCGTCAGCGCATGCTTGTCGCCCGCGAGCAGGTCGTAGAAGTAGTCGAAATAGGCGCGTTCGCGCCCGCTCACCAGCCGTTCGGGCAACTGCGGTATCGCATGGAACGCGAAGTGCCAGATGCGGGGCTCGGCGACGAGCCTCGACCACGGCGCAACGCCGGGGATGACGGTGTTCATGATCACCGCGCCCGCAATGCGTGCGCCGTGCTCCCGCGCCGCTGCAAATGCGAGCATGCCGCCGACGTCCACGCCCGCGAACACGATCGAATGCGCGCCCAGCGATTCGGCCGCGCGCAGCAGGAGGCCGGCGAGTGCATGCAGCTCGCAGGGCGATGGGCCCGGCGGCAGGCCGAGCGACCCGCCGATGCCGGGCAGGTCGAAGGCGATGGCGTGTTCATCCTTTCCGAGCTCATCGAGCACCGGGTCGTAGATCGACTTCGATTGCGGCCAGCCGTGCAGCAGGATGAGCCACGGCGATCCCGGGTCGCCGGCGCAGCGGTAGGAAAGGGTCACGCCGTCGATCGAAAGCGTGGATTCGCGGGCCATGGGTGCGTGCTCCTTCGAGAAGCACCCTATGCCTCGCGAAGCCCGTGCTGATCAGCCTCGCCCGCAGCCCGATGTAGGCCGTTTACTCGCCTGCGGCTTGGCTGCGCGGCCGGTCCAGGATCAGCGTGGCCGCCTCGCTTGCGCTGACGACCGCCGAATCGATGACGAGGCGGCTGGTGGTCCAGGCCTCGTATTCATGGCGCGCGACTGCCTCCCAGGTCGGCGGAACGTGGCCCGAAATGTCAGCCTTCCGGCTCTCCACGCGCCTGCGGTGCTCGACGGGGTCGGAGCACACGATCTCGAGCTCGAGCAGGCCCGAGGATGTGCTGGCTGCCACTGCACGCCATGCCTCGCGGGTGACCGGGAGCGGATTGACGCAATCGGCGATCACCGACATGCCGAGCGCGAGATTGGACCGGGCAAGCTCGCAGGCCACGGCGTAGCCGGCGGGGCCCACTTCCTCGAGAGCCCCCGATCGGATGAGCGCTTGCTCGATGGTGTCGATGCGCAGATAGGCGCAGGGGAAGCGGGCAGCGAGTTCGCGCGCGATGGTGGTCTTGCCGGTGCCCGGCAATCCACCGAGAACCATCAGCATCGGCTTCGCCGTGCGCGTGATTCCCCCGATCAAGGCGCCACCCGCAGGCGTTGCTCCCTCGGCCGCTCCATCGCGGCCGACGAGGGGCTGAAGCCCAGCCTGGCAAAGAACTCGGCGGCACCCGGCCGGTCGGCCCGCAGCACCCATGTCATGCCCGTCTCCGAACCCAGGATGTGCCGGACCAGCGCTTGCCCGATGCCCTGACGGCGCAGCGGCTCGGCGACCACGACCATGGACAGGTATCCGTTGGAGATGCCATCGCCGATGGCGCGCGCAAAGCCGACGATCTCGCCGTCCGCCGACAACGCGACCACCGCCTGCTGCGACGCCGAGATCAGCCGGCCGAGATGTGCGGCACCGGCGATTCGGTGCGCCCATCCGTTGGCGCAAAGAAGGCGATGGATCGTGTCGGCATCGGAAGCCGCGGCGCTGCGAATCTGCATATCCGCTCCTCGAGAATTGAATGGCATCGAGGGCGACTGTAGCCGCTCGCGCGGCTGCGATCAGTCGCGGTCTTCGCGATAGTGGCGGTAGTGCTCGCGCCGCTCCCATTCGCGGCGGCGCCATTCATGGCGCGCTGCGCGGCGTTCTTCCCAGCTCGGTCCCGGCTCGTAGTAGACGGGTGCCGGTGCAACGTAGGCGGGCGCCTGGTAGCGCACCGGCGGCGCCGGCTCGTAGTAGACAGGGGCCGGCCGCGAATACACAGGCGCGGGCTCGTAGTAGACCGGTGCCGGCTCGCTCACCACCACGCCGGGCACCGACACGCCGATGGACCAGCTGGTGCCCGCGGTTGCGGCGGCCACGCCGAAAAGAGCGCCTGCGGCAATCGTGCCCGAGAGAGCCAGCTTGAGAACGGTTCGAGGAAAGGTCATCTCATCTCCAGAGATATGGGATTGCTCCCGATGCCTCTACCAACGTTCGGCCGTGCGAACTCGCACACATCGCTTCGGTGAAGAACATTTCAAGATGTCACGCGAAAACCCCGGAAAGCCGCATGGCAGACTCCGTTCCTGCTTCCCATCCTTCTTTTTTGCCGGCATTGCCGTGCCGAAAGACCTTCCATGCTTGAACTGCTGACGGATCCCCAGGTCTGGATCGCCTTTGCGACCCTGACCGCGCTCGAGCTCGTGCTGGGCATCGACAACATCATCTTCATCTCGATCCTGGTCGACAAGCTCCCGCCAGCCAAGCGCGAGTTCGCACGGCGCGTCGGCCTCTTCATGGCCATGTTCATGCGCATCGGCCTGCTGCTGGTGCTCGCGTGGATCGTGGGGCTGGTCGCGCCGCTTTTCTCGGTGCTCGGCAAGGACATTTCGGGGCGCGACCTGATCCTGATCCTGGGCGGGCTGTTCCTGATCTGGAAGAGCACGAGCGAGGTCCACCAGTCGCTGGAGGGCGGCCATGAGCAGAAGTCCAGCGCGGTCAAGGCCACCTTCGCGGGCGTCATCCTCCAGATCATGGTCATCGACCTGGTGTTCTCGCTCGATTCGATCATCACCGCAGTCGGCATGGTGGACGACGTGCGGGTGATGATCGCCGCGGTGATCGTGTCGGTGTTCCTGATGATGCTGTTTGCCGGCCCGATCGGCCGCTTCGTCTCGAACCATCCCACCATCAAGATGCTGGCGCTGGCCTTCCTGGTGGTGGTGGGCGTGGTTCTTGTCGCGGAGGGCTTCGGGCACCACGTGCCCAAGGGCTACGTGTACTTTGCGATGGCCTTCTCGCTGGCCGTGGAGATGCTCAACATCCGGCTGCGCAAGAAGGCGGCCAAGGCCGTGGAGCTGCATCCGCCCCATATTCCGGGCGACTGAAGCCCCTCGGCGCTCAGCCCGGAATGTTCGGCTCGACCAGCTGGGCGAGCGCGACAAGCGACTCCTGCCAGCCCAGGTAGCACATCTCCACGGGAATCAGGTCGGGGATGCCTTCCTGCACGACGGACATGTCGGTGCCGCAGGACACGGCCGTGAGCGTCACGGTGGTCTTCATGGTGCCCGGCAGGTTGGGATCGTCGAAGCTCGCGTCGTAGGCAATGCGTTGGCCGGGAACGAGCTCCAGGTACTTCCCGCCGAACGAGTGGCTGTGGCCACTGCCAAAGGCGGTGAAGGACATGCGCCAGGCGCCGCCGACCACGGGGTCCATGCTGTGGACCTTGCCGGTGAATCCGAAGGGCGGCAGCCAGCGCTCGAAGGCGCTGGGCTCGATGAAGGCGCGGTAGAGCCGCTCGGGCGGAGCGCGCAGTACGCGGTGCAGGCGGACGGTGTTGGTAGTAGCCATGGCTGTGTTCTCCTGAAGTGCAGAGGATGCCCCTCCACTGGCACGACGAACGAGGCTGCGGAAAATCGACAGCGAACTGTAGCGCCGTACGATAAAAATTATTTGTAGCCGAAAGTTTGCAGTTTTTTTGGCCTGCGCGCCGCCGGGGTTGCGGGCACCCACAGGCCCTCGTCGCAGTGCTCGTCGTCTTCCAGGCGAATCCTGCAGATTCGCATGCCGCATGCATACTCCGCGCGATGATGAAGAACCCGCACCACGACTGCCGCGTCTTCGGCTCGCCCTGGGAGGGCGTGCATGGCACCCGCATCTCGAGCCAACGGCGCTACGGCAGGCATTGGCATGCCACCTTCGGCATTGGCGTCATCGACGAAGGCGCCCAGCGCTCGGCCAGCGGGTGCGGCGAGGTGGAGGCCCATGCCGGCCATCTCATTGCGACGAATCCGGGCGAAGTGCATGACGGGCGGCCGCTCGGCGCGCCGTTCCGGCGCTGGCGCATGCTGTATCTCGAACCCGCTGCGATCCGATGGGCCGTGGATGCGGCTGCAACGGGCGCGGCGAACGAGGACATGGCCCTGGTCCGCCCCGTCATCAAGGACGAGGGGTTGCGGCGCATGCTCGGCGAACTCCTGCGGCTGCTGGAGGCGCGCACTGCCGCGCCGCAGCGGGCAGAGGTGGATGCACTGCGCAGCGAGGAGCTGCTCGTGCAGACCTGCACCATGCTCGCATCGCGCCACGGTGCGCAAAGGCTGCCCACGCGCGCCGCATCGGCCGACGTCTCGCAAGCGCGCGACATGCTCGCGGATTGCCTTGCGCAGCCGCCCAGCCTGGCGCAGCTCGCGGCGTCTTCGGGGCTGAGCAAATACCAGCTGCTGCGGCGCTTCAAGGCGGTCCATGGCGTTACGCCGTTCGCGTGGCTGCTGCAGCAGCGCGCGGAAGTGGCGCGCGGCCTCATCCGGCGCGGCGCCGCACTGGCGGATGCGGCCATGGCGACGGGCTTTGCCGACCAGAGCCACATGACGCGCGCGTTCGCACTGCACTTCGGCTTCACGCCCGGCGCATGGCAGCGCGCCTGGGTGGCGCCCGCACGGCTGCAATAGCGTTCAAGACAGGCCGCGGCGCCAGCGACACACTGGGCCATGCACTCTTTCTTCTTCTCTCATTCGCCGGAAATCTGGCAGCGCCATCCCGAACTGGTGCCCGGCGTCCTGCTGGCCCAGGGCATCCACCGGAGCGCCTGCGTGCAGGCGCAGGTGGCGCACTACCACGGCGTGGCGCGCGCACGGCTCGAAACCGTCGGCTCGGAAGCCGATCTTCCGGAGATCCAGGCTTGGCGCCGCAGCTTCGCACGCATGGGCCTCAAGCCCACGCAGTACCGGTGCGCCTCCGAGTCGCTGCTGCGCCGGTTCAGGAAGGAAGGCGCGCTGCCGCCGATCCATCCGCTCGTCGATCTTTGCAACGCGCTGTCGCTGGCCTTCGCGATTCCGATCGCGGTGTTCGACCTGTCGAAGGTAGCCGAGGGGCTGCAAGTGCGGTGCGCCGACGGCAGCGAAAGCTACCTCGCGTTCTCGGGCGAAACGGAAACGCCCGAACGCGGCGAAGTCGTCTTTGCGGATGCCGCAGGCTGCGCGCATGCGCGGCGCTGGACCCATCGCCAGAGCGCGCTTTCGGCCGTGCGCGATGAAACCTCCCGCGTCCTCATCGTGGCCGAGGCCCTGCATGCGGATGCCGCCAACGATGTCCGGCAACTGCTGGATGCGCTGTCCCGGGCATTGGCCGAGACCTGGTCGCCGCCGGCCGCGAGCGCGCTGTTGCGGCAAGACGCGCCCCGCCTGGTGTTCTGAAGAGCGGCCCGTCTCCGAAGCGCCCGGTCAGGCGCGCCGCTTGAAGAGCGCGGACGCGCCGCTCGCGTGCGCCACATCCTCGGCCGTGGCCAGCAGGGCCGGGCCCAGCGCGAGCATGCGTTCTTCCGTCAGCCGCACCAGCGGCCCGGCGATGGTGATGACGCCGATCACCGCGCCGTTGCCGCTGCGCACCGGGGCGGCCATGGCCGTCATGGCGGGCGCGAACACCTCGTTGATCATCGCGAAGCCGCGCTTGCGGGCCGCGCGCAGGTACACCAGCAGTGCCTTGACGGTGGTCGGCGCCTTCGGGCCGTAGTCCTCGGGCTTGCCGAAGCCTTGCCTGGCGACCAGCTGGAGCGCCTGTTCGTCCGTCATGGTCGACAGCCACGCGTGGCCCGCGGAACTGCACGAGAGGTTGACCGAGAGGCCCATGTCGGGGTCGTAGCGCAGGCCGCGCACGGCGCCTTGCGCCTTGGCGACGAAGGTCAGCTCGTCGCCGTCGACCACCGCCAGCCGCACCAGCTCGCCCGATTCGGCCGCGAGCCGGTCGAGCAGCGGCTGCGCCACGTCGACGATGCCGCTGTTGCTCAGGAAGCTCAGGCCGAGCGACACCAGCTTGATCGTGAGCATGTAGTCGCCATGGCTCTGGTCCTGCCGCACATAGCCGCAGCGGATCAGCTCGCCCAGCAGGCGGTGGGTGGCGCTCAGCGGCATCTCCAGCTCGGCGGAGAGCGCGGAAAGCGCACGGCCTTCGGGGTGGCCGGCCAGGTGTTCAAGGACCTTGAAGCTGCGTTCGAGGATGGCGCTCATGTCGTTGGAAAGAATGGGAAGCAGGCGCCACTCTAGCTCTTCTGCCAAGTGTTTTCACTAGTGGAAAAGATTTCCACTTCAGTCCTAAGATCGCGCCGCCTCACCTTGCTGGAGAACCATCTTGAGAAAGCTTCATCGCTCGCTGGCAGCCGCCGGCCTGGCCCTCGCATTGGCCGTTCCGGCGCTTGCGCAGGAGGCGCAGGAACGCGTCATCCGCTTCGGCCACCTCAACAACGCCGACCACCCGGTGAGCTTTGGCGTGAAGCGTTTTGCCGAGCTGCTGGCGGCCAAGAGCGGCGGCAAGATGAAGGTGCAGGAATACCCGGCCTCGCAGCTGGGCAACGAGATGCAGCAGCAGTCGGCGCTGCAGGGCGGCGTGCAGCAGATGTCGGCGCCGGCCACCACTTCGCTCGCGGGCATCGTGAAGGAGTTCGGCCTCGTCGACTTTCCGTTCGCGGTCGGCAACTTCGCGCAGGCCGATGCGCTGCTCGACGGCCCGCTCGGGCAGGCGCTGGTTGCGAAGCTGCCGGAGAAGGGGCTGGTCGCGCTGGGCTATTGGGACCTGGGCTTTCGCAACGTCACCAACAGCAAGCGCCCGATCACCCGGCCCGAAGACCTGGAGGGCCTGAAGATCCGCGTGATTCCCAACCCGGTGTTCCTGGAGACCTTCAAGTCCTTCAAGGCCAACCCGGTGCCGATGCCCTTCGCGGAGCTCTACGGCGCGCTCGAGTCGAAGGCGGTCGACGGCCAGGAGAACCCGTACTCGGTGATTCTTTCGAACAAGTTCTTCGAGGTGCAGAAGTTCGTGAGCGCCACCAACCACGTGTACGCGGCCAACATCGTCCTGGTCAGCAAGAAGTTCTGGGACACGCTCAATCCCGCCGAGCAGAAGATGATGCGCGAGGCCGCAGACGAGGCCCGGGGCTACCAGCGCCAGGTGAGCCGCGCCGCCGCGCAGCGCGCCGTGGGCGAGCTCCAGGCCAAGGGCGCGAAGTTCAACGAGGTGGCGCCGGCCGAGCAGGCCCGCATGCGGCAGATTGCGAGGCCCGTCATCGAGCGCTTCGCCGCGAGCTACGACCCCGCCGTCGTCAAGCTCTACAACGACGAACTTGCGCGCATCCGCAAATAGGAAAGAAGCCACGGAATGAAGATCCTCGTCCTGCACGGCCCCAACCTCAACCTGTTCGGCCGCCGCGAACCCCACATCTACGGCACCACCACGCTGGCCGAGATCGACGCCATGCTGCACAAGCTCGCGGGCGAACTCGGCGCCACGCTGGAGACCATCCAGTCGAACCACGAAGGCGTGCTGGTGGACTTCCTGCACACGCACATCGATGATGCGCAGGGCGCGCTGGTCAATCCGGCAGGCCTCACGCAGCACGGCGTTCCGCTGCACGACGCGATCAAGGCCATGCCGTTTCCGACCATCGAGGTGCACATGTCGAACATTGCGGCGCGCGAGGCCTGGCGCGCGCACTCGATCATCTCGCCGGCCGTCAAGGGCACGGTCCAGGGCCTGGGGCCGCAGTCGTACCTGGCCGCGCTGCGCGCGCTGGTCGAGATGCAGCAAAGGCAACCGGCCGGCGCTTGAAGGGAGCCCCGGCGGAACACACGAAGGAGACTCCCATGAAAGGCTCGAAGCAGAAATGGCTGGCGCTGGCCATCGCGGCCTTCGCCGCATTGGCGGCGGCCGGTGCCGGCGCGCAGGTCAAGGAACGCACGCTCAAGTTCGCGTTCCAGAACCAGACTGGCCATCCGCAGGCGCAGGGCGCGCAGAAATTTGCCGACATCGTCGCGGCCAAGTCCGGCGGCAAGATCACGGTCAAGCTGTTTCCGGGCGGCACGCTCGGCGGCGACCTGCAGACCGTGTCCGCGCTGCAGGGCGGAACGGTCGAGCTCACGGTGCTCAACGCCGGCATCCTTTCGGCGCAGGTCAGGGAGTTCGCAGTCTTCGACTTTCCGTTCCTCTTCAACAGCGGCAAGGAGGCCGATGCGGTCACCGACGGGCCCTTCGGCCAGAAGCTGATGGCCAGGCTCGACGACAAGGGCCTGCACGGCCTTGGCTACTGGGACCTGGGCTTTCGCAATCTCACCAACAGCAAGCGGCCGATCGCGGCGGCGGACGACATCGCGGGGCTCAAGATCCGCGTCATTCAATCGCCGATCTACATCGACCTGTTCAGCGCGCTGGGCGCCAACCCCGCGCCGCTGCCGTTCCCCGAGCTCTATCCGGCGCTCGACCAGAAGGCGGTCGACGGGCAGGAGAACCCGAACACCACCATCCTTGCCTCCAAGTTTGCCGAGGTGCAGAAGTACATCACCCAGACGCGGCACGTCTACAACCCGCAGGCGCTCCTGGTGAGCAAGAAGACCTGGGACGGCATGAGCGCCGACGAGCGGCAGATCCTCACCGAGGCCGCGAAGGATTCGACCGTGTTCCAGCGTGCGGCCTCGCGCAGCGCCGCCGACAGCGCGCTCGAGGCGCTCAGGAGAGCCGGCATGACCGTCTCGGAACTGCCGCCGGAAGAAATGGAGAAGCTGCGCGCCAAGGTGAAGCCGGTGATCGACAAGTATTCCGCATCGGTGGGCGAGGCCACGGTCACGGAACTGATGTCGGAGATCGCCAAAGTGCGCAAGTAGCTCCGAGGCAGTCCGTCTAGAGGGACTGGAGGGACGCGGCGCCGCCCAGCAATTCGATCTCCCGGAGCAGATCGGCGAGCGCCGCCCGCAGGAAGTCGAGCGTCGGTTCGTCATGGAGCCGGCCGTCGCGGATGCGCGTGGCAACGTTCGCAATGGCGACGTGCTGCCGCACCACGGGCCGCGCGAGCGTGGCGGCCAGGGCGTCGCGGATCTGCGCCTGCGCGCGCACGCCGCCCGCGGTGCCGGGCGAGGCGGTCGCGATCAGGACCGGCTTGCCCTTGAGCGGCGAGGCGAAGCTGGGCCGCGATGCCCAATCGATCGCATTCTTCAGCACGCCGGGCATGCCGTAGTTGTATTCGGGCGAGCACAGGACCAGGCCGTCGGCCTCTGCAATCGCTGCCTTGAGCCGGGCCACGGCTGCGGGCGGCGCATCGCCGTCCAGGTCGGCGTTGTAGAGCGGAACATCGTTCAGCGCAAAGAGCTCGATGGTTGCCGGCGCAGGCAGCAACGGCTGCAGGCTGCGCAGCACCGCAGTGCAATGAGAGTCGCGCCGGATGCTCCCGGAAATGCCGAGCAGGCGGATGCCGGCGATCGATGTGCTGCGTGTCATGGTGATCCCTTATTTCCAAAATCCAGAGTTTATGCATAAAATTAACTCCATGCACAAACCAGAAATTACCGCCAACGAGCCGCCACTGGCCGAGCAGGCATTCAACCGTTTGCGGCAGGACGTCCTGGCCGGCACCTTCGAAGCCGGCGCCAAGCTCAAGCTCGACGAGCTCCAGTCGGCCTACGGCTACTCGAGCAGTCCGCTGCGCGAGGCGCTCAGCCGCCTGGCGCAGGAAGGGCTCGTGCGCGCCGACGAGCGCCGCGGCTTTCGCGTGGCGCCGATCTCCGAAGAGGACCTGGCCGACATCACGCGCATGCGCATCATGCTGGACGTGCCCGCGCTGCGCGAATCCATCGCGCACGGCGACGACGCCTGGGAGGCCACGGTACTCGCCGCTTTCCATCGGCTGGAGAAGGTCGAGTCGCGCCTGAGCGACGGGCCGGTCATTCTCGATGGCGAGTGGTCGCAGCTGCACCGCAGCTTCCACCTCTCGCTGCTGGCCGCCTGCCCGTCGCTGCGCCAACGTGCCTGGGGCGCGAGCCTGTTCGACCAGGCCGAGCGCTACCGGCGGTTTTCCGCGCGCCACCGGAAGACCGCGCGCCGCAAGTCGAGCGAGCACAAGAAGATCATGGACGCCGCCTTGCGCCGGGATGCGGACACGGCCTGCGCGCTGCTGGAGGAGCACATCCTGAGCACGCAGCGCAACGTGATTGCCGCGCTCAAAGCGGCTCAGGCCGCGCAATCCTAGGGACGCCAGAGCCCGCCACCGGAGACAGACAGCATGCTCAAGGTCGCACGACCCACGCCTTCGCATTTCGGCATCTTCGTCACCGACCTGGAGCGGATGGTGGCCTTCTATACCGAGACCTTCGACCTCACGATCACCGACCGCGGCGAGGGCCGCACCTTCAGGAACCAGCTGGTGTTCACCAGCGCGAGCCCCGACCAGCACCACCAGCTGGTGCTCGCCTCGGGCCGGCCGGCGGAGGCGACGTTCAGTACCGTGATGCAGATCTCGTTCGTGGTGCCGAGCATCCAGCACCTGCGCGACATCTCGGCGCGCGCCGAGGCCCGGGGCGCCACCAACATCCGCGGCCTGAACCACGGCAACGCGCTCTCGGTCTACATGCTCGATCCGGAAGGCAACACGGTGGAGATCTACGTCGACACGCCGTTCTACATCGCGCAGCCGCATGGCGATCCGCTCGACCTGACCAAGGACGACGAAACGCTCATGCGCGAAACCGAAGAGGCCTGCCGCAAGGACCCGAGCTTCATGCCGCTCGCGCAGTGGCAGGCGCAGTTCGAGTCGCGTTCGCCGGCCGCGCCCTGACTCTTCATCCAACCGCACATTTCAACCGGAGTTCCCATGAAGCTTTTGTCATTTGTCCATCAAGGCCGCGAAACCTGGGGCGCCGTCGTCGGCGACGGCGTGGTCGATCTCGGCAAGGCGCGGCCGCAGCATGCGGGCCTGGTCGACTACATCGCCTCGGGCGAGTACCTGCAGGCGGCGCAGCATGTCGAAGGACTGCCCATCGCGGCCGGGCTCGCCGACATCACCTACCTGCCGCCGATCCCCAAGTCCGAGAAGATCGTGTGCGCCGTACGCAACTACATGGACCACCACCAGGAGGTGCTGGCCGCCGGCATGCATCGCGAGCTCTCCGAGCAGCCGCCGATCTTCCTGCGCGTGTGGCGTTCGCAATGCGCGCACAACCAGCCGATCGTGCGGCCGCACGTGTCGGAGTCGCTCGACTGGGAAGGCGAGCTCGCCGTCATCATCGGCAAGGGCGGGCGCAACATCGCCGAGGCCGACGCCTTCGATCATGTGGCGGGCTATTCCTGCTACAACGACGGCAGCGTGCGCGAGTGGCAGTTCCATGCCAAGCAGATCGCCTCGGGCAAGAACTTCGAGTCGACCGGCGGCTTCGGCCCCTGGATGGTGACGGCCGACGAGATCGCGCCCGGCCGCGAACTCAAGCTCGAGACCCGGCTCAACGGCGAAGTGGTGCAGAGCAGCCACACGGGCCACATGATCTTCAGCATTCCGAAGCTCATCAGCTACTCGTCGACCATCTTCACGCTCGCGCCCGGCGACGTCATTGCCACCGGCACGCCGGCGGGCGTGGGCTGGAGCAAGAAGCCGCCGCGCTTCATGAAGCCGGGCGACGTGTGCGAGGTCGAGATCGAAGGCATCGGCGTGCTGCGCAATCCCATCGTCCAGCAGGACTGAGGCCCCGGACCCGGACCGCGGCGGCACAAGCCGCGGCCTTCATTCCACAACATTGGAGACAAAACCATGTGGCACAGACGCTCGCTCGTCGCCGCAGGCCTGGCCCTGGCCTGCGCGGCACCCCTTCACGGACTGGCCCAGGTCTTTCCGGACAAGCCGATCAAGATCTACCAGGGCTTTGCGGCCGGCGGCAACGCCGACACCATCGCGCGCGTGGTCAGCACCGAGATGGCGAAGGGGCTCGGCCAGCCCTTCGTGGTCGAAGCCCAGACCGGCGCGGGCGGCACCATTGCCTCGGGCACGGTGGCGCGCGCCAAGCCCGACGGCTACACGCTGCTGCTGGCCACGGGCGGCCACGCGGTGGCCGGCGCGCTCTACAACAAGCTCAGCTACCAGACAGTGACGGACTTCCAGATGGTCTCGACGATCACCTACTTTCCGTTTCTGCTGGTGGTGCGGGCCGACTCGCCCTACCGCGGGCTGGCCGAGATGCTCGCCGCGGCGCGTGCCGATGCGCGCGGCGTGTCGTACGGCTCGGCCGGCATCGGCTCCACGCATCATCTTGCGGGCGAGCTGCTGGTGAAGAGCGCCAATGTCGAGATGCTGCACATTCCCTACCGCGGCGATGCGGCCTCGGTGGCGGCGCTGCTCGGCGGCGAGGTGCCGATGATCATCGCGCCGCCCACGGCCGTGCTGGCCAACATCAAGGCCGGCAAGCTCCGCGCGCTGGCCACCACCGGCGCACAGCGCTGGAGCCAGATGCCCGAGCTGCCGACCGTGGCCGAGCAGGGCGTGCCCGGCTACGACGTGCGCTCCTGGGCCGGCTTCATGGCGCCCGCGGGCACGCCGCGCCCGGTCGTCGACCGCCTGCGCGCCGAAGCGCTCAAGGCCCTGCAGGCGCCGGCCGTGCGTGCGCGGCTCGAAGAAATGGGCGGCGAAGCGCGCGGCAGCACGCCCGAAGAAATGACCACCATGGTGGCCGCCGAGCTCAAGCGGTGGACCGCCGTGGTGAACGATGCTCACATCCCCAAGCAATAAGGACCCCTCCATGTCCCTGATCGACATCCGCAAGCGCAGTCTTTGCATCGAGACCATCTACCACGAGGGCGGTCCACCGGCCGCCACGCCGCTCAGGCTGGCGGCCGCCTGCGCGGTCATCCACAACCCCTACGCAGGCCGCTACGAGCCGGACCTGCTGCCCTTCATGGCCGAGCTGCGCGCGCTCGGCACGCTGCTGGCCACCGAACTGGTCGAGACGCTCGGGCGCGACAAGGTCGAGGTCTACAGCAAGGCCGCGATCGTTGGCGTGAACGGCGAGATGGAGCACGGCGCCGTCTGGCACGAAGCCGGCGGCTGGGCCATGCGCGAGGTGCTCGGCGAGCCGAAGGCGATCGTGCCGTCGGCCAAGGCGGTGGCCGCCACCGGCTACCGGCTGATGGTGCCGCTGCACTACATCCACGCCGCGTACGTGCGCAGCCACTACAACTCGATGGAGATCGGCATCCAGGATGGGCCGCGGCCGAACGAGATCCTGTTCGCGCTGGTGATGGGCACGGGAGGCCGCGTGCATGCGCGCCTGGGCGGGCTCACCAAGGACAAGGTGTCCGTGCACGACGGGCAGCGTTGATGTCGCGCCCCACGATGAAGGCGATCCAGCTGCAGGCACCGGGCGGCCCCGAGGTGCTGCAGCTGGTGGAGCTGCCGCAGCCGCAGCCGCAGGCGGGCGAAGTTCGGGTCAAGGCCATGGCCATCGGCGCCGGCGGCCCCGACGTGCTGATCCGCAACGGCACCTACAAATGGATGCCGCCGATGCCGGCGATTCCCGGCAACGAGATGGCCGGCATCGTCGATGCCGTCGGCCCTGGTGTCACTGCGCTGCAGGTCGGCCAGCGCGTGTTCGTGAGCGCGCGCGAGCTCGCGCAGCGCGGCGGCTGCTATGCCGAAGCCATCTGCGTGCCCGAGGCCGCGCCCTTCGTGCTGCCCGATGCGATCCGCTTCGAGGATGCCGTGAGCCTCGGCAACTTCCAGCTCGCGCTGGCCATGCTGTCGAGCAACGGCAACCTGCCGGCGCAATCCGTGCTGATTCCTGGCGCGGCCGGCGGCGTGGCCACGGCGCTGGTGCAGGTGGCACGCGACCGCGGCTTGCGCGTGATCGGCACTGCGTCCACCGCGCAGAAGCGGGATTTCGCGCGGGCCAACGGCGCGCACGAGGTGATCGAGAGCGATCCGCAAGGCCTGACCGAGAAGGTCATGCAGCTCACCGGCGGACGCGGCGTGGACCTGGCCTTCGACCACCTGGGCGGCGAGCTCTTCATCGCCTGCCTGCGCGCCCTTGCGCCGTTCGGCATGGCGGTCTCCTACAACATCGTCAACGGCCCGCCGGCCGGCGACGTGTTCGAGGAGCTTCGGCGGCTGCTGGGCAGGAGCCTGGCCGTGCGCACGTTCTCGATCCACGCCATCGACGCCGACGCGGCACAGCGGCGCGGCTTCATGGAGGCCGCGATCGCGCTGATGGCGCAGGGACGCGTGCATGCGCCCCCCGCCACCTGCTTCGCGCTGGCGGATTCGCGCCGTGCACACGAAGTGCTCGACAGCGGAAGCGCGGTCGGCAAGATCGTGCTGCTGCCTGGCGGCTAGGCAACGCGAGCACTTGCCACGGGCGTCGGTCGCAGCGATTCAAAGCAGCGCGCTCCGGAACAAGGATCGCCGGCTGAACGCCTTGCCCGATTCAAGAAAAACGCCGTCGCCGGTGTAGTGGATCGTCTTCGGATGCCGGAGCGACTCGGCGGCGTGGGCCTTCACCACCTCGAGGATGAAGAAGTCGTACTTGCCGACCAGGCTGCGGTCGTGGACGCGGCATTCGAAGCTCGCGTGGCATTCGCCGATGAGCGGCGCCTCCACGCGCTCGGCATCGACTGCCGTGAGGCCGAAGGCCGCGAACTTGTCGATCCCGGCGCCCGAGCTGTTGCCGATGCGCACGACCTCGTCGGTGAGCGGCCGCGTGGGGAGGTTGATGACGCACTCGCCGCTGCGGCGGATCATTTCGAAGCTGTGGTTCGTGCGCGCGATCACGCAGCCGACCAGCGAGGGCGTGAACTCGATCACCGTGTGCCAGCCCAGCGTCATGATGTTGTTCTTCCCCTGCCATCGGGACGACAGGAGCACGACCGGGCCCGGCTCCAGGAACCGGCGCACCTGGGAAACAGGGAAGTCCGCCTTGGCGAAAAGCTTTTTCTTTTTCGTCATCGCGATACCTTTTCGCATTCGGAAATGCGTACGGTACCGCGAAGCACGTCTCAGCTCCTCCCCGCAATGAAATCCGGATGACGCGCGCAGATCTCCGGCAGCGAGCTCAGCGTGCCGGAGAGGTGCTCGCGCAGCGCCTTCTGCGCCGCCGCGCCGTCGTGCTTTGCAATGGCGCGCACGATGGCGCGGTGGTCGCGCAGGATCGCCTCGGTCTTGCCGGCGGTGGGCAGGTGCAGGCGGCGCAGGCGGTCCACGTGGCCCGAGACGCGGGACACCATGTCCCACAGGCTCGGCACGCCCGCGGCTTCATACATCAGGTGGTGGAACTTGCGGTCGGCGCCGACGAAGTCGCCGTACTGCCGCGCCGCTGCCAGCGTGGCCTGCAGCGCGACCTGGGCCTGCAGCTGGGCCACCAGTTCGGGCGGCGCCTCTTCGGCCAGCTGGTGCACGATCTCGAGCTCGATCGAGCGGCGCAAAAAGTGCGCCTGCTTCGCGGCGTCGACGTCGATGCGGCTCACCAGCGTGGCGTGCTGCGGGAACACATCCACCAGGCCTTCCTCGGCAAGGCGCAGCAGGGCCTCGCGCACCGGCGTCTGGCTCACGCCGAAGCGGTCGGCCAGCTCCTGGCGGACCAGCACGGTGCCGGGCACGAGTTCGAGGGAAAGGATGGCACCGCGCAGCTTTTCGAGCACCTGGGGTGCTGCAAGGCGTGTGCGGTCGAGTCGGATCCGGGGGAGGGCTGTCATTCGTTCGAATTTTCGCTTTGACCGAGTGATATATTAGTGTTTTAATGTAGTTGATTCCACGAAGAATACCGGTTCCGCCCCGATGCCACGTTCCTACGACACCCTGCGCAGCGCCCGCTGGTTCGCGCCCGACGACTTCCGCTCCTTCGGCCACCGCTCGCGCGTGATGCAGATGGGCTATGCGCCCACCGACTGGGTGGGCAAGCCGATCATCGCCATCGTCAACACCTGGAGCGACGCCAACCAGTGCCATTCGCACTTCAAGCAGCGCGTGGACGACGTCAAGCGCGGCATCTTCCAGGCGGGCGGCTTTCCGCTCGAGCTGCCGGCCATCTCGCTGTCCGAGAGCATGGTCAAGCCCACCACCATGCTCTACCGCAACTTCCTCGCCATGGAGACGGAAGAGCTGCTGCGCAGCCATCCGGTGGACGGCGCGGTGCTGATGGGCGGCTGCGACAAGACCACGCCGGGCCTCACGATGGGCGCGCTCTCCATGGGGCTGCCGTTCATCTACCTGCCGGCCGGCCCGATGCTGCGCGGCAACTGGCGCGGACAGGTGCTGGGCTCGGGCTCGGACGCCTTCAAGTACTGGGACCAGCGCCGCGCCGGCCAGTTGAGCGACCAGGCCTGGCAGGAGATGGAAGCGGGCATCGCGCGCAGCCACGGCACCTGCATGACCATGGGCACCGCCGCCACCATGATGGGCATCGCCGAGGCCGTGGGCTTCACGCTGCCGGGCGCTTCGAGCATTCCGGCGGCCGATGCCAACCACGTGCGCATGAGCGCCGAATGCGGCCGCCGCATCGTCGAGATGGTGTGGGACGACCTCACGCCCACCCGCATGCTCACGCGCGCCAACTTCGAGAACGGCATTGCCTGCGCGATGGCGATGGGATGCAGCACCAACGCCATCGTCCACCTGATCGCCATGTCGCGCCGCGCCGGCCATCCGGTCACGCTGGACGACTTCGATGCCGCGAGCCGCCGGGTGCCGGTGGTGGCCAACATTCGGCCGAGCGGCGACACCTACCTGATGGAAGACTTCTTCTATGCGGGCGGCCTGCCTGCGATGCTCGAGCGCATCCGCGGCCACCTGAAGACCGGGGCGCGCACGGTCAACGGCCGCACCCTCGGCCAGAACATCGAGGGCGCCGAGGTGTTCAACGACGACGTCATCCGCCCGCTCGCCAACCCCATCTATGCCGAAGGCGCGCTGGCCGTGCTGCGCGGCAACCTCGCGCCCGACGGCGTGGTGATCAAGCCCAGCGCCTGCGCGCCGCACCTGCTGCAGCACACCGGGCGCGCGCTGGTGTTCGACGACTATCCGGCGCTCAAGAAGGCGGTGGACGATCCCGCGCTCGACGTGACCGGCGACGACATCCTGGTGCTGCGCAATGCCGGCCCGCGCGGCGCCGGCATGCCCGAGTGGGGCATGCTGCCGATCCCGACCAAGCTGCTCAAGCAGGGCGTGAAGGACATGCTGCGCCTGTCGGACGCGCGCATGAGCGGCACCAGCTACGGCGGCTGCCTGCTGCACTGCTCGCCCGAGGCGGCCGTGGGCGGGCCGCTGGCGCTGGTGCGCACGGGCGACCGCATCACGGTGGACGTGCCGGCACGCACGATCCACCTGGAGATCAGCGACGAAGAACTGGCCGCGCGGCGCGCCGCCTGGACACCGCCGCCTACGCGCTACGAACGCGGCTACGGCTGGATGTTCGGCCGCCACATCCTGCAGGCCAACGAGGGCTGCGACTTCGACTTCCTCGAAACCACCTTCGGCCGCCCGGTGCCCGAGCCGGACATCTTCTGAAGACCGCTTCCCCGATTAACGACCCCGCCCACAAGCCAACGGAGAGAGACCACGTGAATCCCCAAACCCGCGAGAAGCTGATGAAGGTCAGCACCGCCACCCTGTGCACGGCGCTGTTCAAGCGCGGACTGCGCAACCAGTTCATCCAGGACGTGCATCCGCTCGACCCGACGCTTCCCAACATGGTCGGGGAGGCCTTCACGCTGCGCTACATGCCGGCGCGCGAGGACCTGAACCCGATCACCGTGTTCAACGACCGCAACCATCCGCAGCGCCAGGCCGTGGAGCAGTGCCCGGTGGGCGCGGTGCTGCTGATGGACAGCCGCAAGGACGCGCGCGCCGCCTCGGCCGGCGGCATCCTGGTGAGCCGGCTCATGAAGCGCGGCGTGGCCGGCGTGGTCACCGACGGGGGCTTTCGCGACAGCCCCGACATCGCGAAGCTCGGCTTTCCCGCCTATCACCAGCGCCCGAGCGCGCCCACCAACCTGACCTTGCACCAGGCGATCGACATCAACGTGCCGATCGGCTGCGGCGACGTGGCCGTGTGGCCCGGCGACGTGGTGGTGGGCGATGCCGAAGGCGTCATCGTGATTCCGGCGGCCATGGCCGACGAGGTCGCGGCCGAGGCCACCGAGATGACCGTCTTCGAGGACTTCGTGCAGGAGAAGGTGCTCGAAGGCCGATCGATCCTCGGCCTCTATCCGCCGACCGACGAGCAAAGCCGCACCGAGTTCGCCGCCTGGCGCGAGGCCCGCGGGCGCTGACGCCGGCTTTTTCCGACGACGACCAACGACAACAGAGACAACACCATGCCCTTCATCCAACGCGCCGCGGGCCTTTTGCTCGCCGCACTTGCATTGGCCCCGGTCGCGGCCCTCGCACAAGCCGAATGGCCGGCCGCCAAGACCATCACCTACGTCGTGCCCTTCACGGCCGGCGGCTCCACCGACATCGTGGGCCGCATCCTGTCGAACAAGCTGCAGGAGAGCCTTCACCAGTCGGTGGTGGTGGACAACAAGCCGGGGCAGGCCGGCGGCATCGGCGCGGCCTACGTGGCCAAGGCCGCGCCCGACGGCTACACGCTGTTCGGCGGCACCATCAGCACGCACGCCATCAACGCCAGCCTCTACAAGAAGCTGCCCTACGACCCGATGAAGGACTTCGAGCCCGTGTCGCTGGTCGGGCGGCTGCCCAACGTGCTGATCGTCAACAGCCAGCTCGGCGTGAACTCGGTGGCCGAACTCATCGCGCTGCTCAAGAAGGACGAGTCCAAGCGCACCTTCGCATCGTCCGGCGCCGGCACCTCGACGCACCTGGCGGGCGAGATGTTCGCCGACATGATCGGCGTGAAGCTCACGCACGTGCCGTACAAGGGCACGCCGCCGGCCATGACCGATGTCGCGTCGGGCCTGGTGCCCTTCATGTTCGACCAGGTGACGGCCGCGCTGCCGCTCGTCAAGAGCGGCCGGCTCAAGCTGCTGGCCGTGACCACCGGCAAGCGCATCGCGCTGGTGCCGGAGCTGCCGACCATGATCGAGTCGGGCGTGCCGGGCTTCGAGATGTCGTCCTGGCAGGCCGTGTATGCGCCCAAGGGCACGCCCAAGCCGATCGTGCAGCGCCTGAACGCCGAGATCGTCAAGGCGCTGAAGCAGCCCGACGTGCAGGCCAAGCTCTCGGGCCAGCTGGCGATGGAGATCGTCGGCAGCACGCCCGAGGAACTGCGCGACCACATGGCGCGCGAGATCCCGCGCTGGGCCGAGCTGGTGAAGAAGTCGGGCGCGACCGCGGACTGAGAATCTGTCTGGAGTTCCCACCCCTCTCGCGGCGCATCAGGCCGAAGCTTTCGCCGCCGACGCCGAGCCGGGTGCACGGCGAAAGCTCTTCAGGAGGCGAGCCTCAGTCGTAGCTGGCGGTCAGGCCGACCGACGAGTAGGCGCTGCGTCCGTGGATCGCGATGTAGAAGTCGCCAGGCAGGGGATTGCTGATCGCGATGGCTTCGTTGCTGCCGTTGACGTAGGGGCGATAGTCCCAGGCCGTCAACGACGGAAGTGCGCCGAGGCGAACGTACATGTCGCCATCACCACCGCCGACGGGGCCGGTCATGTTGATGTTGAGTTGCGCGACGCCGGGTGGGACGGTGATCCTGTAGTAGCTCCAGCTGTCGGTGCCGCCGGCCAGGCCTTGGACGGCCTGGTTGTCCAGAAGCTGCACAAGAGGCGGGCGGGTGTCCATCTTGAAGGAGCGCACCATGACGTCCCATCCGGTCCCGGCAGAGGTGCTGACCCATGCCACTGCAAAATTTCCCACCGGGTCCATGGCCAGCAGCGGGTTGGCTCCAAATTGCGGTTGTGGCGGGTCGACTCGGAATTCATCGGCAATCGGCGTTCCGTCGCTGCGAAATTGTCTGGCCGCCAACGTGGAGCTTTGCGGGCCGCCGACCACGCCGCTCGATGCAATCCATGAAACGACAAAATCGCCGTTCTCTGCAACTCCCGGGTTCGGCCCGGGTTGGCCTTCGTGGATGCGCTGGTTGACTCGCACCACTCCGCTGCCGGGGTTGCCATTCGCGTCATAGGGGCGCGCGTAGATGTTCCAGGTGTAGTTGTCATCCTGGGAAGCACTCCAGCTGATGACGGATCTTCCGCCGGGGTCCATGGCGATGCGGCCGCCCGAACTGTAGATCGACCGGACGGCGCCGACGACAAGCGCCGGAGTCAGCGCAACACCTGCGCGGCTGAAGCGCTGGATCATGATGTTGGATTGGTTTGCCGTGGGACCGGGCCTGGTCGCAAATGACAAAGCGATGTTTCCTGCATCGTCGGTGGCAATCGAACTGGGGCCGGAGAGCTTGTCCGGGGCATCGGATGCAACGATGACTTCGGGACCGAGGGCAACTCCGCGGGTATTGAATCGCCTGATCGCAATCGTCCGAGGCGCCCCTTGCGAGGCGGAGCGCGAGTAGGCAGCAGTGATATTGCCATCCGTGTCCATGCTGGCGACCGTGCTCGATGAATCCGGAGTGGTTTGGAAACTGGAGAGCAGAGTGCCGCTTCTGTCATAGGCCGTGACTCTTCCCGGTTCGCTTCCGAAGACGAAGTTGCCGATGCGGTCGACCGAGAAATTCGCATACGCCGGAGGCGCCTGGATCAGGTGTTTGGTCAGATAAGGCGTTCCTGACGACCTGATTCTTTGAGCGTATGTGGCATTTGCCGCGGCGTCGGACCAGATCAGAAGTTTTTCTCCGTTCGATCCTGCGGAGAAGTAGACCGGACGCTGGTTGCCCGCGGTGGCGGTATTCACCATGACGGGATCGCCGAGCGGCGCGGCCTGCGCCAGAGAAGCAGCGGCAAATCCCGACAGGCAGCCCAGTGACATCACAAGTCGTCGCAGCAAGGTGTGGGGCATGGATTCCTTCTTTCGCGATGGGCATCCGAGGGCGTCCCTCGATCCGCGGGAATCATGATGTCGGGGTCGATGAAGTTGTCAACGTAGAGTTAAGTTGCCATCGGTGCTCCGCGTGAGTCCTTTTGGCAGCGGTAATGCTCAAGCCGCCAGCCGCCGCTCCTCGCTGCCCAAGGCCATCCCCTCGGCATCGAAGAAATGAAGCGAGGCCGGCGCGATGGCCAGGCGGAGGGTGCCCGAGAGATCCGCCGCGGCATCGGGCGCCATGAGCACCAGCTCGCCCAGCGACGAGCGCAGATAGCAGTAGGCGCGATCGCCCAGCTGCTCGACCGCCAGCGTTTCGCAGCCCTGCAGTTCGAGCAGCACTTCGCCGGGCGCAGGTTCGCCGATGCGTGCCTGCTCGGCGCGAAAGCCCAGCGTGACGGGCTGGCCCGGCATGCGGCGCGGTATCTGCACGCGGGCATCGCCTAGCCGCAGCAGCGTGCCGTTCGCGTCGCCCTGCGCGGCATCGATCTTGAAGAAGTTCATGCGCGGCGTGCCGATGAAGCCCGCCACGAACAGGTTGGCGGGCGAGCGGTACAGCGCGAGCGGCGAGCCCACCTGCTCGATGCGGCCCTTGCGCAGCACCACGATCTGGTCGGCCAGCGTCATGGCCTCGGTCTGGTCGTGCGTCACGTAGACGGCGGTGGCCTTCAGCGTGCGCTGCATGCGCGCGATCTCCAGACGCAGCTTCACGCGCAGCTCGAGGTCGAGGTTCGACAGCGGCTCGTCGTAGAGGAACACCTCGGGCTTGCGGATCATCGCGCGGCCCATCGCCACGCGCTGGCGCTGGCCGCCCGAGAGCTGGCGCGGATAGCGCTCCAGGAGCGGCGTGAGCTCGAGCTTGTGCGCGATCTCGTCCACGCTGCGCTCCTGCTCGGCGGCCGTGGCCTTGGCCATGCGCAACGGAAAGGCGAGGTTCTGCCGCACCGTCTTGTGCGGATAGAGCGCGTAGTTCTGGAACACCAGCGCGCAGCCGCGCTCGGCAGGAGGAACATCGTTCACCACGCGGCCGCCGACCAGCACCTGGCCGCCGCTCGGCGTCTCCAGTCCCGCGATCATGCGCAGCAAGGTCGACTTGCCGCAGCCCGAAGGCCCGAGCAGCACCGTGACCTGGCCGTCGGGCATGGTGAGATCGATGCCGGGGATCACCTCGACATCGCCGAAGCGCTTGCTGATGGATTGGAGTTGGATCTCTGCCATGGTGGTGGGTTGCTTGCTGATAAGGAGGGGGTCAGGCCGGCGGCGTGGCGCCCGACCTGGCGACCCCGCGCTGGATGTTCGATTCGGTGAGGCCGAGCAGCTCTTCCATGGCCTTGCGCGCCGCGGCCGGCTTGCGGGCCCAGATCTGGTCGAGCACCGCGCGGTGCATCGGCAGGCTCTTGCGTGGCGCGCCCGGCTGGCGCGTGGACAGCTCGAAGGACATGCGCAGCGCCGCCTCGATGGTGGCGCCGAAGGCCACCAGGAACGGATTGCCGGTGGCGCTGAGGATCGCCTGGTGAAAGCTCAGGTCCGGCCCGGCATAGGCCACCGGGTCCATGCCGGCGGCGTCCATCAGGCGGTAGGCGCGCTCGATCGCGGCAATGGCCGCGTCGGGCGCCGAAGCGGCCGCAATCTCGCAGGCGGCCGGCTCGACGATGCGCCGCAGCTGCATCAGGTGCTGCGCCATCTGCGCGCGGTCGTGGCCCGACCAGGTCCAGCGCAGCACGTCCTCGTCGAGCATGTTCCATTGCATGCGCGGCAGCACCCGCGTGCCGGCCTTCTGGCGCGACGCGAGCAGGCCCTTGGCCTTCAGGCGCGTGAGCGCCTCGCGCACGGAGGTGCGGGCCACGCCCAGTTGCTCGGCCAGTTCGACCTCGGTCGGCAGCGTCGATTCGTCATCCCATTCGCCGCCGATCACGCGCCGCGCGAGCGCCTCCGTCACGGCCAGCGGACCGCGCCGCGCGGGCGTGTCCGTGGCGGCGGGTTTCTTCGGCGTCTTGGTTTTATGGTCTGACATATTTATCGGTGGAATGAGCTTATATGGGGGAGTGGTGCAGGGAATTCCGGGTTTTCCATGATCTTTGAAATCTTATTTGTCTGTCATATTCGCTTCCACGAGCAAGTTGAACATGCCGGCCGCCCTCGTTGCGCCGCGTGATTCTGATCGAAAGAGAGACAAGCATGAGCCTCCTGCAATCCCCCGCCGTCGACACGCAGCGCCGCCGGTTGATCAAGGCCGCGGCCGCCACGGCGGTGGCCGGCGCCGGCAGCGCGCTGGCCTTTCCCGCCATCGCGCAAGCCAAGCCCTTTGCCGGCCTCAAGCTGCGCGGCGCCGCGTACCAGCACGGCTTCTTCAACATCCTGCGCAAGTACATCCCGGAGTTCGAGCAGCAGACCGGCATGACGGTCGACCTTCAGCTGTCGGCCTTTCCGGTCTACAACCAGCAGGCCGACCTGGAGCTGTCCTCGGGCGGCAGCGCCTGGGACTTCTGCAACGTCACCTTCATCCTGGCCGCGCGCTGGGTCGCGGCCGGCCTGCTCGCCAACCTGAGCGACTTCGCGGCCGACCGCAAGCTCACGCCCGCCAGCTGGAACCCGGACGACTTCGTCAAGGGCGCGCAGCTGCCCTACCTCGACAAGGCCGGCAAGGCCTACGGCTTTGCATGGGAAGGCGGCGCAATGCTCATGGGCATGAGCCGCACCGACCTGATGAAGAAGCGCGGGGTCGAGGCGCCGCAGACCTTCGACGAACTGATGAAGGTCTGCGAGGCGGTGCACGGCCAGGACGGCGTGACGGGCTTCGTGAGCTCCAACCTGCACCACTGGTTCCTGCCGCCGTACATCCACGGCTTCGGCGGCGACCTGTTCGCCAATCCGCCGGCCGACATCAAGCCCACGCTCGACTCGGCTGCGGCGGTGCAGGCCACGGGCTTCTATTCGACGCTGCTGTCCAAGTACAGCCCGCAGGGCGTGCTCGGCTACACCGAGGACCAGGCGCGCGCCGCGCTGATCGGCGGCCGCTCGAACATCTTCATCCATTCGAGTTCCTGGGTCACGGCAATGCTGAGCTCGCCGGAGAGCAAGGTGAAGGACACCGCGCGCGTGGTGCGCATGCCGGCCGGCCCGAAGGGCGACTTTCCCGCCGCCAACAGCCAGGGGCTCGGCATTCCGAAAAACGCGAAGAACAAGGAAGCGGCCTGGGAGTTCATCAAGTGGGCGCTGAGCCCCGAGCTCACCGCGCGCATCGTGAAGGACACCGGGCATCCGTCGATCTGCCGGCGCTCGGTGATCGAAAGCGCCGAGTACAAGCGCATCAACACCATCAACGGCCAAGACATCGGCAAGCTCTACCTCGAAGTGCTCGAGCAGCCCGGCAAGACGCGCAACTACATGGCGTACCGCACGGTCAAGGAGTTCCCGCTGGTGGGCGACGTGCTGAACAAGGCCGTGGAGCGCGTGGTCTCGGGCCAGGCGCCGGCCGCGGATGCCATGAAGACGGCGCAGGAGGCCGCGCTCGGCAGCCTGCGGCGCGCCGGAGCCAAGGTATGAGCGCAGCAGCAGCGCCAAGGGTGCGGCAATGAGCGCAAAAGGGGCCTCCTACGAGGCGCAGCGGAGCCGCTTCGTGCGCATGGCGATGGCGCCGAGCCTGCTGTTCCTGCTGGTGGTGGCGGGGCTGCCCACCGTCTTCCTGCTGGTCACGAGCCTCACGCCCGGGGCGCTGGTGAATCCGGGCTCGCTGGGCGACTTCTCGGAGCCGCTGCGCAACTACAGGCTGCTGGGCAGCGACGAGCGCTTCGTCGGCTCGCTGGGCGTGCAGGCGCGCCTTTCGGTCTACACGGTCGTGCTGCAGGTGCTGCTGGGCATGGGGCTCGCGCTGCTCGTGCATTCGGGGCAGGAGCGCTGGAAGTCGCTGCGCCACCTGTTCGTGATTCCGATGGTGCTGCCGCCAATCGTTGTCGCGGTGATCTGGAAGCTGGTCTACACGCCCGACATCAGTCCGATCTACCAGGCCGCCCGCATGCTCGGCGTGACACTGCCGGCGCTCACCACGCACGTCGACTTCGCGCTGTGGTCCATCGTCATCGCCGACACCTGGGAGTGGGCACCGTTCACCTTCCTGATGGTGCTGGCCGCCTTGCAGACGCTGCCGGCCGAATACGTCGAGGCCGCCCGCATGGACGGCGCCGATGCCTGGCGCGTGTTCGGCCACATCGTGCTGCCGTACATCGCACCGGTGCTGCTGGTGTGCACCCTGTTCCGCCTCATCGACAGCATCAAGGCCTTTCCGCTGATCTTCCTCTTGACCGGCGGCGGGCCGGGTTCGGTGACGGAGGTGACCAACTACTACGCCTACCTCGTGGCGTTCAACTTCGGCGAGCTCGGCTATTCGAGCGCGATCACCGTCGTGCTGCTCGCGGCCACCGTGCTGATCAGCTGGGGTGCGATGCGCGTGAGCCGCAATGCGGGAGGTGCGGAATGAGCACCAATCGAATGGCGTCGCTGCGCCGGCGCTGGCCGCTCGCGCGCTGGGCCGTGCCGCTCGTCCTGTTCGCGATGCTGCTGCCGTTCCTGTGGCTGCTGCAGATGTCGTTCAAGCCGACGCCGCTGATCCTCGAGTTTCCGCCGCGGGTCTTCTTCATGCCCACGCTGGAGCACTACGTGGGGCTCTGGCAGGCCGGCTTTCCGGAGTCCTTCGCCAACAGCCTGGTCACGAGCATCGTGTCGACGCTGCTCGCGCTGGTGTTCGGCATTCCGGCGGCCTATGCACTCTCGCGCTGGACCGGGCGCGGGCGCTTCGGTCTCGGCCTGGGCATCCTGCTGACGCGCATGGCGCCGCCGATCGCCTTCACGATCCCGTTCTTCCTGGCGTATCGGTATCTCGGCCTGCTCGACACCCGCACCGGCCTGATCCTCATCTACATGACCTTCAACCTGCCGCTGGTGATCTGGATGATGCAGCCCTTCTTCGACGCGGTGCCGGCTTCGCTCGAAGAGGCGGCGCTGATGGACGGCGCGGGCTACGCCACCGTGTTCATGGAGATCGTGATGCCGATGGCGGCCGCCGGCATCGCGGCCACCGCGATCCTGTGCTTTCTCTACGCCTGGAACGACTTCTTCTTCGCGCTGATCCTCACGCGCACCGATGCGCGCACCGCGCCGGTCGCGGTGGTCAACTTCATGAACTACGAAGGCTGGGAGTGGGGCAAGATCGCTGCCGGCGGCTCGCTGGTGATGGCGCCCGTGCTGGTGTTCTCGATGCTGGTGCGGCGCTACCTGGTCAGCGGCCTCACGGCCGGCGCGGTGAAGGGCTGAGGCAATGGTCCCCGCAAACCCCAGCGGCGCGACGCGCCTCGTGCCGATCCTCGCGCACCCGGTCGACCACGTGCGCGCGCCGCGCATCTACAACCCGGCCTTCGCCGCCGCCGGCCTCGACTGGTGCCTGGTGCCGATGGGCGTGCATCCCGGCGACTTCGCAGCCACCGTGGCGCAGCTCGCGCGCGTGGCCAACCTGCAGGGCCTGAACCTCACGATCCCGCACAAGGCCGCGGCGCATGCGCTGTGCGCGCGCCTCGGCCCCGAGGCGCGGCGCACCGGCGTGGTCAACACCATGCGCATCGATGCCGATGGCCAATGGTCGGGCGAGAGCTTCGATGGCGTGGGCTTTGTCGATGCCGCACGCGCACACGGCGTGCTGCGCACCGATCGGCCGGTGGTGCTGGTGGGCGCGGGCGGTGCGGGCACCGCCATTGCCTTCGCGCTGGCCGCGGTCGGCCTGCGCGAGCTGCACGTCGTCAATCGCGAAGCCGAGCGCGCGCAGCAGCTGTGCACCGAATTGCGCAAGGCGTATCCGGACATCCATGCCGACACCAGCGCCGGCAGCCTGGGGCGCGCCGGCCTCGCCATCAACGCCACCTCGGTCGGCCTGCATGCGGGCGACCCGATGCCCTTCGACCCGGCGCAGCTGCCGGCCGATGCGGCGCTGTTCGACATCATCGCCGCGCGCGACACCGAGCTCATGGCCGCCTGCGCCGCGCGCGGGCTGCGGGTGGTCGGCGGCAAACCCATGATCGACCACCAGGTCGCCGCGCAGATCGCTTTCTGGCGCGGCGCCGCCGCATGAACAACACTTGATCCAGGAGACCCCATGAAGAAATTCGCAAGGGCCGCGATGGCCCTGTCGGCCATGGCGCTCGCCGCCGCATCCTCGCTGGCGCAGCCCAAGGCCGACTATCCGCACAAGCCCATCGTGCTGGTCGTGCCGCAGCCCGCGGGCGGCGCGGCCGACCAGTTCGCGCGGCCCTTCGGCCAGGCGCTGTCGCAGCGGCTGGGCCAGCCGGTGGTCATCGACAACCGCCCCGGCGCCAACGGCAACATCGCGGCCGCCTACGTGGCGCGCAACCAGCCGGCCGACGGCTACACCATTTTCTTCGGCTCGGTCAGCACGCTGGCCGTGAACCCGCACCTCTACAAGGCCACGGGCTTCGACGCGCTGAAGGACTTCCAGCCGATCACGCTCACCAACCAGACGCCCAACGTGCTGGTGGTCGGTGCGGGCACGCCCTACAAGACCGTGGCCGACGTGGTGGCGGCCGCCAAGAAAGAGCCCGGCACGCTGAGCTTCGGCTCGGCCGGCAACGGCAACACCATGCATCTCACGGGGCTGCAGTTCGAGGCGAAGACGGGCACCCGGCTGATCCACGTGCCCTACAAGGGCGGCCCCGCCGCACTCAACGACGTGATGGGCGGGCAGATCCCGATGATGTTCCACAACCTCTCGGCCGTGCTGGGCCAGGAGAAGGGCGGCCGCGTGCGCGTGCTGGCCGTGGCCGACACGCAGCGCTCGAAGCTGCTGCCCAACGTGCCGACCATGGCCGAGGCCGGCGCGCCCGGCGTGGTGCAGCTCGCATGGAGCGGCATGCTGGTGCGCAGCGGCACGCCCGCGTCGGTGGTCGAGCGGCTGCACAAGGAGATGGTTGCGATCCTGAAGGAGCCCGCGTTCCGCAAGCCGCTGGAAGAGCAGGGCTTCGATGTACTCTCATCGACGCCACAGGCGTTCGCCGAGCGCCTGAAGGCCGACCACGCCGCGATGGGCGAGGTCATCAAGGCCGGCAACGTGAAGATCGATTGACCCCGCAAAGGACCGAACCCATGCCCTCGCGCAACACCTTCAAGCACGCCCTCGCGGCGAAGATCCCGCAGATCGGCCTCTGGTCGACGCTGCCCGACCCCTACATCTCCGAGCTGCTCGCGGGCGCCGGTTTCGACTGGATGCTGCTCGATGCCGAGCACACGCCCGGCGATCCGACCACCATGCTGCGCCAGCTGCAGGCGGTTCAGGCCGAGCGCGATCGCCCCACCTCGGCCGTGGTGCGCCCGCCCTGGAACGACCCGGTGCTGATCAAGCAGTACCTGGACATCGGCGCGCAGACGCTGCTGCTGCCCTTCGTGCAGAACCGAGCCGAGGCCGAGGCCGCCGTGGCCGCCACGCGCTATCCGCCGAACGGCATCCGCGGCATGGGCGGCACGGTGCGCGCCACCCGCTTCGGCCGCGACACCAAGTACGTGGCCGAGGCCTCCGGCGAGATCTGCGTGCTGGTGCAGGTGGAGACCGTCGAAGCGCTCGAGCACCTGGAGGACATCGCGAACGTCGACGGTGTCGACGGCGTCTTCATCGGCCCCGGCGACCTGTCGGCCAGCATGGGCGTGGCCGGCCAGGTCAACCACCCCACGGTGCGCGCCGCCATCGACCGCGCCATCGCGCGCATCCTCGCCTGCGGCAAGGCGCCCGGCATCCTCATGAACGACGAGCCGCGCGCGCGCGAGCTGCTCGACCTTGGCGCGCTCTTTGTGGCGGTGGCCAACGACCAGCTGCTGCTGCGCAAGAGCGCCGACGACATCGCCGCGCGCTTCAAGCAGCGCGGCGCGCCCGCCGCCCCCGCTTCGGCGCCGGCCCCAGCCACCTATTGAACCCAGAGATCCAGAGAACACACCGCATGTCCACAGAAGCCGCCCGCCCCAAGACCCTGCAGGAACTGCGCAGCCAGCGCTGGTTCGCGAGCGACGACATCCGCGGCTTCGCGCACCGCCAGCGCATGCAGCAGCAGGGGCTCGCGCGCGAGGAGTTCATGGGCCGGCCGGTCATCGGCATCGTCAACACCTGGAGCGAGCTCTCGCCGTGCCACGCGCACCTGCGCGAGCGTGCCGAGTCCGTCAAGCGCGGCGTGCTGCAGGCCGGCGGCTATCCGCTCGAGCTGCCCGCGCTGAGCCTGGGCGAGGTGATGGTCAAGCCCACGACCATGATCTACCGCAACCTGCTGGCCATCGAATGCGAGGAACTGCTGCGCAGCCTGCCGATCGACGGCGTGGTGCTGATGGGTGGATGCGACAAGACCACGCCCGGCCTGGTCATGGGGGCGCTGTCGATGGACATCCCCGCCATCTTCCTGCCCGCCGGTCCGATGATGAATGACCGCTACAAGGGCCAGGCCGTGGGCGCAGGCACGCACACCAAGAAGTTCTGGGCCGAACGCACCATCGGCAACATCGACGAGGCCGAATGGATCCGGCTCGAAGCGCGCATGACGCGCACGCCCGGCACCTGCAACACCATGGGCACGGCCAGCACCATGACCGCCATTGCCGAGGCCATGGGCCTGTCGCTGCCCGGCGCGATGAGCATCCCGGCCGTCGACTCGGAGCACAGCCGCATGGCATGGCGCTGCGGCGAGCGCATCGTCTCGATGGTGTGGGAAGACCTGAAGCCCTCGCGCATCGTTACCAAGGCGTCTTTCCTCAACGCCGTGGCCGCCTACATGGCGCTCGGCGGCTCGACCAACGCAGCGGTGCACCTGCCCGCGATGGCGGGGCGCGCAGGCATCGAGCTGAACATCGACGAGCTCGACGCGATCGCGCGGCGCGTGCCCGTCATCGCCAACCTCTATCCGTCGGGCGAGAAGCTGATGGAAGACTTCCACTACGCCGGTGGCCTGCCGGCGGTGCTCAACAGGATCGCGGCGCACCTGGACCTGTCGGCGCGCACCGTCACCGGCCGCACGCTCGGCGAGGACATCGCGGGCTGGCCCGCGGAGGACGACGGCACCATCCTCGACCCGGCCTCGCCGCTCAAGCAGGGCACGCCCGAGTGCCCCGAGGCCGGCATTGCGCTGGCCGTGCTGCGCGGCAACCTGTGCCCCGACGGCGCGGTCATCAAGCCTTCGGCCGCCACGCCCGAGCTGCTGCGCCACACCGGGCGCGCGCTGGTGTTCGACTCGAACGCCGAGATGCTCGCGGCCATGGCCGACGAAGAACTCGACTGCGACGCGTCGACCGTGCTGGTGCTGCGCAACGGCGGCCCGGTCGGCGGCCCCGGCATGCCCGAGTGGGGCAACCTGCCGATTCCCAAGAAGCTGCTGCGGCAGGGTGTGCGCGACATGCTGCGCATTTCCGATTCGCGCATGAGCGGCACGCACTACGGCACCTGCGTGCTGCATGTGTCGCCCGAGTCGGCCATCGGCGGTCCGCTGGCGCTGCTCAAGACCGGCGACACGATCCGCCTGGACATCGGCGAGCGCCGCCTCGACATGCTGGTGTCCGACGAAGAGTTGGCCGAGCGCCGCAAAGAGTGGACGCCGCCCGCGCCGGCCTACGCGCGCGGCTACACGAAGATCTTCCAGCACGAAGTGACGCAGGCGCACCTGGGCTGCGACTTCGCGAGCCTGGCCGGCAACGCGCCCACGCCCGAGCCGCCGATCTACTGAAAAAAGCGCCCCGCGCCTTGCGCGCGGCGCAGCGGAATCGGCCACCGGCCGTTCGGGGACAATACGGCCCGCGACATTCGGGCCCGACGCGGCCTCTCGACGATTTTCTTTTCCGGTGCAAGCGATTCTTTCCGAAGCCGGCCCCGTGCTGGTCTTCATGGCCTGCGTGGCGCTGGCCACTTATGCGCAGAACCTCACGGGGTTCGCATTCAGCCTCATCCTGCTTGGCCTGGTGTCGGTGTTCCACGTCGCCAGCGTGGGCGACACGGCCAACGCCGCCACGGTGCTGAGCCTGATCAATGCATGGACCTATTTCCGCGCGCGGCCCGGCGTGGTGCCGTGGCGGCTGATGAAGCCGGCGCTCAACGGCAGCACCGTGGGCGTGATCGCGGGGCTCATGCTGCTCACCTGGCTCAGCGGCGGCGCGGTGAACTGGCTGCGCGGCCTGCTGGGCGTGTCGATCCTGGGCTGCGCGCTGCTGCTGGTGCTGCAGGGCCGGCCGCAGCCTGCGGTGTCGGGCCGCACGAGCTTTGCCGTCATCGGCGGGCTCTCGGGCGTGCTGGGCGGGCTGTTCTCGAGTTCGGGGCCGCCCATCGTCTTTCACATGTACCGCCAGCCGCTGGAGCGCGAACTGGTGCGCCGCGCGCTGCTGCTGATGTTCGCGTTCAATTCGCTGGTGCGGCTCGTGATCGTGCTGCCCACGGGGCATTTCTCGTGGCGCGCGGCGCTGCTGGCCGCCTGCGCGATGCCGGTGGTCTACGGCGTGACGCGGTTGCACCACCGGCTGCCGAACAAGCTGCAGCCGCGCACCCTCCAATGGCTGGTGGGCGGGCTGCTGGCCGCGGCGGGTTCGACGCTGGTCGTGGGCGCGTGGCTGGCGATTGCGCAGGCCTAGCGGGCCCGCCCGCTCCTTGCCTCACGCGCGCATGGGCGCGCGGCTTCTGTCGTTGTTGGCCGTGACGAACTTGGCGAGCAGCTTCATGAAATCGCGGCGCTCCTGCTCGCTCATGGTGCTGAAGAGCGCATCCTGCATCTCGGCCATGGCCGGCACCGTCTGCGCGAGCAGCCCGGTGCCCTCGGCCGTGAGGCGCAGTTCGCGCTGGCCGCGCGCGAGCACCTGGCGCGTGATCCATCCCTTGGTCTCCAGCCGCGCGGCAATGTCGGCGGCGGTGGAGGTGTCGAGCGCCACCTGCTGTGCCAGCGTGACCTGGTCGATGCCCGGCTTCTTCTGCAGGGTGCGCAGGATCGCGTACTGGACCGGTGTGATGTCGCGCCCCAGCTTCTCGTGGAACACCGACACCGCGATCTGGTGAGCCCGGCGGATCAGGTGTCCGGGCTGGTCATTGATGTCGATCTCGGTGGCGTCGGAAGTGGGGCTGGGCATGGATGTCGAAACCTGAATCGGGTCCCGGCGGTAAGGACGGAGCCTGCGATTCTATGGCGCCGCTGCGACGCGCCCGCGCCTACAGGTCGAGCACCAGCATCGGCGAACGCGAGCGCGAACAGCAGGGAGTGAACTGGTCGTTGGCCGCCTGTTCTTCGGGCGACAGGTACATGTCCTTGTGGTCCGGCTCGCCTTCGAGCACGCGCGTGAGGCAGGTGCCGCACACGCCCTGTTCGCAGGAGGTCGCCACCTCGACGCCCGCCGCGGCAAGCGCCTGCACCACCGTGCAATCCTTGGGCACCGTGACGATGCGCCCAGAGCTCGCGAGCTTGACCTGGAATTCCGCATCGGTGTCCGACGCGGCGATCTCGGCCGAGAAGAACTCGTAGTGCAGCTGGTCGGCCGGCCAGCCGGCGGTGCGCGCGCCATCCAGCACCCAGTCCATGAAGCCCTTGGGGCCGCAGACATACAGGTGCACGCCGGGCTGCGGCGTGCCGATTGCCGCCGGCAGCGACAGCTTCTGCGCCGCGTCCCCGTCGTCGAAGTGGAACTGCACCTGCGATGCGAACGCGGACTGCGCGATGCGTCCGGCAAAGGCGGTGCGCTCGCGCGAGCGCGTGCAGTAGTGCATCTCGAACGGCGCTGCGCTCAGTGCCAGCCGCTCGGCCATGCACAGGATCGGCGTCACGCCGATGCCGCCTGCGATCAGCACGCTGCGGGTGGCCGCGTGGGCCAGCGGAAAGTGGTTCTTGGGTGCGCTGATGCGCAGCAGGCTGCCTTCCTGCACCAGCTCGTGCATCGCCTGCGAGCCGCCGCGCGATGCAGGATCGCGCAGCACGCCGATCAGGTAGCGGTGGCTCTCCTGCGGATCGTTGCACAGCGAGTACTGGCGCGTGAGGCCGTTCGGCAGGTGCACGTCGATGTGCGAGCCGGCCGAGAACGCCGGCAGGGCCTGCCCCTCGGCGTGCACCAGCTCGAAGGTGCAGATGTCCAGCGCCTCCGCATGCTTGCGGGCGACGCGCACGTTCAGTTCGGAGGCGTTCATGCCGCACCTGCCGGAGCCGTCGCCGGGGCCTGGCCTTCCTGCGCGATCAGGCGCTCCAGCACGCGGCGCGACTGCACGCCGCCCGAGTCGATGTTGAGCTTCAGCAGCGAGCGGTTCGGATGCGCGAGCAGGTTGCGCTGCTGGGATTCGAGCATCTCCAGGTCTTCGCTGAAGATCTTGCCCTGGCCTTCGCGGATCGATGCGGTCAGCGCCTTGTCGTGCGGCTGGAAGTTGCGCGCCATGCCCCAGAAGTACCAGTGCGAGGTCTCGGTCTCGGGCGTGATGAAGTCCACCACGATGCTCGACACCTTGTGCGCCGGATCGGCGTCGTAGCCGCCCTTGCCGGCGTGGGCGACGCCCACTTCGATCAGCACGTGGCTCGGCGGCGTGAAGCGGCAGATCTGCCAGCGGTCGACCGGCACGTCGTCGGCCAGGTGGTTGCCGCGCAGCGCCATGCGCCAGAAGGGCGGCGCCGAGATGTTCTCCATGAAGCGGCTGGTGGTGACCTGGTCGCCCTCGGTCTTGGTGGTGGTGGGCGTCTCGTCGATTTCCTTCTGGCCGATGCTGGTCGAGTGCACGTAGGTCTCGTGCGTCAGGTCCATCAGGTTGTCGATCATCAGGCGGTAGTCGCACTGGATGTGGAACAGCCCGCCGCCGTAGGCCCAGTCGGGGCTTTCGGCCCATTCGAGGTGATGCAGCTTGGCCGGGTCGGCCAGCGCAGGGTCGCCGGGCCAGATCCAGACGAAGCCGTAGCGCTCGATCACCGGGAAGGAGCGGATCGGCGGAAAGCCGCGCACGCGCTGCCCGGGCATGGCGACCGTCTTGCCGTCGCAGCCCATCTCCAGTCCGTGGTAGCCGCACACCAGCTTGCCCTCGACCACGCGGCCCAGTGACAGGGGCGCACCGCGGTGCGGGCAGAAGTCTTCCAGCGCCGTGGCCTTGCCTTCCGCGGCGCGGTAGAGCACCAGGTTCTCGCCACAGATCTTGCGGCCCAGGGGCTTGTCGTCGATCTCGTTGCCTGTGCAGGCCACGTACCAGGTGTTTTTCGGGAACATATGGCTTTCCTTTGGATGGCTGGGTTGGGAGGAGAAGGGGCGTTCAATGGGCGCTGGCCACGCGGCCGGCCGGCTGTGCCTTGGCGCTGCGGCGCAGCGCGAGCACAGCCGCCATCGCCGCCACCAGCGGCAGCGCGTAGGCGTAGTAGAGATGCGGCGGCTGCCAGCCGCGGTCGAGCAGCATCCCGGCGATGAGCGGCGCGAGGATGGCGCCGATGCGGCCGATGCCGATCGCCCATCCCATGCCGGTCGTGCGCACGGCGGCCGGGTAGATCACCGGTGCGAACGCATAGAGCCCGGCCATCGAGCCGAAGATGAATCCGCCGATCAGGAAGGCGATCGCGAACGACGCGCCCAGGTGCCCGGTGGCCGCGCCGAATGCGGCCATGGCCAGCGCCGTGATGACCAGGCTGGCGGCCGTCAGGCGCCCGAGGTCCAGCCGCGCGACGAGCAGCCCGAACAGGCTGCCGCCGACGATGCCGCCGATGTTCAGCAGCACGCCGCCGGTGATGCCCTCGCGTGCCGACAGCCCCGCCGAGACCAGCAGCTTCGGCGTCCAGCTGAGCGCAAAGTAGAAGCCGAACATCAAGAGGAAGAACGCGGCCCACAGCAGCAGCGTCGAGCGCGCCAGGCCTGCGTTGAACAGGCTCGCCACCGTGGAGGCGGAGCGCTCGCCGGCCGGTGGCAGCGGCGGGAGTTCGGCCAGCTCGGGGCGCTTCATCTGGCGCAGCAGCGCGTTGAGCTTGCGCAGCGCGCCGGCGGGGCGCCTGGAGACGAGGAAGTCGACCGATTCGGGAAGGCGCCACAGCACCAGCGGAATCATCAGCGCCGTGGCCAGGCCGCCGAAGACGAAGACCGAACGCCAGCCGTAGTGCTCCAGCAGCACCGCGGCAATGCTGCCGCCGATGGTCGCGCCGATCGGATAGCCGGTCGCCTGCAGGGCCACCGCGGTGCTGCGCCATTTGTTCGAGGCGTATTCGGAGGTGATGACGCCCACGCTGGCCAGCATGCCGCCGATGCCCAGGCCGGTGAGCGCGCGCAGCGCCGCCAGCTGCGTGCTGCTCTGGGACAGCGCCGACAGCCCCATGCCGAGCGCGATCACCACCAGGCACAGCAGGATGACGGTTTGCCGTCCGAAGCGATCGGCCAGCGGCGCGAGGAACAGCGAGCCGGCAGCCATGCCGAACAGGCCGGCACTGAACAGCACGCCGAGCTGCGCGCCGCTGAGCTTCCACTCGGCCGACACGCTGGCCGCGGTGAAGGCCATGACCAGCACGTCGAAGCCGTCGAGCATGATCAGCGTGATGCAGATCGTGATCGCGCTCCACTGGAAGCGGCTCATGGGGCCTTCGTCGAAGGTCTTGCGTAGATCGTGGGTCAAATTTTGTCTCCTTGTACAGGGCAGCCAAGTACATTGCCGGCGCTCCTGTATTCAGTACACTGAACGACAATCAGTGTACTGAATCATCGCGGGTGGAATCAAGGGGCCAAGTACTGGGGTTTACCCTGCGTAGAGCCGCGGAAGGCTTCTTCGAAGCCGAGGGAAGGCGGGCTGAGGCTCAGACCCGCGTCACGCCGCCAGCGGCTGTCCGGTCGAGGCGCACACGCGGTTGCGCCCGCCCGACTTGGCGGCGTACAGCGCCTTGTCCGCGGACCGGATCAGTTCCTTGGGCTGGCCGCCGATGCCGGCCTGGGGACTGAGCGCATCCACGCCGGCGCTCAGCGTCACGAATCCGTCGGCGGTGCCCGCATGTTCGATCTTCAGCTCGCGCACGGCGCTGCGGATGCGTTCGGCCAGCATCACGGCGCCCGCCACGTCGGTGTTCGGCAGCAGCACCGCCAGCTCTTCTCCGCCATAGCGCGCCGCAAGATCTCCCGGGCGCCGCGACGCGACGCGCGCGATGGTGCGGCCGATGGTCTGCAGGCACTCGTCGCCCGCCGCATGGCCGTAGATGTCGTTGTATTGCTTGAAGCAATCCACATCCATCATGATCAGCGCCAGCGTGCTCGCGTTGCGCGCGGCGCGGCTGTATTCGCTGTCCAGCGCCACGTCGAACTGCCTGCGGTTCGCGAGCCCGGTCAGGCCGTCTTCCATGGCCAGGGTGTTGAGGGTCTTGTTGAGCGTTTCGAGCGCATCGCGCGCCTGCCGCAGCTCGGCCTCGGTGCGGGTCTGGAGCTGGAACTGCCGCACCAGGCGCCATCCGATGAAGCCGACGATCAGGCTCAGCAGAACGACGCCGCCCGAATGCCACAGCGTGTCGCGCCACCAGTTGGCCAGGATCTCGTCCTTGGACAGCGCCGCGGAAACGAACAGCGGGTAGTTGTCCAGGCGCCGGAAGCTGTTCAACCGTGTCACGCCGTCCTGCGCCGACTTGATGTAGGCCGTGCCGACCGGCCCATGCGCGGCGTAGGAGCGAAAGAGCTGGGTCTCCAGCATGTTCCGTCCCACCATGTCGGGGCTGTAGGGCCGCCGGGTCATCATGGTTCCGTTCTCGAGCACCAGCGCCACGGCGCCGGCCTGGCCGATGTCCAGGCTGTCGTAGAACCTGGAGAAGAAGTCGACGTGGATCGTCGCGAGCGCCACGCCGGCAAAGCTGCCGTCCGCATGGTTGATGCGCCGCGAAACCGGCACCAGCAGACGGCCGCTGGTACGGCTTTGAACCGGAATGCCGATGTGCGGTCCGCGCTCTGCGTGCGTGCGGTGGAAGGCGAAGTACTCGCGGTCCGCGTTGTTCAGGTTCTCCGGCCGCGTGGGGCGGGAGTTCGCAATCCAGTTGCCGTCCTGGTCGTAGATGTGCAGGCCGTCGAGCTGGGGGAGCTCGGCAACGCGCAGGGCCAGCAGCTGGCGAAGCCGCGCCACGTCGGATGGATCGGTGCCGTCGTGCTCCACGCGCTCGACCATGCCGACCAGCACGGTGTCGGCCTTCTTGATCGTGTCGTCGGCCTGCTGCGCCATGGCGCGCGAGAGGTTCGACGTGGCCACGTTCATCTGCTGGAGCTGGTCGGTGCGCGCCTCCCAGCTGTTCCAGAAGTCGATCGCCAGCAGGCTGAGGCAGACGACGGCCACGAAAGCCATGGTCCGGGCGGTGATGGAGGGTCCGCGAATCACTACGCGCTTTCGGGGCAAGGAAGCATGGCGGCGGAAGGAAGGATGGGGTGGCTCGCCGGAGGCGAACGCGGCCCCAATGTATCCGAATGCGACGCCCAGCGCGCATCCGGCAGCCGCTCGATCTTGTGTGCCAGCGGCGGGTGTCTTGTCCCGTTTCGTGACAGCTGCTCACCGCGACACGCAGCGCTGTTGCAGCCTGGCGCAGGAAATCGGGCCGATGCATGTGCCAGATCGGGCGAATGGCCTCCAGGACCGCGTGGCATGGCGCGTGCAATGCAGCACCCGGGACCGCGCGGCATCCGGCTTGCGCGGCCGCCTTCCACCCCTTTACCCGACGGAGACAAGAGACCATGCAATACGCGAGCCCCAACACCCCCGGTGCCAAGATCGACTTCAAGCCGGCCTACGACAACTTCATCAACGGCAAGTTCGTGCCGCCCGTGAAGGGCCAGTACTTCGACGTGATCACGCCGATCACCGGCAAGCCCTACACGCGCGCCGCCCGCTCGGGCGCGGAGGACATCGAGCTCGCGCTCGACGCCGCCCACGCGGCCGCGGGCCAATGGGGACGCACCTCGCCGGCCGAGCGCGCCAACCTGCTGCTGAAGATTGCCGACCGCCTGGAGCAGAACCTCGAGCTGCTCGCCTATGCGGAAACCGTGGACAACGGCAAGCCGATCCGCGAGACGCTCAACGCCGACATTCCGCTGACCATCGACCACTTCCGCTACTTTGCCGGGTGCCTGCGCGCACAGGAAGGCGCGCTGAGCGAGATCGACGAGAACACCATCGCCTATCACTTCCATGAGCCGCTGGGCGTGGTGGGGCTGATCATTCCGTGGAACTTCCCGATCCTGATGGCCGCGTGGAAGCTCGCGCCCGCCATTGCCGCGGGCAACTGCGTGGTGCTCAAGCCCGCCGAATCCACGCCCGTGAGCATCATGGTGATGGCCGAGCTGCTGGCCGACCTGCTGCCGCCCGGCGTGCTCAACATCGTGAACGGCTACGGCCGCGAAGCCGGCATGGCGCTGGCGGGCAGCAAGCGCATCGCGAAGATCGCCTTCACGGGCTCCACCGCCACCGGCCGCGTCATCGCGCAGGCCGCGGCCGGCAACCTGATCCCGGCCACGCTGGAGCTCGGCGGCAAGAGCCCCAACATCTTCTTCGAGGACATCGCCGACGCGGACGACGACTTCTTCGACAAGGCCATCGAAGGCCTGGTGCTGTTCGCCTTCAACCAGGGCGAGGTCTGCACCTGCCCGTCGCGCGCGCTGATCCAGGAATCGATCTACGACAAGTTCATGGCGCGTGCGCTCGAGCGCATCAAGGCCATCAAGCAGGGCCATCCGCTGGACACCGACACCATGATGGGCGCGCAGGCCTCGGCCATCCAGATGGACAAGATCATGAGCTATCTCGCGCTCGGCAAGGAAGAGGGCGCGCAGTGCCTGACCGGCGGCGGCCGCGCGCAGCTCGGCGGCGAGCTGGCCGGCGGCTACTACATCGAGCCCACGCTGTTCAAGGGCCACAACAAGATGCGCATCTTCCAGGAGGAGATCTTCGGCCCCGTGCTCGCCATTGCCACCTTCAAGACCGAGGCCGAGGCGCTGGAGATTGCCAACGACACGCCCTACGGCCTGGGCGCCGGCGTGTGGACGCGCAACGGCAGCACCGCCTACCGCATGGGCCGCGCCATCCAGGCCGGCCGCGTGTGGACCAACTGCTACCACGCCTACCCCGCGCACGCCACGTTCGGCGGCTACAAGGAATCGGGCATCGGCCGCGAGACGCACAAGATGATGCTCGACCACTACCAGCAGACCAAGAACCTGCTCGTGAGCTATTCGCCGAAGAAGCTCGGCTTCTTCTGACGGCACGGCGGCGCCCGAAGATGACGGCGCTGTAATCCGGCCGACGGGAAACCGTCGGCCTGGATGGCTAGAGTGGCATGCATGCCCGTCGAATACGGACAGGCATTGCTGCTCTATCTACAATCCTCGCATGCACCGGGTTCGCCTCTTCGTCCTCTGGATCGTGATGTTTGCCGTGCCCTTCCAGGCGTACGCGGCTGCCGCCATGGTCTTTTGCGGACCGGGCCATGAGGGTGCTGCCCTGGCTGCTGCGGCAGCCGCCGCGCCGGCCGAAAGCCATCGGCATGCGCAGCAGGCGCACGGCGATGGGCATGCAGGCCATCAGCACCACGAAG
Source organism: Variovorax sp. V116 (assembly GCF_041154435.1). Lineage (NCBI taxonomy): Bacteria > Pseudomonadati > Pseudomonadota > Betaproteobacteria > Burkholderiales > Comamonadaceae > Variovorax > Variovorax sp. V116. Next base: position 163,714 of record NZ_AP028662.1, read on the forward strand.
CTGCCGCGCAGGACGCCGGGACATCTTCCGGCGACCAAAGCGCTCACGCCGACACCCACGCGTCGCCCGATGGCATGCACAAGTGCGGCACCTGCGGCGCCTGCCACGCCACCGCACTCACCAGCACGCTGGAACTGATCGTGTTCCAGGGCCTTCCCCGCGCCGACCTCGCCGAGCCCGCCAGCACGGTGGCCACGGTCGCGCCGCGCCTTCTCGACAAACCTCCTCGCGCCTGAAGCGTTCGTGCGCCTGCGCGCGCCCGGTCACGGGCCGCGGCAGCGCGCATGCATCGCCTGCGTCACGCCCCTTCGGGCGGCCGTGACGCATTCCGTTCATGAACACGCGAGGATTCCATGTTCCATTCATTGCCGGCCCGTTGGCTGGCTGTTCTTCCGGCCATGGCAGCGGCGCTCGCTGCCGCGGCCCAGCCGGCACCGGCCTCCGCGCCGCGCGCTGAAGAGGCAGCCACCCGTGCGCCCACCACGCTGAGCTACAAGTCCGCGCTCGAGGGCTATCGGCCCTTCACCGACGACAAGCCCGTTCCCTGGAAAGAGGCCAACGAGACCGTCCGCCAGCGCGGCGGCTGGAAGGCCTATGCCGAAGAGGCGGCGGGTGGGGCAGGTGGCGGCGCCTCCGAGGCACCCGCCGCGCACCAAGGGCACACGATGCCGATGCCTCCCGCCAGCAAGGAGAAGAAGCCATGAAGCGCACCTTGCGCCTCACGGCCGCGGCCGCTGCTGCGGCCCTCTTGCTGGCCGGCTGCGCCTCGGTCGGCATCGACGACGCGCTGCAGGACACCAACACCCAGGCCGGGCAGTTCACCGGCGGCAAGCTCGAGCTCAGCCGCACGCAGGAACAGCGCGAACGCCGCGCGGCGCTCGCGCAGGAGCTGCTCTCCAGGCCGATTTCGCAAAGCGACGCGGTGCAGCTCGCGCTCACCAACAGCCCCGCGGTGCAGGCGCTGGTCGCGCAGAGCTGGGGCGACATCGCCGCGGCGAACCAGTCGAGCCGGCTGCCCAACCCGGTCTTCAGCTTCGAGCGCATGCGCCTGGGCAGCGAGCTCGAACTCGGGCGGCTCCTGTCCTTCGGCCTCGTGGACCTCATCCTGCTGCCGCAGCGCCTGTCGATCTCGCGCAGCCAATCGAGCCAGGCCAAGGTGCAGCTCACCGGCGCCGTGGTCGACCAGGTCACGCAGGTGCGGCAGGCCTGGGTCCGCGCGGTGGCCGCGCAGCAGATGCTGCGCTATGCCGAGCAGGTCAACCGATCGGCCCAGGCCAGCGCGGAACTCGCGCGGCGCATGCAGCAGATCGGCAACTTCAGCAAGCTGCAGCGCGCGCGCCAGCAGGTCTTCTATGCCGATGCGACCACGCAGCTGGCCTCGGCGCAGCACGCCGCCACTGCTGCGCGCGAGGAGCTGGTGCGTGCCTTGGGGCTCGACGATGCGCAGGCCGCCCAACTGGCCTTGCCCGATCGGCTGCCCGATCTGCCAAAGGCGCCGCGCGAGGCCAAGGAAGTGGCCGCCACCGCGACCGAGCAGCGGCTGGACGTGCAGCTCGCGCGCGCGCAGCTCGACGTGGCGGGCAAGTCGCAGGGCATCAACCTGCTGTCGACCTTCGTCGACGTGGAGGTGGGCGGCCGGCGCGACACCGTGTTCGACAACGCCGAAGGCACCAAGGGCACGCGGCGCGGCTTCGAGCTCGACATCCGGCTGCCGCTGTTCGACTGGGGCTCGGCGCAGCGCGACGCACTGAACGCGCAATCGCTGGCGGCGGCCAACCGCTACGACGCCACGGTACGCGGCGCTTCTTCCCAGCTGCGCGAAGGCTACTCGGCCTACCGCACTGCCTACGACATCGCGCGGCACTACCGCGACGAGATCGTGCCGCTGCGCCAGGCCATGGCCGACGAGAACGTGCTTCGCTACAACGGCATGCTGATCGGCGTCTTCGAGCTGCTGGCCGAGACGCGCGACCAGATCGCGAGCGTGAGCAACGCCATCAACGCCCAGCAGCAGTTCTGGCTGGCCGATGCCGCGCTGGCGGCCTCGGTGATCGGCAAGCCCGTGGCCATGGGTGCTTCAACCGCCAATGCGGGCGCCGAAGCCGCCTCCGCCGGTGCTGCTCATTGAATGCGCCAACCGCGCCCACCAACGATTCGAACGACATGACAAACAGACGCAACTTCCTCGGCGGCGCCGGCGCCATCACCGGCGCCCTTGCCGCCGCGAGCGTGAGCAAGGTGGCCATGGCCGCGCTGCCCGAGCCCGTGACCCAGACCACGCCCAACACCATGCCGCCGCTCATGCCACCCGGTGGTCGGCCCTACAACCCCGTGGTCACGCTCAACGGCTGGACGCTGCCCTGGCGCATGAACAACGGCGTGAAGGAATTCCACCTGGTGGCCGAGCCCGTGGTGCGCGAGATGGCGCCCGGCTTCAAGGCCAACCTGTGGGGCTACAACGGCCAGTCGCCCGGCCCGACCATCGAGGTGGTCGAAGGCGACCGCGTGCGCATCTTCGTGACCAACAAGCTGCCCGAGCACACCAGCGTGCACTGGCACGGCCAGCGCCTGCCCAACGGCATGGACGGCGTCTCGGGCCTGACCCAGCCGCCGATCCGCCCCGGCAAGACCTTCGTCTACGAGTTCGTCGCGCGCCGCCCCGGCACCTTCATGTACCACCCGCATGCGGACGAGATGACGCAGATGGCCATGGGCATGATGGGCTTCTGGGTGACGCACCCCAAGGCCGAGCATCCGCTGATCGAGAAGGTCGACCGCGACTTCGTGTTCCTGCTCAACGCCTACGACGTGGAGCCCGGCAGCGCCACGCCCAAGATCATGACCATGCTGGACTTCAACCTGTGGTCCTGGAACAGCCGCATCTTTCCGGGCATCGACTCGCTCAACGTGCGGCTCAACGACAAGGTGCGCATCCGCATCGGCAACCTCACGATGACCAACCACCCGATGCACCTGCACGGGCACGAGTTCCTCGTCACCGGCACCGATGGCGGGCCGACGCCCAAAAGCACGCGCCAGTACGAGGTGACCACCGACGTCGCCGTCGGCCAGATGCGCCAGATCGAGTTCCTGGCCGACGAGGAGGGCGACTGGGCCTTCCACTGCCACAAGAGCCACCACACGATGAACGCGATGGGCCACGACGTGCCCACCCTCGTCGGCCTGGACCACAAGGATGTGGCCCGGCAGATCACGAACCTGGTGCCCGACTACATGGTGATGGGCGAGCGCGGCATGGCCGACATGGGCGAGATGGAAATGCCCATTCCCGACAACACCGCGCGAATGATGACGGGCGAAGGGCCCTTCGGCTCGGTCGAGATGGGCGGCATGTTCAGCATGGTGAAGGTGCGCAGGAACCAGAAGCCCGGCGACTACGGCAACCCCGGCTGGTTCAAGCACCCCAAGGGCACCGTGGCCTACGAGCTCGACGGCCCCGCGCCCGAGACTTCGCGCCAGCGCGACCCCGGCGCGGCCGCGATGCCCGCGCGGAACATGCCCGCAAAGAACATCGAAGTGCAGATCCGCAAGCCCGGTGGTGGCCACTCCGGCCACTGAGTTTTTTCTGTTCGTTCCTTCTTTCTCTTTCTTCCAACCAACCTTCCAAAGGAAAACCATGAAGCACAGCATCCTCCGCAACGCCGCCTTCGCAGCACTCTGCGCCGTGGCGGCCGCAGGCGCCTCTGCCACCGGCAACCACGCCGGCGGGCATGGCCACGGCGACGCCGAAGCCGCCATCGGCCAACCCGGCGTGGCCGCCAAGGCCACGCGAACCATCAACGTCGACATGACCGACGGCATGCGCTTCACGCCCGCCGACATCAAGGTGAAGCAGGGCGAGACCGTGCGCTTCGTCGTCAAGAACTCCGGCCAGCTGAAGCACGAGCTCGTGCTCGGCACCGAGAAGGAACTCAAGGAGCACTACGAAGCCATGAAGAAGAACCCCGAGATGGAGCACGCCGATCCCAACATGGTGACCCTGGCCGCAGGCAAGAGCGGCGAGATCGTGTGGCAGTTCACCAAGGCCGGCAAGGTCGACTTCGCATGCCTGCAGCCGGGCCACTACGACGCCGGCATGAAGGGCGCCGTGACGGTGGCCAGCAAGACCGCTGCCGCCAAGTAAGACAACCCAACCTCCAGGAGAAACACGACCATGTCGAAGATTCGCATTGCACTCATGGCGGCGCTGGCCGCATTCGCTTTCACGGCCTCTGCCGCGGAGCTTGCCGATGGCGAGATCCGCAAGGTGGACAAGGACAACAAGAAACTCACGATCAAGCACGGCCCGCTCAAGAGCCTGGACATGCCCGGCATGACCATGGTCTTCGGAGTGAGCGACGAGACCGTGCTGGACAAGTTCCAGCCGGGGGACAAGGTTCGCTTTGATGCGGGGAAGACGGATGGGAAGATTGTTGTGACGCATATCGAGCCTGCGCGCTGAGAAGGGCGGAAGCTTCGGCGAGCGAGCACTCCGCGTCATCTGGGGTGCTGAGGTGTCTATTGCCCGATCCGACCTTGTGCCGGCCGGCTTCGTCGTCCCTCTAAGAAAACTGTTCGGTCGCCATCGGAGCCGAAAAGAGATGGTGCCCCGACTATGTCGAATAGTCCAAACCACTCGGCCCGATTTCGTCGATCAGAACAAAATCGTCCACATTTGTCGAATATGGAGGGATATTTAACGCAAAGAGAATGCCCTCCAAATAATCGCGCCTATCTGCTACGCGATTAAGGGCGAGATCGTGGGGGATGGCGCTTCGCCATAGCGAGTCATTGGAAAAATCCGCCAAAACGTAGTTTAATCCGTTGATGATATTCTCTTTTGATATAGGTCCAAATGTCAAAAAACTACGCCTCATTTCTTCAAAGAGAATTTTCTGATTGGCAGTGGAATTAATGTCAAATCGCTCCAGCTCCTCATCGCTTTTGCTCATTAAAAAATCATAGAGGCCTCGTAGGTAGCCAAGATTTAATGAATTCATACGGATAACTGTTTGGATTTAGCCGAAACTGGTTTTTGGACCGTGACGTGCGACATAGTGGCAGGTGACGTCATGCTCGGAGCGCTTGGCGATGCGCCGGCCCCGGGCGTCGTAACTGAAGGTGGTGGTCTTGCCGCAACTGGTCCCGCTGCGCATGCGGTTGAATTTTCATGAGTTGTCGAGCTGATCAAGCAGATCGGCAAATCTCTTGAGTTGATCAGCCAATGCCCTGGCTTCACTTGCGGTGAGCTCAACTGGATCACCAAATTTGCTGATCGACTTCAGCTGAATTGATGATTCTTGCTCGACCCACAAGTCGATGGCGCCGTCTTTGAATGTATGCCGATCCATTGGTCCTCAGTTATTCAAATTCCCTTGGCCTTACCAAGTGGTAATTTGGCAAATCTCTTTGTTCGTGCCATGAATCTCTGGATTTCCTGCGTAAACATCTAAAACAACGCCATACTTAAGTTTCTCAGAAACCAAGGCTAAGTAGTCTACTTGAGTCAATCGTTTTCGCATTGATTCAAGAAGTAGGTGTAATTGGGCTGCCTCTGCTTTTATTGCAGGATATTGCGTATAAATAAACCCGCTTTGAGGCGAAAGACCGGGAAGAATGAGGAGGCATGCATCACTTTGATTGGCTGCAAAATCGAATAAATGTTCGAATAAATGCGCGGTTCCCTGTACTTCCGTGCCATCCTTGAATTTTGTAATATTTTTTATTTTTTCCAGAAGAATTGAAGATTCTGGAAATTGGATCAAATCTATAATTGAATCCGAATCGAGAAATAATTCCTGGAAGTTTTTTTGCTGCAGAAGAGTAAATCTCTTCTCCTGGGCTTTTGTCAAATTGAATGCCATTATTCATACTCCACTGAGGCCTATTTACTCGGTATGCGCGCCGCGGGCATTTACAGCGCTAACCATCTGTCTGTCCATGCCTGAAGTGATGACGCGCTATGAGAGTCACCTTGCTATCGGAGTCTTGCTAGTTGAATGGACCATTTCTCATCTGGGACTGAACCGGTGCGAAGGCTTGCACTTGACGAATCTACGGTAACGCCGTGAAGAAGTAGAAGCTCTTGGGTCTATTGCGCACTGTCAGATTGAATTGCTATGGAGTCCCAATGCTTCCTGGGGCAACGCTGTCAACTGAAATCCAGTCGCAATCAAAGGAGAATGAAAAATCATTTTTACAGGATATGCGCACTGACACCGAGTCATTTGGATTTTCAATGTTAAATTGATCCACGGTGTTGGTGTGTCCCCAACCACTTTGAGTAATTTTTTTGACCCCAATAAAAGATATGCCCAAATAAACCACGTCAAAGCCTTGGGGCCATCTGGCGGGAGTTTTTTCTGGTTTATTGCTGGTCATGATTTTCATAGAAACCCTAGGCTCGTCGCGCTTAAATAGGATTTCCATTATTTCCGATCCATTTAAGGATGGAAATTCTTCATACATTGACAATAGTGCTTGGGGATTTATAATTCTATTAGGGGTATTCATTTTTTATTCCGGCAATTGAAATGGTAATGATCGTCCATTCCGTCAACTTTTCCAGTTCGGGTATTTTCTTCTGGGCGAACATTATGATGGGATGGTTGGTCTCCAACTCCACCTTCGCCGTAATAGTGGCCGGCAGAGTGGTCTTGAACGACTACGTTCTTTCCGTTGACCTGATAAGTCAACTCCCGGGTCATGATCGGCTTCTTATTCTCCCCCAGAATCCAACCGCCTGTTGAATCGGTCAGTGGAATCATTTTTTGACCTATGGGTTGCTGAGACATTGAAATTCCAAGCTGTCTGCGAATTTCTCTCAGACTAGCACGCCTAGTGGAATGGCACGTCAACCCAAATGGATCGATCCACTGCACAGGATTTGGCACAAACAGATGAAGGTTCGTGCCTCCTGCCAGCCCAATTGGATCTCCCGAGACGAACCGTCCGCCCACCGGGTCGTAATACCGATACCGGTTGTAGTGCAGCCCCGTCTCGTCGTCAAAGTACTGCCCCTGGAACCGGATCGGATTCCTGAACCCCGCCTTCCGTCCCGCCTCGCTAATTGCCTGCCCGGCTTCGCCCCAGGCCTTGTACTGCGCCGACCAAGCGATCCGCCCCTCATGATCCGCTAGTTCCTGCGGCGCATTCAAGTGGTCGCGTGTTTATGGGGTCGGCATTTTGCGACGTTCGCGATCATTCATAGTGGGAGGACGCAACCTCTTAGCGGAGGAGTGAATTTTTGAAATACCTAATAAAGTCGGGCTCTATATCCGGAAGTATTTTCCTTAGATAAAAGAGGCAATAAAATACCGGGGAGTCTTGGGCTACATCCCAGTCTTCCATCTTCCCGTAGATAATTATTGTGCACCTCGCCAAGTTATACAGATCTGGGTTCGTTTCGCGATTTTCGTCGGCCAGGGCCCACAAGCTATTTCTTATCGCCTTTCTCTCTTCTTCTTTTCCTTCGGCTAACAACCGTATCGATTTTTTAAGGCAATCACGAATATATGTGAGGCTTTTTTTGGGGATTGCCGTGAATTTTTCGTTGTTCGCGAGATCTTCAAGAAAATCCCTGTATATGGAAAGTAAATCTTCAATTGGGATGTTATTTTCGTTGAGCGCCTCTTCCAGTGCATCAAAATCTTCAGAATTTTGGGTGTTCATTTTCCTCGATTCCTTGCATTATCTCGAATTCCGAGAGTTCCTGTTACGTGCCTGCAAGAAGAACAGCACACCATAAGTTTTCCATCATTTCTAAGTGTTTCGGTGGCACTTCCGTTGGTGAGAGCTTGTAGCTGCTCGATGCTTTTAGCATTATTTAACGATGCAATTTTGCTCAATGCGTCTGCCTCGCCGCAATCACCGTGGAAGACGGATCGTTCATCTCGAGGAACAGAGTCATACAGGTCTCGAACAACAGGATGGGAGGCGCCATTTCCGCCCGCTTTTGTGCTATATCCGGCAACTGGTTGAGGCAGATTGCCTCCTTCAATAGTGGTACGAGTTCCCTTGTTGTTCGGTGTAATTCCCTTACCGGCCAGTCCCAACGGGTCTATCCAACCGAGTGGATTGGGGGCGTACTGCTGGAGATTGCTCCCGCCGGCCAGTCCGATGGGATCTTTCGAGACAAACCGCCCGCAACTCGGGTCGTAATACCGGTGTCGGTTGTAGTGCAGCCCCGTCTCGTCGTCAAAGTACTGCCCCTGGAACCGAATCGGATTCCTGAACCCCGCCTTCCGTCCCGCCTCGCTGATCGCCTGCTTGGCTTCGCCCCAGGCCTTGTATTGCGCAGACCAGGCGATCCGCCCCTCATGGTCCGTCAGCTCCTGCGGCGTGCCCAAGTGGTCGCATTGGTAGAACGCGATCTCTTCTCTCGCAAAGGCCTGCGGCGTCTTGAGTTGCTCCCCATTCCATAGCGGATCCTGCTCGATGTCGTAGCGCCCGCCATTGGCCGCGATCAGCGCCTTCACGTCGGTGGTCTGGCTCAGCGCCACGGCTTGGGCCTGCCTGATCTGCACCAGCGGCACGAAGGAGCCGGGCTCGTGGATGTAGTGCACGCTGTCGCCGCGCCAGGCCTGCAGCTCCTGCTGGCCCTCGGTGCTCTGCGTGCTCTCGAAGGCCAGCGTGTCGCCGTCCCAGCCGAACAGGGTCGTCGCGTGAGAGCTTCGCTTGGCGATGCGCCGGCCCAGCGCGTCGTAGCTGAAGCTTGTGGTCTCACCGAAGGTCTCGGCGCTGCGCATGCGGTTGAAGCCGTCCCAGGTGAAGGTGGTGATTTCTCCGTTGCGGCTGCGCTCGATCAGGTTGCCCCGCTCGTCCCAGGTGTAGTGGGTGCCGGCATAGTCCTTGAGCAGGTTGTCCATCAGCCGGCCGGCCATGCTGCGGCCATCACCGCCCAGGCGCACCGCGACGCGGGTGGTGACGCGGCCGGTGGCCTGCGCGTTGGCACTGGTGTCGTCGGAAGGATTGCCGATGTTGCCCGCCGGATCGAACGCAAAGATCTCGCGGCCCAGGCGGCTGTGGGCTTCCAGCAGACGCCCCACGGGGTCGTAGCGGTAGCTCAGGTTGCCGCGGCGGCTGTCGCCGATGGCCACCAGCTGCCCGGCCTTGTCGTAGGCATAGCTGCGGCGGATGCCGACAGCCTCGATCGCGCCCGGCCTGGTCTGCGAGATCTGCTGCTCCAGCAGCCGGCCGGCGGGGTCGTAGTGCAGCTTCTGCGTCAGCCCGTTGCCCTGTTCGCGGCCGATCTCGCGGTGCAGGTCGTCGCGCTCGAAGCCCAGGATGTCCTGGCCGTCCACGAGCAGGCCGTGCACGTGGCCGGAGCCGTAGGTGAGCCATTGGGTGACGTGGCCATCGGGGCGGATGCTGGCGATGCGCTGGTTGAGCTCGTCGTAGCCGTGCTGCCAGACGGCCGTGTGGCCATGGTCCAGGTAGTGCTGGTGCTCGCGCACGAGGTTGCCCGCGCGGTCGTAGAACCACTGGAGCTTGGCCTCGGCGTTGGTGGCTTCGACCAGGCGGCCGTTGCGGTCGTAGGCGAAGCGTTCGGCCTGCTCGTCGGCCTGGCGCTCGCTCAGGCGGCCCAGGGGGTCGAACGCGAGCCGGGTGCTGTGGCCGGCTTCGATGACCTCGGCCAGCACGCCGCTGGCTTCGTCATAGCGGTACTGCGTGCTCTTGCGGTCGAAGCCGGTTTCTTCGAGCAGCTTGCCGACCGGGTCGTAGCGGAAGTCGTAGCGGCTGCCGTTCTCGTTGTGCAGCTCGCGCAGGCGGCCCAGCAGGTCCCAGTGGTACTTGAGGGTGCGGCCGGCCGCATCGGTGCGCTGGGCGACGAGGCCGGCGCGGGTGTAGCCGTAGCTGGTGCGGCGGCCCAGCGCGTCGGTGTGCGCGAGCAGGCGGCCTTCGGCGTCGTGCGCGAAGTACTCGCTGGCGTTGTCGGGGTGGACGATCTCCTCGAGCTGGCCCGGATGGTTGTTGGCCTGGCCGGGCATCGCGGACTGCGCGGCTTCGCCGGCTTCGGTGTAGCGAAAGCGCGTGGCCTGGCCCAGGGCGTTGGTGATCCTGGCCAGGCGGCCGCGGCCGTCGTAGGCCCACTGGGTGGTCTTGCCCGAGCAGTCGGTGTGGCTGGCCAGCTGGCCGTCGGGGGCGTAGGCGAGGATCTTGATGCCGCCCTTGGCGTCGGTGATGCGCACGGGGCGCCCGGCGTTGTCGTAGGCGTATTCGGTCTTGTGGCCGAGCGGGTCGATCTCTTCGGTGAGGTTGCCGCTCGCGTCGTAGTCGCGCTTCCAGGCGCCGCCTTCGGCGTCGAGGATGCCGGTGATGCGGTGGCGCGCATCGTAGGCGTAGTGCACGCTGCTGCCGTCGGCGCGGGTGTGGGTCTTGAGGTTGCCGTGGGCGTCGTAGACGTAGTCGTCGGTGGTGCCGTCGGTGTGGATGTGGCGCGTGATGTTCTTGGCGTCGTCGCGCAGGAACCATTCCTCGCGCTTGTCCGGGTGGATGATCCGGTAGGTGTAGCCGAGCACGTCGTAGTAGTACCAGGTCTCGCCGCCCATGGCGTCGGTCAGGTAGGTGAGGCGGATGTTCTTGTCCCACTCGAGCGTGAGCGCAAAGCTGCCGTCGTCGGACCATTCGCGCACGGCCTTGGCATCGGCGCCGGTGCCGTCGTACTGCAGGTTCATGCCGCGGCCGGTGCGGTCGGTGTAGCGGGTGACGAGGTGATGGCCGTAGCTGTACTGCCAGCCGGCGCCGTTCTCGTCCTGCGCGGCGACGAGGTCGCCTTCGGCGTCGTGGGTGTAGGCGGCCAGCTGGCGCACGACGCGGCCTTCCTTCAGCTCCCACAGGGCCTTGATGAGGCCGGTCTGCGCATCGGGCTGGGTGCCGACATGGGCGATGACGGCCTCGCCCTGCCTGCTGATGATGTCGCTGAGCACCTGCTCGCCGGTGGCCGCGATCACGTGGTCGTAGCGCAGGCCGACGGCGGCGCCGCTGTTCGTGTGCTGCGCCACCAGCCGGAAGTGCTGCTTGCCTTGCGCGGCGGCCTTGGCGGGCACGGTGTCGACCAGCTCGTAGGTCTCGCGCCAGTCGGGGGCCTGGCCGGCCGGCATGGGCTTGCCGAAATCGACCGCGAGCAGCCGTTCGCCGAGGCGGGTGAGGGTGATCTCCTCGATCGGGTTGCGATGGCTCTGGCCCACGGCCAGCAGCGGGAAGGCGTGGCTGCGGCCATCGGCACCGCGATAGATCAGGCTCATCTGGCCCTGGCGGCGGCCCCTGGCGGGCTTGGCAACATCGACGCGCGTGCTGAAGGGCGTGATCCAGCGCGCGCCGAGGCTGCCCTGGTCGAAGGCGGCAAGATCGCTGCGGTAGGTGCGCGTCCAGGTGATGGGCAGGGGGGCGCCCAGCACGAAGTCGGTGTGGTCGAAGCTCTCGCAGCCGGTGGCCAGGCTGATGGCGCCGCCCGCGGCGGCGCTCGTGCAGTTCTTGCAGCCGGGGTCGCCGCCGGCTGGCACCTGGGCGGAGGTGGCGGCCTGTTCGCCGCCGGGCTTCTTGCTTTCGACCTGCGTTCCGTTGTTCGCGGAAATGTTGGCGCTGTGCTTTCCCTTGCGCCTGAGCAATGCATCCTTGAGGATCTTGATCATCCACTTGATGCCGTACTGCAGGCTCTCGTCGCCCAGCCGCATGATCTGCCGGCGGGCCGCGCCCTTGAGGTCGGTCAGGCTGGCGACGGTGTCCCGGATCATGGCCTTGGCGCTGTCGGGCAGCGCATAGTGGCTCGCGGTGGCCGCCGCGTAGTTGGCGGATTTCTTCGCGGCCTCGGCCGCGGCGGCCATCATGCGGCTCCAGGTGCTCTGGGTCTTGGGGTCGTAGGTGTTCCGCTCGGCAGCGGCGCCGGTCGCGAACACCGGCTTCTCGCCCAGCGCCACCTGCAGCGCGCCGATCAGCGCATCGGCGATGCCGTCGACCTTTTTTGCGCAGGACTGCAGGAAGTCGTCGAGGTAGCCGAGCGCCTCGTCCACGAACTTGTCGAGCGTGCCGGCGATGGTGTCGTTCAGGTGCGTGATGAGCACGGCAATGAACGCCTCGCCGATGTTCGGCACCGCGTTCTTGGCCGACTTGGCGATCTCCTGCTTGAGCAGGTGCAGCATGGGCCGCAGGCTCATGCGCGCTGCGCCGGTGGCGGGCGGAAACGGGATCACGCCCAGCAGGTTGATGGCCAGGCTGACCCACTGCAGCACGTCGCTGTACGCCTTCTTGGTGACCATCTCGATGAGGTCCCAGACCGCGTCGATGAGCGCCATGATGTTGCCGATGACCGGCAGGCTGCCCGCGAAGGTTGCCAGCACGTTCAGCGTGACGTAGTCGTTGGTGAGCTTGCGCAGCCACTTGTCGATCTTGGCGGCGCCGGCGCCGATGTCTTCCTCGCCGATGGTGTTGAGCGGTGCCACCGCGGTCTGGCGCTCGCGCTCCTTGGCTTGCGCGTCGTTCTGGGGGGCCTGGTCAGCCATTCGCGGATCTCTCCCGTGTTCTCTTGTGGTCGTCGTCTTGCGGTGCCGGCGATCAGCCCGCAAAGCCCGGCGTCTGGCCGCGCGGCAGCGTGGCCAGGGACTTCAGCGAGGGCATCGAAGGCAGCGACGCGGGCAGCTTGGGCACCATGGCGCCCACGGTCTGCGCGGCCATGCCGCTGGCCGCCTGGCCGACCTGGCCCAGCAATGCCTTGGCGCCGCCTTGCTGGATGGCCTGCACGGCGCCGACGGCCTGCTGCGCGGTGCTCGCTGCCTCGCTCGCCTGGCTCACGAGGCCGCCCGCCTGGCCCAGCAGGCCCGCCGCTGCGCTGCCGAGTCCGCCCGTTCCGCCGAGGAAGCCCGCTCCACCGCCTCCCGCGTCGACGGCCTTGTCGCTCGCAGGCCGGGTGGGCCAGCGGTTCGGCTGGCCGAAGTAGCTGCCGGTATCCCAGGGGTCGCTCGGATCGCCGCCGAACGTGACCTTGGCCTGCCCGAGCGGAAGCCCCGCCACGGAGGCGAAGCCGTTCGCGTCCAGCTTGCCCGTGTGCGTGCCCCCGTCGGAGTCCACCACCGTGTAGTCGCCTTGCTTCACGCCTTGGCGCGTGGCGCCGTCGGCCTTGACGTACTGGTGGTACAGGTCGAGCTGGCCTCTCGGAAGCTGGGGCGGCTGCGGCAGCCGGGGCTGTCCGTCGCTCTTGGGCCCGACCATCGAATGCGAAGCCGCATGCGCGCGCCACGTCCCGTTGGTGCCACTCTCGATGCCGCCCGCCGTCCAGCGCGTGTAGCTGGAGCCGCCGTTGATCAGGACCTCTTCCTTGGCGGTGATGGTGATCCGGTTGGCCTCCATCTTGATGTCCAGCTTGGCCAGCGCGTTGATGCTGTCCTTGAGCGCCGTGAGGTCGATGTCGGCGGCGGCCGCCGCCAGGCGGATGCCGTGGTTGAAGGCGACCATGCGCACCGCGTCCTTGGCGCTCACCAGGAAGCTGTTGCCCGTGGCCACGCTGGTGTGCGCACCGCTGCTGATGGCCGTGTGCTCCACGCTCACGAGGTGGGTGCTGGCGGCCGTGGTGGCCTGGATGCCCGCCGGGCTGGCCAAGGTCAGGTGCGGCTCCTGGAACTCCGGGAACTCGCCCGGGCCCGAGGGGCCGCCTTGTCCCCTGATCGCGTCGTTCTGCGCCTTCAGCGCGCGGGCCACCTCGTCCTGGTCGCCGGCCTCGTGGGCCTTGGCCTGCTGCGCCACCTGCGCCAGGCTCTCGTGCAGGTCGCGCCCCTCGGTGAGCCTGGCGATGGTCTCGCGCATGTCGGTGATGTGGCCCTGGGCGTTGGGCCGCGCCTCGGTGCTCAGCAGCAGGCCGCGGGCGGCGCGCACGGCGCCATGCCCGTCGGTGCGCAGCTCGAAGCCCTGGCCGCGGTCGTCCTTGCGCCCGGCCGTGTCCTCGATGCGCCCGATGTGGCCCAGGCTCAGGCTGGTGCTCTGGTGGTCGCTCTTGAGCTGGGCCTGCACCTTGCCGCTCGAATCGTCCAATGCGAGGTGGTTGCTGCGCCCGCCGCCCAACTCGCGGCTGCGGATGCCCGTGAGCTGCTTCTGCTGGGGCAGCTGCCAGGCGGGCATCTCGTCGGCGTTGTGCACCCGGCCGGTGACGATCGGGTAATCGGGATCGCCGTTGAGGAAGTCGACGATCACCTCCTGCCCGATGCGCGGCAGCGCGGCCGCGCCGAAGGTGGCGCCGGCCCAAGCGGTGGACACGCGCAGCCAGCAGCTCGAATTCTCGTTGCGCTGGCCGAGGCGGTCCCAGTGGAACTGCACCTTGACGCGGCCGTAGGGATCGGTCCAGATTTCTTCGCCGGCGGGGCCGACCACCACAGCGGTCTGCGGGCCGCGGGTGCGCGGCTTGGGCGTGCTGCGGCGCGGGCGCCAGGCGTAGCTGGTGGGCTGGGCCTCGAAGGCAAAGCGCTGCACCGAGCCTTCGGAGGCATGGGCGCCTTCGCTGGCCTGCAGGTTCTCCTGCAGTTCATAGTCCACGGCCAGCAGCAGGTGCTGGCGGTTCTGGTCCTCGCGCGGATGGTCCCGCAGGCGGAAGGTGTGGCCCGGCGCCAGTTCGCGGAGGTTGGAACGGCCTGTGACCCGGCTGCGCTGGCTCAGTTGCTCTTCGGTGCGGAGGCGCGCGTAGGTCTCGCCGTCGTCGTGCTGCAGGTAGTCGCCCGGCCATTCGTACTGCTCGAAGCCATCGTGCTCGTGGCCCGGCGGCATCTGGCGCCGGCTGGCGAGGTCGGCCTGGGGCTTCTCGAAGTCGTAGTGGTTGCGAAAGTGATGGCCGGGGCGGATCTCCTCGGCCTGCGCCCATTCGTAGATGCGCTCGCTGGCCTCCAGCCCGCCGGTCATGCCGGCCTTCTCGTGCGGGTGGTAGCGCACGGTCTCCCCGCCGGGCAGCGGGGCGTGGGAGGCGGCGATGTCGTCGGCGAAGACCAGCACATGCTGCTCGGCTTCGTGGCGGAAGTGGTAGTAGATGCCTTCGTGCTCGCACAGGCGCGAGATGAAGTCGAAGTCGCTCTCGTGGTATTGCACGCAGTAGGTCCAGGGGCGGTAGCTGCGGTGGAGCTTCTGCTCCATCGGGTGGCCGTAGCGGCCCAGCACGGCCGCAACGATCTCGGGCACGGTCTGGTCCTGGAAGATGCGGAAGTCGGAGCGGCGCGTGGCCAGCCACAGCCACGGGCGCAGGCGCATCCTGTAGAAGGCCTGGCGGTCGTCTTCGTGCGACAGGCCGAAGCGGGTGACGAGGCCGGCCAGGTAGCGCGGGGCACCGCTCTCGGTTTCCATCACGACGGTGGCGGGCTTGCCCAGGATGGACTTGGGGTTCAGCGCATTGCTGCTGCCCAGCAGGTCCAGGTCGAAGGCGTAGGCCTGGCTGAGCGCCTCGCGGCCCGCCAGCCGATGGAATTGCAGTGCCTCGCCCAGCGGCGTCTGGATGGTGACGCGGCGCTTCACGAGCCGCCACCTTGCAGGAACGTGGTGTCCATGTGACCTCCCTGATCTTTTTCTTCTTCTGGAGAAGAAACTAGCCAATCAACTGTCTGGATGCAATGTGTGTGACAGGACGCATCAAAACAGCTGGATTATGCAAGAGGCCTTGACTCATTCCCTGGTAATTCGGCACGGATCGGGGCTATTTGATCGCAGTTGCCGAAAGATGTAATCCATACGGGCTACACCGCGCGCATTCTGCGAAGCCCGATGAAGCCCTTCGGGTTAACCCGCGAGCGCGCGCATCTCGGCGATCAGGTCGGCCTTGCCTTCGAACCCGATGCCGGGCAGCGGCGGCAGCGTGACGTAGCCGTCCTGCACCTTCACGCCGTCAGGGAAGCCGCCATAGGGCTGGAACAGGTCGGGGTAGCTTTCGTTGCCGCCGAGGCCCAGGCCCGCCGCAATGGCCAGCGACATCTGGTGGCCGCCGTGCGGAATGCAGCGCGAGGGCGACCAGCCGTGCTCCTTCAGCATGTCGAGCGTGCGCAGGTACTCGACGAGGCCGTAGCTCAGCGCGCAGTCGAATTGCAGCCAGTCGCGGTCGGGCCGCATGCCGCCGTGGCGGATCAGGTTGCGCGCGTCCTGCATCGAGAACAGGTTCTCGCCCGTGGCCATGGGGCCGGCGTAGACCTCGCCGAGCTTGGCCTGCAGCTCGTAGTCGAGCGGATCGCCGGCTTCCTCGTACCAGAAGAGCGGGTATTGCGAGAGCGCGCGGCCGTAGTCGATGGCGGTGGCCAGGTCGAAGCGGCCGTTGGCGTCCACCGCCAGCTGCTGGCCGGGGCCGAGGATCCTGAGCACCGACTCGATGCGCTCGCAGTCCTGCGCGAGCGTTGCGCCGCCGATCTTCATCTTGACCACCGAGTAGCCGCGCTCCAGGTAGCTCGCCATCTCGCGCTGCAGGCCCTCGACGCCCTTGCCGGGGTAGTAGTAGCCGCCCGCGGCATAGACGAACACGCGCGGGTCGGGCGTGCCGCTGCCGTAGCGTTCGGCCAGCAGCTGGTAGAGCGGCTGGCCGGCGATCTTGGCGACCGCGTCCCACACGGCCATGTCGATGGTGCCCACGGCCACCGAACGCTCGCCGTGGCCGCCGGGCTTCTCGTTGATCATCATGCGGGCCCAGATCCTGTGCGGATCGAGGTTGTCGCCGGTCTCGTCGAGGAGCGAGGCCGGCTCGGCCTCGAGCAGGCGCGGCAGGAAGCGCTCGCGGATCAGCCCGCCCTGGCCGTAGCGCCCGTTGGAGTTGAAGCCGTAGCCCACCACCGGCCGGCCGTCGCGGATCACGTCGGTGACCACCGCCACGAGGCTCAGGGTCATCTTGGAGAAGTCGATGTAGGCGTTGCGGATGTCCGACTTGATGGGGCGCGTGGACTCGAGGATGTTGACGATCTTCATGGTGCTTGTAGCTGGAGGAAAAAAAGAACTCAGCGGTGCAGCGACGCACCGCCGCAGATGGCGATGTCCTGGCCGGTGATGGCCGCGGCCGGCGCCGAGAGCAGAAAGGCCACCAGCGCCGCGATTTCCGCGGGCTGGATCAGCCGGCCGATGGGCGGCAGGCGCGGCGCGCTGCCGGCGCGCGCCGGGTCCTGCAGCATCGCGGTCTGCGTGGCGCCGGGCGACACCACGTTGAGGGTGACGCCGCGCTCCGCGACCTCGGCCGCCCAGCTGCGCGCGAGCGCGACCAGCGCCGCCTTGGTGGCGGCGTACTGGCCGCGGCCCGGCATGCCGTGCGCCACGCGGCTGCCGACGAACACCACGCGGCCATGGCCGCGCGCGGCCATTGAGGGCACCAGCGCATCGGCCAGCCGCGTGGCGGCATCGACATGCAGGCGCCACATCAATTCGCCGCCCGCATGGTCGAGCTGCCCGAGCGGGCCCACGCGCAGCACGCCGGCCGCATGCACGAGCGCGCCGGCATCCTGGAGAGCGGCCGCGGCGCGCGCGATGGCCTCGGCATCCGACAGGTCGACCGCCACATGCGCAAAAGCGGAATACGAGAGCGTGGGCGCCGCCAGGTCGAGCCCGCTCACGCGCCAGCCTTCTTCGAGCAGGTGCAGCGCAATGGCGCGGCCGATGCCGCTGCTGCTGCCCGTCACCACGGCATGCGGGGCTGCTGCCGCTTCATTCGACACGGATGTTGCCCTCGACGATGATCTTCTTCGAGCGCTCCATGTCGGCCTGCTGGAACTTCGCGAAGTCGTCGACGCTGCCCGGCGTGAGCAGCAGGCCCTGTGCGTTGAGCGTCTCGCGCATGTCGGTGCCCAGCGCCTTGTTCACTTCGGCATTGAGCCGCTGCGTGATCGCGGCCGGCAGCCTGGCCGGACCCCACAGGCCATACCAGCTGTAGAACTCGTAGCCCGGGATGGTCTCGCCCACCGTGGGCACGTTCGGCAGGCTGGTGGCGCGCTGGGCCGAGGTGACGGCCACCACGCGCAGCATGCCGCTCTTGTGGTATTGCAGCGAGCCGAGGATCGGATCGATGAAGCCGTCGATCTGCCCGCCGATCAGGTCCTGGAAGGCCGGCGCCGTGCCCTTGTACGGCACGATCAGGTAGTCGAGCCCGCCGGCGCGCTTGAGCAGCTCGGTCGACAGGTGGCCGGCCGAGCCGATCGAGCCCACCGCGAAGGTCATCTTGCCCGGATGCGCCTTGGCGTAGGCGATGAGCGACTTGACGTCGGTGATCGGCAGGTTCTTGTTGATGGCCACCGACAGCGGCGCCTTGGCGACCAGCGCCACCGGCGTGAAGTCGCGCGCGACCTCGTAGGGCACGGACTTCATCGTCATCGGCGCCGTGGTGAAGGTCGAGGCGTTGAACAGCAGCGTGTAGCCGTCGGCCGGCGCCTTCGACACCACGTCGGCGCCGATCACGCCATTGCCGCCGGGCCGGTTCTCCACGATGAAGGGCTGGCCCAGCTGGTCGCCGAGCTTCTGCGCGAGCAGGCGGCCGACGGTGTCGAGCGTGCCGCCGGGCGGGAACGGGATCACCATGCGCACGGGTCGGGCGGGCCAGGGCTGGGTCTGCGCAAAGCCGGGCGACGCCGCGGCGAGCGCGAGGGCCGCGAGCGCGGCGCGCAGGAAATGGGTGCGTTGCATGTCTCTTGTCTCCTTGTGTTTTTCGGGGGGAGGGCGGCGTGCCTTCCGCGTGTTCGCTCAGCGCCTCGACAGCCCGGCCTGCGCCACGGCGGCGCGTAGCGCGTCCATCTCGCGCGCATTGGGCGCCTCGGTCGGCGGGCGCACCGTGGCGTTGTCGAGCACGCCGGCCAGGTACATGCCGCCTTTCATGCGCGCATGCGCCTCGCCGGTCGGCTCGCCGCCGCCGTACACCGCGTCCTTCAGCGGCGTGATCAGGGCCTGCACCGCCATCGCCTTCTTCAGGTCGCCGGCCTTGACCGCGTTCCACAGGTCGATGATCAGTTGCGGGATGAAAGTGGCAAAGCCGACCAGCGCGCCGTCCACGCCCTGCACCATCGAGGCCAGCAGGTACTCGTCGTGGCAGCTGAGGATGGCCTTGGACGCATCGGCCTCGCGGATGGCCTGGATGTCGCGGGCGTACTTGTTCATGTCGCGCTGGCCGACCTTGAAGGCCTGCAGGTAGGGCAGGCGGGCCAGCTCGGCCAGCAGCTGCGACGAGTAGGAGGCGCGGGTCCAGGCCGGGTACACGTGGCAGACCAGGTCGAGCTCCGGCGCGGCGCGGTGGATGGCCTCGAAGTACTGCAGCGCATGGCCCGGCGTGAAGCCGAAGCGCAGCCAGTGGTGCGGCGGCATCACATCGAGCGCGGCCGCGCCGGCGGCCTGGGCGGCGCGCGCATGCTCGGCGGCTTCGGCCAGGCCTTCGCACACGATCGACGAGATCACCGGCATGCGGCCGCGCAGCTCGTCGGCGACGATGCGGGTCACCTCGGCGCGTTCGGCCGGCGTCAGCGAGAACACCTCGCCGGTGTGGCCGTTGGTCATGACCGCCACCACGCCGTCGTGCCCCGCCAGCCACGAGGCCAGCTTGCGCAGCGCCGGCTCATCGATGCGGTGGTCCGCGGTGAAAGGGCAGGAAATGGCGGGAATGATCCCGCGATAATTCGCGATGGAAGGCATGCTGTGTCTCCGTTGGGGTTCAAGGTGCAGGAATGCCCGCATCTTTGGCCGGCGGGGCATGCACCGTCCAATACTCGAATCGCATACAACTATTCAACCGCTCGCACTGCGCATGGGCCCCGGCAACCGACCCCTCGACCTCGAATGGCTGGAAGACTTCCTGGCCCTGGCCGAGAGCGGCAATTTCTCGCGCGCGGCGCAGGCGCGCTCCATCGCCCAGCCGGCCTTCAGCCGCCATATCCGCGCGCTCGAGGAGTGGGTGGGGGTCGACCTGTTCGACCGCAGCGCGCACCCGGCCGCGCTCACGGCGGCGGGCAAGCGCTTCCAGCCGCTGCTGCAGGAGGTGCTGGCCGCGCTGGAGGCCGCGCGCATCAAGACGCGCGCGGCGCACGACATGGCCGCGGCGAGCCTGAGCTTCGCCGCCACGCACGTGCTGTCGCTGACCTTCTTTCCGCGCTGGCTGGCCAGCGTGGAGGCGCGGCTGAGCCTGGGGCCGATCCAGACCATCTCCGACAGTTCGCAGGCCTGCGAAGACCTGATGCTGCAGCGCCGCGTGCAGTTCGTGCTGTGCCATGGCCATGCGGGTGCGCCCGGCCGGCTCGATGAAGCGCAGTACCCCATGCAGCGCCTGAGCGGCGACGTGCTCGTGCCGGTGGCGGCGCCGGATGCGCGCGGCCTGCCGCTGCATGCGCTGGGCACGCAGCAGGCGCCTTCGGTGCTGGCCTACAGCGAGGCTTCGGGGCTGGGGCGGATCATGCGGGCGATCCAGGACATCGAGTTCGGCAAGGACTTCGCGCCCTCGCTGTCGGTGGTCTTCACGGCGCACCATGCCGCGCTGCTGCGGACCATGGCGCTCGAAGGGCGCGGCCTCGCATGGCTGCCGATGAGCCTGGTGGCGGACGACCTGCGCGGCGGCACGCTGGTGGATGCCGGTGCAGGCGGCTGGCGGGTGCCGGTGGACATCCGGCTGTACCGGCAGCAGGCCCACATGGCGCCCGTGGCCGAGGCGCTGTGGGACCTCGTGAAGGACGGCGCCGCGGCGCCCGGCGCCTGAGCGCCCTCAGACGCTGCTGAGCGTCGGCAGCAGCGCCAGCAGCGCGCGCACCAGCGGCGAATCGTCCGCCTTGCGCCAGACCGCCAGGGTATCGATGTAGGTCTTCTCGCCCTTGAGCGAGCGGTACGCCACGCCCTCGCGGTGCAGCGCCTTGACGCAGGCCGGCACCAGCGCCACGCCCAGCCCGCCCGAGACCAGGCTCACGATGGTGTGCATCTGGCGCGCCGGAAACAGGCGCGGGCTGAAGCCGCGCCGCATGCAGGTGGCCACGATCGCATCGAACACCTGCGGCCCGAAGTGCCGCTCGAAGCCCAGGAAGCGCTCGCCCGAGAATTTTTCGAGCGCAATGCTGCCGGGCCGCACCAGCGGATGCGCCTCGGGCATCGCGAGGATCAGCGCATCCTTCTGCACCAGCCGCGAGCCCAGCGAGGCGGGCATGCTGGACGGCTGCAGCACCAGGCCCACGTCGAGCCGGCCCGATTCGACGTCGCCGATGATCTGGTCGGTCGTGCCCTCCCACAGCGCGATCTCGGCCCGCTCGTTCTCGTCCGAGAACTGCCGCAGCACCCGCGGCAAGAACGAATAGGCCGGCAGGCTGATGAAGCCGATCGAGATCGATCCCATGAGCCCGGCCGCGGCCTCCTGCGCGCGCCGGCGCAGCGTGTCCATGCCGAGCAGCACGGCGCGCGCGTCGCGGAGCGCTTCGTCCCCCGCGCGCGTGATCGCGATGCGGCGCGAGGTGCGCTCGAACAGCGTGACGCCCAGTTCTTCCTCCATCTCCTTGATCGCGAGGCTCACGGGCGGCTGCGACAGGTTCAGGCGCTGCGCCGCGCGCCCGAAGTGCAGCTCTTCGGCCACGGCGATAAGGCAGCGGAGGTGGCGGATTTCCATTGATCTGAATTTTGTATTGATCGATACGAATTCTAAATTTGTTGCTATTGATGTCAACTTCTAGACTTTGCCTCCACCAGCGCTGTCGATCCGAACGGCGCGGCAAGGAGACAACGCGATGGTCGAGAAACTGATGGGGCTGCCGCGCTCGCGCACGGTGGTGCATCCGGGGCCTTTCCGGCCCGTGCGCATCGATCGCATGCGCGACCAGAAGGGCCGGCACTTCCGGCTTTCGCTGCCCGGCGGCCGCACGCTGCACGAAAGCCTCGTGCAGGCGCTGGCGGACGAAGGCGTGGCCAGCGCATCGATGACGCTGATCGGCGGCGAGCTGGCCGAGCTCGGCTTCTGCCTTGCGTTGCCCGATCCCACGGGCCGCGTGCTCGCCACCTACGGCGCGCCGCACACGGTGCAGGGCGCCTGCTTCATCTTCGGCAACGCGACGCTGGGCAGCTCCGCCAGCGGCACGCCGGTGGTCCATTGCCACGGCGCCTTCCGCACCGCCGACGGCGCGGTGCGCGGCGGCCACATCCTGACCGACTGCACGGTGGTCGGACGCCGCAGCGTCACCGCGGTGGTCACAGCGCTCGACAGCTTCGAACTGCGCGTGGTCTACGACGACGAAACGCGCATGCCGCTGATGCGGCCCCAGGCCAGGCGCATCCATGGCTGAGATGCGCATGATCGAAAGCGGGCGCATGGGCCGCGTGGCCTATGCGCGCATCGCGCCCAACGAAGACCTCGTCTCCAGCGTCGAGAAGCTCTGCCTCGCGGAAGGCTTCGGCCATGCGTTCGTGCGCGGCGCGCTGGGCAGCCTCGTCGATGCCTGCCTCGAACGCGCCGACGGTTCCTGCCAGGTGATCCGCGGTCCGGCCGCCGAGATCGTGAGCCTGGCCGGCGAGGTGCGTTCGCAGCCCGACGGCTCGCTGCGCGCCGCGCTCACCGGCGTGGTGGCGGACACGCACGGCCACCTGTATGGCGGGCCGTTCGTGGCGGGCGCCAATGCCGTCTGCGTCACCTTCGAAGTCACGCTCGAAGAGTGGCTGCCATCGCCGGGCAACAACTGATCTCATTCACTGCAGAAATTCCCATCCATGACCGAACTCTCCACTCCATCTTCTTCCCGCGTCGCCGTCGTCACCGGAGGCGCGCGCGGCATCGGCCTGGCCATCGGCCGCTGGTTCCTGGCGCACGGCTACAGCGTCGCGCTGCTCGACATCGACGGCGCCACGCTCGACCAGGCGGTGGCCGAACTCGCGCAGCCCGCGAAGCTGCTCGGCCTGCACTGCGACGTGTCGAAGCCGTCGCAGGTCGAGAGCGCGGCAAAGGCCGTGGTCGAGCGCTTCAGCCGCGTCGATGCGCTGGTCAACAACGCCGGCGTGGCGGTGTTCAAGCCGGTGCTCCAGACCTCCTTCGAGGAATGGCGCACCGTGCTCGGCACCAACCTGGACGGCGCTTTTCTCTGCACGCAGGCCTTCGGCGCGCTGATGGTCGAACGCGGGAGCGGCGCGGTGGTGAACATCGCCTCGATCTCGGGCCTGCGCGCCAGCACGCTGCGGGTGGCCTACGGCACCAGCAAGGCGGCGCTCATCCACCTGACCAAGCAGCATGCGGTGGAGCTGGGCAACGCCGGCGTGCGCGTGAACGTGATCGCGCCGGGGCCGGTGGAAACCGAGATGGCCAAGCTCGTGCACAGCGTGGCGATCCGCTCCGACTACTACGACACCATCCCGCTCGGCCGCTACGGCACGCCGGAGGAAATGGCCAACGCCGTGGGCTTCCTGTGCAGCGACGAGGCGAGCTTCATCAACGGACAGGTGCTGGCCGTCGATGGCGGCTTCGATGCCGCGGGCGTCGGCCTGCCGACCCTGCGCCGGGGCATGCCCGTGCCCGCCACCGACCACGCCTGACAAGGAGAACCGCTCAATGACCACCAACGCCTGCATCATCGGCTGGGGACACACGCCTTTCGGCAAGCTCGATGCCGTGGAGAGCGAAGCGCTCATCCGCTCGGCCGTCGAGCCTGCGCTGCAGACTGCGGGGCTCGCCGCGGCCGACATCGACGGCGTCTTCGTCGGCCACTTCAACAGCGGCTTCCTGCCGCAGGACTTCAGCGCGTCGCTCGTGGGCATGGCGTTGCCCGAGCTGCGCCACGTTCCCGCGGTGCGCATGGAAAACGCATGCGCCACCGGTTCGGCCGCAATCTGGGCCGCGCTCGATGCGGTGCAGTGCGGGCGCGTGCGGCATGCGCTGGTGGTCGGCTTCGAGATCATGAACGCCGTGCCCGGCCCGCGCATTGCCGAGACGCTGCTGCGCTGCTCCTACGTGAAGGAAGAGGGCGAAACGCCGGCGGGCTTTGCCGGCGTCTTCGGCAATATCGCGGGCGGCTACTTCGAACGCTTCGGCGACCAGAGCGATGCGCTCGCGGCCATCTCGGCCAAGAACCACGCCAACGGCGTGCACAACCCTTATGCGCACATGCGGCGCGACCTGGGTTTCGACTTCTGCCGCCAGCCGTCGGAGAAGAACCCCTTCGTCGCGGGCCCGCTCAAGCGCTCCGACTGCTCGCTGGTCTCCGACGGCGCGGCGGCGCTGGTCATCTCGGCCGGGCCGGTTGCGTCGGCGACGGTCCCCGCGGTGCGCTGGCGCTCGCGCACGCAGGTCAACGAGTACCTCCCGCTGTCGCGCCGCGACCCGACGCGCTTCGAGGGCGCGGCGCTCGCGTGGCAGCAGGGGCTGGCCGCGGCGGGGCTCTCGCTGCATGACCTGGGCTTCGTCGAGACGCACGACTGCTTCACCATTGCGGAGCTGCTCGAGTACGAAGCCATGGGCCTGGCGCCGCACGGGCAGGGCGCACGCGTGATCCTGGACGGCGTGAGCCGCAAGGACGGCAAGCTGCCCGTCAATCCGTCGGGCGGACTGAAGTCGCGCGGCCATCCGATCGGCGCTACCGGCGTGTCGCAGCATGTGATGGCGGCGATGCAGCTGGCAGGCCTGGCGGGCGACATGCAAGTCGGCTCCGGCAAGCCGGGCGCGGTCTTCAACATGGGCGGCGCCGCGGTCGCCAACTACCTGAGCGTGCTGGAGGCGGCATGAGCCAGGCGCGGGCGATGAACCTGTCCGCGCTGCTGTCGCAGACGGCCGCGCTCTTTCCCGATCGGCCGGGCCTGATCCAGGGCGAGCGGCAGTGGACTTGGCGCGAGATCGATGCGCGCGTCGATGCGCTGGTGCAGGCGCTGCGCGCGCTCGGCATGCGGCCGGGCGACAAGCTGCTCGTGATGTCGCGCAACAACCCGGCGCTGTTCGAGAGCTGCTGGGCCGCCTTCCGCCTGGGCGCGGTGTGGGTGCCCGTCAACTTCCGGCTCACGCCGCCGGAGGTCGCCTACCTGGGCAGCGCCAGCGAAGCCAGCGTGATGCTGGCCGAGGACTGCTTTGCCGAGCATGTGGAGGCCGTGAAGGCCGCGTCTTCGCATCTGCGCTCGGTCGTCACCATCGGTCTTTCGCGCGCGGATGAACTCGGCTACGAGGCGCTGCTCGCGGCCAACGCCGGTGCGCCCGCGGCGATGGTGCAGGTCGATGCCGATCATCCGCTGTGGTACTTCTACACCTCGGGCACCACCGGCCGCCCGAAGGCCGCCGTGCTCACGCACGGGCAGATGGCCTTCGTCGTGGCCAACCACCTGGCGGACCTGATTCCGGGCACCACCGAGCACGACTGCTCGATCGCCGTCGCGCCGCTGTCGCATGGCGCGGGCATCCACGCGCTGCTCAACGTGGCCCGCGGCGCGGCCACCGTGCTGCTCGCGTCCGACAGGCTGGAGCCCGCCACCTTCTGGGCGCTGGTGGAGCGGCACCGCGTGACCAACGTCTTCACGGTGCCGACCATCGTCAAGATGCTGGTGGAAGACCCGGCCGTCGACCGCTTCGACCACGGCTCGCTGCGCTACGTGGTCTATGCGGGCGCGCCGATGTACCGCGCGGACCAGAAGCGCGCGCTGCAAAAACTCGGCAAGGTGCTGGTGCAGTACTTCGGCCTGGGCGAAGTCACGGGCTGCATCACGGTGCTGCCGCCGGCCATGCATGCCGCCGCCGACGACGATCCGAACGCGAACATCGGCTGCTGCGGCCGGGCCCGCACCGGCATGGAGGTGGCCATCCTCGACGCGTGGATGCAGCCGGTGCCCGCCGGCACCGTGGGCGAGATCTGCTGCCGCGGACCGGCCGTGTTCGCGGGCTACTTCAACAACCCCGAGGCCACCGAGAAAGCGCTGCGCGGCGGCTGGTTCCACACCGGCGATCTCGGCCGCATGGATGCGCGCGGGCTGCTCTACATCACGGGCCGCGAATCGGACATGTACATCTCGGGCGGCTCCAACGTGTACCCGCGCGAGGTCGAAGAAATCTTGCTGATGCATCCCGGTGTGCGCGAGGCGGCGGTGCTCGGCATCGCGGACGAGAAATGGGGCGAGGTGGGCGTGGCGGTGATCGTCGCTTCGCAACCCGGCCTCACGGCCGAGCAGCTGCTGCAGCACCTGGACGGCCGCTGCGCGAAGTACCGCTGGCCGCGGCACATCTTCTTCTGGGATGCGCTGCCGAAGTCGGGCTACGGCAAGGTCGCCAAGGCCGACATCCGCAAGCAGTTGCTCGAACGCGGTGACGTGAAGGAGGCCGCCACCACCTGAGCGCACCCATCGACGCCGCCCCGCACGAGCAGATCCATTCACAAAAGGACCAGGAGACAAAAAATGAGCATCACCCGCCGCACCGTGCTGCGCTCGACGGCACTGGCCGCCAGCCTCGCCGTTCCCATGCATCGGGCCTTCGCGCAGAAGGCCGAGTTCAACTACAAGTACGCGAACAACCTGCCGGTCACGCATCCGCTCAACATCCGCGCCAAGGAGATGGCCGACGCCATCCGCGCCGAGACCGGCGGCCGCGTCGACATCCAGATCTTCCCGAGCAACCAGCTGGGTTCCGACACCGACGTGCTGAGCCAGCTGCGCTCGGGCGGCGTGGAGTTCTTCACGCTGTCGGGGTTGATCCTTTCCACGCTCGTGCCTTCGGCGTCGATCAGCGGCGTGGGCTTTGCGTTCAACGACTATGCGAGCGTGTGGAAGGCGATGGACGGCGAGCTGGGCGCGCACATTCGCCAGCAGATCACCAAGGCCAACATCGTGCCGATGGAGAAGATCTGGGACAACGGCTTCAGGCAGATCACCTCGTCGAGCCGGGCCATTGCCGCGCCGCAGGACATGAAAGGCTTCAAGATCCGCGTGCCGGTGTCGCCGCTGTGGACCTCGATGTTCAAGGCGCTCGACGCCGCGCCCACGTCCATCAACTTTGCCGAGGTCTATTCGGCGCTGCAGACCAAGATCGTCGACGGGCAGGAGAACCCGCTCGCCATCATTGCGACGGCCAAGCTCTACGAGGTGCAGAAATTCTGCTCGCTGAGCAACCACATGTGGGACGGCTTCTGGTTCCTGGCCAACCGGCGTGCCTGGGACAAGCTGCCCGCCGACCTGCGCACCGTGGTGGCCCGCCACATCAACGCGGCCGGCATGAAAGAGCGCGCCGACGTGGCCGAGCTCAACGCCGGGCTGCAGAAGGAACTGGCCGCCAAGGGCATGGCCTTCAACCAGCCGGACGCAGCCGCCTTCCGCGACCAGTTGCGCAAGGCCGGCTTCTACAGCGAGTGGAAGGCCAAGTACGGCGACGAGGCCTGGGCGCTGCTCGAGCGCAGCGCGGGCAAGCTTGCATGAGCGGGCCGGCCCTCGGCCTGGCGGCCGGCGCGCGGGTCGATGCGCCCCGGCTGTCTGCCATCGAGCGCCGGCTCGGCACGCTGGTCGACATCGCGGCCGGCGGCCTCGTGCTGGCCGACGTGGCGGTGCTGCTGGCGGGCGTGCTGGCGCGCTTCGTGTTCCACAGCCCGCTGGTCTGGTCCGACGAGCTCGCGTCGATCTTGTTCATCTGGCTCGCGATGCTGGGCGCGGTGGTCGCGCTGCGGCGCGGCGAGCACATGCGCATGACGGCGCTGGTCTCGATGCAGCCGCCATCGCGGCGTCCGTTGTTCGAGGCCTTGGCGCTGTGCGCCTCGCTCGCCTTCCTGGCGATGGTGGCGTGGCCGGCCTGGGAGTACGCGTCGGAGGAGCGCTTCATCACCACGCCCGCGCTGAACATCTCGAATGCATGGCGGGCCGCGGCGCTGCCGGTGGGTGTGGGCCTGATGGGCCTGTTCGCGGTGCTCAGGCTGCTGCGCGACGTGGAGTGGCGCATCACGGCCAAGGCGGTGGCCATCGTCGTTACGTTGGTGGTGGCGTTCACGCTCGGCCGCTCGGTGTTCCAGGAGCTCGGTCGGCTGAACCTGCTGGTGTTCTTCGTCGGCGTGGTGCTGGCGGGCGTGCTTGCGGGCATTCCCATCGCCTTTTCGTTCGGCCTTGGCACCTTCGGTTACCTGGCGCTGGCCACCGACACGGCGCTGCCGGTGATCGTGGGGCGCATGGACGAGGGCATGTCGCACCTGATTTTGCTGGCGGTGCCGCTGTTCGTGTTCCTTGGCCTGCTGATCGAGATGACCGGCATGGCCAAGGCGATGGTCGCGTTTCTCGCGGGCCTGCTGGGGCATGTGAAGGGCGGGCTGTCGTACGTGCTGGTGGGCGCGATGTACCTCGTGTCGGGCATCTCGGGCTCCAAGGCGGCCGACATGGCGGCGGTGGCGCCGGCGCTTTTCCCCGAGATGAAGCAGCGCGGCGCGAGCGAGGGCGAACTCGTCGCGCTGCTGGCCGCGACCGGCGCGCAGACCGAGACGGTGCCGCCCAGCCTGGTGCTGATCACCATCGGCTCGGTCACGGGCGTGTCGATTGCCGCGCTGTTCACGGGCGGCCTGCTGCCGGCTGTGGTGCTGGGCCTGATGCTGTGCGTGGTCGTGTACTTCCGCTGCCGCGGCGAGGACCTGCGCGAGGTCGTGCGCACGCCGTGGCGCGAGGTCGGCCGGCTGGCCGTCGTGGCGCTGCCGGCGCTGGCGCTGCCGTTCGTGATCCGCGCGGCGGTGGTCGAAGGCGTGGCCACCGCCACCGAGGTGTCGACCATCGGCATCATGTACGCCGTGGTCGCGGGGCTGGTCGTGTACCGGCAGTTCGACTGGAAGCGGCTGGGGCCGATGCTCGTTGCGACGGCGTCGCTGTCGGGCGCCATCCTGCTGATCATCGGCACCGCGACGGCCATGGCCTGGGGCCTCACGCAGTCGGGCTTCTCGCGCCTGCTGGCCGAAGCGATGACCGGCCTGCCCGGCGGCGCGCCGATGTTCCTGGCGGTGTCGCTGGTGATCTTCGTGGTGCTGGGCAGCGTGCTCGAGGGCATTCCGGCCATCGTGCTGTTCGGGCCGCTCTTGTTTCCGATAGCGCGCCAGTTGGGCATCCACGAGGTGCACTACGCGATGGTGGTGGTGCTGTCGATGGGCCTCGGCCTGTTCGCGCCGCCGCTGGGCGTGGGCTACTACGCGGCCTGCGCGATCGGCCGCGTGCATCCTGACGCGGGCATCCGGCCGATTGCAGGCTACATGGTGGCGCTGCTGGTGGGGACGATTGCGGTGGCGGCGATTCCTTGGCTGTCCATTGGGTTTCTTTGAAGGGGCGGGGGACCTGCTATCAGTAGTTGGCAGCTTTGCCCCTGGCGCTCGGAGTTCGGGGCAGCAAGGCCTTGATGCGCTGGCGAAGCAGCGCGGGTGTCACAGCAGGCGTCATTTGCAGCACCGCCATGCAGCGGTCCATTCGTCCGTGGCGTGTCAGCAGCGCATTCACGGCCTTTGCCAGATCGCTGTCGATGCTGCTGCCGTAGGCTTGTCTGGCCTTGGTCGCCGCGCGGCGCAGCAGTGCAGAACCAGGGTGCATCATGGCCAGGTCGATGATGTCGCGGCTGAAGACGCTGTCGTCGGCCCAGCGATCCGAATTTGCAAGCAGCTTGCTTGCGGCCATGTCCAGCACGGTGAGCGTCGCAATGTCGCCGATGCGGTCTTGCTCGCCCGGCGCATCAAGTTCGATGCGTGCTTCGAGCACGATCTCGAACTTGATATCGACGTCACCCACACGCACCATCGATCGGATGCCATATTGATCGGCGCGAAGTTCGCCGGTCTGCTGGATCTTCGCGCCCTTGCGGGCCAGCGCGCTCAGCCCCTGCTCACCGGTCAGCAGCTGGCGCAGCTGCCGGTAGCCATCGATATCGGAAACGAGGAAGTCGATGTCCACCGACTCGCGGTACTCACCATAGCGAAGCGCGATGGCCGTGCCGCCGCCGAACAGGCAATGGTTCTCGGCGAGCAACTCGGCATCGAGCATTGCAAGTGCCTCGGCGACCCGTCGGTGGTGCGGCCGTTCAAACATGCAGCGGCTTCCTGCCCAATGCGCGTGCCAGTTCGTCGAGCAGTTGCCGCTCCCGCGCGTCGAGCGCCGATGCGTCGACATGGCGCCAGTTGCGTTCGTAGGTGGCCCAGGCCTCTGCAGGTGTGAGCTCGGTATCCGGCGCCAACTGCCAGGCGAGCCGGCGCAGTTGGGGGTAATCGGAGATTCGAACGCCGCCCGCAATCGGCGCCGGGGGCGCGGATTGGGTTGCCGGGACCACGTCGACATCCAGCCCCAGCGCGGCGAGGGCATTCATGTAGGCCCCCATCGTGACCGAGGGTTCGCCGCGTTCGATTCGGTGCAGCGTCATGCGGGACACGCCCGCCGCCTCTGCCGTTGTGGTGGCGCTCACGTTCAGGGCCTTGCGGCGAGCGTGGATGCGCCGGCCGAACGCTGCAAGGCGGCGATCGGCCGCAGGGGCAAGGGGTGGCGCTGCAGAGGGCATATATGTATCTCATACTAGACAAAACTTGAGAATATGTCCAGAATGAGATACGTAAATTGAGATTACGGCGAACATTGCCGCACGGCGCGGCCTGCTCAGTTCCTTTTCGGGCTGGCAGAACTCCTCGCGCGTTCATTCGCCCTTGACGTAGCCGCGCGCTTCCACGATCTGGCCGCCGCGCACCAGCATCAGGTTCACGCCGCGCACCGACTGGCTTTCGTCCTCGCCCCAGTGCAGCCGCCAGCGGATCGTCGCCCGCTCTCCGGCGACCGTCACGTCCTCGATGTCGAACCAGGTATCCGGACGGGTCGCGATTCCCCGCCACAACGCCAGGCAGGCGTCGTGGCCGACATGGCGCGAGCCATTCGGCGCCGGCGTGGTGTTCTCGATGACGCAGTCCGCGGCGATCAGCTCGGGGAGGGCCGCCGGATCATGCCGCTGGAAGACCTCGTTGAACCGCCGGATGACCTCGGAGGTGCTCTGCTGCCCGGCCTGGCCGAGGTTCGACACCGCCGGTGTCTTGGCGTAGCCCAGGGCCTCCGCGATCCGGCCGTGGCGCACCTTGATCAGCGTGACGCCCCGGACCGAATTCTCCTGGCCCTCGCCGAAGCGGTAGCGCCAGCGGTTGATCGCCCGGTCGCCGCAGATGACCACTTCCTCGGTCTCGAAGGCGCCGTTTGGATCCGCGATCATGGCCTGCCAGAAGGCGACATTGGGCTCCTGGCCCTCGACCCGCAGCCCGTCGGGCGCCGGCTGCATCGCTTCCATGATGCAATCCGGAGCGACGAGCTCCCGTATGGCGGCGGCGTCCTTGTGCCGGAATGCGGCCATGAAGCGTCGCACGGCATCGGCCGTCTCCCCGGCCGATGCGGAATCGGAAAATATGAAACTGCTTGCGTCGGTCATGATGGTGTGTCCATGGTTGTCGAGCCCCAAGGATGGGCCGCCTGCGGCCGCATGACCTGATCGAGCGTCCGGCTTACTTTGCAGCGCATGAACCAGACCGATCCCCTTTCCGAAGCGTTGGGCAACGTGCGCCTGAGCGGCGCGATCTTTCTTGACGCCGAGCTGAGCGCGCCCTGGGGCTTTGCGTCGCCGCCAGCCAGCGCGGGCGCGCACCTCATCGCGCCTTCGGCGGAACACATGGTGCTGTTTCACCTGCTTGTCGAAGGCAGGGCCTCCGTGCGGCTTCCGGGGCAGCCCCGGTTGGCGCTCGAGGCGGGCGACGTTGCCATCCTCCCGCTGGGAGACGCGCATGAGCTCTGGAACGGGCGCGGGGCCGAGCTCACCGACTCGTCCGCGCTGCTGCCGAAGATCCTGGAGGGAGCGGTGGTCTCGGAGCGCGGCGGCGGCGGCGGGCCCGTCACCAAGTTCATCTGCGGCTATATCGGCTGCGATCGCCAGGCCAGGCGCTTCTTCCTGGCGGGCTTGCCGCCGCTGTTCAAGGTGAACATCCGCCGCGGGTCGACGGGCGCGTGGATCGAAAGCACGCTCCGCCACCTCGCCTCCGATCGCGAGCCGGCCGGCGCCGGGCGCAACGCGCTGCTCGCCAAGCTGGCCGAGGCGCTCTTCATCGAGACGCTGCGCCGCTACATGTCCGAGCTGCCGCGGCAGCGGACCGGATGGCTCGCGGCCGCACGCGATTCGGCGGTGGGCCGGGCCCTGGGCGCGATCCATCGCGAGCCCGCGCACCCGTGGACGGTCGCGTCGCTGGCCGAACAGGCCGGGATGTCGCGCACCGTGTTTGCGGAACGGTTCACCCGCCTGCTGGGCGAGGCGCCGCTGGGCTATGTCGCGCGCTGCCGCATGCAGCTCGGCGCCCGCCTGCTCGAGAGCACCGATGACACGGTGCTCGAAGTCGCGCTGAACGCGGGCTACGAGTCCGAGGCCGCCTTCAACCGTGCGTTCAAGCGCGAGTTCGATGTTCCGCCTGCGCGCTATCGGACGCAGCGGCGCAGGGGAGACCGGATGGCGGCGGACAGCGGCGCGCAATGACCGCCCGCCCGGGTGACTCAGTAGCCGAGCAGGGCGTCCCAGACACCCAGTTGTGCGAACTTGGGTACCGGGCCGATCGTTGCCACCGCGGCGTTCTGCCCGCCGAACGACGCCGCGGAGTCCGACACGCTTGAAAAGCGCGGCCAGCCGAGCTCCGGCGCCAGCCGCGCATTCCCATCGCTCGCGAACGACAGCACCGCGGTCATCAATGCGTCCGACAGCTGCGCTTCGGCAGCGCCTGCTCCCACCTTGTCTCCGTAGTAGTCGAGCCCGAAGCTGCCGAACAGCATGGGCAATTCCGCGCAATGGGGCACGCCGCGCCCCGGCGCCTGTATCTGATGCGCATAGGTGGCGTATCGGACATTGCCTCCGTCGCCGGCAACCTTGGCGGCATAGCGCACGCTGAAGTTGCGCAGGACGCGGTCGCCATAGATTTCGATCCACACATCACCCGGCGCGGTCGACCGGCCTTCGCGTGCGGCTGCATCGGTGTAGGCGTCGATCACCGCATCGGCGTTCGCCTGCGAGCCACCTGCTTGTGGTGTCACCAGGGCCAGGAGCTCGGCGCGGCTGGCGGGCAAGGCCGGCGTCAGCCGTGCCTGGGTGATCGGGTCGTAGGCATCGAGGAAGAACGATCCTTCCGTCAGCGTATTGGTGATCACGAGGGGAAGATCGCCCGGCCACGCGGTGCGCGTCCAGTCGGAAAGGCAGACCTGGCCGTCGATGATCGGTGCTGCGCGCAAGCCCCGGCCGGAGGTGATGCCCGCCGGCAGCGGCTGCGCATTGAGCGCGAGTTCGGCCTGGTGCAGCGTCGAAGCCGGAATGTCGCGCAGGCCCGAGGGCGTTGTCTGCAGCCTGGCGGCCAGCGCTTCGGCATACCTTCCGGCGTCGGCCAGGGTGAAGCCGGTGGGCGCCGGCACGCCGGCCGGGCTCAACAGCATGGCCTTCTGGAAGCAGGCCCGCGCCACCGGGTTCTGCGCCAGGATCGCGCCGCTCGTGCCGCCGGCGGACTGCCCGATGAGGCAGACATTGGCGGGATCGCCACCGAACGCCTCGGCGTTGCGCCGCACCCACTGCAGCACCGCGATCTGGTCCTGCAGCTGCCAGTTGGCCTGCGTCCCGGTGTCGGGATCGACGAGGTCCGGGTGCGACAGCGTGCCCATCGCGCCGAGCCGGAAATTGGCGGTGACGACGACCACGCCCTTGCGCGCGAGAGCCTCGCCGTTCATCAGCGGCATGCTGGTGGCGCCGGTGCGCCATGCGCCGCCGTGCAGCCACACCACGACGGGCAGCTTGCGGCGCTGGCTCGGCGCCCACACGTTCAGCGTCAGGCAGTCCTCGCTCTGAACCGCAGGGGAGGGATAGATCCAGGTCACGTACGCCGGCAAGGTCTGCAGGCTGGCGGCCCCGAAGGCCGTGGCGTCGAACACGCCGCCCGGGGCCCGGTACGGCTGCGGCGAGCGAAAGCGCAGGGCGCCGACGGGCGGCTGCGCATACGGGACGCCGAAGAAGAACGCGACGGCGTCATCGGCCGTGCGCTGGCCCTTCAATGTGCCGGAGCTCGTTTCGACCATGGGTGCCGGGGCCGGCGCGGGTGCAGGGGCGGGTGCGGGTGCGGGAGGCGCCGCCGCAGCGGGCAAAGGGAGAAAGCCGTTGCCGCTGTTGCCGCCGCCGCCGCAGCCACTCAGCGGCACGGCGGCCAGTGCGCCGGCGGAAAGGATGAACCGGCGCCGGCTGGTTGCCGAATGCCTGCATGGATCGCTCGACGTCGTCATGTGCTTCCTTGTTCGCCGGCCCGGGATGGTGCCGAAGCGGCCGCGAGTCTAGGAAGGATGACCGCCGCATGACAGGGCCGGCGGCGCAACTCAGCTTTCCAAAAATGCGTTGCCTTGGCCCGGCTGGCCCAGCACCGAGGCCGCTTCGCAGAGTTCGTCCAGGAAAAGGCGCCCCGCAATGGTGAGATCGCGCCGCGAGGGGTAGAGCGCAAAAAGCGAGATCGGCGGCGGCGTCCAGCCGGGCGCGATCAGGCCGAGGCGCCGGGCCTTGAAATCCGCGGTGCACATCGAGGCGGGCAGCTGCGCCACACCGAGCCCCGCGAGCGCAGCTTCGCGGATCTGCAGCAGGCTGTCGCTCGTGAACTGCACGCGCACATCGATCTCTGCGTCGCCCTCGTGCGCGTGGTTCAGCAACCAGCGTGCAGGATGCGGCATGAAGGTCCAGCCGATCGCCGGGCAGCCCTGCAAGTGCGCGGGAAGCGCGGCACCCGGCAGCGCATCGCGCACCTTGGGCGATGCGACGAGTACGTAGGGAATGTCGGCCAGCTTGCGCATCACCAGGCTCGAGTCGCGAAGCGGCTTGACCGAAGGACGAATCAACAGGTCGACGGGATCGCTGAATGCCGAGGGCCGGCCGTCGGTTGCGTCGAGCGTGATCGCCACGCGCGGATGCCGCAGGCTGAAGTCGATGGCCAGCGGGGCCACGAGCATGGCACTCAAGGCGATGGGACACGAGATGCGAAGCGTGCCCGATGCCTCGCCCAGGCTGTCGCGCGCGGCGGACAGCGCGCGCTGCGCTTCGGCCCGTATGTTCGCGCCGTGCGCATACATCCGCTGTCCGATGTCGGTCACCTTGAACCTGCGCGAATTGCGCACGATCAGGCTGACGTTCAGGCGTTTCTCGAGCCCCGAGATGCGGCGGCTGAGCCGCGACACGGGAATGCCGAAGCGCTGGCTCGCGGCGCTGAACCCGCCTGCCTCGACCACGGCGACCAGGGCCATCAGGTCGTCCGCGACATCTCCGGTTTCGTCCATCTTCGGCTCCCAAGGCAAAAGACGGCATTGTGGGTTGGCCGGGCACCTGGCGGCGGCCCGGGTGGCGCGCGCGGCGCGCTCAACTGTTCATGACGCGCGCAAAGATGGCCTGGTGCAGCCATCGCGGCGTTGCCCACACCATCGCCACGGCCGCCTTGTTGTTGAAGCCTGGAACCACACTGACGCGGCCGGCGTGCAGCGCATGGATTCCCGCCCGCACCACCGGTGCCGGCTTCATCATCAGCAGCTTGAGCCCCCATGTGATCTTCTGTTTTGCGGCCTGCGCAAAGCCGGTGTCGGACATGCCGGGGCACAGCGAGGTCACCGTCACGCCATCGCGCTTGAACTCACGGTGCAGCGCATCGCCAAGGCGCAGCACATAGGCCTTGGCTGCGCCATAGACGGCCATGTTTTCCACGCCGAAGTAAGCCAGCATGCTGGCCACGAGCAGTATCTTGCCGTGGCCGCGTGCGCGCATGTCCTCGCCGAAGAGCCGCGTCATGACCGTCAGGCTTGCGATGTCCAGTTGCAGCATGTCCAGCGCGCTTTGCATCGGCGTGTCGAGGAAAGTACCCTGCAGGCCATGGCCTGCGTTGTTGATCAGGATCTCGACCTCGATGGCGCGCTCGCGAAGGCTGGCGTGCAGCGCGTGGACGGCGGCCACGTCCGACAGGTCGGCCTGTTCCACGATGACCCTGGTGCCCCACTCCTGTTGCAGCGCCGCAGCCAGGGCTTGCAGCCGATCGAGCCGGCGCGCCACCAGAATCAGCGGGTGGCCCTTGGCCGCGTATTGCCTTGCGAATTCTTCGCCAAAACCACTGGATGCACCAGTGATGAGAACCCAGGAGTCGATGTTGGTAGCCATGATGTTCGCCTTTGTTGAAGCCGCTGTGATGCTGGAGGTGGCCGGCATCCTTGCTTTCAGGCAAGATTGGAGACCGACGGTCTGTAATGTAACAGACCATCGGTCTTTTAGCAAATGGAGTGTGATCGCCGCATGAATTCGCCCATCCCCTACGTACGCGCCCGCTCTGCCGAGCAGAAGGAAGAGCGGCGCCGCCATCTGCTGGCCACGGCCCGGGAAATGCTGCACCGGAGCCCGGAGGCCCTCGACCTGGGCATCAACGAACTCGCGCGCGAGGCGCAGATGACCAAGTCGAACGTCTACCGGTACTTCGAAAGCAGCGAGGCGGTGTTGACGGACCTGCTCGTCGAAGAATTCGCAGGCTGGCATGCCGAGCTGGGCGCGGCACTGGCGCGCGGCGGCAAGGCCGGCGCGAGCGTCGAGCACATTGCCCGCGTCTTCGCCTCGACCATTTCTGCGCGGCCCTTGCTTTGCCGGCTGATCAGCATCCTGCCGTCCATCCTCGAGCGCAAGGTGTCGTTCGAACGCATGGTCGACTTCAAGGGCAGCCTGCTGGCGGTCCGCCAACAGACAGCGCGGGACTTCCATGCCCGCGTGCCCGCCATGCCGGTGCCGGCCTTCGAACAGGTGGTGAAGCATTCGCTGCCGCTCATCATCGGGCTGTGGCCGCTCAGCAACCCGGCGGGGATGGCCGCGCAGGTGACCGAGCTCCCCGAGTTGAAGAGCCTGCGGTACGACTTCGAGAAAGACCTCGAACATGCCCTGCTCACATTGATGCGGGGAATGGCCCAGGCGTAGAAGGCGTTCGCAGCGGGAATGCGCCATGCGCGGTTGGAGCGCTGTGCATCGTGGCCGCCGACACCCTGAACTGACGGCACGCCGTGCGCTCCCGGCTGACGCGCGCATCGGCGGCAGCCTACGTTGAAAACCAAGGTCCTCACATTCAAATGGCGCCGACGTCGAACGGGGACCGAGGCGTGCCGTGCGTCTTGCCGTCGGCGGATCAGGAGACTGCCATGCGCATCCACGACGAGAAGAAGAACAACGGCGAGGCAAGCCATGCCGTTCATGATGCAGACACCGACCCCCCGCAAGCCCTGAGCGGCACCACCCGGCGCTCGCTGCTGCGCAGCGCCGTGCTGTTCGCGATGTTCTCGGGCAGCGGCATCGGCCTGACCGCCTGCGGCGGGGGCGGCGGCGGAGGAGGAGGAGGAGGAGGGGGCATCGGCGGCGGAGTGGGGGGAGGGCGTCCGCCCGACGACTCCAACTCGGTGTTCAAGCACGGGATCGCGAGCGGCGATCCCTTGTCCGACCGCGTGATCCTCTGGACCCGCGTGACGGCCGCCGCGCCGGGCACTCTCAACGTCGAGTGGGAAGTGGCCAGCGACGAGCGCTTCGGCATCATCGTGGCGCGCGGCACCGCGAGCACCGGCCCCGAGCACGACTACACGGTCAAGGTGGACGCCATGGGGCTCCAGCCGGCCAGCACCTATTTCTATCGCTTCCTGATGGGCAACGACCACTCGCCCATCGGCCGCACCCGCACGCTGCCGGTGGGCGGCGTGTCGCAGGCCAGGCTGGCGGTGGTGTCGTGCTCCAATTTCCCGAGCGGCTACTTCAACGTCTATGCCGACATTGCCAAGCGCACCGACATCGACGTGGTGCTGCACCTGGGCGACTACATCTACGAGTACGGGGTGGTGGGCTATGCGTCGCAGCTGGCCATTGCGATCGACCGCACATCGAACCCCGACCACGAGATCCTGACGCTCGCCGACTACCGCCTGCGCCATGCGCAGTACCGCACCGACGGCGACCTGCGCGCCCTGCATGCGCGGCTGCCCATGATCGCGGTGTGGGACGACCACGACCTGGCCAACGGCGCATGGTCCGGCGGCGCCGGGAACCACGACGAAGCAACCGAGGGCAGCTTTGCGGCCCGGCGCGCGGCCGCCGTGCAGGCCTACCACGAGTGGCTGCCGACGCGGCTGCCCGACCCGGCCAACCCGCTGCGGATCTACCGCTCCTTCGACTTCGGCACGCTGGCTTCGATGCACATGCTCGACACCCGGCTGATCGGCCGCGACAAGCAGGTCACGCTCTCGCAGTACCTGGCCGGCGAGGCTTCGGCGGCCACGCGGCAGCTGATGGGCCAGCCGCAGGTGGACTGGCTGTCGCAGCGCATGGCCGCATCGCCCTGCACCTGGCAGGTGCTCGGCCAGCAGGTGCTCATGATGCGCATGGCCATCCCCGTGAGCATCGCGACCGACTTCAGCCTCGAGACGCTGAGCGCCTACCTGGCGGCGCAGGCGCTTCCGGATTCCGCCCGCAGCGACAGCCAGCGCGCGCTGATCACGCAGCAGAAGGTGCCCTACAACCTGGACGCGTGGGACGGCTACCCGGCCGCGCGCGACGTGGTGCTTGCCATGGCGCGCAACCAGGGCAAGAACCTGATCTCGCTGGCCGGCGACACGCACAACGCCTGGGCCGGGAACCTCACCGACGCCTCCGGGCAGCGGGTCGGCGTGGAGTTCGGCACTTCCTCGGTGTCGTCGCCCGGCTTCGAGCGGGCGCTGCCGCTGATTGCCAACGACCTGCTGGCCGATGGCTTCCGGCGCATGGTCGACGACCTGCGCTACGCCGAGACCAGCAAGCGCGGCTATGCGGTGCTGACCCTCACGCCGGCCGAAGCGCGCTGCGACTACATCGAGATCAGCACGGTGCTGAGCCGCGACTATTCGGTGAGGACCGCAGCCACGCTGCGCGTGCTGCCCGGTGTCGGCAACCTGCAGGTGCTCGCTGCCTGAACATGGGTGGGTGGCGCGGTGCCGTCAGGATCGCGCCACCAGGCCGCGGATGTAGGCCTCGAGCGTCGTCGAGCCGCGCAGCGCGTCGCCTGGCATCTCGAAGCCGCTGTCGACGCTCACCGCGGTCATCCGCGCATACGAGTCCGCGGCAGCTTCGGAAAAGCCGAGGTCGCGGAACGCTGCCTTCCACTTGCCGCGCGGCGTGACGTCCAGTTCCACCGGCCGGCCGAGCGCCTCCGAGAACGCCCTTGCCACGTCGGCCGAGGTATAGCGCCGCGGGCCCTCCACGTAGCGGATGCCGACGTCGTCGAGCGGGGACACCAGCCTGCGGGCCGCGATCTCGCCGAGGTCGTGCGGCGCGGCCATGGGAATGGCAAGCTCGGGGTCGAACATCGTGGGCAGCCTGCCCGTGCTGCGCACCGTATCGAGCAGTCCGTCCCAGTTGCTCATGTAGTAGGCCGCGCGGTTGATGGCCGCCGGAATGGATTGGCGGCGCAGGCCCTCTTCGAGTTCCCACAGCACGCTCAGGTCGCCGATGCGCTCGCCGGGCTGCGCGCCGCCGGTCGATTCCGCCACCACCTTCTGCAGCCCCGAGCCTTCGAGCGCCTGCAGGATGTTGGCGACCGTGCGCCGCTCGATGGTGTCGGTGTCCGCCGACGTGTCCGCGGACGGATTGAGCAGGAAGGCGCGGCGCCCGCGCTGCAACGCCGCGCGCAGCGACGCCACGTCTTCAGCATTCGCCTCGGCGATCTCGGCGCCCTTTGCGCGCCACGCGCCTGCGCGCTTCGCGTCGCGCGTGACGATCGTCACTGCTTCGCCGCGGCCGAGCAGCGCCTGCGCGACCGCCGAACCGACATGCCCCGTACCGCCCATGATGACGTACATCCGTGTCTCTCCTTTTCGTCGTGCCTGGAGGAAAGCCTGGCGGGGTGCGACTGGCGCAATGGCTCACCGCGCGGGCGCGGGGCCTGCGCAGACGACACCCTCGATCAGCGCCTTGGTGTAGCGCACGAATGCCGCGAGCTGGGTAGGACGATCGGCCAAGTTGTCCGGTGCATGGCCCAGGTAAGCCGCATGCGCACTCGCCAGCACGGGCCGGTGCTCGCCGGGCAGGCGCTCCAGCGCCCATGCGGCGGCGGCATCCTTGGGCGCGATCCGGCCGGTGCAGGCACTGAACCAGATGCGCGCGAGCGCGAGCACCACATTGCGCTCGTCGCCCTGCCAGTCCGGCGCGTTGTTCCACTGCGCCACGGTGTCCAGCAGCGACTGCGAGAAATCGGCGCGCGGCACGGGGTCGAACAGTTCGTCCGCGGGAGGGCCGAGCAGGCAGACGCTGTGCTGCCGGAGCTTCGTGAGCAGGATCGCCAGGTCATGGTCCGGCATGGCCGGCTCCACGATGCCGGCCTGCAACTCTTCGCGCAGCCATTCGCCGAACTGCAGCTCGCGCAGCGGCGGATAGCGCCAGGGCACGACCTCGTCCCGCACCACGGCCGTCACTTCGAGCGGGCGCCATGGTCCGCCGGCGCCGGGGCTGCCCGAGACCGACAGCAGGTCCGTCATCAGCGGATGCCGCACTTGCGCGGCCAGCGGCGCTTCCACGGTCACCATCAGGTCGATGTCGCTGTGCGGCTTGAGCCCCCCATCGACGGCGGAGCCGAACAGGTGGATGGCCTGGAGCGTGCCGGCCAGGTGGCGCTCGAGAACGGCGCGCGCCTGCGCCAGCTGCGGGATGATTTCGGGTGGCAGTGAAGCGGTCATCACGGCCGATGTTAAGGGCCGTGAGGAGTGGAAGCCGATGGGCGCGGCAGGTCAATCCACGCGGATGTTGCGCGCCTTCACGACGCGGCTGTAGATCTCCGCGTCGCGCCGCACCATCGCGCTCATCTCGGTGCGCGTGACGCCCAGCGGCTCGCTGTTGAGATCCTTGATGCGCTTGGCAAGGTCCGGGTCCTTGCTCGCTTCGACGAACACCGCGTTGAACCGGTTGAGCACCGCGGCCGGCGTGTTCGCGGGCGCCCAGATGCCGTGCCACGACATCATCGAGAAGCCCGGCATCACCTCCGAGAGCGTGGGCACATCGGGCAGCGCGGGGTGCCGCGTGGGGCCCGAGTAGGCCAGCGCCTGCACGCGGCCGCTGCTGATCAGCGGGTAGCCCGTGGCGATGGGTTCCATCAAGGTGTCGACCTGTCCGCCAACGAGATCGGCGATGGGGCTCGCGCGGTAGGGCACATGCAGCATGGTGATGCCCACCTCGTCCTTCAGCGATTCGACGATCAGCTGCGACGGGCTTCCCGCGCCGTACGAGGCGTGCGAATAGGTGCCGGGCTTTTCCTTGGCCGCGGCCACGAGCTCCTTGAGGGTCTTGGCCGGAAACTTGGTGTTGGCGATCAGCACGAGGCCCTGGCGCATCGTGGTGGCGACGGGAACCAGGTCCTTCTCGGGGTCGAACGGCAGCTTGCTGTAGATGTACGGGTTGATCGTGAACGCGGTCGACAGGTTGTAGAGGAAGGTGTAGCCGTCCGCGGGCGCCTTGGCGACGGTGTCCGACGCCAGGTTGCCGGCCGTGCCGGGCTTGTTGTCGATGAGCACCGGCACGCCGAGCTTGCGGCTCGCATAGTCGCCGTACATGCGCGCGAAGATGTCGGGCGGCGTGCCGGGCGCGAAGCCCACCACGATCCGGATCGGCTTGGT
Organism: Variovorax sp. V116; assembly: GCF_041154435.1. Classification (NCBI taxonomy): domain Bacteria; kingdom Pseudomonadati; phylum Pseudomonadota; class Betaproteobacteria; order Burkholderiales; family Comamonadaceae; genus Variovorax; species Variovorax sp. V116. The sequence goes on from NZ_AP028662.1 coordinate 205,270, forward strand.
GGGCCACTCCGCGGCCTGGGCGCTTGCATGGCCCGTGGCCAGGATGCCGGCAAGGCCCAGCACCAGGCCGAGCATCTTCTTGACGAGGTTTTTTGTCGAACGCATGGCTTGTCTCCTTGGGCTGATGGGTGCCCGTTTGTTGGGTTGTTCTGTCTACTTCAATCCACCTGCGCGCCGGAGCGGCGCACGGCCTCGCCCCACTTCGCGATCTCGGCCGCGGCGAAGGCGGCCATGTCCGATGCGTTCATCGCCATCGGCTCGATGCCCTGGGCCGCGAGCTTGTCGCGCACCGCGGGCTGCGCGAGCACCGCCTGCGTGGCCTCGCGCAGGCGGTCGCGCTGCGCGGCGGGCATGTCGGCCGGCGCATACAACATGAACCATGCGACCAGGTCGAAATCCGGAATGCCCTGCTCGGCCAGCGTGGGCACGTCGGGCGCGGCCATGCTTCGCCGGGCGCTCGATGCACCCAGCGCGCGCAGCCTGCCGGCGCGGATCTGCGGCAGCACGGCGGCCGGGTGATAGAACATGAACTGCACATTGCCCGCCATCACCTCGGTGAGCGCCTGGGCGCCGTCGCGGTAGGGCACGTGCACGAAGTCCTTGCCGAGCCGCAGGTTGAGCAACTCGCCCGCCAGGTGCCCCGAGGTGCCGTTGCCGGCCGAGGCAAAGCTCACCGACTTGCCGCTGGCCTGGCGCAGATCGGCCACCGTCTTCCACGGCGCGGCGGCGGGCACGACCAGCAGCGTGGGCGTGGCGCCGACGAAGCCCAGCGGCACGAAGTCGCGCTGCGGCTGGTAGGACAGGCGCTTGTAGAGCGTCGCGTTGATGGCATGCGTGCCCACGGTGCCCAGCAGCACGGTGTGTGCATCCGCCCCCGAGCGGGCCACCAGTTCGCTGCCGATGGCGCCGCCCGCACCGGGCCGGTTGTCGACGATCACCGCCTGCGACAGCTGGCGCCCGAGGGCTTCGGCCAGCACCCGTCCCACGATGTCGGTCGTGGTGCCGGCCGCGAAGGGCACGACCAGCTTGAGGGGCCGCGCGTCGCCCGCCTGCGCCCATGCGCTGCTGTTGCCCTGCGCCAGCATTGCTGCTGCGGCAACGGCCAGGATGGCGCGGCGCTTCGTCACCGCGCCTCCCCGAAGCCCGCGGGCACGGTGCCTTCGTACTGCAGCTCGCGCGTGGCCTGGTAGGACAGCGCAAAGCCGCTCGGCGTCTCGGCCTCTTCCGCGAGGTGCGCGATCAGCCCCGCTGTGCGCGCGAGGATCGGCACGCCGCGCAGCGACGCCACCGGAAAGCCCACGCCCAGCAGCACCGCCGGAATCGCCGCCGAGACGTTCATGCGCAGGTCCTTGCCCACGATGCCCGGGATCGCCTCTTCGAGCGCCTGCGCGATGCGCACATAGCGCAGGTCGGCGCCGGACTGCGTCGCCACGTCGATCAGCCGGTCGACGCGCGGATCGCGTTCCTTGTGCAGCGGATGGCCGTACCCGGGGATCGCGGCGCGCGCGGCCTTGAGTTCGGCGATGGCCGCGGCGGCGGCCTGCGGCAGCGTGGCGCCCGCATCCACGCGCGCTGCCACCTCGATGAACAGTCGGCCCGCGGTTTCCGAAGCGCCGAGGATCACGGAGCCGCAGCCGAGGATGCCGGCCGCCACCGCGCCCTGCAGCGCATCGGGCGCGGCCGCGAAGGTCATGCGGCTGGCCTGCACGCTCGGCACGAGGCCGTGCTCGGCAATCGCCACCAGCGTGGCGTCGAGCACCGTGCTGCACGCGGCATCGGGGCGGCGCCCGGTGAGCAGCAGGAAGAAATAATCCGTGAACGACAGGTGCCCGATCAGCTCCCGGCACAGGTCCTGGCCGCGCACGACGATGGTGTGTTCGTCCGAGGTGCAGATGGCGGTGCGCGGGACGGTGGACTTTCCGATTTTCATGGGCGTGGTCTTTCAGGCGTGTCGGGGTTCGAGGCAGAAGTCGTAGTGCGCGGACCAGTAGGGCGTTTCCAGCGGCCTGCCGTCGGGCGCGCGGCCCGGCGGATGCGACTCGAAGTCGACGACGAGCCGCGGCCGCACGCCGAACACGGCGTCGGACTCGATGTACGGGCTGCCCGCCACGAACAGGTGCGTGGTCACGGGCACATGGCCCGGCGCCGAGACCATCATGTGGATGTGGCCGGGGCGGTTCGGATGGCGGCCCATCGCTTCGAGCATGCGGCCGACGGGCCCGTCGACCGGGATCGGATAGAAGCTCGGGCGGATCGACCAGAACCAGTAGCGGCCTTCGTGGTCGGTGCGGATGCGCCCGCGCGCCTGCATCGCGGCGCCTTCGAGCTGCATGTCGTACACGCCTTCGCCGTCGCCCGACCAGATGTCGAGCAGCGCACCCTGGAGCGGCTGGCCGTGGGTGTCGGTGACGCGGCCGCTGTAGAAGGTCGGCTCGCCGCGGGCGCCCTGGGCCACGTCGGCGCCGAGCGGCAGGTCGGGCGCGCCCTCCCAGTAGAAGGGGCCCTGCACGGTGGCGTGCGTGGCCTCGGTGAGCTCGGTGGCCTGCGTGGCTTCGCTGGCCTCGGCCCGGCCGCGCTTGCCGGCGGCGGCGCGCAGCTGGTCCAGGATCACGACCATCATCGAGGCGCCCAGCGTGTCCGACAGCAGGATGAACTCCTGGCGCTTGTCGGTGCAGGTCTGGCCCGTGGCCGTCAGGAACTCGATGCCCTGCATCCATTCGTCGGGCTTCAGGTCCACTTCGCGGATGAAGGCATGCAGGTGCGTGATCAGCGACTGCATCAGCTGCAGGAAGCGCGCGTCGCGCGTTCCCTCGAGGCTCTGCAGCACGGTCTGCGTCAGCTCGCTTTCGTTCGATGGGGTCATGGTTGTCTTGTCTCCTGGCTCGTTATGTCTGGAAGGCCGCGCGGGGTCAGCGCGCGGCGTTGGGCGGCTGCCCCAGGCGCTGGCGGATCGGATCGACGATGGCCGCGTTGTCGGCGCCGAGCATGGGCGGCGCCGTCACCTCGAGCGAGCGCTCGCCGTCGAAGCTCACGGGCGAGCGGATGGTGTGCCACTCGCCGCCCTCGGGGTGCGGCGCGCTCACCTGCAGCTGCAGGTGCCGCGCCTGCGGGTCTTCCATGGCCTCGCGCGTGTCGTACATGGGCGCGTGCGGCACGTCCTCGGCCTCGAGCCGCGCACACCACGTTGCGCGGGTCTGCTGGCGGAACACGTCGCCGAGCAGCGCGATCAGGTCTTCCTGGTGCGCGATGCGCGCCTCGCGCGTGGCGAAGCGCGGGTCCGCGAACAGGCGAGGGCGCTCGATGGCATTGGCCAGGCCCTGCCAGAACTTCTCGGGCGAGGACATGTGCAGCGCGATCCACAGGCCGTCCGCGCACTCCAGCACGTAGGACTGCGAGACGCTTGGCCGGCTGAACGGGCCCATGACCTCGCTCTCGGAAAAGTAGTGCGTGAAGGCGTCGAGGTTGAAGTGGCACATGGCCTCCAGCATCGACACCTCGACCGCGCGCCCGCGGCCGGTGCGGCCCCGTTCGACCAGCGCGCCGAGCACGCCGTAGGCGGCGTAGAAGCCGGTCATGGCATCGGCCAGCGCGGGGCCGACCACGCGCGGGTTGGCCGGGTTCACGAGCAGCTTGAGGAAGGCGCTGGCGGCCTGCGCCACCGTGTCGTAGGCGGGGCGCCCCGCTGCGGGGCCGGTCTGCCCGAAGCCGCTGATGGCGCAATACACGAGCCGCGGATTGAGCGCCCGCAGCCGCGACTCGCCAGCGCCCAGCCGCTCGGCCGCACCGGGGCGGAAATTCTGGATGTAGACGTCGGCGTCCTTGACGAGCTCGTCGAACACGGCCGCATCCTCGGGCAGCTTCGGGTTGAGCGTGACGCTGCGCTTGTTGCGGTTGTAGGTCTGGAAGTGCGGGCTGTAGAGGCCGCCGCGAAAGGCGCGGAACGGATCGCCCGCGCCGGGCTGCTCGATCTTGACCACCTCGGCACCCAGGTCCGCGAGGAACATGCCGGCGGCCGGTCCGGTGATGAACGTGCCTTGTTCCAGCACCTTGATGCCGCTGAGGACTTTTTGCACCGGGAGGTCTCCTGTCGTTGTTGTGGGGCCGGAGAAACTTTAGGTTGCATCCACGAATTCCGAAAATGATTGTTTTACATCGTTAGCATCGATGCCATCGATCATTGCTCCCGGGGAACGCCATGGAACTCAGGCACCTGCGCTACTTCATCGCCCTGTCGGGCTCGCTGAACTTCACGCGCGCGGCCGAGCGCCTGCATGTGACGCAGTCGACGCTGTCGCACCAGATCAAGCAGCTCGAAGAGGAGATCGGCGTTGCGCTGTTCGACCGCATCGGCAAGCGCGTGAGCCTGACCGATGCCGGCGACGAGTTCCTGCACTACTGCACCAAGGCCCTGCACGAGATCGACCTGGGGCTGGGCGCGCTGCGCCAGGACAGCTCCGAGGTGGCGGGCGAGCTGCGCGTGGGCTCCACGCACACCTTCAACCTCGGCTTCATCCCCGACTGCATCGCGAGCTTCCAGGCGCGGCATCCGCGCGTGAAGGTGGTGGTCGAGGAACTGTCGGCCGACCAGATCGCCGCGCGCCTGCAGCAGGGCACGCTGGACCTGGGCATCGCCTACCGGCCGAGCGTGCCCGGGCCGCTGCAGTTCGAGCCGCTCTACAACGAGGAGATGGTGCTGGTGGTGGCCAGGAAGCACCCGCTCGCGCGGCGCAAGCGCGTGCGCATGGTGGAGCTGCACCGCCTGCCGATGGTGCTGCTGCCGGCCAGCTTTGCCACGCGCAAGATGCTCGACGAATGCTTTCGCTCCTGCGGCGCGCAGCCCCACGTGGTGGCCGAGATCAACACGCTGGCGCCGATGATGGACCTCGTCGCCAAGACGCAGCTCGCGTCCATCGTGGCCGCGAACGTGGTCAACCCGCTCTCGGGGCTCGTGGTCATCCGGCTCGAAAGCCCCACGCCCGTGCGCACGCCCGGCATGCTGTGGTCGCCGGTGGCGCGCGATGCCGCGGCCACGCGCGCGTTCTCGACCATCGTGCGCAAGCTGGCGCTGCGCAGCAGCCTGCAGGGGGCTGGCCCGCGCGTGCGGTAGCGGCGGGGCCGGTTCTTCAGGCGGTTCCGAGCTTCTGGAATTCGCTGCGCAACAGCGCGACGACCGTGGAGAGGGCGAGGTCGCCCAACCGGTTCCTTTGGAGGAAGGCGGCCCATTGGCCTTGTTTTGCCGGATCATGCGCGAATGCATCGCTCAACCCCAAGGGCACGGTGCCGGGCACCGCCAGTTGCCGCCGCGCGAAAGTGGCATGGACAGCGCGGCGCAGCTCGGTGGCTTCCAGCGCACGCTCGGTGAGCAGCACCCAGAGATCGAAGTAGTCCTTCATGCGGGTATTACCCATGCCCAGCAGGCACACCGCATGAAACTTCTCGGCGACCACCGTGTATTTCGGATAGGCGCGCAGTTGCGGCGCGGACAGGTCTTCGAGCAGCACCGGGTAGCTCACCGGTTCGGGTGCCGGCGTGACCGCATCGCCAAAACCGATATCCACTTGCAGCGCGAGGCGCGCGCCGTCCAACTTCGCAAGCAAGTCGATCCGTACGCCGCCGTAGCCCGCCTCCTTGCGGATCACCGAGCCCCTGACCGAAGCGGTGTCGAACGCGATGCCGTCGTCCACTTCGATCTGGCAGATCTCGCGGAAAGCCGATACCGCGGTGTCGACGTCATCCGGACCAAAGCCCAGCAGATCTGCGTCGCGCGTCGGCCGATGCGGCTGGTCGTACCACAGCGAAAACAGCAGCGCACCCTTGAGCAGGTAGTTGGCTGCATGCGGCGACACCGAGAGCCGGTACAACAGCCGCTCCAGCCCGTAGCGGGTGAGCGTCAGGTTGAAGTCCTGTCTCGTGGCATCGGCTCGCTGCTTCAAGCGGGCGCGGACGGACGCTGCGAGATTGCGGCTCATGCAATGACGCTTTCCAGGTAGGGCCGCATGACATTGGCCACGCGATTCACCGTTGCGTAGTGCCAGAGCGCATCCATCGACAGCTTGCGCTGCGACCAGCCATCTCGCAGCGCTTCCAGTGCCACGTCCAGGCCGATCTTGTTGCGGTACTTGAAGCAGTCGGCCACCGTCTTGGCGGCATTGAATACCGGCACTTGCACGCCGTCGATGTCGACGAGATCGACGCCTTCAGTCAGAGCCGCCCCCGACATGCGCACCACGCGAAGCGCGGGCTGGTCCAGCCGCGGCGTGGGCGAGTGATGGGGAATCGCCATCCAGACCTCGAACGGCGCCTGGGTGCCAATGCCGTGGACGCGCAGCGCCGACAGCAGGCACACCACGCCTCGCGGCACCCGCAGCGCCGCTTCGGCCAGCGACCGGTGCTCGCTGAGCGCGCGTCCCGGAAGGCTGTAGACGCCGCGGGCAACGCGTTCGAGCCTGCCGGCAGCCACGAGCCGGCTGAGAACCACCGTCGGCAGGCCGTGCGTTGCAAGATCTCGCGCGCGCAGCAGTGGCTGACGCTCGGCGAGTGCCAGCGCGGCTTGTTCCAGGGTGGGATCGGAGTGCAGTGCCACTGCGCCAGTTTGTTGCAATTACTAGTCATTTGTCAATAAATGACTAAATATTGCACCGCGAGGGCGTGAGCACGTACTCGGTCTCGGTAGCGAAGGCGGTGCGAGGCTGGTAGAAGCACGGCATGACCGTCTCGCTCGCGGCCTCCCTCATCGAACTCGCACTCGGATCGGAACTCGGGGCGTCCGGCGATGCCGGGCGCAACCGCTGCACGCTCGAGGGCGTGACGTGGCAATCCATGCCGGACGGCGCCGTCGAACTCCGGGTCCGGCGGTTCGAGGCGATGGCGCTGCGGCTTGCGTCGGATCCGTTCGTCCTTGAAATCGACCGCATCGATGTGCACGAACTGGTGGCCCGGCTGCGCACCGAGGCCGGCGTGCCGCGGCTGGTGTCCGTCCAGGCGGACAAGGCCGAGTGCTCGGGATTGAAGCTGCATGGCCCGCTGGTGCTGCCGCCGCAGATCCAGAAGATCCGCGAGGCGAGCCAAGGCGTGGACGCGTCGGCGGCAACACCCACCGTGGCCGGCCAGGCTGCCGCCGACGCGTGGCGCCTTGCGCCGCTCAACGAGGCGGAAGGCACGGTCCGCGGCCAGATCACCGACGCGCACCTGCTGTTCGATGCCGATGTCACGGTGCCCATTCGCCACGGCCAGATCGACTTCAACGATGCGACGGTCGAACATGTCGGGCCCGACTCGCGCATGGGCGTGAGCCGGATGGGCATCTACGTCGATGCGCCCAACGGTCGCAGCTACCTGTACCAGTTCGCCGCGGCGCCGCTCGCGGGCGTGGTGTTCGAGCACCGCGGTACCTTGCTGGGCCCCTGGGTTTCCGAGCGCGGCAAGTTGCAACTGCAGACCTTTGCCGAATCGATGCTGCGCCAGGGCCGGCGCGGACCCGGCCAGGGCCTGACGCAACAGGCGCGCCTGCTGCTGGGCCGCACATCGCTCTCGGGCGAGCTGCGGCTTGGCGAGGGGCTCGTCGCGGTGCCGGGCCTGCAAGTGCATCTGGAAGGGCGCCATGCGATCGGAGTGCATTCCCAGTCCGTCGGCCGCGGCCTCAAGGTGGAGATGGCTTCACTCGCGGCCCGCGATGCCGCGGCGGCCTGGAAGGGCGCGCAGATGGGCTTCGACCGGGCGACGGCGAAGCTCGAACTCGAGGTCCTTGTCGAAGGTCCGGCGATGCGTTTCGCGCTTCATGTCGAGAACGGCATCGCCGAGGGGCTGCGGGTCGATCTTCAGCGCAGAGGGCCGGACGGCGGCGAAGGGACCTGAGGCAAGCGCACCTCGCTGAAGCGCATCCAGGCGAAGGTCGCCCTCGGCACTTGGGCGCGCATCAAGGGGCGAAGCCGTTGAGGCGCCAGAACGCTCGCAGGATCAGAGCCTCCACCAGCCACCATTGACCGGCCAGCAGGCCGAGGGCTGTTGCTGCGACCGGCCAGGCCCTGAGGCCAGTCTGCAGGAGAAGTCTCGCCGCGAACACGGCGCTCAGGCCAGCCAGCAGCCACAGGAGCGCGTAGTACCACTCGCTCGCGGAAAGGGTCCTGTAGACCAGGAAAGCGAGGGCGGATACACAGGCAAAAGGAATCCAGGGACTGGCTTGCCGCAGGTTCATGCGTCAAGCCTGAGACCGAGCCGGGACCATCGAGGCATGCGGGAGTCCAGATCCTATTTCACGCCATTGCTCAATGCCTGAGCGGCGCTGCGCGAAAGCGACCGCAGGTGCGCATCGATCGAGGCAGCCACAGGCGCGAACTCTGCATTGCTCAGCCGCTTGAAATCGCGGGGCTCGGGAAAATTGTCGAGTTGCCGGACACGGCGCGCCTGCAGGGTCTTCATCGGCTCGTAGGCCATGAGGTCCATCGGAGGATCCATGACAAAGACCTTTGCCTCGATGGCCGGCACGGCGAAGTATCTCGTCATGCCCAACATGCTGCGCGTGAAAAGACCCGAGTTCGCCATGTAGCTTTCGGCGCAGGGGCCACCGGTGCATTCGAGCCGCGCGAGCGTTCGTTTCCCTTCGACCAGGACGACTGCCGAGATCTGCTCTTCCCGGAGCTTTCGGGCCGCCCATTCCTGCTTTGGATTCGCGCTCCATCGGTCGTCGGATGAAACGGCCAAGGCATCGATGGTGCTCGTTGCAAAGCTCGAGAGCCGCACGACCTGGAAGCCCTCCTTCTCCAAGTCTGACGCGACGATCTCGTAGGCCCTGGCGGTGGGCGTCCAGGGAAACTGATAGTTCGTGGAGAAGTTGTTGAAGACGGTGGTACCCACGTGCAGGTGCTGCGCCGGCGAAGGCATGTAGACCAGCACCCCGACCTTGGCGCCTTTCGCCAGCTTGCCTGTATGGGGCGGAACCGGTGGCGCCGTGGCAGCGCATCCGGACAGGACGATCGCAATGACAAAGGCAAGCAGTCGGCTGCGCATGGTTCTCTTCTCCTTTTTATGTATGGCTGGCACGGTGGATTGTGCCCGTGCACGGTCTCAGGGCTCGCGGCCCAAGGCCTTGTGCAGCTTCGCCGCGAGCTGCTGCGCATGCAGCGCCGAGCCAACACTGGTGAAGCCCATCAACAGCCCCTCGTCCCGGAAGCTTGCCGTGCCCCGCGCGGACAGCGGCTGGCAGTTCAGTCCGGCGTGCTGCGCCCGGCGTGCCAGTTCCGCGTCGCCCTCGCGCCGCCGGTCGAAGCGCGCGATCAGGTGCATGCCGCCGGCCTGCAGGTCGATGCGCACTTCGTCACCGAAGGCCTTCTGCAGCGCGGCCGCGAGCATGTGGCGGCGGCGCGCATAGAGCAGCCGCATCTTCTTCAAGTGGCGCGAGAAGTGGCCTTCGCGCATGAAATCGGCGACCACCGCCTGCGTGAGCTGCGGGCATCCGTTGGACCCGGTCCGCGCGGCCTCGTCGAAGGCGCCGCGCAGCGCGTCGGGCACCACCACGTAGCCCAGTGCCAAGCCGGGGTACAGCACCTTCGAGAAGCTGCCGGCGTAGAGCACGCGGTCATGGCGGTCGAGGCTCTTGAGCGCGGGCAGGGGCGGGCCGGTGTAGCGGTATTCGCCGTCGTAGTCGTCCTCGACGATCCAGGCCTTCGCCTGCGAGGCCCAGTCGAGCAGCTGCAGCCGGCGGGCGAGCGACATCGAGACGCCGAGCGGCGCCTGGTGCGAGGGCGTGACGACGGCCATCTTCGCCTTCGCTGCCTTGCGCATGCCGCGCGCAACGACCAGGCCTTCTTCGTCGACCGGCACGGGCACCGTGCGCTGGCCGGCGCTGCGCAGCACCTCCTGCGTCGGCGGATAGCCCGGGTCCTCCACCCACACGCGCTCGTCCCTTGCGAGCAGCGCGTGCGAGATGAGCGCGAGCGATGCGCGGTAGCCGCCGGTCACGAAGACCTGCGACGGATGGCATGCGACGCCGCGCGACACCCGCAGGTAGGCGGCAATGGCGGTGCGCAGCGGCGGATGGCCCGAGGGGTCGCCATAGAACATGTCGGCCGCGGCCATCGCCCTGGCGCGGCGTGACACCAGGCGCGCCCAGAGCTTGCGCGGAAAAGCATCGAGCGCCGGGATGCCCAACTGCAGGGGCGGTGGCGGCGCGGGTTCGGCCAACTCGTGTTCCACGGCCCGCGCCTCGGCTTGCCGGGACGTGCGGCGCGCCGACCGCGGGGAGGGCAGCGAGGGCGAGACCACCGTGCCGGCCTGGCCCTGCGGCGAGAAATAGCCTTCGCCCGCGAGCTGGTTGTAGGCCGCCTCGATGGTGCCGCGCGCCACGCCCAGTTCGCTGGCCAGGCTGCGCGCCGAGGCCACGCGGCTGCCCGGGCGGAGCAAGCCCTGCTCGATGCCCGTGCGGAAGCGCTCGTAGATCTGCCGGTGCAGCGGCGTGGACGCTGCGCGGTCGAGCGCGAGGAGGGCGGCGGGCGATTTCTTCTCTTGCGTCATGGCCCATTCATTTTGACGAATCTTGGCTCTTTGGAATGGTGCATCGAAAACCTAAGCTTCGAACTGCCCATGAAAAAAGGACATGCGATGAGCGAGAAGATATTCGTGGCGGGTGCGGCCGGGGCCATCGGCAGCGCACTCGTGCCCCTGTTGGTCGACGCGGGCTACACCGTGTACGGCAGCACGCGGCGCACCGAGCGCGCGCAGGCGCTGGAGGCAAGCGGTGCGGTGCCGGTCGTCGTCGACGTGTTCGACGCGAAGGCGCTGCGCGCGGCGCTGATGCGCATCGCACCGGCGATCGTGATCCACCAGCTCACCGACCTGCCGCGGGATCTCGATCCCAGGCGGATGGCCGATGCCGCCCATCGCAATGCGCGCGTGCGCACCGAGGGCACGCGCAACCTCGTGGCCGCCGCGGTGGCGGCCGGTGCCCGCCGGTTGGTGGCGCAGAGCATCGCCTGGGTCTATGCGCCCGGCGCTACCCCGCATGTCGAGGAAGACCCGCTCGATCTCGCGGCCGAAGGCACGCGCGGCGTCAGCGTGGGCGGCGTGGCGGCGCTGGAGCGCAGCGTGCTGGGCACGGCGGGCCTCACGGGCACGGTGCTGCGCTACGGGCAGTTCTACGGTCCCGGCACGTCGACCGCCGAGCCCAGGGGCGCGTGTCCGGTCCACGTGGAGGCCGCGGCCTGGGCAGCGGTGCTGGCGCTGCGGCATGCACGCGGCGGTGTCTTCAACATCGCCGAGGACAACCCCGAAGTCAGCAGCGAGAAGGCCAGGCGCGAGCTGGGCTGGAGTGCATCGCTGCGGCTGCGCCAGCGGCGGGGAGTGGCCTCGTGAAGGCGGGGCGGCTTCATCGCCGGCAGCTCGGCGCGGGCATTGCGGCGCTCTCCCTGGTGCTGGCCGCCGGCTGGGCGCTGACGCCGCATGGCAACCGGCAGGAGGCGGCGCTGTGGTTCGCCGACGTGTGCAGCAGCGTCGCCCGGCCGATGTTCGCGTCGGCCCCGGCGCCCGCGGGCTCGGGCGCCGATGCGAGGCCCGCGACCTCGAGCAAGGTGCTCTCGTGCGAGGCGCTGCCGAACGTGCCGGGCAAGTCGGTGACCACCGTGCTCGTGGACTTTCCGCCGCTGGCCTATTCGCCGGCCCATCGGCATCCGGGCTCGGTGACCGCGATCATTCTCGAGGGCACCATCCGCTCGCAGCTCGGCGGCGGACCGGTGGGCACCTACAGGAGCGGCGAAACCTTCTTCGAGCCGCCGCGCACGCTGCATCTCTTTGCGGAGAACCCCGATCCGGTGCGCCCTGCGAAGCTGCTGGCGGTGTTCGTGGCCGACGAGAACTGCGGGCCGCTGGTGCTGCCGCCGGATGCCGATTGAGCGAAGGCCCGTCGAGATACACGCGGCCTCAGGTGTCCCTCGTCGTTCCGAAGCCGGGCAGCGTCCGAAGCACCGCCGTCATCGACTTGGCGGCAAGCACCGGTATGTCTGCGGTGTCCACCCACTTGAACTGGTCCACCTCGGGCGTCATCACGCCTGAAGCGTGATGAGGAAAGAAGCTCGTGCACTTGCACGCCGCAATGTCGCAGTCGCGCGTGTGCACGAAGGCACGGAACAGGTGCAGGTCCTTGGCCGGGCGGTAAGGCATGCGCCCGAGCTCTTCCATCGAATCCGCGGCCAGCTCGATGCCCGTCTCTTCCCGAACCTCGCGGATGGCCGCTTCGCACGCGGACTCGCCTGCTTCTGCGCCGCCCTTGGGGATGTCCCAGTGCTTCTGGCCCGTCGCGTGCGCCATGAGAAGCTGGTTCTGCTCGTTGACGATGAGCACGCCATAGGAGGTGGTTGGCATGATCGAACGATTGTCGCCATGCCGCTGCAACGCTGCAACAATGCCTGATTCTCGATTCGAAGTAACCGCTTGGACAACCGCATCATCGTGTCGCTCGACTTCGCCACCGCCGCATCGGCCGCAGGCCTCGTGCGGCAATTGGGCGCTGAAGCGATGTTCTACAAGGTCGGCTTGCAGTTGCTGACCGCGGCCGGGCCTTCGGTCGTGCGCGAGCTCGTGGCGGGCGGCAAGCGTGTTTTTCTGGACCTCAAGCTGCTGGAGATTCCGAGTTCGGTCGCGGCAGCGGTGTCCGCGGCGGGGCAGATCGGCGCCTCGATGGTGACGGTCCATGCCTCGGGCGGTTCGGCGGTGCTTCGGTCTGCGGTCGAGGCCGCGCGCCGCTTTCCCGAGCTGAAGGTGCTCGCCCTCACCGTCATCACCAGCATGGACGACGAAAGCTTGCGCGAAGTGGGCGTGGGCTCGACGGTGACCGAACAGGTGCTGCGCCTTGCGCGGCTTGCCGCCGCTGCAGGATGCGACGGCGTCGTCGCTTCGCCGCTGGAAGCGCGGCTGCTTCGCGAGATGCTGCCGCCGGGCATGCTGATCGTCACGCCCGGCATACAGCTGGCCGGCGACTCGGAGAAGAGCGACCATGCGCGCTTCACCACGGCGGCGCAGGCCATCGATGCGGGCGCGACGCACGTGGTGGTCGGCCGGCCGATAGCGCATGCACCGAATCCCGCGGATGCCTTCGCTGCCATGCGCGCGGAGCTGTCGGCGCTGCGGTGACAGTGCCTGCTTCGATGCGTGCTCAGGCCGCCTGCCGCCACGCGACAACCCCCGCCGTTCGCGCCCGCACTTCCGGCGACGCCAGGCAGGTGGCGACAGCCTCGTAACCCGGCGCGCCGGGGCAGGGCGCGACCAGGCTCGGCGGGCTGTGGTTCGCGGGACACAGGATGATCGCCTCGTCCGGTCCGACGGCCGCCAGGTCGAGGATCGCGCAGGAGCGCGTGAGCATGAAGATCGGCCGCGCGTTGGGTCCGCGGCGGCGCAGCCGGTCGATCAGCGCCTCCTGGGTGGCCTGGTCCAGGCCATGTTCGATCAGGTCCACGACCACGGCATCGGGCCCTTCGGCTTCCAGCCCGGCCAGAAGTGCAGTCAGCGCATCCGATGGCGTCGCACCGTCCTCCACGAGCCAGGCCAGCGCGCGGTCGACCCGAGGCCCGCGCGCAGCGGCGCCGCTCTCCGCCTGCCGGTCCAGCCCGAGCCAGGCCGCATTGGGCAGCACCTCGGCAATGCGCTGCGCCAGCCGGGTTTTGCCGCTGCCCAGCGGCCCGACGATGTAGTTGAGCGGCCGGATGTCCCGAAGCTCGAAGCGCTCGCCGCCCCAGGGCCATGGCAGGTCGAAGGCCAGGCGCACTTCGGCGGCGGGCGCGAGCAGGCCCGCGAGCTCACCGATGCTCGGCGTCCGGCCTTGCGCAACGCCGCTTCGCAAGTCGCGGACCTTCTCGACCGTGTGCATGAGCTGGCGGAGCTGTACCTCCAGCGCCGCCTGGTGTGCGGCCAACGCCTGCTCCAGGCCTTCAGGGTTGCCCGCAAGCACCCGTGCCACCTGGGCCAGGCTGAAGCCCAGCGCGCGAAGCGCGACGATCTCGCCGGCGCGCGCCATCTCCGCGGGGCCATAGGCACGCCATCCCGCCGCGGTGCGGCCGGGCTCGACCAGGCCGCGCTGCTCGTACAGCCGCAGGGCCTTGGCCGAAACGCCGAGCCGCCGCGCGGCTTCGGAGGGGGTCAGGTGCGGGGCGGGAGATCGCATGAAGTGTTCCTTTCGATGGATCTTCCCCTTTTAAAGGGTGCCCCTGGGGCCGGGTCAAGCCGGAATGCCGAAAAGGCGCGGTCGCCGCCTCAAAGCCCGCCCTGACACAGGTACTTGGTGTGCATGTAGTCGTCGAGCCCGTGCACCGAGCCTTCGCGCCCGTAGCCCGATTCCTTCACGCCGCCGAAGGGCGCGGCCTCGGCGGCCAGCGCGCCTTCGTTGATGCCGACGATGCCGGATTCGAGCGCCTCGGCCACGCGCCAGATGCGGCGCACGTCGGTCGAGTAGAAGTAGGCGGCCAGGCCGAAGGGCGTGTCGTTGGCGGCGGCGATCACCTCGGCCTCGGTCTCGAAGCGCGTGACCGGCACCACGGGTCCGAAAGTCTCTTCGCAGCTGCAATCCATGCCCGCATCGGCGTTCACGAGCACGGTCGGCGCGTAGTAGTTGGGGCCGTCGCAGCGCGCGGAGCGCAGCCGTTCGCCGCCCACCACGATGCGTGCGCCGCGGGCCACGGCGTCGCGCACGTGGCGTTCGATCTTGTCGACTGCGCGTGCGTTGATCATCGGGCCGATCTGCGAGTCGGGCTCCGTCGCCGGGCCGACCTTGAGCGCACCGACCCGCGCGGCCAGCTTGTCGACGAAGGCATCGTGCACCCTGGCCTGCACGAACACGCGGTTCGGACACACGCAGGTCTGGCCGCCGTTGCGGAACTTGGCGGCCATCAAACCCTCGACCGCGGCATCGACGTCGGCATCCTCGAACACGATGAACGGCGCATTGCCGCCGAGTTCGAGCGACAGCTTCTTGAGCGTGTCGGCCGAGGCGCGCGCGAGGTGCTTGCCGACCGGCGTGGAGCCGGTGAAGCTGATCTTGCGCACCCGCGCATCGGCCAGCCACACGTCGACCACCTCGGGCGTGCGCTCGCGCGAAGCCGTCACGATGTTGAGCACGCCTGCGGGCACGCCGGCCTCCTGCGCGAGCCTGACGAGCGCGAGCGAGGTCAGCGGCGTGTCCTCGGCCGGCTTGCACACCACGGTGCAGCCCGCGGCCAGCGCGGGCGCGATCTTGCGCGCGATCATCGCGGCCGGAAAGTTCCACGGCGTGATCGCGGCGACCACGCCCACGGGTTCCTTCAGCGCGAGCATGCGGCGGCCCGTGACGGGTGCGGGAATCACGTCGCCGTTGGCGCGCGTGGCTTCCTCGCCGAACCACTCGACGTAGCTCGCCGCATAGGCCACTTCACCGCGGCCTTCGGCCAGCGGCTTGCCCTGTTCGCGCGAGATGAGGCGGCCCAGGTCTTCCTGGTGCGCGAGCATGAGGTCGTTCCAGCGCTTGAGGATCTGCGCACGCTGCTTGGCCGGCACGGCGCGCCAGGCGGGGAAGGCGGCATGCGCCGCGTTCACTGCGGCGCGCGCATCGGCGGCGGTGCCGTCGGGCACGCTCGCGAAGACGCCGTCGGTGGCGGGGTCGGTCACGTCGAGGCGGCGGCCGTCGCTGGCTTCGCGCCAGTCGGCGCCGATGAGCTGTTGGCCGGGCAGCAGGTCCTGGCGTTCAAGTGTCAGTGTCATGGTCGAAAAACGTCTTGAGTGAATTGGGAACTCAGGCAGCCGCGACATGCGCTGCGATTGCCATCCCCACTTCGGTGGTGGAGGCTGTGCCGCCCAGGTCGCGCGTGCGCGGCCCGTCGCGCAGCACCGCTTCGATGGCGCCGAGGATCGCATCGTGCGCAGCGCGGCCCGCGCCCTGGCCCTGCGTGAGAAAGTCCAGCATCAGCGCGCCCGACCAGATCATCGCGATCGGGTTGGCGATGTTCTGGCCGTAGATGTCGGGCGCCGAGCCGTGCACCGGCTCGAACAGCGACGGAAACTTGCGCTCGGGGTTGAGGTTGGCCGAAGGCGCGAGGCCGATGGTGCCGGTGGTGGCCGGGCCCAGGTCGGAAAGGATGTCGCCGAACAGGTTGCTCGCCACCACCACGTCGAAGCGCGTGGGCTGCAGCACGAAGCGCGCCGACAGGATGTCGATGTGCTGCTTGTCGATGGTCACGTCCGGAAAGTGGCGGCCGATGGCGTCGGCGCGGCCGTCCCACCACGGCATGCTGATCGCGATGCCGTTGCTCTTGGTGGCCACCGTGAGGTGCTTGCGCTTGCGCGATTGGGCGAGTTCGTAGGCGTACTTGAGCACGCGGTCGGTGCCGTGGCGCGAGAACACCGATTCCTGGATCACGATCTCGCGCTCGGTGCCCTCGTACATCACGCCGCCGAGCGAGGTGTATTCGCCTTCGGTGTTCTCGCGCACCACCAGGTAGTCGATGTCGCCGGGCTTGCGGCCGGCCAGCGGGCAGGGCACGCCTTCGAACAGGCGCACCGGGCGCAGGTTGATGTACTGGTCGAACTCGCGGCGGAACTTCAGCAGCGATCCCCAGAGCGAGACATGGTCGGGCACCGTATCGGGCCAGCCGACGGCGCCGAAGTAGAGCGCGTCCACGCCGCGCAGCTGTTCCTTCCAGTCGTCCGGCATCATCTGGCCGTGCTGTGCGTAGTAGTCGCAGCTGGCCCATTCGATGGTGCGGCTGTCGAGCTCGAAGCCGAAGCGCTCGGCCGCGGCCAGCACCACGCGCAGGCCCTCGGGCATCACTTCCTTGCCGATGCCGTCGCCGGCGATCAGCGCAATGCGGAATGTGGGGGTCATGCGAGTGCTTCCCTGGTTGATGGCGTGGCTGCCGCTGCTGCTGCTGCGTGGTCCATGTCGTCGAGCCAGCCCTGGCGCAGCTCGGGCACGGAACGCGCGAGCAGTTCGTAGTAGGGATGGTGCGGCCCGCGTTCATAGTCGGCACGCGCCACCTGCGAGAGCTTGCGGCCGTGCTGCATCACCACGATCTCGTCGCACACCGAGCGCACCGTGTGCAGGTCGTGGCTGATGAAGAGATAGGACACGCCGAGCTCGCGCCGCAGCTCGGCCATGAGGTCGAGCACCGCCGCGGCCACCACGGTGTCCAGCGCCGAGGTCACTTCGTCGCACAGGATGAGGTCGGGTTCGGCCGCCAGTGCACGCGCCAGGTTCACGCGCTGCTTCTGCCCGCCCGAGAGCCCGCCCGGCAGGCGGTCGGCCACCGTGCGCGGCAGCTTCACGAGGTCGAGCAGCTCGAAGATGCGCTGCTTGAGCGGCTCGCCGCGCAGGCCCTTGTAGAACTGCAGCGGACGCGCGAGGATGCGCCAGATGGTCTGCGAAGGGTTGAGCGCCGTGTCGGCCATCTGGAACACGATCTGGATGCGGCGCAGCTGCTCGCGATCGCGCTGCTGCAGCGTGGGCGCGAGCGCGTGGCCGTCGAAGGTGACGCTGCCATGGCAGGGCTTGAGCAGGCCGGCAACCGCGCGTGCCAGCGTGGTCTTGCCCGAGCCCGATTCGCCGATCACGCCGATGGCCTGGCCGCGGTAGAGCTTCAGGTTGATGTCCTCCAGGATGATCTTGGCCGGCTGGCCCTTGGCGTCCACCGCGCCGTAGCCGCATGAAAGCTGGTCCACGTGAAGCAGAAGCGCGGAATCGCCCGAGGCCTGTCCGGAGGCGCGCACCGCGGGCCGCGCGGCCGCCAGCAGGCACTTGGTGTAGTCGTCGGCCGGGGCGGCAAGGATCTGCCCGGTGGCGTTGAGCTCGCTCATCCGGCCGTTGCGCAGCACCAGGATGTGGTCGGCCATTTGCGCGACCACGGCCAGGTCGTGGCTCACGTACACGGCGGTGGCGCGGCGCTCGCGCACCACGCGGCGGAAGGCGCGCAGCACCTCGATCTGCGTGGTCACGTCGAGCGCGGTGGTCGGCTCGTCGAGGATCACGAGCTCGGGATCGCCGATCAGCGCCATGGCCGCCATGAGCCGCTGCAGCTGGCCGCCAGAGACCTGGTGCGGATAGCGCGCGCCGATGTTCTCCGGGTCGGGCAGCGCCAGCTCGCGGAACAGCTGCACCGCCTTGGCCTCGGCCTCGGCCCGCTTGCACAGGCCGTGGATGACGGTGGGCTCGACCACCTGGTCCATGATCGTGCGCGAAGGATTGAAGGAGGCGGCCGCGCTCTGCGCAATGTAGGAAACCGTGCGGCCGCGTAGCCCGCGCTGCCGCGCCGCATCGAGTGCCAGCACGTCGGTGTCGCCGATCTGCACCCGGCCGGCCGAGATGCGGCAGCCGCTGCGTGCATAGCCCATCAGCGCGAGCGCGGTGGTGGTCTTGCCCGAGCCCGATTCACCGATCAGTGCCAGCACTTCGCCGGGCTGCACCGAGAAGCTCAGGTTGTCGACCAGCGTGTTCGCGCCGGCCACGATGCTGAGGCCCTGGACAGTGAGTGGTGCGCCCATCAGCGTGCTCCTCGTTCCCGGGCCGCGCGGCCGGGCAGGTTGTCGATGACGAGATTGACCGCGATGGTCAGGCTCGCAATGGCCAGCGCCGGCACGATCACCGAGGCGCCGCCCATGGCGAGCGCCCCGATGTTCTCGCGCACCAGCGAGCCCCAGTCGGCCGCCGGCGGCTGGATGCCCAGGCCCAGGAAGCTCAGGCTCGCCAGCAGCAGCACGACATAGACGAAGCGCAGGCCCAGGTCGGCCAGCATCGGGCCCAGGATGTTGGGCAGGATCTCGCGCAGCATGATGTAGAGCGTGCCTTCGCCGCGCGTGCGCGCCACGGTCACGTAGTCGAGCGCGTTGATGTTGACGGCCAGCGAGCGCGCCATGCGGTAGGCGCCCGGCACGTAGATGATGGCCGCCGTGACCACCAGCATCGGCACCGAGGAGCCGAAGCCCGCCACCATGATGAGGGCGAACATCTTGCTCGGGATGGCCGTGAGCGTGTCCAGGCCGCGGCTCAGCACCGCGTCGATCCAGCGGCCGCTGGCGGCGGCCAGCAGCGCCAGCACGGTGCCGGTGCCGCTGGCCAGCAGCGTGGCCAGCAGCGCAACGCCGATCGTGTAGCGCGCGCCTTCGATGATCAGCGCCAGCATGTCGCGGCCGAGGTAGTCGGTGCCCAGCCAGTGCGCCGCGCTGATCGGCTCGAAGACGTTCGAGGTGCCCATGGCCGCCGCGCTGTGCGACAGCAGCCAGGGTCCGAGCAGCGCCGCGAGCAGCCAGAACAGCAGCACCGCGAGGCCCAGCAGGCCGGAGGCGCCGAAGCCGGCGAGCCAGCGCAGCGGACCGGCCCGGCGCTCTTGCGGCACCGGCGCCAGCAAGGCCGTGGTGCTCGCGACCGTTGAAGTGGTGGACGTTTCCATGGCGCTTCCTTCAGCGGTGCCGCAGCCGCGGGTTGGCAAGAATGCCGAAGATGTCGGCCGTCGTCACCAGGATCAGGTAGGCGCAGCAGAAGATCATGGCGCAGGTCTGCACCAGCGGCATGTCGCGCTGCGACACGCCGTCGACCATCAGCTTGGCGATGCCCGGATAGTTGAAGATGGTCTCGACGATGATCACGCCGCCCAGCAGGTACGACAGGCTCAGCGCCACGGCATTGGCGATCGGCCCCACCGCATTGGGCAGCGCATGCGCCAGCACCATGCGCATCGGCGAGGCGCCCTTGAGGCGCACCATCTCGATGTAGGGCGCCTCGAGCTGGTCGATCACCGCGGCGCGCGTCATGCGCATCATCTGCGCGACGATCACGCAGCACAGCACCAGCACCGGCATGGCGAAGGCGCGCAGCAGCTGGCCCAGCGACTCGATGTCGTTGACGAAGGACAGAGCCGGGAGCCAGTGCAGCTGCACCGCGAACACCAGCACCGCCAGCGTCGCCACCAGGAACTCCGGCACCGACACCACGCCCACCGCCGCCGTCGAGGCCGCGCGGTCGAACCACGAGCCGCGCCACACGGCCGAGGCGATGCCCAGCGCCAGCGCGATCGGCACCGAGAACAGGGCCGTGACCGCGGCCAGCAGCAGCGAGTTGGGCAGGCGGCTCGCCACCAGCTCGGACACCGGCATCTGCGTGGTCGCAGAGCGGCCGAGGTCGCCCTTCGCCATGCCGAGCAGCCACTTGGCATAGCGCGCGGGCGCCGGCACGTCCAGGCCCATCTGCGCGCGCAGCGCGGCCACCGCCTCGGGCGTGGCGTCCTGGCCGAGCTGCTCCTGCGCGGCGT
This sequence comes from Variovorax sp. V116, assembly GCF_041154435.1. Lineage (NCBI taxonomy): Bacteria > Pseudomonadati > Pseudomonadota > Betaproteobacteria > Burkholderiales > Comamonadaceae > Variovorax > Variovorax sp. V116. The sequence goes on from NZ_AP028662.1 coordinate 225,519, forward strand.
CGCCCGGCAGCACCGCAGTGATCGAGAACACGACCACCGAGACCGCCAGCAGCGACACGAGCGCCAGCGCGATGCGCTGGGCCAGAAGCTTCAGGATGACATGGTTCATGAAGGATCTTCCGATGCGCGGATCAGGCCTCGAGCCAGACGTTCTCGGCGAAGTTGTAGCCCATGAGGCCACCCAGCGGAATGGGCGACAGGCCCTTGAGCTTGGAGGTGTGGCCGTCGAGGCTCGAGAGGAACAGCGGAATGCCGATGCCGGCGTCCTGGTGGATCATCGTCTGCATGTCGGCATACATCTGCTTGCGCTTGGCCAGGTCGGTCTCGGCGCGCGAGGCCACGAGCAGCTGGTCGAACTTCTCGCTCTTCCAGCGCGACTCGTTCCATGCCGCACCCGACTGGAAGAACTGCGTCAGCAGCACGTCGGCGCTCGGGCGCGGATTGACGTTGCCGAAGCCGACGTGGCTGTTGAGCCAGTGGTTCGACCAGTAGCCGTCGGCCGGCATGCGCTTGATGTCCAGCTCCAGCCCCGCGCGCTGCGCCGTCTGCTGCAGCAGCAGGGACATCTCCACCGAATAGAGCGCCGCGGGCGAGGCCACCATCGGCACCTTGCCCGTGATGCCGGACTTCTGCAGGTGGAACTTCGCCTTGTCCAGGTCGAAGGGGCGCTGCGGCAGGCCGGCAAAGTAGAAGCGGTTGGTCGGGTCGACGGGCTGGTCGTTGGCCACCACCGCGTAATCGAGCGCAATGGTCTTCTTCATCTGCTCGCGGTCGAACAGGTGCTTCATGGCGAGCACGAAGTCGGGGTTGGCGCCGGGGCCCACGTCCTTGCGCATGATGAGGTCGGAGTACTGGCCCGACTGCGTCACGAAGATGCCGAAGCCGGGCGTTCCCTTCACGCGTTCCACCGAGCGCGGATTGACCGAGCCGACCAGGTCCATGCCGCCCGAGAGCAGCGCGTTGACGCGCGCGCTCTCGTCGCCGATGCCCACGAACTCGATCTCGTCGAGGTAGGGCTTGCCGGGCTTCCAGTAGGCCTCGTTGCGCACCATCAGCGAGCGCACGCCGGGCTTGAACTCCTTGAGCTTGTAGGGGCCGGTGCCGATGCCGGCGGTGAAGTCGGTGGTGCCTTCCTTGACGATGTGGAAGTGGAAGGTGCCCAGGATCACCGGCAGGTCGGCGTTCGGTGCGCTGAGCACGAAGGTCACTTCGTTCGGGCCGGTGGCCTTGGCGCTCTCGATCTGGTCGGCCAGGATCTTGGCCTTGGAGGCGGTGGCCGGGTCCTTGTGGCGCATCACCGAGAACACCACGTCGGCGGGCGCAAGCGCCTTGCCGTCGTGGAAGGCCACGCCCTTGCGCAAGGTGAAGACCCAGGTCTTGGCGTCCCTGGTGGTGAAGGATTCGGCCAGCGCGGGCTGCGGCGTGAGGCTGCCGTCCAGCGTGGTCAGGCCGTTGTAGACCATGTTGCAGCGCGAGTAGTCGGTCTGGTTCGACTGCTTGGCCGGATCGAGCGTGTCGGTGGCGGCGGCCGTGGCGCCTGCCACGCGCAGCCGGCCGCCCTTGCGCGGCGTCTGCGCATGGGCGCTCATCGCCACGCTTGCAAGGCTGCCCGCCAGGGTGGCCTGCATGCCGCCGGCCATCAGCATCGCGAGGATGTCGCGCCGCGATGCGCCGCGCTTGAGCGAATCCATCACGCGAAGGCTTTCGCCGGGACCGACGAGGTTTTCGAACCTCTTGTTGCTGCTGTCGCTCATGGTGGGGTACTCCTGTGGGGCCGGTGACTGATGAGGGTTGAAGAACAAACAAACACGGAACGAAAACGGTGCACTCGCGGGGCGCTCAGGCCAGCTTGTCCTTGAGCGAGTAGTAGAGGCCCATGGCAGGCAGGAACCAGGGCGGGCCGAAGTGGCCGGGAATGGCGGGCCAGCCGCGGTCCTGCCAGGGGTTGGCGGCGGCGTTGCCGTCCATCACGGCGGCCATGCGCTCGCCCATGTGGACCGACATCTGCGTGCCGTGGCCGCTGTAGCCCATGGCGTAGTAGAGGCCGTCGCGCTCGCCGGCGTGGGGGAGGCGGTCCTGCGTCATGTCGACCAGTCCGCCCCAGCAATAGTCGAGCCGCACGGCGCCGAGCTGCGGAAAGGTTTCGGCGAGCCCGGCGCGCAGGATCTCGCCGCTCGCGGCATCGGCCTGCGGGCTGGAGACCGAGAAGCGTGCGCGGCCGCCGAACACCAGCCGGTGGTCGGCCGTGAGGCGGAAGTAATGGTGGATGTTGGCCACCGTCGTGTAGGTGCGCCGCGCCGCGAGCAGCGCCTGCGCGCGCTCGGCGCCGAGCGGCTCGGTCACGACGATGAAGCTGCCGATCGGCACGATGCGCCGGCGCAGCCAGCCGAAGCTGCCGTAGCCGCCATGCCGCGTGGCACCGGTGGCCAGCAGCACCTGCTGCGCAGTGACGATGCCGCCGGCGGTGTGCAGCCGGTGCGCGTGGCCCTGGCCCAGGCGCTCGATGCGATTCACGGCCGTGCCGGTGTGGATCTGCGCGCCATGGCGCTGCGCGGCCTCGGCCAGGCCGTGGGCGAAGCGGCCCATGTGCATCTGGCCGCTGCGCTTGTAGAGCAGGCCGCCGTGGAAGCGCTCGCTCTGCACCTCGCTGCGCACCTGGGCCGCATCGAGGATCTCGACGTCGGTGTCCACGCCGTCGCCGACCAGGCGCTCGGCACTGCGTTCGAGCGCGGCCATCTGGTTGGCGCGCGTGGCGAGCTTGAGCTTGCCGTGGCGCATGAAGTCGCAGTCGATCGCCTCGTCGCGCACCAGCCGCGCCACGGTGTCGACCGCGTCGTCGTAGGCGCGGTACCAGGCGCGGGCCTTGTCGATGCCGACCTTGGCGGCCACATCGGCATAGTCCACTGCGAGCCCGTTGTTCACGTGCCCGCCGTTGCGCCCCGACGCCTCGGCCGCCACGCGGCTGCCGGCCTCCAGCACCGCGACGCGGGCACCGCGCCTGGCCAGCGCCAGCGCCGCCGACAGGCCGGTGAAGCCGCCGCCGACGATCGCCACGTCGACCCGCGCGGGCAGTTCCTGCACTCGCGGCACGAACGCAGGCGCCGAATCGGTCCAGTAGGAGTCGAGCTTCATGGCGTGGGGCCTGTGCTGGATGAAAAAAAGATCAGAGGCCGACGACGCCTGGCAGGCCGCCGATGTCCTGGATCTCGGTGTAGCGGTAGGCCGGGTTGCCCGGGCCGTGGCCGCGGTTCACGAACACCTTGTTGACGATGCCGATGTCGTCGGCCGACATCAGGTCGTAGCGCAGGCTGGACGACACGTGCAGCACGTCTTCCGGATTGCAGCCGAGCGAATCGAGCATGTATTCGAAGGCCTGCAGCCGCGGCTTGTAGGCCTGTGCCTGCTGCGCGGTGTAGACGCGGTGGAAGGGCGCGCCGAGCATGGCCACGTTCTTCTGGATCTGGTCGTCCGAGGCGTTGGAGAGGATGACCAGCGGGATTTCCTTGGCCACCTTGGCCAGGCCCGCGGCCACGTCGTCATGCGGGCCCCAGGTGGGCACGGCGTCGTAGTAGGCCTGGCCGTCGCTGTCGAAGTACTGGATCTTCCATTTCTTGCACAGGCGCCGCACCGCATTCTTCAGCACCACCTCGTAGGGCTGCCAGGCGCCCAGCACTTCGTCGAAGCGGTAGGCGGTGAAATCGGTGACGAACTGCGCCATCTGCTCGGGCCGGATGCGGTCGGCGAAGAGGTCGGTGGTCAGCTCCTTCATGCGGAACCGGGTGAGGGTGCCGTAGCAGTCGAAGGTCACGTACTTGGGGCGGAAGGTCATGGTCTCGAATCCTCTGTGAAGGGTGGCAAATGCGACAAACTCATTACGAAGCGATTGCAGCACGCCATCGCTCGGTGCATGTAGGGAAAAACGGCGCCTGGCGAAACGAAGCTGCGGTTTGCGGGGGCGCCGACGGCATGCCGTGCGGCGTGCCCTGCGTGCGTGCAGCCATGCACCTTGGTGCGCCGCGGCAGGGCAGAAGAGCACGCTTTTGAAGCGCAGCCTGGCGTCGGCCAACTGGCGTTTCAGGTCCTTGCCGACGGGTGTTTCGCGGATCGAAGGCTTGCATGGCGGGGATCGTGGAAAGTGGCGGTCGATCCTAGGCAGGTTGGCACAGCATTTGTGTGCGTATGCGGCCGCACCGCCGCAGCGAATTGCGAAACCGGGGTGTGCTGCAACCGAAGCTTGCAAGTTGCGAAAGAGGCCTTTTTCGCGCTGGTGCGGCGCCGCAATGTCGTCCAAGATGGATGCGCCATTCCGCCGCAACAGAGAGTTTTCCCTATGCCTGAACCCACTTCGAACGCACCCGCCATGGATGGCGTGGTGCTCAGGCCGATGACGGCTGCCGACCTTCCACAGGCGCATGCGCTCTCGGCCGAACTGCGCTGGCCGCACCGTCCCGCGGACTGGGAGCAGGTGTTCCCGCATGCCGATGGCATCGCGGTGGAGCGCGACGGCGAGATCATCGCGACCGGCCTGCGCTGGCGCTGGGGCCAGCGCCACGCCACCATCGGCCTGGTGATCGTCACGCCCGCCTGCCAGGGCCGCCGCATCGGCCATCGCCTGATGAGCGCGCTGCTCGATGGACTCGAGGACCGCACGGTGCTTTTGCACGCCACCGCGGAAGGCCGCGGGCTTTATGAGCGGCTCGGTTTTGTGCGCGCGGGCGAGGTGCGGCAGCACCAGGGCATTGCGCAGCCCGCGCCTCTGGTTGCGCTGCAGCCCGGCTGGCGGCTGCGGCCCGCGGGTCTCAACGAGCTGCCGGCGCTGCAGGCGCTCGACGCGGCCGCGCGAGGCATGCCGCGCGATGCGCTGGTCGCCGAGCTGCTGCAAAGCGCCGATGCCTGCGTGGTGCTCGACCACGACAACGAGCCGAAGGGTTTTGCGATGCTGCGGCGCTTTGGGCGCGGCCATTCGATCGGCCCGGTGGTCGCGCCCGATGCCGAGGGTGCGAAGGCATTGATCGCGCATCTTGCAGGCTTGAACGCCGGCCATTTCACGCGCATCGACATCGACTTCGACAGCGGCCTGGCCGAATGGCTCGAGAGCATCGGCCTGCTGCGCGTGGATGCGCCGACGACGATGGTGCGGGGGGAGCCGCTTGCTGTTGCGTCGCAGGGGCCGTCGCTGTTTGCTCTCGTTACTCAGGCTGTTGGATAGGTTGTTTTCTTCGGGGTGCGCTCCCGCCGACGGGGTACCTTGCTCCGCGAATGTCCTCCGGCCTTCGGCCTCCTCCTTTATTTCGCTGCGCAAGGCACCCCATCGGCGGGAGCGTGTTCAGAGCACTGGTTGATCAGCGGTGCACAACGAGCGTGCCCCGGTGCACAGGGCATCGGGTGCTCCCCGCAGCGAAATCAAGGAGGAGGGCGAAGCCCGGGGGACATTCGCGGAGGGGAGTACCCGGTGGCCTGTGCACGCGCCCCCGAACAGAAGACCCCTGAACACAACAAGCACACCCAATACACCTCACCATGAAGACCACCTTCCTCTACAAGTCCGACCCCGTACGCGGCCGCCAATGGGCCGAAGTGTTCGGGCAGCGACGCCCCGACATCGACTTCCGCATCTGGCCCGACATCGGCGATCCGGCGCAGGTGCGCTTTCTCGCAGCCTGGGTGCCGCCGGAAGACATTGCAGAACGCTTTCCGAATCTGCAGGTGCTGTTCTCTTCGGGCGCAGGTGTGGACCAGTTCGACTTCGCGGCGCTGCCCGCCGCATTGCCGGTGGTGCGCATGGTCGAGCCCGGCATCGTGCAGGGCATGGTCGAGTATGTGACACATGCCGTGCTCGGCCTGCACCGCGACATGCCGCAGTACCGGCGTCAGCAGCTGGAAGGCCAGTGGCAGCCGCTGCCGGTGCGGCCCGCGAGCGAGCGGCGCGTGGGCGTGCTGGGGCTCGGCTCGCTCGGCCAGGCCGTGCTCGCGCAGCTGGTCTCATTGGGCTTCGACTGCGCGGGCTGGAGCCGCTCGCGGCATGAGGTCGAGCGGGTGCAATGCCACGCGGGCGCCGACGAGCTGCCCGCCTTTCTGGCGCGCAGCGACATCCTCGTGTGCCTGCTGCCGCTCACCGATTCGACGCGCGGCTTTCTCGATGCCAGGCTCTTCTCGATGCTGCCGATGGGCGCCGGCCTGGTGCACGTGGGCCGCGGGCCGCACCTGGTCGAACATGACTTCCTCGAAGCGCTCGCCAGCGGCCGCATCGGCGATGCGGTGCTCGACGTGACCGACCCCGAGCCGCTGCCGCCCGCGCACGCGTTCTGGCGCCATCCACGCATCCAGCTCACGCCGCACATCGCGAGCATGACGCAGCCGCTGAGTGCCGCCGAGGCCGTGCTCGAGAACCTGCGCCGCTTCGAGGCCGGCGAGCCGATGGTCGGCCTCGTGGACCGCGCCAGGGGCTACTAAGAAGCGCTACCCCGTATGAGCCAGTACAGGGACCTCGCAGCCGAGATCTTGAAGTCGTTTCATGAGGCGACGGATGGTTTTGGTGCGATCCTGGCGGTCGAAGTGCTCGCAGCCGAGGTCGTTGTACTCGGTGCCGTCACGAAGCATGTGGTACGCGGCGGTGAGCATCGAGGCGGCCACCGCGAGGATGGCCTTCTTGGCTCCGCGACGTGCCTTGATACGCAGGAACTGCGCTCGCAGGTAGCTGGACTTGACGCGCACCGCGGCCCAGGCGGCGGTCACCAGGGTGGTCTTGATCCAGGTGCCACTCTTGCGAACGCGGGTGGATCGGCGCTTGCCGGCGCTCTCGTCGCTGCGCGGGCACAGGCCTGCCCAGGAGATCAGATGCCCGGCAGTGGGGAAGCGCGACATGTCCACGCCGATCTCCGCCACCACGACACTGGCCGTCAGGTCACTGACCCCGGGCATCGTCGTGAGCAGGCGGGCGCGCTGCCGGATCGGCGCCAGCGCTTTTCCCACGGCCGCATCCAGTTCGGCCAACGTGTGGTGCAAGGCGTCGATCACCTGCAGGTGCAGCCGCAGCATGGTCCGGTGGTGCTCGGTGATGCGCCCGCGCAGTGCCTCGCGCAATTCGGCGCTCTTGTTGCGCGCCGTGCCCTGAGCCAGCGCAGCCAGTTGCGCCGGATCGCTCTGGCCGGCCACGATGGCATCGAGCATCGCGCGGCCGCTCTTGCCCAGCACGTCCGACAACACACTGCCCAGCTTGAGGTTAGCGTCCTCCAGCACCTTCTGGATGCGCAGCGAGTGCTGGGAGAGCTCCCGAACGAGTTGCTTGCGGGTGCGCGTGAGGTCGCGCAGCTGCTGGATCGCCTGCGGCGGCACGAAGCTGGAGCGGATCAGGCCGTGCGCCAAGAGATCGGCAATCCACATCGCGTCGTTGACGTCGCTCTTGCGGCCGGGCACGTTGCGGATGTGCGCGGCGTTGGCCAGCACCAACTCGAACTCAGCCTCCAGCACGTGCCACACCGGCTTCCAGTACACGCCGGTGGCCTCCATCGCCACATGGGTGCAGTCGTGCTCGGCCAGCCAATCGCCCAGCGCGAGCAATTCGGTGGTGGTGGTGCCGAAGCTGCGCACCTCCTGATGCATGGGCGGGGAGACGCATCGCACGCAGGCCACGATGGTGTCCTTGTGCACGTCCAGGCCCGCACAGCGCGGATAAAGCACTTGCATGAGAACCTCCTGACGGTTGAGGGGCACCGCAGGCAGTCCTCGTCGTCGAACTCTACTAAGCGTGCTTCGGGGCGTCGCCGCCCTCTGCCACATTCCGGGGTGCTCGCAGGACTGCGGGTCCAACTACTGAACGGGTTCGCAACACCAAGCAAACGCCGACCTCGTCAGCAGTGCCGAGCTCCATCCTATGACCATGCGTCATCGATCGCCAGCCACGACCCACGCTTCATGCCCCGGGGTCGGGCCTGCCCGATGACAAACTACTGACGAGAAGCAAGAGAAATGGCCCGCCGCATGATGTGCCGTGGCGGGGCGCATAACCGCAGCCTGCTTCGCGCAGCACCCCCAAAGCAGCACCATGCCATGCGGCACGCGGCCTAAGCTCGAGGCATCGAAAGCTTCCTTCGCTCTCGCTTCACTCGACACCGCCATGACGCACCCCACCGCATTGCCTCGCCACGCCACGCTCGACGCCATCGACCGTGCCCACCTCATCCACCCCGTCTCGCCCTGGCGCACGCACGAGCAGCGCGGCCCCACCGTGCTGGCCTCGGCCCGCGGCGCATGGCTGACCGATGCCAACGGGCATGAACTGCTCGACGCCTTTGCGGGCCTGTGGTGCGTGAACGTGGGCTATGGCCAGGAGAGCGTGGTGCAGGCCGCGGCCGAGCAGATGCGGCGCCTGCCGTACGCCACCGGCTACTTCCACTTCAGCAGCGAGCCGGCCATCCGCCTCGCGGAAAAGCTGGTGCAGATCGCGCCCCCATCGCTGACGCGCGTGTACCTGACGCTCGGCGGTTCGGAGGCGGTCGATGCCGCCGTGCGCTTCATCGTGCAGTACTACAACGCCATCGGCAAACCGTCGAAAAAACAGTTCATCGCACTGGAGCGCGGCTACCACGGCTCCTCGTCGACCGGCGCGGGCCTCACGGCCTTGCCCGCCTTTCATCGCGGCTTCGACCTGCCGCTGCCCACGCAGCACTACATCCCGTCGCCCAACCCGTACCGCCATGCCCATGGTGCCGATCCGCAGGCGCTGATCGCCGCGTCGGTGGCCTCGCTGCGCGCCAAGGTGGCCGAGCTCGGCGCGGACAACGTCGCCGCCTTCTTCTGCGAGCCGATCCAGGGTTCGGGCGGCGTCATCGTGCCGCCCAAGGGCTGGTTGAAAGCCATGCGCGACGCCGCGCGCGAGCTCGACATCCTGTTCGTCGTCGACGAGGTCATCACCGGATTCGGCCGCACCGGCCCCATGTTCGCCTGCGAGGCCGAAGGCGTGGAGCCCGACCTGATGACCATGGCCAAGGGCCTGACCTCGGGCTATGTGCCGATGGGCGCGACCATGATGTCCGAGAAGGTCTATGCCGGCATTGCCGACGGCGCGCCGGCGGGGGTGCCGGTCGGCCATGGCGCGACGTACTCTGCCCACCCCGTGAGCGCCGCGGTCGCACTCGAGGTGCTGCGGCTGTACGAAGAGGGCGGGGTGCTCGCCAACGGCCAGCGCGGCGCGGCGCACTTCGCGGCCGGCCTCGATGCGCTGCGCGCGCATCCGCTGGTGGGCGATGCGCGCCACCGCGGCCTGCTCGGTGCGCTGGAGCTGGTGAGCGACAAGCAAGGCAAGCGCGGCTTCGATCCGGCGCTGGGCCTCGCGGACCGCATCTTCGCCGCGGGCTACCGCAACGGCCTGGTGTTCCGCTCCTTCGGCGACCACATCCTGGGCTTTGCGCCGGCGCTCACCTTCACCGAGGACGAGTTCGCCCAGATGTTCGCGCGCCTGAAGAAAACGCTCGACGAGGTGCTGGACGCCGCCGACGTGCGCGCCGCGCTGGCGGCCTGAGCGGGAAAGCACTGCCCCGCGGCTGCGCCGGCAAAGCAGAATCGGATCCTCCTTCGTTTTTCAGGACCGCCATGTCTGAAGCTTTCAAGATCGACCGACTCGACCTGCGCATCCTGGCTCAGCTGCAGCAGAACGGGCGCATGACCAACGTCGACCTCGCGGATGCGGTTGGCCTGTCGCCCAGCCCCTGCCTGATCCGCGTCAAGCGCCTGGAGCAGGCCGGCTACATCGCCGGCTACGGCGCGCACCTGCGGCTCGAGAAGCTCGGCGACACGCTCACCGTGTTCACCGAGGTCACGCTGCAGGACCACCACCGCGAGGACTTCGTGCGCTTCGAGGCCGCGATCCGAGAGGTCGACGAGGTGCTCGAATGCCATCTGGTGAGCGGCGGCTACGACTACCTGCTGCGCTTTTTGACGCGCGGCGTCAACCACTACCAGGAAGTGATCGAGGAACTGCTCGAGCGCAACATCGGCATCTCCAAGTACTTCAGCTACATCGTCATCAAGTCGCCGTTCATCAAGACGCATTGCCCGATCGAGCGGCTGTTTCCGCATCCGCGCTGACTGGCGAATGGCTGCGAGGCCAGATCAGCAGTACTCGCCGCCTTTCAGCAGGCGCCGAGGCGCCTGGCCGGTCACGGAACGGAACTCGCGGATAAAGTGCGACTGGTCGGCATAGCCAGCCTGGACAGACAGCTGTGTGAGGCTGGATGCCTCGCCGTACAGCGACAACGCATGGCGCATGCGGATGATGGAGGCGAGTTGCTTTGGTGTCGCTCCGACAGTACGGCGGAATCGTTTTGCCAGCCAGTCGACGCTGACGCCCAGATCCGACGCAAGCGCTGCGATGCGGATCGTACCGACGCTCTTCTCGATGGCTCGCAGGGCCTCGCTCACCAACGTATCGGCGGGCCGCCTTCGTCGGGCGAGAAGAAAGCGCTCCAGGCAATTCACGCGCTGCAGATCGTCCCCGGCCGCAGTCATGGCCGAGCAAAGACCTGCCAGGTCGGCATCCGCCACCAGGGAGGCAAGATCGATCGTGGTGCCGAACAGGCCTTCTGCGGGCAGGTCGAAGAACTGCGCAGCGCCCGCAGGACGGAAAGCAGCAAGCACGATGCAACCGCCGGCCGAGGTGTGCATCGAACGTGCGGTGTCGCGCAGTCCCGTCAGCGTGGTCTGGGGCAGGCGGCGTGTCTTCGGCCCATCCAGTTGCTCGGCATAGCCGCCGTAACGAATGCCAAGCAGGATGCTTGGCTCCGGCATGAGCAGGCGAGTGGCGGCCTCGGCGGTTTCGACGATCACGAAATTCCGCACCTGGTCTGCGAGGGCGGGGGTGGTTGGCAGCAAGCGCATGCGCATTGGCCGATGGTAACGGGGCGCCTTTTTTTGTGTGACTCACTGATTTTGTTCAATTGCCGAGCCCGCGTGCTTCCTAGCATGGAGCCCCATCCATTCAGGAGAAACCATGCAAGACGATGTGAAGGCCCGAAACAGCCAACTGATCCGGGCACTCTATGAAGACTGGTTGTCGCACGGGCGCTTCGAGGAGCTGCAGGACTCGATCGCGGATGACTACGTGGGGCCCAACGGCGAAAGAGGCGCCGCAGGCTTTGCGACGACCATGAACGGCTTGCGCAGCGCCTTTCCGGACATCTGCTTCCAGGTCGAGGACCTGATCGCCGAGCCGGACAAGGTCGCAGTGCGCTGGCGCTGGCAGGCCATTCACGCAGGCGAGTTCCGCGGCCTGGAAGCGTCGCACCGCCGAGTGGAGAACACAGGCATTGCCATCTACCACTTGCGCCACGGCAAGATCGTGCGCTCCTGGCTGGAAACCGACCGGCTGGGTGCGCTGCAGCAGATTGGCGCACTTCCTGCCGGCGTGGGTGCTTCGCCTCCGCGCAGCAACTAGGGCCTGCTGCCGTGTCCTTCACGCTGATCGCAGCCGGCCGGCTTGACGCCGGGTATTCGCGATCAGGGCCGCGCCGGCAAAGCAAAGGACCGCAAGCAGCACCAGCGCAGAACTGGCCCCTTGGGTAAAGGCCGCCACATCCAGGTTCGAAAGCCCCGGGCCGCCATTTCCCAGAATCATGCGTTGCGAACCGGAAGGAAGCTGCGCCATCGCCACGCTCAGCGTCAGCGCGGTGCCGATCATGATGCCGGTGTTCTGCAGCGTCGACCGGACGCCGTTGGCGATGCCCCGGCGCCGGGGCGCCACGCTCTGGAGGATCGATGTGTTGTTCGGTGTCACGAAGCTCCCGATGCCCAGGCCGAGCAGCCAGAGGCACAGCGACAGCTGCACGGTGCCAATCGCCGGCTGCAGCAGCGCGGCCAGCAGCGCCAGGGCGCATCCTGCGAGCAGCATGCCGGCCACGCAGATGGATTCGGGCCTGAAGCGCCGCGTCAGGGCGCCTGCCAGCGGCGCAGCCATCAGCATGCCGAACGCCACCGGTGCAATGCGCAGGCCCGCCTGCGATGGCTGCAGGCCCGCGCAAGCCTGCAGGTACAGGGCCACCAGCAGCAGGGGCGCCGCCTGCGTCATCGACAGCAGCAGGATGCCCGCGTAGGCGGTCCGGCGTCCCGGGTCGCTGAACAGCGAGGGGTCGACCAGCGGGCTGGCCACGCGCATCTGAACGCCGGAGAAGAGCGCGATGGCGCACAGCCCCGCGAGCATGAGGGCCCACACCGGCGTGCTGGTCCAGCCGTGGGTGCCGGCCATCGAGAGCGCATAGGTCACGCATCCGATGCCGACGAGGGACAGCGCCGCGCCTGCGAGGTCGAAGCGTTCGGCCCCGGCGGCCGCACTGTGGGGCAGCACCTTCCAGGACCACGCCAGCACGCCAAGCCCGATCGGCACATTGAGCATGAAGAGAACGCGCCATCCCCACCACGACACGACGAAACCGCCCGCCAGCGGGCCGACGACCTGGGCCAGCGCCGCAACCATCGCGAGCACGCCCAGTGCCAGCCCCATCCTGCGGCGGCCGAAGGCATCGCCCACCAAGGCGCTGGCGTTGGCCATGACGCCGGCCGCGCCGACGGCCTGGGCGATGCGGCTCGCCAGCATCAGCTCGGCGCTGGGTGCGAGGGCGCATGCCGCGCAGGCGGCCACGAAGAGCCACAGCCCCGCGAGGAAGAGCCGGCGCCGTCCCCAGAGATCGGCCAGGCGTCCGAAGCTCAGGATGCAGACGGTGCTGACCAGCATGTAGGACAGCAGGATCCAGCTCGCCTGCGCCGGCGAAGCATGCAGGCTGCGCGCCACGGCCGGCAGCGCGACATTGAGCGCGCTGAGATTGAGAAAGCACAGCAGCGCGCCCGAACTCGCGGCAACGAGCACCGCCCAATCGGCCCTGCCGGCGTCGTGGTCCTCGTCGGCCATCGTCGGTCGATTCAGTCTTCGCTCCTGAACCCCGAGGCCTTCACGATGGGGCGCCAGTACGCGCGGTCCTCGTTCATGATCCGCGTCACTTCCGCGCCGGGGAGCCCCGTCGGCTCCAGGCCCATGCGATCGACCTGCGCGCGCACCTGCGGATTGCGCATGGCGGCGAGCAGCGCCGCCTCCAGCCTGGCGGCCACGTCCTTCGGCGTTCCTGCCGGCACGAAGGCGGCATAGGCGGCGTTGGCGCGGTCGAAGGCGTCGTAGCCCGACTCCTTGATCGTCGGAACGTCGGGCAGCCAGCTCAGCCGCCGGGTGCCCGCAACGCCCAGGATCCGCAGCTTGCCCGCGCGGTGGAGCTCGAGCTGGCTGGCGAGTGCGTCGGCGGCGAGCGGTACGTGGCCGCCGACGATGTCGGTCGCGAGCGGCGCGCCGCCCTTGTAGGTGACCGGCGCGAGCGGCACGCCGATGGCCTTGGACAGCTGCAGCACGCTGAAGTGCAGTCCGCCGCCGAGGTTGGTCAGCCCCACGCTGGCGCCGGCGGGGTTCTTCTTGATCCATGCGACGTATTCGGGAACCGTCCTGAACGGCTGGCCTGCGCCGGCGGAAAGGACGCTGGGCACGATCGCCAGGTGCGCAAGCGGGATGAAGTCCTTGTCGACGTCGTAGTTCAGCCGTGCATAGGTCATCGGAAAGAGAACGAAGGGCGGCGTCGAGCCCAGCAGGATGGTGCGGCCGTCGGGCCGCGCGGCCTTGACGGCCTCGATGGAAATGCGCGTCGAGGCGCCGGGCCGGTTCTCCACCAGCACGGGTTCCTTGAGCGTGGCGCGCAAGTCCTCGGCCAGCGAACGCGCCAGGCTGTCGAGCGCGCCACCGGGCGGAAAGCCGATGACCAGCCGGATGGGCGCATCGGCATGCGCGGCGGCACCGGCGAGGGAGATCGACGCAGCGAGAAGAAGTGTCTTGAGGAAAGAGGCCATGGTGGGTACCTGCTGGGTTGAGAACGAAACGGGGCGGACTCAGAAAGCGAGGGTCGGCAGCGCGTTCGCCGGCCGGTGCGCGGCTTCGAAGAACGACGCGGCCTGCAGCAGCTGCAGGTCCCCGCGGAACCGGCCGACAAGCTGCATGCCGATGGGCAGGCCGTCGCGGCCCGCACCGCACGGCAGGCTGATGGCGGGGTGGCCCGTGAGGTTGAAGGGCATCGTCCATGGAAACCAGTTCGCCCTGACCTCGGCATACGCCTCGCCGTCGATCTCGATGCTGCCGAACAGGTCCTGGTCGATCGGCAGCGCCGTGCGCGAGAGCGTCGGCGTGAAGATGAAGTCGTGGGTCTCCAGCTGGGCCTGGACCTTGCGAAAAAGCGCGGTCCTGGCAAACATGGCTTGCTGGAAGGCGACCCCGTCGACGTGCTCTGCGAGCGCGAGCTGCTGCAGCAGGGACGGGCTCAGCTGGTCGGCATGCGCCGCGGCCAGCGGCGCGAAGCGGCCGCGCCAGCTGGTGTGGTTGATCACCCGCCACACCGGCTCGACGTCATAGCCGTCGCCGGGCATCTCTTCGAGCTGCGCGCCCATCGAACGCAAGGTGGCCAGCGCGGCTTCGAAGGCGGCGGCGACGTCGGCGGAGATCGGGCGTCCCGCCGGTGCTGCGCAGTAAAGAATCCGCTTGCCGCGCAGATCGCCGCCGGGCTGCAGCGCGTCGAAGTAAGGCTGCGCCGGCACACCCAACGACCAGGGGTCGGACCCATGGGCGCCGGTCATGGCCTGCAGCATGAGCGCGGTGTCGGCCACGTTGCGCGTGGTGGGCGTCACATAGGTGTAGTTGCCGAAGGCATCCTGCACCTGGCTGTGGGGCACCACGCCCAGGCTCTGCTTCAGGCCGACCACGCCGTTGCAGGCGGCGGGAATGCGCGTCGAGCCGCCGCCGTCGGTGGCAATGGCCAGCGGCGCGATGCCGGCCGCAATCGATGCGGCCGCCCCGCCGCTCGAGCCGCCGCTCGTGCGCGTCGCATCCCATGCGTTGCGGGTGCTTCCGAACAGGGGCGCGTCGGTCAGGCACTTGGCGCCGAACTCGGAGGTGGTCGTCTTGCCGATGAGGATGGCGCCGGCCTGGCGCATGCGCGCCACGGCCACGGCGTCCTGCGTGGGGACGTGGTCGCGATGCAGCAGGGAACCGTAGGTCGTCCTGACGTTCGCGGTGTCGACGATGTCCTTCACCGTGAAGGGCAGGCCGTGCAGCAGGCCCAGCGGCTCGCCCCTCATCACGGCGCTTTCCGCCTCGCGGGCCTGCGCCATCGCCTGCTCGTGGCACAGCGTGATGAAGCAGTTCAGCTGCGGCTGGACGGCGTCGGCGCGGCGCAGGACTTCCTGGGTGATCTCCACCGGCGAGAGCTTTCGCTGCGCGACCAGCGTGCGCAGCGCCACGGCGGACAGCTCGCAGATTTCAGACTTCGGAAGACGCGGAAACGTTTTCATGCGCAAATGATTGATGCGCGGCAACATCGAGTCCAATACTGTTTTCTTGAAAAGGCATACGACCAGCGTATGGCAGCACCGGATTTCAGAACGCTCCGCTACTTCGTGGCCGTGGCCGAGGAACGCAGCGTGGGCAAGGCGGCACGCCGGCTCAACATGGCCCAGCCGCCGCTGTCGGTCCACATCAAGAACCTGGAGGCGGCGGTGGGCACGCCGCTGTTCCGCAGGGCGGCGCGCGGCATGGAGATCACCGATGCCGGCCATGCGCTCTTCCAGCGTGCCAAGGAGGCGCTGCTGCTTGCCAACGAAGGCTTCGATGCGGCACGGGCGATCGGCTCGGGCAGCAGGGGCCGGCTCACCGTCGGCACCATGGTCGTGCTGTCCTACCTGGTGCTTCCTCGCCTGGAAAACACGCTTCGGGCGAAGCTGCCGGACGTGGAGATCCAGTATGTGGAGCTGAACGCTGCCAACAACGTCTCGGCCCTCACTGATTCGGAGGTGTCGGTGGCGATCTGCATCCCGCCCATCGCCCACGCGGGCATTGCGACCGAACGCATCGGAACCCAGCCGCTGATGCTCGCCGTGCGCGCGGATTCGCCGCTGGCCCGCATGTCCAGCATTCCGATGGAGCGGCTGTCAGGCATGCCCCTCATCGGGCTGCCCGTGCCCGATGGCGACGTCGACAAATCGCTCATTGCCTCGATGCTTCGGCGGCACGATGTCAGCATGCCGATCGCGCAGCGAGTCGAGACCATGGTGTCGGCGTTGGCGCTCGTCCTTGCGGGCAGGGGCGTGGCCATCCTGCCCGCCTGCGCCCGGATCGGCCGGCCTCCGGGCGTGGTGTTCCGCCCCTTGCGGAACGTCGATGCAAGGATGGACATCGCTGCCTGCTGGCGCAGCGATTGGCAGAGTCCGCTCATCGAACCCTTCCTGGCCTGCGCGCGCGCCTCGCTGCGGCAAGCTGCGTAGCGAAGCGGAGGGCCGGGAAGCCGGGGCGGCAGCTGCATGCCTCGCCTCCGGCTCGCGCCGGCCTGGCTGCTAGATGTGAAACGCAGCCAGCACCCCCACCACAAGCCCCCCGGCCGCCACGCCGAACATCGCGCGCTCCAGCCATTTCTTCTTCGTCAGCAAGGCAATCGCGGCCAGCGCGATCGACACCTGCAGCACGGTCGTCGCCTGGGCCCAGCGATGGTGCTGGTGCATTTGCTCTTCCGACTGGGCGTCCCATTGGCTCGCCTCGGCTTCCAGCTTCTTCGCGGCGGCCTGGATGTCGGTCTTCTCCTGGTCGTAGCGCGCCACCTTGAGCTGCCAGTCCTGCCTGCGAGCGTCGTCGGCCGCGGTGTCGCGCGCGAACTCGGCGAGCGCCTGCTTGGTGCTTTTCGACTGGAAGTAATTCCACTGGTTCGACGCCTCGGTCTTCTTGATCGCGGCGTTGTTCTTGTAGAGGCCGGCGTTCGCCTGCGTGGCCCCGCCCATGTACGAGAAGATCGCGCCGACGGTGGCGATCACGGCGGTACACACCGCGATCTTGCTCGTCATGCTCATCCCACCGGAAGGCGAGGCCGCCCCGCCGTCCGCATGGCCATGGCTGTCGCCATGGCCGCTGCCGGATGCCGCGTGTTCAAGTTCGTGGTCGTGCGGGCCGTGCACGTGAAAGCCGTGTCCTGACATGGGATCCTTGCTGATATAGGGTTTCTCGGAGCGCGTGCGAGTATGCCTTGCCAGCAGACGAAAGCATTCATTCGCTGCGCGCGGAGACCCAAATGGTCAGCGGCCCGCCTCGACCGCATCCGCCAGTTCGGCCAGCGTGTGGAAGTGGTAGTCGGGCTCGGTGCGTTTCGACTCGATGGTGCCGCCCGACCCCTTCTGCGCATGGCGGCGCTCGATCCAGCAGGTGGTGATGCCCAACTCTTTGGAGATGCCGATGTCGTGGTATTGGCTTTGCGCCACGTGCAGGTTGTCGGCCTGCCTGAAGCCCCAGGCGCCCTCGAAGCGGCCGCGCGCGTAGGCGAAGTAGCGGGCGTCGGGCTTCTCGCACAGCGCATCGTCGCAGCTGAGCAGCATGTCGAAGGGCGAGCCCAGCGTCTTGTCGAAGTGGGCCAGCGCCCATTGCTGGGCATTGGTCATCGTCACCAGCTTGAAGCGCTTGCGCAGCCGCTTCAGTGCCTCCACCGAATCCGGGAAGGCCGGCCATTGCGCCACCGAATCGCGCAGGCCGCGGGCCAGCGCATCGCTGTCGGGCAGGCCCAGCGCGGGGGCGATGGCGTGCCAGCAGCGCTCCAGGTCGTCGGGGTACCAGCCGGCGTGGCCGTCGGCGCGGGCCTGGCGGTAGGCGCCCAGGAATTCGTCGTCGCTCACGCGCGCATCCGGCACGGCCGAGCGCAGGTAGGCGAGCATGCCGCCCTCGAAGTCGATCAACGTGCCGACCACGTCGAAGGTGAGGACCTTGAAATCTTGCAGGGACATACGAGAGAAGCTCCAGTGGGAGGGGCAGGAAATCGCCGCAGCGGCAACGGGCGAGGGGGCTGCCGGGCGTCTGTACGTCACGAGCATAGGAGCTTCGGCGGGGCGGGACAGGCCGAACTCGGCGTGCGATCCAGCACAGGATGTCGCAGTCTTGCCGAAGACGGCATCTTCTTTGGCACGGCCGCGTGTGCGGAGCGGAAGCCGGGTGCCGGACGCTGCTCAGTGCTGCAGGATCTTCGAGAGGAACTGCTGCGCGCGGTCGGAGCGCGCAGCCGCGTTGCCAAAGAACTCCTCCTTCGGGCAATCTTCGACGATGCTGCCGCGGTCCATGAAGATCACCCGGCTGGCCACCTTGCGCGCAAAGCCCATCTCGTGGGTCACGCACATCATGGTCATGCCTTCGCACGCCAGCTGAACCATCACGTCCAGCACCTCGTTGACCATCTCCGGGTCGAGCGCGGAGGTGGGCTCGTCGAACAGCATGGCGATCGGGTCCATCGCCAGCGCGCGTGCGATGGCCACGCGCTGTTGCTGGCCGCCCGAAAGCTGCGACGGAAACTTGTGCGAATGGGCTTTCATGCCGACGCGCTCGAGCAGTGCCATGGAGCGGGTGCGCGCCTCGCTCGACGAGCGCTTGAGCACCTTGACCTGCGCGATCGAGAGGTTCTGCTCGATCGAGAGATGAGGAAACAGCTCGAAGTGCTGGAACACCATGCCCACGCGCGAGCGCAGCCGGTTGAGGTCGATCTTCGGATCGCCCACCGAGGCCCCGTCGACCGTGATGCTGCCCAGCTGGAAGGGCTCCAGCGCGTTCACGCACTTGATCAAGGTGGACTTGCCGGAACCCGAGGGCCCGCAGACCACGACAACCTCGCCTTTGCGGATGCGCGTCGTGCAATCGGTCAGCACCTGGAACGTGCCGTACCACTTGCTCACCTGGTTGATGTCGATCATCGGGTTTCCTTTGGCAGGACCATGAGATGCAACAGCGTGTTCGCAACGACGAGGGTCGCCTTGCGCAGCTCGTCGAGGGGAACCCGTTCGTCGGCGCGGTGGCCGTTGGCTTCGAGCAGCGACTCGGGGCCCGCGCCATACATCACGGTCGGGATGCCAGCTTCGCTGTAGAGGCGCGCGTCCGTGTACAGCGGCACGCCGATGGGCGTCACCGGTTTGCCCATGACCGCGCTCGCCTCGCGGCACATCAAGGCGGCAAACTCAGCCGCACCGGGCGCGGGCGCGAACGGGCGGGCCAGCAGGATCTGCCGGATCTCGACGGCGATGCCCGGCAGCGTGGCGCAGGCGTCTTCGATGACCTGTCGCAGTTCCGCCTCGACCGCTTCGGGTGCTTCTTCCGGCACGATGCGGCGGTCGATGCGCAGGCTCAGCGTGTCGGCGACCACGTTGGTGTTGATGCCGCCCTGGATCAGGCCGACCACCATCGTCGGATGCGTGATGCCGCGGGTTTGCGAGGGCCGTGCGGCCAACTGGTCACGGTAGCGGTAGAGCGCGGGCAGCAATGCCGCAGCAGCCTCGATCGCGTCGGTGCCCGTGTCGGGCCGCGCGGCGTGCGCGGACTTGCCGCGCAGGATCACTTCCAGGTGCAGGCAGCCGTTGTGCGCCACGACCACGTGGTGAGAGAAGGCCGCCGAGATCACGTAGTCGGGGCGGCTCAGGCCCTGCGAAAGAATCCAGCCGGGCCCGGTCATGCCGCCGGTCTCTTCGTCATAGGTCAGGTGCAGCTCGACCGTGCCGGCCAGCGGTGTGCCGCTGGCGCGCAGCTGCTTCAGCGCACGCAGCGCGAAGGCGTAGGTGGTGAAGTCCGACTTGGAAACCGCCGCGCCGCGCCCGTACAGCCATCCGCCGCGCACCTCGCCGCTGTAGGGCGAGCCGGTCCAGCCCGAGCCCGGCGGCACCACGTCGCCGTGCGCGTTCAGGGCAATCACCGGCCCGTCGCCGAAACGCTCGCGCACGATCAGGTTGGTCACGCTGCGCATGCCGTGCTGCTGTGCGAACGCGGGCGGCACGGCATGGCGTTCGACCACCAGGTCCATGCCCTCGAGCAGGCGGGCCGCCACTTCGGCATGCGGCGCGCAATCACCGGGCGGGTTGTCGGACGGGCATTGCACCAGCTGCGCCAGGGTCTCGACCTGTTCCTGGAAGTGGCTGTCGATGAATTGGCGCAGCACGTCGCGCGCTGGGGCTTGGGAGTGGTCAGTCATGGAGCTCTGTCAAAGAAACCGGTCGATCCGGAAAGGCGTGATGTCGATGTCCGTGCGCCCGCGCACGATCAGGTCGGTGACCAGGCGCGCGGCGATGGGCGCCAGGGTGTAGCCGTTGGAGGTGACGGCGTTGTAGAAGCCGGGCACGCCGGGCACGTCGCCCAGGATCGGCGCGCCGTCGATGTTGACGTTCATGCCGGCCCAGCAGCGCACCATGTGCAGGCCGCACACGGCCGGCAGCACCTGCCGCGCAACCCACAGCCCGCCCTCGATGCTGGCGCGTTCGGCGCGGTTCAGCCGCATGCCTTCATGGAAGGCCGCGGTCCAGCCGCCGCCGATGATCAGGCCGCCAGTGGCCGCCTGCTTGAGGCTCAGGTGCCGGTCGGCATGCGCCACAAGGTGGTTGACCAGCGGCGGCGCGGGCTCGGTCACGATCATCTGCAACGGTGCGCCCTTGACGGGAATCTGCACGCCGAGCATGTCGCCCACCGTGCTGGACCATGCGCCGCTGGCGTTCACCAGGCGGCCCGCGTGGATGACGCCGCGCGAGGTGTGGACGACGAAGCCGCCGCCGTCGCCCGGACGGCGTTCGATCCGGCGTACATCGCAGCCTCGCAGGAAGCGCGCGCCCTGCTGCTGCGCGAGAGAAGCCACGGCATAGGTCGCGCGCAGCGGGTTGATCTTGCCCTCCATGGGACAGAGTTCGGCCCCCAGCAGCTGCGGCGACAGCGCGGGCGACAGGCGGCGCAGCGTGGCCGCGTCGATCACCTGCGCCTCGATGCCGTGGCTGCGCTCCAGCGCGGCCTTGGCCTCGATGAAGCGCAGGCCGGCCTCGGTGTCGGCCACCATCAGTCCGCCAGTGATCTTGATCTCCAGGTCTTCGCCGCTCTCGGCCTCGATCTCCTGCCACAGCCGCACCGACATCGGGCCCAGCGGCAGCGTGGCCGCGGCCGGACCGCCGCCTTCCTGCGCCTTGGCCCCGAAGTCGAAGGACAGCAACTGCACGTGCAGGCTGCCCGCATTGGCGCCCGAGGCCTGGAGGTTGATGTCGTCGCGGTCGACCACCGTCACGTCCTGGCCGGCCTTCGACAGATAGTGGCCGAGGCAGGAGCCGAGCACGCCGGCGCCGATGACCAGCACGTCGGTGCGCAGGGTTTCGAAGGGCGCGTGTTCGACCGGGCGCGCGAGATTCGGCGTGATGGCCGGCTTGTGCCCGCCCCATTCGGGCTTCTCGAAGCCCAGCGCGCCGGCCGGCACGGGCTTGGCCGGCGGACGCGGCGCGAAGTACTGCTCGACCTCCAGCGGCCGCCCCGTCATCTCGCTCACCAGCTTGGCGGCCGTGACCGCGCAGTAGCGCCCCTGGCAACGGCCCATGCCCAACCGCGTGTTGCGCTTGAGCGCCGCCAGCGTGTCGCGGCCTGCGCGGATCTGTTCGCGCACGGAGCCGAAGCTGATTTCTTCGCAGCGGCACAGCAGCGTGTCGTCGCCGACGGCGGCCAGTGCCACGGGCGGCGCGTTGTACAGCGACCAGAGGGCCTGCTGGAAGCACTCGGCCCGCTGGAGCTGGGCCGCCGTCCGGTCGGGTGCGGCCGTTGGCTTTGCCGGCAGTCCGAGCTTGCGCGCCGCGGACCTCCCGGCCAGCGTGCCGCGTGCCAGCGCGACGCGCGAACCGCCGAGGTCCGCACCGTCGCCGACCACGAAGACATCTTCCAGGCTGGTGGCACCGTCGCCGGCGGTCACGGTCGCGAGATAGCCGAGGTGCCGCTCGACCACGCGATGCTCGCAGCCCAGCATGCGTGCGAGTTCGGTCGAAGGGATGAAGCCGTAGCCCAGGCACAGGGTGTCGGCCTCGAAGCGCCGCATCGGCGCTCCCGTGGGCTGGCCCTGTGCGTCCAGTTCAACCACTTGCACCGCCTGCAATTCGCCGTCGCCTTCGGCCGCTGCCACCGCGTGGCGCCACAGCACAGGCACCTTGTGCGCGCGCAGTTGCCGCAGGTAGCCCCAGCCCTGGCGCACCAGGTCGGGAGCGGTGCAGGCAGTGGTCATCAGGTGGCGCCAGTCGCGCACCGAGGGGCGCGCCGCCGATTCGAGCACCGCGACCACATGCGCACCGCCAGCCAGCAATTCCGCCGCGAGCTGCAGGTTGAGCGGGCCGTTGCCCGCGACCACCACGCGCCGGCCCGGCGCCACGCGGTAAGCCCGCGCCAGCGTTTGCGCGGCGCCGGTGGTCATCACGCCGGGCAGCGTCCAGCCCGGAACGGGAACGGGCCGCTCGTAGGCGCCCGGGGCGATCACGAGCTGCCTGCATCGGATGTGGGTGGCCCGCCCGTCGATCAGCGCGCTGACTTCATGCGCCGAGAACGCAGCCCAGACCTGCGCGCCCTGCGCGATGGCCACGCCGGCCGCGCGCACGTCGCGCTCGAGCGCGAGGCCCTTTGCGAACTGGCGATCGACCGGCCGGGGCGCGTGGTGCGAGGGGGCCAGCGGCTTGTAGAACTGGCCGCCGGACTGCAGCCGCTCGTCCAGCACCAGCACGCTGGCGCCGGCCTGGCGTGCGGCCAATGCCGCCGACAGGCCGGCCGGCCCGGCGCCCACCACCAGCACGTCGACGTCCTGCGCGGCGGGCTCCGCATCGGCGGGTGGCGCGAGCGGCTGCAGGGGGTCGGCCGGCGTGCCCGCCGGCATGGCCGAGCGAATCTGCTGGCCCTCCGCCACCTTGGCCAGGCAGGCGCGCTGGCTGGCCACGCCGTCGATCGTCACCAGGCAGTCGAAGCACGCCCCCATGCCGCAATAAAGGCCGCGGCGCCCGCCACCGCGCGTGTGCCGCATCTGGCGGATGTGGCTGGCCGCCAGTGCAGCTGCCACGGTCTCGCCCTCGAGGCCGTCGATGGCCTGGCCGTCGTACCAGAAGCGGATCGTCCGGCCACCGGCGGCAATGGAGCTGTGGGTCAGTCGGGCGCTCATGAGCAGGTGCGATGAAAAACTGCTTGGATATACTGAATGTATACGTATACTAATCGTACACGATCATTCAGTCATCCGATTTTTCACCAAGGACCGACCCATGGCAGCGTTTCGAGGCACCTATACGGTGCTGATCACCCCGATGACCGCCGACGGAAAGCACGTGGACGTGCCCGCGCTCAAGAAGCTGGTCGACTGGCAGATCGAAGAGGGCATCCACGGGCTGATTCCGCTGGGCAGCACCGGGGAGTTCCTCTCGTTGACGCCCGAAGAGCGGCAGCTGGTGATCGAGACCTGTGTGCAGACGACCGCAAAACGCGTGCCTGTTCTGATCGGCACCGGCGCAGAGTGGACCGACGAGTGCGTGCGGCTGAGCCGCGAGGCCGAGGGCATGGGCGCCGACGGCGTGATGATCATTCCGCCGTTCTACAGCTCGCCCACCGACGACGAGCTGTTCGAGCACTACCGCAAGGTGGGCGAGGCGATCAACGTGCCGATCATGGTCTACAACAACCCGGCCACGGCCAATGTGGACCTCAAGCCCGAGCTGGTGGCACGCCTCTCGCGCATCGACAACTGCAGGTACATCAAGGAGTCGACGCTCGAGGTCACGCGGGTGCGCGACATCATCGAACTCTGCGGCGACCGCATGACGGTGTTCGCGGGCATCCTCGGTTACGAGTCGTTCTGGCTCGGCGCCCAGGGCTGGGTGGCGGTGTGCTCCAACCTGATTCCGAAGATGTCGGCCCGCCTGTTCGAGCTGGTGGCCGACGAGCACGACATGCCCGCCGCGCTGGCGCTCTACAAGCAGATGCTGCCGATCGTGCGCTGGGTCGGCGGCCACCGCTACGTCGCCGCATCGAAGGACGGCCTCTCGATGATGGGCCTGCCCGTGGGCAAGCCGCGCGCGCCGCGCCTGCCCCTGCCTGAAGCCGATGCCGCCGACCTGCGGCGCGCGCTCGGCCAGCTCGGCCTGCTGGACTCCATCGCGCCTTGAGCTCCCTTTTTGCCACCACGCCGCCTCGTCCAACCTCCACCAGGAAATCACCATGAAACTGCTCCCCGCTCTCGCTTCGGTCGCTGCTCTTTTCATTCTCGGGATCGGGGCCGCGAACGCCCAGGCCTGCAAGTCGCCCGTGCCCGACGCTGCGCTGGTGAAGAAGGGCACGCTGACGATGTCGATCAACCCGACCCTGCCGCCGATGCAGTTCGTCGACCAGACCGGTGCGCTCAAGGGCATGCGGGTCGAACTGGGCGAGGCCATTGCCAAGCGGCTGTGCCTCACGCCCGAGTACGTGCGCATCGAGTTCTCGGCCATGATCCCGGGCCTGCAGGCCGGCCGCTGGGATGTCATCAATACCGGCATCTTCTACACCGACGAGCGCGCCAAGCTCATGCAGATGCTGCCCTACGAAGACCAGGCCATCAGCATCAGCACCGCCAAGGGCAATCCGCTGAAGATCGGCAAGCCCGAGGACCTGTCGGGCAAGAGCATCGGCGTGGAGATCGGCGGCTTCGAGGAGCGCAAGGCGCGCGAGCTCGACAAGCAGCTGACCGACAAGGGCCTCAAGGGCATGACCATCCGCACCTTCGAGAACTTCGCGATGGCGTTCCAGGCGCTGCGCGCCGGCCAGGTCGAGGTGGCCCTGTCGATCGACTCCACCGGTGCCGAGTACCAGAAGCGCGGCGACTTCGACCGCGTGCTGCAAGGCCTGTTCCCGACGCCGGTCGCGCTGGCCGCCAAGAACAAGGAACTGTCCATTGCGGTGGCCAAGGTGCTCAACGACATGAAGGCCGACGGCTCCTTCAACAAGCTGCTCGACCAGTACGGCGTCAAGGCGACCGACGGCGCCGTCGTCGTCAAGGGACCGGCGAGCTGAGCGCCCTCGCTGCGCACCATTGACTTCGGCAACCAAGGAACTTCCATGGGACAAGGCTGGAACTGGTCGGGCTTCTTCGGCTATCTGTTCAACCCCTACATCCTGAGCGGTGCGTTCACCACCCTGTGGCTGACGCTGGCGGCCATTGCAGGCGGATTGGTCGTGGGATGCGCCCTGGCCCTGGCCAGGCTGTCGCGCCATGACTGGCTCGCCGCGCCGGCGCACTTCTACATCTGGGTGTTCCGCGGCACGCCGCTGCTGGTCCAGCTGATCATCATCTACACCGGGCTGCCGCAGCTGGGCCTCAAGCTGTCGGTGGTCGAGTCGGCGCTGCTCGGCCTGATCCTCAACGAGGCGGCCTACCTCGCCGAAGTGGTGCGCGGCGGCATCCAGTCGGTGCCGGCCGGCCAGACGAACGCGGCGCGCGCCGTCGGCTTCAGCAGCGCACAGAGCATGCGCTACATCGTGATGCCGCAGGCGATGCGGCTGATCATCCCGACGCTGGGCAACAGCATCAACGGCCTGCTCAAGACCACGTCCATCACTTCGGTGATCTCGATGGAAGAGCTGCTGCGCCGCACCCAGGTGCTGATCCAGGAGAAGTTCATGGTGCTGGAGCTGTTCATCGTGGCCGCCATCTACTACCTGCTCATGACGACGGTGTGGGACGTCATCCAGCGCCGCATCGAGCGCCACTATGGCCGCGCCTACGGCAATGCCAGCGAGCCCGTGGCGACAATCCCGGCCGATGCCGTGCTCGAGCAACGCTAGCCAGGAGCCCGTCATGCAGCACTACGACCTGATCCTTCGCAACGCCGACATCGCCACCGTGGGCGACCGCTACCGCGCCGACATCGGCGTTCGCGACGGACGCATCAGCGCCATCGCCCGGCAGCTCGACGGCAGTGCGGCACGCGAGATCGATGCGGCCGGCCGGCTCGTCACGCCCGGCGGCGTCGACGGCCATTGCCACTTCGACCAGCCCACCGGCGACGGCTCGCGCTTCTCCGACGACTTCTTCACCGGAACGCGCTCGGCGGCCTGCGGCGGCACGACCACCGTGCTGCCTTTCGCCGCGCAGCAAAAGGGCGGCAGCATCCAGGACGCGGTCGACGACTACCACCGCCGTGCCGACGGCAAGGCGGTGATCGACTACGCCTTTCACCTGATCGTCGCCGACGCCACCCGGGACGTGACGCAGCGCGAGCTCCCCGCCTTGATCGAGAAGGGCTACACCTCGTTCAAGATCTACATGACCTACGAGGACCTGAAGCTGGACGATCGCCAGATCATCGAGGTGCTGGCGGTGGCGCGCCGGCAGGGCGCGATGACGATGATCCACGCGGAGAACAGCGACTGCATCGCCTGGCTCACCGAGCAGCTGCTGGACGCGGGCCTCACCGCACCGCGCTACCACGCGAGTTCGCGGCCGATGGCCGTGGAGCGCGAAGCCACGCACCGCGCGATCGCGCTGGCGGAACTGATCGACACGCCGGTCCTCATCGTGCATGTTTCGGGCCGCGAGGCCGTCGAGCAGATCCATTGGGCGCGCGGGCGCGGGCTGCCGATCTTTGCCGAAACCTGTCCGCAGTACCTGTTCCTGAGCGCGGAAGACCTGGGCATCGATCCCGACGATCCCATGCACGGTGCGCGCTGCATCTGCAGCCCGCCGCCGCGCGACAAGGCCAACCAGCAGTTCATCTGGAACGCCCTGGCGAGCGGCCTCTTCACAGTGTTCTCGTCCGACCATGCGCCGTTCAACATCGACGGCCCCGACGGCAAGCGCGTGGCCGGCGACGACGCTTCCTTCGATCGCATTCCCAACGGCATTCCCGGCGTCGAGACGCGCATGCCGCTGCTGATGAGCGAGGGCGTGCTGGCCGGGCGCATCGACGTGCACCGCTTCGTCGAGCTCACGGCCACCAACCCGGCGCGCATGTATGGCCTGTATCCGAAGAAGGGAACGATCGCCGTGGGCGGCGATGCCGACTTCGTCGTCTGGGATGTCTTCGAAGCGGGAAGCGAGAAGGTCATCGCCAACGACATGCTCCATCACGCAGCCGATTACACGCCGTACGAAGGCATGCGGCTGCGGGCCTGGCCCGCAGTCACGGTCTCGCGCGGGCGGGTGGTGTGGCAGGACGGCGTCTTTTCGGCCGAACCCGGCTCGGGGCAGTTCCAGCCCTGCCTGCGGCCGCGCACGCCGAACGCCGGCAGTCCGCTGGACAAATGGCTGTGAGACCATTCGTCCCACGGCGGGCAGCCTGCTAAGCTTTTTCGGCACCGTCTGTGGAAACCTTTTTTTGTCGTCGCATGCCCAGTCTTCCCAGTCCGGCCCAACCCGCCACCATCACCATCGCACCGCTCGAGGTGCGCTCTGCCAGCCTGGCCGAACAGGCCTATGCGCGCCTGCGCACCTTGATCCTGGATCGCCAGATCTCGGCCGGCAGTCCCCTGCAGGAAGGCCGGCTCGCGGAAGAACTCCGGATCTCGCGCACGCCGATGCGCGAGGCGCTGGTGCGCCTGGCCGGCGAAGGGCTGCTGGTGCGCCGCGATGCGCGTTCCTATGCGGTGCGCGCACTGGGCACCAAGGAATACTTCGACTGCATGCGAGCCCGCGAGATCATCGAGGGCGAAGCCATCGTGCTCGCCATCGACAAGATCAGCGACGCGCAGATCGATGCGCTCGAGGCCGACCTGAAGTCGTTGGACGCCGGTGAGCATGACGAGACCGAGCACTGGCATTTCGATGACCGCTTCCACCTGCTCATTGCAGCGGCCAGCGGCAATGTCGTGCTGCCGAGGCTGGTCGAGGAACTGCGCGTGAATGCGCGCTTGTTCCGGCTGCACAGCCCGCTGCATCGCCAGCGCGAAAACCACGACGAGCACGGCGAGATCATCCATGCGCTGCGTGCCCGCGATCCGGCGCTGGCACGCAACGCCATGTGCGCGCATTTGCGCAGCCTTCAGGAGGACGTCAAGCGCGCGATCGTCGGTTGATGGCGCCGGTGCGGCCGATGTGCGGCCGCCCCTCCTCACATCACCCCGAAGGTCTTGAACGCCTCGACCGTGCTCATGCCGTTCTTGATGGCTTTTCTCACGCTGCTTTCCGTGTCGGCCTTCTCCAGCGCGAGGCTGATCGCCTCTTTCTCCGCCTCGCGCGGAATGATCAGCACACCGTCCTGGTCGCCGAAGACGATGTCGCCGGGGCGAACTCGAATTCCCCGGATCTCCACCGGCACGCGATAGTCGACGACCTTGCCTCGCGGGCCCTGGTCCTGGGCATAGCCGCCAAGCGAAAACACCGGGAGGCCGAGTTCGAGCACCTCCGCCGTATCGCGGGAATACCCGTCCAGAACGGCGCCGGCTGCTTTCAGATGCAGGGCGCGCGTGGTCATCAGGCCTCCCCACAGCGCGAACTCGGGAGCCGACCCCGTTGCCACGTAGACCTCGTTCGGCGCGAGATCGTCCAGCGCCTCGAAAAGCAGACCGAAAGCCTGCCGGCTCAGCGGCGACTTGCCCTCGGGTTCGGAGCGCGCAAAGCAGTGGGTCTCCAGCACGGGCATGGCGCGGCCCGCCACGACCATGGAGCGTTCGACCGGCTTGATGGCCGGGGGCAGGAACTGGTGCATGAAACCCAGGGTGTCGAGGATGTCGCCGACCACCGCAGGGAACAGGCGCGCGCGCATCAGGGCGAACAGTTCGTCATCGTCTTTCCACATTGCTTCTTGCCTCCTGAAGAAATGCGGATTGGACCCATGGCGGCACGCGTGCACAACCTGTCCACCTGTATGATAGGTAAGGAGACGACGCATGACCGCACACCCCTTCGTCCTGGGCCGACTGGAGAGAACTTCCCTTGCAGAGCAGGCCGTTCAGAGCCTTCTGCAGCGCATACAGGACGCGAAGCTCGGCCCGGGAGCATCGCTGCCTTCGGAAGCGCGCCTGGGTGAGTTGCTCGGAGTGAGCCGAACCGTCGTGCGCGAGGCGCTGAGAACCCTCAAGGGCTTGGGCGTGATCGACATTTCGAACGGCAAGAGCCCGACGATTCGCCGCGAGCTGGACGCGACTGCGCTGGCCGTCTACTTTTCGCGCGCCGTGCAGGTTCTGGACAATTCCACGGAGGACTTGATGGACGTGCGGGCAAGCCTCGAGGGCCGCGCTGCTGCATTGGCAGCGCTTCGCCGCACGCCGGAGCAACTGGCCCGGATGTCTGACCTGGTGATCCGGATGCAGGCGCAGCTTCGCCGTCCCGCGGCGTACGCGTCGCTCGATATGGAGCTGCACCTGGAAATCTCGCGGGCGAGCGGAAACCTGCTGCTGTTCCAGATCATCGGCTCGATCCGGGCCTCGCTGGAAGCGCAGGCGCGCCAGGGCATGGAACGGCGCAAGACGCAAGCAAGCCTGCAACAGGTGCAGGATGCCCACGTCGAACTCGTCGAGCGAATCGGCAACCGGGATGCAGAAGGTGCGAGCCGATGCATGCTCTCGCACATGGAGAGTGCGCTGAGGGTGCTCCCGGTCCAGGGCAGACCGTCCGTCAGCCGCCCGCGCGCTCGTCCGGAAGCTTCGCGATCACCTTGATCTCGAACTGGAAGCCATAGAGCCAGGTCACGCCGATGCCCGTCAGCGTCGGGTGCGGCGCCTCGCCCCAATATTCCCCAACCACCTTCCAGATGGTTTCGAACTTCGATTCAGGGTCGACGATGAAGACCGTCACGTCGACCACGTCGTCGAAGCTGCAGCCCGCGGCCGAG
This sequence comes from Variovorax sp. V116, assembly GCF_041154435.1. NCBI lineage: Bacteria > Pseudomonadati > Pseudomonadota > Betaproteobacteria > Burkholderiales > Comamonadaceae > Variovorax > Variovorax sp. V116. Next base: position 255,171 of record NZ_AP028662.1, read on the forward strand.
AGGATCGCGTTGAGGTTGTCGAACGCGAGCCGGACCTGCGCCTCCAGGTCGGGCTCCGGCGAGCCATCGGGCCGGCTGCCGACCTGCCCCGACACGAACAGAAAACCGTTGGAGCGGATGGCTGGCGAATACCGGTTGCGCTCATAGAGCGCCTGGCGGCCGGCGGGAAAGACAACGTTGCGTGCGGACATGGTTCGGCTTTCTTTCTTTCTTTCTTTCTTGGAAAGGGAGGTTGCGATCGATGGACTCTAGAAGCGCGCGGCCGCCAGATAAACAGGCAGGACGCACAATGACTGTTTGCTCAGCCCAAACAATCGACCGAGGCACAGAGATGGACCGATTCGATGCGCTGCAGGCCTTCGCCCGCGTGGTGGAGGCGGGCAGCTTCACCAAGGCGGCGCAGACGCTCCACATGAGCAAGACCACCGTGACGCAGCTGGTCCAGCAACTGGAGGCGCGGCTGCGCGTGAGGCTCTTCAACCGCACGACGCGCCAGGTCAGGGTCACGGCCGAGGGCGCGGCCTACTACGACCGCGTGGTGCGGCTGCTGGCCGACCTGGAGGATGCGGACGCCAGCCTGCTGGGCACCTCGGCCTCGCCGCGGGGGCGCCTGCGCGTGGACGTGCCCACCCCGTTCGCCCGCATGATCCTGGTGCCTGCGCTGCCGGCGTTCCATGCGCGCCATCCCGAGATCCAGCTCGAACTCGGCGTGAGCGACCGCATGGTCGACCTGATCGGCGACAACGTCGATTGCGTGCTGCGCGGCGGCGAGCTCACCGATTCATCGCTGACGGCGCGCCGCGTGGGCGAGCTGCGGCTCGGTGTCTTTGCGGCGCCGTGCTACCTGGAACGTGCCGGCACACCCGCGCACCCGAGCGAGCTCGAGGGCACCCACCACCGCATCGTGGGCTACCTGAGCACGCGCAGCGGCAAGGTCGCGGCGCTGCGCATGCAGCGTGGCGCCGAGCACATCGAACTGCAGGGCCGCCATGTGGTCGCGGTCGACGACGGCAATGCCTACCTCGCGGCCGGCGTGGCGGGCATGGGCGTTCTCTGGCTGCCGCACTACATGGCCGCGCCCCACGTGGCCCAGGGCGAGCTGGTGCCGCTGTTCGAGGGCTGGCACTGCGGCGCGATGCCGATGTACGTGATGTTCCCGCCGAACCGGCATGCCAGCGCGAAGCTGCGCGTGTTCATCGACTGGATCGACGAGCTGATGGCGCTGCATGCGCCGATTGCTGCGCTGGGCGAGGCGTGATTCACGCCGGCGTCTGCGCTCGCCAGGCCTCCAGGATCATCGTCTCGATGTCATGCACTTCGCGCCCGACCGCCGCAGCCACGGCCTCCCGGTAGGGCGGCATGTTCGTGCATTCGAGCACGATGCGCTCGACGGAAGGGAAGGCCTGCACCAGGCGCACCGCCGCCTCGACGACATTGCGCTGCGCTTCGGCAAGGTCGAGCACGGTGTCGTTGTCCAGGATGCGGCGATGGAATTCGCAGCCCGGGCGCACGCCCATGACGGGCGTTCCCGCGGGCACGCCGGCAGCCTGCAGGATCTGCGGCGTCAGCGATTGCGCATCGAAGGTGACGATGCCGGGACCGGCGCAGTGCCGCACCTGCAGCAGGCTCGAGGTCAGCACCGGCACCGGCACCGCCTGCGAGAGCACGTCCTGGTAGGCAGCCAGGAAACCGCAGCTGGTGGTGATCATCGACGCGCCTTCCGCGGCCAGCCGCACCGCGGCGTCGACGAAAGGCTGGACCAGTCGCGGATCGGCTTCCTCGACGATGCGCCTGGGCGACGCACCCTGCACGGTGAGAAAGCGCACCGGGATGCCGGCCCGCGCATAGGTCTGCGCGTTGCCGACATCGCCCGGCGGCCGCGGAAAGCGCGTGTCGAGCATCAGCACACCGAGAAAGCCAGGCGCAGCGGCGTTCATCTCAAACAAGAAATCAGGAGACCGAGGGAAGGGCGCTGCGCCGGTCGATCTTCCGGCTCAGGACGATGGAGGTCTGCGTCTGGTTGATGCCCTCCAACTGGCCGAGCTGGTCGAGCAGGACATCGAGCTTTTCGGGCGTGTCGCAGCGCAGGAAGACCATGTAGTCGAACTGGCCGCTCACGGCCGAGAGCTCCTCGACTTCGGGCACGCGCTCGAGTGCCCGGATCACCGCGGGCGCATTCTTGGCATTGACGCTGAGCCCGCAGATCGCGCGAACGGCCGCATGCTCGAGCTTGTGGCCCAGGCGCACGCCATAGCCCGCCACGATGCCTTCGCGCTCGAGCCGGGCGATGCGCGCGACCACGGTGGTGCGCGCGATCTTGAGCTTTCGCGCCAGGTTGGCGGCGGGCTCCCTGGCATTGGCCTGGAGCAGGCTCAGCAGGTGGCGGTCGAGGTCGTCAAGTCTTCCATCCATCGCGTTGTCTCATGAAGTTCTGGCGTTTGGCCCGCATGCTACGGCACTGCGGCCCAGCCGCGGCCGTCGTGCAGGGAAAGCTCGATGCGCACGTCCTGCAGCGCATCGACGCAATGCAGGTTGACATTGACCTCGCCGGGGGCCGATCGCGGATGGCAGTGCGTATGAATGCCGCAGGTCCTGCAGAAGAGATGGCGTGCGCGCATCGTGCCGAAGCGGTAGCTCGACAGCTGCTCCGCGCCCGCGAGCAGGCTGAAGCTGCCGGCCGGCACGCGGTGGTGCAGCGCCGCCTTGCGCACGCAATAGCTGCAGTTGCAGCTCACGCCCTTGTGCGACGCCAGCAAGAACTCGAAGCGCACCGCGCCGCAGTGGCAGCGCCCCTGCTGCCACGCGCAGGCTTCTTCGGAAGGAGCCTCGCCGCTCACTAGGCGAGGACAGCAGCGGGTTCGGCCGTGCCGGCGGACGCCTTGAAGCGGCCGAGGAACGCGCGCGTCGACTCCTGCTGCGGGTTGTCGATGACGATGCCGGGCGGCCCGCATTCCGCGACGACGCCATCGCGCATGAAGATCACCTGGTCCGCCACCTCGCGCGCAAAGCCGATCTCATGGGTGACCAGGATCATGGTCATGCCTTCCTTCGCCAGGCCCTTGATGACGGTCAGCACTTCTCCGACGAGCTCGGGATCCAGCGCCGAGGTGGCCTCGTCGAAAAGCATGACGTTCGGCTTCATGGCCAGCGCGCGGGCGATGGCCACGCGCTGCTTCTGCCCGCCCGAGAGCTTGTCGGGGTAGTAGTCGGCGCGCTCGAGCAGCCCCACCTTCTGCAGCAGTGCCCGGGCCTCGGCCGCTGCCTGGGCCTTGGGCGTCTTGAGTACGGTGACCGGGCCTTCCATGACGTTCTGCAGCGCGGTCATGTGGGGGAACAGGTTGAAGTGCTGGAACACCATGCCGGTGGAGGCGCGGAACTTGGCGAGCTTGCGCTCGTTCGGCAGCGCGGTGTCGCGTCCGCTGAACTGGATCGCCTGGTCGCCGACGGCGATGCGTCCGCCGTCCGGAACCGTCAGCAGGTTGATGCAGCGAAGCAGCGTGGATTTGCCGGAACCCGAAGGCCCGATCATCGCGACCACCTGGCCGCGTTCGATCTTCAGCGAGATGTCCTTGAGGACCACGTGGGCGCCGAAGGACTTTCGAAGGCCTGCGATCTCGATCACGGTGGGTGTCGTCATGTCAGGCTTCCTTGGCAACGCCGTATTCCATGCGCTTGGCCCAGATCGTGATGGGCAGCAGCACGGCGAAATAGGCAATGGCGATGAAGGTGTAGAGCTCCAGCGGCCGATAGGTGTCGTGCGCGATCACCTGGCCCTGGTACAGCAGGTCCGGCACGGCCAGCACCGAGAGCAGCGAGGTGTTCTTCAGCTGCATGATCGACTGGCTCATCAGCGGCGGCACCATTTTCTTGAACGCCTGCGGCAGCAGGATGCGGCGCAGCAGCTGCAGGCGCGTCATGCCCAGCGCCTTGCCGGCCTCGGTCTGGCCGGCCTCGATGGAGATGATCCCGCCGCGCACGATCTCCGAATAGAACGCGCCGCCGTAGAGCGTCAGGCACAGGGTGGCGGCGGCCGTGGCCGAGAGTTCGAGGCCGGTGAGCACGGGCAGCGCGTAGTAGAACCACACGAGCTGCACCAGCACCGGCGTGCACCGGAACACCTCGATGTAGGCGCGCAGCGGCGCGGTGATGTACGGGTTGGTGGACAGGCGCCCCAGGCCGGTGACCACGCCCACCAGCAGCCCGAGCACCACGCAGACCACCGTGAACAGCAGCGTGTAGAGCAGCCCGCTGATGAGCAGCGAGCGGTACTTCCAGAGCACCGCGAAATCCCAGTCGTAGCCCGCGGAGGCCGCGCTGGCGCCTGCGAAGTGCTTGACCAGCGCCCAGGCGCCGGCCAGCGCTAGCACCACCATCAGGGCCATGCCCAGGCGGGAGCGCGAGCGGGGCGCCCCCTGCGATTCGGCGTATTCCATGGCCCGGCCTCAGAACTTGATTTCGGACGGGAAGGCGCTGGCCGGAACGCCGGCGAGTTTTTCCATGTTCTTCAGGATCACGCTGCGGACCTCGCCCTTGGCGCGAACCTCGCCCAGCCAGGCGTTGACGGCTGTCTGCATGGCCGGATCGGCTTCCTTGCGCAGGCCGATGCTCACGGGTGCGGTGTAGATCGGCGTGGGGATCTGCATCACGCCCACGTTGGCGCGCTTGGCCAGCAGCGGCTGCGCCAGCAGGATCACCAGGATCTGGCAGTCGGCGCGGCCGGCCTGCAGCGCGAGCGTTGCGGAGCCCGAGTTCTCCAGCCGCTGGACATCGGCCTTCGGCAGGATGCGCGTGGCGAGCTGGTCGTGGCTGGAGCCCACGTCGACCACGATCTTGTTCTCGGGTGCGTTCAGCTGCTCCCAGGTCTTGGTCGGGAAGCCCTTCTTGCACACGGCGGTGTAGGTGTTGTCGAACAGGGTGTCGGAGAAGTTCACGACCTCCTTGCGCGCCGGCGTCGGCGCCATGCCGAACATCGCATCGATCTTGTTCGACTGCAGGTCGAGCACCGCGTTGCCCCAGGTGGTTTCCACGTATTCGACCTTGGCGCCGAACTTCTTCGCCAGGCTCTCGGAGAAGTCGGGCCCGAAGCCTTCCCACTTGCCCGAGACCAGGTCCTTGCTGAAGTACGGAATGGCCCCGGCGATCGCGCCCACCCGCAGGACCTTGGTCCGTTGGACGCGGGTCATCGAGCTTTCCGGCTCCTGGGCGACGCTGAGGGTGAGGGTGCATGCGCTCGTCAGCGCGAGGAGGGTGCGAAGGATCGCTCGTTTTGTAGTCATGGGGTCTCCAAGCAAAAAGCTCGCCATTTGAATAAGAAGGAAGGCTTCGACTCGCGAATGAAGTCTAGGAGCCATGATAGTCACGAGCAATGCGGCACTTCGTCAGGATCGCGCGAAGTTTTCGTCATACCGTCATCCTGGGCATGCGAAACGACCGATTCCGTTGGGCGGCGCTTGAATGTCCGGGTCGCACCATGGGCACGCCCCGGGTGCCAGATCGGTGCGCCCCGGGCGGCTTCAGCCCAGGAACCGTGAAGGCCGGAACGGCGCGGGATCGAAGGCGCAGGCTTCGCCGGCCATCATCGCGCCCAGGAGCGCGGCCGTTCCGGGAGCGGTGTTGAAGCCGATGTGCTGGTGGCCGAAGGCGAGCCAAAGGCCTGGGCGGCCCGGGCATTCGCCGATCACCGGGCGGCTGTCCGGCAGCGTGGGGCGGCTGCCGAGCCAGGCTTCCTTGTCAAGGCGCTCCTCGAGCGGAAACGCCTCGCGCGCCGCGCGCTCGGCCAGGTCGAGCTGCGCGAGGTTCCGGGGCGCCTCGCGATCGGTCAATTGCACGCCGGTGGACAGGCGCAGGCCTTGTTCCATCGGCGACAGCACATAGCCGCCGCCGGTGTCGTAGACCGGCCGCCCGAGCGAGGCGCCGCCGGCGGCCCCGTAGTGCATGTGGTAGCCGCGCTCGTACGCCATCGGCACCGACAGGCCCAAGGCTTTCTTCGCGAACTCCCGGCTCCAAGGCCCCAGCGCGAGCACGACGCGCGAGGCCTCGTGGACCGTACCGGCGTCTTCGGTCACCTGCCAGGCATCGCCTGCATCCGGTCGGCGCAGGCCGCCGATCGATGCCTGCCGGATGCGGCCTCCGCGCGCGGTGAAAAGCCTGGCATAGGCCTCGACCACCTGGCCAGGGCTGTCCACCGACGCCGTGTCCTGGATCCACAGCGCGCGCGGGAACAGCGGCTTCAGATGCGGCTCGAGCTGCGCGAGCTCTCGCGCATCGAGCACCTGCGTCGCGATGCCGAATTTCTTGAAAGTGTCCCGCGAGAGCTGGCCGCCGAGAAAGCCTTGCTCGCTGCGGTAGAGAAAGAGCCACCCGTTCGTGCGCAGGCGGTGCGCCGCGCCCGCTTCGCCCAGCAGCCGCAGGTGCTCCGACGTCGAAAGCCGGATCAGGGCATCGAGCGCCGCGGTCGTTTCATGAAAGACCGCCGCGCGCGCATTGGCCAGGAACTTCAGCGCCCATGGCAGGTTCTTCGCGAGGAGAAGCGGGTTGTAGCGAAAGCCCGCAGAGCTGTTCTTCAGCAGCCTGGGAAGCGAGGACCACAACCCCGGATGGTTGAACGGCATCAGCGAGCTGCGGGCGATCACGCCGGCATTGCCGTAGGAGGTTTCGCGGCCCGGGGCGGTGCGGTCGAAGACCGTCACGTCGAAACCCCGCCGCTGGAGCTCGAGGGCGCACGACACGCCGACGATGCCGGCGCCGAGCACGGCAACAGTGTTCTTCATTCAGGCCAATCGGTTCATTCGCCGAAAAGTCTATCGCGAACCGCCGGCGCCGCGAGCGGGTCTACAGATAGGCCACGTCTTCCGGCGCCAGCGCCAGCGGATCGAGCTTCTTTTTCGCGAGCCATGAATACACGGGCGGCACGCGGTCCGCGAGCGATTCGATGTGGATGTCGATGAGGCAGGGGCCGTCATAGGCGAAGGCTTCATCGAGCGCCTGCATCAGTTCGCCGGGCGTGGCGGCTGTCCAGGCCTTGATGTCGAAGGCCTCGGCAATGGCCTGGCCGCGCGGCGGCAGGAAATCCACGCCAAAGCATTCGTCGTGGCCCTTGAGCCGGTGCAGCCCCTTGATCCAGCCGAAGCAGCCGTTGTTGAAGAGCATCAGCAGCGCCGGCACCTTCTTGCGGACCAGCGTCTCGAGCTCGCCGACGGCCATGTTGAAAGAGCCGTCGCCGAACATGCCGATCGGCCGGCGCGTCTTGTCGGCATACCAGGCGCCGACCACCGCGGGAATCGCCGAGCCCAGGCCGCCGAAGGCACGCGGAATGACGAAGCGCGTGCGACGGTCCCCGATGCGCAGGAAGCGCGTCATGTAGGGCGTGGGCGTGCCGGCATCCGAAAGAATGTGCACGGCCTGGCCGTACTTCTCCAGCTGCTTGCCGAATTCGCGCACCACGCGCTCGGGCCGCAGCGGCACGTCGTCCAGCGAGAGCACGCCTTCGGCATGGTCCCAGAAGTTCGCGCGGTAGGTGTTGAGATGGTCGACCCAGGGCGTGTGTTTCGAGCCATCGAAATCGACGGGCGCTTCGTCCAGGATCTGCGTGAGGACCAGCTGCGCATCCGCGGCGATCGACAGCAGGTTCTCGTAGTTGTTGGCAAGGCGCTCGGGGTTGATGTCGATCTGCACCACGCGCTTGTTGAGCGTCGACTTGGGGAAGGTCCAGCCCACGGTGACGACGGAGCCCATGCGCGAGCCGACGAAGATCACCAGGTCCGATTCCTCGAGCGCGCGGTTGGCATGCGGATGAAAGCCGTTGTCGCCGATGACGCCGATCGCCAGGCGGTGGTCGTCGGGCAGCGCGCCCTGGCCAGTGATCGTGTTGACCACGGGCACGTTGAGCTTCGCGGCCACCTCGGTGAGCGCGCTGCCGGCGCAGGAGCGATTCACGCCGCCGCCCGCGACGAACAGCGGCCTCGAGGCCTTCCGCAGCAGCGCGAAAAGCTCGCCCACCTTGCCGGGCGCTGGCGCCATCGGAAAGGCCGGGAAGGTCCTGCATTCAGGCTCGGCGTGCAGCGAGATGGTGTCGGGGTCGATCTCCGCCAGCAGCATGTCTTCCGGGATCTGCAGGTGCACGGCGCCGGGCGTGCCGGAGCAGGCCACGCGGAATGCGCGGCGAACGATCTCGGGCAGCTTTTCGGGCGACTTCACCTGCACCGACATTTTGGTGACGGGCTCGAACAGCCTGGCGCAGTCGAGCTCGGTGATCATGCCGCGGCCTTCGCCGGGCAGCGGCAAGTCGATGGTCAGCAGGATGACCGGCACCGAAGAAGCATTCGATTCCGCCAACGGCGGCAGCGAGTACATCGCGCCGGCGCCCGAGGGGCATTCGAAGATGCCGGGCCTGTCGGTCAGCCGCGCATAGGCGTCGGCCATGTAGCCGGCCGAGCGCTCGTCGCGGGCCATGACGTGCTCGATGTCGCCCTGGCGGCGCTGCAGCGCCTCGTAGAACGGCACGTTGGTGTCGCCGGGCACGCCAAAAAGCACGTCGACGCCGTAGTTGATCAACATCTGCACGAGCACGTCTGCACCACGCATGGCAAAACTCCAGTCCGGATTGAAAAAGAAGAAAGAGAGACAGGGGCGGGCCGGGGCCTTGCGCTCCCCGGCCGCGGCTTGCGCGAAGCACTCAGGCTCAGGCTTCAGCGAGCTCCTGCTGCGAAGGGCTGGAGGCGCTCACGCCGAGTCCCTGGTAGTAGTGGCCCACGCGCGTGGAGAGAAAGGCCTCGAGCGGCGCTTGCTCCTGCCCGACAAAGCCGGCGCGGGGCAGCTTGCCCTGCTGCAGCAGCTCGAACACCCCGACCACGCCGGCCGCCGTGGTGAGCTCGATGGCGGTGCGGTCCTTGCCGCGAAGCCTGGCGCCGAACACGCGGCCCAGGCGGGTTTCCTGCTCGAAGCGGCCGCCGCGCATGCCCGAGGCCGACGCGAACACGATCACCACGTCTTCGCGGCTGTGCGGCACCGCATGCTCGAGCACCTGGCGCAGCAGGTCGCGACGCTCGATCAGGCGCAGGTCGTGCAAGAGGAAGTTCATCGCATCGCGGTGGCCCGGATAGCGGATGGTCTTGTAGTCGAGGTTGCGCACCTTGCCGCGCAGCGTCTCGCACAGCGTGCCCAGTCCGCCGGATGTATTGAAGGCCTCGAAGGCCTCGGCGTCGAGCGTGAAGGTCTCGTGGCCCTCGAGCGCCTGCACCGACACGAGCTGGCCGTTCACGATCGCATCGCAGGCGTTGCAGTATTCGTTGATGACGCCGTCGATGCTCCAGGTGAAGTTGTAGCGCAGGCTGTTGGTGGCATTGCGCGTGAGCGCGCCGACGCGAAGGCGCAGATCGTAGAGCTCGTCGAAGTGCCCCGCGAGGTGCCCGCCGAGCATGCCGATCACGCCGGGCGCGAGGCCGCTTTGCGGCATCAGCACCGACGTGGCTTCGTCGGAAAGCTGGCGGATCGCATGCGTGGCCGCCACGTCCTCCGTGAGGTCGAAGTAGTGCACGCCCAGCCGCGCCGCCTGCGTGGCCACGCGCGCGGCCAGGAAGAACGGCAGCGCATTGATGACCACGGTGTGCGCGGCCAGTTCGCCGGCCAGCGCTGCCTCGTCCTCCACGTTCAGCGTGATCTGCCGCACCAGTGGATCATTGGACGGCGCGCCGGCGCGCTGGTCGGCCAGCGTCACCGGGATGCGGTGGTATTCGGCGATCATGTCCGCCACCGTGCTGCCCACCTTGCCCGCACCCAGCACCAGAACATTCTTGACTTGCAGCTTCGACATTTTGTTTCTCCAGGAAAGAGCCGCGGCTCCGTAGAGAAAATGTAGAAGCGAAGGCTGGCAGGCGGTAGAGAGCAGAACGGCGAAGGCGGCAGTCTTCTCGACGTTTCGACGAAGCCGCGTGACGTTTCGGAGGACTCAGGCTCCGTGCCGCCCGCGGTGCAGCATCAATCCCGGCGCGTCCAGCTGCGCCATCAGGATGTTCCCGTGGGTGGAATCGGTCACGTAGAGGGTGCTGCGTTCCTTGCCGCCGAAGGCAAGGTTGGTCGTGGAAGCCCCCGCCGGTCCTCGAAGAACGACGATCGGCTCGGCACGCGCGTTCAGCAGCCAGACGTAGCCCAGGCCCGGGTTGGCGATGACCACGCGTCCTTTCGCATCGACCGCCAGGCCGTCAGGCCCGCTCGGGCCATACGAGGTGAAGAACTGGCTCACCTTGGCGACGCTGCCGTCGGCCAGCAGCGGCACGCGCCACACGCAGTTGCCGCGCGTCACCGCGAGATAGAGCAGCTTGCCGTCGGGCGAGAGCGCCACGCCGTTCGGGCTGGGCACGTTGCCCAGCAGCAGATCGAGCTGGCCGTCCGGCCGCAGCCGGTAGAGGCGGCCCGTGGGATCGTGCAGCCCGGTCTGGCCCTGGTCGGTGAAGTAGATGTTGCCCTGCGCGTCCAGCACCAGGTCGTTCACGCCCTTGAAGCGCTCGGTGTTGCGCCGCTGCAGGTGAGGCGTGACGGCGCCGTTGCGCACGTCGATGCGCATCAGGCCGTTCTTGTAGTCGGCGACGAGCAGCGTGTGCGCATCCAGGAACTTCATGCCGTTCGGCTCGCCGTCGTATTCGGCCACCGGGGTCCACGCGCCGGCCGGATCGATGCGGAACACGCGGCCGAACGGGATGTCCGCCACGTAGAGGTTGCCGGCCTCGTCGAACACCGGCCCCTCGAGAAACGAGTCGGTGGCCTGGCCGCCGCGGTTGGCGTCGGCCCAGGCGCTGGACTCGCGGCGGCGCAGGGCGTCGGGCATGCGCGTGAACACTTCGAGTTCTCGGATTTCGGGGGGGTGCAGAAGGAACAAGGGAGTCTCCGTCGCGGCGCCGGCGCCGCAGGGTGTGAAGGAAGGTGCGGCGCGTTCGTAGCGGTCAGGCCTCGCCGAAGCCGTAGAGCCGTGCCGGGTTGTCGACGAGGATACGGTCCATCACGCCGTCGTCGCCGCACCAGGCGCGCAGCACGTCCACCAGGCCGGCGTCGTCGACGGTGTCCGGTACCTCGGTGGTGTGGGGCCAGTCGCTGCCCCAGAGCATGCGCTCCGGCGCAGCCTGCACCAGCGCACGTCCCAGCGCATGGGCGTCGCCATAGGCCGGCGCACCCTCTCGCGAGCGCATGTAGACGCCGGACAGCTTCACCCAGGTATTGCCCTTGTCGAGCAGCCGGCGCAGTGTGGCGAAGGCCGCGCCGGCCGGCCCTTCGGCGGGATCGATGCGCGCCATGTGGTCGATCACGAGCGAGGTGGGCAAGGCCTCGAGTACCGGCGCCAGTTCGACCAGCTGCCCGGGGTGAACGAAGAGCTGGATGTGCCATCCCAGGCGCGCCACCTTGCGCGCGAGCGCCGCCAGCATTTCCGGCGTGGTGGCGCCCCAGGATTGCGGCGTCACGAAGTTCACGCGCAATCCGCACACGCGCTGCGCCGCGAGGCGCTCGAGCAGCGCATCGTCCACCTCGGTGCCGACCACCGCGACGCCGCGCGCGCTCGTTCCGAGCTGTGCCAGCGCGTCGAGCATGCAGGCGTTGTCGGTGCCATAGGTCGACGGGTTCACGACCACCGTGCGCGACGTGCCCAGCCGCTGCTGGAGTTGGTGATAGGTGGCGACCTCGGCACGGGGCGGCTGCCGCTTCCAGTGCCGCGAGGGCGCAAAGCGCGGATCGAAGATGTGCATGTGGCTGTCGCAGGCGTTGGCGGGCAGCCTGCGCGACGGGCGATCGAGCCCGACCGAATGCGGCACGGGATGCGTGAGCGGGAGATCGGCCATCGGCGCGTCAGTCGAGCTTGATGTTGCCCTTGCGGATCACCTCGGCCCACTTCGCGTCTTCCTTCTTCAGGAAGGCCGTGAACTCGGCCGGCGTGGAGCCGACGGCCTGCACGCCGACGTCGGTGAAGCGCTGCTTCACCTCGTCTTCCTTCAGCACCTCGACCAGCGCCTTGTGCAGCTTCCCGGCGACGGACTCCGGCGTGCCGGCCGGCAGCAGCAGGCCGTTCCATTCGAAGGCCTCGTAGCCCGGCACGACCGATTCGGCCACCGTCGGCACGTCCGGCAGGCGCCTTGAGCGCTCGGGCGACGAGATCGCGAGCGCCCGCAGCTTGCCCGAGGACACCAGCGGATAAGACGCCGCGATGGTGCTGAACATGAAGTCGACCTGGCCGCCGGTCACATCGACGATGGCGGGTCCGCCGCTCTTGTAGCCGACGTGCACCATGTCGAGGTCGAGCCGTTGGCGCAGCAGCTCCGCCGCCAGCCGCTGCACGGTGCCGCTGCCGCCGGAGGCGAAGTTCAGCTTGCCCGGCGCGGCCTTGGCCTTGGCGGCCAGGTCCTTCACGTCCTTGATCGGCGACTCGGCCCTGACGATGAGGATGTTCGGCGCCAGCGAGACCAGCGCCAGCGGCTGCAGCGCATTGGCCGCGTACGGCATGCGCGGGAACAGGTGCGGATTGATGGAGTAGGGCGTGGCGTCGTAGAGCACGGTGTAGCCGTCGGCCGGGGCCTTGGCGGCAAAGCTCGCGCCGATGGTCCCGCTCGCGCCGGGGCGGTTGTCGACGATCACGCTGGTGCCCAGCTTCACGCCCATGCGCACGGCGAGCACGCGCGCCAACGCATCGGCCGAGCCGCCGGGCGCGTAGGGGACGACCAAGGTGATCGGACGCTCGGGAAAGGCGGCATTCGCCGAGGCTGCAGCCAGGAAGCAGATTGCCAGCGCGCGGCGGATGAAGGTTTTCATGTGTCGTATCGATGAATGGTTGGGTAGGCAGGAGCAAGAGCGCGGCGCATCCGCTCACTCTGCTTTCAGGTCGAGGGCGCGTGCGAGCTCGCCATAGGCCTTCACTTCGTTGGCGAGCTGTGCGCCAAACGCGTCGGCGCAGGTGCTCCGCGCTTCCATTCCGAGCATCCGCAACTTCTCCATCGTTGCGGGCGCGCTGGCAAACCCGGTCGCCACGCGCCGCAGCGCGGCCAGGACCTGTGGCGGCGTTTGCGCCGGTGCCAGCAAGCCATACCAGGCGTCGGCGGAGTAGCCCTTGATGCCGGCCTCCTCGAAGGTCGGCACGCCCGGAAGCAGCGCCGAACTCTGGGGCGCGGCGACCGCGAGTGCGCGCAGCTTGCCGGCTTGCACTTGCGGAAGGACCGACCCCAGGGTTGCAAAGGAACTGTCCACCTGTTCGCCCATCAGGTCGGTTATGGCCTGGGCGGCGCCCTTGTAGGGAATGTGGTTCATCGAGGTGCCGGTCAGCCGCGTGAACTGTTCGCTCGCGAAATGGCCGGAGCTGCCGCTTCCCGGCGTGGCATACGTGCGCTTGCCGGGCGCTGCCTTCACCTCCCGCAGAAACTCGCCGACCGTATTGGCGGCCATCGTCGGCCCGACCACCAGCACCGTCGGACTCACTGCCAGCGAGCACACCGGGGCGAACGAACGGACCGCATCGAATTTCACCCGATGGCTGTAGAGCGCCGGGATCATCGTGTGGTTGGTCGCGCCCAGCAGCAAGGTGTAGCCATCCGGTGCGGCTGCGGCCACGGCTTCCGCCGCCAGGATCGTATTGGCGCCCGGCTTGTTGTCGACCACGAAAGGCTGGCCGAGCGCGCGCGCGGCATGCTCGGCGAATGCGCGCGCGACGGCGTCGGTCGGGCCGCCCGCGGAAAAGCCCACAAGGATTCGAACCGGCTTGGCGGGCCAGGCTGTCTGTGCAGCGGCGGGCAGTGCTGCGCACAGCCCCATTGAAGCGGCCAGCGACATCGTCGCCAGATGGATCTTCATAGCTTGTCTCTCGTTGTTCGAAGCGGCGTTCAGTTTGTGGCCGGCTGCCGTGCGAGCACCTGCAACACGTTCTTCGCCGCGCCGACGCCCATGTTCACATAGGCATCGCCGGTCACGCCGCCGATGTGCGGGCTCAGCACGAAGTTCTTCTCGCCCTGGAACGGGTGGCCGGCGGCCATGGGCTCCGCCGCGAAGCTGTCCAGGCCCGCCATGCCGACCTGCCCCGAGCGCACCGCGGCCAGCAGCGCCGCCTCGTCGACGAGGCCGCCGCGCGCGGTGTTCACCAGGATCACGCCCCGCTTGCACCGCGCCAGCGTCCCGGCGTTGACCATGCCGCGGTTGTCTTCCGTCAGCGGGCAGTGCAGCGAGATCGCATCGGACTCGCGCCAGATCGCCGGCAGGTCGACCGGCGTCACATGGGTCGGCAGATTCGCGGCATAGGGATCGAAGCCGATCACGCGCATGCCCAGTGCATCGGCCATGCGGGCAAAGCGCAGCCCGATCGCACCCAGGCCGACCAGCCCGATGGTGCGTCCGCCGAGTTCGAGGCTCTTGTGCGTGGCCTTGTCCCAGTGGCCGGCATGCATGCGCGCGTCCAGCGTCACGACCGACTTGGCGCAGGCCAGCAGCAGGGCCAGCGCCTGCTCGGCCACCGCGGCGGCGTTCGCGCCCACGGCCGCGGCCACCTCGATGCCGCGCGCCTGGGCCGCGGCCTTGTCGATGGTGTCGGTGCCGCTGCCGTGCTTGGAGATCACGCGCAGCGAGGGCGCCGTGTCCATCACCGCGACGCCGACCTTGCCGTAGCGCACGATGATGGCCACCGGGTCGTGCGCGCGGCACAGCGCCACCAGGTCGTCTTCGGTCGGCGCCTTGCCGGCGTAGACGATCTCGTGGCCCTCGAGCAGCGCGATGGCTTGCGGCGCGAGGTCGGCGCCGGTCACCAGGATGGTGCTCACAGGGCCTCTCCTTCCTTGAGCACGCCGGCCGTGCGCAGCGCGCTGTTCAGCCACTTGGCCGCGGTGTCGCCTTCCTTGATGGCGGCAATGCGTGCGGCCTCGTCGCTGACCTTGCGGGCCGCCGCGGGCAGCAGCTCCTCGATCCTTTCGCGCTCCACCACCACCACGCCGTCGCCGTCGGCAATCACGAAGTCGCCGGCGCGCACCGTGACGTCTCCGACCGAGACGGGATGCCCGATGCGCCCCGCGATGTTCTTGGTCGGGCCGTTCGGGTTGGTGCCCACGCAGAACACGGGAAAGTCCATCTCGTCGATCTCAAGGCTGTCGCGGCAGGCGCCGTCCATCACCACGCCCGCGATGCCCAGCTTCTGGCAGGCCGTCATCATGATGGTGCCCATGAGCGCCGAGCCCTGGTCGCCCTTGCCGTCGATCACCAGCACGTCGCCGGGCCTGGCCATCGCGATGGCGGCGTGGATCATGAGGTTGTCGCCGGGGCGCACTTCCACCGTGAAGGCGGGACCGGCCAGCTTCATGCGCGGGCGCAGCGCCTTGATGCGGCCATGCATCGCGCCCCGGCGGCCGGCCACGTCGGCCAGGATGGCGGGCTGGAATTGCGCGGCCTGCGCCACGACGTGTGCGGGCACGCGCTCGAAATTGCGAATGATGTCGGGAGGGTTGGAGGACATGGGTTTCTCTTGGAGGAATGAAGAGGGGGGTTCAGTGCGGCGTGCGCCTCAATCGACCTTGGCGCCCGAGTCCTTGACGACCTTGCCCCAGCGCACCATTTCTTCGCGGATGTAGGCGCCGAACTCCTCCGGCGTGCTGCCCTTCACCTCGGCGCCCTGGCTCGCGAGCTTGCGCTTGACCTCGGGGTCCTGCAGCGCCTTGTTGAACGCCGCGTTGAGCTTGGCCACCACGTCCTTCGGCAGGCCGGCCGGGCCCGCAACGCCGAACCATGTCGCGGCCTCGAAGCCCTTGTAGCCCGACTCGTCCACCGTTGGCGCGCCGGGAAGGTCGGCGGTGCGCTTGCGCGAGGTGACGACGATCGGGCGCATCTTGCCGCTCTTGATGTGCCCGATCAGCGTCGGCACCGAGGACATGTACATCTGGACCTGGCCGCCGATCAGGTCGGTCGATCCCTGCGCGGCGCCCTTGTAGGGCACGTGCGTGAACCTGACGCTGGCGGTCTTCTGGAAGAGCTCGGTCGCCAGGTGCGCCACGGTGCCGCTGCCCGAGCTCGCGTAGTTGAGCGCCTCGGGCCTGGCCTTGGCCGCGGCCACCACGTCGGCCAGCGTCTTGTACGGCGAGTCGGCCGCCACCACCAGCACCAGCGGCGCGCTGGCAACGAGGCCGATCGGCGTCAGATCCTTCTCGGGGTTGTAGGGCAGCCTGGCGTAGAGCGTGGGATTGATCGCCAGGTTGCTGGTCTGGCCGAGCACCAGCGTGTAGCCGTCGGGCGCTGACTTAGCGGCCGCATCGACCCCGAGGTTGCCGCCCGAGCCGGGCTTGTTGTCGATGACGATCGACCAGCCATTGCTGGTGGCGACCTTGTTGGCAACTTCACGCGCAACCAGGTCGGTGCCGCCGCCGGCCGGGAACGGCACGATCAGCCGGATCGGCCGCGACGGATACGGGGCCTGCGCAAGAGCGCCGGCAGGTGCGAGGAGGGTGGCGCCGGCCACCAGTGCTGCGGCGGCGATGGCGAGACGACGACGCGAAGCGCCGGCACGAAGCGGGAATGAGGGCATGAACTTGTCTCCTGTGGCCGAACTGCCCGGCCCTGTGAAGCGGGTCCGGTGCGTTCGATGGAGGCAAGTATTTGCGCTGCTTCGCCAGCGGTCCAATCGATAATTTCTTGGAACCGATAAATGCCGCTTGGGGTATCAGCGCGACCGGAAACGCCCGTGCCTGGCCAGCAGCACCACCAGGCGCTGCGCTGCCGGCGAGAGGTAGCCGCTCTCGCGGTAGGTGACGACCATGCGCCGGCGCATCGTCACGCCCCGGACCTTGACCTCGCGCAGCGCCGCGCCCGAGCGGCCTTCCTGCAGGTGCAGCCGCGAGATGAAGCTCAGCAGGCCGGTCTCGTCGATCAGGCTCGGCAGCATCAGCAGCATCGTGCTTTCCACCTGCACCTGGGGCCGCGGCAGGTGGCTGCGGTCGAAGGTCTGGTCCAGCCAGTCGCGCGTCGGCGCGCCGGGCGGTTGCAGCACCCAGCGGTAGCCGGCCAGGTCCTTGAGCGTCGGCTTGGCCTTCTTGAATATCTCGTGCGAGCTGGTCGCGGCAACCACGATCGGGTCTTCGGCGAGCAGCTTCGAGGTGAAGCCCGGCTCCTGCGTGCCCTCGGTGCCGACCATCAGGTCGATCTCGCCGGACCGCAGCAGCGGCGTCAGGATGTCGCCCAGCGCCACCGTCGTGCGAAGCGTGATGCCCGGCGCCTCGCCCATCAGCTCCCGCGCCGCTGGTGGAAGCAGGAACTGCGCGGCCGTGGGCACGATGCCGATGCGGATGTTGCCGGCCAGGCCGCGGCCAATGTCGCCGATCTCGCGGCGCGCGCTTTCCACATCGAAGCGCGTGCGCTGCGCCCACTTGAGCAAGGCCTTGCCGGCGGCCGTGAGGCGGATGCCGCGGCCCGTTCGCTCGAACAGGGCCGCGCCGCAGGCTTCTTCCAGGCGCTTGACGCAACTCGTCAGCGCAGGCTGGGTGCGGTGCAGCCGCTCCGAGGCGCGGCCCATGTGCTCGAGTTCGGCAATGACCTCGAAGTACTGCAGGTCGCGCAGGTCCAAAAAAAAATCTCCTGGTTTTGCTCTTGCGCGACGCGTGGCGCCGGGGCCTTCGAGCGAGTGGTCTTGTCCCGTGCACGGTGGACACGGGCTGTTCGCAATATAGCGCCCAGCATCTCGGGATCGGCGTTCCGTTCAGGGTTGGCGCCTGTCCAGCCCTCGGCTGCGGAACCAGCGGAGTTTCGATCCGTTACTCTGCCGAGCCCGGCCGCTCCCCGCCAAGTCATCTGCGCTTCACGTTCGCGAGCCACACTGCAATGGATGCTTGCCGGCGCTGGTAGAGGTGGCCTTTGGCACCCGCCTGCAGTGCGGGTCCTCGAGGCCGGCGGCATCCTCTCTTCCGCCCTCGGCTCAGTCCGGCGAGGCCTCAGCCCAGCAGCTCGATCGCCGCCTGCACGATCGGCCGCGCCCAGGCCGGCGTGGCCGCGAGCGCGGCCAGGTCGCCTGGCTGCGGAAAGACGGGCTCGCCCGCGCTCAGCTCGAGCACCAGCACCGGATCCGCAATGTCGCCGCCGGGCGGCGCCTCCGCGCTGTTGTCGAAGACCTGCAGCCGCGTGAGCTTGGGCAGCAGCTTGATGAGGTTGGCGCGCGAGGCGATCCAGCGCTCGCGGATCTTGGCCTCTGGAATGTCGTGGCCGCCGCGCGCCACGCGCGCCCGCACGCGGGCGATGTGCTGCTCGGGCGAAGAGAGTCCGCAGAAGATCATGACCACGTCGTGGCTCGACGCGGCGCGCGCGAGCAGCGCGGGAATGGTGCTCGCGCCCAGCGTGGTCTCGAAGGCGTAGTTGGAACGCTGCGCGATGGCCGCTTCCAGCCGCTCGCGGCCGAGGTTCCATGCGCGGGCGTTCGCCTCTTCGGGCGTGAGCCCGAGCTGCGCGATGAGCTCGCGCGCGCAGGTGTCGGGGTTGAACCAGGTCAGGCCGTGCTCGGCGAGCAGGGCACCACCGACCGAGCTCTTGCCCGCGCCGTTGACACCGGCCAGCACCAGGATGAAGGGGCGGGCGGCCGCCGCCATCAGAAGGTGTCGCCCGCCTTCGGGCGGCGCCCGAGCTTGCCCTTGGCGGCGAACAGCTTGCCCATCTGCGCGGCTGCTTCGGGCTGCTGCAGCACGCCCAGGCGCACGTCGAAGCGGCGCCCGAGTTCGTCGAGCACCGACTGCTCGCGCGCCTTGAGCGCCTGCGCGTCTTCCACCAGCTGGTTGTAGGTGGCTGCGGTCAGCAGCACCATCTCCACCGTCGAATGGTTGGTCACGGCCAGGCTGCCGGTCTTCTGGACCTGGCGGACCACGTCGCCCCAGCGGTTCTTGACCTGGGATGCGTTCTGACGCGGCAGTTCATCGAGGTTTGGCAGGATGGCGGCCATGGTGTGCTCCTTTGAGCGCCATTATGGCAAAAATGGCAAAAATGGACAAAAGGCACCGCGAAAGCCATTTTTGCCGCCAGCCGGACTGCAGGCGCCCCGATTGATATGGCGCAAGGCCGGCGCGGCCCGCGCGGCCTAAGGTCTGCGCATATGCCCGCAACTGGGCCCGCATTCCCGAAGGAGCTTCCGCCATGCCGACCCCCAAATCGATTCTCCTGCACCTCGACGGCTCGGCGCGCACGGCGGAGTGCATCGCCTTCGCGCGAAGCTTGGCCGAGGCTTTCGACGCGCAAGTGACGGGTGCTCCGTGCACCCTGCCCGCGCTCATGCGCTATCCGTTCGCGCTGGAGGGCGCCGCAGAGGCCGTCGCGATCATGCAGCAGAGCGACAAGGCCGCGCGGGACAGGATGTACGCGAGCTTCACGGCCCAGGCCGCCGGTTCGCCCCGCATGCACTGGACCGAGCAGGAGAGCGACGCGCCATGGGGTTTCGCCCGCCGTGCGCTGTACGCCGATCTGGTGATCCTGGGGCAGCGCCATCCCGAAGATCCCATGGCCTCCGAACTGCCCGGCGACTTCCTGCCGCGCCTGCTGGTGGAAAGCGGACGGCCCGCGCTGGTGCTGCCCTATGCGGGTGCACTGGTTGCGGCACCCGGCACCGTGCTGCTGGCATGGAAGGAAACCCCCGAGGCCGCGCGCGCGGTTTCGGCCGCGCTGCCCTGGCTGCGCGCCGCCTCGAAGGTGCATGCGGCCTGCTATGGCGAAGGCGCCGAAGCATCCCTGAAGCAACTGCAGCGCTATCTTGCCGCCCAGGGGATTGCCGATGTCTCGCCGCATGCCGACGGCACCGGAGAAGGGGATGCCGGCAACAGGCTGCTGTCCTTGGCTGCGGATCTGGGCGCGGACTTGCTTGTGATGGGCTGCTACGGCCACAGCCGGGCGCGCGAATGGATCCTGGGCGGCGCCACGCGCACGATGCTCGAGTCGATGACGCTGCCGGTGCTGATGTCGCGCTGACGACGAACCGTCCCCCAATACGCAGGAACGCAGGAGCCGCCATGCGCATCGATTTTCTAGGCGGAACCGGCACCGTGACCGGTTCCAAGTACCTGCTCACGCAGGAGGGCCGGCGGCTGCTGGTGGACTGCGGTCTGTTCCAGGGGCTCAAGCAGCTGCGGCTGCGCAATTGGGACGCGCTGCCCTTCGACGCGTCGGCCATCGACGCCGTGCTGCTGACGCACGCCCACATGGACCACAGCGGCTTCGTGCCGCGGCTCGTGAAGCTCGGCTTCAAAGGGAAGGTGTACTGCACGGCCGCCACGCGCGAACTGTGCGAACTGCTGCTGCCCGATTCGGGCCGGCTGCAAGAGGAAGAAGCCGCCTTTTCCAACCGGCACGGGTTCTCGAAGCACAAGCCGGCGCTGCCGCTCTACACCGAGCAGGAAGCGCGTGCCGCGCTGAAGCGCTTCGAATGCGTCGCCTTCGACGAAGAATGCTCGCCTTGGCCGGGCTGGTCGTGGCGGCTGGCGCGCGCCGGCCACATCCTCGGCGCGGGCAGCGTGCGCGTGGAATGGAAGGAAGGCAGCATCCTGTTCTCGGGCGACCTGGGTCGCAGCGACGACCTGGTGATGCGGCCGCCGCAGCAGGCCGCGCCGGCCGACTACGTGGTGGTGGAGTCCACCTATGGCAACCGCCGGCACCTGCAGGCGGATGCGCTCGGCGAACTGGCCGCGGTGATCAACCGCACGGCCGCGCGCGGCGGGGTGCTGGTGGTGCCGGCCTTCGCGGTGGGCCGCGCCCAGACCCTGCTGCACTGCATACAGCTGCTCAAGCGCGAAGGCCGCATTCCGGACATGCCGGTGTACCTGAACAGCCCGATGGCCGCAGATGCCACGCGGCTCTACAAGGCGCACCTGGACGAGCACCGCATGAGCGCCGAGCAATGCGCCGAGATGAGCGGGAAGACCATCATCGTCAACACGCTGGAAGAGTCCAAGCGCCTGAACACGCTGAGCTATCCGTCGATCATCGTGTCGGCCAGCGGTATGGCCACCGGCGGCCGCGTGCTGCATCACCTGAAGGCCTACGCGCCCGATGCCCGCAACACGATCCTGTTCGCGGGTTTCCAGGCCGCGGGCACCCGCGGCGCCGCGCTGGTGGGCGGCGCGGACGCGGTGAAGATCCATGGCACCTACGTGCCGGTCCGCGCCGAAGTGGCGAACCTCGAGACCCTGTCCGCCCATGCCGACCGCGAGCAGCTGCTGGCCTGGCTCTCGCCGCAGAAAGCGCCGCGGCGGGTGTTCGTGACGCACGGGGAGCCCGTGGCCGCCGATGCGCTGCGGCTGGCCGTCGAGGAGCGCTACGGCTGGCCGTGCACCGTTCCGGAATACCGCGAATCGCGGGAGCTGTGAAGGGGCTGCAGCCGTCCGCTATGGCCGTGCGGCCGCCAGCACCTTGGCCAGCGCGCGCGCGAGTTCGCCGCGCGTGTAGGGCTTGCGCAGCAGCTCCCAGCTTTGCGGCACGTCGCGGTCGGCGTCGAGCAGCTCCGACGAAAAGCCCGACATCAGGAGAATGGCGAGCTGCGGAAAGCGCTGCTGCGCCTCGGCGGCGAGCCGGGTTCCGCGCATGCCGGGCCCGAGCGCGATGTCGCTGAGCAGCACGTCGAAGGAATCCGCATCCGTTTCCATGCTCAGCAGGGCCTGCTCGGCATTGGCCGCGGTCACCACGCTGCAGCCGAGCGTCACGAGAAAGGTATGGACGACGCGGCGCACTTCGGCGTCGTCCTCGACCAGCATGACCCGCAGGCCGGCGGGAATCGCCTGCTCGCCGTCTTCTTCCTCCGCGGCCGCAGGGACCGGGTCGTACAGCTGGGGAAGGAAGAGCGTCACGGTCGTTCCCGCGCCCGGCTGCGTGGCGATGGCCACGGCGCCCTTGGACTGCTTCACGAACCCGTACACCGTGCTCAGGCCCAGGCCGGTGCCGCGACCGGCTTCCTTGGTCGTGAAGAACGGCTCGAAGGCGCGCTCCTTCACTTCCTCGGTCATGCCCGTGCCGCTGTCGGCCACCGAAATGGCAACGAAGCTGCCGTGCGCATCGTGGTCGCTGAGCTCGTTGTGCACCTCGGGCGGCAGCGCGCCGCAGGCCTCGGCGCGAAAGTGCAGCGTGCCACCCTCGGGCATGGCGTCGCGCGCGTTGATGGCAATGTTCAGCAATGCCGATTCGAGCTGTCCGGGGTCGGCGAGCACCGGCGGGCAGCCCGGCGCGGCATCGATCGCGATGGCGATGCGCTGATCGAGCGTGCGCCGCAGCATGTCGGCCAGGGAATGCAGCATCGCATGCGTGTCCACCGCATTGGGCTGCAGCATCTGCCGGCGCGAAAAGGCCAGCAGCTTGCCAGTGAGCTCGGCACCGCGCCGCGAAGCGCGCGCCGCGGCGCCCACCAGCTGCTGGGCATAGCCGTCCTGCGCAATGGCGGGCAGCTCTTCGAGCACCTGCAGGTTGCCCTGGATGATGGTGAGCAGGTTGTTGAAGTCGTGCGCGATCCCGCCCGTAAGCTGGCCGACGCTTTCGAGCCGCTGGGCGTGGCTGAGCGCCTCTTCGGTCTGCACCCGCTGCAGGCTGGTGGCCAGCAGGTTGGAGAGCGATTCAAGGAAGCGCAGCTCCTCGTCGCCGAAGCGCTTGGCCTCGCGCGATCGCACGGCCAGGACGCCGATGAAGCGGCCCCGGTCGTAGAAGGGCACGGCCAACGCGCTGACCAGCCCGGCATCGAGGTAGGCCTGCGGCACCGCGAAGCGCCGCTCTTCGCGGTAGTCGGTCACCACCACCGGCCGCCCCTCGGCAAACACGAAGCCGGGCGGCGTGTTCGCATGGCTTGGAATGCGCGCACCGATTTCTTCTCCGGGCACCAGGCCCACGCCGCTGGCCACGCGGAATTCGAGGCGGCTGTTCTCCAGCAGCAGCACCATGGCCACCTCGACCTCCAGCGCTTCCGCGGCCATGGCGGGCACGTGGTCGAGCACCACCTGCAGGTCGCGGGTGTCCACGGCCAGGCGGCCCAGCTGCGCGAGATAGTCGCTGTAGCGCGCCCGCTGCAGCGCCTGCTTCACGCGGGGATAGGCGCCGATGTCGCGAATGGCGGCCACCACGAACGGCAGGCCCTGGCTCTGTAGCGGGCTGAGTGCGATCTCGACCATCACCTCGCTGCCGTCCTTGCGCTTGGCGACCAGTTCCATCTGCGTGCCCATGGGCCTGGGGCGCGGCGCCCGGCCGTAGGCCTCGCGGTAGGAGGCATGGCGCGGGCGGATGCTGTCGGGCACCAGCGCGTCGACATTCAGCCCCACCAACTCGTCGACCGCATAACCCAGCACGCTGGCTGCCGCGGGGTTGGCCAGCACGATGCGGCCGGCCTGGTCGACCAGCAGCAGCGAGTCGGGATAGGAAATGAAGAGCGAACGGAAGACGCTGCTCTCTTCAACGCCCGAAGGCAGTCCCGGCAGGGAGGGAGCGATCGGGGAGGAGGGCGGCTTCATGAACTCAGCCCTGCGTGACGGGCGGAACCAGGATGTAGCCCGCGCCCCGCACCGACTTGACGATCTGCGGATCGTCCGGATCGGCCTCGATCTTCTTGCGCAGCCGGCCGACCTGCACGTCGATGGTGCGGTCGAATGGGGCGGCTTCGCGCCCGCGCGTCTGCTCGAGCAGGAAGTCGCGCGAGAGCACGCGCCCGGGGTGGCGCGCAAAAGCGCAGAGCAGGTCAAATTCGCCGCCGGTGAGCGGTATGTTCTGTCCCTGCGGGTTCGTCAGGCTGCGCGCCGCGAGGTCGAGCTGCCAGCCGGCGAAGCGCAGCCGATCGGAGATCCCTGGGGCGGAGGCTCCCGGCGCAGCGGCAGGGACAGCGGGGACGTCGCCCGGCGCCAGCCGCCTGAGCACGGCCTTGACCCGCGCCACCAGCTCGCGCAGGTCGAAGGGCTTCGTCACGTAGTCGTCCGCGCCCACCTCCAGGCCGACGACCTTGTCCACCGCGTCGCCGCGGCCGGTGACGATGACCAGACCGCAGCGCCAGTTCTCGCGCATGCGCCGGGCAATGGAGAAGCCGTCCTCGCCGGGCAGCCCGAGGTCGAGAAGCACGAGGTCGGCGGGGTCGCTGTCCATCAGCGCCATCAAGGAAGGGCCGTTGTGCAGCTGGGTCACGCGAAAGCCGTGGCTCTGAAGGTAGTTGGCCAGCAGCTGCGTGATGTCGATCTCGTCGTCCAGTACCGCGATGTGAGAGGCGGATTTCATCCGTAAAGCGTGGATTCGATGCCGAATGTCACAGCATTGTTAAGGGCTGCACAAGCGTAGCACGAGCGGCCTGCAGGCGACTTGCAATTCTGCTGGAGCAGGAGGGGCGATGCGACCACCGCCGGACACGATCCGCAGCACCTTCACACGCTGGGCAGCGAAGCGCTGTTGACGGAATTGTTCGCGGAACCCGCGGTCGTCAGCCTGTTCACGATGGTGGTGGCACCTTCGGCGCGGCGCACGGCCCGTTCGACCGCGGCAATCAGGTGCTTGCTGGCCAGCTGGCCCTGCAAGGTGACCACGCCGTCCTTCACGCGCACGTCCACATCGCAGCCGACCACCGCCGGATCCCAGTTCAGCTGGGCAAAGACCTCATGCCTGAGTTGGATATCGGGGTTCATTTCAAACCTTTCGAAGAAGAGCGGCTTCCTATTGGGCCTCGGCGATCCGCATCACGACGCGGCCCTCGATCCGGCCCTGCCGCATGCGGTCGAGCACGGTGTTGATGTTGTCCAGGCTGTCCTCGGTGCAGACGGTTCGCACCTTGCCCTCGCCGGCAAACTCCAGCGCCTCCTGCAGGTCCTTGCGTGTGCCCACGATCGAGCCTCGCACCGTCTTGGCGTTGAGCACCATGTCGAAGATCGGCAGCGCAAAGTCGCCGGGCGGCAGGCCCACCAGGGCCATCGTGCCGCGCTTGTGCAGCATGCCCAGCGCCTGGCCGAACGCACTGCGCGAGACCGCTGTGACCAGCACGCCGTGCGCGCCGCGCAAGCTGCGCTGCAATTCCTTCACGGGATCCTGGGTGGCGGCATTGATGACCATGTCCGCGCCGAGTTCCTTTGCCAGCTGGAGCTGGCCGTCGTGGATGTCGACGCCCACCACATGGAAGCCCATGGCTTTCGCGTACTGCACGGCCAGATGGCCGAGGCCGCCGACGCCCGAGACCACCACCCAGTCGCCCGGTTTGCAGTCGAGCATCTTCAGGCCCTTGTAGACCGTGACGCCGGCGCACAGCACGGGAGCGATCTCGGTGAAGCCCACGTTGGCGGGAAGCCGCCCGATGTAGCCCGGGTCGGCCAGCACGTATTCGGCGTAGCCGCCGTTGACGGTGTAGCCGGTCATCTGCTGCTCGTCGCACAGCGTTTCCCAGCCGGTGATGCAGTGTTCGCAGTGGCCGCAGGCCGTGTGGAGCCAGGGCACGCCCACGCGGTCGCCTTCCTTCACGCCCTTGACGCCGGCACCGATGGCCGCGACGAAGCCCACGCCCTCGTGCCCCGGAATGAAGGGCAGCGAAGGCTTCACGGGCCAGTCGCCATCGGCGGCGTGAAGATCGGTGTGGCACACGCCCGAGGCGACCACTTTCACGAGCACCTGGCCAGCTGTGACCTGCGGAATGGCAACTTCCTCGATCTGCAGGGGCTGGCCGAATTCCCGTACGACGGCAGCCTTCATGGTTTGCATGGACTTGTTCCTCAGGCCTCGACGGCCAGCTCGTTGACTACCGAAACCACTCCTGGCGCGGACCAGGCGGCGCCGCGCACCGCTTCCAGCTCCGCCCAGGAACGCACCTTGCCGCGCAGCACGACCTGCGAGCCGTGAACGTCGACCGCCACCTGCCGCGGCGCATCGTGGAACACGCGGATGAGCGCGTCCTGGACCTGGCGTTCCACGTCCGCGGAACACGTCTGCAGCTTGATCTTCACTAGGTTCGTGATGCCGGTGACGCCCAACAGGTTGCGAGCCGTCGATTCCGCGGCCTGGCGCTGGTAGTCCCACTCGACTTCGCCGGTCAGCGTGACCCATCCGCCCTCGACCATCGGCCGCACCGCGTCGCGCGGGACCTGCACGTTCCATTCGAGCGCGTGCCCGACGGCCTGTGCGATGTCGGCATCGGTGCGTTCGAGGCCGGCGGCCAGCTTCACCGAGGTTTCGATGGCCAGCGCCTTCACGCCGCTGACGCGCTGCACCGCCCGTTCCACCGCGAGTTTTTCGGCATAGCTGCCGATATGGCCCGTCAGCGTGACCACGCCGTGATCGACGATGACGCCCACATTCGCCGAAGCGATGGCCGGATCCCATTCGAGTTCGGCCTGGATGTCGGCCCTGAGCTGTGTGTCGGATTTCATTGGATTCCTGTTCCTTGGCTGGTATCGCTGCACCGCGCCGGTCAGGCGCCCGGTTCCTGTCGCACCAGCAGCACGGGCACCGGACTGCCGCGCACGACAAGATCGGCGTCGCTTCCGAGCGCAAGGCGGCTGAAGCCGCGCCGGCCATGGGTGCCCATCACGACCAGGTCGCATGCGGCGTTCTTGGCCTCTTCGATCACGACGTCGGCAATCCGTCCGCGCGTGACCTCGCGCAGGATGGTGTCGACCTCGACTTCCGACTGCGCTGCGGCGGCCTTGCCGGCCGCCAGCACGGATTCCCCGTACTCCCGCAGCTTCTGCAGGCTGGCATCGAAGCTGGAGATGGTCGACATTTCCATCAACATCGGAAAGTCGTCGATGACGTGCAGCAGGCGCAGTTTTCCTTTTTGCTCGGCCGCCAGGCGGATGGCCTCGCGCAACCCGCGTTCCGCAGTGGGGCTGCCGTCGATGGGAACAAGAATGCGATGGTACATGGCGCTGTCTTCCTTTGGGCCGGGCTGAAGGGAGGTTCGCTACCGGCCGATCGGCGAACGCTTCGATTTTTCGGCCGGGTCGCAGGCGCGGGCTTGCGCCATGTCAAACCAGCGGCAGGGAACTGTGCGGAGACTGGCAGCCACACTCCACTTCATGATGGATCCGGCATGTACCAGCGCACTCTTCCCGCGGTCACGATGACCACGGCGCGGGTGCCGAGCGCGCCGGGTTCTCCGATCAGCCCGGCCACCGTGTGCGGCGGCGTGCAGATCAGGGCCAGGTCGGGTGCGGCGGGCAACTGCGAGGCCCGGGCGAACACCGGCACGCCGTCCAGCATGGCGTGCTTCGATTTACCCCGTAGACCGGTCCGGAAAAAGCGCCGGCGCGCAGAATACGGCGACCGAGGCCGGCGACAGCAGGCGATCGAGATGGCGGATGCTCAATGGAATCTCCGGATGGTTCGGCCCTTGCCCGGCTCGGCGAGGCCGGCACCGGTCAGCGGCGGTGGCCCGCCTCCGCCAGCGCCTGGCAGGCGGCGCAGCGGATGGCCATGGGCTGCGCCAGCAGGCGGTCGCGCGGGATGTCCTCGCCGCAATCGATGCACAGGCCGTAGCGGCCTTCGGCGATGCGTTGCTGCGCCTGCTCGATCTGGCTCAATCGCAGGCGGTCGACCTCGATCTCCGCGAAGCGCACGTCGTCCTGCCGCTCGCTCTCGGCCTCGTCGGCATGGCTTCGCACCTCGTGTGCATCGTCGGCCGTGCCTGGCTGGAGGCCCGGGGTGCTTTCGCGCAGCTCCTGCAGGACCTGGCTCTTCATGAGCTCGAGTTGCCGGGCCAGCATGTCGCGGTCGGTGGCGTTCAGATGTTTCATTGCGTTCTCGTTGAAATCGGCGTTCGAAGAAAAGGTATTGCCGCGGCGGCCCGTTGTTCCGGCATGCGCACCGCGACATACGCCAGGCGCCCGTCGCGCAGCACCAGCAGTGCGATCGGCCGGCCGACCGGCATGTGCGACAGGGCCTGCCTGAACTGGTCGATGCGATCGAGGCGCATGTCATTGAGGGCCACGATGAAATCGCCGGCGCGGATGCCTTCGCTGCGTGCGAGCCCGGTGGCGTCGCGCACCAGCAGGCCGCTGTCGATGCGCAGCTGCGCCTTCTGCGCCGCGGACACTTCGCCAAGACTCAGGCCCAGGCCGTCGTTCCATTCAGGCGCGGCGGCGGGCAGCAGGGAGGTCCTGGCCACCGGCTGCTCCGAGGGCGTGATCCAGACGGTGCGCTGTGCGCCGTGCCGCCAGACCTCCATGCGGCTGCGGTCGCCCGGGACACGGTCCTCGATCTGGCGCAGCAGTGCGGTCAGGCGCGAGACCGCAAGGCCGTCGAAGGCCGTCACGATGTCTCCCTGCACGAGGCCGGCCGCATGCGCCGGGCTGTCGGCTTCGACGCGGACCACGAGTGCGCCGGCGGCTGCCGGCAGTGCGAACGACTGGGCCAGCTCGGGCGTCATCTCCTGGAACTCCGCGCCCAGGTGGGCGCGCCGGACGCTGCCGCGCGCGCGCAGCTGCGTCGCGATCCGCATCGCCAGGTTGATGGGCACCGCGAACGACAGGCCCATGTAGCCGCCGCTGCCGCTGTAGATCATCGAATTCATGCCGACGACCTCGCCGCGGCTGTCGAACAGCGGGCTGCCGGAACTGCCCGGGTTGATGGCGACGTCGGTCTGGATGAGGGGGACGTCGCCGGCGCCGCCCACGAGGCGGTCCACCGCGCTGACCACGCCCGCCGTGACGCTGCCGTGGAATCCGAACGGCGCGCTGATGGCCGCCACCCAGTCGCCCGGCGCAAGCCGCGAGGAGTCTCCGATGACGGCGGCGGACAGGCCGGTGGCGTCGATCTTCAGCAGGCCGACATCGGTGCGCTTGTCGGCGCCGACCACGCGTGCCGTGAAGTGCCGGCCGTCGTCGAGACGGACCTGGGCCTCGTCGATGTTCACGACCACGTGCGCGCTGGTGAGGATCAGGCCGTCGCTGCTGATGATCACGCCGGAGGCCAGGTCGCGGATCTGGCTGATGCGCACGCTGGCCGGCAGCGGCCAGGCGAGGCGGTCGGCAAAGTCGCGCTCGGGCGCGATCTCCAGTTCGATGTCTTCCGGATTCTGGTCGCGCCCGATGCGCAGCGTGCTGATGTCGACGACCGAAGCGCTGCGGCTTGCGACAAGCGAGGAAAAGACCGGTGCCGGGGACGGGCCCGTGCCCGATGGCGGCGCCGCGACCGGTGCGGTTGCGGGCGCGGTGGCGCAAGCTGCGAGCACCGCGAGCAGGCCGCCGCATGCGGTGGCAAGAATGATGCGCCGGATCGACCGCACGGCAGGCCCGGTCAAACCGCCTGGGGCGACAGCACGACGGGCCGGACCGCCGACTGCGTGCCCTCGGCACTGCGCACGGCCGTGCCGAAGGCCTGCAGCCGGGTGGCGAAGCTGCCGCTGTCGACTTCGCGCGTGGTGAACGCCGTGTCCAGGATTGGCGCGCGGCCGATCAGCCGGCTGATCTCTGCCACGGCATGGGGCGCGCCGCTTCCCCCCGTGACCGAGATCACCGCCACGTCGGGCAGGTGATGGCGCCGCGTGCCGACGAAGCTGCGCATCGGTCCGGCAAGGCGCTGTCCCCAGATCGGCGACACCAGCACCACGGCGTCGAAGTCCTTCGTCTTCGGACCGTCGCAGCGGATCGCCGGGTGTCGGCGAAAGAGTGAATCGAGCAGGCAACGAAAGCTGCCGAGGGCGCCGGCGCGCGGCCGGATCTCGGCGATCTCGGCCATGGGCCAGCCCTGCTGGCTGCACAGCAGCTGCGCCACCTTGCGCGACGTTCCCGTGTAGGAGTAGACGACCACGAGGATCTTGTTCATGGCTCACCCTTGGTGTGTGTTCATGGAGCAATCAATGTAGGCCGCGCGCGTCGCGACTGCCTTGATCTGGAACAAGACGCAGCTGCCGGCCGGCGGCGAACATCCGCTCATCTCCAAAGAGCCAACAAAGGAACCTCATGAAAATCCTTCTCGCCGTGGACGGCAGCGAATACACGGCTCGCATGCTCGACTACCTGGCTGCGCACAAGGAGTGGTCGAACGCAGGCCATGCCTTCACGGTCTTCAATGCGGTGCTTCCGGTGCCCCATCGCGCGGCGGCCTTCGCGGGGCCGGATCTCGCGCATACCTACTATGAAGACGAGGCACGCGTCGTCCTGGAGCCGGTGCGCGCCGCGCTCGCTCTTCACGGCATCGAGGCGGCGTTCGCCCACAAGGTCGGCCATGCCGCCGACGAGATCGCCAACTTTGCGGAGCACGGGAAGTTCGACCTCGTGGTCATGGGATCGCACGGGCAGGGTGCGCTGAAGAACTTGGTGCTGGGGTCCGTGGCAATGAAGGTACTGGCCCGCTGCACGGTGCCCGTGCTGCTGGTGCGCTGAACACAGGAGAATCGCCATGAACACACTTCGCACATTGGGATCGATTGCACTGGTCTTCCTGGCCGGCTGCACCGCGCTGACTTCGGCGGACGATCAGAAGGACAAGGATCATCTGCGGCACCATCCGCCTGCAGCGACCGCGCCCGCGGCGATGAAGTCGGAGCAGCAGATGGCGCAGATGCGCGAGATGCACCGGAAGATGATGGCCGCCAGGACCCCCCAGGAACGCCAGGCGCTGATGGCCGAACACATGAAGGCCATGCAGGGCGGGATGTCGATGATGTGCGAGATGGGCGCCGCGCCGGCCCCGCAGTCCGGCGCGCCCTCCGACGACATGATGAAGCGCTGCATGGCCATGAAGGACATGACCATGCAGATGATGCAGGACCGGGAGCGCCTCCAGCCGCCTGCGCGGTAGGCCTGCGCACCGGCGCGATCATGTCCGGCGACTTCACCTTCCCGCTGGCGCTTTGCAAGGCGCAGTGGAGTGTTGGCCTGCACACGCCCGCGATGCTCGAGACCTGCGGCGCACAGTGCCTGTCGCTGGGCGCGCACATGCTGCAGGACCGCAGCGCCCAAAGCCGCGCCGCGCCGCTTCGCGGCCTGGACCCGCTGTCCTTCGACGTGCGCCTCTCGGAAGAAGTGATGCTGCATGCCGGGGGATCCGTGCTCATCTGCCTCGCACAGGCCGCTTCGATGCGGTTGGAGACAAGGTGCTGGTGGCATGGCATGGGACGGGGGCCGCGAGGCGGCGTTCTCGGTGCGCGGCGCTGCGGTGAAGCCGAGGGCTGGCTGCGGCGGCACGGCATCGAAGCCGCGGTAGAGCATCGCGCAGGCTGCGCGAGCGTCTTCTCGGGGGCGTCTCGCGCGATGTGCTGGCCCGCGCCTGCATTCCGGTGCTTTGCGCGAGGTCACCTGCGGCGCCCGTTCAGGGCACCAGGACCGCGACCCCTTCGATCCGGCCGGCGCGCAGGTCGGCCAGTGCCTCGTTGGCCTGCAGCAATGGATAGGTCTTGACGTGCACCTGCAGCGGATGCGCCTGTGCGAAGGCCAGGAACTCGCGGGCGTCGGCACGGGTCAGATTGGCCACCGACACGATGCTGCGCTCCTCCCAGAGCCAGCGATAGGGAAAGGCCGGGATGTCGCTCATGTGGATGCCGCCGCACACTACCCGGCCACCCTTGCGCACCGCTCGCAACGCCGCCGGCACCAGCATGCCGGCGGGCGCAAAGATGATGGCCGCGTCCAGCGGCTGGGGCGGGCATGCGCTCGAGCCGCCAGCCCATCGGGCGCCGAGGCTGCGCGCGAAAGCCTGCGCCTCGTGGTCGCCGGACCGGGTGAATGCATAGACCTCGCGACGCTGGGCCACGGCCATCTGCGTCACCAGGTGCGCCGCTGCGCCAAAGCCGAAGAGTCCCAGGCGGTGCGCGCCTTCGCCGGCCGCCTTCAGGCTGCGCCAACCGATCAGGCCGGCGCACAGCAGCGGGGCAATGCGCGCGGCATCCGCTTCGGGCAGGGTCAGCGGCAGGCAGAACGCGGCCTCGGCGATCACGTGGCTCGCGAAGCCGCCATCGCGGTGGTAGCCGGTGAAGCGCGGCACATCGCACAGGTTCTCGCGGCCCGCGATGCAGAAGTCGCAGCAGCCGCAGCTGTGGCCCAGCCATGGCACACCCACGCGATCGCCGATGCGACAGCCCTCCACACCGGGGCCGAGCGCCTCCACGACGCCGACGATCTCGTGCCCGGGCACGATCGGCAGCACGGGCAGCGGCAGATCGCCGTCGGCAATGTGCAGGTCGGTGCGGCAGACCGCGCAGGCCAGAACGCGCAGGCGCAGCTCGCCCGCACCGGGAACCGGTGTCTTGCGCCGCTGCAGTTCGAGCGGCAGCAGCGCCGCGCTCAGGACCATTGCGTGCATGGTTCAGGCCATGTACTTGCCGCCGTCGATCGACAGCGTGGTGCCGGTGATGAACCCTGCGTCGTCGGAAGCAAGGAACACGACGCCGCGCGCGATCTCTGCCGGCGTGGCCAGACGGCCGGCCGGAATGCTCGCCAGGATGTGCGCCATCACCCCGGCATCGACCGCCTCGACCATGGCGGTGTCGGTGTAGCCCGGGGCCACCACGTTGGCCGTGATGTTGCGCGAAGCACCTTCGAGCGCCAGCGACTTGGTGAAGCCGATCAATCCGGCCTTGGTCGCTGCGTAGTTGGTCTGGCCCAGCTGTCCGGAAAGGCCGTTGACCGAGCCGATGTTCACGATGCGCCCGAAGCGCCGCTCGCGCATGCCGCCGATGACCGCGCGGCACATGTTGAAGCAGCCGCCGAGGTTGACGTCGAGCACCTCTTTCCATTGCTCGAAGCTCATCTTGTGCAGCATCGCATCGCGCGTGATGCCCGCATTGTTGACGAGCACCTCCACCGGGCCCAGCTCCGCCTCCACGCGCGCCACGCCGGCCGCGCAGGCCTGCGCATCGGCCACGTCCCAGGCAAAGGCGGCAATACTGGTGCGCGCGGTGAATGCCTCGGCAACCTGGGAGCGGCTGCCGTAGTTGGCCGCCACGCGATAGCCGGCAGACTGCAGCGCCTCGGCCGTGGCCGCGCCGATGCCGGAGGTTCCGCCGGTGACCAGCGCGACGCGTGTCAATTGTCCACCGCGAGATCGTTCACGACCACCGAAACGCCCGGCGCCGCCCATGCCGCACCCTGCACCGCATTGCGCTCGGCCCAGGAATGGACCTTGCCGCGCAGCGTGACCTGCGAGCCGGTCACCGTGATGGCCAGGTGCCTGGCCTCGCGTTCGGCCTGGCGCGCGAGCGCATCGTGGATATTCTTCTCGACGTCCGCGGGACTGGCCTTGGGCGTGACTGTGACCAGGTTGGACACGCCTCGCACGCCCATCAGGGTGCGCACGGCGCTTTCCGCGGCGCGGCGCTGGTAGTCCCACTCGACCTCGCCGTTGAGCGTGAGCCAGCCCTTTTCCACCATCGGGTGGATCTTGCCGTCCGGCACCAGCACATTCCATTCCAGTGCGCGCTCGGCGGCCTGTGCGACGTCGGCGTCGGTGCGCTCGTGGTCGAACGGAAGCTTGACCGTGATCTCGACGGCCACGGCCTTCACACCGTGCACGCGCTGCACCGCGCGTTCGACGGCGTACTTCTCGGCAAAGCTCGCCAGATGGCCGGTCAGCGTCACCACGCCGTCCTTGACGATCACGCCGACATCGGAAGCCTTGAACGACGGATCCCAGGCCAGCTCCGCCTGAATGTCGTCCCGCAATTGGGCATCGGTTTTCATGGGGGGTTCCTTGCAGTGAATGGAGGTTGAACGGTCCCGCGAGAAGCCGCCTGCGACCGTGGATCCACTGTAGGAAGGTTGCGCGCCCGCGGTATTGCGCTGGATCAATCCGCGTGCTGCTGAGGCCCGCGGCGCCTCAGGCGACGCTGCCCGACAGCAGCGCCTGCAGCACGAAGCGCCTGTTTTCCGCCGGCGAGGTCCGCTCGTCGAGCAGCGCGGCAAGCCGGGCGGTGGAGTGGCCCGCGCAGGCAAGGCCGTCGTAGACCGGAATGCCCGCATGCCGTCCGATCTGCCGCACCACTTCGGGCGCCATGCCCTGGCACTCGAGCGCATCGTAGAAGCGGCCGAGCACGCGCGCGGTGTGCTCGATTTCTCCGGAGTTGCCGAGGTTCGAGAGCGCGGGGCGGATGATCGCCACATGCGCGCCCAGTTCCCTGGCCGCGCGCTGGAACAGCAGTTGGCTCTCGCTTCCGTCGTTGCTCTCGTCGCACAGGATGCCGAGCTTCTTCCCCTTGAGTTGCGTCGAGGGAATGCCCCGCAGGAATGCCGCCTGCAGCAGTCGCGCACGGCTCACCAGGGCCGTCTCGTCCTGAGGCGACAGCGCATGGAAGGCCGAGAAATTGTGGTCCTCGAAGGGAAAGAGCATGGGCCCCCTGGATGTGAACGCCAAAGGCTACCTCCGGAAGGCGTGCCGGCCTTGATGCAGATCAAGGCCGGCCACGTCGGCGCTGATACACGCCGGACACAAAGCATTCACCGAGCGTTACCCACCGATTCCGGCCGTTGTCACTGTGTTGCCGGGCGCTTCCTAGCATTCGTCCATCGACCCGCGACCAGACAACACCAGGAGTTCTTCAAATGTTCAACCCGTCCCTGACCCAAGCCGCCGCACCCGCGATGAACGGATTCATCGCCGCACGCGCAGCAGTGCCGAAGACCGGCATCGCGGTCCACGAGCGGGCCAGCCGGAAGCTGGTGGAGACGCAGCAGCTGCTGAAGGAGCGCCTGGCCCCGCAGCGCCGCGTGGTGCATGCCGGCGACGTGATCTACCAGGCCGGCGAGCAGTTCGGCAATCTCTACATCCTGAACTCGGGCTTCTTCAAGATCGTGAACCTCTCCGCGGACGGGCGCGAACAGGTGGTGGGGCTGAAGTTCCGCGGCGACTGGCTCGGCTTCGACGGCATCGCCTCCAACCACTATTCCTGCGACGCCGTGGCCATGGACACGGGCGAGGTCTGGGTCGTTTCCTACGAGGCGCTGCTGGCCGCATCGCTTGCGGAGCCTGCCTTGCTGCAGGTGTTCCACACCGCGATGAGCCGCGAGATCGCCCATGACCGCGATTCGCTGATGTCGGTGTGCACGCTGCCGGCCGATGCGCGGGTGGCCGACTTCCTGCGCTACTGGGCCGAGTCGCTGGCCGAGCGCGGCATGCGCACCGACCAGATCACACTGCGCATGACGCGCGCCGAAATCGGCAACTACCTGGGCATGACGCTCGAGAGCGTGAGCCGGGCCCTGTCGCGCCTGGCGCGCGACAAGGTGATCGAGTTCGTGGAAAAGGGCCGCCGTGACGTGCAGATTCCTGATGTGGGCGCCTTGTCGGCCTTCGTGCAGCGCTGCCTGGCGCCGGCGCCCGTGATGCTGCAGTAAGGATCGGCGCTCGAGCGCTGCCGGCGGCCGGCCGGCAGGACCGCCGCGCTATTCGGCGGCCTGGGCAAAAGCGGGCTCATCGATCCGCAGCATGCGCGACAGCGGTGCGATGTCGACCTCGCCGGAGGGCGTGGACACCGGGACTTTCAGCTCCCGCAAGACGGCGTATTCGTGCAGCCGCGCGGCGCCGTGCGGGTCGCTTGGCAAGAGGCCGGCGGACGGGTGGCACATCAGCACGTCGCCGCTGCGGCTGGCGGTAATCCAGGCGGACAGGCGCCGCCGGTAGTCGGCCGCACTGCCCGAAAAATCGTAGACACCGAGCAGGCCGCGGCTCACCGGAATGCCGTGCTGCCGCGCGAGCGCGCGCAGGCTGGCGCCACCCAGCGCATGGATGATGCCGGCCTTGATGCCGCCGGCCGCAGCGCCCGGGGCCGCCGCGGCGGTGCAGCGCAGCCACGGCCGCGGCATCGGGTAGCGCCGCACGATTTCCTCGACCAGCAGCTCGCGCACCACCGGCAGCTGGTGCACATGCCGGTGTCCGTCGACGAAGGCGGGCGGGCATCCCATCGCATCCTCGAAGCGGTCCAGCTGGTCGCGGATGTCGGCGCGCAGCGCCTGGGCGTCGACGGTTCGCATGCAGGTCCTCGCGATCAGCCCCGCCAGCCCGGGCTCGGCGCCGTCGGCAACGGCCGGCCGCGTGAGGTCCAGGTGCAGGCCCACGTCCAGCCGGCTGGCATCGAAGCGTCTCAGCGTCCCCGCACCGTCCTGCCAGGCGCTGCGGCGCACCATGCCGCTGGTGGCGGAGATCTTGCCGTGCTCGGCGAGATCGAAGACGGCCGAGTTGATGCCCGCGCTCATGCCGAAATCGTCCGCGCAGATGCAGAGATGGCGCGAAGCCGCAGGCGGCTGCGTCCCCGTTGCCTCAGTCATTGCCATCCGTCTTCTTGTCCGCCGGCTTGGGCATGGCGGCTGCGGGCGCCCCGGGCGAGAGCTCCAGGCAATGCGGATCATGCGCCGTGCTGCCGGCGAATCGCCACACCGCAATGCGCTTGTTGAACGCGACCAGCTGCGCGCGCGCCAGCCAGGGGGTCGCCAGCTGCGCGTTGCTGGGCCCGACCAGCCAGCTGGTGCGCGGGCTGCAGAGCGTGCTTGCCAATCGCGACCGCTCGACAAGCGTGGCGGCCGCGCGTGCGGGATCGAAGCGCGCCGCGTCCAGCAGCTCCTTGTGCCAGTTGTCGCGGCCCTCGTCGCCGGCCGCCTTCCAGTCGGCGGAGACGAGCACCGGATTGCGCAGCCGCCAGTAGAACGGCAGTTCGTAGGTGTAGCTGTCGAGCATCACGACCTGGTCGCCGGGCGCCGCGGCCAGCTCCGCCGGAAGCCGCAGCCGGGCGCCGGGCGGCGTGGCATAGGCCACGATCGCCATCAGGCAGGCCACGCACACGGCCGCGGCCGCGAGGGTCATGGCGCGCAGCCTGGGCAGCAGCGCTCCCAGCGGCCGGCCCGCCAGCGCGCGCTGCGCGATCAGGTACGCCAGCGGCGGCAGCGCCGGCAGCACATAGCCGATCAGCTTGGAACGCGGGACGGAGAAGAAGGCCACGATGACCGCGAGCCAGATCCACATCAGCCAGTCGATCTCGGAGAGCCGGCGTCCTGCAGGCGGCGCCTCCTGGCGCCGCGGCATGAGCAGCCAGCCGAACCAGGGCAGCGTGAGGCCCGCCAGCACCGGCAGGTAGAACCAGAACGGGTGCTCGTTGTTGAAGCCCGAGGACGCGAAGCGCCGGAAATGCTGCGTGACCACGAAGTAGTCGAAGAACTCCGGATACTTCATCTGCATCGCGACGAACCACGGGCCGGCCACGGCCAGCAGCAACGCCCATCCCGGCAGCCAGGCGGCCAGGCGCAGCACGGCGCTCTTGCGCGTGACCGCGCACCAGGCCAGCAGCACCGCCGCCGGCAGCACCACGCCGATCAGCCCCTTGGCGAGCAGCCCGGCCGCAGCGAACAGGTAGGCGCACGCCAGCATCGCGCGCCAGGGTTCGCCGCGCTCCCAGGCCAGCACGGCGCCGGCGCCCAGCAGCACCGTGGCCGCGATGCAGCCGGCCACCAGCATGTCGAGGTTCGCGAACTGTGCACCCAGGAAGAAGAACGGCGTGGTCACGAGCACCACGGTGGACAACAGCGCGAGCCGCACCGTCGACCAGCGGCGCAGGAAGAGGAACAGCGCCGCCGCCGCCGCGACCGCACCCAGGATGGAAGGCAGCCGGGCCGCCCATTCGACGGGTCCCGCCAGCGCCATCGCGCCGGCGCCGATCCAGTAGAAGAGCGGGGGCTTGTGGAAAAAGGGCAGGCCGTCGAGCCGCGGCACCAGCCAGTCGCCGGAGTACAGCATCTGCAGCGCGACGCCGGCATAGCGCCCCTCGTCCGGTGCCATCAGCGGGCGGACCCAGGCGGTGGCGATGAGCCAGGCGAAAAGAGCCGCGACGAGCCACAGCGGCTGCGGCGATGTCCACCATGTGGTGCTGCCGGACCGCTTCATGGCTGGTCGGCCTCGAGGCCGACGCCGCTTTCGCGGCGGACCACGTAGAGCGGCCGGCCCTTGACCTCTTCGTAGATGCGCGCCACGTACTCGCCCACGATGCCGGTGAAGATCATCTGCACGCCGATGAAGAACATCAGGCTGACCACGATCGTGCTCCAGCCCGAGACCGGGTTGCCGAACATCAGGTGGTCGAGGACCACGTAGGCGCCGTATGACAGCGCGGGCACGGCGAACAGCAGCCCCACCACGCTGACCATGCGCAGCGGCCAGGTGGTGAAGGCGGTGAGCCCGTCGATGGCCAGGGCGAACAGCCGCCGCGCATTGAAGCTGCTGGCGCCTGCGGCGCGCGGCCTGGGCGTGTAGGGCATGGCCACGGCCCGGAAGCCGACCCATGCATACAGGCCCTTCATGAAGCGGCTGCGCTCGGGCAGGCTGGTCAGTGCATCGACCACCCGCCGGTCCATCAGCCGGAAATCGCCCGCATCCTGCGGCACCGCGAAGCGGTCCGACGCGTTCAGAAGCCGGTAGAAGATCCGGCTGCCGATCTGCTTGAGGCGGCTCTCGTCGCTGCGCTCCTGGCGCACCGCATAGACCACCTCCGCGCCGGCCTTCCAATGGTCCAGCATGGCGCGGATGAGCGACGGAGAGTGCTGCAGGTCGCCGTCGAGCACAACCACCGCGTCGCCTGCAGCGGCCGCCAGGCCTGCGGAGAGCGCCGCCTCCTTGCCGAAGTTGCGCGACAGGCAGATGCACCGGAAGCCCGTCAGTTCGCACCAGGCCTGGGCCACGGCCGCGGTGTCGTCGGTGCTGCCATCGTCCACGACGATGATCTCCCAGCGCATTCCCGTGGCCCAGAGCGTTTCTTCGAGCAGGGGCAGCAATTGCCGCAGGTTGGCCGCCTCGTTGAAGCACGGGATCACGCAGGAAATGCTGCGTTGCTGCGTCCCGGTCGCGCCCTGCGCGTGCGGGGCAACGATGGGCGCGGACGCGGGTTCGGCAGCGGTCGAGGAGATCATGAAGGCCTCCACAGCGAACCGGCCGCGTCCTTGTCGCCGGATGCGCCGCCGGTTCGTGGCAGGGCAAGATGCACGCACCATTGCACGAGGGCCAGCGCCGCGGCGATCACGCCGGCCAGCAACAGGCCCGCGATGATGTCGAGCGGGAAATGGACGCCCACGTAGATGCGTGCCCACCCGGTGGCGGCCGCCAGCGCAAGCAGCGGCACGCCAAGCGCGCGCAGGCGGGGGCGCAGCAGGAAGGCCAGCGCCACCATGAACATGACGGCCGCGTGCGCGCTGGGAAGGCTGCCGCGTCCCCCGTGTTCGATGTAGGCCGGCGACAGCGCCAGCACGAAGGGCCGCGGCATGTCCAGAGACAGTGCGATGGCATGCGCCATCGCCGATGTCGCGCCTGCGAGCGCTGCGACGATGCACAGGTAGGCGCGCTCGGCGCGATGGCGCCACAGGGCCGCGATGACGATTGCTCCGCAGAGCCAGCTGCCCCAGAGCGCGAGGGCGATTGCGAGGCCAAGGACCCACGGCGTGGGCCGGGGGCCGGCAGCGATCCATTGGAACGCGGCGAAATTGAGGGCATTCACGGGCGCCCCCACACAACCACGGCGGCGCATGACAAAAAAAACGGAAACATGGCAATCAACCTTTCGACGGAACAGGAAGGCCCGTGCGCGGCGCGCAGCGGGAGGCCCGGCGCGCGAGGCGCCGCTTCTCAGATCGCCGAAGGGGGGGCGGTGGTGGGCGGCAGCCGCCGCCACGATTGCGCGGGCGGCGGCGCGCCGCTGTGGTGTGGCACGCGTTCGGGCATGTCGCGCAAGGCGGGCGCCTTCGGCCGCGCCAGCAGCACCGCAAGAGGGGCCAGCACGAGAACCAGCGCAAGAAAGGTGTCCAGCGCGGAGCTCAGCGCATGGGGAAGGTCGATGCTGGCCGGGGCCTGGGCAAAGACCGTCGTCTCCCGGTCGGCCGCATGATCCGGCCGGTCATCGGCCTCGAACTGGGTCGTGGCGCTGGCGTTGCGCACCCTCAGCCCGGGCTCGTCTTCCAGGCCGTCGCACCGGAAATGAACCGCGATGAAGGGCTGCAGAAGAAGCAGCGCGATGCCCGCCACGCACCACAACCTGCGGTGCGCTTCGGTGAATCGGCGGATGCGTGCCAGCAGCATGCGCGGATGCTAGTTCCGCCAAGTGAACGGAACCTGAGCGGGCTCGTCAGCATCCCGCAAGGTCGCGCTGCTTCTTCCGGGGCATGCAGGCGACGGGGATCTGCGCCTTTGCGGATACACAACAAGACTGATTCCTTTTGGCATCCCAGGCCTATTGGCCGGCCTTGCTTTGTTCTTTGGTGCAACCCCCTTAGGCTTGGCGCATCGGGCCCCGTTTCGCGGCTCGGCGAGAAGCCGCCGCCGAGGCGTGCTGAAAAGAACGATCTCAGTAATGCGAGTGGAATTGTCGAACCAGCGCCAACGTCGACGCACGGGATCCGTGGCGTGGTGGTGGGTGTTCGCCCTGGTGTTGACGGCGCTGCAGCCCTTCATCGCCATTCATTTCCGCGACGACGGATGGGAGGACGAGCCGGGCTTTCGCATCCGCGCCGTGAGCTCCACTGTGCAGTTCGAACCCGACGAGCGGCCCGGTCACGCCGCCATTGCGGAAACCACCGTGTTCGTGCCGCCGGGCGCGAGCATCGAGCAGCCCGACGTATTCCGCGATGGGCTGTCCGGCTTGATGCTTCTTGTCTTGGCGCTGCTGCCGCTGATCCTGCCGCTGCTGCGGGTCCCGTGGCTCACGGCCTCGCGCGTGCCGTCCGAGCGCCTCGACGCACGCAACCGGGCACCTCCGCCGGCCACCGCCTGGCTGAGGCTCCCGCCCGGTACCGCGCCGCCCCTTGCACGTTGACTCGCGGCCTCGCCATGCGATGCCGGTCCTGCTGCGCGCGCTCGCGCCGCGCGGCGATCCTGTTCAGTTTTCAAAGGCTCTATCGTGAATTCATCGTCAAACCCTGCGTGCGCTCGCAGCGCTTCAGGCATCCTGCTGCCCACCGTCCCCGAGCCATTCGGCGCCGGTGTCCACAGCAGCCGTGTCTTTCATCTCTGAAGGCGCCCGACATGTCCTGGAAAAACTCGACATCCCGCTACGGCGCAGCGGTCATCGGCCTGCATTGGCTGATGCTGCTGCTGCTGGCCGCCGTCTACGCCTGCATGGAACTGCGCGGCTTCGCGCCCAAGGGCAGTGAATTGAGAAGCGCCATGAAGTCCCTGCATTTCCTGCTGGGCCTGGGCGTGCTCGCGCTCGTGCTGCTTCGGCTCGCCGTGCGCTGGAGCGCGGGCGCCGCGCCCGGCATCCATCCCGCGGTGCCGGACTGGCAGGACAGGCTCGCAGGGCCCGTGCACTTCGCGCTCTACGTCTTCATGATCGCCACGCCCATCCTGGGCTGGATGACGCTGAGCGCTGAAGGCCAGCCGATCGCGCTGTTCGGCCTGCCTGTGCCGTCGCTCGTCGATGCCAACGAGGCCCTGGCCGACCAGCTGCAGGACGTGCACGAAGCCCTGGCCACCGCCGGCTATTTTCTGATCGGCCTGCATGCGGCGGCCGCGCTGGCCCACCACTACCTCTTTCGCGACGACACGCTCTCGCGCATGCTGCCCCGGCGCGGTTCGCGCCAAGGAGCCCATGGCAGGGACAGATGAAATCTTTCCACTATCGCGCCCATCCCGAGCGCCACCGCACCGAACACATCGGCTGGCTTCGGGCCGCAGTGCTCGGCGCCAACGACGGCATCATCTCCACGGCCAGCCTGGTCGTGGGCGTCGCGGCGGCCCATGCCGGCCACGCCAACATCCTGACGACGGCCGTGGCGGGCCTCGTGGCCGGCGCCATGTCGATGGCCGCGGGCGAATTCGTCTCGGTGTATTCCCAGGCCGACACCGAAACCGCGGACCTGGAGCGCGAACGCCGCGAACTCGCCTCGGAGCCCGAGGCCGAGCAGCGGGAACTGACCGCGATCTATGTGCGCCGCGGGCTCGACTACAAGCTCGCCAGCGAGGTCGCCACGCAGCTGATGGCGCACGACGCGCTGGGTGCGCATGCACGCGATGAACTGGGCGTCTCGGAAGCGCTGAGCGCGCGCCCGCTGCAGGCGGCGCTGGCTTCCGCAGGCAGCTTCGCTGCGGGTGCGGCCATGCCGCTTGCCGTGGTGGTGCTGGCACCGCCGGCATCGTTGCTGGCGTGGACCATCGGAACCGCCATCGCCTTCCTGGCGCTGCTCGGTGCCATTGCCGCGAAGATCGGGGGCACACCCGTCGCGCGAAGCGTCTGGCGCGTGGCCTTCTGGGGCACGCTGGCCATGGGAATCACGGCGGGGGCAGGTGCCGTGTTCGGCGCGCCGGCCTGAACGTCACGGCGTCCTGGCCCGGGCGTCGCCGGGCAGGCCTGGAGGCATCGGGCATGAAGTCCTTGCGGGCCGCTGCGGCGTTCATTGCCCACGTAGGCTCATGTCGCGGACGCTGCGTGGGCAGCCCGCACGCTTCACATGATAGTGGCGGCAGATTCGATTTGCCTTGAGAAGCCCGCGCAACGCGCCCCGTGGATGACCCCGCCTCACTCGCCGTCGACCCGATCGAACCCCCAAAGCACGGCCGTTACCCCCAATGCCGCCACCGGTCCCGCGAGCGGATGTACCAGTGCGGCGAGAACGGGGGCCACGAGAATCAGATGACGCAGCCCCCAGCCGTACAGCGCGCCGGCGCGGCGCGCATAGCCATTGCCCATCGGATTCCACCGTTGCCGTGCCGCGCATTCCACCGGCATGCCGCTGATGAAGCCCAGGTGCGTGTAGTAGCGCACAGCCATGGCGGAGCACACGAGCGACGCAAGCAGCAGGGCAAGGAGCAGGAGTTCGGACGCGAGCCGGGGTGTGAGATGCAGCCATCCGGCGCCGCCGAGACCTTCGCGCAGCGAAGGGGCGGTCAGCGTCGCGGTGCCGACCAGTCCCAGCGCGGCGGTCGACGCCGTCATCGTCGCGGACATCAGGGAATTGCGCAGTGTCTGGACCGAGAGAATCTCCGAACCCCGTTGCTGTGATACGGCATCGAACCACTCTTCCCGCAGCAAGGCATGCGCGCTGCGCGCCACGCGGTGCGGGTCCCGGTGCTGTGCCCATGCGCGCGCGCCTTCGTAGGCGGCGAGCACCGCGACGGTCGCCAGGATCGCCAGCCAGGCCACAGCCGAGCTCATCGCGCCGTGTCCGCCGCAGCGCCCGGCATGCCCGCAGCGGCGGATCTGCGCCGCTCGACCAGCTCGTACCCCGCCATGCCCGCGAGCATCGCGGCGACGAAGACCAGTGCCTTCACCTCCCCCATGCCCGCGGCCACCAGCCCCGGGCCCGGACAGAAGCCCGCCACGCCCCAGCCGATGCCGAACAGCACGCTGCCCAGGACCAGGCGGCGATCGATCGTGCGCGAAGCCGGCAGCCGCATCGCCGCGCCGAGGAAGGAGCGTGTGCGGCGCCTCGCCACCGCGAACGCGACGGCGCCGACGGCGATCGCGCCGCCCATCACGAAGGCGAGCGACGGATCCCAGCGCCCTCCCAGGTCGAGGAAGCCGAGCACCTTGGCCGGGTTGGCCATGCCGGAGACGATCAGGCCCAGGCCGAACGCCAGGCCGGCAAGGAACGAAGTGAAGACGGTCATGGCGGTTCTCCTCAAAGACCGAGCAGATGGCGCATCAGGAACACGGTCAGGAAGCCGGCACCC
This sequence comes from Variovorax sp. V116, assembly GCF_041154435.1. NCBI lineage: Bacteria > Pseudomonadati > Pseudomonadota > Betaproteobacteria > Burkholderiales > Comamonadaceae > Variovorax > Variovorax sp. V116. Next base: position 298,695 of record NZ_AP028662.1, read on the forward strand.
ATGAAGACCGCAGTCGCCGCCAGCGAGCGCGGCGACAGCCGCGAGAGGCCGCACACGCCGTGGCCGCTCGTGCACCCCGATGCATAGCGCGTGCCCACGCCGACCAGCAGGCCGGCTGCAACGAGCGCAACGTAGCCGGCATCGATCTGCGGCCTGGGCCACTGCGCGAAAGCCGCATAGGCCATGGGCGCCGCGACCAGCCCGGCCACGAACGCCAGGCGCCAGGCCACGTCGCCCCGCACGGGCCGCAGCAACCCGCCGACGATGCCGCTGATGCCGGCGATGCGGCCATTGAGCAGCACGAACATCGCGGCGGCCGCGCCAACGAGCACGCCGCCCGCCAGGGCGGTCCAAGGGGTGAATGCAGGCCAGTCGATCGTCATCGTCATTCTTCCTTCGGGCAGTAGATCCGGTAGAGCAGGGCGAGGATCTCGAGCAGCGCGGGGTCCGCCACGGCGTAGAAGACGTTCTTGCCCTGGCGGCGCGTGGTGACCACGCCCTCGTTGCGCAGCACGCCCAGCTGCTGGGACAGCGTCGGCTGGCGGATGTCGAGCTGCGCTTCGAGTTCGCTCACGCACATCTCGCCCTGGGACAGCTGGCACAGCAGCAGCATGCGGTCCTCGTTGGCCAGGACCTTCAGCACGCCGACCGCGCGGGAAGCAGCGCCGCGCAGGATCTCAGGATCGAAGACGGGGTGGCGGAGTGATTTCATGGTTGACGACATTATACAAACATATATATTATTAATCCATAGATCATTGGTCGACCCCGCGAGCTCTCCATGAACAACACCCCAGCTTCCATCCAGGCCTTCTTCGATCCCCAGACCGGCACCGTCTCCTACCTCGTGTGGGACCCGGCCAGCCTGCGCGCCGCCGTGATCGACCCGGTGCTCGACTACGACTTCAAGTCGGGCCACACCGGCACCGCGTCCATGGACCGGGTGCTGGCCTGCGTGGCCGAGCACGGGCTGCAGGTCGACTGGATCCTGGAGACCCATGCCCATGCCGACCACCTTTCGGCAGCCAGCCATCTGCAGCAACGCGTGGGCGGGCGCATTGCCATCGGCGAGCACATCCGCACGGTGCAGGCCACCTTCAAGACGCTCTTCAACCTGGAGCGCGGCTTCCTGCCCGACGGCAGCCAGTTCGACCACCTGTTCAAGGACGGCGAGACCTTCCGCATCGGCGCCATCGAGGCCACGGCCCTGCTGGTGCCCGGCCACACGCCCGCCGACATGGCCTACCTGATCGGCGGCGCGGTATTCGTCGGCGACACGCTCTTCATGCCGGACCTCGGCAGCGCGCGGGCCGACTTCCCGGGCGGCGATGCGCGCCAGCTGTACGCATCGATGCGCCGGCTGCTGGACCTGCCGCCCGAGACGCCGGTGTATGTCTGCCACGACTACCCGCCGCCATCGCGGCCGGCGCAATGGCAGACCACCGTGGCCGAGCAGCGCGCCCGCAACATCCATGTGCGCGACGGCATCGGCGAGGACGAGTTCGTGGCCATGCGGCGCGCACGCGACGCCACGCTCGAAGTGCCGACGCTGATCCTGCCGTCGATCCAGGTCAACGTGCGAGCCGGCCGGCTGCCGCCGCCCGACGGCAACGGCGTGTCCTACCTGCGCATTCCGATAAACGCGCTGCCGGTTCGCCGCACCGCCGCCGACTGAGCCCTGGAGACTGCGGGCTTGACGGGCATCAAGTCCCGGCTGTGCGGCGCATGCCAAGCTCCGTTCGGAAAAGGAGCGCCATGTCGTCACCCAACCGCCTGCTGGCCCGCCGCGCCGGCATCGACACGTACCAGCAGGCCGTGGTCTACATGCGCAGCGACTGCGCCGTGTGCCGTGCCGAGGGCTTCCAGTCGCAGGCGCAGGTCGAGGTGATCGCCAAGGGGCGCCATCTGTTCGCGATCCTGCACCAGGTGAACAGCGACTGGCTGCGCGGCGACGAGATCGCGCTGTCGGAGGCGGCCTGGGCCCTGATGGGCGCCGCCGAGGGTGAAGAACTGGTGGTGCGTCACCCGCCGATCCTCGATTCGCTGGCGCACCTGCGCAGCAAGGTGCATGGCGGCAGGCTGGACTACGCCGCGCTGCGCGCGCTGATGGAGGACGTGAGCCGCGGACGCCTTCCCGACATCCACCTGGCGTCCTTCGTGACAGTCTGCGCCGGCCGCGGCCTCGACCTGGACGAGACCGTGGCGCTGACCCGCGCCATGGTCGACGTCGGAGAGCGCATCGACTGGGGCGTTTCGCCGGTGATGGACAAGCACTGCATCGGCGGCCTGCCGGGCAACCGGACCACGCTGCTGGTGGTGCCGATCATCGCGGCCTGCGGCCTGGTGATGCCCAAGACCTCGTCGCGCGCCATCACCTCGGCAGCTGGCACGGCCGACGTGATGGAAACGCTCGCGCCGGTCGACCTGGACCTGCCGGCGATGCGCCGCGTGGTCGAGCGCGAAGGCGGCTGCATCGCATGGGGAAACGCCATGCGCATCAGTCCCGCGGACGACATGCTGATCCGCGTGGAGCGGCCGCTCGGCATCGACAGCGAAGGCCTCATGGTGGCCTCCATCCTGTCCAAGAAAGCCGCCATGGGTTCGCAGCGCGTGCTGATCGACATTCCAGTCGGCCCTCTGGCCAAGGTACGCAGCGATGCGGCCGCCGGCCAGCTCTCGCACAGCCTCGTATCGGTGGGCGCTGCGCTGGGCCTGCAGGTGCAGGCGGTGTTCACCGATGGCAGCCAGCCGGTCGGCCGCGGCGTCGGCCCTGCGCTAGAGGCGATGGACGTGATGGCGGTGCTCGAACGTGCCGCCGATGCGCCGGCGGACCTGCGCGAACGCGCGCTCTTGCTGGCTGGCCTGCTGCTCGAACTGGCGGGCAAGGCGGCGCCGGGCACCGGCAATGCGCTGGCGCGCGCGGTGCTGGACGACGGGCGCGCGCTGGCCCGCTTCATTGCCATCTGCGAAGCGCAGGGCGGGCTGCGCGTGCCGCCCAAGGCGGCCCACACGCACTGCGTGACCGCGCCTGCGGCCGGGGCGGTGGCGGGCATCGACACCCGCCTGGTGGCGCGCATGGCCAAGCTCGCCGGTGCGCCGCGTGATCCGGCGGCGGGCGCCTCGATGCACGTGCGCGTGCAGGACCGTGTCGCTCGCGGCCAGCCGCTCTTCACCTTGCACGCCGGGAGTCTCGGCGAGCTCCAGTACGCCTTGAGCTTCGTGCGCTCGCAGCTGCCCGTCGTGCGCATCGGGGCCGTTTCCTGAGGCGTGCCTGGGTGCAAGAGGGCGAGGGTGGCAGCGGCCCCGGGCCGCGAACATTCGAGGAGCTTTCCAGGCCGCCCCGAGTGGCCCGCGGGCCGGCAAGGCCGGCTGGTCAGCGTGCAAGAACGTAGGTGCCCGGCGCGTCGCCGATCGGTGGGTAGCCGCGCCGCGGCGACCCCATGGCCGGCCGCCGGCGCCGGGGTCCCGAATGGCCGGCCAGCCACTGCTGGAAACAGGGCCACCAAGAACCCGTCGTTTCCTGTGAGCGCGCGAGGAACTCGTCCGGTGCGAGGTAGGGCGCGTTTTTCGTCCGCTTGAGCACCCGGTGGCTGCGATGCGTGTGGCCCGGTTCGCTCAGGATGCCGGCGTTGTGGCCGCCCTCCGTGAGTACGAAGGTGACTTCGGCATCGCACAGCAGATGGATCTTGTACACCGATCGCCAGGGCGCGACGTGGTCGGTGCGGGTGCCGAGCGCGAACACCGGCACGTCGATGTCGTTCAGCGAGACCGGCCGTCCGTCGACCAGGTAGTGCCCTTCGGCCAGCGCATTCTCGAGGAAGAGGCTGCGCAGGTAGTCGGAATGCATGCGGTAGGGCATGCGCGTGCCGTCCGCGTTCCACGCCATCAGGTCGGTCATCGGCACGCGTTCGCCCAGCTGGTAGTTGCGCACCATCGGCGCCCAGAGCAGCTCGCCGGGGCGCAGCGCCTGGAAAGCCGCCGCCATCTGCCGCGCGTCCAGGTAGCCCTGGCGCGACATGATGTCTTCCAGGAACGCCAGCTGGCTTTCGTCGATGAAGAGGCCCAGTTCGCCGGGCTCGGTGAAGTCGGTTTGCGCGGCCAGCAGGGTGAGCGTGGCCAGGCGGTCGTCCCGGTCCCGCGCCATGGCGGCCGCGGCGATGGCCATCAGGGTCCCGCCGAGGCAGTAGCCCACGGCATGGACGCGGCGTGCGGGCAGCACGGCCTCGACCGCGTCGAGGCTCGCCATGATGCCCAGGCGCAGGTACTCGGCCATGCCGAGCCGCGCATCCGCCGCCCCGGGGTTCTTCCAGGAAATGGCGAAGACCGTATGCCCCTGGGCCACGAGATGGCGGATCAGCGAGTTGTGCGGCGAGAGGTCGAGCACGTAGTACTTCATGATCCAGGCGCTGACGACCAGGACCGGCTCGGCATGCACCGTCGGCGTGGCCGGGGCGTACTGGATGAGCTCGATCAGCTCGTTACGCAGGATGACCTTTCCCGGCGTGAGCGCGACTTCGTGCCCGGGCCGGAACGATGCGGCCTCTGCAGGCGGCGGGCCCCATGCCGCGCGGCCCGCGTCCTCGAGCCAGTGCATGGCGCCATTCGCCAGGCTGGTGCCGCCGGTGGCCGCGGCCTTGCGCAGCACCTGCGGATTGGTGATCGCGCCATTGGCGGGCGAGAGCAGCTCCAGCCATTGCCTTGCCAGGAAGGCAACCAGCTGCTCGTGGTGGCGGTCCACGCCGGGCACGCCGTGAATGAAGGTGCGCAGGCGGTGGGCGGCAGCTTCGTGGGCCTGGCGGTAGAAGCTGAACGGCCAAGCGTCCCATTCGCCGCCCGACAGGCGCGGCTCGTGCGCCGGGTCGGGTGCCTGGACGACGGCCCCGTCGATACCGGCCCGCACTGCGCGCCCGGGCTGCGTCGCCAGGTGAATGGCCCAATCCGACCACGCCAGCATCTGTGCGGCGGGCGACAGGCCCCCGCCCAGGTGCCCCCCAGAGCGCGTGCAAGGTTCTGTCTAGTTCGTCGGGCGCTTCGTTCATGGTGGTGTTCTTCGGGAAGGTTCGCGCGTCCGCGTGAAGGCCGGGACACCGCGTCGCCGGTGCGTCCGGTCTGGCCGAATGTAGGGACCGCAGGCGGCGGTGGCCTTGCGCTGAATCAATCAAGACGCGCCGCGCCCGGAGCTCAGTGCGGCCGGCTCGCCCGCACCTCGGGCCAGGAAAGCTCCAGCCCCATCACTGCGCGTGCATACAGGTAGTTGTTGAGCATCCGCTCGCTGAGCGAGTCCATGTCGACATGGCCGATCGCGTCGCAGGGAAAGGCGAAGGCGCGCTGATTGGCGAACAGAGGTTGAAACCGCAGTTCGTAGCCGCAGGATGCATGAGGTGTGTCCATCTTGGTCTCCTTGAGCGCTTGCGTTGGCACCGGCCGTTGCAAGAGGAAGAAGAACGGCGCCATCTCAATCTAGACCTCGTGCGTGGCGGCATCATCAATGCTGCGCATCAGACGGAAACAAGGTGTCAATCGTCGGTATCGGCGCGACCTGGCCTGTGCCGGAAACTGCTGAACCAGGCGGCCAGCTGCGCGAGATCCAGCGCCGCGCTGCCCGAGCGCGGGCGCCCCCGACACGGCGGCGGGAGCGGCGTGTCTTCCTCGACCACGTTCGTGCGCAGCGCTTCCCATCCGTGGGGTGTGATCTCGAGCACGGTGGCCGGGGCCTGCCGCAGACAGCGGTCGCAGCCGATGTGCGGCGATGGAATCAGCACCCTGATCAGACCGGCGGCGTCCAGCAGGCGCAACCTGTCGATCATCGCGGCATCGGCCCTGGCGCAGGGCAGCGGCGCATCGGACAGCTCCTTCAGGAGATTCATGCACATGGACGCGTTCCCGAGCGCTCAGTCGAGCGTGATCCAGAAGACGAACATGTTCAGCGCAAGCCAGGCTCCCGCTGCGAGCAGTACCGCAGCCAGCGCGACCGCGAGCCACTGGAGCGGGGGCATGGCCGGTCTCGCCACGCGTTCAGCGCCTGGCGCGAGCGCAGGTGCTGAAGCCGAAGAGCGAATAGAGCGGGCAGGTGCCGATCACCCCGGTCAGCAGCGGCACCACGCCGATGTAGCCCCACCGGCCTACGATTTCCGTGGCCGCCAGCATGATGAGCAGCGTACCGCCGCCCACACGCGCCGTGCGCTCCAGGGGACCGATGTTTTTCGACAGGAAGGACATGCGTTTCTCCTTGTGGGCAGGAGAAGATCTTGTGCGGCGCAAGCCTGTCCGGTGTTGAGGCAGATCAAGGATTCGAGGTTCCAGACTGCATCGGACGCATCCGAGCCCTCAGGCGGGCAGCAGCGTGCGGACGCCCGCGGCAATGGCCGCGGCGAGCGGGATCCGGTTGGACGGGTGGCGGATGGTGTCGCAGCTGACGATCTCGCCCGCACCGGCCGCGCGCAGGTCCTCGAATGCGGTCTGCGCGAACACCGCATGCACCGCCACGCACACAGGGGCGGCGAGCCCCGCCTGGCGCAGATGGCCGACCGTCTCGATCATGGTGCGGGCGGTCGAGACGATGTCGTCCACCAGCACCGGCGTGCGCGAGCGCCAGCGCTCGACGTCCGGCAGCGGGACCTCGACATCGCGGTCGCCTCGGCGCGTCTTGCGCAGCACGACGAAGGGGGCAAGGGCATGCTGCGCCACGGCGCCGACCCATTGGGCGCTTTCCTCGTCGGGACCGATCAGCAGGGGGTCGCGCACATGCTCTCGAATCCACTGCGCCATGCTCTGCGCGGCATGGACGGCGTGCGCCGGAACGCTGCAGACCTGGGACAGGTCGGTGATCCGGTGCAGGTGGGGATCGACCGTCAGCAGCCAGTCGGCGCACTGCGAGATCCATGCGCCCACATGGTGGGCGCTGATCGTCTCGCCGGGCTGGAAGCGACGGTCCTGCCGCATGTAGGCCAGGTACGGCGCGACCAGGCCGACCGACCGCGCGCCGGCTTCCCGCAGCGCCGCCGCCAGCAGGAACAGCGGCACGAGCTTGTCGTCAGGCCGGTCGAGCGTGCAGACGATGATCGTCCCCCGGCCATCGACCGGCGACTCGATGCGCACGTAGGACTCGCCATCGGGAAAGCGCCGCACCGTGGCGACGCCGCGTTCCAGCCCGAGGCGGATCGCCAGCTCTTCGGCGAGCTGTTCGTTCCCGGGCATCGCGATCACGACGCCGGGCGCGGTCATTCGAAGGCCAGGGCTCCCGTCGGCAGATGCACGCGCAACGGCTTCTCCGCCTCGGGCTTCGATTGGGCTTCCGGCGCACGCACGAGCAGGACCGGCACGGGCGCGTAGCGCAGGATGTGTTCCGCACAGCTGCCCATGATCGCGCGCCCGACGCCTCGGCGGCCGTGCGTGCCGAGCACGATCAGGGCCGCAGGCCACGTGGCGGCTTCCTGGGCGACCAGTTCATGAACCGGTCCGGACCGCCTGTCGCACAGCACCGTCTCGACCCCGATGCCGGCCGTCTTTGCCGAGTCCCTGGCTTCCTCAAGGAGGCGATCGCCGTTCTCGCGCAGCACCTTCAGCAAATCCCCGGCGTAGCCATAGGCATCCACGGCAAGCGCGAACGAGAGGTCGTCGATCGCATGAAACACCCGTAGCCGTCCTTGCGTCAGCTTCGCGAGGCGGATGGCCTCGTCCAGTCCGCGCCGCGCCGTCGGGCTGCCGTCGATGGGAACAAGAATTCGCTGGTACATGGCGGACTCCTCGGATTGCGGGTTGAAAAGACCGTCAGTATCCGAAGGACGGCGCCCCTCGCCTTGAGGTGGCGCAAGGCAGGTCGACAGCGCCGCGGCGAACATCAGGCCCTCCCGCATTTCGAACGGAAGGAGACGCCATGAAGATTCTGCTTGCAGTGGACGGCAGCGACTACACGCGGAGAATGCTCGGCTACCTGGCCACCCACCAGGAGACGCTGGGCTCCGGTCACGACTACACCGTGCTCCATGCGGTTCTCCCGCTGCCGCACCGGGGTTGAGGCGCCGCAGTCTGGGCGGTGAGCGCGATGGCACTCGTGACGGCCTTCTTCGAAAGCGCGGAACCGTCGGTGGCGACCAGGATGCGTTTGAACATGAGAGGTCTCCGAGCGTGTCTGCCGCGAGCTTAGGCAAGCCGCGGCCGCGCACGTTGATTCACATCAAGAAGCGCTGAAGCGGCTGCATCGCAGCGGGATGGATCAGGCCCGTGCCTTGCGGCGGGGCGGATGCCCGCGCGTCCTCGAAGGCGCGGCGGCCGCCAGCCGGGCGTAGAAGAATCGCTTGGCCATCTCCGCGAGCGCCAGGTACGCCACCAGCATGCCGGCCAGCCAGGCGAAGAAGATCGCGGGCGGCGGCTCGAAGTGGAAGAACCTGGCAAGCGGCGAAAAAGGCAGCAGCAGCGCGGCCCCCACGACGAAAAGCGATGCCAGCGAAAGCGCCGCGCCGGGCCGGCTGGCCCAGGGCTTGCCTCGCGTGCGGATCACGAAGATCACCAGCACCTGCGTGGCCAGCGACTCGACGAACCAGGCGGTACGGAACAGCGGCGCCTGTGCGTGCAGCACATGGATCAGCAGCCAGAAGGTCAGTGCATCGAAGGCCGAGCTGATCGCACCGAACAGCCACATGTAGCGCCGGATGAACTTCATGTCGAGGGTGCGGGGCCGGTGCAGGTCGGCGGCGTCCACGCGGTCGAGCGGAATGGCCGCCTGCGACAGGTCGTAGAGCACGTTGTTGAGCAGGATCTGCGCCGGCAGCATCGGCAGGAAGGGCAGCAGCAGCGAGGCGCCCGCCATGCTCAGCATGTTCCCGAAGTTGGAGCTCGTGCCCATCATGATGTACTTCATGACATTGCCGAAGGTGCGCCGCCCTTCGAGCACGCCCTCGTGCAGCACCGCAAGGTCGTGGTCGAGCATGACGATGTCGGCCACCTCCCGCGCCACGTCGACCGCGCTGTCCACGGTCAGACCCACGTCGGCCGAGCGCAGCGCAGGGGCGTCGTTGATGCCGTCGCCCAGGTAGCCGACCACATGGCCGCGCGCCCTGAGCGCCAGGATGATCCGGTTCTTCTGCGCCGGGTTGACGCGGCAGAACAGGGTGGTGCGGCCCACGCGGGCGCGCAGCGCGGTTTCGTCCATGGCCGAGATTTCCTGCCCGGTCAGCACGCCCGCCACGGGAATGCGCAGCAGGGTGCACAGGTGCTGGGTCACCAGCTCGCTGTCGCCGCTCACGATCTTCACGTGGACGCCGCTCTTGGCCAGCGCGGCCATGGCTTCGCCCGCGCCGGCCTTGGGCGGATCGATGAAGGCCGCGAAGCCGGCGAACACCAGCGCGCTCTCGTCGCGCACGTCGGCATGCGGATGGTCCGCGGGCACGTCGCGCCAGGCCACGCCCAGCACGCGCAGGCCCTGGCGTTCGAGCGCATGGCAGCGCTCGCGCAGCTGTACCAGGGCGGCCGCGTCCAGCGGCGCCAGCGACCGGCCTTCGTCGCGCTCGAAGCGGCTGCACAGGGCCAGCACGTCGTCTGGCGCGCCCTTCGCCACCAGCCAGCGCGCATCGCCCCGGTCGAGCAGCACCGAGACACGCCGGCGCTCGAAGTCGAAGGGCACCTCGTCGATCTTCTTCCAGGCCGCGGTGTCCATCGGGTGCGCCAGCACCGCCTCGTCGAGCGGGCTTTTCAGGCCGCTTTCGAAAGTGCTGTTGAGGTGGGCCAGCATCAGCACCCGTGCGCTGTCGCGGCCGTCCGCATCGGCGCATCGGGCGAGGCTGATACGCGCTTCGGTCAGGGTGCCGGTCTTGTCGGTGCACAGCACATCCATCGCGCCGAGGTTCTGGATCGAGGCCAGGCGCTTGACGATGACGCGGCGCGAGGCAAGGCGCATGGCGCCGCGCGAGAGCGTGACCGACACCACCATCGGCAGCAGCTCGGGCGTGAGCCCGACGGCGAGCGCCACCGCGAACAGAAAGGCGTCGAGCAGCGGCCGATGCAGGATCACGTTGACCAGCAGCACGAACAGCACCAGCAGCAGGGTCATCCGCATGATCATCATGCCGAAGCGGTGCATGCCGATCTCGAATGCGGTGGGCGGCGGCTCGGCCTGGAGGCTGCTCGCCACCTCGCCGAGCGCGGTGTGCGAGCCGGTGGCCATGACGCCGACGCGCGCGCTGCCGCTGATCACCGTGCTGCCCATGAACACCGCGTTGAGCGCGTCCTGCAGCTCGGCGGCGCGGCCCCCGGGTGCGCCCGGGTGCTTCTCCACGGGGTAGGACTCGCCGGTCAGCAGGCTCTGGTTGACGAAGAAGTCGCGCGCCTCCAGCACCAGGCCGTCCGCCGGCACCCGATCGCCCGCCGACAGCAGCATCAGGTCGCCCGGCATCACCTCGGTCACCGGAATCTCCCGCACGGCGCCGTCGCGCAGCACGCGCGCGCGCAGCGCCACCGAAGCGCGCAGCTTCTCGGCGGCGCTGCTGGCGCGGTGCTCCTGCACGAAGTCGAGCGTCACGCTCAGCAGCACCAGCAGCACGATGATCCCGGCGTTGGCGATGTCGCCGGTGGCCGCCGAGATCGTGCTGGCGGCCAGCAGCACGAGCACCAGCGGATTGCGCAGGCGGGCGAGGAACTGCAGTGCCAGCGAGCGCTTCGCCTGCGGCTCGAAGCTGTTCGGGCCCCAGCGCGCTCGCGCCTCGTCGGCCTGCAGCTGCGACAGGCCCCAGGTGGCGCCCGCGCCCGCGCCGCGCCACCATGGCTCGGGAACGGAGGCGTCGGGGCTGGCGTGCGAAGGGAGGGTCACTGCAACCGGATGTCGTCGCAACGCCGGGCTGGCGACGCGGAACATTCTTCCATCGAAGCTGGACAAGGCCCAAGACTAGGCATGCCTGCGCGCAACGGCCTTGCGCCCGATCAAGCATCGGGCGCCGCGGTGCGCAAGCTCGCGGGCGGTTGATCCAGCGCAAGGCCGCGCGGGCGGGGCGGCCTAAGGTCGGCCCATCGCATTGCGCAAGCTCCAGGAGCCTTCATGCAGACCCCGAAATCCATCCTGCTTCACCTCGACAGCTCGGCGCGCACGGCGGAGCGCATCAAGGTGGCCGGCGAACTGGCCGAGGCCTTCGAGGCCGAAGTCACCGGCCAGCCGTGCACCCTGTCCGCGCTCGTTCGCTATCCGTTCGCCATGGAGGCCGCGGGGGAAGCCGTCGCGATCATGCAGGAGATCGACAAGGGGGCGCGCGACAGGATGTACGCCGCCTTCATGGCGAACAGCGCGGGCTTGCGGCGCCTGCGCTGGGCCGAGCCGCAGAGCGACGGCCCCCTGGGATTCGCCCGGCGCGCGCTCTATGCCGACCTGATGATCCTGGGCCAGCGCGACAGGAACGGCCCGATGCAGGGCGAACTCCCCGGCGACTTCCTGCCCAGCCTGCTGGTGCAGAGCGGCCGGCCGGCGCTGGTGCTGCCGTATGCGGGGCCGATCGGCCCCATCGGGCGCACCGTGCTGGTGGCGTGGAAGGAAACGTGCGAGGCCGCGCGCGCGGTGAGCGCGGCGCTGCCGTGGCTGCGCACGGCGTCGCGCGTGCATGCCGTGGCCTACGGCGAGGACGCGCAGGCCTCCTTGCAGGAGCTGCAGAACTATCTGCGGGTGCAGGGGGTCCGGAACCTCGAGCTGCACCCCGGCGGCGGCGACGACGAGAGTGCCGGCAGCAGGCTGCTTTCCTTCTCGGCCGACCTGAGCGCGGACCTGCTGGTCATGGGCTGCTACGGCCACGGCCGGGCGCGCGAATGGGTGCTCGGCGGCGCCACGCAGTCGATCCTGCAGTCGATGACGCTGCCCGTGCTGATGTCGCACTGAGCGGGACCCATCGCCATGAGCACCGAATTCACCTTTCCCTTGGCGCTTTGCAAGGCGCAGTGGAGCATCTGGCTGCACACGCTCGAAATGCTGGAGACGGCGGGGGCACAGTGCCTGGCGCTCGGATCCCACGCGCTGCGCGACAGCGCGGCCGAGACCCGTGCCCAGACCGACGCGATCGCCCGGGCCGGGGGCTGGCAGTTCCGGGCCACGCTGCCGATGAATGCGTGTTGGTGCTCCGCGGCGCCACACGCCTCGGCGGCTTGTGCATTCGACCGGCCGGCGATCGGTCCGACGACGGCCGCGGCGCCGCACGTGGTCGCCGCGTCGGCGTCCCGGCGCGCCGTGGTGGCCGACGCACTGCGCACGCTGAACGCCGCGCTCGCGGCCACGCCCTCCCGAAAGAAGCCATGACGCTCTCGACCATCGCCGTGCACCTCGACCACACCGAGCGGTGCGAGGCCCGCACCTTGCTCGCGGTCCGGCTGGCAAGGCAGCACGGCAGCCATCTGCTCGGCCTCGTGCCCACGGGTGTGCCATCCGAGGCGGCGTTCGCACAAACGGGGGACGCCGTCTCCCTGGTGGCTGCGGCCGCGCTGTACCAGCGCCGGCGGGCCGAGGCCGTGGCGCACGTGTTTCGCTGCCGGCTGCGCGAGACGGGCCCGCTGCCCTGCGAAATCCGGCTGGCGGATGGCGACCCGGTGGAGGCCGTGCTGGCCCATGGCCACGCGAGCGACCTGGTCGTCGTCGGACAGGCAGACCGGCAGGCGGCGGTGGACGCCCGGGCCCGGCAGCTGCCCGAAGAGATCATGCTGCATGCGGGGCGGGCCGTTCTCATCGTGCCGCGTGCGGGGCGTTTCGAAGGTGCTTTGAGCCGGATCCTGGTGGCCTGGGATGGCGGCAGGGAGGCGGCGCTCTCGGTGTCGGGCGCGCTGCCGCTGTTGCGCGCGGCGAACACCGTCACCGTGGTGTCGATGCGGGAAGACGGCGGCGCCGACTCGGCCGGCACACCTTCTGCCGGCGAATTGGACGGCTGGCTCCTGCGGCACGGCATCCGGGCCGCTTTCGATTGCAGTGCGGTGGCCGGGAGAACCGGCGATGCCCTGCTGGCCCACGCTTCGGCGCGGAAGGCCGACCTGATCGTGATGGGGGGCTTTGGGCACGCCCGGTCGCGAGAGCGGCTCCTGGGCGGCGTCACGCACGACGTTCTTGCGCGCACTCCCATCCCCGTCCTCATGGCCCATTGAAGCGAAGCCGGCCCGCCAGATGCGGCCGAGCAGCGTGGCCTGCTTCCTGTCGGTGCCCGCGGTGCGCGGCGCATGCTTCATGGCCTCGACCGTCCGGGCGGACGCGTCCGCCGCAGCCGTGGCCGCGCTGCGCGTGGCGATGGACAGCGGCCGGCAGACCTTCGTGCTCGACATACCGCCAGGGTTCCAGGCCGACGTGCTGGCCGGCCGCGCGCCGGCGGCGCAGCTGAACGTGGACGCCACGCCCATGAGCCAAGCCTTCACCGGCAGCGCCTACATCCAGCAGATGGTGGCGGCGGAAGTCGCCGAGTTCGCGCAGCGCTTTCGCGGCGATCCCGTGCTGCCGGCGGAGCTTGCGATGCGCATGCGCTTCAATCCGAACCTCGAGGCGGCGTGGTTCGGCTCGCTTTCCGAGCTCATCAACAACGTGACCATGCTCTCGATCATCCTGACCGGCGCCGCCCTGATCCGGGAGCGCGAGCACGGGACCATCGAGCACCTGCTGGTCATGCCCGTCACACCGGCCGAGATCGTGCTGGCGAAGATCTGGTCGATGGGGCTGGTCGTGATGGTGGCGGTTGGCGTCGCGCTGGCGGTGGTGGTGCGCGGCGCGCTGCGGGTGCCCGTGGAGGGCTCGATCGCGCTGTTCATGGCGGCCACCGCCTTGCATCTGTTCGCGACGACTTCGATGGGCATCTTCATGGCCACCGTGGCCAGGTCGATGCCGCAGTTCGGAATGCTGCTGGTGCTCGTGCTGGTGCCGCTGCAGATGCTCTCCGGAGGCAGCACGCCGCGCGAGAGCATGCCCTCGTTTGTCCAGGAGGTGAGGCTCGCGGCGCCGACGACGCACTTCGTGTCGGCCGGCCAGGCCATACTTTTCCGCGGTGCAGGCATCGGTGTCGTGTGGCCGCAGTTCGCCATGCTCGCGGCCTTCGGCTGCGTGATGTTCGCAGCCGCATTGGCGCGATTTCGCAAGACCATCAGCCTGATGGCCTGAAGAATCCCCGCCGCGCTGGCTTGATCGGCATCAAGCCGCCCGAGCGGTGCGCGCCCGAAGATTCGTGCACCGCCCACATCCCGCGCCGGGGCGCGCGCATCACCGAGCAGGCTGCCTCATGAACTTCAGAACCATCCTCGTTCACCTGGACCGCTCCGGCCGCAGCGCGGCGCGTGCCGCACTGGCGGCCCAGTGGGCCAAGGCCCATGAAAGCCACCTGGTCGGACTGGTTCCCACGGGCTTGCATGGCGGCGTGGTCCCGGCCGGGACCGTCGCCGTGGGCATGACCGACTACATCGCCGATGCGGCCAGCCGCCTGCGGCTGCGGGCCGAGGCCGTCGCTCGGGAATTCAGGGAGGGCATCCACGAGTCGGGCCCGCTGTCGTACGAGGTTTGCCTGGCTGACGGAGGGGCGGTCGATGCCCTGGTCCGGCACGGCCGCGCGAGCGATCTCCTGGTGCTCGGACAGGACGGCGACGGCTCGGATGCGGCGGACGCCACGGCACGCGGCCTGGTGCCGCAGGTGCTGGTGGAAGCCGGGCGCCCGCTGCTGATCGTGCCGTGCGCCGGGAACTTCAACGCATCCGCGAAGAATGTCGCGGTCGCCTGGGACGGTTCGCGGGAATCCGCGATCGCCATCCATGCGGGCCTGCCGGCGCTGCGGCGCGCAGCGCGCGTGACGCTGATCTCCTGCAGCCATCCGGGCGGTGCGGACGACGAGCGGCGGCTCCTCGTTCCAGAAATGCTCCAGTTCCTTCTCAGGCATGGCGTGCGCGCGAGTGCGCAGCGCGAGGTAACCGAGATCGACATTGCCGATGCGCTGCTGTCGCGCACCGCGGAGCTGGGCGCCGACCTGCTCGTGATGGGGGGATATGGCCATTCGCGCTTGCGCGAGCGGGTGCTGGGCGGCGTCACGCGGCGGATCCTCGCGCGGATGGCCGTGCCGGTCCTGATGGTGCACTGAGCCGGCCGCGGGCGCGCGCCGGCACGGCAGGCCCGCTCCCACGCAACCCAAAAAAGATCCCCGTGCGCGACAACCCGCCCCCGGGCCTGGCCGACGCCGAGGCCGCACGGCGCTTGCGCCGCGACGGCCCGAATGTCCTGCCCTCCGTTTCCCGCAAGGGCCTGACCCGCATCGCCTGGGGCGCGCTGACGCAGCCGATGTTCATGCTGCTGCTGGCCGCCGCAGCGCTCTATGCCCTGCTCGGCGACTTGAGCGAGGCCGGCATGCTCGCGGTGTCCGTGCTGCTGGTGGGCGGACTGTCGATCTACCAGGAGCAGCGTACCGAGCGGGTCCTGGAAGCGCTCAAGGACCTGTCCAGTCCGCGCTGCACCGTCGTGCGGCAGGGGCGTCCCGTCCGGATCGCGAGCCGCGAACTGGTGCGCGGCGACTGCCTGCTGGTGAACGAAGGCGACCGCCTGTCCGCCGACGCGCGGCTGGTCGAGGCCGTCGGGCTGCAGGTCGACGAATCCTTGCTCACTGGCGAGTCGATGCCGCTGGCCAAGCGTGCCGGTGGCCCGGGCGGCAGCGAGGGCCGGGCGGACGTGCTCCTCGCGGGCAGCCTGGTGGTGCGCGGCGACGGCGTGGCCGAGGTGACGGGCACGGGCGCCCACACCGCGCTGGGCGCCATCCACCGGTCCATCGCGCAGCTCGCGCCGCGCGCCAGCCGGCTGCAGGACGAACTGCAGCAACTGGTGCGGCGGGTGGCTTGGCTCGCGGCCTTCACCTGCCTGGCCGCGGCCACCGTGTTCGCGCTGCGGGAGGGCTCGTGGACCCAGGGCCTGCTGGTCGGGCTGACGCTGGCGATGTCGCTGATCCCCGAGGAGTTCGCCGTCGTCTGGAGCGTGATGCTGGCGCTCGGCGGCTGGCGTCTTGCCAAGTCGAACGTGCTCACCCGCCAGCCCCAGGCCATCGAGGCGCTCGGCACCATCACCGTGCTGTGCGTGGACAAGACCGGCACGCTGACGCGAAACCGCATGGCGCTGGCGGCCCTGCACGACGGTGCCGGCGAATGCGAGTTGCACGAAGCGGGCGAGGCGGCGGCGCAGCGCTTCCATCGCCTGCTGCAGGCCGCGGTCCGCGCCAGCAACGCGGAGGGCGTCGAACCGATGGACCGGGCGGTGCGCGCGGCCGCCGAGGCTGCGGGCCTGCGCCCCGATCCGGCCTGGGCGCCCGGCGTGCGCCGGGGGATCCGCGAGGGCTCGCCCTACGTGGTGCATTGCTGGCACGCGCCCGGCGTGCCCGGCGAGGCCGTGGCGGTCAAGGGCGCGGCGGAGGCCGTGCTCGGTCTTTGCGGCGCCGATCCGGCGCTGGCGCAACGGTTGCGCGAGGCGGCCGACCGCTGGAGCGCCGCCGGCCTGCGTGTGCTCGCGGTGGCCGAGGGCCGCGCTGCCGCGCCCGGCGACGACGCCGCGCTGCCCGAGGGCCTTCGGCTCACGCCGCTGGGCCTGCTCGGCTTCATGGATCCCTTGCGCGACGAAGTGCCCGCTGCCGTGCAGGCGTGCCGGCACGCGGGCGTGCGCGTGGTGATGATCACCGGCGATGCCGCCCTCACGGCGCGTTCGATCGCGCGGCAGGCCGGGCTCGTCGATGGCGCCGCGGCGCATGTGATGACCGGTGCGGCGCTCGCCGCCATGGACGACGAAGCGCTGCGGGATTGCGTGCGCGAGGTGCAGGTGTTCGCGCGGGTCGACCCGGCGCAGAAGCTGCGCATCGTGCAGGCCCTGCAGCAGTGCGGCGAGGTCGTCGCGATGACGGGCGACGGCGTCAACGACGCGCCCGCGCTCAAGGCGGCCGACATCGGCGTCGCGATGGGCCAGCGCGGCACGGACGTGGCGCGCGAGGCCGCCTCGCTGGTGCTGACGGACGACAACTTCACCTCGCTGGTCGACGCTGTGCGCGCCGGCCGGCGCATCTTCACCAACCTGCGCAAGGCCCTGGGCTATCTCTTCGCGGTGCACGTGCCCATCGTCGGCGTGGCGCTGATCCCGGTCGTGCTGGGCGGGCCGGTGCTGCTGCTGCCGCTGCACGTGGTGCTGCTCGAGCTGCTGATCGACCCGGCCTGTTCCCTGGTCTTCGAGGCCGAGCCCGCGCCGGACGACAGCATGGACGTGCCGCCGCGCCGCAAGGAGGACACGCTGTTCTCGCTGGGCTCGGCCGGCCACGCGCTGGCGCTCGGCGGGCTTGCGTTTGCCGGCGTGGCGCTGGTGCAATGGGTGTGCCGCGAGCGCGGCGCTTCGCCGGAGGTGCTGCGCCTGGCGAGCCTGGGCTCGATCGTGCTCGGCAACCTGTTGCTGCTGGTGTGGTTCCGGGGGGCAGGCTTCGGGCGCACGCACGCCAACGCGGTGTTCCATGCGCTGCTGGTGGGCGTCTGCGTGGTCTGGGTCCTGCTGACCGGTGTGCCGGGCGTCGGCGCACGGTTCGGCCTGGCGACCCTGCCGCCGCACTGGGCCCTGTGGGCCGCGCTGCCGGCCAGTTGGGCGGCGTGGCGCCTTTTCGTTGATTCTCATCGCCATTGAATCGGAAACAGGACAGATGGACACGACACTGGTGCAGGCGCTGCGCGAATCACTGCAGCGGGAAACCGGCGCGCGCGTCGAGCTGGTCGAGACGCACATCTCGTGGGTGCTGCTGACGGCAACGCACGCCTACAAGCTCAAGAAGCCCGTGCGCTTTCCCTTCGTCGACTTCGCAAGCATCGCGGCGCGCAAGCATTTCTGCGAGGAAGAACTGCGCCTCAACCGGCGCTTCGCGCCCTCGCTGTACCTGGACGTGGTGCCGGTGTGCGGCGCGCGCGAGGCGCCGCGGCTCGGCGGCGACGGCGTGCCGATCGACCACGTGGTCCGCATGCGGCGCTTTCCGGAGTCGTCGCTCTTGCGCAACCTGCTGATGGCAGGCCGGTTGGAGCCGGCCTGGCTCGACGGCTTCGCGTGGCGGGTGGCGGCGCTGCAGGGTGCGGCCGAGCGCGTGGTGCCGCCGTCCGCATTCGGCGCGCCGGACGCCATCGTTCGTGCGGCCGTCGATGTCGTGAGCCAGCTGCTCGTGCAACGCAGCGACAGCTGTCTCGCGACCCTGTCCGCATGGATCCGCGAACGCGCGCAGGCGCTGCACATGGCCTGGATCGCGCGCCAGCAGAGTGGCGCGGTGCGCGAATGCCACGGCGACCTGCACATGGCCAATGTCGTCCTGGTGGACGGCGAACTCACCGCCTTCGATTGCATCGAGTTCGACCCCATGATGCGCCGGATCGACGTGATGAGCGACATCGCATTCCTCACCATGGACCTGAAGGCCCACGGCCGCGCCGACCTCGCGTTCCGCTTCCTGGATGCGTGGCTGCAGCACAGCGGCGACCATGCGGGCCTGCAGGTGCTCGGCTTCTACGAGGTGTACCGGGCGCTGGTGCGGGCCATGGCCGCGGGCCTGGGGCCGCAGGCCGCATCGAAGCCCGACTACCTGGCCTGCGCCGCGCAATTGGCGCACGGCCCGCGGGGGCGCGCTCGCCTGCTGATCACGCACGGGTTCTCGGGCTCCGGCAAATCGAGCATCGCCTCGCTGCTGCTGTGCGCTGCGGGCGCGGTGCGCATCCGTTCCGACGTGGAGCGCAAGCGCCTGTTCGGCCTCGATCCGCTCGCCCGCTCCGCCGAGCGGGGCCTGGCCATCTACGGCGCGGAGGCCACGCGGCGGACCTTCGAGCGCTTGCGGGCCTGCGCGCGCGACGCGTTGCTGGCAGGGTATCCGGTGATCGTGGATGCGGCCTTCCTGCGCAGCGCCGAGCGGCGCAGCTTCCAGGTGCTGGCGGCCGAGCTCGGCCTGCCTTTCGCGATCCTGGACTGCCGTGCCGCCGAAGCGGTGCTGCGCCGCCGCGTGGCCGAACGCGGAGCCGCGGGCACGGACGCGTCGGAGGCCAGCCTGGAGGTGCTGGCGCGCCAGCTCGCAGTGCACGAGCCCCTGGAAGCCGACGAGCGCACGCTGGCTATCGAGGTCTTCACCGAGGACGCAGTGGACATCGCGGCGCTCGAGGCGCGCTGGCGCGCGAAGACTTGATCTCCGCTGGCCGAAGCGCAAGGCTCCTGCGTGCAGGGGGCGCTCAGCCGGGCTTGCCGTCCGCCCGGGCCCGCGTCAGCACCGGCCAATAGCGCACCGCGTAGAGGCCGAAGCCCAGGCTCCAGAATGCGGCGGAACAAAGCACCGCGGCGACCGTGTGCGCCGGTGTGGCCAGCGGCACGAGAATCCGCACTAGCGCAGCGAGCAGCACCAGCACGAAGCAGGCCGTGTCGACCTGGTCGGCGCGCAGCACCCGGCCGGTGTGGCCGCGCGCCGTGCGCACCATCATGCCGATGATGAGTCCGCCCGCGGCGCCCACGGTCAGCGCATGGGTGGCGAGCGATGCCGGCACCGCGCCGTGCAGCGCGAGCGCCCGCAGCGCGAGGTGCACCGGAATCCATGCGTAGGCCACGTGCAGCACCAGCACCAGCGTGTTGGCCGGCGCCTTCCAGGGCCGCCAGAGCAGCCAGCGCACCAGATGCGCGAGCGCCGCCGCCAAGGCGAGCGCCGCTCCGGCGACCGGTGGCAGGCCCGTGGCATCAGCCAGCAGCAGCGCGAGCACCAGCCCCAGCGCGGCCTTCTCGACCAGGGCGTTTCGCGTGGCGCCCGCGCCCGAGATGCCGTTGTTGGTGAACATCGGCACCACCCGGCCCGCCATCACGGCCATGATGAACAGCAGCACGTCCAGCGCCACCTGGATGCCCAGCCACGCCGGCACCTCGATCACGCCGAGCGCCGACAGGTGAAAGGCGAATGCGGCGCCCGAGAGCAGCAGCAGCAAGCCGACGAAGAAGTAGTTGCGCCGGTTGCGCGCGGCCACCAGCGGGCGCGCCAGCGCCAGCGCGCAGGCGAGCGGAAACGCCGCGTTGGCCACGGCGGCTGTCCACGCAAAAGGCGTGAGCACGAGCACGCGGCCCGCCACCCAGAGCAGTGCCAGCGCCGCCAGCGGCAGCCCCGTGGGCGTGGGCTGCCCCGACCAGTTGCGCCCCGCGGTGAAAAGGAATCCGACGATCACCGCCAGCGCGAAGCCGAACAGCATCTCGTGCGCATGCCACATCGGCCCCTGCAGGTAGGCGCCGGGCAGCCAGCCCGCGAACTGCATCGCCCACAGCGCGATGGACAGCGCCGCGAAGCCGCTGGCCAGCAGGTAGAAGGGCCGGAAGCCGAGCTGCCACAGCGCAAAGGCCGGCGCCCGGGTGGAAGGGGGCTGTGCAGGTTCGAGCGGAATGAAGGATGCCACGGTCAGGCCTTTCGGGCGCCCTCGGCGCCATGTTGGATGCGCCACGCGATGGCCGCGCCGGCCACGGTGACGGCAAAGAAAACGATCGCGGCCGCATTGAGCGAAGCGCCGGCGGCGCGCAGCGGATCGCTGAAGCTCCCCAGCACCAGCCGCACGACAAGCGACAGGTGCAGCGCGGCCAGCGGCAGGTAGAAGAAGGCGCCGAAGCGCAGCTTGATGCGTGCGATGGCCGGCAGCACGACCGGCGCATGCCCCATCACCATGCTGACGACGAAGCCCAGGCCCAGCGCGTGCAGCGCGATGTCGCGCGTGGGCCCTCCGAGCGCGGCCGCGGCCCAGGCCGCGCCGGCGACGCCGAGCCAGGCATAGCCGCCCAGCAGGCAGACCGCCATGTAGCGGCTGATGCCGTGCATGGCCACCGTGCGCCGCGCGATGTCGAACACCGCAAGCCACACGGCCAGCAGCGCGAGCGCCGTGCCGTAGGCGAGTCCGCCGGCGCGCGGGGCCGTGCCCGACCATGCGGCGCCGGCCAGCAGCAGCACCAGCACCGCCTGCAGCGTCAGGCTGGCCGCGGGACGCCGGCGCATGAGCCGCGTCATCTCGAGCCGTTCGGCCGCGATCGTCATGACCAGGAAGGCGAACCACCACGGGAACACGGCGCCGCCGTCGCGGCCGAGTGCGAACAACAGGTTGCCGGCCACCCACGCCGCCGCGCCGGCCGCGAGCAGCAGCGTGTGCGCCGCGCGCTGGCGCCGCACCACCACCGCGCTGGCCGCCAGGAAGAACACCGCTGCCGCCACTTCGAGCCACGCGCCGGCGGCCTGCTGCCCGAAGGCCAGGCACAGCGCGCCGGTGCCCGATGCCAGCGGCGCCGCGAATGCCCAGCGATGCTTGACGGCCACGGCGCGCTCGATGCCGACCACGGTGCCCAGGAAGCCGCAGATCATCAGTGCGGCATGCACCAGCAGCACCTGGCCGGTCCAGGCGAAGGAATGCGGGTCCGGCACCGCGACGCCGAGCCGCCAGAGCCCGCCCGCAATGCCACCCGCCAGCGACGCGCCCGCCAGCGCGCCGAACAGCGCACGCGCAAGAACCCGGCCGTGCACCGGCGATGTCCTTGCTGGCCGTCCCGTGCGGGCGGCGGGGCTTGCAGCGCCTACCATCCCATGAACCGCCTGGCGCCGGCACTCATGCGCTCCGGGCCCCAGGGCGGCTCCCACACCAGCTCGACGCGGATCTGGAGCTCGGGTGGCACCACCTTGTCGAGCTCGGCTTCCGCCTCGTCCATGATGAGATCGATCACCGGGCAGGCCGCGGAGGTCATCGTGAGCCGCACATGCGCCACGGTGGCATCCACCGTGACGCCGTAGACCAGGCCCACGTCGACGATGTTCATCGAGATTTCCGGATCGACCACGCGCGCGAGCGCTGCTGCGAGCGGCTCGCGCAGCGGCTCGGGCCCGTCGTACGGGAAGGCGGCCGTGTCCGCCGGCGAACTCACGCTGCCTCCCGTTCGGCGTGCGCCGCGCCGATGCGGCCTGCCAGGAACACCGTGGCCAGCGCCTCGCGGTTGCGCACGAGGTCGGCCAGCGTGTAGCGCTGCAGCACCGCATGGAACGCCGCCACCGCTTCGCCCAGGATGCCCTGCAGGCGGCACAGGCCCGTGATGCGGCAGGCGCCGCCGCCTTCTCCAAAGCACTCCACGAGGGCGCCGCCCTCGGTGCGCTGTACCACGTCGCCGATGTTGATCGCCTCGGGCGGCTTTGCGAGCGCCAGGCCGCCGCCCTTGCCGCGGACGTTGGCCAGCCATCCCTCCTTGCCCAGGAAGTGCACCACCTTCGTCAGGTGATGCTCGGACACCGCAAAGGAGGCGGCGATCTCGCTGATGGTGGCGCGGCGCCCGGGCTGCGCGGCCAGGTAGATCAGCACGCGCAGGCTGTAGTCGGTGAAGGCGGTGAGCTTCATGGCTTCGATCGCGCCGCGTCACTGCTCGGCCACATGGCCCGCCTGGACGGCAAGGCCCTTGGCGTGCGGCCGGGCCTGCGGCGCAGCCTGCACCGCCGGACGGCGCAGCAGCCGCAGCGCATAGGCCGCGAGCAGCACCGCGCCCACGGCAAAGACGATGTCGCCAGGCACCCGCATCCACACCAGCGCCTCCATCACGCGGGAGTGCACGAGCTCGGCCGAGCGCGCGAACCACAGCCCCTGCGTGACGCTGGCCCAGGCCTGGTAGATGCCCGCGGGCAGCAGCGACAGGAACACCATCATCGCCAGGCCGATGTTGAGGCTCCAGAACGCCGGCCTGAGCAGCCGGTCGGCATGCAGCTGGCGGTCGTACAGACCGCGCAAACAGAACAGCATCAGCCCGATGCCCAGCATGCCGTAGACGCCGAAGAGCGCGGCATGGCCGTGCGCGGCCGTCATGTTGAGCCCCTGCACGTAGTAGAGCGAGGCCGGCGGATTGATCGCGAAGCCGAGAACGCCGGCGCCAATCGTGTTCCAGAAGCCGACGGCCACGAAGCACATGACGATCCACTTGTAGGCGCCGAGCCAGGGCATGGCTTGCGAACGGCGCCATGTCTGCAGGGCCTCCAGGCCGATCAGCGTCAGCGGCACCACTTCGAGCGCCGAGAACACCGCGCCCACGGCGATCACCGAGGTCGGCGTGCCGGTGAAGTAGAGGTGGTGCAGCGTGCCCAGGATGCCGCCGAACAGGAACACGATGGTCTCGGCGATGATGGCGCGGTTGGCGCTCTCGGTGCGCACCAGGCCCAGGCGCGTGAAGATCAGCGCGACCACGGCGGTGGCGAACACCTCGAAGAAGCCCTCCACCCAGAGGTGCACCAGCCACCAGCGCCAGTACTCGATCATCGAGTAGTGCGTGTGCTGTCCCCACACCAGCGAGGTCGAATAGAAGCCGCCGATGCAGGTGGCCGACAGGAACACCATCGCGATCAGCCCGCGCGATGCCGAAGGCTTGACCAGCGCGGGCCAGAGCGCACGGCCCAGCAGGAACACCCAGAACAGCAGGCCCACGAACAGCAGCACCTGCCAGACGCGGCCCATGCTGGTGTATTCGAGGCCCTGGTTGCCGAGCCAGAAGCTGAAGTCGACGCCGCGGTGCTGCAGCGTGCCGAGCCAGCCCGTCAGCGTCGAGCCGACCACGATGGCGATCAGTGCCCAGAACAGCACGTCGACCCCGAGCTTCTGCAGCCTGGGCTCGCGGCCGGACAGCAGCGGCGCGATGTACAGGCCCGTGGCCAGCCACGCGGTGGCGATCCAGAAGATGCCGATCTGCGTGTGCACCGTGCGGCTCACCACGTAGGGCAGCAGCTTGGCCAGCGGAAGGCCGAAGAACGAATCGCCCTCGACCGCGTAGTGCGCCGTGACGATGCCCATCGCGATCTGCAGCAGCATGAGGCCGATCACCGCGAAGAAGTACTTGCGCGTGGCCTTCATCGAGGGCGTGGCCACGGCGCCCAGCAGCGGGTCCGCCTGGGGCGGCTGCGCCTCGGCCTCGTGCCGCTGGCTGCCGTGCAGCCACAGCATGGCCGCAATGGCCGCCAGCAGCAGGCAGATGCTGACCATCGACCAGACCGCGGCCGAGCTGGTCATGGTGTTGCCCACCAGCGGCTCGTGCGGCCAGTTGCTGGTGTAGCTCAGGCCCGTTTCTCCGGGCCGGTCGGTGGCCGCGGCCCAGGAGGTCCAGAAGAAGAAGGCGGTGAGCGCCTGGCGGTCGGCGCGGTCGGGCAGCGTGCCCGGCGTCATCGCGTACTGGCTGCGCAGCGTGGCGAGCGAGCTGTCGTCGCCGAACAGCGCGTCGTAGTGCGCCGCCACCTCGCGGATCGCTTGCGCCCGGTCGGCCGGCACGGTGATCACGCCGCTGGCTGCGTCATAGGTGTTGCGCCGCATCTGCTCGACCACCGTGGCCGCGAGCGCGCCGCGGTCCGCCGGGCTCAGCGAGTCGAAGTCCTTGCGAAAGGCCTGGGCGTGGCGGTTGCGCAGCGCCACGGCCTCGCGGTGCAGCCAGTCGGCGGACCAGTCGGGCGCGACGTAGCTGCCGTGCCCCCACACCGAGCCCAGCTGCTGCCCGCCGGCCGACAGCCAGACCTGCTGGCCACGCCGGATCTGCTCGCCGGTGAAGATCGGTTCGCCGTCGGAGCTGGTGACCGCGCTCGGGATCGGTGGCGCGGTCAGGTAGATCTGCACGCCCAGGTAGCCGAGCGCACCGAACGACAGCACGAAGATGAAAGCGAGCCAGCGCCACAGCCGGTTGTTGTTGCTCATGATGTTTCCTTCTTGGGAATCCGGATCGGTGGAGGTGCTCAGGCGCCGCCGCATCCACCGCAGCAGCCGCCGCTCGCGTGCGCGTCGAAAGCCGGCACCTTGGTGATGGCCACGCGCCAGACCCAAGGGCCCTGCTCGAGGTAGTTCCATGCGAACCGGTCGGGCCACTGCGACTGGAACTGCGCATACAGCGGCCGGGGATCGTGGTCGTTCACCAGTTCGATGGCGCTGCCGACGTCGAGCGCGGCAAAGGTGGAGAAGATGTGCGCGTGGCGAAAGCGCGGCTCGAGCCTGCGGACATCGACGATGGAGGAGGGTGCGGATTTCATGGGTTTTCCTCGGTGGAAGCGAAGGGATCTGAAAGGTGTATTTCGGATGCACCTATGCTAGGAACGCGCGTGCGGCGCCCCTTGATCTGCATCAACAACAAGAGCGAAGGCAGCGGCGACGCTCGCGGCATGCCTTCTTCTTCTTCTTCTTCTTCCTCTCTTTTCGATCAGCTGCTGCAGGCCGCGGCGGCCCAACCCGAGCCCCAGCGCCTGCTGTTCGTGTTCGCCGAAGCCGAATTGCCCGGCGACGCCGATGCCGCGCAGCGCGCACGTTTCGAGGCGGGGCAGGGCGGCGCGCTGACGCCCGTGGCCTGCGTGGAGAAAAGCCTGCCGGAGCTCAGCACCTTTGCTGCGCTGGTGGCCGAATCGCGCCGCGTGAGCCTGCCCTGGCGCGTGGTGTTCGCGGCCGGGCTGTCCGGCGCGAACGGCCTGCCGCCCTCGCCCGAACGCATCGACAGCGCGCTCGAAGCCATGGTCGAGGGCGTGCGAAGCGGGGCCTTCGGCGGCTATCTCGCGCTCGACGCCGAAGGCCGGGCGGTGCGGTTCGGCTGAGGCGCGCCCCGGCTACTTTCGAACGCCGCGGCGCGCCGCCAGCCGCTCCTGGATCAGGCGGTCCTTGTCCTGCCACTGGGCTTCAATCCACTTGCGGGTGTGCGCGCGGCGGGCCTTGTCGCCCGACGGGCTCGTGCCCAGCAGATGAGGCGGAATGGCGCGCTGGCGCACATCGACTGTCACGGCCTGCACGTTGCCGCACAGCAGCGCCCAGAAGCTCGGCGTTCCTTCGGGGTAGACGATGGTCACGTCGAGCATCGCCTCGAACTGCCCGCCCATGGTGGCCAGCGCCACGCCCAGGCCGCCCGCGCGGGGCTCGAGCAGATGGCGGTAGCTGCTGTTCTGCGCAGCATGCTTGGCCGCGGTGAAGCGCGTGCCCTCGACAAAGTTGATGACGGCCGTCGGCACGCGCTTGAACTTCTCGCACGAGCGCCGCGTGGTCGCAAGGTCGCCGCGACCGGTGCCGCGGCCGCGCTTCATGAACGGAAAGTCGAGCGCCCACCACGCCAGCCCGATGACCGGAACCCAGATCAGCTCGCGCTTGAGAAAGAACTTGAGGAAGGGAATGAGCCCGTGGAAGATGCGCTGCAGCACCAGGATGTCGACCCAGCTCTGGTGGTTGCTCGACACCAGGTACCAGCCGCGCGGGTTCAGGCCCTCGACGCCGCGGACCTGCCATGGCGTGGGGCATGCGCCGGCGATCCATGCGTTGTTGACGGCGACCCAGCCGCCGGCCAGCACGTTCAGCGCCCGGTCGCAACCGGCACGCACGCGGTCGGCTGGCACCAGCAGCTTCACCAGCGCCGGCGGCACCATCAACGTGAACGCGAGCAGCGTGTTCAGGCCGAGCAGCAGCCCGTTGAGCGCACCGCGCACGGAAGGCATCAGTCGCATGGCGAAAGCTCCGGCGCGCCGCCCAGTTCGCGCGTGTAGCGGCTGGGCGCGGGCCGCGCAGGACCGGCCTTCGGCGCCGTCACCGAACCCACGCTGACGAAGCACAGCGGCTCGTCGTGCCGACCGAGCGCGAACAGGGCGCGCAGTTCGTCCGACTGCAGCGCCTTGCCGCTGGTCAGCGCCGAGCCGTAGTCCAGCGCGGTCGCGGCCAGCAGCATGTTCTGGATGGCGCATCCGGCCGACAGGATGCGCTCGGCGGCCGGGATCTCCGCGTTGCCGGGGCCCATGCGCACGACCGCGAGCATCAGCAGCGGCGCGCGGAAGGCCTTCTCGCGCGCCTGGCCCTGCTGCTCGGGCGTGGCGGCGTCGTCGCGCTGCAGCAGCGCCTGCGCGAACACGTCGGCAAGCCGCCCGCGCTGCGGTGGCGGCACGACGACGAAGCGCCAGGGCACCAGGCCGCCGTGGTCCGGCGCCGAGGCCGCGGCGCCGAGGATCTGCGCGAACTCGGGATGGCCGGGGCCGGGTGCGCCGAGCCGTTTGGGCAGCACGGTGCGGCGCGCCTCCATCAGCGCGGCCAGCTGCCGCGCGCTCGCGGGCGGCTCGGCCACAGCATGGGCCACCGCATTCATCCGCAGCTCCCGAGGTGGCCGCACTGCGTGCAGTAGTCGCAGCCGTCCTTGCGGATCATGGCGTGGGCGCCGCATTCGGGGCACTTGGCGCCCGCCATCGGGGCGGCGGCAGCAACCAGTGACACCGGCACGTCCGGTGCCGCGGGCGCCTGGCCCGCGCGGCGCGCGATCAGCTGCTGGATCGCATAGGCGATGGCGCCCGCTTCGGAGTCGTGCCACATCGGCACCTGGGTGCCGTCGGCCTTCAGGTGGTGGCCCAGGCGCACCGGCCCGCGGTCCCAGGCGACCTTGCGCATGTCGGCGAGTGCGCGTTCGAGAAAACCGCCGCGCGCGGCCAGCGACAGCAGCCGCATGCTCGCGGTGATCCATTGCTGCGACTCGCCGCTCTGGCCCACCGGCATGAAGAATTCCACGGCCCGCTCGCGGCCGTCGGCCAATGGCAGGAACGAAACCACCAGGTAGAGCGTCTGCCGCCCCTGCTGCGTCCAGTACTCGATCTTCTCGGCGACGGCATCCAGCGCGCCCTTCGGCCGGCTCTCGATCATTGCGCGCATCGGATCGGCGGCGGCACTGTCGACGGCGGGGCGGGCCTCCGGCTGCGCTGCTGGCGCGACCTCCAGCACGGCGCCCAGGATGCTGTTGGGCCGGTAGGTGGCCAGGCCCTTGAGGCGGGCATTCCATGCCTGCTGGTAGAGCTCCTTGAAGTCCTCGTAGGGATAGTCGGCGGGCACGTTCACCGTCTTGGAGATGGCGGTGTCGACGAAGGGCTGCACCGCTTCCATCATCGCCAGGTGGCCGGCTGCGGGCATCGACAGGGCCGAGACGAAGTACGGCGGCAGCCGGTCGGTGTCGCCGCCGAGGAAGCGGTACAGGCGCCAGGCGTGGTCCTCCACGTCGTACTCGGTGGTGCTGCCGTCGGCCTCGCGCTTCTTGCGCCGGTAGCTCCACGAGAACGCCGGCTCGATGCCGTTGGAGGCGTTGTCGGCGAACGCCAGGCTCACGGTGCCCGTCGGCGCGATCGAGACCAGGTGGCTGTTGCGGATGCCGTGCATGCGGATCTGCTCCTGCAGCGCCGGGTCCAGGCGGCTCGCGAAGGTGCCGCACGCCAGGTAGCGCTCGGCGTCGAACAGCGGGAAGGCGCCTTTCTCGCGCGCCAGCGCCACCGAGGCAGCATAGGCCGCATCCCGCAGGCAGCGCGCGATGCGCACCGCCATGGCCCGGCCCTCGGGCTGGTCATAGCGCAGGCACAGCATCGCGAGCGCGTCGCCCAGGCCCGTGAAGCCCACGCCGATGCGGCGCTTGGCCATGGCCTCGGCGCGCTGCTGCGGCAGCGGCCAGAAGGTGAGGTCCAGCACGTTGTCGAGCGCGCGCACCTGCAGCGCCACGGCTTCGCCGAAGCGCGCGAGATCGAAGTGCGCCGCACCGCCGATGCCGAACGGATGGTCCACGAAGCGCGTCAGCACGATCGGCCCGAGGTCGCAGCATCCGTACGGCGGCAGCGGCTGCTCGCCGCAGGGGTTGGTCGCCTCGATGTGCTCGCAGTAGCGCAGGTTGTTGTCGTTGTTGATGGTGTCGGTGAACAGGATGCCGGGCTCGGCGAAGTCGTAGGTCGAGCGCATCACCAGGTCCCACAGCTCGCGCGCCGGCAGGCTCCGGTAGACCCAGCTGCCGTCGGCGGTCTGCGCTGCGCCGCGCGCGATCAGCTCGGCGCCGGGCCTGGCGCTGTGCACCAGCGGCCATTCCTCGTCATCCGCCAGCGCACGCATGAACTTGTCGCTCACCGCCACCGATACGTTGAAGTTGTTCCAGCGCCCCGGCGTGCGCTTGGCCGTGATGAAGTCCAGCACGTCGGGGTGGTCGATGCGCAGCACGCCCATCTGCGCGCCGCGGCGCGCGCCCGCGCTCTCCACCGTGGCGCAGGAGCGGTCGAACACGTCGATGTAGCTGCACGGGCCCGAGGCGGTGGAGGCGGTGGTGCGCACCTGCGCGCCGCGCGGGCGGATGCGCGAGAAATCGTAGCCGACGCCGCCGCCGCGGCGCATGGTCTCGGCGGCTTCGCGCAGCGCCTCGTAGATGCCGGCGTAGCCACCGGCGTCCTGGCCCTGGATGCAGTCGCCCACCGGCTGCACGAAGCAGTTGATCAGCGTGGCCTCCAGCTCGGTGCCCGCGGCGCTCATGATGCGGCCGGCGCCGATTGCGCCGGCGCGCAGGTTGGCGAGGAAGCGCGCCTCCCATGGCGCACGTTCTTCCTCGGCTTCGACCGAGGCCAGCGCACGCGCGACGCGCGCGAACAGGGCCTCGGCATCGGCTTCGCCGGGCTTCAGGTATTTTTCGCGCAGCACGTCGCGGCTGATGGGCTGCACGGGCAGCGGCTCCATGTTGCTGGCGTCTTCGCGCTTCATGCCGCGGCCTCCCCGGCGAGGCCGGCCGGGCGGATGCCGCCGAGCAGCCAACGCATCAGGTCGCGCACGGGGCGGATCTCGCTGCCGAAGGGCAGCGTCCCTGCGCCGCGGAAGAACAGGCCGCGGTCGAGGTGGCCTTCCAGTGCGTGCCCCAGTGTCTTGTCGATGCAGAACTGGCCCCAGCTCGGGGTGCCGTCGCGCAGGCCGCAGTGCGCCAGGCAGTCGAAGCGCATGGTGCAGCTCTCCTTCTTGTGCGCCTTGTGCTGCAGCCGCTCCTCCAGCCGCAGGTACTTGTCGAGCCACGGCGTGCGCACCGCGCGCGCGGGCAGGCCCGCCGTGCTGACGAACTCGACGATGTCGGCGGGCTGGGCGTCGGCCAGCACCTGCTTGAAGGCCGGGTGCGCATCGCATTCGGCGGTCACCGCGAACGCGGTGCCCAGCTGCACCGCCGCGGCGCCGATGCCCTGCAGGCGCCGGATGTCCTCGAGGCTGCCAATGCCGCCGGCCGCAATCAGCGGAATGCGCCCCTCGATGCCGGCCGTCTTGAAGAATTCGAGCACCTGCGGAATGGCGACGTCGAAGTCGAAGCGCGGGTCCTGCAGGTCGGCGACCTTGGAGGCGCCCAGGTGGCCGCCCGCGAGCCGGGGATGCTCGATCACGATGGCGTCGGGCAGGCGCCCCTTCTTCTCCCATTTGCGCACCACCAGCTGCACGCCGCGCGCATCCGAAAGGATGGGGATCAGCGCCACCTCGGGATGGTCGCGCGCGAGCTCGGGCAGGTCCAGCGGCAGGCCCGCGCCCACCACCAATGCGTCGATGCCGCAGGCCATGGCGTGGCGCAGGTAGGCCTCGTAGGCGGTCAGCGCCTTCATCACGTTCACGGCGACCAGGCCGCGCCCGCCGGAGAGCTCGCGGGCCCGCGCGATCTCGCGGCCCAGCGCCTCGAGGTTGGCGGCGTCGATGCGCTGCCCGGCGTCCGGCTCGGCGTTCAGGTGGGCCGTGCGGGCCATCAGGTCGGGATGCAGCCGGCGCAGGTCGACGGCCGAGATCGTGCCCATGCCGCCCAGCCCGGCGACGGTGCCGGCGAGCCGGCCGGCCGACACGCCGACACCCATGCCGCCCTGGATGACAGGAAGGCGTTCGACACCCTTGAGGCGCCAGTTGCGCAAGCCCGCATCGCGCGAAAGCGCTTGCAGGGCGACTGCTGTTTCGTCAGAGGATCGATCCATCATGTTCCACATCAGATTGATAGGGGCCGGTGCCGGCCGTGGCGGTTCACTGCACCAGCGGGGAGTCCGCCCCTTCGAGCGCGAGGCCGCGCAGCTCGGCGCGGCCGGCCAGCAGCTGCATGTACTGGTGCAGCGCCTTGGCGCGCGACTGCTGGGCGAGCTGCACCGCGATGCGCGAGCCCACCTCTTCGAAGGATTGCTGCCGCCCCGCATCGCGCGCGAGCACCTCGACGATGTGGAAGCCGTAGCGGCTGTGGACCAGCCGCGGATGCAGGCCCAGCGCGTCGAGCCGTTCGGTGTTGTGGAACAGCTCGGCCGTGAGCTCGTCGGCGCAATCGTCCGGGCCGATCCAGCCGAGGTCGCCGCCGTCGGCGCCGCTCGGGCAGTTGGACAAGGTCCGCGCGAGCTTGGCAAAGCGGCCGGGCGCGGCCTCCCTGTGGCGCAGCTCGAGCAGGGCCTGCTCGGCGCGCGCGGCCAGCGCCGCCACGTTGATGCCGTCCGTCACCGCAAACAGGATGTGGCGTGCATGCACGCGGCGGCCGATGGCGAAGTGCGCGCTGCGCGCCGCGTAGTAGCGGCGGCATTCGTCCTCGCTGGCCGCGGGCACCTCGATCTCCTCGTCGAGCATCTGCTGGATCACCGCCTGCTCGGCCGTGCCCAGGCGCGGCGCAAGGAGTGCATCCGAAGGCGGCAGCAGGCCGCGCGCAACGGCGGCCTGCCGCAGCAGCTCGGCCCAGGCGAGTTCGCGCAGGCTGTATTCGTCCGGACGTTCGCCCGGCAGGTGCAGCGCGACGCCGTTGACCGCCGCGCATTCGCCGGCGCTCACCGGGCCACCCCCGTCGACCTGGCTGCGGCGCCGCTTGGCACGGCCTTGGGCGGCGCATGGGGCGCGGCGCTCGGGGCGGCCGCCGATGCCGGCTTGCGCGGTGCCAGCGCACGGCGGCTGCGCACCACCTGGTAGGGCCGCAAGACATAGCCCACCGTCGCGAAGCCGCTCCAGACATGCACCAGCCGCGTGAACGGGAAGATCAGGAAGATCGACATGCCGAGGAACATGTGGGCCTTGAAAACCCAGCTTGCGCCGTCCAGCAGTTCCACCGCGCCGCCGCGGAAGGTGACGATGCGCTGCGCCCATTCGGCCAGCAGCACCATCATGCTGCCGTCCAGATGCTGCGCCGACAGCGGAATGGTCGCCAGGCCGAGCGCCAGCTGCAGCCACAGCAGCACCAGCAGCACGATGTCGCTGGCCTTGGAGTTGACGCGGATGCGCTCGTCGCCGAGCCGCCGGTGCAGCAGGATCGTGACGCCGGCAAAGCCCAGCAGGCCGGCCACGCCGCCCGAGATCATCGCCATCAGCTGCTTGCTGCCGGCGCCGATGAAGGGCTCGTACAGGAAGTGCGGCGTCAGCATGCCGACGCTGTGGCCGAAGAACAGGAACAGCACGCCCACGTGGAACAGGTTGCTGCCCCAGCGCAGCTGGCCGGCACGCAGCAGCTGCGAGGAGTCGCTCTTCCAGGTGTACTGGTCGCGGTCGAACCGGATCAGGCTGCCGATGAAGAAGACGCTCAGGCAGATGTACGGATAGATGCCGAAGATGAAATTGTCGAGGGCGTTCATATGCGGGCTCCACGGGCGGCGGGCGCGGCCGCCTTGCGAACGATGTGGATGGGCTGCGCAGCGCCGGGCCGGGCCTGGCCCTGCGTGCTGCAGCCGTCGAAGACGATGGGCTCGGCCCAGCTCTCGTCGATCGGCTGGTCATCGGCCACCGCCACCGCTTCGGCCTTGTGGCCGGCCAGTTCGATGACCGCCGCCAGCACGCTCGCATAGGCACTCTCGCGCTTGCGCAGCGCGCTGAAGATGGACGCGAGGATGTGCGCCATCTCGCCGAGGAAGGCACGTGCCACCGCCGGCGGCTGCGTGGAGGCGAACTCGAGCAGCACGCACAGGTGGTCGGGCGCTTCATGGGGGCCGAGCAGCAGCCCCGACTTCTCGTAGGTCTGGACCAGGTCGATCATGGCCGGGCCGCGCTCGCGCGAGTCGCCGTGCACATGCTCGAACAGGTGCAGCGAGGTGCTGCGGCCGCGGTCGAACAGTTCGACGAACTGCGTCTCGGCCTCGATCGGATCGACCGAGACCAGCGCGCGGGCCAGTGCCCGCAGCTCCTTGCGGCGCGCCGGCGACAGCGCCGCTTCGGCGTCGATCGCATCGGCCAGCTGCGGCATGAGTGCGCGCGCCTTCGCATCGGGATAGCCGAGCAGGAGGGCGAGCGCGCGAAGGGTGTGGCGTTGGGTTTTCATCGTTTCGCTCCCGGTGTCAGACCTTGGCGTGGATCGGAATCGTGCGGCGCTTGGCGGCGCCGAACAGGCTGGCCTCGGAGCTGCCGTCGGAGCAGCCGTTGCCGAACGAGAAGCCGCAGCCGCCCTTCATGTCGAAGGTGTTCTCGGCGTACTCGCGGTGCGTCGAGGGGATCACGAAGCGGTCCTCGTAATTGGCGATGGCCATCACCTGGTACATCTCTTCGACCTGCGCGGCGCTGAGGCCCACCTGCGCCAGCACGGCCGGGTCCGCGAAGTCGTCGACGTGCTTGCCGCGCTGGTAGGTGCGCATGGCCAGCATGCGCTCGAGCGCACGGATCACGGGTTCGGTCGCGCCCGCGGTCAGCAGGTTGGCCAGGTACTGCACCGGGATGCGCATCTGCGTGACGTCGGGAATCGCGCCCTTGGCGCCCACATGGCCCGCGTTGGCGGCCGCGGTGATCGGCGACAGCGGCGGCACGTACCAGACCATCGGCAGCGTGCGGTACTCGGGGTGCAGCGGCAGCGCCACCTTCCATTCCATCGCCATCTTGTAGACGGGGCTCTTCTTCGCGCCTTCGAGCCAGGCCTCGGGGATGCCGTCGCGCCGGGCCTGCGCGATCACTTCCGGATCGTGCGGGTCGAGGAAGATGCCGAGCTGGGCCTCGTAGAGATCCTTCTCGTCCGGCACGCTGGCCGCTTCCTGGATGCGGTCGGCGTCGTACAGCACCACGCCCAGGTAGCGGATGCGCCCGACGCAGGTTTCCGAACAGACGGTGGGCTGGCCGGCCTCGATGCGCGGGTAGCAGAAGATGCACTTCTCGGCCTTGCCGCTTTGCCAGTTGTAGTAGATCTTCTTGTAGGGGCAGCCCGAGACGCACATGCGCCAGCCGCGGCACTTGTCCTGGTCGATCAGCACGATGCCGTCTTCCTCGCGCTTGTAGATCGAGCCCGAAGGGCAGGAGGCCACGCACGCCGGGTTCAGGCAGTGCTCGCACAGCCTGGGCAGGTACATCATGAAGGTGTTCTCGAACTGGCCGACCATCTCCTTTTGCACCGCGTCGAAGCTGTCGAGGTTGGCGTCCTTGCTGCGCTTGGCGAACTCGCCGCCGAGGATCTCTTCCCAGTTCGGGCCCCACTCGATCTTCTCCATGCGCTTGCCGGTGATCAGGCTGCGCGGGCGCGCCGTCGGCGGCGCCTTCATCGCGGGCGCCGACTGCAGGTGCTCGTAGTCGAAGGTGAAGGGCTCGTAGTAGTCGTCGATCTGCGGCAGGTTGGGGTTGGAGAAGATGCGCATGAGCAGGCTCCACTTGCCGCCCTGGCGCGGCTCGATCGAGCCGTCGGGCTTGCGCACCCAGCCTCCTTGCCACTTGCCCTGGTTCTCCCATTCCTTGGGGTAGCCGATGCCGGGCTTGGTCTCGACGTTGTTAAACCAGGCGTACTCGACGCCGGGCCGGCTGGTCCAGACGTTCTTGCAGGTGACCGAGCAGGTGTGGCAGCCGATGCACTTGTCCAGGTTCAGGACCATGCCGATTTGCGCGCGTATTTTCATTGGGTACCTCGTTCAGGCCGCGGTCGCGGCGGGCACGGTGGCCACGTCCGCGGGCGTGTCGAGCCAGTCGACCTTGTTCATCTTGCGCACCACCACGAACTCGTCGCGGTTGGTGCCGATGGTTCCGTAGTAGTTGAAGCCGTAGCTCAGCTGGGCGTAGCCGCCGATCATGTGCGTGGGCTTCAGCACGATGCGGGTCACCGAGTTGTGGATGCCGCCGCGCGTGCCGGTGATCTCGGAGCCCGGCGTGTTGATGATCTTCTCCTGCGCGTGGTACATCATCACCATGCCCGGATTGACGCGCTGGCTCACCACCGCGCGCGCCGCAATGGCGCCGTTGATGTTGAACAGCTCGACCCAGTCGTTGTCGACGATGCCGGCGCTCTTCGCGTCGTCCTCCGACAGCCACACCACCGGCCCGCCGCGGTTGAGCGTGAGCATCAGCAGGTTGTCGGTGTAGGTCGAGTGGATGCCCCACTTCTGGTGCGGCGTGATGAAGTTGAGCTGGATCTCCTTGTTGCCGTTGCCGCGGATGTTGTGGATGTCCTTCGTGGTCTTCAGGTCGACCGGCGGGCGGTAGACCGCCAGGCTTTCGCCGAAGGCGCGCATCCACGGATGGTCCAGGTAGAACTGCTGGCGGCCGGTCAAGGTGCGCCATGGAATGAGCTCGTGGACGTTGGTGTAGCCCGCGTTGTAGGAGACCTTCTCGCTCTCGATGCCGCTCCAGGTGGGCGAGGAGATGATCTTGCGCGGCTGCGCCTGGATGTCGCGAAAGCGGATCTTCTCGTCCTCGCGGTAGATCGCCAGGTGCGTGTGGTCGCGCCCGGTCTGCACGCCCAGGGCCTTCCACGCCTTCACGGCCACGTGGCCGTTGGTTTCGGGCGCCAGCTGCAGCACGACCTCGCAGGCGTCGATGTCGGTGTCGATGCTCGGCATGCCCTGCGTGGCGCCGGCATCGGTGACGCGGCCGTTGAGGTTGCCGAGTTCGTCGACCTCCACTTCCGTGTTCCAGCCGATGCCCTTGCCGCCGTTGCCGATCTTCTTGAGCAGCGGGCCCAGCGCGGTGAAGCGCTTGTAGAGGTTGGGATAGTCGCGCTCGACCACGGCGATCTGCGGCGCGGTCTTGCCGGGAATCAGCTCGCACTCGCCGCGCTTCCAGTCGGCCACGCCGAAGGGCTGGGCCAGCTCGGCGGGCGAGTCGTGCATCAGCGGCGTGAGCACCACTTCCTTCTCGACGCCGAGGTAGCCCGGGCACATGGCGCTGAAGGTGCGCGCGAAGCCCTTGTAGATCTCCCAGTCGCTGCGCGCCTGCCAGGCCGGGTCGACCGCGGTCGACAGCGGATGGATGAAGGGGTGCATGTCGCTGGTGTTGAGGTCGTTCTTCTCGTACCAGGTGGCGGTCGGCAGCACGATGTCCGAGTAGAGGCAGGTGGTGCTCATGCGGAAGTCGAGCGTCACCAGCAGGTCGAGCTTGCCCTCGGGCGCCTTGTCGTGCCAGACCACCTCGGTCGGCTTGGCGTCGTCGGGTCCGAGGTCCTTGCCCTGCACGCCGTGCGTGGTGCCCAGCAGGTGCTTGAGGAAGTACTCGTGCCCCTTGCCCGAGGAGCCCAGGATGTTGGAGCGCCACACGAACATGTTGCGCGGCCAGTTCGACGGGTGGTCCGGGTCTTCGCAGCTCATGCGCAGCGTGCCGTCCTTCAATGCCTTCGCCGTGTAGGCCGCGCCGTCGATGCCGGCGGCCTGCGCGTCGCGCGCCACTTGCTGCGGGTTGGTCTGCAGCTGCGGTGCCGACGGCAGCCAGCCCATGCGCTCGGCGCGCACGTTGTAGTCGATCATCGTGCCGGCGAACGCGGCCTTGTCGGCCAGCGGGGACAGCACTTCCTCCATGCCGAGCTTCTCGTAGCGCCACTGGTCGGTGTGGGCGTAGAAGAAGCTCGTGGAGTTCATCTGCCGCGGCGGGCGGATCCAGTCGAGTGCGAAGGCCAGCGGCGTCCAACCGGTCTGCGGGCGCAGCTTTTCCTGGCCCACGTAATGGGCCCAGCCGCCGCCGCTCTGGCCGATGCAGCCGCACATCATCAGGATGTTGATGACGCCGCGGTAGTTCATGTCGCTGTGGTACCAGTGGTTCATGGCCGCGCCGATGATCACCATCGACTTGCCGTGCGTCTTCTCGGCATTGGCCGCGAACTCGCGCGCCACGGTGATGACCTGGTCGCGCGGCACGCCGGTGATCTTTTCCTGCCAGGCCGGGGTGTAAGGCGTGTCGTCGTCGTAGCCGGCGGCCGCCATCTCGCCCGGCAGGCCGCGCGCCAGGCCGTAGTTGGCGGCCTGCAGGTCGAACACCGTGGCGACCAGCGCGGTCTGGCCTTCTGCGCCGAGCGCGACGAGCCGCACCGGCACCGTGCGCACCAGCACGTCGCTTTGCGCATTGTTCGGGAAGTGCTCGCTCTCGATGCCGCCGAAGTAGGGGAAGCCGATCTGCGCGGGCTGGATCGCCGCGGCCGCATCGTCGAGCAGCGACAGCGTGAGCTTTACCTCTGCGCCGTGCTCCGCTTCCTTGGCCTCGAGGTTCCACTGCCCGGCATCGGCGCGGCCGTCCGCGCCCCAGCGAAAGCCGATGGCGCCTTGCGGCACCACCACCCGGCCGTCCTCGGCCAGCGCGACGGTCTTCCATTCGGGGTTGTTCGGCTGCCCGAGCCGGTCGTCGAAGTCCGAGGCCCGCAGGTAGCGGTCGGGCACCATCACTTGTTCGCCCGAGGGCAGGGTGTGCGGCTTGAGCATCACCAGCATCGGCAGGTCGGTGTAGCGGCGCGCGTAGTCGTCGAAGTAGGCGCTGCGCCGGTCGAAGTAGAACTCCTTGAGGATCACGTGGCCCATGGCCATGGCGACCGCGGCGTCGGTGCCCTGCTTGGGATGCATCCACAGGTCGGACAGCTTGGCGACCTCGGAGTAGTCGGGCGTGATCGCGACCGTCTTGGCGCCCTTGTAGCGGACCTCGGTGAAGAAGTGCGCATCCGGCGTGCGCGTCTGCGGCACGTTGGAGCCCCAGGCGATGATGTAGCTCGAGTTGTACCAGTCGGCCGATTCCGGCACGTCGGTCTGCTCGCCCCACACCTGGGGGCTGGCCGGCGGCAGGTCGCAGTACCAGTCGTAGAAGCTCATGCACACGCCGCCGATCAGGCTCAGGTAGCGGCTGCCCGCGGCGTAGCTCACCATCGACATGGCGGGAATCGGCGAGAAGCCGATGATGCGGTCGGGCCCGTGGCGGCGGATGGTGTGGATGTTGCTGGCCGCGACGATCTCGTTGACCTCGTCCCAGCCCGAGCGCGCGAAGCCGCCGAGGCCGCGCACGCTCTGGTAGCTGCGGCGCGTGGCCTCGTCCTGCACGATGGAGGCCCAGGCCTCGACGGGTGCGAGCGTCTTGCGCGCTTCGCGCCACGCCTTGAGCAGCGCGCCGCGCACCATCGGGTACTTGACGCGGTTGGCGCTGTACAGGTACCAGCTGTAGCTGGCGCCGCGGGCGCAGCCGCGCGGCTCGTGGTTGGGCATGTCCCAGCGGGTGCGCGGATAGTCGGTCTGCTGGGTTTCCCAGGTGACGATGCCGCCCTTGACGTAGATCTTCCACGAGCAGGAGCCCGTGCAGTTCACGCCGTGCGTGCTGCGCACGATCTTGTCGTGCGCCCAGCGCGTGCGGTAGGCGTCCTCCCAGGTGCGGTCTTCGCCGGTGACCTGGCCATGGCCGTCGGCGAAGGATTCGCGCGGCTGCGCGAAGTAGGTCAGGCGGTCGAGAAAGTGGCTCATCGTGGGTCTTTCATACGAATTCGATTGGCTGGCTCAGGGGTTCTTCACATAGGCGCCGCGGCGCAGGTAGAACCACCAGTTGAGAACGAGGCACAGGGCATAGAACACGGCAAAGCCGTACATCGCGTATTGCGGCGTGCCGGCCTTGATCTGGGCGCCGATGACCACGGGCGCGATGAAGGCGCCGTAGCCGGCGATGGCGGAGGTCCAGCCCAGCACCGGGCCGGCCTTGGCGCGGTCGAAGATCACGCCGATGGTGCGGAAGGTGGAGCCGTTGCCGATGCCGCTGGCCGCGAACAGCAGCACGAACAGCAGCATGAAGGGCAGGAAATACTGCTCCGGCTGCGGCGAGCCGTAGGCCAGCAGCATCACGTAGCCCACGGCGGCCGAGGCCACCACCATCACCGCGGAGATCGCCTGCGTGACGATCGAGCCGCCCACCTTGTCCGAGATCCAGCCGCCCACCGGGCGGATCAGCGCGCCGACGAAGGGGCCGATCCACGCGTAGGTGAAGGCCGAGGGCGCGTTCGGGTTCTTCAGCGTGTGCTGCAGCACGCCGGCCGCGTCGGGCACGTGGCTGATGCCGAAGATCACCGCGATCGACAGCGGCAGCGCCATCGAGAAGCCGATGAAGGAGCCGAAGGTCACGATGTACAGCGCAGTCATCGACCACGTGTGCTTGTCGCGGAAGATCTCGAACTGCTTGGCGATGTTTTCCTTCATCGTGCCGAACGCGGCGAGCTTCATGGTGAACAGCGTGGCCACGATGATCAGCGGCATGGCCACCCACATGTTGAGCAGGCCCAGGCCCGTGGGCGCCGGCAGGTACAGGTACAGGCCCGCGATCGCCGGGGCGAACGACAGCGTGTACAGCCAGGTGATCTTCAGGAAGGCCTGGACCGGGCCGCCGGTGTCGGGCGAGACGGTGCGCAGGTTGTTCATGCCGAACCAGCACAGGATCGACAGCGGCACCAGCGACAGCACCCAGGCGAAGCCCGCGTTCTGGATCCAGGTGGGCGTGCCGGCGGTGATCTTGCCCATGATCCAGCCGCTGTCCTTGAGCAGCGTCATGGGCTCGCCGCCGATGCTGCCCAAGAGGCCCACGGTCATCACCAGCGGGATGACGATCTGCATGGTCGTGACGCCGAAGTTGCCGATGCCCGCGTTCAGGCCCAGCGCCGTGCCTTGCAGGCGCTTGGGAAAGAAGGTGCTGATGTTGGACATCGAGCTGGCGAAGTTGCCGCCGCCCACGCCCGACCAAAGCGCCATGAGCTGGAACACCCACAGCGGCCACTCCTTGTGCTGCAGCGCGATGCCGGTGCCGATGGCCGGCGCCAGCAGCATTGCCGTGGTCAGGAAGATGGTGTTGCGCCCGCCCGCCAGGCGGATCAGGAACGCGGCCGGGATGCGCATGGTGGCGCCGGCCAGGCCCGCGATGGCGGTGAGCGTGAACAGCTCGGCCTGGGTGAAGGGAAAGCCCAGGTTGTTCATCTGCACGGTGATGATTCCCCACATGCCCCACACCGCGAAGGCGCACAGCAGGGCGGGCACCGACAGCCACAGGTTGCGCCATGCCACGTGCCTGCCGGTGCTTTCCCAGAACTGTTCGTCCTCGGGGCGCCAGTCGGCGATGTCGGTGCGGCCGCCGGTCGTGCCCGGGGGAACGGCGATGGTGCTGGTGCTCATGATTTGGCTTCCAGGTTGAGTTTCGATTCGCGCGCGCCGCCCATCACCTGGGTGCCGCGCACTTCGGTCCAGTACATCCAGACGAGGGAAACCCAGACCACGCCGTACATCAGCATGAAGGCGCTCGAGCGGATGCCGGTGAGGTCCATCAGCGCGCCGAACATCACGGGCAGCACGAAGCCGCCGAGGCCGCCGGCCAGGCCGACGATGCCGCTGATCGCGCCGATGTTGGCGGGGTAGTCGTCGCTGATGTACTTGAAGACGCTGGCCTTGCCGAAGGCCATCGCGATGCCGAGCACGAACATCAGCGCGGTGAAGCTGTAGACGTTCAGCCCGATGTGGAAGGTGCGCGGGCCGTTCACCGTGACGAGCGTGAGATCGGTCTGCGGATAACTCAGCAGGAACAGGCAGATCCAGCACACCCACATCACCCACCAGGTGACGCTGTGCGCGCCGTACCGGTCCGACAGCCAGCCGCCCGCGGCGCGCAGCACGCCGCCGGGCAGCGAGAAGCAGGCGGCCAGCAGCGCGGCGACGCGGATGTCGAGCCCGTATTCGCCGACGTAGTACTGCACCATCCACAGCGAGATGGCGACATAGCCGCCGAACACGATGCTGTAGTACTGGCAGTAGCGCAGCACGCGCGGGTCCTTGAGCGTGCCCAGCTGCTCGGCGAAGCCGGCGCTGCGGCCCACCAGGTGCGCGGGGTCGCTCGTACTCAGCAGCCAGAACAGGACCGTAGCACCGAGCATGATCGCCGCGTACACCTGCGGTACCACGGCCCAGCCGACGGCCACCACGATGGCGGGCGCCACGAACTTGTTGACGGCCGCACCCGAGTTGCCGGCGCCGTAGATGCCCATCGCAAAGCCTTGCCGCCCGCGCGGAAACCAGCGCGCCACGTACGGCGTGCCGACCGAGAAGGCACCGCCCGCGAGCCCGACGAACATGCCCAGCACGATGAAGTGCCAGTACTGCGTGGCGTAGGACATCAGCCAGATGGCGGGCACCGTGGCGGCCATCAGCAGCGTCATGACGATGCGGCCGCCGAAGCGGTCGGTCCAGATGCCCAGCGGCACGCGCACCAGCGAGCCCGTGAGCACCGGCATGGCCGTGAGCAGGCCGAACTCGGTCGCGTTGAGGTCGAGCGCCTTGCGGATCGGGATGCCGATCACGCCGAACATCATCCAGACCATGAAGCAGACGGTGAACGCCAGCGTGCTCACCGCCAGCACGCGCCAGGCCTTGGCGGGCACGGCCTGGGTGGCCGATGGCGGCGAGAGTGGGGGGCTGGTTGCGGTGGCGCGCTGCTGCACGGTGGGTCTCCTGAAAGGCTGACCGGAGCTTAGGAAGGGGGCATTGCGGGCGGCTTGATCCACATCAAGCGGCAGCGCTTGTGCACAGACACACTGGGCCATGGATCAAAACCCGCGAGCCCGGCCCGCACGGCCATACCCTGTGCTGGACGACGCACAGGGCTTCGCGACGGCCGTGCTGCTGGTCGGGCTGGGGCTGGCGGTGCTTCGCAGCGCCCATCTGCTGACGGGCGGTCTTCCCGGCCTGGCCTTCGTGCTGAACTATGCGACGGGCTGGCCTCTGGGGTGGACCCTGCTGATCGTGAACCTGCCCTTCATTGCCTTCGGCTGGCATGCATTCGGTTTGCGCTTCACGTGGAAGACGATGCTCGTCGTTGCCGGGCTGTCGCTGAGCGTCGAAGGGATAGGGCGGGTGCTCAGCGTGCATTCGGCGCACCCGCTGGCCGCGGCGGTCGCCGGCGGCCTGCTGATCGGCGTTGGCCTGCTCATCCTGTTCCGCCATGGCGCGAGCCTCGGCGGATTCGGCGTGCTGGCGCTGTTCCTGCAGCGCCGCTACGGCTGGCGCACGGGCGCCGTGCAGATGGCGTGCGATGCCGCGATCGTGGCCTCGGCCTTCGCCCTCGTGGAACCGGGCCGTGTCGGCTACTCGATCGTTTCGGCGCTGGTGGTGAACCTGGTCCTGCTGTGGAACCACCGGCCCGGTGCGCAGGCAATGCGATCGTTGAGCGGCATCAAGGGACCACCCGCCGGGCATCGATAACCTTGCCGCCAGTTCCATCCTCAGAGGAGACCGCATGGCTGTCCTGGACCGATCCGATACCGCTTCGCTCGGCCTGCCTTTCATGGACCAGGCGCGAGGGCGATTCGCCGGCCTGCTGGCGCAGGTGGAGGCCGCCGGCAATGCCGCGTTGCCGGCGGCCTGGCGCGAACTGCTCGCGTACGCCGCCGAGCTCTTCGCCTGCGAGGACATCTGGATACGGGCGTCCGGCTTTGCTGCGCGCCGGGATCACGCGGCGCAGCACCGCGTGGTGCTGGAGGTGATGCGCGAAGGTGCGGTGCATGCCGCCGAGGGGCGGCTTGCGCAACTGAGGGAGATGGCGCGCCAGTTGAAGGCCTGGCATGAAGCGCATGGCCGGACGATGGACGCGCCGCTGGCGCGCCATCTGCGCATGCGGCGGGCTGGCCGCGGGAGCGTCGCTGCGCGCCTAGGCCGCGGCGCCGGGCAATCGCAGCCCGCCGCGTCCCGTGAGGCGCGCAGTGATCGCCGCCTTCAGCGGCGGTAGATGCTGCGCGCCGCGAAGGAACAGTTGGCGCGCCAGGCGCTGCGGCGTGCCCGTGCTGGCATAGAGTTTCGCCACGGCGTTGGTGCCGTGATAGACCGGCGCGGCATCCCGCCGGTGCGCGCGCTCGTAGCCC
The DNA here is from genome assembly GCF_041154435.1 of Variovorax sp. V116. NCBI lineage: Bacteria > Pseudomonadati > Pseudomonadota > Betaproteobacteria > Burkholderiales > Comamonadaceae > Variovorax > Variovorax sp. V116. Next base: position 341,467 of record NZ_AP028662.1, read on the forward strand.
GCGAGCACCGCGGCATCGCCGATGTCCCGGCCGGCCGCGCGGGCGGCACAAAGCGCATGGACCAGCGACGCGACACTCTGCAGGCCGAGGTTGTAGCCGTGCGCCGTGACCGGATGCATGCCGACGGCCGCATCGCCGACGAGCGCGCTGCGCTGGCCCACGAAGCGCCGGGCGTATGCGGCAACGAGCGGATAGGGAAAGCGCTCGCCCAGCAGCTGCATGCGGCCCAGCCGGCTGCGGAACTGGCGCTCGACCAGCATCGCGAATTCACCTTCGGACAGTTGCATCAGCCGTTCGGCGGCCGCGGCGTCGGCGGTCACCACGACCGACGAGACATGGCCGACGGCGGGCAGCACGGCAAGCGTGCGCTCGTAGCCGAAGCACTCGTAGGCCACGTCGTGATGCGGCAGCTCGTGCTGCATCCGGCAGACGATCATGGTGCGGCCGAAGTCGTGCATGTCGGCCGCAATGCCCAGTTGCTTGCGCGACCAGGAGAAGCGGCTGTCGGCCGCGACCAACAGCCGGCCCTGCAGCTGCTGCGGCAGGCCCGGCGAGGTTTCGAAATCCAGCTGCACGTGGCCGGGCTCGGTGGCCACGCGCAGCACGTGCGCACGGTCGATCAGGCGCAGCCCCGGGCGCTCGGCCGCGGCCGCGAAGCTCGCGCGGCGCAGCGCATGATTCGGCACGATCCAGCCCAGGCGCTCGGCGCCGGGGCCGCGCGGAGAAAAACTCAATGCCGCGTCCTGCCGGTCGCCGTCGATGACGCGCGCTTCGCGGATGCAGCCGATCTCTTCGGGCCGCAGGCGCTGCCACAGCCCCAGGGTGCGCAAGGTGGCCACGCTGGCGTGGGTCAGTGCGATGTCGCGTCCGTCCTCGGGCGGAGCGGCGAGCGCTTCGCGCGGCTGCGCGTCGAGCACGGTGGCGGTGAAGCCGGCATCGGTGAGGGCAATGGCCAGCGCCAGCCCGGCCGGGCCGGCGCCGACGATGAGGGCGTCACGTTCTTGCTGCATGCGGAGTCCTGCGGAGGTGAAGGCAGGAATTGTTGGACGGGGTGGCGGCGCACGCCTTGACGGGCATCAAGGCCGCGGCCGCCGCGGGGCAGGGGCGTCGCCCGCGTACACCGGAAGCGCAGTGCCCGCGAATGCCTCGAGCACCGAGCCGACATTGCCGCAGCCGTGCAGCGCCGTGACGATCGTGCGGAACAGCGGCTTGTACGCATCGTCGGCTTCATGGCCCGCGAGCGGATCGCGGTTCATGCAGAAGGCCGCGTCGAGCTCGGCCCATTCGCCGTCGCTCAGCACCGATTCGGCGAGCGGCAGGATCTGCGTTTCCTCGACGTGCATGTGGGCCAGGTAGAAGTCGGCGTAGTGCCGCATCAGCTGCTCGAAATGGTCGCGCCGCATCTCGCACTGGGCGGTGCCGCTCATCGCCCGGAACCCCAGCAGCGCATGCTCGAGCTCGCGGATGGCGAACCCGCCGTGCGCATGCTCGCGCTCGAGCCGGTCGAGCACCGCGTCGGTCTGCGCGCTGCGGCCGCGCAGCTTCGGAAACAGCAGCAGGCTCTCCTTCGGATGGTGCAGCTTCTCCGGGAACTCGTCGACGTAGAACAGCATGGCCTGCAGCGCATCGAAGTCGGGCAGGGTGCCGTGCCGCCGGTGCTCGCGCAGCAGCAGCGTGATCGAGCGCAGCATGGCCGACAGGGCGCGGTGCTCGTGGCGGATGATGGTCAGGCTGTCGTGGGTCATGGGGCACCTCCCGCGGGGACCGGGGCCCGCTTTTCAGGTTGTCAGCAACGCACCGCTGTCGTCGAAGACGCGCACCTCGACCGGAATGGCGGCGCGCACGCTTTGCGTCACGACGCAGAAGTCCTCGAACTGGGCCAGGGCCCGGTCGAGCTGCCTGAGCGTCGATCCCGCAACGCCAAGCCGGATCGCGACCTCGATGCCCGCCACGCGCAGCCGGCCCTGGGCATTGCGCGACAGCGCGGCGCCGGCCGTGGTTCGCATGGGGACCGCCTCGTTCCTGAACTTGCGCAGCGAGAACAGCAGGCTGGACGACAGGCAGTTGGCCACCGCGGCCACCAGCAGCTGCTCCGAGTCCGGGCCGGCTCCCCTTCCCAGCGGCGGCTTCACGTCGGACAGGAGCGCGGCGGCGCCGGGCAGTCCGAAGTCGACGGCAAACCGGTAGGCGTCGTGCAGCACCAGTGTGACGTGGTTCGCTTCGTCCATCATGGATTGGAGCGGCACCTGCTGCGCCGGCCCTATGGGTTCAATGCTCGTCGGGGTCTTCATGGCAATGCCAGTGTGGGGTCCGTCCCGCTGCACGGGCTTGACCTGGCGCAAGGACCGGCGAAGGAATACCCGGAGGCCGCGCCGGGCTCAGCTGCCGGCCATCGTGGCAAGCAGCATGGCCTGCAGCACGAAGCGATGGTTCTGCGCACGCTCGGCGGCATGCTCGCCGAGACAGGCGGTCCGTGCCCGCACATCGGCCGCGCAGCCGTGTTCGCGCAGCGTCATCAGGTCCGCCAGCACCGAGGCGGGATGGTCGATGCCTTCGAGGTCGTCATAGACCGGCACGCCCGCATGCTGCTCGATCTGCCGCACTTCGGCAGGCGTCAGGGAGGCGCAATCGATGGCGTCGTACAGCCGGCCCAGCATCTGCGAAAGGTGGCGGAACTCGGTGCCGCCCGGATCGACCGGGGGACCGAGCCGCACATGGGCCACCCGCGCGCCCAGGTCCAGTGCGGCGCGATGCAGCGCCGACATTTCCGCATCGGCCGGCCGCTGGCGCAGCAGGGCGATGTTCTTGCCCGCCAGCGGCCGCTCGCCGGTGCGGCCTGCAAGCGATGCGGCCTTCAGCCGGCAGGCGAGTTCGTGGACGGCCGAAAGATCGCCGGCCAGGAATTCGCCGCCGGCGTGGAGGCCGGGACTGGGCGAGGAACTCAAGGTCGATTGCATGACGATCGCAGCCTATAGCCCGTGCCGCCGCAATCCTTGACGGGCATCAACTCCCCGCCATGGCGGGAACGAATGACACGCTGCATTCACAGGCGGTTCACCAAGCGCGCGAGGTCCTTCGCTTCCGGCCGAAGGTCTCTTCCAGTTTTTTTGCCCTGGCAGGTGAAGAAGATCACAGCCTGCCGCGCGATGCGCAGCCACGTCGGCACGATGGCCCGCATGAACCACAAGCGCCAGCCGCATCACGGCGATACCAGGCATGCAGCGCGGGAACCGGCGGGTTCTCGGGCGCATGCGGATGCGCCCGCGAGCGGTCCCTTCGTCAACTGTTCATGCGGGCTCGCGCACCTGGAGCGCATCCATCGGCATTGGTGGATGAAGCTCCTGCCTTGGCTGCGGTTCTATTGCTGCAGCCGCTGCGGAAAATCGCAGCTGGCCTCGAAGCGGGCGGTCAGCTTCGCGGTCACGTCTCTCAGGAGTGGAAGCGAGGCGGCGCAGGCGCCTGCGCCCTGAGCGGGGCCGCTGGCGATGCCTCGGGCAGATCAATCCGGCTTCGGTCCGGCGTTGCCCGTGTCTTCCGGCATGGTGAACAGCTCGGGGTCGAACATGGGATGAGCTTCCTCGGCTTGCTCGGCGGGCGCATCCGGAAGCAGGCTGCCGAAGTCGGTCGAGGCGAAGTTCGGCGGAATGTGGATGCCTTTCTCGTCGCGGCGGACCAGGCCGCGGCTCTCCAGGTCGCGCATGGTCTTGTTGACCACCTCGCGCGAGAGCCCCGAATACGATGCGATGACCGCCTGGGTGATGCGCTTGTCGTAGCCGCCGCTGCCCGCAGGCGCCAGCTGGGTCAGCTCGTGGAGCACGCGGCCGACCAGGTTCTCGGCCGACAGCGACGAGATCCGGCGCAGCTGGCCGCGGATCATAGTGATGCGCTTCATCGCAACCTCGAGCAGGCCGATGGTCACCTCGGGGTAGGTCGAGCACAGCCTGCGGATCGCGGCGATCGGCATCAGGTAGACCGAGGAGGGCAGGGCCGCAACCAGGGTCGACGTGGTCTGGTAGCGGTCCTCGCCCAATGAAGGGCCGAGGAAGAAATCGCCCCTGCGGATGAAGTCGGTCGTGACGTCGCGATCGACGGCTCGCAGCAGGCCGCTGGCCACGCAGTAGATGCTGTCGGTCCAGGTGTCGGCAAGAAGCACCGTCTCGTTGCGCCGGTAGGACCGCAGTTCGCTGCTGCGGATCAGGGCGGCCCGGTCGGCGGGCGGCACGCTGGCAATGAGGGGATGGAGGTACATGGCGAAGGTTATGTCGGCCACCTCATTTGCAGTCCGCCTGAAGCAGCCGGAACAGCGCCTCGATGCGGTTTTGTTCTTCGGCCTCGTGCAGGGCGCGGCCCCGCAACCAGAGTCTTCCGGCTTTTCTCTCGACATGCACGTCGTAGACGCGATCGACGCAATCGACCACGACATCCGGCGCGAGCCGCTCCTGCGCGGCCCACAGGGCCAGCTCGATCTCCGCCGCGCCCAGGCGCCTGGACGCACGCATCGCGATCCAGTCCGCATGCAGCCGCGGCAGTGCCGTCATGCCGCGCACCTTGAGCGGCTCGCTGCCGAGCTTCGCCAGCAGTTCCTCGAGCTGCCCGCCGCCGGAGCGCTGCGCGGGCGCGGAACTGGCCGTGCAGGCGGCGCTGGTGCGCAGCAGGAAGCAGTCGTCGCGCAGGCAGCTCAGGTCGGTGTCGGCCGAAGCCAGCAGGCTCGCGCGGATCCGGCGCCGGATCTCGCGGCTGACGTCCGCGGCAACCTCCGGCCCATCGGCATCGACCAGATGCGCGAAATTGGCGATGAAGAAGAGTGCGCACACCCTGGCAGGCTGGCCGCTGCGGTTTCGCTCCCTCGCTGCCGCCGCAGCGGCGGCACCGCGATGCCTTGAGGGCAGGAAATGCGCCAGGGCCGCGCGCCAACGCGGCCCGAAGAGCCTGTTTTCCATTCGCGGCAGGGCGATCGCTCCATCGCCTGCGTGACACCACTTTCTTTGCATTTGGCATGCCCCTGAATCGTTGAACCATTTCTTGGATCCGCTCGTGAGCGGTCCTCAGGGGAATGCTACGGAGCAACATGCGGCTTGGCATCGGGTTTCGAGTCGCGGATGTGTTCCGAATCACAATCAGACACAATTGGCGTTCGACCTCTTGCGGTTCACGAAATGTTGAAGGTGGGCGGGGTCCGCCGCCGCGGCAGGCGTTTCAAGTTCATTGTGTGGGGGCGGGTGCTGGGCAGCACTCCCACAAAAGGGTGAGTGGCCGATGCGCGACAGGAGAGGTGCGCGGCTTGCGCCCGGCAAGCCGCTACCGGCTCATGGCCGGCCGTCGTCGGCAATGCGCCGGGCCACTGCCAGGCAGTCCGCCACGAAGCGCTGCGCCGAGGCGGCGTCCGGGTCGCCGGCCGCCAGGAGCGCAGCTGCATCGCCTTCGGGCGCAGTGCAGGCCGACAGGGCGATGCACAAGGAACGCCGAAGGGCAGGCGGCATGTTGTCGTCGCCAACGAGAAGAAGCGCGGCAATCCGTGCAGCTTCGGGCGTGAGCTGCATCGCCTGTTCGTAGAGCGGGCCGATGTGCATAGGCCAGCCGTCAAGCAAACGCGATGCCCGCTTCGCCCCGGCCTTGGCGGTTTGCATGCACTGTCGGCCGCCTACGCCGATGTGAGCGCCGCCCTACATCGCTGCGATCATGAAAAAACAGGATGGCGGAGCGATGCCGCAAGACGTGCAGTCATTCTTGCCGCCGGCCCCAGCTCCGGCTCCCGGGCCGTGCGCGGCCGCTCGGGCTGCGGCCATCGTGTTCATCGCGATCGTGCTTGCCTGAAGCGCGAAGCCGCGCGGTGCTGCTCAGCGTTCTGCGAAGACCTCGATCTCGACGCGGCGGTTCGGTGCCAGGCAGTCGATCAGGGCCGCGCGCGCCGTTTGCGTGCACTGCACCTTCGGCTCGGATTCGCCCTTGCCTTGCACCTGTATGTTCTGCGCCGGCACGCCGGCCTGGACCAGGTAGTCGCGCACGGTGTTGGCGCGCGCCAGCGAGAGGGCGCTGTTGTAGGCCTGGCTGCCGAGCCGGTCGGTGTAGCCCGTCACCTTGACGGCATCCGCCCCCTTGATGTCGCCGGCCAGCGCATCGAGCTTGCGGCGTCCCTCCGGCAGCAGGTCGGCGAGCGACCGGCCGTCGAAGCGGAACAGGCCGTCGGCACCCAGCGTGGTGCGCCGCGGTGCCGGGCTCGCGGCGGCCGGCCGTTCGGCCGCCGGCAGCGCACGCACCGCCAGCACGTCGGCGCAGCCGGCCGGCAGCCAGTGGAAGGTCTGCGCCTTGTAGTCCTTGTCGAAGATCGCCTTGTACTGGCAGGTGGTCACGCCGCCGCCGGGCTTGCGGAAATGGAAGATGTAGTCCCACTCGCGCGGGCCCGCCATGCCTTCGCGGAAATGCGGACGGCCGAGCAGGTCGTACAGCTGGTCCTTGGTGACGCCGGGTGCCACGGCGCGCAGGTTGTCCAGGTTGGGGAAGGTGCCTTCCTTGAGCCATGCATCGTTGTCGATGTTGGGGAAGATCACTTCGGTGGCCTTGCCGTCGTCGGTGATGCCGCGGCTCACATAGGAGCTGCAGCCCTGCAGCAGCAGCAGTGCCGCGGCGCCCGCTGCAATGGCCGAGAAGCGATGGATGTGCGTTGTCATGATGTTGTTCCTCTTTGTGATGCCGCCGGCCTACCAGTGGAAGCCCGCACCGGCCGCCACGCCGACCTTGCCGCGCGTGTTGGCCGAGCCGCTGAACTTCACGACCCACCGGCCGTTGTCCGAGAGCTTCGACACGCCGATGGCAAGGGCGGCCTGGCCGTCGAAACCCGCCACGCCCGCGGACACCATGCTCTTGCCCGGGATGTAGGCCTGCGGCATGGTGGCCATGGCCATCGCGCCGGCCGCGCCTGCGCTCGCATCCTTGGCAATGCTGCGGATCTCGCCGCCCAGGGCGTTGACGCGCGCATCGGTGTAGGCGTTGGCCCCCGCGATGCCGCTGTTGAGCTGGTTCACGTTGACCGCATCCGTGCCCGCGACGCCGGGCGCCACGTTGTGCACCGTGACCGGCCCGGTCGCGTTGCTGCCGCCCATCGACACGCTGTTGTAGTTGATGGAGCCGTCGGGGTTGGTGTCGTACTTGACGGTCGACTGGTCGATCACCGCCACCTGCCCCTGCACGCCGCGCAGCTGCGAGACGTTGACCGCATCGCTGTCGGCCGAGCCCGCGGCCACGCCGGTGATCTGGCGGAACTGCCCGTTGGCCGCATCGCCCACCGACACCGCCGCCAGCGTGCTGGTGGTGGCGCCAATGGCGATGCGCTGCGCCTCGGTGGCCGTGGGCGGCACGTAGCCGGCCACGCCCGCGGCGGTGGAGGCCACCGAGCCCGCGCCCAGTGCCACGCCGCCGGCCTGCGTCACGCTGCTGCCCGCGCCCAGCGCCACGCCCTGCACGGCCGCGGCCGAAGACTGCGTGCCCAGCGCAATGGAGTCGGCCATGTGCGAGGTCGCGCCCTGGCCGATTGCCACGCCGCCCGGCGCGGTCTGCTGCACCACCGCGCCGTTGCCGATGCCGATGCCGTTGTTGCCGTTGACCACCGTCTGCGGGCCCACCGCCACCGACTCGGCGCCGATGGCCAGCGAGTCCGCGGCGTTCGAGTTGGCATGGAAGTACAGCGTCGGCGTGACCGCGAAGGAGGTCAGCGCGCCCGCGAGCTGCCGCACCGTGACCGCGTCCTGCGCCTGCGTGCCGTCGGCCACGTTGGTGATCTGGCGGTAGCTGGTGGCGCTGCCCAGCGACAGGGCGCCCAGCAGCGCGCGGTCGGTGGTGTTGTAGCTGATCAGCGAGCTGCCCGCCGGAATGCTGCCGGTGGAGGGTGCCACGAAGCGGTCGGACACGGCGCCCGAGCCGATGGCCACCGCGCCGGCGACCGTTGCGCTCGCATCCTTGCCCGAAGCAATGGCGTCGGCCCCCGTCGCGCCCAGGTTGTCCTCGTTGCCCCCGCCCGTGGAGTTGACGCTGTAGTACCTGATCTTGTTGGCCGTGACCGTGGTGCTGAGGTTCTCGATCGACTGGTTGGTGGCGAACAGCTGCGAGCCGTTGATGGCATCGGTCGAGCCACCCGAGATCCGGCCCGCCGCCACGTTGGTGATGGTGCGCTCGGCGCCCGCCGCACCCACGCTCACCGTGCTCCCCGGCGTGGTGCCGGCGAAGTTGTAGGTCGTGCCGTTGATCACCGTGCTGGCCGTGCCCACCGCCGCCAGCGTGGTGGAGCCGCCGCCCAGCGCCACGTCGTTCGCGTTGTTGGCGACCGCGTTCGGGCCGATGGCGACCGAGTCGGTGCCCAGCGCCTGCGAATCGGGCAGCGTCGAGGTGGCGTGGAAATACTTGATGCCCCCGCCGTTGTTGATGTCGCCGATCGTGTTGCCCAGATTGGTGATCTGCGTGGTGTTCGCCGTCACCTGCTGGTTGGTGGCGAAGAGCTGCGAACCGTTGATGGCATCGGTCGAGGTGTTGGAAAGCCGGCCCGCCGCCACGTTGGTGATGGTGCGCTCGGCGCCCACGCTGCCCACGCTCACCGTGCTGCCCGGCGTGGTACCGGCAAAGTTGTAGGTGGTGCCGCCGATCACCGCGCTGGCCGTGCCGACGGCCGCGGCCGTGGTGGAGCCCGAACCCAGCGCCACGCTGTTGGCGTCCGACGCCGTGGCCCCGAGGCCGATGGCCACGGCCGAGGTGCCGGCCGCCGCCGCGTTCTTGCCCGACGCGATGGCGTCGGCTCCGGTAGCGCCCAGGTTGTCCTCGTTGGTGCCGCCAGTGGAGTTGACGCTGTAGTACTTGGTCTTGTTGGTGGTGACCGTGGTGCTCAGGTCCTCGATCGACTGGTTGGTGGCAAACAGCTGCGAGCCGTTGATCGCATCGGTGGAGGTGCCGGAGATCCGGCCGGCCGCCACGTTGGTGATGGTGCGCTCGGCGCCCACGCTGCCCACGCTCACGGTGCTCGCGGGCGTGGTGCCCTGGAAGTTGTAGGTCGTGCCGTTGATCACGGCGTTGGCCGTGCCCACCGCAGCAGCGGTCACGGAGCCCGAGCCCAGGGCCACGTCGCCCGCACTGGCAGCCGCCGTCGCGGCATTGCCGATGGCCACGCTGCCTGCCTTGCCGGCCGCACCGGCGGTGGAGCCATTGCCCAGTGCCACCGATCCCTGGCCGATCGCCTTGTTGCCATTGCCGATGGCGACCGCGCCGTTGGCCTGGTTGGCCGCGGTGGCCGTGGCCGTGCCGTCGCTGTTGGCAATGTTGTTGGCGCCGCCGGTGAAGGCACCGGTGCCGCTCGCATAGCTCGGGTCGCCGATCACCACGGCGCCGTCGCCATAGGCCGTGTTGCCCGAACCGATCGAGATGGCCTTGCCGCCCGTGGCCGTCGCGCCCTTGCCGATGGCCACGGCCTCGGCCGAATCGGCCGTCGCGCCGCTGCCGATTGCCACGGTGTCCGCGGCGCTGGCGCGCGAGCCGTTGCCCATGGCCACGCCGCTGGCACCGGCCGCCGAGGCGTTCACGCCGGCTGCCAGGGCATTGATGCCCGTGGCGCCGTCGTTCGCATAGTTCCCCTGCTTGGTGCCGTTGTCGTTCACGCTGTAGTAGCGGATCTTGGCCCCCTCCACCTGCGTGTTCAGCTGGCTCACGTTCACTGCATCGGTGGGCGCCACGCCGGGCGCCACGTTGGTGATGACCGTGTTGCCGGCGTTGATGCCGTTGATCGTCACGCTCGGACCGCCCGCAATCGTGAGGCCGTTGTTGTTCAGCACCGTGCCGCCCGTGGTCACGCTGGTGAAATTGGGCGTGGCACTGGTGGCGATCTGCACCTCCGCGCCGTTCTGGGTGATGGCGATGTTGTTGCCCGCCGTGTAGGTGGCGGTGCCGCCCGGCGCGATGTTCTGCACGCTGGTGCCCGTGGCGGTGCCGGTGCCGGTCTGCGCCGTGGTCACGTTCCAGCCCTTGCCGGCAGTGGTGGCCACGTCGTCGATGGCGGCGTTGGTGGCGAACAGCTGCGAGCCGTTGATCGCATCGGTCGAGGTCTGGGAGATCCGCCCGGCTGCCACGTTGGTGATCGTGCGCTCGTTGCCCGCGCTGCCCACGCTCACGGTGCTCGCCGGCGTCGTGCCCTCGAACTTGTAGGTCGTGCCGTTGATCACGGTGCTGGCCGTGCCGACGGCCTTGCTCGTCGTCGAGCCGGAGCCCAGCGCCACGTCGCCTGCATTGGCGCCCGCCGATGCACCGGAGCCCAGCGCCACGCCATTGACCGTGCTGACCGCGGCGTTGGTGCCCATGGCCACGCTGCCCGTCGCTGCCGTGGTGGTGCTGGCGCCCACGCCTGCGGCAATGGAGTTGATGCCCTGCGCGCCGTCGTTGTTGATGTTGCCCCCGGCCACGCCGTTGTCGTTCACGCTGTAGTACTTGGTCTTGCTGGCCGCGACCGTGTCGGTCAGCTGGTCCACGTTCACCGCATCGGTGGGCGCCACGCCGGGTGCCACGTTGGTGATGACCGTGTTGCCGGCGTTGATGCCGGTGAGCGTCACGCTCGGGCCGCCCGCGATCGTGAGGCCGTTGTTGTTCAGCACCGTGCCGCCGGTGGTCACGCTGGTGAAGCTGGGCGTGGCGCTGGTGGCGATCTGCACTTCCGCGCCGTTCTGCGTGATGGCGATGTTGTTGCCCGCCGTGTAGGTGGCGGTGCCGCCCGGCGCGATGTTCTGCAGGCTGGTGCCCGTCGCAGTGCCGGTGCCGGTCTGGCCCGTGGTCACGTTCCAGCCCTTGCCGGCGGTGACGCCCACGGCATCGATCGCCGAGTTGGTGGCGAACAGCTGGCTGCCGTTGATGGCGTCGGTCGAGGTGCCGGAGATCCGGCCGGCCGCCACGTTGGTGATGGTGCGCTCGGCGCCCGGAGCGCCGACACTCACCGTCGAAGTCGGCGTGGTGCCCTGGAAGTTGTAGGTCGTGCCGTTGATCACGGTGCTGGCCGTGCCGACGGCCGCGGCCGTCACCGAGCCCGAGCCCAGTGCCACGTCGTCGGCCTGGGCGGCCGTGGCGCCAACGCCGAGCGCGAGCGCATTGGCAGCGCTTGCATTGGCCCGGTTGCCCACGGCAGTGGCATTCGCCGCCGACGCAATGGTGCTCGATCCGAATGCAATGGCGTTGTCGCCGGAGGCATTGGACACCGACCCGATCGCGGTGGCGTTGGAGCCTGAGGCGTTGGCACGGTTGCCGACGGCAATGGTGCTGACATTGCTCGAATCGGATTGGAGTCCCAGCGCAATCGAGGACTTTCCGGAGGCGCTTGCCAACGGGCCAACGGCCGTGGCTTGTGTGCCCGCCGCCAGGGTGCCCACGCCAGCCGCCAGCGCATTGGCGCCGGTCGCGCCGTTGTTGGTGTAGTTCCCCTGCTGCACGCCACCGTCGTTCACGCTGTAGTAGTGGGTGGGTGTGCTGGCCGCGATCGCCTGCACGGCCTGGTTGGTGGCGTAGAGCTGCGAGCCGTTGATGGCGTCGGTCGAGGTCTGGGAGATCCGCCCTGCCGCCACGTTGGTAATGGTGCGCTCGGCACCCAGCGCGCCGACGCTGACCGTGCTCAATGGCGTGGTGCCGGCGAAGTTGTAGGTGGTTCCGCCGATCACGGCGCTGGCCGTGCCGATGGCCTTGCTCGTCGTCGAGCCCGAGCCCAGTGCCACGTCGTCCGCGTTGTTGGCCACCGCCGTGTCGCCGAACGCCACCGCGCCGGCGGCCAGCGCGCTGCTGGTGCTGCCGATCGCCACGCTGCCCTGGCCGACCACCGTGTTCTGGTAGCCGATGCCGACCGCGCCCTGCGCCGCCGTGCCGGGGGTGCTCACCGCTTGGCCGCCGCCGCCCACCATGTTGGTGTTGCCCATCGCCACCGAACCATTGCCGGTGGCGGTGTTGTCCAGGCCCGAGGCAATCGCGCCGTTGCCGGTGGCGGTGTTGGGATCGCCGATTGCCACGGCGCCGTTGCCGCTGGCGACGTTGCCCGAGCCGATGGCGACTGCGCGGCCGCCGGTGGCCCGGGAGGCCCGGCCGATGGCGACTGCATCAGCTGCATCGGCGACGGATTCACCGCCGATGGCGATGGCATTGGCGCCCGATGCAAAGGCACCCAGGGTGGCATTGCCGCCGATGGCGAGCGAACCCACGCCGGTAGCGCGCACGGCAGTCGCGGCGGTGGTCCCGCCCGAGCCGAGCGCGGTCGCGTTGTCGGCCGCCGCATTGGCCCGGGTACCGGCCGCCAGTGCATCGAGGCCGGTCGCCCGGCTTCCGATCCCCATGGCGACAGCGCGATCTTGCGAGGCGGTCACGTCCGTGCCGATGGCGATGGCGCTCTCTGCCAGGGCACCCGCTCCTGCAGCCGTGCGCGCGCCAAGATTGATGGAATTGACCGCCGATGCGATCGCCTGGGTACCGATGGCGATGGCGTTGATGCCGCCTGCAGTGGCGAGGGTGCCTTGCGCGAGAGTGTTTGCTGCCGATGCCTTTGCCTGCGAACCGAGGGCGATTGCATTGTTCGCGCTCGCATTCGCGCTCAAGCCGATCGACGTGGTTCCGTTGCTCGCCACGCCGATGCCTGCGTTGGTGCCGATGGCGATGTTGTCGTTGCCGCTCACCAAGCTGCCTGCCGAAGCGTCCAGGTTGGCGTCGTAGGCGACCGTGCCGTCACCCGAGCCGAAGGCGACGTTGCGCGTTCCCGTGACACCCGAACCTGCGCCTCGCATCACGCTCGCAATGCCTCCGCCCATGGCGGTGTTCTGCGCGCCGCTGACCAGCGTGCCGGCGGCAATGCCCACGGCGGTCGAACCCGTATTGGCGACCGTCGAGCCTGCGCCGGCGCCCTGGCCGACCGCCACAGTGCTGGTCCCGACAGCGACCGCTTGCGCACCGAGCGCGAGGGAACTGTTCCCCAGGGCCCGGGCGCTGTTGCCGACGGCGGTGGCTGCGTCGTCGCTTGCCGTTGCCAGATGTCCTATCGCGGTGGCATTCACTGCGGACGCGCTAGCCTGAGTTCCTTGCGCGACGGCGTCCTGCATGCTTGCAGATGCCTCGGCGCCAACGGCGATGCTGCGCAGCCCGGTTGCGGCCGAGTTCGTACCGACGGCGAGGGCATCGGTGTTCGTGGCATTTGCGACGACCCCGATCGATGTCGCGTTGATACCACTCGTGCTGGAGCGGGCGCCGATCGCGACTGCACCGGTCGAACCTGACGTGGTGGCTTGCAAACCAATGGCAACGCTGTTCGCAGACTGCGCGTTCGCATCCTGACCCATGGCGACTGCCGCCTGTCCGGCGGCGTTTGCTCTGATGCCGATCGCCGCGGCGTTGAGCGCGCTGGATTGAGCCAGGGTTCCGATGGCAACGGTATTGCCCGCGCTGGCGGTCACATCCGTGCCGATCCCGATAGCACCCGCAGCCAAGGCGCCGGTACCGGCGGCGGTACGTGCGCCCAGATAGATCGAATTGATGCTTGTGGCATAGGCCCCAAAACCCAAGCCGATGGCATTCTGTCCTGTGGTATGGGCGGCATACCCCACTGAGAGCGCACCAAGCACATCAGCAGCCGCGAGAGAGCCCAGCGCGGTGGCTCCGATGCCCGCGGCCGAGGAGTTGAGACCCATGCAGGACGCCGTGCCGCTGTACGCATTCCAAGGCGACACATTGCAGTTCACCGACTGCGCCTGCGCTGAGGTCGATAGCAATCCGAGCACGCTCGCCGCCGCGGCAAGGGCCACCCGGCTGCCGCCTCGCTTGCCACGCGCGCGGGTGGTTTCGGATGCGGCCACCCAGGCGCCCAACGCCTCGTTCCAGATGCTGCGGTACGACTTATTCATGCATTTCTCCTCGATTGTTCAAGACGCCAAAAGCCCTGCTCCAAGGCCAATGGAATCCCCGGACGGCACATGCCAATAAAACTTTAGAAATAGTTGTAAAACTATTTAATCAACTGCAATTAAACAGAAACATTTTTTGGCGGATCTTAAGAGATTGCGGGGGAATGCAACTGGCGTGTGGCGGATTCACGTCATTGTCATATCGCCGCAATTAAGGATTTTTATTGGACCGATCTTATGAATAGTAATGTGAATTTATTATTAATTAAATCGCATAACATAATATTCGGATGCTTTTATTTGGAAATTCCTATTGATAATTCCATACAAATAGTAATACAAAGTTTTTAAAAGTTATTTTTATTGCCACGGATTTCAGTAGTTTTCGATTGAAAATTTATATCAATTCATCAATGGCGGTAGCGCACCGAACCGGCGCGCCCCAAATTGGCCGGCACTGAATTGATGCGCACCGAATTGGCGCAGGCGACGAAATGCCGGGCGCGAGCTGTTTTCGGTGCTGAGGGTTGGCCGAGGCCGAGGGAGATGGCGCTGCCAGAAAGGCGGCGAGCTGCTGCCGATGGCTGCGGCCCGCGCTCAGGAGGCGGTGCAGCGATCGCTGGAGGGGGTAGGGGAGATTGCTGCTGCGAACGCCTGCCGCTTGGGGCATTCGCCAGGCAGATGCGCCGCGGAACCGCGGCGCATCGAAGGGAGCGGCTTGGGGGAGCGGCTTAACGCAGCACGTAGCCGCTCAGGCGCCACGTGCCGCTGGAGTCGAGGCGAAAGCTCGTCATCTCGCGCACCACCCGGTTGCTGGCGTTGGCGAAGCGGGTTTCGTATTCGACGTTGATGTATTGGCCGGCCACGTCGGGATCGTCGTTTGCAACCATTTGGCGGTTGACCGAAATCCACGTGCGCTGCTGCGCCGCACCGAGCGGCGACCGCGACGCCTCGACCTGGCGAACGAACTCGGGACGCGCGACCCGCTTCTTGGTGGCGGGGCCCGAGCCGTCCCACAGTTCGCCGATCTTGCCCTGGTCCACCAATTGGATGGCCTGCAGGCCGCCGCGGACCATGTTCGTCGGATCTGCGTCCTGGGCCGAGGCCACGCTCATCCAACCCGCCAGGAATGCGGCGCCGATCAGCAGTTTGCTTTTTGAGGTCATGTCAGGTCCGGGAGTGATGTTGATTTCGATATGTAAGTATGCCGATTCGCACGGAGTACTTTGATGGTGCCGTTCGTTTATAGCACCCAGAGATTGATGCGCGAATGCAGATGCCGGCCTGCGATTGCGCCATGACGGGCAATTAAAGAAACCGCCCGATCTTTGCATTGCCATTGAAGGACGAGCCTTTTGCGGATTACGGCTCAGGCTGTGCCCGCATGCCTCCACCGCAGCGAGACGCGGGTGCCTTCGCCGCTGCGGCTCTCGATGCGCAGATGGGCGCCGATGGCGTCGGCCTGCTCCCGCAGCCCCACGAGCCCGTAGTGCCCCGCGGCGCCCGCGCTCGGCTCGAAGCCGATGCCGTCGTCCGCGATCTCCAGTTCGATGCCGTCGCTTCCCATGCGCTGCAGCCGGATCAGGAGGCGCGCCGCGCCCGCGTGGCGTTCGACGTTGCGCAGCACTTCTTCGCACATGTGGAACACGGTTTCCGCCGGCTCGGCCGCAAGGGCGGACAAGGCCGGGTCGATCCGGCAGTCGAGCTCGATGTCGGAGCGCTCGCCCAGGTTCTTGGCCAGCTCGGCCAGCGCTGCGCCCAGCCCGATGTCGCGCACCGGGTTGCTGCGCAACTGGTCGATCGCGCGGCGCGCCTCGTCCAGCCCGTCGCGCGCTGCCCGCTCGGCCCGGACCAGCTCGTCCGGCAGCGCATCGGGCCGGTTCGACGCCAGGTGCTTGAGCACGCGGATCTCGGTGAGCATCGCCATCATGGAATGCGCCAGCGTGTCGTGCAGCCCGCGCGCCAGCCGCAGCCGCTCGCGCACCACCGCGGCGTCGCGCGATTCCTGCGCGAGGCGATTGATCTCCTCGGTGCGCTGCCGCACGCGTTCGTCCAGCTCGGCGTTGAGCCGGCGCAGCTCGTCGCGTTCGCGCTGCAGCGTGTCCAGCAGCCGGTCGAGCGCGCTGCCCAGCCGCGCGGCTTCGTCGGCACCTTGCGGCACCTCGATGCGCGTGGCGCTGCCGGCCAGCACCGCGTCCGCGGAATGGGCGATCACGCTGACACGGCGCGTGAGGCGGCGCGCCATGACGATGCCCGCACCCGCGGCGGCCAGGCCCAGCAGGCTCAGCACGATCGAGATGCGCCATTCGATGGCAGTCGCAAACGCGGCGACCGATTCGACCGGCTGAATCACCACGGCCTGCCAGCCGAGCCGGCGCAGCGTGCCGTCGCGGGCATTGGGCGGGGTTGCGATCAGGTAGGGCCGGTTGTCCAAGAGCCGCCTTGTGCGGATGCGCGTGGGCAGATCGGATCCGTCGTTGCCCAGGCCCGCGACCACGGGATCGAAGGGCGTGATCGGATCGCCGGCATCCTGCCAGCGCTGCCCCAGGAGCGCACTCGGCCCGTGGCGCACGATGCCGTCGCGGTCGATCAGCAGCCATTCGCCCGGCGAGGCGCGGATCTCGGCCATCATCTTCTGCACCCAGTTCCAGCGGAGGTTCGCGGCGACCACGCCGATGATCGCGCCGTCCGCGTTGCGCACCGGCGCGGTGAGCTTCAGGAAGCGCTCCTGCGGTGAGCGGCCTTCCTCGATCCATGCGGCGTCCAGGCCCTGCGAGATCCACGCGTGCTGATTGACGTTCTGGCCGACCACCTGTTCGTCGGTGGCGGCGACGATGAAGCCGTCGGCATCGGTCACCGCCAGCCAGATCAGGTCGGGCACGCCGCGGCGCACCGCCTCGAGCGAGCGCTTCAGGCGTGCGCCTTCGCTGCGCTGCACATCCTCGGACAGCATGGCCGCCACCACGCTGACGGCCTGCAGGCGCAGCAGCAGCGCGGTGTCGAGCTCGGCACTGACGTGCTCGGCCGCGGCCTCCAGGCGCTGGCCGTGCTGCTCGAGCAGCGTCGCACGCACGAAGCTGCGCAGCCACAGGTTGGCCGCGAGCGCCAGGCACAGGGTGAGCGCAATCAGCAGCCAGCCGATCGCGGCAGCCATGGAGCGCCGCGGGTCGATGCGACGTGCGAGGTTCATTGGCTGCGGATTCTCGCAGCCGGTGGCCGTGACTTTCGGCATGGGTACTTCCCCCGAGTCCTCGGGGTTTGTCTCGATCCGCCGCGTGACTTCCGGCAGGCGCGCCGGCGGCGGTTTGCGGCAACAGTTGCACCCATCGCGATCCGTGCCTGCAGCGCGACTGAATTCCAACCCTGAACGTGCCGCGACGCGATCGGCGCGACAACGAATGGAGACCCAACGAATGAATCCCACGTCCCTCACACAGGCCGCATCCGGCGCGCCGCCGCGCCTGTTCGACAACCGCTGGCTGCAACTGGCCGTCGGCATCGTCTGCATGATTGCCACGGCCAACATCCAGTACGCATGGACCTTGTTCGTGCCGGAGATCCAGGGCAAGTTCGGCTGGGAGCGCGCATCGATCCAGATTGCCTTCACCATCTTCGTGCTGGTGCAGACCTGGCTCGCGCCGATCGAGGGCTACTTCATCGACAAGTTCGGGCCGCGCCTGATCGTGGCCTTCGGTGCGCTGTTCATCGGCGCGGCCTGGGCCATCAACTCGCAGGCCACGACGCTGATGGGCTTCTACATCGGCGCGGCCATCGGCGGCATTGGCGTGGGTTCGATCTACGCCACCTGCATCAACAACGCGCTCAAGTGGTTTCCCGACCGGCGCGGCCTGGCGGTGGGCTTGACGGCCGGCGGCTACGGCGCGGGTTCGGCCGCCACCATCCTGCCGATCGCCGCGATGATCGAGAGCTCCGGCTTTCAGCAGGCCTTCCTGTTCTTCGGCCTGCTGCAGGGCTCGCTGGCCTTCATTGCGGCCTGGTTCCTGCGCGCACCCAAGGGCAACGAAGTGCGGGGCTCGACCAAGCTCGCGCAGAGCCGGCGCGACTACACGCTGGGCGAGGCGCTTCGCACGCCGCTGTTCTGGCTGATGATCCTGATGTTCTCCTGCGTGGTCACCGGCGGCATGATGGCCGTGGCCCAACTGGGCGTGATCGCACAGGACCTGGGCGTGAAGAACTTCAAGGTGGACCTGTACTTCGTCACCATGGCCGCGCTGCCGCTCGCGCTGATGCTCGACCGTGTCATGAACGGCATCTCGCGCCCGCTGTTCGGCTGGATCTCCGACCACATCGGCCGCGAGAAGACCATGGTGATCGCCTTCACGCTGGAAGGCATCGGCATCATTGCGCTGGGCTACTTCGGCCACAACCCGTGGGCCTTCCTGATCCTGTCGGGCGTGGTCTTCCTGGCCTGGGGCGAGGTGTACTCGCTGTTCTCCGCGCTGGCGGGCGACGCCTTCGGCACCAAGCACATCGGCAAGATCTATGGCGTGCTGTACTGCGCCAAGGGCGTCGGCGCGCTGTTCGTGCCGCTCGGCAATCTGATGATGGAAGCCACCGGCACCTGGTCGACCGTGCTCTACACAGTCGCGGCGCTCGACCTGTTCGCCGCCTTCCTGGCGATCGTCGCGCTGCGGCCGATGCTGGCCAGGCACACCGCCAGCAATGCCGCCGCATCGCATGCGCCTTCGCCGGCGGCTGATCTCGCAATGCCCGGCGGCCTGTCGCCTGCAGGCCGCTCGGCCTGATCGGCGCCGCTTCGGGGTTACTTCTTCAACACCAGCACCGCCAGTTCGGTGCGCGTGTTCGCGTGGAGCTTCTGCATGATCCGGCTCACGTGGTTCTTTGCCGTTCCCTCGGCCAGGTTGAGCGCCGTGGCGATCTGGCGGTTGCCATAGCCCTTGGCGATCAGTTCGAGCACGGCGGCCTCGCGCTCTGTCAGCGGTTTGGTCGTCGCCGTCGAATCGGACTGCGATGGCTCGCCGGGCGCGGCGGCCTGCGCCGCGGCGCGGGGATCCGGCGCCGGCGGGGAGGGCGGCTCCTGCGCGACGCGATCGGCCAACAGCCGGAACTGGTCCATCACCTTGCGCGCGATCTGCGGCGTGAGCCGCGACTCGCCGCGATGCACGGCCCGCACGGTGTCCAGCACTTCTTCTTCCGAGGCGTCCTTGAGCAGGTAGGCCTGCGCGCCGGCACGCACCGCGTCGGAGACCAGGTCGTCGCGGTCGAAGGTGGTCAGCACCATCACGCGCGTGTGCGGCAAGGCGGCCGAGATCTCGCGCGTTGCGAGCACGCCGCCCTTGCGCGGCATGTGCAGATCCATCAGCACCACGTCGGGCAGCAGGCGGCGGGCCAGCTCCACGGCTTCCACGCCGTCGGCCGCCTGGCCGAGGACCTCGATGTCCGGCGCAGCGTCCAAGAGCATGGCCATGCCGCGACGGATCAATGCCTGATCGTCGGCAATCAGCACGCGGATTTTTGGCGCGGCCTGCGAAGAAGAGGATGACGGTTCGGCAATGGTGCTCATGGCAGCGTCGATTGTGCCGCGAGGTGCGCCGGGTCCGTCACAATTTGCCGTGTCGACTGCTATGCAAAAAAGAAATCCGATGCCACAAACCAACCAGCTGCGCCCGTTCTCGTTCGTGCTCGCCGTTCCGGACCTCGAGCGAAACACCGCTTACTTCAGGGATGCCCTGGGCTTCAAGGCCGAGTGGCCGGAAGCGACCGGTTGGCAGCTTCTTTCGCGAGGCGATGTGCGCATCATGATCGGCCATTGTCCGGACGCCATGCCGCCGTCTGCGACGGGCGATCACAGCTACTTCGGATACCTGCATGTGGATGACGTCGATGCACTTTATGAAGAATTCGTCCGGCGCGGCGCGTTGATAAAGCAGGCGCCCGCAGACAAGCCGCATGGCATGCGCGAGTTCTCGGTCGTGACGCCTGACGGACACCGACTCATGATTGGGCAGGACCTGGCACCGAGGGCGGGAAGCTGAGTTGGCTTGTGAGCCGAGGCTTATCGACTGCCGAATATCATCAAACCCATGGCGATATCCGCGTTTGCTGTCAAAGTGCCCTCTGCCGAGACGTTGGTCGGCGACCTTCGGCAGCGTTTCGACGCGACGACGAAGCTGGGGGTGCCTGCGCACATCACGGTGCTTGTGCCATTCATGGATCCCCAGTACATCACGCCTGCCGTACTGGACCGAGTGCAACGCGCGTTGAATCGAGTGGCTGCGTTCTCCTTTTCATTGGGCAGGGTGGGGCGCTTCCCGGCGACCGCGTATCTCGCGCCGGAACCGCCAGAACCGTTCATCGCCATGACCAAGGCGCTCGTGGATGTCTTTCCAGATTTCCCGCCGTACGGAGGGGCGCACCAGGGAGTGGTTCCGCACCTGACTGTGGCTCATGGAGAGCCCTCCGAGGCCGATGCAGCCGCTGCTGAGTTGCAGAAGCGATTGGATGCATCTGGCGGCATCGTGGCGGATTGCGCCTCGGTCGCGCTGATCGAAAACTCGACGGGCCGATGGGAAGAGCTGCATGTCTTCCACTTGCCGTCGGCTGATACCCCGGCCCGCGACGATTGACCCCGGGGGTCGAACACGCGTCGCACCTTGGTCTTCAGCATTCACTACACCGCGAAGCGGGACATGCCACTGACCCCCATCGGCTGGGCTGCCTGTTGAGCTCGCCGTTTCGGCCGTTTACCCGGCGCGTTTGAGCCGTCGGCCACGCCGGCGACGTGCTTGTTTGCAACCGACGGTGCCTAGCCCGCCAGCGTCGGATAGTCCGTGTAGCCCTTGGCGCCGGGCGTGTAGAACGTCTCCGGCGCAGGCGCGTTCAGCGGCGCGTCCTGGCGCATGCGGTCGACCAGGTCGGGGTTGGCGATGAAGGCCCTGCCCATGGCCGTCAGGTCCGCGCGGCCTTCGCTCAGGGCCTGCAGTGCGCTGGCCTTGTCGAGTCCGCCGGCAAGGATGAAGGGGCCGTCGAACGCGGCCCTGAGGTCGGTCTTCAGCTTGGCCGGGACGGGCGGGGTGCCCAGGGCCGAATGGTCGAGCACGTGGACGTACATGAGGCCGAGCGCGGAGAGCTGCTTCACCAGCGCCAGGTACTGTTCGTCCACGCCTTCGAACGCGCCGGTGCCATTGAGCACGCCGTGCGGCGACAGGCGGATGCCCACGCGCTCCGCGCCGATTTCCTTCACGGCCGCACGCGCGACCTCGAGCACCAGCCGGTTGCGCCCTTCGGCCGTGCCGCCGTAACCGTCGGTGCGGCGGTTGACGTTGGCGTTCAGGAACTGCTCGAGAAAGTAGCCATTGGCGGCATGCAGTTCGATGCCGTCGAAGCCGGCCTCGATGGCAAGGCGCGCGGCCGTGGCGTATTCGCCGATCGCCACCTGGATGTCGGCCTCGGTCATGGCGCGCGGCGGCGTGTGCGGCTGGTTGCCTTGCGTATCCGTCCACATCTGGCCGGGGCATGTCTCCGACGACGAGCTCAGCACCTCGGCACCGGCCGGCAGGTTGTCCGAGTGGGCCACGCGGCCGGTGTGCATGAGCTGCACGACGATCCTGCCGCCCTTGGCATGCACTGCGTCGGTCACGAGCTTCCAGCCTTGCACCTGGGCATCATTGAACAGGCCGGGGATCCGCGCGTAGCCCAGGCCGTTGGGCGAGGGCGAGGTGCCTTCGGTGATGATGAGCCCGGCGCCCGCGCGCTGGGCGTAGTAGGTGGCCATCAGGCTGTTGGGCGTGTTGTTCTCGGCCGCGCGGCTGCGGGTGAGCGGCGACATCACGGCACGGTTCTTGAGCGGGGTGGCGCGCAGGGAGAAGGCGTCGAAAAGCATGGACTGTCCTGAAGAAAGGGGAGTGAGAAGAAAGGAGGGAATGGCCTTGGCCCGCAGCGGCTCAGCCGATCCGGTAGCGCGGGGCCGGCGTTCCCACCTGGGTGGCGGCAAACAATGCGGAGCGCGCCGCCTCGTACTTGTCCCACAGCGTTGCATCGGCGACCGACGGCCACGTGACCGCTTCGCCCTGGTCCCATCCCGCGAGCGCCGCATCGACCATGTGCTCGGTGGTCATCAGCGCGTCCTTGTTGAGGGCCGCCAGCGGCACGCCCGACAGGTCCCAGATCTCGGTGGCCGTCGAGGCCGGCAGGACCAGCTGGACCTTCACGCCGGTGCCGGCCAGCTCTTCCTGCAGGCCCCGGCTGTATTGCAGTACGAAGGCCTTGGTGCCGCTGTAGACGGCGCTGATCGGCAGCGCGTGGATGCCCAGCACCGAAGCGATGTTGATGATCACCCCGTCGTTTCTGGCGATGAAGGCGGGCACCACCGCCTGGGTCAGGCGCGTCAGCGCCGTGATGTTGAGGGCGATCTGCGACAGTGCGTCGCCGGCGGACCTCTGTGCCACCGGTCCCAGCCGCGCAATGCCGGCGTTGTTCACCAGCACGCGCAGGTCGGCGCGGGTGGACAGGATCGTCTCGATCCGCGCCAGGTCCTCGTCCTGGGTCAGGTCGGCAACGACCGGCTCGGCCTGGATGCCGTGCGCCTTCGAGACCTGTGCGCAGAGGGCTTCGAGGCGGTCGGCGCGACGGGCGACAAGAATGAGGTCATAGCCGCGCGCGGCGAGGCGGTCCGCATAGACGGCGCCGATGCCGGAGGAAGCCCCGGTGACAAGAGCGACTTTCCTGGAGCTGGGATGTGTCATGGATGGCTTTCGAATAAAATTTGAGGGCTCAACCAAAAAAGTTGAGGGCTCAAATGTAGAAGCGATCCGCCATCGGCTGCCGTTGGTGCAGCACTCAACCATTTTCGAAACATGGGAATAAAAACCAAAGCCGTCGACGCGAAGTGCAGCCTGGACAAGCCGGCCGCGGATCAGGATGTCCTGGGTGGGCGCGTCTGCACAAACACGGCGCTGCGCCTGGCCGCCCGCCGGCTGGGCCAGCTGTATGACGAAGCGCTGGCGCCGCTGGACCTCAAGGCCACGCAGCTCGCGCTCATCGCGGAAATCGACAAGCTCACGGTTGCCGCCCCGCAAGGACCGACGCTGCAGGACCTCGCAGCCCGGCTCGCCATCCAGCTGTCGGCGCTGACCCACGCGCTCAGGCCGCTGGTGCGCGACGGCTTCGTCGAGTTGCGTGCGGACGCCAAGGACCGGCGCACCAAGCACGGCCTGCTCACGCCGCTTGGCAAGGCCAAGTTGTCCGAAGCGGTGTGGCGCTGGGCCGCGGCAAACGACCGCGTGGAGGCCGTGCTGGGCCCTGCCTCGGCGGCGAACCTCCGGGCCCTGGCCGATCAGGTGTCTTCCGACGCGTTCCTGGCGGCATACAGGTCGGAGGATTGATCGGTCGGCCGGATCCCCCAGGGCCCGCCACGGCCGAGCGCGGCAGCCTTCGCAATGAGCGTTCCGTCTTCGACAGCTGCGGCCTAAACTGCGACCCGCACAACTTCTGTTCGGAGGACCGATGACGACGAATTACCAAGGCAGCTGCCACTGTGGCCGGATCGCTTTCGAAGTCGAGGGCGACATCCAGGGGGCGATGTCATGCAACTGCTCGATGTGCCAGCGCAGGGGATCGCTGCTGTGGTTCGTGCCGCACGACCGGCTCAGGCTGAAGACGCCGCCCGAGGACGTCAGCACCTACATGTTCAACAAGCACCTGATCTCGCATCGCTTCTGCGCGGTCTGCGGCATTCATGTCTTTGGCGAGGGCACCGATCCCAAAGGCAACAGGATGGCGGCCATCAACATCCGCAGCCTCGAGGGCATCGACCTGGAAGCGGTGCCGGTGCAGCATTTCGACGGGCGTTCGAAGTAGGTCCTGGGGCAGCCACCCGCTTGCGCCGGCACGGCCAATCCCGTACGCTGGCCCGGCGCCCACGCGCAGCACCCGAGCCCTGGCGGGCCGCCGGGCCGGCCTTGGGGGCGCGTAAGGAGTGCATGCCATGCCAAGCCGATCGAACGGCCTTGCGGCCGAAATGCAGGCTGTGCGAACGTTGGCGCTGGTGGGCGCCGCAGCCGCCGGCAAGAGCTCGCTGGCCGAGAACCTGCTGCACAAGGCGGGCGCCATCGCGGCCTGCGGCAGCATCGAGCGCGGCAGCACCGTCAGCGACCACGACCCGCTCGAGCGCCGCATGCAGCACTCGCTCAACGCATCGGTGATGCACCTCACGCACGGCGGCACGCGCATCCACCTGATCGACACGCCCGGCGGGCCCGACTTCCTCGGCCAGAGCCTGCCGGCGCTGGAGGCGGTCGAGACGGCGGCAGTGGTCATCAATGCCGCCACCGGCATCGAGCCGATGACGGTGCGCATGATGGAGTACGCGGCCTCGCGCCACCTGGCGCGCATGATCATCGTCAACAAGATTGACTCGCAGGGTGTTTCGCTGGCGGGCCTGCTGGCCGACATCCAGGCCACCTTCGGCCGCGAATGCCTGCCGCTGAACCTGCCCGACGGGGTCGGCCGGCAAGTGGTGGACTGCTTCTTCAACCGCTTCGGGCAATCCGACTTCGGCCCGGTCGAGGCGGCGCACCGCGCGCTGGTGGAGCAGGTGGTCGAGGTCGACGCGGCCTTCGTCGACCGCTACCTCGAGGAAGGCGACGTGGACCCGGCCGAGCTGCACGCGCCGCTCGAACAGGCACTGCGCGAAGGCCACCTGATCCCGGTGTGCTTCGTCTCGTCGCGCAGCGGCGCCGGCGTGGCCGAGCTGCTGGACGTGATCGTCAAGCTGCTGCCCGACCCGACCGAAGCCAACCCGCCGGACTTCATCGTTGGCGAGGGCGCAGAGGCCAGGCCCATGGAGGCCAGCCCCGACCCGTCGCTGCACGTGCTGGCGCATGTGTTCAAGGTCACGGTCGACCCCTATGTCGGCAAGCTGGGCATCTTCCGCGTGCACCAGGGCACGGTCACGCGCGACAGCCAGCTCTACATCGGCGACGGACGCAAGCCCTTCAAGGTGGGGCACCTGTTCATGCTCCAGGGCAAGGACCATGTCGAGGTGCCGCATGCGGTGCCCGGCGACATCGTGGCGGTGGCCAAGGTCGAGGAGATCCATTTCGATGCCGTGCTGCACGACGCTGCAGAGGACGCCCACGTGCACCTCGCGCCGCTGCCGTTTCCGGTGCCGGTGCATGGCCTGGCCGTGGAGCCCAAGCGCCATGGCGACGAGCAGCGCGCCTGGGAGATCCTCGGCAAGCTCGCGGCCGAGGACCCGTGCCTGCGCATCGAGCATGTGGCCGCGACCAACGAGACGGTGCTCTACGGGCTTGGCGAGCTGCACCTGCGCATCGTGCTCGAGCGCCTGCGCGAGGTGTACCGCTTCGAGGTCCAGACGCGGCCGCCGCGCATCGCCTACCGCGAGACCGTGAGCGCGCCGGCCGAGGGCCACCACCGCCACAAGAAGCAGACCGGCGGCGCTGGCCAGTTCGCCGAGGTCTTCCTGCGCATCGAGCCGCTCGCGCGCGGCGCGGGTTTCCAGTTTGGGGACGAGGTCAGGGGCGGCGCGATCCCGGGCCAGTTCATTCCCGCGGTGGAGAAGGGCGTGCGCGAGGTGCTGGCGTACGGCGCGATCGCAGGCTACCCCGTGGTCGACGTGCGCGTGGTGGTGTACGACGGCAAGCACCACAGCGTCGACAGCAAGGACATCGCCTTTGCGACCGCGGGCCGCAAGGCCTTCATGGCCGCGATCCGCGAGGCCCGGCCGGTGGTGCTCGAGCCGATCGTGCAGATCGAGATCGCCGTGCCCGAGCATGCCGTGGGCGACGTCACGAGCGACCTGTCGGCTCGGCGCGGCCTGGTCACCGGCACCTCGGGCCAGGGAGGCGGCACCGTGGCCATCGGCGGGCAGGTGCCCGAGGCCGAGCTCGCCAGCTACCAGTCGCGGCTCAATGCAATGACCAGCGGCCAGGGCCGCTACACCATCGCGCTGTCGCACTACGAAGCGGTGCCGCCGACGGTCCAGCAGGCGCTGGTGAGCCAATACCAGGTGCGTGACGACGAATAGCATCGCGCCTGCTGTCCACGCTGTACCGAGGCGGCGTGTGACGCCGACCATCGAACGGCGGCACCATGCGTCGGGCTCGAACGCCAAGAGCCCAGTAGCCCGTGCGCGAGATCGAATGCAACGTCCGATCCGAGTCGACGGGTATCGCGGCTACAACGAGACATCGAACCGACGGCGGAAGTCGCCTGGCGTGCATCCTTCAATGCTGCGAAAGAACTTGGTGAAGTTGGTCGCCTCATCGAAGCCAAGCCGCTGCGCGATGGCGGAAATCGGCATCTCCGTATGTACGAGCAGGCGCTTGGCTTCCAGCGCAAGGCGCGAGGCAATAAAGGCCTTCGCACCGACGCCAGCCACCGCACTGCAGATGCGAGTAAGAGTCTTCTCGGAACATCCCATGGCATGTGCATAGCGCGAAACGTGATGCCACTGATGCACCTTCGCGTCCAAAAGCCGTTTGAAAAGACGAAAGCGCTCCGGTGCGTCGGCCGATGCTCCAGCGGGCGGCTGTTGCTCGGTGTGAAAGATGTGCAGCCGCATCACGAGCGTTGCCAGTTCACTCTGGAGCAGCCAGTTCAGCAGCGGTTGCCGGGCTTCGAGCGCGCATTCTTCCTCGAGCCGCGCGAGCGTGTCGGCCAAGAACCGGCCCGTCGACCGATCGAGGCGCAGATGGCCAGGAAGCGCATCGATCAGTTCAGGCATCTGAAGGCGTTCCTCGCCTTGCGAAGCCTGCAGCAGTTCGGGTCTGAACAGCAGGAGGTTCGCGTCCCAGCGGCTTCCCGGGCCGAAGCGGTGAACCTGTCCGGGCCGGATGGTCAGCAGCGATCCCGCGCCACACTCGATGTGCCTGAAGTCCACCACGGCGCGGCATTTCCCGCGTCTGACGTGCACGAACATGTGGAAGTCGTAGCGGTGGTGACGCTGGAGGTGGGCTTGGGGCACCCTTCGTCTTAAGTCCGACATAGAGAAGACCTCGAGATCCAGTGTGCTCTCGGCCGAGGGCCGATATTGGACCTGCTCGATATCGATGGGTCTCGTTCCGCGCGGCATCGACCCATTCTGTCCGATATTCACCATTCAGCAACCGACTTTGATCGTGTCGAACACGCCGGCAACTCGAACAATATGGGTACGCGGGCACCGGGCGGCCACCAAGCCCCGCGTCCCATCCTGATAGACATTCCGAGGCGACAGATGCAAACCACAAACCGACAGTTCATGACTCGCTTCGTGGAGTTCATCAACACAGCGGACCCGCGGCTCGCCACAGAGTTGGTTTCTCCGGACGCCGTGTTTCAAGTTCCTGGGCGCGCCGAACCCGTGCACGGGCCACAAGGCTACCTGGAGATCATCGGGATGATGCGCGGCGGATTCCCCGACGTTCAATGGACTCTTGAGGAAACCGTCATCGAAGGTGATGTCATCGCTGCGCGATTCACGATGCGTGGGACGCATCGCGGAGCTTTTTTCGGCGTGCCTCCCACCGGCAGGACGATTGCCGTGCAAGCGCTGAACATTTATCGATTCTCGACCG
This sequence comes from Variovorax sp. V116, assembly GCF_041154435.1. Classification (NCBI taxonomy): domain Bacteria; kingdom Pseudomonadati; phylum Pseudomonadota; class Betaproteobacteria; order Burkholderiales; family Comamonadaceae; genus Variovorax; species Variovorax sp. V116. Next base: position 368,915 of record NZ_AP028662.1, read on the forward strand.
GGAAGATCGTCTCCGAAGTGGGGCAACCGGACCTGCTCGGACTGATGCAGCAGATCGGCGCATTGCCGCGTTCCTGAGGCCCAAGGCTGGACCAAAGGACCGCTTCCGCTGCATAGCTGCCGCGCGGGCAGGGATGGAGCAAACCTTGTGGGCGGCCAGGCCGTCGCGCTCTACCGCAATTTCGCCGCGTCGAAGATCCGTCGCTTGGCGTTGAGGATATGGAGCCGTGTTGCCTCGGCGGCGTCGGCCGGGGATCGTTTCTCGATGGCGTCGAGGATCTGCTGGTGCTCCATCTGGACCAGCCGGACACGCTCGACGGTCATCTTCGATCGCACGCTGCGCGCCAGTTCCATGAATTGCCTGATGGGCGCGACACTCGTTTCGACGGCGGCCACGAAGAACTGGTTGTGCGAGGCCCTCGCGATCGCCCTGTGGAAGCGGACGTCGTCTTCGATGCCTTTGTTTCCACCCTCCATGGCCAGGGTCTGCGCTTCCAGGCAGGCTCTGATCGTCGTCAGGTCGTCGGCAGTGCGGAACTCCGCCGCAGCGGCCGCCGCCCCCGATTCAACAACTGTGCGGTAGGCGTAATACCGCTCGATGTCCGAATAGTTCCTGATGGGGGGCATGCTCGATGCCGGTGTCCCGGGGGCGCGCACGACCTGGCTGCCGGAGCCGCGGCGGGACTCGATGATCCCGTCCGATCGCAGCCTCGACAGTGCCTCCCGGACGGTCGGCCGCGAGACTCCGAATTGCGAGGCCAGTTCGCTTTCCGTCGGCAGCTTTTTCGAGTCGACGTAGTCCCCGCGCAGGATGGCTTCGACCATCCGGGCGTAGATCTGGTCGGGCAGTGTGCCGCCATTGACGTCTAGCAAGTGTTCCGCCATCGAACCGATACCCTGGGAATCTTTGTCAGACAACTATAGCAAATCTTCCGAACTTGACGAGAACAGCGAGTGGCTCTCCCGCAGCACCCTTGCTCTTCCAGAGGTGGGCGTGTGTGGGCGTGTGTCCGCGGGGCTCAGCGAAAACCCGGATGACAACTCGAAAGTTGTCTTACAAGATTCCGCCTGCCAAGCCCATCCATCAGGAGATTCCGAATGCGCCAAGTTTCCCTCTCACGGCATCGCCGCGCCCTCATTGCGGCCGTTCTCGGGGCGGCGAGCTGTGCCGGCATCGGCCTGGTCCAGGCGCAGGAGCTGCCAAAGTCGCCGGTGGTGGTCAACGTGATCGACGCCGCCGGCAACCTGGCGCTGACGCAGGGGGCGTTTGAGGCCTACCAGGCGCAGAACCCCAAGCTGGTCTCCAAGTTCACTTTCACCAAGGCGCCCGCCCCCGAGATCCCGGCCAAGATCAAGGCGATGCAGAACGCGGGCCGCAGTGACATCGACATGATCATTGTCGGCACCGATGCGCTCGCGGCCGGCCTCGAGATGAACCTGTGGGTCAAGTTGTTCCCCGACTACGCGGCCAAGTTCCCCAAGCTGCAGGAGAACTACCTTCCCAACGCCTACAAGATGCAAGCGCTGGCGAAGGACCACGGCCTGGCCATCGTCTTCATGCCTGCCGGCCCGCTGGTCGAGTTCAACCCCGACAAGGTCAAGACGCCGCCGACGACGCCCCAGGAACTGCTGGCCTGGTGCAAGTCCAATCCCAACAAGCTGATCTATGCACGGCCCGCCAACTCCGGTCCGGGGCGCACCTTCTTGATGGGGTTGCCCTATCTGCTGGGAGACAAGAACCCTGCCGACCCGATCAATGGTTGGGACAAGACCTGGGCCTACCTGAAGGATCTCGACGCCTGCATCGAGTACTACCCGACGGGAACCGCAGCCGTGATGAAGGAACTGGGCGAAGGCTCGCGCGACATGACGCTGACGGTGACGGGTTGGGACATCAACCCCAGGGCGCTGGGCATCGTGCCGAAGAACTTCCAGGTGCTGCCCTTCAAGAGCATGACGTGGGTCAACGATGCGCACTACATCGTGATTCCCAAGGGCGTCCCGCCGGAGAAGCAAGCGGTGGTTCTCGACCTGATGGCTTTCCTGCTCAAGCCGCAGCAGCAGGCGATGACCTATGACAAGGGCTACTTCTATCCGGGCCCGGCGGTCAAGGACGTGCCGCTGTCGCTGGCACCCAAGGACAGCCAGGACGTGATCAAGGAGTTCGGACGGCCTGACTACGACAAGTGGCTGGCCCAGTTCCCTCATGCCGTGCCGCTCGAGACCAAGGCCATGGTCGATGCATTCCGCCGCTGGGACCAGGACATCGGCACCCGCAAGACCAAGTGATTCGCGGCGCGCACCGCGCGCCCGACCGATGCTGCACGCGTCCATGTGGGCGCTTGCAGGCTGCTTCTTTCCAGGATTGTGTCTCTCCATGACTTCAGACTTTTCCGAGTTGCGCCTCGATGGCGTCACGCGCCGCTTTGCCGCGGGCAAGGGCGTGCAGAGCTTCACCGCGCTCAATGCCTTGACCATGACGGTCAAGCGCGGCGAGTTCATCGCGCTGCTTGGACCCTCGGGCTGCGGCAAGTCGACGGCCCTCAATTGCCTGGCCGGGCTGCTGCCCTTGACGGATGGAGGCATCTGGCTCGACGACACCCGCATCGATGTGCTGCCGCCTGAAAAACGGGGCTTTGGCATGGTGTTCCAGAACTATGCGCTCTTTCCGCACATGAGCGTGGCGCGCAATGTCGCGTTCGGGCTGGCGATGCGCGGCGTGCCAGCCGCCGAGTCGGCGCAGCGCGTGAAGCGGGCGCTGGATCTGGTGCAGCTGAACTCGCAGGCGCACAAGCTGCCCGGCCAGTTGTCCGGCGGACAGCAGCAGCGGGTCGCGATCGCCCGGGCGATCGTCATCGAGCCGCCGCTGGTGTTGATGGACGAGCCCTTGTCGAATCTCGACGCCAAGTTGCGGCTGGAGATGCGCGCCGAGATCCGGCGCATTCACCGCGAACTGGGACGATCGACGATCTACGTCACCCACGACCAGGATGAGGCGCTGTCGCTGGCCGATCGCGTCGTCGTCATGAAGGACGGCGTGGCACAGCAGATTGCCGAACCACAGCGCATCTATGCGGAGCCGGCCAACCTGGACGTGGCCCGCTTCATGGGCTATCGCAACCTGGTGGAGCTGGACGTGCGCTCGGAGGGCGGCGCGTCGGTGCAGCTCGCCGGCAGCGGCCTGGCGCTCAACGCGCGGGCGATGCAGCCACTCGCCAGCGGCAAGGCGATGCTCGCGATCCGGCCCGAGGAATTCGACGTCGTCTCTTCACCGGTGGACAACAGCTTTGCCGCCCGGGTGCTCAATGTCGAATATTGCGGCCACGACAACATCGTCGACGTCGAGGTGGCCGGCGGGCTCAAGCTGATCGTGCGCACGACGGCGCGCCTGCGGGTCGGCGATCCGGTCATGCTGGCCATTGCGCCGGACAAGGCGCTGGCCTATCCCGTCGATGCAGCCGCGGGCATGGTGCCATGAGCAGCGCCAGCCCGTCTTCGTTCGACCGGTCCCTGCTGCTGCTGGTGCCGGCGACGCTCTTCATGGTGGTGCTGTTCGTCTATCCGTTCCTCTACGGCTTGCAGCTGTCGTTCCATCCGATGGAAGGCAACTGGCTGGCGAACTACACGCAGTTCTTCACCACCGGCAACCTGCGCGACACGGTGTGGACCACGCTCAAGCTGGCCATTCCCGCCACCGTGATCAACGTCGGCGCGGCGCTGCCGATCGCCTATCAGATGCGCCGCAGCAGCCGCTTCCAGAAATTGATCACCACGCTGCTGGTCATTCCGTTGACGCTGGGCACCGTCCTGATCGCCGAGGGCATGCTCGGCTACTTCGGCCCCAAGGGCTGGCTGTCGCAGTCGCTCCAGTGGCTGCACATCTACGAAGGCCCGATCCGGCTGACGCACAACTACTGGGGCGTCCTGATTTCGCTCGTCATCTCGGGTTTCCCGTTCGCGTTCCTGCTCACGCTGTCGTACATCACCGGCATCGACCCCAACCTGCCACGCGCTGCCTCGACCCTGGGCGCAACGCCGTGGAACCAGTTCCGGCATATCTATCTGCCGCTGCTGGTCCCGGGGCTGGCGATGGCCTTCGCGCTGTCGTTCGTGCAGGCCTTCTCGGTGTTTCCGTCGGCGGTCCTGCTCGGGTCGCCGGCCGGCGCCACCCGAGTGATCTCGATCGCGGCGTATGAGGCCGCCTTCGAGCGCTACGACTATTCCATGGCTTCGGCCGTCGCGATGCTGATGGGCGTGGTGCAGCTGTTCGTCGTTGCCGCGGTCCTGGGCGCGCGCGGGATGTTCTATCGGGGCCCCGTCTCCGGCGGCAAAGGTTGACCATGGATACGCATCGCCTGCTGATGAAACTCTGGAAGTCACTGGTTGCACTGGTGATGGGCTTCTTCATCGTCAATGTCGCACTCATGGTGGCCGCGGTCGGCACCAGCTCGGTGGCCCGCCGCTGGCTCGGCACCTGGCTGCCCGATGGCTACACGTTCAACTGGTACCAGACCGCCTGGCAGGAGTTCCAGCTCGACAGCGTGCTGTGGGTCACGATCGAGGTGGTCGCCGCCGTCGTGTTCCTGTCGATCCTGATCGGCGTGCCGGCGGCCTACGCGCTGGCGCGGCGCAACTTCCGCGGCAAGAACCTGCTGATGGGGCTGTTCCTGCTGCCGCTGATGATCCCGCCGATCACCTACGGCATTCCGCTGGCGACCGTGATGTACCAGGCGCACATCGCGGGCACCATCTTCGGCGTGATCCTGGCGAACATGATTCCGGCCGTGCCGTTCATGATCCTGGTGATGACACCGTTCATCGAGCAGATCGATGCCAACCTCGAATCCGCCGCCCGCGTGTTCGGCGCCAACACCTTCAAGCTGTTCTGGCACGTGCTGTTGCCGCTGCTGGCGCCGGGCATTCTGGCGGCCTCCCTGCTGGTGCTGGTGCGCACCATCGGCATGTTCGAGCTGACCTTCCTGACGGCCGGCCCGGATTCGCAGACGCTGGTGGTGGCCCTGTACTACGCGGTCTTCGCGGCGGGCGTTCGTGCGCCGCAGTCGGTCGATGCAATGGCGATGGTCTACATGGCGGTCACGCTGGCCTGGCTGCTGATCGCGCTGCAATTCGTCAACCCGACGCAGCTGGTCAGCCGCGTCAAGGAACATCCAAAAACGGCCTGATGCCGCCCTCCATGAAGATCACGCAAGTCGATACGGTCCACGCGGCCGCCTATCCCAACATCCTGTGGGTGCAGATCCACACCGACACCGGCCTGGTGGGCCTGGGGGAAACCTTTCGTGGCGCCCAGGCCGTGCAGGCGCAGATCCATGAACTGGTCGCGCCCTACCTGCTGGGAAAGGATCCGCTCGCCATCGAAGCCCACAGCCAGCAGCTGCTGTACGGCTATGTCGGCTTTGCCAGCAGCGGCGCCGAAACGCGCGCCGCTTCAGCGGTCGACATCGCGCTGTGGGATCTGTTCGGCCAGGTCACGCAACAGCCGCTCTACCAGTTGCTCGGCGGCGCCGTGCGCGAACGCGTCCCGGTCTACAACACCTGCGCGGGCTACACCTACAACAAGGCCCCACAGCGTCGCTCGGTGACGCAGGCCAGCGCCGACGTCGCGCCCGAAGGGCCTTACGAGGACCAGGTTGCATTCGTCAAGCGCCCGGCGGCGTTGGCCGAAAGCCTGCTGTCCGAGGGCTACAAGGCGATGAAGATCTGGCCCTTCGATCCCTTCGCCCAGGCCAGCGGCGGGCAGACGATCTCGGCCCGCGACCTGGACACTGCGCTCGAGCCGTTCCGCGAAATCCGGCGCGCTGTCGGCTACGAGATGGACATCATGGTGGAGCTCCATTCGATGTGGAACCTGCCGATGGCCGTGCGGATCGCGCAGGCGCTCGAGGAGTTCAAGCCCTATTGGGTTGAGGACCCGATCCAGATGTCCAACCTCGACACGATCGCCGAATTCCGTTCGCGCACCCGCATTCCGGTCTGCGGCAGCGAGACGCTGGCCACCGTTCAGCCATTCATCCAGCTGCTCAAGAACAATGCGGTGGACTATGTGATGCTGGACCTGGGCTGGGTCGGGGGTCTCTCCGAAGCCAGAAAGATCGCGGCCCTGGCGAAGGCCTTTCACAAACCGGTCGCGCCGCATGACTGCACCGGCCCGGTCGTGCTCGCGGCGTCGCTCCACCTGGCGATGAGCACGACCAACGTGGTGCTGCAGGAAGTGGTGCGCGCTTACCTGGGAGGCTGGTATCGCGAGCTCGTGACGCAATTGCCCGATGTCCGCGCCGGCCATGCGACGGTTCCGCCCGGCGCGGGCCTGGGCCTGGCACTGTCGCCGGCGCTGCTGCAGCGGCCTGACGTGACCATCCGCAGTTCGAAGTCGTGAGCGGATGGCGATGCATCTGAACGTGACGCCCGACACCACGCTGTGCAGCGGAACGCTGACGGCGACGCTGGCGCCGGCTGCCGGCGGACGCGTCACCAGCCTCAGCTCCCGCGCAACCGCGGGCGAACGAATCGACTGGCTGGTGCCGCTCGACGACGCCGTCCGCGCCGGCGGTTTCGAATCCACCCAGTGGCCCAAGGCCGGCTGCTATCCCCTGGTTCCGTTTTCGAACCGCATCCGCGATGGCCGCATCGCCGGCACGCAGGGCAGGGTGCAGTTGCCGCTTCATCCGGGGGAACGGCACGCGCTGCATGGCGTCAGCCAGCAGCGCCCATGGCACCTCGAGCAACACGCAGCGGACCGCGCCACCATGACCTATGTCCATGTGCCGGGGGACCACGGCTGGCCATGGGCTTTTCGGGCCGAGCAGGTGGTGGAGCTCGACGCCGCGGGCATCACGCTGAGCTTGCGGGTCGCCAACGAGGACCGGGAGCCGATGCCGGGCGGTTGCGGCTTCCATCCCTATTTTCCGGCCCGCTTCGCGCACGGCCTGCAGTTCGATGCGCGCACCGTCTGGCCGGCGGACGCCGAATTCCTCGCGAGCACGCCGCAGCCGACCGGTCCGGCGGACGACTACGCGTCGGCGAAGGCCTTGCCCGATGTCGAATGCACCCGCTACTACGGCGAATGGAACGGACAAGCGCGGATGGCGGCGGCCGATGGTCCCGCCATCGAACTGCTGGCCAGCGCCGCGCTGCAGCACCTGGTGCTGCATCGGCCGGGGCCGGGAGCGTACTTCTGCGTGGAACCGGTCTCGCATGTCGCGGACGCCGCCAACCTGGCTGCGGCGCGCGCCGACACCGGCTGGCGGGTGCTCGCGCCCGGCGAGGCGATGACATGCAGCCTGCGCCTGTCCGTCTTTTCTCTGTCGAGGCAGGCCAATGACAACACCCGCGCAACTACACGAGATCGACAACATGACTGAATCAACAGCTTCCCTCAGGACTGCCCTGGACGGCATCTCAGGCATCCTGGTGACGCCCTTCGACGATGCGGACCACATCGCGCCCGATCGCCTGGGCCCCGTCGTCGACCGCGCCATCGAGGCCGGCGTCCATGTGCTGGTGGCCAACGGCAACACCAGCGAGTTCTTCGGCCTGACCATGGCGGAGGCCGAGCGCATGGTGCATGCCGCGGCGGAACATGTCCGTGGCCGCGTGCCCTTGCTGGGTGGCGTGGGGCGCAGCGTCCACGACGCCTGCGCCCTGGCGCGCGCCTCACGCCAGGCAGGTGCCGCTGCCCTGATGGTGCATCAGCTGACGGACCCTTTCGTCGCGCCCAGCGGTGTGGTCACGTATGTGCGCCGGGTTGCCGACGCGGCGGACGGCCTGCCTGTCGTGCTCTATCTGCGTGACGACGCGATCGGTCTGCCGGTGATCGAAGCCCTGTGCCGAATCCCGCAGGTCATCGGCGTGAAATGGGCGTCGCCCACGCCCTTGCGCCTGGTGCAGGCCATGGCGCAGGTGGCCGATCGCGGCCTGGCCTGGGTGTGCGGACTGGCCGAGCCCTGGGCCCCGCCGATGTATGCGGTGGGTGCCCGCGGCTTCACCTCGGGGCTGATCAACGTGCGGCCCGACCTGTCCGTGCGCATTCACGCCGCGCTCGCGAAGGGAGATCACCGGCTGGCGATGGAATTGATCGGCGGCATCGCGGCCTTCGAGGAATTGCGCACGCATGAGCGCAACGGCTCGAACGTGAGCGTGGTGAAAGCGGCGCTGCAATACGCCGGGCGAGACTGCGGCGCGGCCCGGCCGCCCAGCACCTGGCCGCTGCCGGAAGCGGACCTGGCGCAGCTCAAGCAGCTGGTCGACGGCTGGCAATAGCATGGAACGCCGCTTCTTCGCCGCCCTCCTGTTCGGCCTCATCGCTGCTGTGGGCTGGCCTGTTGCCGCACAGACTTATCCAGCCCACCCGGTGAAGCTGGTCATCCCGGTTCCGCCCGGCGGCAGTGCGGACGTGGTCGGGCGCCTGCTTGCCAACGCGGCGTCGGCGGAGCTGGGCCAGCCCATCATCGTCGACAACCGTGCCGGAGCCGCCGGCAGCGTGGGAACGGCGTCGGCGCTGAAGGCGCCGGCCGACGGCTACACGCTGGTCCAGTGCAGCATCGGCAGCTGCGCCATCAATCCGAGCCTGTACAAGAACGTCGGCTACGACCTGTTCAAGGACATGGCGCCGGTGATCCTGCTGGGCGCATCGATCAATGTGCTCACCGTCAACAACGAGGCGGGCATCCGCAGCGTGAAGGACCTGGTCGACCAGGCCAGGCGCCAGCCCATGGCCTACGCGTCTTCGGGCGTGGGCGCGTCCAACCACCTCGCCGCCGAGTTGCTCAAGAAGATGGCGGGCATCGAGCTGACGCATGTGCCGTACAAGGGATCGGGGCCTGCCATCACCGACCTCATCGGCGGCCAGGTCCCGGTGTTCTTCGACAACGAGCCTTCCATCCTGCCCTTCATCAAGCAGGGCAAGGTGCGTGCGCTGGCGGTGACGGGCAAGACGCGCTCGGCCAATCTGCCGGACGTCCCGACGATGGAAGAACTGGGTTTTGCCGGCTTCGTCATCGAGCCGTGGTACGCCTTCGCGGCCCCGGCGGGCACGCCCGAGCCGGCGATCCGGCGGCTCAATACCGCGTTCAACAACGCGCTGAATCAACCGGCGGTGCGCGACAGGATGGTCGCCATGGGCATTACCCCGGCGGGCGGCTCGCCCGAAGTGCTCGGTCGCCTGATCCGCAGCGAATACACACGCTGGGCGGAGTTGATCCGCGTGCAAGGTATCAAGGGAGATTGAGGGCCAGACGAACGCGGGGCGCCCGTACTTCTGCGTGAAGGTACTCTGGACGTGCACCCAATCACTGGGAGCCTTCATGTCGGCGCCGGTAATGCAATGCGACCGCGCCGTTGCTGAGCGGCCTCGCCGAGACCAGCTCGAGCCGTCGCGTGTTGGGCAGCCCGCTCTGGTACAGGGTCGGGCCGTGGCCGGCGATCCTGGGGTGAACGAGAAACTTGTATTCGTCGATCAGATCCAGCCGGTCCAGCGCGGTCGCGAGCTTGCCGCTACCGAGGAGCACGCCGGCCGGAGTGGCGTCCTTGAGCTTTTGCACGCCCGCTCGCAAGTCGCCCGCGATATGGTGGCTGTTGGTCCACGGGAAGCCCTTTCGCGTCGACGACACGACGTACTTCGGCTTGGCCTCCAGCTTGACCGCCCATTCGCGCACCGCCGGCGGTGCCTCCACATCGCCGCGGGCGACCGCTGGCCAGTAGCTCTCCATCATCTCGTAGGTGACGCGGCCCCAGAGCATCGCCCCACCTTCGTCCATGAGACGGGTGAAGAAGGCGTGCGTCTCGTCGTCGGCGATTCCCTCCTGGTGGTCGACGCAGCCGTCCAGCGTGACATTGAGGCTGAAGGTTAGAAGTCCCATGCGAGTCTCCTCCGGGTTAAGCGGTCCACTGGACTGTGGCTTGTCGACGAATACCTGCTCGGTCTGCTGGGCCGACTGTTTTGGGGCGCGGGGCGGCACCGTGAATGACCCGTTCGTGGCCTGGACTTCGCGTAAGAGCAGAACGTGATGCCAGCTTGCGTTGCTTCATAAAGCACGTTGCCGGCATACAGTACTTCAATGGTCGCGGCGCCCGAAAGAGGTTGCAGTTCAGATTCGCAATCAAGGATGCGCAGCCGAACATCCTGTCCGTTCGCCCTCATCTGGAGGTACGCAAAGCTTGAATACCGACTTGCCCGGCGCTCGATGCCCACGACCACCCCTTGCGCTGCTGAGAGGCCCTGCAACTGCGGCAAGGCCGTAGAGAAGCGACAACCAGCGCGGCATGCAAAATGCCTTATCCGTTGATGCGAACGACAACAGTCTCTCCTTGGGCCACGTGGCCCTTGAACCAATCCTTGCCACCTTGCTTCGCAATGGCTTGCTCGCAGGAGCAACTCGAAAGACTGAGATAAAAACGTTCAGGACGCCAGCTGTTCCAGGTGGCACCCAGCGAAAGGAGCTCACCGTCGGCCCCGAAGCTGGCAACAATGGGCGGCTCTGCACCGACAGCCAGTTGGAGTGACGCGCTCGGGCGCTGGCGCTCCAGCTTCGTGGGCTGAGGAGGATTCTCGGCCAGTTCTATCTCGTATTCGGCCTGCGCCACGAGGTGCTCTTCGGAATCGGTGGCGACATCTTCTGTCGGCAAGGTCGCTTCATCAACACTCATCAGCGTCAGGTGCAGTTCGTCACCTTCGGCCAGAACCATCTCTTCAATCCATTGCACGTGGGACCGACGTTCGTTGCCAAGGTCCCGCATCCCGCCGATGCGCAGGATGGCTGGGTGTTCGCCGTCGACCAAGGTGCTCAGATGCAATGAAACAAGAAGCGCATCTGCGGCTCCCGCCGTCACAACAGGCAGACCATTGCATCGAACTTTGAACGCTTGTATAGGAGGTCCAGGCGAGAGGATTGGAGAGGCCGGCGAAGGGTAGCTGGCCGACTGTAGCCGAAGGCTGAGCGGGCATCCTGGTTCGAAGCGGGCTTTGCCCTTTCTCCAAAGCGCCCTTGGGGTCAGGTGACGATTGCCGGCAGGCGCGATTAGTTAATGATCTCCCCCATGCCCGCGCGTACGCGCTCCCTGAGCTGCCGGATGTACTCCGCATCAAACAGTTCCCACGTGTCGAGTTCGCCGACGATACGAAGCGGCTCCCGGCTGCGGTACGAGCGTGTGGGATTACCCGGAAACTTCTTGTCGGTGACGTTGGGATCGTCCTCGAACGCGCCCGTGGGCTCGACGACGTAGACGCGTCGACGGCCGTCGCCCTTCGCCATTTCGGCGGCCAGCCCGGCACCCTTTGGCCAGGCGGTGAAGTAGATGTGGTTCATGACGACGTCGCCGTCGTAGTTTGAGCGGAAGCCTGCGGTGAGCAGGTCGCCCACCTGGAGGTCCGCCCGTGTGCCGTGGAAGTAGGGGCCGGTGTCCAAGACAGCCATTCGCAGCTCGCTCCTTGTTGACTTCGTGCTGGATCACGTAGGTGCGTCCGTGAAGCGCTTCGAATCTCAAGCGGATATCCTTTGCCCGGAATTGCGGGCGCGTCGTGAGCGCCCGCCCATCTGACAAAGTCAGTTCGCCGCGAAGCAGTACATCAGCCCGGCGCTGCCGCTCATCTTGAGTTGGTCGACGCTGCAGCCGCGCGTACCGTGCGAAGAATTCCACGACGCATTGGCTACCGGATCGGGATTGGTGCCCTTGTGGTCGTGATGGCCCACGATGGCGGAGCCGCCGTCGCTTTTGGTCCAGTTGCCGCAGGTGGTGTCCTTGCCGGGATCGGGCGCGGCCAGGCTGCCGTCAGGGCGCGAGCCGGTGAGGATGTCGTGGCGGTTGACCGGATCGCCGAAGCCGGAGACAACCTCGCCCTTCTCGGTCAGCGAGGTGTCCTTGCCGACCTTGGCGTTGGCGCTGTGCAGGTCGGCCACGCTGGTGGCGACGACCACTCCCTTGGCGTTGGTCCAGGGACCGGTGCCGATCCGGTCGCGCGCATTGACGGCCGGCTGGCCGTTCGCGGCCGTGGTGCTCAGATAGGCGCGCCACGTTTTGTTGCCCGCCCCCGCACTCGTGGCCAGCGACTGGCAGAAGCGGTCGGCTCCGGCCAAGCCTCCGAGGTCGCCGCCCTTGCCGGGGTTGGTGCTGGTGATGAAGAAGCTCATGGGGTTGCCGCTCGATGAACGCATGGCACCGCAACCGATGATCAGTGCGGTGGCTGCGACGGCGGCGCCAGTGGAAAGAAGTAAGCGGCTGGACATCGGGGGACTCCTGGCTGTATTGGAGCCGGGAGGCTACCGCACCGTCGTGCCAGCGGCAACCCGAGCCTGCCCTCCCATGCGGCAACCGCAACATCATTGCAGCGGAAGGACGGCGGCTTTTGGGCCGACTTCGGCCGGCCACGACGCTTTCTGGAGACAATGGCTCCTCTCGAAACCGGCCATGAGAGGATCAAGATGTCAGCCGACGACTGGTGGAAGTGCGGAATCGTCTATCAGGTCTATCCGCGTTCGTTCCAGGACAGCAACGGCGATGGCATCGGAGACCTGGATGGAATCCGCGCGCGGCTGGATCATCTGGCCTCGCTCGGCGTCGATGCCGTCTGGATCTCGCCGATCTATCCCTCGCCGATGGCCGACTTCGGCTACGACATCTCCGACTTTTGCGGCATCGATCCGCGCTTCGGCACGCTGGAAGGCTTCGATGCGCTGGTGCAGGAGGCGCACGCGAGAGAGCTCAGGATCATCCTGGACTTCGTGCCCAACCACACCTCGGACCATCATCCGTGGTTCATGCAGAGCCGCAGCGCGCGCAGCGATCCGCGGCGCGACTGGTACATCTGGCGTGACCCGGCGCCGGGCGGCGGGCCGCCCAACAACTGGCTCAGCAATTTCGGCGGCCCGGCCTGGACCTTCGATCCGGCCACCGGCCAGTACTACGCCCATTCCTTCCTGAAGGAGCAGCCCGACCTGAACTGGCGCAACCCCGAAGTGCGGACCGCGATGTACGAGGTGCTGCGCTTCTGGCTTCGGCGCGGCGTCGACGGGTTCCGCGTCGACGTGCTCTCCCAGATCATCAAGGACGCGCAATTCCGCGACAACCCGCCGAACCCGGATTTCATCGAAGGCCAGGACCCCTTCTTTCGCTGGCAGATGCTCTACAACACCGACCTGCCGGAGGTGCAGCCGATCGTGGCCGAGATGCGCCGCGTGGTCGACGAGTTCAGCGACGCACGCTCGTCGCGCGTGCTGATCGGCGAGCTCTACCTGCCGCTCGCGCGCCTGGTCGCCTACTACGGACTCAACACCGAAGGTGTGCTTGAAGGCGTGCAGCTGCCCTTCAACTTCCAGCTGATCGCGACCGAGTGGCAGGCGGCGCACATCGACCGCCTTGTGCGCGACTACGAAGCCGCCTTGCCCGCCGGCGCCCAGCCGAACTGGGTGCTGGGCAACCACGACAGGTCGCGCATCGCGAGCCGCGTCGGGCCGCAGATGGCACGGCTCGCGGCCATGCTGCTGCTCACGCTGCGCGGCACGCCGACGCTCTACTACGGCGACGAGATCGGCATGACGGACGTCGCCATTCCCGCCGATGAGGTGCAGGACCCGTTCGAGAAGAACAAGCCCGGCATGGGCCTGGGCCGCGACCCGGAGCGAACACCCATGCAGTGGAGCGCCGCAGCGCATGCGGGCTTCACGACCGGTACCCCGTGGCTGCGCCTGGCGGCCGACTGGCCCACGCGCAACGTGGAAGCGCAATCGCAGGACGCGGGATCGATGCTGGGGCTCTACCGGCGCCTCATCGCGCTGCGCCGCGCGCAGCCTGCGCTGAACCGGGGCCACTACGAAGCGCTCGATGCCGAGGGCGAGGTGCTCGCCTATGCGCGCAGCTTCGAAGGACGGCGGCTGGTGGTGCTGTTGAACTTCGGCGCCACCCCGGCGCCGATCTCGCCGGCGTTGATGCCGCACCAGCCGATCGTGCTGGCATCGACCGATCCTGCGCGTGCCGAGTCGATCGAGGGGCCGCTGGTGATCGCGCCTTGCGAAGGCGTCGTGCTCGGCGCCATGGACGACCAAGGTCCGGCGACACGCTGAGCAATCAAGGCGTGCCGGCCTGGATCTCGACGTAGCTGCGCGCGTGCCAGCGCACGCGAAGGGGCCACTTCGCGTCGGCGATGGTTTCCGAATTCACGTCCTTGCCGCTGCCATAGTTGATCTGCCGGTCGGGCCGCTTGTTGAGGCCGACCAGCAGCACGATGCGGCTGCCCGCCGCAAGCTTGCAAGCCGTCACGCGCTCGGCGGTGAACGCAAGCAGCTGGCGCTCGCCGGCCCGCAGAAGCCTGCGGCGCACGCGATGGCCTGCGTAGCTGGCGCGGAAATCGTAGGGATCGAACAGCAGCTGGTACTCGCCGCTTTCCGTCTGCTCGTACAGCGAGATGCTGAAGTCCACGTCCTGCCGCGAGGGCGTGATGTCGAACACGCCCTGCAGGCTGCCGAAGATCTCGGTGTCCTGCGGAAGCGGATCGCTGACAAAGCGGATGCTGTTGCGCGCCGGCAGCTGCGCCGCGCGCAGCGCGTCCGGCCACGGAATGCGCACGTCACGCCGATCGGCAAGATCGACCGAGAGCCGCGCGTTGCCACCGCCTTCTTCGGACGGCGACGGCAACAGGCGGTGCGGCTCGTCGCGCTCGCGGGTGTCGAGGTAGAAGCGCAGCCGCGTGCGCTGCGGCGCATCCAGCGCCGGCACATGGCGCCATTGGTCCGCGCCCATCACCTGGTAGTTGACGCGATCCCCCAGCAGGGCAGGCTTGTTCGCGCCCTTCAGGATGTGGTCGAGCCACTGCAGGCGCAGCTCGGGCAGGTCGACGCGTGCGGCGGGGTCGAGCGTGTAGCCGCGCAGCGTGGCCGCCGTGCCATGCCGGATCGAGGCCGCGTCGTAGGGGCCGAGCAGCAGCGTCGTGTCGGCCTGCGGCCGGTGGCGGCGATGCTCCTGATGGAAGTAGAGCGCGCCGGAGTCCGCGCCGTAGTAGCCGGCAAAGCTGAGCACCGGAATGTCGATGCGCGCAAACTGCTCCGCCGACGGCAGGAACTTCTGCCAGTAGCGATCATGGCTCGGATGCGTGAGCCAGGTCCGGATCAGCCGGCTGCGCTTGCCCAGCAGGACGCGGTCCACGTCCCAGTAGGGGCGATGGCCGCGATACCAGCGCGCGTCGAGTGCCTGCCATGCCGTGTCCGGGTCGGCATCGACGCCGGGCCGCAGGGGCTCGCCCTCCGCGTGCTCCTCGGCCCAGCGCACCATGGCGTTGCGGAAGATCTGCCCGGCCATCGGAAAGTCGATGCCCGGCGCCATCGGCGCGATCGTGGCAATGGCCTTGAGCGCGGCCGGTCTCCTGCGGGCGGCGGCCCAGGCGGCATAGCCGGAGTAGCCGTCGCCGATCATGCAGACGCGGCCGTCGCTCCACGCCTGCCGGGCAATCCAGTCGATGACGGCGGCGGCGTCTTCGCCGTCGCGAACGAACGGCCACACGGCGCCCTTGCCGTCGGGCGTGCGTCCGCGCACGTACGCCGTGACGCCGACGTAGCCCTTGGCGGCGCTGCGCTGGGCGTCGTCCTCGGCGGGATCGAGCGTGAAGCGCAGCAGCGTCGGCAGGGCGCCCGGTGCGTCATTGGCGCGGCCGGGCCGAACCAGGCGCGCATGGATGACAGCGCCGCGCACGGGAATCCTGAGGTCGGCCTCCGCCACGTAGCGGTTGCGGTTTTCCGCCGCGAACACTTCAGGCAGCAGCGCACCGAAGCTGCGGCGCGACTCGTACGAATGCCAGGTCCGCACGAGCGCCAGCGCATCGTCCTGCGGGAGGCTGCCCTTCGCGCGCCAGAGATCGAAAGCCCGGCGCAGCGGCTCTGCATAGACCGCAGCCGGGATCTCGAGCCGCGCCATGATGGCCTGGGCTTGGGCATTGTCGAGCGGCGACACCAGTTCCCGGAATGCGCGCGCGTAGGCTTCGGCGAAGCCGAGGCGCTCGTTCGCTTCGAGTGCGCGCGCACGGGCGTAGATGCCGTCGAGGATCGCGCGCTGCACCAGGTCGTCGAACGGCTTGCCCTGGCGGCGGGTGCGCAGGGCTCGGCTGCTGTCGGAGGCTGCACGGTAGGCGCCGCTGACGATCTGCAGCGCGGTCAGGTTGGCCAGGAAGACATCGGTGTCCGCGTCCTGGTACACCGGCAGGATGCGCTCGGCCAGGTCCCGCATCAGGTCCGCCGCGGCGGCATCCTCGGGATCGCGCGGCGGCTTGAAGCCGAAATCCGCCGCCCAGCTCCACGCGGGCAGCGCAAGCATCAGCCGCACGAGGGCGCGGCGCGCACGACCGACGGTGGACCCAAGGTGTCTCATGGCCGCTGCTCCTCGCGCACGGTGTTTGCCGGCGCCTTGACCAGGTGCACCACCTGAGTGAACAGCCGGTCGCGCGCTTCTCCGGCCGAGCCTATGTGGACGATGCCCGTGTGCTCGAGCTTGCCCAGCACGTCGATGATGAGTTCGAGCGTGTCGTCGTCGAACGCGCCGAAGGCTTCGTCCATCACCAGCCAGGGCGGCGCCTGCAGCACCACGCGGGCGAAGCCCAGCCGCAACTGCTCGTCCATGCTGAGTTCGCTCTCCCAGCGGCCCGTCTTGTTCAGCAATGGTTCCAGGCGCTGGAGGCCCACGCTCGCCAGTGCGGCCACCATGGCTTCCCTCGGGTAGCTCGACGGTTCCATCGCATACGACAGCACTTCGGCCAGCGTGCCGCGGGGGATGTAGGGCGTGCCGCGCGGCATGTAGTGGATGGTCTCGCCGGCGGGCCGGCGCACGGTGCCGGAGCCCCAGGGCCAAAGGCCCGCGAGCGCCCGGAACAGCAGGGTCTTCTCGGTGCCCGGTGTGCCGAGGATCAGGACGCGTTGGCCGCGGTGCAAGACAAGGCCGGGGGCGTCCAGCCGATCGTGGCCGGTCCAGGAGCGGACTTCGAGCGCTTCGATCGCGAGCGCCCCGGCTTCGCCCTCTTCATAGGCGATGCGGCTGCCGCCTGCGCGTGCCTCCAGGTCGGACGCGAGCATGCGGCGCAGGTCGGCAACGCGCAGCAGCGTGGCGCGCCAGTCGGCAATGATGCTGAAGTTGTCGACGAACCAGCGCAGCGACGACTGCGCCTGCGTGAAGGCCGCGGCGGCCATCATCAGGCCGCCGAACGACACCTTCCCCGAGAAGTACAGGGGCGCGGCCACCAGCGTCGGCGCGATGATGGTGATCCAGCCGAAGCCTGCGGTGACCCAGGTCAGGTTGGTCAGCCCGAGCACCACGCGCGACGTGGCGCGCAGGACATCGCCGAAATGCATGGCGACGCGGCGCTTCTCGTCGGCCTCGCCACCCGCCAGGGAGATGCCGTCGAGATGCTCGTTGATGCGCGTCAGCGAGAAGCGCAATTCGCCCTCGCGCGCGTAGCGCTCGGCATTGCGCGCGATCAGGCCGCTGCCGACCCAGTAGGTGACCAGCGAGCCGGCGATCGCATAGGCAATGGCCGCCCACAGCATGAAGCCCGGCAGCACATGGTCCTTGCCATTGAAGAAGAGGCTGAAGTCCTTGGAGAGGACCCACAGCACGCTCGCAAAGCTGCCGAACAGCATCGCTGCCTGCAACAGGCCGACGCCAAGGGTGACCGACAGATCGCACAGCTTCAGCGTGTCGTCGTGCATGCGCTGGTCGGGGTGGGCGCCCATCGGGCCGCTGGCCTGGAGCCAGAACGCCCGGCGCGGCTGCAGCCACAGGCCTACGAGGTCATTGACCACGGCCTCGCGCAGCTTCAGCTGCAGGGTTTCGCCGAGCCACCGCTGCGCCACGTTCAGGACCAGCAGCGCGCCCGCAATGACCGCGAAGACGCCCACCTGCACGACGAATTCGCCGAGGTCGCGGCGCGAGATCGCATCGTAGAACGGCTTGTTCCAGCTGTTGAGCTCGATCTGCCCATACGCGGTGAGCGCGACCACCACGACGATCGCACCCATCAGTGCGACCAGCGTTTTCGCGACCGGGGACACGCGCAAGGCGCCGAGCAGCTCGCTGACCTGACGGAAGAAACCGGTCCTTGTCGCCGGCTCGACACGGTGCTCTGTCCGCGCGCTCATCGCTGCCGCGACGCCTCGCAGGCGGCGGCCGCGCTGCGGCGCGCCGAGACACACGAAATGAACGCGGCGTGGCTCCAGGCCAGTTGCTTGGCCGAGGTCTGCACGCCGCTGCGTTGGTCGAACTGTTCCGACAGGTCGCCGCCGGCCGGCGTGTACGCGCGCACGGTGGCGAGGTAGGCGTCGCCGCGGTCGAGCCAGTGGCGTGCATCGCCGCCCATCGCCGCGGCGCGGAAACAGAACTCGGCGGCGCCGAGCGTCGAGAAGTAGTACGCGCCGCCCGAGTAGTACACGTCGCCCGCATACCGGCCCATCGCCGCGCCGAGGCCTGCAGCGCGGCCGTGGTTGATGGGATAGGCCGCATTGAACAGCGCGTCCAGGCGCGCCAGCGTGGCCTGCATGCGCGGGTCGGCCGGTCCATGCGCGGCCTCGGTGCCGAGGCTGTGGATCGCCGACAGGATCACCGCGATGTCCAGCGCCTTCGGACCGGGCCGGCCGTCCTCCAGCGCGCGTGATCGGTAGTAGCCCGGCGCCGCGTCTCGTTCGCCTCGTTCATCCACCCAGTAGCCGTCGAGCAGGCGCAGCACCACGCGCGACTCTTCCCGGCAACGCTGCGCCTGCGCCGTGTCACCCTGGCCCTCCAGCCATGCCGCGCCCTCGGCCAGCGCGGCCGCTGCGACGCGCAATGTGTAGTAGTGGTGGCCGAGCTCCTCTTCCCAGATGTCGTAGGACGGCTCGCGCCAGCGGCGCAGCGTGAAGTCGAGATCGAAGCGGATCAGCTCGGCAGCTTCCGCCAGCAGCGGCGCGTCGAGGTGCCCGCCGGCCGCCCAGCGCAGCAGCGCCAGCGCGCGCAGCGGCGCGCCATCGTGCTGGGGGCGATTCCATCGGCAGACATCGAGCGTGCCGTCGGGGTTCACCCGCGTCTCGGCGGCCACCAGGTCGCCGAAAGCTTTCGCAAGGTCATGGTCTTCGCGCAGGTACTGCAGGAGCTCGGGGGCCACGCATGCGCTGCGGTCCTCCACCGCGGCAGCCGCGCGGCCGTCGAGGCGGTTCAAGTCCAGGCTGAAGCGGACGAAATCGCGCAGGTGCTGCAGGGCTTCGTCGCCGATGTGCCCTTCGATGTAGAGCAGGCGCAGTGCATCGACGACGACGGCGGAATCGCGGAACCAATGAAAGAAGTAGTCAGGGTCCGGGTTGTAGTCGGCAAGCACGGGCGAGGCGACGATGGCGCCGGCGATCGGCCGCACGGTCTGGCCGAAGCCCGGCCGGTGCTTGACGATCGACACCGGCGAGATGCTGGACAGCATCGCGCTCGCCGAATGGCGAAGCTGTGTTTCGAGCCAGGGCTCGAATGCCGGGTCTTGCTGGCTCGCCACGCTGAAGCTCACGCCGACGACGCCCCGAGATGCGGGCTGCTGAAGTCCAGGGCGCGCAGCCCGGCCTGCACTTCGGGCACGCTCATGAACAGTTTCCACAGAAGGCCCGTGCGATGGTTCTCCATCATCACGACGATAGGGCCCTGGTCGATGGCAAGGAAGGTGTTGGCGAACCAGTCTCGCTGCTCGCAGAACGCATCGACGAAGCCGTAGTCCCGCCACACCCGCTCGCCATGCACGGTGAGGAAATGCCGCATCACCCGCATCACCTCGGCGGGCGCGTAGGGCAGGCTGGCCAGTGCGGCCGTCGGCGAGATGGTGCCGTTGTCGTTGCTCGGATCGTGCGCAAGGTAGCCGTCGGGGTCGTCGCTCGCGGTCAGGCCCCAGCACGATTCGCCGTAGCCCGGGAAGCCCCGGGGGTTGGCGATGCAGTGGGCGCGGTTGATCCGCACGTGGCGGGTGTTGAGATCCCAGTAGTCGGCGTAGCGGTCCTTCAGCCCGCGCGGATCGAGGCCGCAAAACGAGTAGTGCGTAAAGAACAGGGGACCGCCGTAGGGCATGCCCAGCGGAATCTCGACGCCGTAGTACGAGTGGCCGTTGACGAAGCCGTCCCCCGCCGCGTAGCCGCGGTGGTACACCCGCGGATCGATCGCATGGCGCGGCGCGGCCGCCGCCAGGAAGTAGGTGATGAGGCACTCGTTCCAGCCGCGCACCTCATGGTTCATCGCCCAGCCGTGGTTCGGGCTCCAGTGCCAATACAACACGTCGCGCCCGCCCTGGGTGAACCAGTTCCATTCGACCTCGTGCCACAGCGTGTCGATGTCGGCGCGCAACCGGCGCGCCATGGCCGTGTCCTCGCTGAAATACTGGCGCGCGCAGAGCAGGCCCATGCAGAGGAACGAGGTCTCGACCAGGTCGCCCGCATCGTCCTTGGGGCTCATCGGGATCGTCGCGCCGCTCGCTGCGTCCATGAAGTGCGGGAAGGCGCCGTGGTAGCGCCTGGCGCGAAAGAGGGCGTCCCGCATGCGTCCCAGGCGCTCCAGCGCCGCGTCCCGCGTGACCCAGCCGCGCTCCACCGCGACGATCAGCGCCATGATGCCGAAGCCGGTGCCGCCGATCGCCGCACGCTCGTCGGCCAGGTCTTTGCCCGTGGCGCCGACGAGCGTGCGGCGGTCGAGCGCCAGGCCGCTGGCGGCCTCCGCACCGTCCCAGAAATAGCGGAAGGTCTGCCGCTGCACGGCATCGATCAAGGCCTCATCGGGCAGGGCTGCCAAGGCCTTCGGGTTCCTGTCATCCTTCTTCAACACGCATGGCTCCTTTCGTTGGTGGTCCCGGGCGTCACGTTTGGTTTCGCCGAATCGTCGGCGACGCCACACGGCCGAGGGCGCTCTGCCCGCAGCATGCCATCATTAAGGCCCTTGGGTCCTATTCGAAATCCCTGATGAGCCGCATCGACACACTCATGGCCCGGATGACGCTGGCCGAAAAGCTGGGTCAACTGACGATGACTGCCTCCAGCTACACGGTCACCGGACCGGTGCTCGCGGGGGACTCCACGCAGTCGATCATCGACGGCAGCGTCGGCAATCTGCTGAACATGGTGGGCGCCGGCCCCACGCACGAGATGCAGCGGCTGGCGGTCGAGAAGTCGCGGCTTGGCATTCCGCTCCTGATCGGCCTGGACATCATCCACGGCCATCGCACGCTCTTTCCGATTCCGCTGGCGGAGGCCGGCAGCTTCGACGAAGACCTCTGGGAGCGCACGGCGCGGGAAGCCGCGCGCGAAGGCGCCGCCGACGGCCTGGCGATGACCTTCGCGCCGATGCTCGACGTGTCGCGCGATCCGCGCTGGGGCCGCACCGCGGAAGGACCCGGCGAAGACCCTTGGCTGAACGCGCGCATCGCAGGGGCCAAGGTGCGCGGTTTCCAGGGCGCCGACCTGTCGTCGGCCGAATCGCTGGCCGCCTGCGCGAAGCATTTCGTCGCCTACGGCGCAGTCACCGCGGGGCGGGAGTACGCCGCGGTGGACATCTCCGAGCGCACCCTGCGCGAGGTGCATCTGCCGGGCTTCGAAGCGGCGGTGCGCGCCGGCGTCGCAACGCTGATGCCCGCGTTCACCGATCTCAACGGCGTGCCGATGACGGCGCACATCCCCCTGCTGCGCGACTGGCTGCGCGGCGAGATGGGCTGGGACGGCGTCATCGTCAGCGACTACAACGCGATCGCGGAGCTGATCAAGCACGGCGTCGCGGCCGATCTCGTCGATGCCGCGGTACTGGCGCTGAAGGCCGGCGTCGACATCGACATGATGGCCGACGCCTATCGCAAGGGCCTGCCGATCGCGCTCGCGCAGGGACGGGTGACGATCGAGGAGATCGACGCGAGCGTGCGCCGCGTGCTGCGGCTCAAGGAGCAGCTCGGCCTGTTCGACGACCCCTACCGCCGCGGCGCAACCCCGGAACCCGCGGCAGCCGTTGCCGAACGGCACACGGTGGCGCGCGACGCCGCGCGCAAGGCCATCGTCCTGCTGAAGAACGAGCGCGACACGCTGCCTTTGCCTGTGGCACCGAAGGCACTGTGCGTCATCGGCCCGCTGGCCGATGCAAGCACCGAGATGAAAGGCCCGTGGTGGGGCGCCGGCGAACACGAGCCGGCCGTCAGCGTGCTGGCCGGCCTGCGCGCCGCGCTGCCGCAGGCCGACATACGCCATGCGCCCGGCGTCGAAATCGAGGGCGGCGACGACAGCGGCATCGAAGCGGCCATCGCGCTGTGCGACGGCGCCGACGCGGTCGTGCTGTGCCTGGGCGAGCGCGCCACCATGAGCGGCGAGGCGGCGAGCCGCGCCACGCCCGCGCTTCCGGGCCGGCAACAGGCGCTGGCCGAAGCGGTGACGGCGCGCCCCCGCGCGCTCGGCATCCCTGTCGTCGCCATCTTGTTCTCGGGCCGGCCGCTCGTCGTCCCCTGGCTGGCTGAAAACGCCGATGCACTGCTGGCTGCGTGGTTCCTCGGCGTCGAGGCCGGCCATGCGATTGCCGACGTGCTCACGGGCCGGGTGTCGCCCAGCGGTCGCACGCCGATGAGCTGGCCGCGCGCTCTCGGGCAGGTGCCGATCCATTTCGGCCAGCGTCCCACCGGCCGGCCGATGAATCCCGCCGACCACTTCACGAGCAAGTACCTGGACGTGCCCAACACGCCGCTGTACGACTTCGGCCATGGCCTGACCTACGGCCGGTTCGACTACGACGCGCTCCAGGTCGAGCCGCGGCGCGTGCGCGAGCAGGACCTGCTTGAGATCAGCGTCAGCCTGCGCAACGTCGGCGTGCGCGAGGCCGAGGAGACGGTCTTCCTGTTCGTTCGCCACAAGCTGAGCCGCGTCACCCGGCCGCTGCTGGAGCTCAAGGGCTATGCAAAGCTGCGCTTGAAGCCGGGCGACGTTGGCTCGGTGAATCTGGCGTTGCCGGCGGCCGCGTTGCGCCACCTCGGGCCGGACCTGCAGCCCGTGTTCGAGCCGGGCGAAGTCGAGATCCTCGTCGGGCCGAGTGCCGAGCCATCAGGCTTGCTGCGCCAGACCATCGAGTTGTACTGAAACTCTGCGGATGTCGTCGACGACGTCAGCGAAGGTCCGGTTCCGGAGGTGGACCGGTCGTTCCGGAGAACGGCCCTCTGGACAGCGCCCGCGCGCGTTGCCACACTGCCCGCATGGCACTTTCTCACGCATCCTCCGGCCAGGTCGTGAACCTCGGCACGCTCGACGGGCAGGCGACGGAAACCTGCGCACTGCTGAAGGCCCGCGACATCGAGCTCATGTGGCTGGTGCTGCCGGCCGGCAAGCAGGTTCCGTCGCATGCCGTCTCGACCTCGATGACCTTGCAGTGCATGCGCGGCAAGGTTGAGGTGCAGCTGGACGGCGAGGCGAGGGTGCTTGAGGCCGACCAAGTTATTTATCTGGCGGGCGGCGTGCCGCACGGCCTGCATGCGCTGGAAGATGCCAGGCTGCTGATGACCGTCGTGCTGCCGGCCAGCCGCACCGACTGAGTCAGCAGCCCGCCGCGGCCAGCTGCGCCACCGCGTTCAGGTCGGGCGCCACGCCGATGCCCGGCTGCTCGCCCAGGCTGCAGCGGCCTTCCGTCACGCGCGACAGCGCTGGCGCAAGCGCAGTGCGCAGCGGATTGGGATTGGCGTCGATCTCGAGGATGCCGCTGCCGCCGGCTGCGGCCAGCAGATGGGCCGAATGCAGCAGGCCGATGCCGCCGCCCAGGTAGTGCGGACAGTAGCGCAGGCCCGCGGCTTGGCCGCGCGCGATCACGGGCCAGCAGCCCGAGATGCCGCCCCATTTGGCGCTGTCGGGCTGCAGCACCGAGAGCACGCCTTGCGCAATGGCGGCATCGAAGGCCGCGGGGCTCGCGATGTTCTCGCCGGCCGCGAGCGGAATGCCCGTGGCCTGCGACAGCTGCTGCCACTCGTGCCACGGCCGGTCGGCGCGCAGCGGCTCTTCGAGCCACCCGAGGTTGAAGGCCTCCAGCTGCGGCGCCATGGCGCGGGCCTCGTCCAGGCTCCAGGCCTGGTTGGCGTCGGTCATGAGCGGCAGGCCGGGGCCCAGCACCTCGCGCATCGCGGCGAGGTTCGCCAGGTCGCGCTCGCGGCCGAAGCCGATCTTGAGCTTGAACGCGCGGTAGCCTTCGGCGAGCCGCGCCGCCGCCAGGTCCTGCGGCCGATCGGGATTGATGCCGCTGGCATAGACGCCCACGCCGTCGTGCGCGCCGCCCAGGTAACGCCACAGCGGCTGGCCGGCGCGGCGTGCGCACAGGTCCCACAGCGCCAGGTCGATGCCCGCGATCACCTGCGCCATCGGGCCCGGCTCGCCGGACTGGATCGCGAGCACGGCGGTGCGCTGCGTCAGCCAGTCGAAGGCTTCGGCGGGGCCGTCGAAGGCGCGGCTCGCCAGCAGCGGCGCCATCACGCTGTCGACGAGCTTCGCGCGGTGCTCCGCGCCGCAGGAAGGAAAGTTGCACCAGACCTCGCCCCAGCCCGTGGCGCCGTCGCGGTCTTCCACGCGAACGAAGACGGCCGGCCGGTCATGCATGGTGCCGAACGAGGTGCGCACGGGCGTGGCGATCGGGCAGCGGAACACGAAGGCCTCGACGCGCGCGGCATGGACAGGGGAGAGGGGCAGCGGCTTCATGGTTTCAGGTTCATTTCGACGCGGATGGCATCGCCGCGGTAGGTGACGTCGGCCAGGTAGATCACGGTGTCCTCCGCGTCCTTGAAGATGCGGCGCACCTCGGCCACGGGCGCGTTCATCGGCAGCTTCAGCAGCCCGGCCACTTCCATGTCGGCCGTGCCGATGGTCAGCACCTGGTGCGCCTGGGCGATCTTCACGCTCTTCATCGCGATCAGCAGCGGGATCACGGTCCTGGTGCGGAACTTCTCGGGCGCCTTGCGGAAGATGCGTTCGTCCAGGTAGATGTTGATGACGCAGTAGGCGCGGCCGTCGCGGAAGTGCACGCGGCGCATGAAGGCGTAGCGCGCGGCGGGCTGCCCTTCGCCCGGCGCGAGTGGCGGGGAGGTCGCGGCCTCGTCGATGTTCATGATCTTCGGCTGCGTGTCCTCGTAGACGCGCGCGAGCTCGTCCAGGCTGGTGACCACGCTGATGAAGCGGTCGCGGTTGGGCTTGCCGGTGACGAAGGTCCCGCGGCCCTGCTGCGGCGACACCAGGCCCTCGCGCGCGAGCAGGTCGATGGCCTGGCGCACCGTGACCCGCGCCACGCCGAATTCCGCCGTCAGTTCCTCGAGCGAGGGCAGCCGGTGCTCGCGCGGCCAGATGCCGCGCGCGATGCGCTGGCGCAGCAGGTCCGCCAGCTGGTGGTAGCGCGGCATCGGACTGTCGAGAAACTTGGCGGACATGTTTTATCAATCAAACGTATGGTCTATAGTATGACAGATTGACAGAGACGGAAGCCTACGGGCCCAGTCCGCCAACGAGAGACAAACCGCCGATGAGAAGCTCCTCTTCCCCGCTGATGCGCGCGCTGCTGATCGTGGCGCCGTGGCTGTTGATCCTGGCGCTCTGGTACGCCATCCGCGCGAGCGGCCTGGTCAATCCCGCACTGGTGCCGGCGCCGCACATGGTGCTGGCCAAGTTCGTCGAGCTGTCGCGCGGCAGGCTGTGGGAAGACATCTACATGTCGACGCAGCGTGTCTTCGTCGGTGTGGCGCTGGGCGTGTCGCTGGCGGTGCCGGTGGGCTTCTGCCTTGGCTGGTACCAGGGCCTGCGCAGCTTCATGGATCCGGTCATCAACTTCTTCCGCGCGCTGCCGCCGATTGCGCTGATCCCGCTGGTGATCGTGTACTTCGGCATCGGCGAGGCGGCCAAGACCGCGATTCTTTTCTATGCCTCGTTCTTCGCGGGCGTGATCGTCATGTACGAGGGCATCGCGCAGATCAGCCCGATCTACATCAAGGTGGCGCGCACGCTGGGCGCCAGCGATGTGGAGATCTTCGGCAAGGTGATCGTGCCGCTGACCATTCCGCACATCCTCACGGCGGTGCGCGTGGCGCTCGGCGTGGCGTGGGCCACGCTGGTCGCGTCCGAGCTGATTGCGGCGCAGCAGGGCCTGGGGGCGCTGATCCAGAACGCCTCGTCGTTCTTCCAGCTCGACATCATCTACGTGGGCATCATCTGCATCGGCGTGATCGCGCTCGTCATGGACCTGCTGCTGCGCCTTGCGACGCGCCGGCTGGTGGCCTGGCAGGACCGCATCGCCTGAAGGAGGGCCGCTTCGCCATGACGCCACAGCAACCCATCCGCATCAGCTTCGACCATGTGTCGGTCGATTTTCCGACCGAGCATGGCCCCATGCGCGTGCTCGACGACGTGTCGTTCGACATCCGCAACGGCGAGTTCGTCTCGATCATCGGCCCCTCGGGCTGCGGCAAGACGACGATGATGAACATCGTCGGCGGCTTCGTCCAACCCACCAGCGGGCAGGTGCTGCTCGATGGAAAACCGGTGGCCGCGCCCGGGCCCGACCGCGGCGTGATCTTCCAGGAGTACGGCGTGTTCCCGTGGCTCACGGTGCGCCAGAACATCGAGTTCGGCCTGAAGCTCTCCGCGAACCGCGTGCCGGCCAGCGAGCGCGAGGAGATCGTGCAGCGCTACATGCAGCTGATGGGGCTGTCGGACTTTGCGGGGCATTTTCCCAAGCACCTGTCGGGCGGCATGCGCCAGCGGCTCGCGATTGCGCGGGCCTACGCGGTGCGGCCGGAGTTCCTGCTGATGGACGAGCCCTTCGGCGCGCTCGATGCGCAGACCCGCTCGGCCATGCAGGACCTGCTGCTGCAGGTGCTGCAGAGCGACGGCAAGACCGTGATGCTGATCACGCACTCGGTGGAAGAGGCGATCTATTTGTCCTCGCGCATCGTCGTGGTCACGGCGCGGCCGGCGCGCATCCGCACCGTGATCGACATTCCCTTCGGCTATCCGCGCGCGGAGAACCTGCACGAGGACCCGCGCTTCGCCGAGCTGCGCGCCCACATCCGCGAGCTCGTCATGCAGGAATACGCCGCGCAGGCCAGGCAGGCCGTGCGCATGTCGGACTAGCTGCTTTCACCACCCCGCCACAGGAGACACACCATGGCCCTTCGACGCAGACAACTGATCCAGGCCGCCGCCGCCGGCGCGGCCGCACTGGCCGGCGGCATGCCGGCCTTCGCCCACGCGCGGACCAAGGTCAAGGTGGGCTACCTGCACACCCCGGCCGTGGACGGCCACATCTGGATCGGGCAGGAGAGCGGCGCCTTTGCGAAGCAGGGGCTCGAACTGGAGATGATCCAGTTCACCACCGGCCTGGAGCTGTTCCAGGCCATGATCGGCGGCAGCCTGGACATGCTGTCCACCGGCGCCGTGGTGTCCAACTTTCCGGCGCGCGGCCAGGGCAAGGTGTTCCTGATGAACAACATCGAGTATGCGACGGCCCAGCTGTGGGTGCGCGAGGACGCCGGCATCAAGACCGTGGCCGACCTCAAGGGCAAGCAGATCTCCACCACCACGGGCACCACGGCGCACGTGTTCCTCGACCGCGCGCTGCGTTCGGGCACCTGGATCCGGCCAAGGACGTGAAGCTGGTCAACCAGCGCATGACCGAGGCCGTCACCTCCTTCATCTCCGGCGCGGTGCCCGCGGTGGCGCTGTGGGTGCCCTTCGATTCGGTGATCCGCCAGAAGCTGCCGAGCGCGCGCAAGCTGATCGATGCCTCGGCCTTCTTCCCCGAGGCCGCCATCATGGGCGGCTGGGCCGCGCGCAACGACTACTACGACAAGAACCGCGCGGTCATCGCCAAGCTGATCGCCGCATGGGCCGAAGTCAACGACGTGGTCACCGGCAAGCCCGACGCCGCGGCCGAGATGCTGCAGAAGACCCAGTACAAGGAAGTGCCGCTGGCGGACTTCAAGGAGCAGTTCAAGGCCTCCAAGTACTACACCACCGCCGAGTGGCGCACGCGCTACCAGGACGGCACGGTCACCAAGTGGCTGCAGCAGGTGACCGACTTCTTCGTTGCCAATGCCAACATCCAGGGCGCGCTGAAGGCCGAGCAGTACTTCGACGCCAAGCCCTTCCTGGAGACCGTCAAGGCATGACGGCGGGCGCCGGCGGCTACGACTACATCATCGTCGGCGCCGGTTCGGCCGGCTGCGTGCTGGCCAACCGCCTGAGCGCCGATGCACGCTGCCGCGTGCTGGTGCTCGAGGCGGGCGGGGAGGGCGGCGCCTTCTGGCTGCGCATGCCGATCGGCTACTTCCGCACCATCTACGATCCGCGCTATTCATGGCAGTTTGCCGTGGAGCCGCAGGAGGCCACGGGCAACCGCGCCATCGTGTGGCCGCGCGGCAAGGTGCTGGGCGGCTCCAGCGCGATCAACGGGCTCTTGTACATCCGCGGCCAGCATGCCGACTTCGACGACTGGGCCGCCGTGGCGGGCGCGACGGGCTGGAGCTTTCGCGAGGTGCTGCCGTACTTCAAGAGATCCGAGCGCTACCAGGGCGGCGAGAGCGAATACCACGGCGCCTCGGGCGAGCTGTGCGTCTCGGACCTGCGCAACGAACATCCCTACTGCGCCGCCTGGATCGAGGCGGGCGTGCAGGCCGGCCACGGCCGCAACCCGGACTTCAACGGCGCGCGCACCGAAGGCCTGGGCGCCTACCAGCTGACGCTGCGCGGCCACTGGCGCTGCGATGCGGCCACGGCCTTCCTGGCGCCGGTGCGCGCCCGGCCGAACCTCAGGGTGCTGACCGGCGTGCACGTGACGCGGGTGCTGATCGAGCAGGGCCGCGCGGTCGGCGTGGAATGGCTGCAGGACGGCGAGCTGCGCAACGCGCGCGCGGACACCGAGGTGCTGCTGGCCGCGGGCGCGCTGCAGTCGCCGCAGCTGCTGCAGCTGTCGGGCGTGGGCCCGGCCGGCCTGCTGCGCGCCCATGGCATCGCGGTGCAGGCCGATGCGCCGCAGGTCGGCGAGAACCTGCAGGACCACTACCAGGCGCGCGTGATCGTCAGGCTCAGGAAGCGCATGTCGCTGAACGACCAGGTGCGCAACCCGCTCGCGCTGGCCACCATGGGCGCGCAGTGGCTGTTCCGCCAGCGCGGCCCGCTCACGGTGGGCGCGGGGCAGGTCGGCGGCATGGTCTGCAGCCCGCATGCCGAGGGCGGCCGGCCCGACGTGCTGTTCAACGTGATGCCGCTGTCGGTCGACAAGCCCGGCGATCCGCTGCATCGCTTCTCGGGCTTCTCGGCCTCGGCCACCCAGTGCCGGCCGCTGTCGCGCGGCACGGTGCAGATCCGCTCGGCCGATCCGCTGGCGCCGCCGCGCATCGTTTCCAATTACCTGAGCGATCCGCACGACGCCAAGGTGCTGGTGGCGGGCCTCAGGATGCTGCGCGAGATCTACCGCCAGCCGGCCTTCCGCGACCTGGTGACGGACGACGAATACCTGCCGGGGCGCGAAGCCGCCGACGATGCCGCGCTCGAGGCCTTCGCGCGCCACAAGGGCGGCACCGTGTTTCATCCCGCGGGCACCTGCCGCATGGGTGGCGATGTGCGGTCGGTGGTGGACTCGCAGCTGCGCGTGCGCGGCATCGAGCGGCTGCGCGTGATCGACGCCGCCGTGATGCCGGCGATGGTGTCGACCAACACCAATGCTGCGTCGATCATGATTGCGGAGAAGGGGGCGGCGCTGGTGCGGGAGGCGCAAGGGGGCCAGCCGTGAGGCCGCCAGGCACAAATCACCGGATTCCGTGATTCCCAGAACTGCAGCCACATGTAACAGTTCGCGGCCTTAGGAAGCCACGCTGAGGTCCCTTGCGGGGCGCGCATTCCGCACTCGGTGCCGGCTTCGCAACGGACCCGAACCATGCCCTTCGCCCAGCGCCGGCGCCGCCCCTTGCGGCAGACACAAAAAATACATGTACTGACACTTTGTGTGCTGACCGCGGTGGCCCTGCCGGCGCAGGCGCAGATCGACCCGGGCGCGCTGGACCGGCAGAACCAGCTCATCGAGCGCCAGCAGCAGGAGCGGCTGCGCCAGGACCAGGAGCGTGCCTTGCCGCAGCGCCCGCCGCCGGGCGGCACCGACCTGAGGTCCATCGAGCCGAAGGTGTCGGTGCCCGACCTTGGCGCGCCGTGCCGCGACATCCGCGAGATCCGCATCGGCGGCGCGAGCCGGCTGCCCGAGGACGTTCGCGCCGCCATCACGCGCGACTACGCGGGCCGCTGCCTCGGCGCAGCGGAGCTCGAAGCCGTGCTGGCGGCGCTCACCAAGAGCTACATCGACCGCGGCTTCATCACCACGCGCGCCTACCTGCCCGCGCAGGACCTGCGCGGCGGCGTGCTCGAGATCGCGGTGGTGGAGGGCCGCATCGAGCGTTTCGAACTGCAGCAGACGGGCCGCAGCGCCGGCGCGGTGTCGATCCGCGGCGCCTTTGCGGCAAGCCCCGGCGACCTGCTGAACCTGCGTGACCTGGAGCAGGGCATCGACCAGCTCAACAGCCTGTCCTCGAACGAGGCCACGCTGGACGTGCAGCCCGGCAGCCAGCCCGGCCGCAGCGTGGTGGTGGTGCGCAACAAGGCGCGCCTGCCGGTGCATCTGTTCACGAGCTACGACAACACCGGCACGCCGGCCACGGGTGAGAAGAGCGCTT
Source organism: Variovorax sp. V116 (assembly GCF_041154435.1). Classification (NCBI taxonomy): domain Bacteria; kingdom Pseudomonadati; phylum Pseudomonadota; class Betaproteobacteria; order Burkholderiales; family Comamonadaceae; genus Variovorax; species Variovorax sp. V116. The sequence continues at coordinate 399,605 of NZ_AP028662.1, forward strand.
CGGCCACGCTCAGCCTCGACGGCCTGCTGGGCTTCAACGAGCTGATCGCGATCACGCGCCGCCAGTCGGTGCCGCACGACCGCGAGCACAACTCGGCCATGACGGCGCTGCGCGCCTCGGTGCCCTTCGGCTACAGCACCTTCAGCCTCGACGCGAGCGAAAGCGCCTACACCAACACGCTGGTGCTTCCGAGCGGCAGGAAGCTGGCTTCCGAAGGGCGCACCGCCACGCAGAGCCTTGGCGTCGACCACGTGGTGTACCGCGATCAGGCGAGCCGGTTGTCGATGTCGGCCCGGCTCGCGGTGCAGGACAGCCGCAACTTCCTGGGCGGCGAGTTCCTTTCGGTGAGCAGCCGCACGCTGAGCACGCTCGACCTCGGCGCCGCGGCCTTCACCCAGCTGGGCGGCGGCGTGCTGAACGCCCGCCTCGGCTTCGTGCGGGGCCTGTCGATCCTGGGCGCGCTCGAAGACCAGCCGGGGCTCTCCGACAAGCTGCCGCATGCCCAGTTCAGCAAGTTCACGCTCGACCTGGGCTACAGCCGCCGTTTCGAGGCCGGCGGCCAGCCGCTCGTGTGGTCGAGCCAGTTCAGCGGACAGCACAGCCGCGACACGCTGTACGGCTCGCAGCAGATCCTGGTGGGCGGCATCGCCTCGGTGCGCGGCTCGCTGCTCAACACGCTGAGCGGCGACAACGGCTACTACTGGCGCAACGAGCTCGCCTGGCCCTGGCAAACCGTGGCGGCTGGCGAGGCGCTGACGGGCCGCGTCTACGCCGGCTACGACTTCGGCCGCGTGAGCAACCGCGCGGACGGCGTGCCCTCGGGCTCGATGTCGGGCGCCACGCTCGGTGCCTCGCTGCTGTGGCGCGGGCTCAGTGTGGACGTTTTCGCTTCGCGCGCCCTCCACCTGCCGGCCCCCATGAAGCGCGAATCGACGCGCGTCGGGGTGCGCCTGTCCTATTCGCTCTGAACCCGCGCTGAAAGGCCTCTCATGAACCACATCTATCGCGTCGTCTGGAATGCCGCTTCCGGCTGCTGGGCCGCCGTCGCCGAAAGCGCACGCGGGCACGGCAAGGACAAGGCCAGCAAAAAGCGTTCGCGCCTGGCCGCGGCGGCGGTGCTTGCGGCCGCGCTGTCGGCTGCGCAGGCGCAGGTGCCTTCGGCCGTGCTCGCGCCCGGCGGCCAGGCCACCATCTACGTCTCGCCCAACGGCACGACGGTGGTCAACATCAATGCCGCCAATGCGGCCGGGCTGTCGCACAACCGCTATCAGCAGTTCAACGTGAACGCGAACGGCCTGGTGCTCAACAACACGACGAGCGCGCAGCAGATCAACTACCAGTCGCAGCTTGCCGGCCAGCTGCTGGCGAACTTCAACATAGTCGCGCCGGCGAACGTGATCCTCAACGAGGTGGTGAGCAACAACCGCAGCACGCTGGCCGGCTTCACCGAAGTGCTGGGCAACAAGGCCGACGTGGTGCTGGCCAATCCCTACGGCATCACCTGCTCGGGCTGCGGCTTCATCAACACCGACCGGGTGACGCTCTCGACCGGCGTGCCCTTCCTCGCCGCGAACGGCGCGCTCGGCGGCTTCAACGTCAACCAGGGCAACATCCTGGTGACGGGCAGCGGCCTCAATGCCACGGCGCAGCAGGTGCTGGACCTGGTGACGCGCTCGGTGCGGCTGGAGGCCGCCGTCAACGCGAAGGACCTGGGCATCTTCGCGGGGCCGAACCGCTGGGACTACGGCACGCGTGCCATCACCGGCAGCGCGGATGCGCTGGGCAGCGCACCGGCCTACGCCATCGACAGCTCGGCGCTGGGCGGCATGTACGCCAACCGCATCCGCCTGATGGCCACCGAAGCGGGCGTGGGCGTGCGCATGCTGGGCGACGCGGCGGCCAGCGCCGAGGACTTCACGCTCTCGGCGGCCGGCCGCATCGAGCTGCGCAACCGCCTGTCGGCGCAGCGCGACGTGCTGGTGGCGAGCAGCAGCGCCGATGCCGCGGCCATCGCGCTGGTCGATGCCACGCTGACGGCCGCGCGCGATGCCCGGCTGAGCGCGGCGCAGGGGGGCCTGGCGCTCGAGCGCGCCTCGCTCATTGCCGGCAATGACCTTGAGGCGAGCGCAGCGCGCATCGACGCGGGACAGGGCTCGCGCCTGCAGGCGGCCGGCGCGCTGGAGGCCCGCGCCACCGCGGGCGAGCTGGCCCTGGGCGCCGCGGCCGTGCGGGCCGGCGGCGACCTGCACCTGGCCGCGGCCGGCCTGCTCTCGACCGCGGCCGGCGACGGCCAGGGCGTGCAGAGCCTTGGTGGGCAGCTTGCCATCGAGGCCGGCCAGGGCATCGCCAATGCCGGCACGATCACGGCCGACCAGGGCAACGTCACGCTGCGCGCCAGCGGCCTGATCACCAACAGCGGCCAGGTCAACGCGGGCCGCAACCTCGACATCGCCGACGCTGCGGGCGGCGCGACACAGGCAGTCGACAACCGCGGCAGCCTGCTGGCGGGCCAGTCAATGGCAACGCACGCCGCGGCCATCGACAACAGCGGCTGGATGCAGGCCGGCAACGCCAACACGATCGAGGCCGCGAGCCTGCGCAACAGCGGCAAGGTGATTGCGACCAGCGGAAGTGCCACGCTGCACCTGGCGGACACGCTCGCCAACACAGGCAGCGTGCGCGCGGCCCAGGACGTCATCGTGGCCGGCCGCGAGGGCGCCGCGGCCGTGCAGAGGCTGGACAACGGCGGCGACCTGCTCGCCGGCCGCGCCATGGATCTGAACGCCGCCGCGCTGAGCAACCAGGGCGGCGGCTGGATCCAGGCGGCCACGGGTTCGGCCGTGCGCGCCGGCACGCTCGACAACGCTGGCACCTGGCTGCTGTCGCAGCAGGCCGGCGCCAGCGACCGCATGGACATCGCCGGCACGCTGCTCAACAGCGGCGTGGTGCAGTCCGCGGGCGAGCTTGCGGTCACGGCCGGCGCACTGGACAACCGCCGCGCCATCGCCGCCGCCGGGAATTTGGGCGCCGACGTTTCGGGCGGCATCCGCAACGCCGGCGGCGCCGTGCTGCAGGCAGGCGGCACGCTCTCGCTCGCGAGCGGCGGCGCCTTCGGCAATGCGGCGGGCGGCACGCTCATCGGCGCCAACGTCGCGCTGAGTTCGGCGCAGGGCCTGGACAATGCCGGCGTGGTGGACGCCACCAGCGGCGGCGCGGCCGTGCGCGTGGATGGCGCCATCGCCAACAGCGGAACCATCCACGCCACAAGCTCGCTCGGCATCGCGGACCGCAGCGGCGGTGCGGCCGAGGCGTTCGGCAACAGCGGCAAGCTGCTCTCGGACGGCAGCCTCTCGCTGGCCGCAGACAGCGTGCGCAACGAGTCCGCCGGATGGATCCAGGCCGCGGGCGGCAGCCGCGTCGACGCCGGCGCATTCGACAACGCGGGCACCTGGCTGCTGTCCACGCAAGGCGGCGCGGCGCCGAGCCAGGTGAACGTGGCGGGCCTGCTGGCCAACCGCGGCACGCTGCAGGCGCTGGGGGATGCGAGCTTCAGCGCGAGCCGCATCGACAACCAGGCAGGGGCCCTGCTGCGCACCGGCGGCCGGCTGCAGGCCAACGTCAGCGCGGCCGACGGCCTGGGCAACGCCGGCACCATGCAGGCCGGCAGCACGCTCGGCGTTTCGGGCACCGGCAGCACGCTCGCCAATGCGGGCCTGATGCTGGGCGACAGGCTGGCGATCTCGGTCGGCGAGATCTCGAACGCGGGCACGATCCAGGGCGGCAGCGCCGCGGACTCCAGCATCGCGGCCACGGGCAGCGTGGACAACCAGGCCGGCGCGACCCTCACGCTGGCCACCGCGAGCAGCGGCGGCGGCACGCTGTCCGGCCAGCGCATCGCCAACGCGGGCATGCTGCAGTCGCTGGGCGCGCTCACGCTCGGCGTCGGCAACGGCGGGCTCACGAGCCAGGCCGACGGCACGGCGGGGCACGGCGACATCGTGGCCAACGGCGCATTGACGCTGCAGGCCCTTGGCGCCAACAGCTACACCGCCACCGTCGGCGGCACGCTGCAAAGCGGCGGCCTGCTGCGCGTGGCTGGCGATGCGAATTCCACGCTGGCGCTGAACGGCAATGCGCTCGGCGATTCGATCGACGTGGACATCGGCAACGTGAGCGTCGGCGCGCGGGCGGCGATGGTGGCGCAGTACACGCTCGATCTCGACGCCGCCGCGCTGTCGCTGGCGGTCGAAGGCAGCGGCGCGGACGCCAGGACCGGCCGCATCCTTGCCGCGGTGGACACCGGCCGCCAGGGCAGGGGCACGGTCCGCGTCTCGAATGCCTTCACCAACGACGGCCTGCTGTTCTCGGCGCACGACCTCGAGGTGCAGGCGCCCTCGATCACGGTGGGCGCGACCGGCGCGATCTCGGCGCTCAACGACCTGGAGGTGCATGCCAACGGCGGTACGCTCGACCTCTCGGCCGCCACGCCCAACGCGCAGGCAGGCAACCTGAACAATGCAGGCCTGCTGTATGCGGGCCGCATGCTCACGGCCCAGGCCAACGGCACGCTCGTCAATACCGGCGACATCCACAGCGACGACAGCCTTTCGCTGCGCGCGAACACGCTGCTCAACAGCCGCATCATCGACGCGGGCAACGACATCGCGATCGTGGCGGCCACCCTGAAGAACGAGGTGCCGGGGCTCGAGCGCATCACCACGCGCGGCCCCGACAGCGCGCACACCGCGATCGCCTCGCGCGACGACGTCCACAAGGGCACCGCGGATGGCGGCAACAAGGACGAGGCCACGCTGTACCAGTACAGCTACACCACCACGCAGTCCTACTCGGAGCCGCCGCCGGAGGTCGCGCCGCAGATCACGGCCGGGCGCCACATGCAGCTGGCCTTCCACGAGGGCCGCAACATCGGCGGCACCATTTATGCCGGCGCGAGCATGAACCTGCAGGGCTTCTCCTACGACGCCGCGCAGGCGAACGGCGCGCTGCATACGGGCCTGGGCATCGTGGACGATGCGGGCCACGGCTTCCAGCTCGGCGGCGCGAAGTTCACCAACGACAACCTCGCGCTCACCACCACCACGCACGTCGTGCGCTACTCGCGCACGACAAAATACATAGCGCTCGGTCCCGAGATCGACTATAGAGACCGCCTGTGCGACCGCAACGGCACATGGGACGCAGTCTGCTACACCAGCGGCTACGAAGACAGCCCGCAGTCGTCCAGCGCCAACAACGTGCTGAGGGCGGGCCTGTACACCGCGAGCCTGCGCGGCTCGGGCTTCAGCCTCGTCAACAACGGCTCCACGGCGCAGGACGTGGGCAGCAACCAGAACCTCGACGGCGTGCGCGAAGCTGCGGCGCCCGCGTCGACCAACACACCGCGCACGGTCGGCCAAGGCGCGTTGCCCGGCAGCGCCGTCGGCCGGGGTCCCAGCATCGCCGCCGACGCTGTTGGCGCCGCGGCCTTTACCGGCAGCACGGGCACGCGCCCGCTGCCGGCCATGTCCTTCCTGGACGCCAATGCCGCCAACGGCGTGCGGGGCACCTCCTTCGGCGGCATCAACATCGCGTTGCCGGCCAACCCCAACGGCTACTTCGTGACCGCGCAGTCGCCGGGCGCGAGATACTTGGTGGAAAGCAATCCGCTCTACCTCGCGGGCACCGCCTCGGTCGGGTCGGACTACCTGACCCGCCTCCTGGGCTACGACGCCGACAAGCTGTCGATGCGGCTGGGCGATGCCAGCTACGAAGCCTGGCTGGTCAAGCAGCAGATCATCAAGCAGACGGGCAGTGCGGTGCTGGCAAGCTACCAGGGCGCGGACACGCAGATGAAGGGGCTGATGGAAAGCGCCGCCACGCAAAGCGGCTCGCTGGGCCTGGTCTACGGCAAGGCGCTCACGCCCGAGCAACAGGCTTCGCTCAGGCAGGACATCGTGTGGATGGTGCAGACCGAGATCGGCGGCAAGACCGTGCTCGCGCCGGTGGTCTACCTCGCCCAGGGCACCAGGAACAAGATCGCCAGCGGCGCCGTGATCTCGGCGCAGGACGCCGACCTCAGCCTCACATCGCTGACCAACACCGGCGGCACCATCGTGGGCGGCCGCTCGCTGGTGATCGCGTCGGCCGGCGACATCACCAACCTGTCGGGCCTGATCAAGGGCGGCAACGTGAGCCTCAGCTCGACGCAGGGCAGCATCGTCAACAAGACCGCCAGCGAGGGCGGCGGTGGCGAGCATTTCTACAACACGGTGCTCGGCAAGACCGCGGGCATCGAATCGACCGGCACGCTGGCGCTGGACGCGAAGAAGGACATTGCGAACCTGGGCGCCACCCTGAACGCCGGCACCGATGCGAGCCTGAAGGCCGGCGGCAACGTGACCTTCGACACCATCGAGAAGAAGGAAACGAGCAGCACCTTCTCGAACATCCAGGTCAAGCACGGCAGCGGCACCAAGGACAGCACCACGACGAGCATCACCCAGGTGAAGTCCGGCCTCACGGTCGGCGGCAACCTGGCGGCGCAGGCCGGCAACGACATCACGCTGGCCGGCACCGACGCCAAGGTCGGCGGCAATGCCGACCTGCAGGCTGGCAACAACCTCAACATCATCGCGCGAGAGAACACGACGACGACGCACACCGAGACCAAGGCGAGCGGCTTCGGCATGAACAGCTCGCTGTACGGCACCACAAAGACGACCGAGGATTCGCTGTCGGTGCGCAACGTGGGCAGCAGCCTCGAAGTGGGCGGCAACGCCAGCCTCGCCGCGAAGAACGACATCACCGTCCAGGGCTCGAACGTCGACGTCAAGGGCGACGGCAAGATCAGCGCCGCCAACGTCAACGTGCTCGCGGGCCGCAACTACGACGAGACCCACACCACGACCACGAACACGGGCGTGATGCAGGTCGGCGCCTCCGGCAAGGGTTCGGCCAGTGCCGCCGCGGCATCGAAGGCCGGCTCGGGGCGCGGGCTCGCCAATGCCTCGGCCGAGGCGTCGGCCGGCGCGGCAGGCAAGGGTGCCGCGGGCCTGGCCTTCAGCTCGACCACCACCACGACCACCGACACCACCGACCTGCGCCACGTCGGCTCGAACCTGAGCTTCGGCGGCAACCTCGCAGTGGATGCCTCGAAGGACCTCACGCTGCAGGGCTCGACCGTCAATGCCGGCGGCAACGCGGCGGTGAACGCGCAGAACGTGAACCTGCTTGCGGCGGAGGACAAGAAGACCTCCAGCACCAGCACGACCACCACCAAGATCGGGCTGATGGCCAGCACCGACAACAAGGCGCAGTCGGGCGTGGGCGCCGCGGCCTCGGCCGCCGGCGGCAAGGGCAACCCGAACGCAGGTGCCGATGCGCAGGCCGGTGCCTCGGCCACCAGCGAGAACCACCTGGACGTCTTCCAGCAGACCAAGAGCACCACGCGCACGCTCGACACCACGCACCAGGGCTCGGCCATCAACGCCAAGGGCAATCTGGATGTGACGGCGCGCGACGGCCTGACGCTCGAGGGTTCGACCATGAGCGCAGGCAGGGACATGACGCTTGCGGCAACCGACATGAGCTTCAAGGCGGTGGACGACGTGCACCAGGTGTCGACCACCAGCAGCAGCACCACCGCGGGCCTCTATGCATCGGGCAAGGCGCAGGCCGGCGCGAGCGCCGAAGCCGGCGTGGGCATCGGTGCCAAGGCGGGCGCCCAGGCCAATGCCTCGGCCACGGGCGAGGTGGGCCTGTATGGATCGAACACGAGCGCGAGTTCCGTTGAAGGCTCGACGACAGCCGTGACCTCCGGCCTCTCGGCCGGCAACAACATCACGCGCAAGGCGGCCAACAGCATCACCGACGTGGGCACGCGCATCGAGGGCGGCGGCAACCTCGACCAGTCGGCCAAGACCATCACCAGCCTGGCGGCGGCCGACACCACCTACGCCTCCTCGGAGAGCACGAGCCACACCGCCAAGCTCGGCGTCTACGGCGAGGCCTCGGCCAGCGTCTCGGCAGAAGGGCAGGTCGGGCCGGGCGCCAGCAAGCAGTCGATGAACGTCGGCGTCGGCGGCGGCGTGAAGGCGAGCTACGAGTACGGCAAGGAAGCGGCGCAGTCCAACAGCAGCACGGCGGTCGTCTCCACCATCAGGATGGGCGGCAGCGTGTCCAGCAGTTCCAGCGGCAAGACCACGCTCGAAGGCACGCAGATTGCGGCGGCGAAGGACGTCACTCTCGAGGCCGGCTCGCTCGACTACAAGGCGGCGCAGAACACGGGCAGCAGCAGTTCCAGTTCGACCAGCGCGGGCGGCTCGGTCAAGGCCGACATCGTCAACAAGGGCGGCAGCGCCGAAGTCAGCTACCAAGGCGAGAAGAGCAGGGAGAGCACCAGCACCGCAGTGGCCGGCGGCATCGCGAGCGGGGGCAATCTGACCATCAAGACGCAGGGCGACACGCGCCTGGAAGGCACCCACATCGCCGCAGGCGGCGCGGCCACCGTCGATGCAGGCGGCAAGCTCGACTTCGAGGCGGCAAAGAACACGGCCTCCTCCAGCAGCGAGCAGGTCGGCGTGGCAGCCGGCGTCACTGCGACCAAGAAGGGCGGCAGCGGCAGCGTGGACGTGAGCGTCGGCAAGTCGCGCAGCAGCCTCGACCAGGACGTGGCGGGCAGCATCTCGAGCGGCAGCGGACCGCTGACACTGCGCAGCGGCGGCGACGCCAGCTTCACCGGCACGGCCATCGCCAGCACTGCCGGCGACGTGACGGTGGCGGCCGGCGGCAACCTGGCGATGAACGCGGCGCGCACCATCGCCAGCAGCGAGTCGCTCAGCGTCGACGTCTCGGCGGCGGGCGGCGGCGGCAACAAGGAGAAGGTCATCGCCACGGGCAACACCTTCGTCGGCAGCACGCCGGCCGACAAGGGCACGGCCGTCAACCACCGCAGCGGCGCGGCCTCGCTCGGCGTCGGTTCCTCCAAGTCCGACAGCAACACCGCCACGGGCGGCGGCATCACGAGCGGCGGCGGGAAGATCAGCCTGTCCTCGGGCGGCAATACCTCGCTCGAGGGCACCCAGGTGGCGGCCGCCAACGGCGTGGCGGTCGATACCGGCGGCAGCTTCGAGACCAAGGCGGCCGTCAGCACCAGCAGCTCGCAGGTGGTGGGCTTCTCGGCCTCGGCCTCCGGCTCGACCATGACGCCTTCCAGCAAGACGGGCGCCAAGACGAATCCTCCGGCCGGAGCGCCTGCGCCTGCGCCGGCCCCGGCTCCTGCAATCACGGCACCGCCCGCGCCCGCGCCCGGCACTGGCAAGCCGCCGGCCACGCCGCCTCCCGCAACGCCCGGGTCCGGCAAGCCGCCGGCGGTTTCCCCTCCGCCCACGCCCGGCAGCAGCGGCAAGCCACCGGCCGTACCGCCGCCGCCCACGCCTGCGCCGAAGCCTCCCGCTTCTCCCTTCGAGCAGCAAAAGGGCGGCGGCATGGCGAACGTCTATATGGACAAGCAGAAGAACACCACCGTGCAGAACACCACGATCAGCGGCGGCGCGGGCGGCATCGTCGTCAACCAGGGCAAGTCCACGCCCGGCGCGCAGCAGATCAGCGCCAGCGTGCCGCTGCCCGCCGCCATGCCGCCGGGCAAGGCGCCCAAGGCCCTGACCAGCGACGGCAAGCCGCTGCCCGCATGGCTGAAGTTCGACCCCAAGACCGGCACCTTCCAGGGCAAGCCGCCGGCCGGCATCAAGGGCGAGCTCAAGGTCAACGTCAGCGTGCCGCAGGCCGATGGCACGACCAAGACGGTGCCGATGCGCTTCTCCGGCCAGTGAGACACGGAAGTTGTTGAGAGAATCCAGGCCCGCCCTGCCGCCGGCATGGCCCGATGAAAGAAGAACGCTTGTTGCTGAACGTCCTGATCGTCGATGACGACGAACCCGTGCGCTCGCGCCTGCAGCGCATCGTCTTGGAGGTGCACGGCCACGCGCTGTGCGTGCAAGCCGATTCGCTGGCGCAAGCACGGGCGCAGCTGGCCCTGCGGCGCTTCGATCTCGCGCTGGTCGACGTCGGCCTGCCAGACGGCAGCGGCATCGAGCTCGTGGAATGGATGCAAACGCATGCGCCGCAGACCGAGTCGGTGATCGTCTCCAGCCTTGGCGACGACGCGACCGTGCTGCGCGCCATTCGCGGCGGCGCCACCGGCTACCTGCTGAAGAACGGCGACGATGTGGAGCTGGAGCTCTCGCTGCGCAGCATGCAGCGCGGCGGCGCACCCATCGACCCCGTGATCGCGCGGCGCATCCTGCACCTGATGGCCACGCCGCCGGCCGGGCAGATGGTTAGGATGGCGGCCGCGCCGGCGGACGAGGGCCTGCTCAGCGAACGCGAGGTCGAAGTGCTCGAACTGGTGGCGCAGGGACAGAGCAATCGCGAGATCGCGCAAAGCCTGTTCATCTCGGTCAACACCGTCGAATGCCACGCCAAGAACATCTATCGCAAGCTCGCGGTGCACTCGCGCGCCGCGGCCGTCCACAGCGCCCGCGGACGCGGCCTGCTGCCCTGATCCCGCGCGGCCGCGTACTGCAGCAGCTGCTGGCGGGCCTGCTGTTCCTGTGCCTGCTTGCGGGCCTGGCGCCGGCCGCCGCGCTCGATGCGCCCGGCTTCGAACGCATCGAGGCCGCACGCGCCGACCCGGCGAGCCCCGACGCGCCACCGGCCGGGGGGTGGACCGCGGTCACGCTGCCCGACGCCTGGGCCGAGCGCTGGCCCGCGCACGATGGCGTGGTGTGGTATCGCCTGCGGTGGAATGAGCCCGCCACGGCCGGCGTGCCCGCGCCGCGGGGCCTCGCGATGGACTATTTCTCGATGGCCGGCGCGGTCTACCTCAATGGCGCGCTGCTGGCGCGCGACCCGCAGCTCGATGAGCCGCTGTCGCGCAGCTGGAACCATCCGCGCCACTGGCTGCTGAGCGCGCCGCTGCTGCGCCCCGGGCCCAACGAGCTGCTGGTGCGTGTCTCGGGCCTTGCGGCCTATGCCCCCGGTCTGGGCCCGGTGATGGTGGACAGCCCGGCCGCGGCCGACGCGCACTATCGGCATGAGCAGCTGATCCGCGAGTCGCTGCACATGCTCAGCCTGGGCATCACGCTCGCGATGGGCGTGCTCTACGGCCTGTTCTGGCTGCTGCGGCGCAACGAGACCTTCTACGGCTGGTTCAGCCTGTTCTCGCTGCTGTGGGTGCCGGTGGGCTACAACTACATCGCGCGGAGCACCTGGCCCTTCGGCAGCACCGACACCTACCAGGCCGTCAACATGTCCGCCCTGGTGCTGAGCACCGCCGCCTTCCTGATGTTCGCGCTGCGCTTCTGCGGGCTGCGGCGGCGCCGTGCGGTGCAGCTCATCGGCGGCGCCACCGGCCTGACCACGGCCGCGCTGTGGCTGGCGCCGCACGCGCTGCTGTCGCCGGTGCGCGGCGCCGCGGTGGTGGTGGCGCTGGCTACCTACACACTGAGTGCCTGGATCATCTGCCGCCATGCGCTGGCCTCGCCGCGCAAGCGCGAGGTGCAGGCGCTGGCGCTGTGCACCCTGCTGCCGCTGGCGGCCGGCACGCACGACGTGCTCGTGTTCCACGGCGTGCTGGCCACCAACCTCTACTACACGCCCTGGTCCTCCAGCGCGATGCTGGTGGGCATTTCCTTCGTGCTGACCTGGCGCTTCGTGGTCGGCATGCGCCTGGTCGAGCATTTCAACGACGAGCTGCGCCACCACGTGGAGGACGCCACACAGCGCCTGTCATCGGTGCTGCACCGCGAGCACGCCACCGAACTGCAGAACACACGGCTGGCCGAGCGCATGAACCTGGTGCGCGACCTGCACGACGGCCTGGGCATGACGCTCAGCGGCCACATCGCCTCGCTCGAAAACCGCGACGCGGCCGGGCCCGACACCGCGCTGTGGGCGCTCAGGGAAGTGCGCGACGACCTGCGCCTGATCATCGAGAGCTCGGCCCTGGACGACACCGACCGGCTGTCCGAACGGCTCGCCCCGCTGCGCCACCGCACGACGCGCGTGCTGGAGGCGGCCGGCATCGAATGCACCTGGGCGCTGCAAGGCCTGGACCAATGCCGCCTCGACGACCGGCGCGGGCTCGACTTCCTGCGGCTGCTGCAGGAAGCGCTGGCCAACGTGCTCAAGCACAGCCGCGCCTCGAAGGTCCGCATCGGCATCGAGGCCGCCGACGGACAGCTCTCGCTCGCGGTGGCCGACAACGGCAGCGGATTCACCGCCGGCCGCGACGGCCACGCCGGCATGGGCCTTCGCAACATGGAAGCGCGTTCGCGCCGGTTGAACGGCACGCTCGACATCCGGCCGACGCCGGGCGGGACCACGGTGGCGCTGCGCTTCCCGGTGGAGGTTCTGGAGGATGGAGTAAGGTAAAAAATATACGCAATGAGTATATTTTTCTAGGAATAATAAGCGCATAGCGTACATTTGAGGCATGAGCCAACAGCAAGACCTCCTGCGCGACGCGATGCGCCGCCTCAATCTCACGCGCGATGCGTTCTCGGAGCGGCTGGGCGTGCGCCGCCGCGCGCTCGACACCTGGCTGCTGCCGTCCGATTCGAGCGAGTCGCGCGCGATGCCGGAGATGGTCGGCAAGTTCGTTGCCGAGATTCTTCAGCGCGAGGCGCTCGACACCGGCGTCGGTTCGGTAGGCGCAGGTCAGCAGCGCCCGCTCGCCCAGCGCATCGCGGCTGAAGGCAAGCCGCAGCTGCTGTCGGTCGCGCAGTTCGACCGCGGCAGCCTCGAGGACCTGTTCCACGTGGCCGACGTGATGCAGCCGATCGCGCGCCGGCAGAAGGTCACGCGCATCCTCGAAGGCGCCGTGCTCGGCAGCCTGTTCTTCGAGGCCAGCACGCGCACGCGCGTGAGCTTCGGCGCCGCCTTCTGCCGGCTGGGCGGCACGGTGTGCGACACCACGGGCTTCACCTTCTCGTCGATGGCCAAGGGCGAGTCGATCTACGACACCAGCCGCGTGATGAGCGGCTATGTCGATGCGCTGGTGGTGCGCCATCCCGAGCAGGGCTCGGTGGCCGAGTTCGCGCGCGCCACCAACATCCCGGTCATCAATGCCGGCGACGGTCCCGGCGAACACCCGAGCCAGGCCATCCTCGACCTGTACACCATCCAGCGCGAGTTCTCGCGCATGGGCAAGCTGGTCGACGGCACGCACGTGGCGCTGGTCGGCGACCTCAAGTACGGCCGCACCGTGCATTCGCTGATCCGGCTGCTGGCGCTCTACCGCGGTCTCAAGTTCACGCTGATTGCGCCGCCCTCGCTGGAGATGCCGGCCTACCTGGTCGAGCTGGTCGCGCGCAACGGCCACGTTGTCGAGCAGACCTCCTCGCTGGCGCAGGGGCTGCGCGGCGCCGACGTGGTCTACGCCACGCGCGTGCAGAAGGAGCGGTTCGCGAACGGAGAAACGCTGGAGGGCTACACGCCCGAATTCCAGGTGTGCAAGGCCCTGGTGGACGCAGCCTGCAAGCCCGACACGATCCTGATGCATCCCTTGCCGCGCGACGGGCGCCCGGGCGCGAACGACCTGAGCGTGGACCTCAACCACGATCCGCGGCTGGCGATCTTCCGGCAGACCGACAACGGCATCCCGGTGCGCATGGCGATCTTCGCGGTGCTGATGGGCGTGGAGCAGCAGGTGGCGCGCTCGATGCGCGATGCCAGCTGGCGCTCGCCCGCGCACATCGGGCCCGACGATGCCGACTTCGACGGACTCGACTGAAACTACAAAGCACCTTTTCATGCGCCGGTGCATGGCGGCAGGGGTGCGCTCCTAGACTGGGTCTTCTGGCGCCCGGGGCGGGCGCCCCGAGGACCGTCGAATGAAGAACCACCTTTCCATGCAACCCCTGGCCGGCGTGCGCGTGCTCGACCTGTCGCGCGTGATGGCCGGCCCGCTGTGCGGCATGGCGCTGGCCGACCTGGGCGCCGACGTGATCAAGGTCGAGCATCCCGAACGCGGCGACGACACGCGCGACTGGGGCGTGCGCATCGGCCGCCACAACACCTCCTACTTCAACAGCTGCAACCGCAACAAGCGCTCCATCTGCGTCGACCTGCAGGACGAGGACGGCCAGGCGCTCGTGCGCGAGCTCGCGGCGCAGTGCGACGTGGTGATCCAGAACTTCAAGTACGGCGGCGCGCAGAAGATGGGCCTGGGCTACGAGGACTTGCGCAAGCTCAATCCCGGGATCATCTACTGCTCGATCTCGGGCTACTCGGTGCTGGGCCAGGAGAAGGCGCGGCCGGGCTACGACCTGGTGATCCAGGGCGAGACCGGCCTCATGGCGATGAACGGCGAGGAGGGCCAGGGGCCGCTCAAGTTCGGCATCGCCGCGGTCGACATGTTCACGGGCATGTATTCGGCCCAGGCGATCCTCGCGGTGCTGTACGAGCGCACGCGCACCGGAGAAGGCCGCCACATCCAGATGTCGCTCTACGACAGCGGCATGATGATCACGTCCTACTACGGCCTGACCGCCTGGCTCAACGAGGGCGATCCCGCGAAGTTCGGCAACTCGCATCCGTCCATCGTGCCCTACGGCGTGTTCGAGGCCGCGGACGGCCCGCTGGTGATCGCCGTCGGCAACAACAGCCAGTTCAGGAAGTTCTGCGACGAGGTGATTCTTTGCCCCGAGCTGCCGGCCGATCCGAAGTTCGCCACCAACACCGAGCGCGCGAAGCACCGCCACGAGCTGCTGCCGATCCTGCTCGGCCGCATCGCGCAGTTTTCGCGCGCCGACCTGCTCGCGCGCATGGACAAGGCCGGCATTCCGTGCGGCGAGGTGCTGGGCCTGTACGAGGCGCTGCAGTCCGACCGGACGGCGCAGGCCGGTGTCTGGCACCGGTTCGAGGACGCGGAAGCCGGCGCGCAGGCCGTCCATGCGCCGCCCTACGTCATCGACGGCGCGCGCTCGGATGTGCGCCATCCTCCGCCGCACCTGGGGGAGCACACGGCCGAGGTGCTGCGCGAACTGCTGGAGATGGGGGAGGGCCGGTTCGAATCGCTGGCGCGCAGGAGCGTGATCCGATGAAGCCGGCGATGCTGCAGCATCAAGGCGCTCAATGCTCCAGGTCGTCCCCGAAGTCCTCATCCAGGATGGTTTCGTAGTCCTGGCCGCCATAGAACACGCCGATGATGGACACCTGCTCGGCGTCCACGAAAAAGGCGATCACTGCGCGTTTTCTGTAGTTGATGATGCGCAGGCCGGGCCGCACATCGTCGCGCCTGGTGCCACGGTGGGGGAAGGCACGCAGGCCCTCGCAGTAGGTCACGATGGCCTCGGTGTACCGCGCAGCAATCTCGGGGGAAGCTGCGGCAGCGATGTAGCTGTACAAGGCCGCAAGCTGTTCCTCGGCCTCGGGAGAGAACGCGACGCGATAGCTCACCGCGCCTTGGCGTGTTCAGCGGCCAGGCGTGCGCGCACCTGGTCGGCCGTGACAGCGCGGGACGGATCGGCTTTCAATGCATCGTAGGCGGGGCCGACCTGGCGGTGCAGCCAGGTTTCGACGGCGCGATCACGCGCCAGGAGCGCTCGCAAGCCGTCGCGGATGACTTCGCTTTCGGTGGCGTACTCGCCAGCGCGCACCTTGGCTTTCACCACGTCGGCCATTTCGTTGGGCAGGGTGATGCTCAGTTGCTGCGTCGTGCGCATGGTGAACTCCCCGGTCAAAGCAGTAGGATTTAATCCTATCAAAAACAAGGGGAGTGATCAACTCTGGCCCGTAGGAGTGTCATTCGACAGGGGTTCCGCAGGCGCAGCGGCGTCTGGTTGTTCAGCGGACCCAGTGGCAGACGCGGTGGTGATGGTGCGCATTCCACTTGCACACCTTGTGCGCCCGATGGTGGGGCGCGGCGGAAGCGATCGTCGGTGCGAAGGCGGCCAGGGTGGCGAACGCAACGACGCCGGAGAGGACAAGCTGCTTGATCTTCATGATGTTCTTTCAAAGCAAATGACGGAAGCACGCGTCGCGTGAACGACGCAGCTTGAATAACGCTTGACCCCGATCTCCAGACGACTTGTTGAAGAGGAGTGATCAGCTTCGCTCTGGCGCTCTGTGCGAGCGTCTTGGACGAGTGCGGGGGGTCGCCTTCGCCACGAACACATCGCGCAGCGCGTCATTCGCGCGCGTCTGCCAACCGGGCCCAGCCGCCTTCAATGCCTCCAGAACAACTGCATCCAGCCGGATGGCGGTCGACACCTTGGCGTCGGCCTTCACACTGCCAGCAGGCCGGCCACGCTTGCGCGCCTCGATCTGCGCGGGCGTGTGCACGGCCGCATGCTCGCCGCGCTTCATTTCTCCCATGGACTGGAGCAGGTCCTTCTCGAACTGCGCCATTTCCTTGTCAATCTTCGGCATCGATCGCCTCCTTCAATTTCAGCAGGATCGCAGCGGGGATGTTGTCGAACTTGGCCTTCACGTAGACCAACAGCAGTACCAGATCGTCCTGCTCGTTGCGGTTGAAATAAATCACACGGGCGCCGCCGCGCTTGCCCATGCCGGGGCGCGACCAACGCACCTTGCGCAATCCGCCGGTGCCTTAGAGATTAATCCGTGTGCAGGGGTTATTCTGTAACTACAAAAAAAGAAGGCCGACGTCGCGCCTGGACGGCATTATTCAGTGCGACTGCTTCGGCAAGTTCAGCCCGCGCAGCACGGGAAGCCAGCGGTCCGCCTCGGCCTTGATGAACTTGTCGAGCTCCTCCGGCGTGCCGCCGCGCGGCTCCATGCCGATGGCGCGGGCGCGCGCCACGAAGTCGGGGTCGGCGATCACCTGGTTGACGGCCTTGTTCAGGCGCTCGATTGCGGGCCGCGGCGTGCCGGCGGGCACCGAGAGCGAATACCAGAGCGTGGCTTCCATGTCGAAGCCCTGCTCCTTGAAGGTGGGTGCGTCGGGCACCTGCGGCAGGCGCTTCGAATCCATCACGCCCAGCACGCGCAGCTTGCCGGCCTTCACGTAGGGCAGCGATCCCGTGATGGAGGTGCCGTGGATGTCGATCTGGTTGCCCAGCAGGGCTTGCAGCGCGGGCGCATCGCCGTTGAAGGGAATGTGCAGCGTGCTGAAGCCTTGTTCCTTCTCGAAAGCGATGGGCGCGAGGTTGGTCAGGATGGCCGCGCCCGGCGAACCGCGGTTGATCTTGCCGGGGTTCTGCTTGGCATAGGCCACCATTTCCTTGATGTTCTTGTAGGGCAGGTCGGTGCGTCCGACGACGATGGCGGGCTGGTAGGCGATCTGCGTGACGGCCGCAAAGTCCTTCGCGGGGTCGTAGGGCAGCTTGTCGTAGAGCACGCTGTTGTTCGCGAGCGTGCCCAGCGAGGACACGAGCACCGTCTGCCCGTCGGGCTTGGCGCGCGCGACGTAGTCGGCGGCGAGGATGCCGCTTGCGCCGGGCTTGTTCTCGATGATGACGTTCAGGCCCTGCTTGTTGAGCTCCTGGGCCAGGATGCGGCAGTACTGGTCGGTGCCGCCGCCGGCGGCAAAGGGCACGACGATGCGGGTCACCTGCTGGGCGAGTGCGGGCGCGACGAGCGCGCAGGCACCCAGCGCCAGCCCGATCACGAGTTTGCGGTAGCTCATTCTTGTCTCCTGTTCCGGCCCGGAATCGGGCTCTGGAGCCAGTCTAGGTGGCCGCCCTTGGCGCTGCGCTGCACGAAATGAAAAGCAGCTTTGCGGGAAGCGCCGGCAGCGCACAGCCCGGCCCTGCACACTTCGCCGATGACCGTGCAGATCACCAGAATCGGAACCACCCGGGACCAGCTGGGCGAGAGCCCTTGCTGGGATGCCGACGCGCAGGCGCTGAACTGGATCGACGCGCTGGGCGGCGCGCTGTGGCGGCTGCAAGCCGGAGCCGGGCAGGCCGAGCGGCATGAGCTGCCGGCGCCCGTGGGCTCGATTGCGCCCTGCCGCGGCGCGGCCGTGGTGGTGGCGCTGCGCAACAGCTTCGCGCGCTACGACTTCGCCACCCGCACGCTGGAGCCGCTGGCCCGCATCCCGGTGGACCACCCGAAGGTGCGCTTCAACGACGGCAAGTGCGACGCGGCCGGCCACTTCTTGGCCGGCACCATGCACGTCGCCCGCCGGCCTGGCGAGGCGGTCATCGGAGGCCTCTACCGGTTGCGCACCGATCGCCGGGTGGAGCAGCTGGCCGACGACATCGGCTTTGCCAACGGACCCTGCTTCAGCCCCGACGGCCGCGTGCTGTACCTGGCCGATAGCCTGGAACGCACCATCTGGGCCTGGGACTACGACCCCGACGGCCCGCTGCGCCACAAGCGCATGTTCGCGAGGACGTATGAATTCGATTCGGGCCCCGATGGCGCGACGGTCGATGCGGAGGGCTTCGTCTGGACCGTACTGACCCGCGCCGCCAAGCTCGCTCGCCTTGCGCCCGACGGCAGGCTGGAGCGGCTGATCGATCTGCCTGCGAGCTATCCGACGAGCATCTGCTTCGGCGGGCCGCACCTGGACTGCATCTACCTGACCAGCATTTTCCGCAGCGCGCGCCTGGAAGGGAACAAGACGCACGATGGCGGGCTGTTCCGGATCGAAGGGCTGCCTGCGCCGGGGCGCCTGCCTGATCGATTTGGAGGCTGCTAGCGCGCTGAGCTGGAAGTTACGAGCAGGACCTCTCGACGATTTTCACGTCCATCAGTTGGCGCGGCAGGCCGGCGGAGGTGATGACCGCGACGAGCAGGTGGGTGTCGACCACGAAGCGCACGGCGCCTGGTCTCAGGCGCCTGGGCGGCGCGCCTTGCGGGCGGTCTGCACTTCTTCCTCGATCTCGTCCTCCGACAGCGGTGCCAGGTTCAGTGCATCGAGCTTGGTCATGGCTTCACCCAGGCGCGCCGCGGCCGCCGCGCGCTCCTCGTGTGCGGCCAGGAACTCGACGAAGTCCACCACTTCGGCCAGGCGGCCGGGCGGCAGTTGCTTCAGGCGCTTGAGCAGGCGAGCCTCGATGGCAGTCATGGGGTGGTTCCTCGCTCGGGTATGCGTCGGTTGATTTTCGGTTGCACCACGGCTCGGTTCAACTTGCTCGAAGCCTGCTGTTCTTTGCCATGAATGTCCGAGACGGCGCTTAATGTCTGAGACAAGCCTTATCAGCCGGGACGAACGTGGGCGGCGTGGAGGCGGTCCTGTCCCCTCCTGTGACGAAGGCGGCGCGAGCACTATGAAAAATTAAACATGATTTCAATAATTATGAGATCCGACTATAATTTTTCGTATGGAACTGAACCAGATTTGGCACTGCCCCCGACCGGAGCTCGCAAAGCGCTACCTGGCCCTGTTGCAAGCCGGGCCGGTTGTGAGTACGACCATTTTCGCCCCTCGGCGCACTGGGAAGACGGTGTTCCTGCGCAAAGACCTGACGCCAGCAGCCGACGCTGCCGGCTTCACCGTCGCATACGTGGACCTTTGGCAGACGAGGTTGAACCCCGGCATCGCGATTGTTCGGGGACTGGAGGAAGCGCTCACGCCGAGGACGTTGGCACAAAGGGCGCTTCACAAGCTGCATGAGCCGGTCAAGAAGGTCAAGGCATCTGGCAGCGCGGGTGAGTTGAAGGGCGCCATCGAGGTTGAGTTGGGCGACGCGAAAAAGGAAGCCACTGAACTCGCCCTGCGTATCGAAGAACTCGTTGTCAAGCTCGTTTCCAAGAAGAAGCTTCTGCTCTTGGTCGATGAAGCTCAGGAACTCGCACGAAACAAAGAGAATGAGCTGATGGCAATGGCACTGCGCACCGCCATCACCAAGAACAGCGACAAGCTGCGAGTCGTATTCACCGGCTCATCGCGCACGCAGCTCGCCAACGTCTTCTCCAACAGCACCGCGCCACTCTTCTCGGTGGGCGCCACTGTTCAAGAGTTCCCGCTGCTTGGCAGAGAACTGGTCGAATTCGTCGCAAAGAAGTTCCAGGTCGCCAGCGGGCGAACCCTGGACGTCGCCGCAGGATGGACGGCCTTCCAAGAATTCCACCAGCAGCCCGAGCCATTTCTCTCGGTGGTCGTGGCCATGCTCATGGACCCGTCGCTCACCTTCGAGCGCGCAGTGGCAACCGAAAAGGCAGAGCAGGACAAGGAGGAAAACCACGAAGGAACCTGGGCGTCGCTCGATGCGATGCAGCGCCAGCTCCTTTTGCTCTTCGCCAACGACCCGCATGCCAAACCATTCGGAAAGGCGGCGCTTGCGAAGCTTGCCAAAGCTCTCGGCGTCCCTTCGCTCGCGCCGTCCGACGTGCAGTATTCGCTCAACAACTTGAAGTCCAAGACCATCATCTCGAAGGCGCCGGGCGGTGTGCATACGTTCGAAAGTGCGGCGTTCGAGCGCTGGGTCAGAACGTTGGCGCCCGTGAATCCCTAGCCGAGCGAGAGGGACCAGCTTCTCTTCGACATAGCCACGCAACCTCGGGCTCCACCAGAATGCACGAGATGCCGATCCCACGGCCAGCTAGTACTGCCTGGCGAACTTGGTCCAGCTTGGAACCTCGCTTCGCGTCAGTGCGCTTCAAACTGATCATGGATGATTGAGATACATTGAATCCCTCGCTTGCGTGCATCCGCTGCGCGTCAACGATGGCGCTGAAACAGCGTCTGCGACCAGCCCGAAACAGGCGTCCACGATCGCTGAATGCCCACCACGATCGCCGGAGCTGACGCCTGATCTCGCGTCAGCTTGGCAGCGACGTCGCCGTCACGAGGACAACGGCGCGATGCAAGACAGTCGACGCAAATGGACTACGACAGTGCCGAAGGAGGAGGACTCCCAGATTCGCGCAGGACCTGCCTCTCGGTTTTCGCTTTCTGAACAAGATCGAGTTGCCTGGAGTGCACCGGTGAGAGTGATTTCAAGAACTCCACATCCACGGCGTCCAAAATCTCCATCTGGCGCTCTGACAGGAGACGCCGCCCGACTCCGCTGCGCGCCAGCGCGTAGACCCGCCGGATCTTGCCTCCGAGCCTCTCGGTGGACTTCGGGTCCTGGGCAATGCGACGTAGAGCCTCGCTAGCCACTTGGATCGCCCACTGCGCCTGCGTGAGTACGTGTGGGCCTTTCTCTTTGAACAGGCCCACAGCGTTTTGCACGCGGGACTCAAGAACGTCGAGTGGGTCCATCATGCGAATGAAACGACCTGGGCGCCATTCAGCCTCGACGCTGTCCGCGATCACCCTTTTGGTGAAGAGCGTCGACTTTTTGAGGTTGGCGCCAGCATAGAGCTTGTGCAAAACGTCAATGTTGCGTTCCTTGCCTCCCGCCGTGGGGAGTCTCAGTTGCGCGACGATCGCCGTCATGCTGCTTTTCTTCGGCAGCACGACGCGGGCTTTGATCGTCTCGGCAAGCTCAATCGCTCGTGCCACCTTGCCGAGTGCGTCACCATCATTCGAAATCGCGGCACCTTCCGCCACGATGCCGAATCGATCCATCCAGAAAGCGAGTGCTTGCCCGCCAACAAGAACCATGTCGGTGCCCATGTTGGATAGGAAGAGATCGACCGTCTCTTTGTCTAGAGGACTTTCGCCGGCAGGAAGCACAGGCTCAGTGGCCACGAATTCATCCTCAGTACGGAGAGTCCGTGAGCTTGACGCGGCGTGCAACGCCGTCCGAAAACCAACTCAGTTGCGCTTGCGTGACGCGGCCGCTTCGCGCATTGGCCATGTCCGACGACTGGCGCTCACGTTTGAAGGCCCAGAGGTCGAAATCGCCGGGAGCCTTCGCTGCCTCCCCCTCGGCGTGACGTTGCAGGAGCCGAGCAACTTGAGCCACCGTCAGGCCGCACTCTTCAAGGGCTGATCCGATGCGAGCCCAATGCTCAATCTGCTGAGCAGCCGAACGCGACATCAAATTGCCCTGCTCGCGGGCGATCCGGAAAAGTTCGGCGTCAACACGGATGGAGTTCGAAGACATAGGAAGTCAGGAAGTCGCGTTTTGTGGCATTTTACCACGGCCCCTAGCCTGCGCCGACGCAGGGGCGTGGCTCGGACATTCGCTCCGATCGGCATCGAGTTGATGCACGTGCTGAGCAAATCTTCGCGATGAGGTGTGCGTAAGGGCCAGAGCAAAGCCGCCTTCACCCGGTTCGGTGCTGTGCTGCGGAAAGCGCGGGGTTCTTGGGTCCTTGACTTCGAAATGGCAGGACTGCGTCGCTTCTATCTTGGGCACCCGCTATGCCACGACGTCGGGGACCACGTGGACCGGTACAGCCGTTTGTGGAGCAAGGCGAACGCCGAGTGTTGATTGCCACCGCAAATTGAGGATCAGAGATCAGCGCAATACAACACTCTCCGGCTACGTTGCGTATCGGAAGCATCTGCAGCGGTCATCTTCACTGGCCCCCACTCACCAGAGACGCATCAAAAACGGATCGGTGAAGCAGCAGCAACCGCAACTTTGGAGGAGTGAAAATGCGCATCTACGCTGCCTACGCTGCCTACGCTGCCTACGCTGCTTCAGCTAGGTGCAGATGCTCTTCTGCATCCCGAGTGACAAGCCTGCGTGCTGTGGCAGCTTTCGCACGCGGGTCTCGGGCATCGACGGCGAAATGCAAAAAGCTTGGCGCCGGGCGGAAAAACCGGACGGGCTGCCCCTCAACCCGGTGCCTCGCGCGCGACGCCTTTCCGCTGCCGGCGCCGCTCCCAGCCAGCCCGTGAATTAGCGCTTCTCGCTTCGAAGCGCATCGGCCACGAAGTCGACAAAAGCGCGCACCTTCAGCGGCAGCACGCGGCTCTGCCGGAACACCGCGAAGACGCCGTTGGAAAAAGCCCGCACCGCAAAGCGGTAGTCGGGCAAGAGCCGCACCAGCGTGCCGGCCTGCAGGTCGCCGCGCACGGTGGCTTCCGACAGCAGCGCCACGCCCATGCCGCCGATCGCGGCCAGGCGCAGCAGCTCGCCGTTGTTGGCGCTCAGCACGCCCTGGATCACCAGCTCCTGCTGCTCGCCCGCCTCGTCGATGTACTTCCAGGTGATGATCTCGCGCTCGCGCCGGTAGGTGAGGCAGCGCACCTGGGGCAGGTCGCTCGGATGCCGGATGCGCGAGTAGGTCTTCACGAAGGCCGGGCTGGCCACCAGCACCTCGTCGCTCGACAGCAGCCGCTTGATGACGAAGCCCGAATCGGTGGATTCGCCGGTGCGGATGTCGACGTCGAAGTCGTGCTCCACCAGGTTGACCGGATGCTCGGAGAGCTCGAGCTCGACGCGGATGTCCGGATACAGCTCCGCGAAGCGCGGCAGCAGCGGCGCCAGCACGCGCAGGCCGATGTGGGTGCGCGAATGCACGCGCAGCCGGCCCTCGGGCCGCTGGCGCGCGTTGTGCACCACCTGCTCGGCCTCGCTCATGAGTTCCAGCACCGCCTCTGCCCGCTCCAGGAAGGCTTGGCCCGCCTCGGTCACCTTGAGGTTGCGGCTGGTGCGGTCCACCAGCTGCACGCCCAGTTCCTCTTCCAGCGCGCTGATGCGCCGCGAGATGGTGGCCGGCGACAGGCTGAGGCTGCGGGCCGCCGCCGAGAGGCTGCCCTTCTTCTGGGTGGCCACGAAGATGCGCAGCGAATCGAGCGCCTTCATTTCGAAAGACGCAAAGAAGGTGTGCGTTCGCTGGTGATCCGCAGGGCCCCCGAGTTCCTACGATGGACCTCAATCAAAACCAGCCAACCAGGAGTCACAGCGATGGATTTCGGAATCTTCATTCTGATGCAGCAGCGGAACAAGCACAAAACCTCCCACCAGATCCTGCGCGACGCCGTCGAGCAGACTCGCCTGGCGGACGAACTGGGTTTTGGTGCCGCATGGTACGCCGAGCACCACTTCAGCAACTACGGCCTGTGCTCCTCGCCGCTGACCATGATCGCGCACTGCGCCGCGGTTACCCGCAACATCCGGCTGGGCACCGGCATCGTGGTCGCGCCGCTGTACACGCCGGCGCGGCTGATCGCGGACGTGGCGATGGTCGACCAGCTGTCCGACGGCCGGCTGAACCTCGGCATCGGCTCGGGCTACCAGCACTTCGAATTCGAGCGCTTCGGCGTCTCGCTCGAATCCGCCAAAGGCCGCACCTTCGAGATGCTCGACATGCTGGAGGCCGGCCTCACGCAGCCCAAGTTCAGCTACGAGGGCGAGTACTACCGCCAGCCGATGAGCGCCATCAGCCAGCGCGCGGTGCAGCGACCCACGCCGCCGATGTGGATCACCAGCGTCGACCCGGCCTTCCTGTCGCGCGCCGTGAAGTCCGGCCACCATGTGTTCGTCTCGGGCGGCGAC
The DNA here is from genome assembly GCF_041154435.1 of Variovorax sp. V116. NCBI lineage: Bacteria > Pseudomonadati > Pseudomonadota > Betaproteobacteria > Burkholderiales > Comamonadaceae > Variovorax > Variovorax sp. V116. Next base: position 423,922 of record NZ_AP028662.1, read on the forward strand.
GGCGGGCTGGAGAAGCTGGCCGCCACCCGCGCGCTGATCGACCAGGTGGCCGCGGCCGAGGGCAAGGACCCGGCCGGCGTGCAGGTCGGCCTGCTGCGCGCGGCCTACGCCAGCAACGACAAGGACGAGGTGGAGCGCTACCTGGAGTGCGCGCGCTACCAGCGCCGCATTGCCGTGAGCCTGAAGCGCCGCACCGCGCAGATCGCCGACGACTACCAGGTCGAGGAAGGCATCGTCGAGGGCGAGCCGAGCCTGGACGAGATGCGCGCGCTGCTGCCCGTGGGCAGCGTCGACACGGTGATCGAGCGCGTGGTCAACGAGATCCGCACGCTCAAGCCGGTGCACTACTGCTTCCAGACGCAGATGGGCGACTTCGACCACAAGACGATGCTGCGCCAGCTCGAGACCTGGGGCAAGGTCATCATCCCGGCGGTGCAGCAGGAGATCGCCAACGATCCACCGCACCGTCCCGCGGCGCGGCCCGAACTCGCCGCGGCCTGAGCCCGGCCGCCAGGAGACCGACGCCATGTCCGAAGCCGCCGAAGGGATCCGCCCCGCCATCGAGCCCGCGCAGCTGCGCCAGCTGCTCGGATGCTTTCCGACCGGCGTGGCCGTCATCACCACCTGCACGCCGGACCGCCAGCCGGCGGGCCTCACCTGCAATTCGTTCAGCTCGGTGTCGCTCGACCCGCCACTCGTGCTGTTCAGCCTGCGCAATGCGAGCCGGCTGCTGCCGACCTTCCAGGCCGCCGACGGCTTCGTCATCAACATCCTCTCGCAGCAGCAGGACGCGCTGTCGGGCCGCTTTGCCTCCAGCAAGATCGAGGACAAGTTCGATGGCGTGGCCTGGCGCGCGGGCCGGCTCGGCATGCCGCTGATCGACGATTGCCTGGCCAGCTTCGAATGCCGCATGCATGCCGCCCACGAGGCCGGTGACCACACCATCTTCATCGGCGAGGTCCGGCACCTGGGCGCCGGCGTGCCCGACCAGGCGCTGGTGTTCTACAAGGGCGCCTACATGATGCTGGCCGAGTCGCTGCGCAAGCTCGTCGTGGAAGGGCGGCTCGGAGACGCCGACATCGACGAGGCCTACCGCACGCTCTACGGCACCCTGCTGCGGCTGGCGAGCGAGCGCGCCACCGAGACCGAGCTGGACGCGGTGCACCAAGCCGCCGACGCCATCGAGGGGCACCCCGACGACGCACCGCTGAAGGAGCGCATCGCCTCGGCGAGCGCCTTCTTCTCGTCGATCGCGGCCGCCGGCCACAACGAGGCGCTGACGCTGATGGCGCAGACCATGACCAGCGTGCTGCGCGAACGCATGACGCACGTGCTCTCGGTGCGTCCGCGGCCGGATCTCTTTCCGCTGCGCCGCAAGGTCGCGCACGCGCTGCGCCGGCGCGACCCCGAGGGCGCCGCCGCCGCGCTGGACGAACTGATCACGCAGCTGCGCAAGGGCTGAGCCCTTTTCCAATTTCCAACAGGAGACAAGATGTCCATCGACTACGCCGGCTTCCGGCGCGAACTCGAAGCGTTCGCGCGCGACGCCTGCCTGCCCGAGATCCGCGCCGTGGTCGCGGCCGGCCAGAAGATCACCAAGCGCGAATACCAGGCTTGGCAGCAGATCCTGAATGCCCGCGGCTGGGGCGCGCCGAGCTGGCCACGCGAAGCGGGCGGCACCGGGTGGGACATCCGCCAGCGCCTGATCTTCGAGGAGGTGATGGCCGAGAACGACTGTCCGCCGCTCTACCACCATGGGCTGGGCCACATCGGCCCGGTGATCATCCGCTTCGGCACGCCCGAGCAGAAGGCCCGCTTCCTGCCGCGCATCCTCGACGGCTCCGACTGGTGGTGCCAGGGCTATTCGGAGCCCGGCTCGGGCTCCGACCTGGCCTCGCTGTCCACCAGCGCACGGCTGGAGGGCGGCGAGTGGATCGTCAACGGCCAGAAGATCTGGACCTCGCATGCCCACGAGGCCAGCATGATCTACATGCTGGTGCGCACTTCGAAGGAAGCGAAGAAGCAGGAAGGCATCTCGCTGCTGCTGGTGCCCATGGACACGCCGGGCATCACCGTGCGCCCGATCAAGACCATCGACGGCTGGCACCACCTGAATGAGGTCTTCTTCGACGAGGTGCGCGTGCGCGCCGACAACCTCGTCGGCGAGGTCGGCAAGGGCTGGACCTGCGCCAAGTTCCTGCTCGAGCGCGAGCGCCTGCCACCGGCCAACGTCGCGCGGCTGGAGCTCATGCGCCGGCAGGTCACGCGGCTGGTCGAGGATGCGAGCCGGGCCGCCGCGGGCCGGCGCGACTTCAGCGGCCTGCACCACAAGCTGCTGCTGTGCGAGGCCGACGTGAAGGGAGCCCGCGTGATGATGGCCGAGGCCACCGACGACCTGATCCACCAGCGTCCGCTGGGCGTGCAGCCTTCGGTCATCAAGATGACCTGCGCCGACGTGGCGCAGCGCCTGACGACCATTGCCCTCGATGCGGTCGGCCCCGACGCGGCGCACCGCTTCCTCGCCGAGGCCGGGGAGGACGTGCCCGACGCCACCTGGATCCAGAACTACATGTTCACGCGCGCCCGCACCATCGCCGGCGGCACCTCCGAGGTGCAGCGCAACGTGGTCGCCAACGAATTGCTGGGAGCCTGAGCCATGTCCACTTCATTTCCATCGCTCTTTCCCGGCATGCTGCTGGACGCAGCCAGCCGCTATGCCGAGGACCACATCGCGCAGCAGATCCAGGGCGACCCCGTGCGCGAGCTGGGCTGGACCGCGACCCTCGTGTCCGAGGAGGCCGGCGGCGTCGGCGGCAGCCTGAGCGACCTCGCTTCCATCGTCGAGGGGCTGGCCACGCACGGCCTGCAGCTGCCGGTGGTCGAGACCTGTGCCGTCGTGCCGCTGCTGCTGCAGGCGGCCGGCGCCGAGACGGCCCGTCGCTGGCTGGAGGCGGTGGCCGAGGGCAGCGCGCGGATCGCGCCGATGACCGCGCTGTCCGCCACGCCCGAGGACCCCGCCATCACGGCCCGGCACCTGGACATCGGCTACGCGCTGAGCGGCGCGGTGCAGGGCGTCGACCTGACGCTGCCCGCCACGCACTACCTCGTGCCCGCGCAGCTGGACGATGGCGACGAGGCGCTCTTCCTGGTCGATGCCGAGCGCATCGGCCCGCCGAAGGTCCGCTACCGGACGATGGAAGGCCGCCTGGGCGCCGACTTCGCGCTGGAACGGCTCGCGGTGCCCGAGGGCGCCTGCATCGCACGCGGCGCTGCCGTGCGCGCGGCGCGCGCCAAGGCGACCGACGCCGCCTTGCTGTTGACCGCCGCCGACACGGTGGCCGCGCTGGCCACGCTGATCCGCCAGACCGTCATCCACCTGAAGGAGCGGCGCCAGTTCGGCGTGGCGCTTGCGAGCTTCCAGGTGCTGCGCCATCGCGTGGCCGACATGTACGTGAAGTACCTGGGCGCCAAGGGCCTGGTGATCCACTGCTTCCATGCCTGGGAGCAGAACGCGGCCGACCTGCGCCGCACGCTGCGCCTGGCCAAGGTGTCGCTGGCCGAGTCGGCGCGCGCCTGCGCCGAAGCGGCCATCCAGATGCACGGCGGCATGGGCGTGAGCGAGGAGGTGCTGGCCACCCGCACGGCGCAGCGCCTGATCGCCTCCGAGTTCCGCTACGGCGACCGGCTGCTGCACGCCGCGCTGCTGCTGGCGCCGCATGAGCCCGCGCCGCAAGTTTCTTTTTCCAACCAGACCGGGAGTGTGCGATGAGCATCGAACTGGAAGTTTCCGAATACATCGCCGTCGTCCGGCTCGACAAGCCGCCGGTCAATGCACTGGACCGCGCCACGCGCCGCCGCCTGATCGAGATCTTCGACGAGGTCTCCGAGCGCGCCGACGTGCGCGTCGCGATCCTCACGGGCACCGGCAAGTTCTTCTGTTCCGGCGCGGACCTCAAGGACCGGCCCGATGCGCAGAAGGCCGGCGACTTCCTCGACCACAACCGCTGGACGCGCGAAACGGGCAATGCGATCCGCGAATGCGCCAAGCCCGTGATCGCCGCCGTCAACGGCCCTGCGCTGGGCGCCGGCTTCGGGCTCATGGCGGCCTGCGACATCTTCCTGGCGAGCGAGGACGCCACCTTCGCCATGCCCGAGATCAACGTCGGCCTGGCCGGCGGCGTCTCGATGCTGCGCACCATGTTCGGCCGCTCGTTCACACGCCGCATGTTCTTCACCGGCATGAAGGTGCCCGCCGCCGAACTGTACCGCCGCGGCGTGCTCGACGAGGTGGTGCCCGGCGATCGGCTGATGCCGCTGGCCATGGAGATCGCGCAGGAGATCGCCTCCAAGGCGCCGCTCGCCGTCGCCTATGCGAAGCAGGCGGCCAACATGATGGACCTGATGCCGCAGCGCGACGGCTACCGCTTCGAGCAGAACATCACCATGGCGCTGGCCAGGACCGAGGATGCGCAGGAGGCCCGCAAGGCCTTCCTCGAAAAGCGCAAGCCTGTCTACAAAGGTCGTTGAGATGCAGGCAACGCAAGTGGGCCACGGCCTCGACGCGCTGTTCAAGCCGCGCTCGATCGCGATCTTCGGCGCCTCCGACGACGTCACCAAGATCGGCGGCCGGCCGCTGCAGTTCCTGCAGAAGTACGGCTATGCGGGCGGCATCTATCCGATCAACCGCAAGGGCGGCCTGGTGCAGTCGCTGCAGGCTTATGCGAGTGTGGCGGAACTGCCCGAGGTGCCCGAGCTCGCAGTGATTGCGGTGCCGCCCGCGGGCGTGCTCGACGCGGTGCAGGACTGCGCGCAGCGCGGCGTGAAGGCCGCGGTCATCCTGTCCGCAGGCTTCTCCGAAATGGGCGAGGAGGGCAGCCGCCTGCAGGCGCGCATCGGCGAGGTGGCGCGCGCCAGCGGCATGCGCATTGTCGGCCCCAACTGCCTGGGCGCGATCGGCGTGCCCGACAAGAGCATTGCCACCTTCTCGGTGGCGCTGGAATCGTCCTTTCCCGCGGCGGGCTCGGTGGGCATCGTCTCGCAGAGCGGCAACCTCGGCAGCTTCACCCTGCGGCTGGCCGGCGAACGCGGCCTGGGCGTGAGCCGCATGCTGACCACGGGCAACGAATGCGACGTGGACATTGCCGACGCCATCGCCTCGCTGGCGGCCGATCCCGGCACCTCGGTGATCCTGTGCTGCATGGAAACCTGCCGCGACGGCGCCAAGCTCATGCTGGCCATGGCGATGGCCCGCGAGGCCGGCAAGCCGCTGGTGGTGCTCAAGGTCGGCGTCTCCGAGGCGGGCAGCGCGGCCGCGGCCTCGCACACCGGCGCGCTGGCCGGGTCGGACGCGGTGTTCGATGCGGTGCTGCGCCAGGGCGGCGCACTGCGCGTGCCCAGCATCGAGCTGCTGCTCGAGGTTGGCCATGCGCTGTCGGTGGCCGGTCCGGCGCGCGTGCCCGGCGGCCACCGCGTGGCGGTGCTCACGGCCTCCGGCGGCTTCGGCGTGCTGCTGGCCGATGCGGCCAGCGCGCAGGGCCTGGCGCTGCCCAAGCTCGCGGCGCAGACGCAGGCGCGCATCGTCGCGGCCGTGCCCTTCGCCGCGCCGTCCAATCCCGTGGACATGACGGCGCAGGTGTCGAGCCGGCCCGAGGTGCTGGCCCAGATGCTCGATGCCGTGGCGCGCGACGACAGCTGCGACGCGCTGATCCTGCAGTCGGCCAACGCCTTCCATGTGCCGCGTCTGCGCGACGTGTTCCTGGAGGCGCTCGCGCAGGTGCGCAAGGACCATCCCGCGCGTCTGATCCTGCTTTGCGCGCGCGCTCCCGAGGACGTGCGCGCACGGCTCAACGCGATGGGCTTTCCGGTGGTCGAGGGCATCGATGCGGCCTGCGCGACGGTGGCGGCGTTGCTGCGCTTCGGCGCGCGCGATGCCGCACGGATTGCTGCGCCGGCCATCGCACGCGCGCCGCTGGGCGCCGCGGCCTTCGCCACCGAGGCCAGCGCCAAGGCGGTGCTGGCCGAGGCGGGACTGCCCGTGCCGCGGGAGGCGGTCGCGCGCAGCGTCGACGAGGCGCTCGCCGCCGCGCGCGAGATGGGTTTTCCGCTGGTGCTCAAGATCGTCTCGCCCGACATCGCGCACAAGACCGAGGTCGGCGGCGTGTTCGTCGGCGTGCGCTCCGAAGCGCAGCTGCGCGAGGAATACGGCCAACTGCTGGCGCGCGTGGCGTCGAAGGCGCCCGGCGCCCGCATCGCCGGCGTGCTGGTCGCGCAGATGGTGCAGGGCGGCGTCGAGCTGATCCTGGGCGCCAGGAAGGACCCGGTGTTCGGCCCGATGGTGATGGCCGGCCTGGGCGGCATCTTTGCCGAAATCTTCAAGGACGTGGCGCTGCAGCCGGCGCCCGTCGACGAGGCGCAGGCCACGGCGATGCTGCGCTCGCTCAAGGCCTTTCCCCTGCTCGACGGCGCGCGCGGCCGCCCCAAGGCCGACGTGCAGGCGGCCGCGAGGGCCATTGCGGCGCTGTCGCGCTTCGCGGTGCGGCATGCGGACAGCGTCTGCGAGATCGACATCAACCCCCTGGTGGTGCTGGAACAGGGCCGCGGCGCGCATGCGCTCGACGCGCTGCTGGTGCCAGAGGAACACGCCGTGAAAGGCAAGCAATGAACATGTCTTTGTCAGGCCGCACGGCCTTCATCAGCGGCGCGGGCCACGGCATCGGCCGTGCCACCGCCCGCGCCATGGCGCGCCTGGGCGCCACCGTCGGCATCAACGACCTGAAGCCGGAGTTCGTGGAGGAGGCCGTGGCCGAGATCCGCGCGCTCGGCGGCCAGGCCATCGGGCTGCCCTGCGACGTGTCGACGCGCGACGGCATGCGCGAGGCCGTGGCGCAGTTCGCGCGCGATGCGGGCCGGCTGGACGTCATGGTCAACAACGCCGCCTGGGTGCGCTACCAGCCGCTGGCCGAGATCACGCCGGAGGTCATGGACCGCATGGTGGAGATCGGCTTCAAGTCGGTGATCTGGGGCATCCAGGCCGCGGCCGAGGCGATGGATCCGGAGCGCGGCGGCTCGATCATCAACGTGGCCTCCATCGCGGCCTTCAAGTCGCCGATGCGCTCGGTGGTCTACAGCGGCATCAAGGCCGGCGTGCTGGGCATCACGCGCGCATCGGCCGCCGACCTGGGCGCGCGCAACATCCGCGTGAACGCGGTCGCGCCCGGCGCCGTGCCCACCGAAGGCACTGCCAAGCACCGCAATGCGGAACTCGATGCGCGGCGCATCGGCCGCACGCCGCTCGGGCGGCTGGGCACGGTCGAAGACATTGCCGACGCCATCTGCTTCCTGGCCGGCGACGCCTCGCGCTTCTTCAACGCGGACGTGCTGCGGCTGGACGGCGGTGCTTCGGAGACATCGCTGTGAGCGCCGCCGTTCAATCGCCCAAGCGGGTGCAGAACGTGTTCGTCGTGGCGAAGCAGCCGGCCAGCCTGCATGCCTTCTACGAAGGTGCGCTGGGCCTGCCGATGACGTTCCGCGATGGCGACCGCTGGATCCAGTACGGCGTGGGCGGCACCAACGTGGCGCTGGCCAGCGCCGAGGAGGCCGCGCCCGCCACCAGCGGGCTGGTGATGGTGCTGGAGGTGGACGACTTCGAGGGCGCGACGGAGCGCATCGGCGCGGCCGGCGGGCAGGTGCTGGGCCTGCGCGACATGGGCAGCCACGGCGCCGTGCTGTCGCTGCGCGATCCCGAGGGCAACCTGGTGCAGCTGTTCCGGCGCGCAGCGCCCGCATGAGCGCCGCGCCGGGCCGCCCCAAGCAAGCTCGCTCCCGCCTGGCGGGAAGGCGCGCAGCGCCAAGGGTGCACCAGTGAGTGCCGCTGCGCACGGGCCGGCAACGCTGCAGGAGTTGCTGGACCGCGAGGCGATCCGCGACTGCTTGCTGCGCTACTGCCGAGGCATCGACCGCTGCGACGAACAAGCCCTGCGTTCGGCCTACTGGGAGGACGCCACGGACTGCCACGGCGCCTGGAACGGCAGCGCCGCCGGCTTCATCGATCAGGCGCTGACCAAGCTGCGGCAGGGCGGACGCCGCGTCCACCAGATCGGCAATGTGCTGATCGAGCTGCACGGCGATGCCGCGGCGGTGGAAAGCAGCTTCTTCGCATTGCAGGCCACGGCCGCGCAGCCCGAGCGCGAGACCTTCCTGTGCGGCCGCTATGCGGACCGCTTCGAGCGCCGCGGCGGCGAGTGGCGCGTGGCCGCACGCACCGTGATCTACGACTGGATCGAGGAGCGCACGCGGCCCGAGCTGAAGCAGGACGACGCCGCCTTGTTCGGCGCGCGCCAGCCGGTGGGCACCGCGGCGCCGCACGACGCCGTCTATGCGCTGCTGCGCGCAGTGCGGGGCGGTGCCTGATGGCGACGGTACTGCTCACCGGCGCCGGCGGCGGCATCGGCCGTGCGGCGGCGCTGGGCCTCGCGCGCGCCGGCTGGCACTGCGTGCTGGTCGATGCCGATGCGCAGGCGCTGCAGCGCCTCGAAGCGCTCTGGCCCGCCGAGGCCGAGCGGCCGCTCGGCCTGGTGGCCGACCTGACCGATGCCGCGCGGATCGAGCGCCTGGGCCAGGAGATCCCGCCGCTCGATGCCCTCATCAACAACGCGGGCCTGTCGGCCGGCGGCGCCGAGGCCACGTCCTGCCCCGACGACGGCACGGCCGCGCGCCTGCTGGCGCTCAACCTGGCGGCCCCGGCCCGCATCGTGCAGGCCTGCGCCCCGCGGCTTCGGCCGGGTGCGCGCATCGTCAACGTGGCATCGGGCGCGGGGCTGCGCGCCATTCCGTGGCGCGGCCTCTACAGCCCGAGCAAGGCCGGGCTGATCGCGCAGGGCAGGGCGCTCGCGCAGGCCCGGCCCGACTGGACGGTGACCACGCTCGCGCCGGGCTTCGTGAGAACCGAGCTCGTGCAGCGCCTGATCGATGGCGGCCGGCTGAACCCGGCGCAGGCGGTCTCGAAGATTCCGATGGGCCGGATGGCCGAGCCCGAGGACATGGTCGAGGCGCTGTGCTTCCTGGCCGGCGCGGATGCGCGCGTGCTCACCGGGCAGCTGCTGGTGCTCGATGGCGGCTCCTCCATCTGCGGCGGCAGCCAGCCCTTGCCGCCGTGCGCGCATGGGCCGCTGCCGTTCGAGGCACCGCTGCAGCCGCATTGCGAGGCGGTGCGCGAGGCGCAGTGGCAAGCTGCGCTGGACACGTGGGTGCGTTCGCATGCGGACCGCGCCGGCATCCAGAGCTACCCCGCCGTCATCGACGGCCGCGCTCTCGATGCGCCGCCGGGCGCGCAGCTCGATGCCGTGCTCGATGCGGCCCGCCGCTTCCGCGCGCGCCATGCGGCGCTGGCCAGCCTCACGCTGCTGTTGCCGCGGCCTGCTGCGCGGTTGCCCTGGGAGCTGGCCGGCGACGCCGAAGCCGCCCGCATGCTGGTCGCCACACTGGCCGCCGAATGGGGCGCGCATGGACTGCGCATCAACGCACTCGAACTGCAGCCCGGCCTCGCACCGGACAGCTGCCTGCCGCTGCTCGGCTACCTGGCCGGCGCGCGTGCGCAGTTCCTGACCGGGCAGGTGCTGCGGCCCGGCGCCGGCGCGGCCGAACGCTGAACCAAAGACAAGGAGACCTCCGCATGATCGACACCCTCGTTTCCCGCCGCCGCCTGCTGGCCGGCGCGGGCCTGCTCGCGCTGCAAGCGCGGCTGCACGCCAGCGAAGCCGGCGGCTGGCCGGCACGCCCCATCCGCATGGTCGTGTCCGGCCCCGCGGGCGCGGGCTCGGACATCTTCGCGCGCCTTCTGGCCGGGCCGCTGCAGCAGGCGCTCGGGCAGCCCGTGGTGGTGGACAACAAGCCCGGCGCCAATGGCCTGATCGGCAACGATGCGGTCGCCAAGGCGCCGCACGACGGCCACACGATCCTGCTGTCGCCGTCCTCGGCCATCGCGATCAACCCGGTCATCCAGCCGAAGATGCCCTATGACGCGCAGAAGGATCTGCTGCCCGTCGCCCAGGTCGGCGCCGCGGGCATCCTGCTGGTGGCGAACCCGGCCACGGGCCTCGCGTCGCTGGCGGACCTGGTGCGCCATGCCAAGGCCAACCCCGGCAAGCTGGCCTATGGCTCCTGGGGCAGCGGATCGACCGGCCACCTGGTGATGGAGGGTCTCAAGGCGCAGTACGGCATGGACCTGGTGCACGTGCCCTACAAGGGCGTCTCGCCGCTGCTGAGTGACCTGCTGGGCAACAGCATCGGCGTGGGCTTTGTCGACATCGCGTCGCCGGTGCCCCACATCCGCAGCGGCAAGCTGCGGGCGCTGGGCTGCACGGGCTCGGCGCGCGGGCCGGCACTGCCCGACGTGCCCACGCTGACCGAGCAGGGCTACCGCTTCGATGCGGACGGCTGGTACGGCGTCTTCGCGCCGGCCGGCACGCCGCGCGAGGTGGTGCTGCGCCTGAACCAGGAGATCAACCGCATCCTCTCGACCGACGAGATCATCCAGAAGTTCGCCGCGCAAAACATGCCGCGCCCGCCCGTCAAGGATGCCGACCAGTTCGCGGCCACGGTGCGGCGCGACCTCGCGGCCTGGCAGTCGCTGGCCAAGGTCACCAGGCTGCGGCTCGACTAGCGCTCGCCCGAACTATTTGGCCGTAGCCTCGTACCGGACACCCACGACGATTGATTGCCAGGAGTCACCTCTTGAACACCGTACAGATCGCAAGCAAGGCGAATGCGCCACGCATTTCCTCGTGCGGTTGATTTTGGTGCTGCACGGCGCTGCTGTTGCTTCTCTGCCCGGCTCCTGCCGTCGCCTCCCTCGCCAGGCGCTCGCCGATTCCGGCTACCCGGCGTTCTCGTGCCGATGCGTCGGCGAGGATAGGCCTCACGCTGCTGGTCGTTCCGTTCGCAACGCAGAACATCGCCCCGCGGCGGTACGTGCTGGCGACCCAGACGGCGGCGCGTGTCTGGCGAGGCCCCGAAGAAGTTTGAGGTCAGGGAGGCGGCAAGCCTTCGCCTGAGCCGCCCGAACCCGGCTCATAGCCTGCCTCCCGCTGGTGGCGCAAGGCCAGCACCGTGACCACATCCCCCTCGCCAGCGTAGCGGTACAGCGCCACGTAGCCACTTGCGCCAAAGTCGATCACCCACTCGCGGTATTCAGGCGGCAGATCCTCCAGCGGCCGGCCCACCATCGGCTGTTTGCGCAGGACCTGGACTGCCTTGATGATGGTTTCCCCCGCACGCGCGGCAACTGCCGGGCTCTTCGGTCGCAGAAACTCCCGCAAGCGCTCCAGATCGCGGAGTGCCGCCGGCGCGAACCTCACTTGTGGCATGCAGGCGCTGGCAACTCTTCGTCAGTACCCCAGGTTTCCAGCCAGGCAACCATCTCGTTATCCGAGACGTGCAGACCGGTCTCCTCGAACTCTGCCCATGCGGCCACCGCGTCCTGGTGCAGGGCTTGGCGCCTTTCTTCGCGATCGACGTACTGGGCAATGGCCTCGCGCATCAGCCAATGCGGCGCTCGGTGGCGCGCCGTGGCCAGGCGCTTCAGGCGCACTTTGAGTTCGGGGTCGAGCTTGACCGGCGTCGGGCTGATGGCGGTATTCATAGGTAATACTCTACCAATGATGCCTTGGCCAGCCAACAGGCGCGCCTCGATGGCCACACAACGTGCAGTGCATATGTTGCAACGCGATGGCTCAGGCTGCATGCGGTCCTGCCCGGATACGCTGCGATTCGGGACATGGGCGGCGGTCAGCCCAACCCGCGCCAAGCGCGATTCAGTATTTCATCCCGTTCGTCCCTGGCCCGGGCGCGACGGGACCTGCGTGAAGGAATGCGCGGGGCGTCGATTGCGTACTCCGCTGGATTTCTTGCCCGATCCAATGGCGGCAGCGCGCCTTGGCAGATGGAGACGGGCCGGCGGGTTAGAGTCTTTTGCAAAGGCTCCAAGCAGCATGGCCCCCAGACACCACGACACGGCCGCCGAGGGCAGGCCGCCACAGCACGCGATGGCGCAGGTCATCGGCGCGCGCACGCCGGGCGCGGGCGACTTCGAAACACCGATCGCGGGCCTGGCCTTCTTCAGGCGCGAATGCCCCGCGCCGCCCGCCGTCTGCATGATCGAGCCGAGCATCGTGCTCGTTGCCCAGGGCGCCAAGCAGATGTGGGTGGGCGGCGAGGCTTATGCCTACGACACCTCGCGGTTCCTCGTCACCTCGCTGAACGTGCCCGCCAATTCGGAGGTGATAGTGGCAAGCCCCGGGCAGCCCTGCCTGGGCCTGGTCCTGAAGCTCGACGTGCGCATACTGGCCGAGCTGATTGCGCAGGGCGGCCTGCCGCCGCCGCGCGATCGCCCGGTCGGCGTGGGGGTGGGCATCGGCGCGGCCACGCCTGCGATCCTGGGGCCGTTCGCGCGCCTGCTCGAACTGCTGGACGAGCCGCATGCCATTCCCGTTCTTGCCCCGCTGATCCAGCGCGAGATCCACTACCGGCTGCTGATGAGCGACCAGGCCGCCCGGCTGCGGCAGATCGCCTCGGTGGACGGACAGGGCTACCGGATCGCGCGGGCCATCGACTGGCTGAAGCTGAACTACGCCTTGCCGCTTCGCATCGACGAACTCGCGGCGCGCGTGCAGATGAGTGCGCCCACCTTCCACCACCACTTTCGCCAGCTCACCGCGATGAGCCCGCTGCAGTACCAGAAATGGCTGCGGCTGAACGAAGCGAAACGCTTGATGCTGAGCGAACACTTCGATGCAGCGGGCGCGGCGTTCAGGGTCGGCTATGAAAGTCCCTCGCAGTTCAGCCGCGAGTACAGCCGGCTGTTCGGTGCGCCGCCCAAGCGGGACATCGAGGTGCTGCGCGGGGCGGCCAGGGGCACCGATATGCCCAGGCACGCGCTGGCGAACCCGGCATAGGAACTTCCGTTCTCAGGAGCTTTCGAGCTCAGCGGATCGGGCAAGAAAACAAGCGGAATGCCCTACCAATCCCCGCGCGGCGCCAGAAAAATAAGGAGCCGAAGACACGATGAAACTGTTCGCAGGTGCATGGCATCCGTTCTCCTATTGCGACCGCCGATGGCGCGTGATATCAGAAAGGGAAACGATGGCCGATCGATGCACCCGAACCTCGAACAACAGGAGCCGACATGGACAGTCCCACGATTCCCTTGATCTCGCGGCGCGACGCGCTCATTGCCGGCGCCGCCACCGCCACTGCCGCGGCGGTTTCTTCTTCGGCACCTGCCGAAGCCGCGGCCCCCAAAGCAGCCGCAACGCCAGGACCCCGCGCGAAGCTCTCGCTGAACGTCAACGGGCAGGTCCACGCGCTCGATCTCGACACGCGCACCACCTTGCTCGATGCACTGCGCGAGCACCTGCACCTGGCCGGCACCAAGAAGGGCTGCGACCATGGCCAGTGCGGCGCCTGCACGGTCATCCTCGATGGCCGGCGCATCAATTCCTGCCTGACGCTCGCGGTCATGCATGACGGCGCGCAGGTCACCACCATCGAGGGCCTGGGCACGCCGCAGAACATGCACCCGCTGCAGGCCGCCTTCGTCAAGCACGACGGCTACCAGTGCGGCTACTGCACGCCCGGGCAGATCTGCTCGGCGGTGGCCGTGCTCGACGAGATCAAGCGCGGCGTGCCGAGCCACGTGAGCGCCGATCTCACCGCGCGTCCGCTGCTGTCGGCCGAGGAATTGCGCGAGCGCATGAGCGGCAACATCTGCCGCTGCGGCGCCTACTCCAACATCGTCGATGCCATCACCGAGGTGGCCGGGAGCCGCACATGAAGCCATTCACCTACGAGAAAGCGCAGTCGCCCGCGCAGGCCGCGGCGGCGGTCGCGCGCCACCCAGGCGCCAAGTTCATTGCGGGCGGCACCAACCTGCTGGACCTGATGAAGCTGCAGATCGAGGCGCCCACGCACCTGGTCGACGTGAACGGCCTGGCGCTGGACAAGATCGAGCCGACACCCGAGGGCGGCCTGCGCATCGGCGCGCTGGTGCGCAACACCGACCTGGCCGCCGACGAGCGCGTGCGCCGCGACTACGGCGTGCTGTCGCGCGCACTGCTGGCCGGCGCCTCCGGCCAGTTGCGCAACAAGGCCACGACGGCGGGCAACCTGCTGCAGCGCACGCGCTGCCCCTACTTCTACGACACCGACCAGCCCTGCAACAAGCGCCAGCCGGGCAGCGGCTGCAGTGCCATCGGCGGCATCACGCGACAGCATGCGGTGGTCGGTACGAGCACGGCCTGCATCGCGACGAATCCAAGCGACATGGCCGTGGCGATGCGCGTGCTCGACGCGGCGGTGGAGACGGTGCGCCCCGACGGCCGCACGCGCGTGATCCCGATCGCCGACTTTCACCGCCTGCCTGGCAACACGCCGCACATCGAGACGGCGTTGGAGCGGGACGAGCTGATCACCGGCGTGACGCTCCCCAAGCCGATCGGCGGCACGCAGATCTACCGCAAGGTGCGCGACCGCGCCTCCTACGCCTTCGCGCTGGTGTCGGTGGCAGCGGTCGTGCAGCGCGACGGCTCGGGGCGCGTGGCGCTGGGCGGGGTGGCGCACAAGCCGTGGCGCGTGGAGGCCGCGGAGGCCGCGATGCCGCAGGGCGCCAAGGCGGTGGCCGCGCGACTGCTGGCCGGCGCGCAGACTACGCACGAGAACGCATTCAAGTTGCCGTTGGCCGAGCGCGCGCTGGCCGCGGCACTGGCGCAAGCAAGGAGCTGAGCAGCATGAAATTCGACACGCCCGCCACGACCAATCCGATCGACCAGCTCAAGATCATCGGCAAGCCGACGGACCGCATCGACGGCCCGATGAAGACCACCGGCACCGCGCGCTACGCCTACGAACGCCACACCGAAGTACCCAACGCCGCCTACGGCTGGGTGGTGGGCGCCGGCATCGCGAAAGGCCGCATCGCCTCGATGGACCTGGACGCCGCGCGCGCCGCACCGGGCGTGCTGGCCATCGTCACGGCGCGCAATGCCGGCAAGCTCGGCAAGGGCGACTTCAACACGGCCAAGCTCCTGGGCGGCCCCGAGATCGACCACTACCACCAGGCGGTCGCACTGGTCGTGGCCAACACCTTCGAGCAGGCGCGCGCCGCGGCGCAGCTGGTGCGCATCGCCTACACGCGTGCGCCGGGCCGCTTCGACCTGGCCGCCGAAAAGGATGCGGCGCAGATGCCCAAGGCCGATCCGTTTTCCGGCGAGCCGCTGACAAAGGCGGGCGACTTCGCGGGCGCGTTCGCCGCGGCCCCCGTGCAGCTCGATGCCACCTACACCACGCCCGACGAGTCGCACGCGATGATGGAGCCGCACGCCTCCATGGCACAGTGGCAGGGCGACAAGCTCACCATCTGGACCTCGAACCAGATGATTGCCTGGGGCGTCGGCGACGTCGCCAAGACGCTCGGCATCCCGAAGGCGAATGTGCGCCTCGTTTCGCCCTTCATCGGCGGCGGCTTTGGCGGCAAGCTGTTCGTGCGCGCCGATGCACTGCTGGCCGCGCTGGGCGCCCGGGCGGCCAAGCGGCCCGTGAAGGTGGCCTTGCAGCGGCCCTTGATGATGAACAACACCACCCACCGGCCCGCCACCATCCAGCGCATCCGCATCGGCGCCGAGAGAGACGGCAAGATCGCCGCCATCGCGCACGAAGGCTGGTCCGGCGACCTGCCGGGCGGACAGCCGGAAACCGCGGTCAACCAGAGCCGGCTGCTGTATGCCGGTGCCAACCGCCTGACGACCACGCGGCTGGCCGTGCTGGACCTGCCCGAGGGCAACGCCATGCGCGCGCCCGGCGAGGCGCCGGGCATGATGGCGCTGGAAATCGCGATGGACGAGATGGCGGAGAAGCTCGCGATCGACCCGGTCGAATTCCGCGTGCGCAACGACACGCAGGTCGATCCGGAGAAGCCGCAGCGTCCGTTTTCGCAGCGCAGGCTGATCGAATGCCTGCGCACGGGCGCCGAGCGCTTCGGCTGGAGCCGGCGCAATGCCACGCCGGGACAGCAGCGCGACGGTCGCTGGCTCGTGGGAATGGGGATGGCCGCGGCGTTCCGCAACAACCTCCTGATGAAGTCGGCCGCGCGCGTGCGGCTGGACAACCGGGGCATGGTCACGGTGGAAACCGACATGACCGACATCGGCACCGGCACGTACACCATCATTGCGCAGACCGCCGCCGAGACCATGGGCGTGCCGCTGGACCGGGTGCTCGTGCGCCTGGGCGATTCGGCCTATCCCGTGTCGTCCGGCTCGGGCGGGCAGTGGGGCGCCAACAACTCGACTTCGGGCGTCTATGCAGCCTGCATGAAGCTGCGCGAGGCCGTCGCGAGCAAGCTGGGCTTCGGCGCGGTTGACGTGGAATTTGCCGACGGCATGGTGCGCGCCGGCGAGCGTGCGTTGCCGCTGGCCGAAGCGGCGGGCGCCGAAGGTTTGATGGCCGAGGACGGCATCGAGTACGGCGACCTCGACAAGAAGTACCAGCAGTCCACCTTCGGCGCGCATTTCGTGGAGGTGGGCGTCGACGCGGCCACCGGCGAGATCCGCGTGCGGCGCATGCTCGCGGTGTGCGCGGCGGGGCGCATCCTGAACCCCAAGTCGGCGCGCAGCCAGGTGATCGGTGCCATGACGATGGGCGTCGGCGGGGCGCTGATGGAAGAGCTGGCGCTCGACAAGCGGCATGGTTTCTTCGTCAACCACGACCTCGCGGGCTACGAGGTGCCGGTGCATGCCGACATTCCCCACCAGGAGGTGATCTTCCTCGACGAGACCGACCCGATCTCCTCGCCGATGAAGGCTAAGGGCGTCGGGGAACTGGGCATATGCGGCGTCGCGGCCGCGGTGGCCAACGCGGTCTACAACGCGACGGGCGTCCGGGTGCGCAACTATCCGATCACGCTCGACAAGCTGCTGGATCGGTTGCCGCCGGTGGTGTGAGGCGGGGCAGCTGGAGACATGAGGGCTTTCCGATGCCCCTGATCGGCACCGGGGCACCTGGTGAGTTGCAGAATGCGCCTGAAGGTTGCAAAATGGAACCTCAAGGAGTCTCGCATGAGCCAGGCAGTGAAGATCTCGGAAATTGAAATGAAAGCGCTGCGGGATGCGGCGCGACTGAACAGCCGGTCGATTTCGGGACAGGCCGAACACTGGCTTCGCATCGGCCGTGCCATGGAACGCGACCCGCAGGTCGGTTATTCCCGCGTTGAAATGGCCTTGCGCGGCCTCGAGCCGATGTCGCTCGACTCGCTCGCTGAAGCCGAGCAGGATGATTTCATCCAGGGCCTGGCCGATGCACCCGCCACCGTCGTGGAAGAGGACTTCTGGCGCGACCGCCGGCGCCGGGGCGTGGGTGTCGGCCTCGACGACAAGGATCGATTGGTGTTCGGCTCTGCCGCGGTGAAGCGTTGAACGCCGTGTGAGTCGTCCGACGATGATCATGCTTGCCGGACCGAATGGTGCCGGCAAGTCCACTTTCTACGAACTCGTCCTGCGCCCGCGGATCAAGGCTCTGTTCATCAATGCCGACATGATCCAGCGCGAGGAACTCGGCGATCCGTCGATGGCCGCCGCCTACCGGGCGGCCGAGATCGCGGAAAGCCGGCGCCGGCAGGCGCTCGAACGGCGCATCGGCTTCATCTCCGAGTCCACGTTTTCCCATGCGTCGAAACTCGATCTGCTCCGCGATGCCAAAGCCGCGGGATTCCGGGTCGTGGTCTATCACATCAACGTCCGCCGGCCGGAGCTTTCGGTGAGCCGGGTTGCGCAGCGGGTGGACGAAGGCGGGCACGACGTGCCCGAAGACAAGATCCGCGAGCGCTTCGAGCGCAACCAGCCGCTGATCCGCGACGCCGTGCTGCAGGCCGATCACGGCTTCGTCTACGACAACTCCGGGCTGAATGCGCCTGCGCAGCGCGTCATTGCCTTCAGGGAAGGCCGTGTGATCGAGGTCTCTGCGGACCTGCCGGCCTGGGCCGGGGCGCTTTACGGCCGAGAACTCGGGCTTCATTGACGTGCGCCGCTCGTCGACCTTGCATCGACCGGCGCGGTATGGCCGATATTCAACAGATTGAGCTACCCGGTGCGCCTGAGAAGACGACACACCGATCTTGCTTGAGCTGCAAGGGCTGGGAACGCTCTAGAATGAGCAAAATATTGAGCACTTCTCGGCTCTCGGAGATTCGCATGTCTATTTCCGTTCGCGACATTGTTCCGTTTTCAACAGCGCGCACCCACCTTTCGGACCTCGTACTCGAAGTGCAGAACGGCGCGGAAAAAATCATCACGAAGAACGGCGAACCGGCTGTGGCCGTGATCGATGCCAAACGGCTTGACCACTACCACCGGCTGGAGCGTGCACGCATCCACCTGCTGCTGCTCGACGAGGTCGAACGGGGGTTGGCGGATGTGCAGGCCGGCCGCACGGTCGATGCGCTGGAAGGCCTGGCGGAGCTGAAACTGAAGCGCAAGGCGCGTTCCGGCGGCACTGCCGGCTGAAATGGCTGGCCGCGAAGAAGAAGGGGCGGCACTGGCGCGCGTGCAGTACGCGCGCAACTTTGCATCGAACCTCGAAAGCATCGAAGCATTCTGGCTCGACAACGACTTTGCACAAGGCTATGAGCGCCTGCTCGATGCGCTGACCGATGTCGTTGTTCCGAACCTGCAGCGGCACCCTCGCATGGGTCGGCATTTTCTGAAACGGGCCGTCGAATCCGTCGAGGCGAAGCGGCTTCTCGAGCGCATTGGCTTGCAGCTGTCCGCTTTGGGCCCCAATGCCGAGCTGCGCGAATACGTGATGGATGAATACCTGGTCCTGTACCTTGTGTCCGATGGCGATCCAGGTGATGCGGGCATTGTTCAGTTGTTGGCGATCAAGCACCACAGGCAGCTCGGCTTCGATTGGCCAACCCGCTAACCCATCATCGCCGCAGCCGCCTTGATCGCTTCGCGCACGCGCCCATAGGTGCCGCAGCGGCACACGTTCTCGATCGCGTCGATGTCCGCGTCGGTGGGGTTGCGGGTGCGCCGCAGCAGGTCGACCGCCGCCATGATCTGGCCTGGCTGGCAGAAGCCGCATTGCGGCACGTCGAGGTTCATCCAGGCCTGCTGCACCGGATGCAGCGTGTTGCCGTTGGCCAGGCCCTCGATGGTCGTGACCTGCCGGCCGCGCACGTCGGCGACCCGCGTGGAGCAGGTGGTGACCGCCTTGCCGTCCACGTGGCAGGTGCAGGCCTTGCACACGTTGATGCCGCAGCCGTACTTCGGGCCGGTGATGCCGAGCTTGTCGCGCAGCACCCAGAGCAGGGCCATGTCGTCAGGCGCCTCGACGTCGACGTTGCCGCCGTTCACCTTGAAAGATTGCACAGGCATGGCGGGCTCCTCAGTGGGGTACCGGCACGACGACCGGCGTGGGCAGCTTGCCCGGGGGGATGGGGGTGAAATCGACGGGGAAGTTCAGCGGAAAACTCCGCGGCTTCTTGCCGGTGGCGCGCGCATAGGCGTTGGCGATCGCGCCCGAGCTGGCCGACAGGCCCACCTCGCCCAGGCCGCCGATCGCCTCGCCGCTCGTGGGGGGCATGATGATGACCTTCACGTCCTTCGGGTAGTTCTTCATGCGCGCGAAGTGGTACTGCGAGTAGCTGCCTTCCAGCGGCAGGCCGTTCTGGATGTGCAGGCCGGCCGTCAGCACGATGGAGATCGACTCGCACAGGCCGCCCTGCATCTGCGCCTCGATGCCCGAGGGGTTGATGGGGGTGCCGACGTCGATCGCGATGGTGGCGCGGGTCACCTTGAGGTCGGTGGGCACGCGCGCGTCGAGCTCGACGATGCAGGCGGTGAAGGACTTCGACTCCTGGTGCACGCCCACGCCCTGTGCGAAGCCCGCCGGCATGGCCTTGCCCCATTGCGCCGCCTCGGCCACGGCCTTGAGCACCGCGCGTGCGCGCGGCAGGCGCAGGTATTCGAGGCGGAAGGCGACGGGGTCCTTGTGCAGCGCCCTGGCCATCTCGTCGACCAGGATCTCCTCCACCATGCGCGAGGGCTGGATGTGCACCGAGCGGTAGGAGCAGGTGTTGATGTCCATCGCGACCGGCGTCAGCAGCTTGGTGGTGACGCCGAAGTTGTACGGCGAGCTGACCATGGTCTTGAACATGACCTGCTCGATGGCGAAGTTGCCCACCGTCTGCGGAAATCCGTTGGGCAGCGCGATGGCCGCGGCGCCCAGCATCTCGCCGAAACCGTGGCGCGTATCGAGCCGCACGCCCGCGATGCGCTGCTCGAAGGAGATGACCTGGCCCAGCAGCATCGTGGCGCGCGCCCGATGGAACATGGGCGGCCGCACGCGGCCGTGGCGCATGTCGTCGGTGCGGTGGTACATCAGGCGGCAGGGCCGGCCCAGCGCCTTGGAGATCTGTACTGCTTGCAGCGTCGCGTCCCAGAACAGCCGCCGCCCGAAGGAGCCGCCGGAGGGCACCGCATGCACCTTGACCTTGTCCAGCGGCAGGCCCAGGTCGGCGGCCACCGCCTGCTGCGTGACGATCGGGCTCTGCAGGCCGGACCAGATCTCGGCGCGGTCGGCGCGCACGTCGGCAATGGCGCATTCTGTTTCCATCGGGCAGTGCGAGACCGCCGCGAACTCGAACTCGCCCTCGACCGTCAACGCGCCCAGCGGCGGCAGCAGGAAGGGCAGCAGCGCGGATTTGAGCTTCTGCTGGATGCTGGCGTTGGACTCGCCGGCGACCGGGCCCGCGGTCCAGGTGACGTCGAGCGCGTTCACCGCGGCCCAGGCCTGCCCGAAGGTCTCGGCCATCACCGCCACGCCGGGCGGCGTGGGCACGATGCCGTTGGTGGCGGGAATCGGCGCGATGCCCAGCACGCCGGGCATGCCCATCACCGCGGTCGTGTTGTTGATGCGCACGAACTGGCCGTTGATGGTGGGCGGCCGGCACACCATGGTCGGCTTCGCGTCGGGCACGGCCTGGTCGAGCGTGAACTTCTTGCGTCCGGTCACGATGTCCAGCGCGTCCAGCCGCGTCACGCGCTGGCCGACCACCGCGCTGGCGGAGCCCGCGGCCAGCCCGCCGATCAGCGGCATGCCCGCATGCAGCGAGCGCACGCTCGAGGAGCCTCCGGTGAGCTGGTTGTACATCAGCTCCGGGCTGGCGTCGGCGGAGCCCACCTCGATCGCGTTCAGCGGCAGGCCCAGCTTGTCGGCCAGCATCATCGCGGCGGCGGTGGCGATGCCCTGGCCCGACTCGAAGCGCGGCAGCTCCAGCCGGACGCGGCCGTTCGCAAGCTTGCTCACCTTGACCAGCGGCATGGTCGGCAGCGCCGTCACCGTCACCGCATCGCCGATGTCGACCAGGTCGGTCGTGTCGGGCGGGGTCATCGGCAGTATCGCGGCCCGGGCCGACGAAGGGGCCGCGAGGCCGCCGAGCCCCGCGGCGGCCGAGATCAGCGGCGCGGAGGCCGCATATCCCAGCAGGTCGCGCCGGCGCATGCCGGGCGGTTCGTCATGAGAGGGCGCAGGCGTGGGGCCCGCGCCGGATTCGGGATGTTCCATCCTTGTCTCCAGTCTTATGGTTGTGTGGCGAACGGGAGTCAATATGTCATGATCGCCGCGACAAAAATGTCTTTTCAAAGACATTACTTACGGATGTGTTCGCCGGCCTTCCCACGCAGGCCCCGGTGTGCACGGAGGAGCGAGCAAGCAACAGGCGAGCGAGGCAAGCACGTATGTCGTCGAAGGCCATGGAGACCATGCTCCGCGAGAGCTTGTGGGCGCAGACCCTGGCGGCCGAGGAACTCGACCGCGTGGTGCGCGAGTCGTACGAGCGCGAGGTGCCGGCCGGCGGTTTCGTGATGCGCCGCGGCGAGCCCGCGGACCTCTGGCTCGGCGTCATCGAGGGCCTGGTGAAGATGTCGCTCTCGCTGGCCGATGGCCGCGTCTCCACATTCACCGGCGTGACCTCCGGCGGCTGGGCCGGCGAAGGCTCGCTGCTGAAACCCGGCCCCTGGCGCTACGACGGCGTGGCCATGCGTCCGACGCGCGTGGCCTGCGTGCCGCGCCATACCTTCGAACGCCTGGTGTCGACGAACCTCGAGTTCGACCGGTTCCTGCTGTCGCACATCAATGCGCGCCTGAGCCTGTTCATCGGACTCATGGAGTTCGACCGCCTGCTGGGCCCCGACGCGCGCATTGCACGCTGCCTGGCCAGCCTGTTCGACCCGATCCTCTATCCGCAGGCGAGCAGCTTCGTACGCCTGACCCAGGACGAGATCGGCCTCCTGTCCGCGGTCTCGCGCCAGCGCGCCAACCGGGCGCTGCATGCGCTCGAGCGCGCAGGCCTGCTGCGGGTGGAGCACGGCGGCGTGGAGGTGATCGATCTTGAAGGCCTGCGCAACTACCTTGGTGAAGGGAGCTCCTAGCGCAGCCGGCGGTATCCGGGTTTATCCTCGTTTTTTGGTTATGGATCAAAACTACATTGGTTATCTTCAATAACCTTTGTGGCCGACGGTGCCGCCGGCCGAGGAGACCAGCATGGATCACATCGTGTCATCGTCCTGGCGGTCGGCATGGGCCGCGGTGGGTGCGGCCGCATTGCTCGCGGCCTGCGGCGGAGGTGGCGGCGGCGGGAGCGGCGGCTTTGCATTCCTGCCGATCGTTCCGGCCGCGCCGGCGGCACCGCCGCCTGCGCCACCCGCACCGCCGCCCGCGGCCTCGCGGGAGGCGAGGCCCGGCACGCTGCAGTCGTGCAGCGACCTCGCGAGCAAGGCCGCCTTCAATGGCACGGCCTACACCAGCATCACTTCCGTGGCGGCCGGCACCCTCACGGTGGCGGGCGTGGGCACACCCACGCCGGCGCACTGCCTGGTGCAGGGAAAGATGAACGAGCGCAGCAGCAGCGTCGACGGCCGCACCTATGCGATCGGCTTCGAGATGCGCCTGCCGGTCGACTGGAACGGGCGCTTCTTCTACCAGGCCAACGGCGGGCTCGACGGAAGCGTGGTGCCGGCCACGGGCGGCGTCGGGGGCGGGTCGCCCACGACCACGGCGCTGCACATGGGCTTTGCCGTGATCAGCTCCGATGCGGGCCACTCGGGCGCGCAGAACCCGGTCTTCGGCATCGATCCGCAGGCGCGCCTGGACTACGGCTACAACGCCGTCGCGCAGCTCACGCCGATGGCCAAGAACCTGATCGCCAAGGCCTATGGCCGCGCGGCCGACCGCTCCTACTTCGGCGGCTGCTCGAACGGCGGCCGCCATGCGATGGTGGCGGCCGCGCGCTCCGCCAACGATTACGACGGCATCCTGGCCGGCAATCCCGGCTTCAACCTGCCGAAGGCCGCGGTCGCGCAGCTCTACGGCGTGCAGCAGTACGTGCAGGTGACGACCGCCAACACGCCGGCCGGCAAGCCGGACCTGCAGACGGCCTTCACGCAGGCGGAGATGGACACGGTCGCCGGCGCCGTGCGGGCCAAGTGCGACGCGCTCGACGGCGCAACCGATGGCATCGTCGCGAACGTGCAGGCCTGCAAGACGGCCTTCAAGCTGGCCACCGACGTGCCCACCTGCAGCGGCGCGCGCGACGGCAGCTGCCTCACGGCGGCGCAGAAGACCGTGCTCGACAACGTCTTCGGCGGTGCGCGCAACACCGCGGGCGCCGCGCTCTACAACGGCTTTCCGTATGACGCGGGCATCAACGGCGCCGATTGGCGGCAATGGAAGTTCTCCAACTCGCAGAACCTGGACACGGCCGCGGTCGGCTTCGTGTTCAGCTCGCCGCCGCTGGGCACGAGCCGCCCCTCGGGCATCGACTTTGCGCTGGGCTTCAGCATGGACGCCGATGCGCCGGGCATCTTCGCGACCACGGCGCTCTACACCGAGTCGGCCATGTCCTTCATGACGCCGCCGAACCCGGGCAACCTCGCGGTGCTGCGCGACCGCGGCAGCAAGCTCATGGTCTACCACGGCACCAGCGACGCGGTGTTCTCGTCGGACGACACGACGCGCTGGTACGACGAACTGCGCGCGGCCAATGGCGGCGATGCCTCCGGCTTTGCGCGCTTCTTCCCGGTGCCCGGCATGAACCACTGCGGGCGAGGCCCGGCCACGGACCAGTTCGACATGCTGACGCCGCTGGTGGCCTGGGTGGAGAAGGGCAAGGCGCCGGATGCCGTGGTCGCCGCCGCGCGCGGTGCGGGGGCCAACGTGGTCAACACGGAACTGCCCGCCGGCTGGTCGGCCACCCGCACGCGGCCCCTGTGCCCGTACCCGAAGGTGGCGACCTACGTGGGCGGCGATCTCGAATCGGCTGCCAGCTTCGCCTGCAAGTAGGCGGGCCTACACGCGAAGCAACCCGCGAAAGCCCCTGGCCGCGTAGTACGACTGCGCGCCGTTGTGATAGACGAACACCCGGCCATAGCGCCGGTCGCCGAAGAGGGCGCCGCCGAGCGCCCGGATCTCCGGCGGTGCCTGGATCCAGCTCGAGGTCTTGAGGTCGAACTCGCCGAGCGCCTGCAGGTCCCGGTACTGTTCTTCGGTGAGAAGCTCGATGCCCATCGCGGCGGCCATCTCGACCGCGCCGCTCTTTGGCTTGTGTTCCTTGCGGGCGTCGAGCGCTTCGCGGTCGTAGCAGAGGCTGCGGCGGCCGCCGGGGGTCTCCACGGAACAATCGCAGAAGCTGAGGCGGCCGGTCTTCCTGTCCTGGCCGATGAGGTCGGGTTCCCCGCCCGTGGCCTCCATCTCGCGCAGCGACTTCAGCGCGCCGGGATGGGCCTCGAGCCTGGCTTGCACGTCGGCCCAGGCGATGGCCTTGTGCCGGTGCATGTTCTTCTCGAAGCGGGTCTTCAGGGCCTGGAGCAGCGCTTCCCGTTCTTGCGCCTTCATGGTTCTTGAATGAGTGCGTTGGGGTTGGTTGCAGGTCTGCCTTGCGCGTGACAGTTTGCCAGATGACATGCGCGGCCCGCGGGATTAAGCTTTTGCCCCGCGCAGGAAATCGCTTGCGATGGAGGTCTCGCCATGACCAGTCCAGCCCGTTCGTTGCTCCGCACTCCGGCACCGGGGAAAGAGATCGATCTTCCGGCCAGGATGGTGGGCGAGGGGTTCCAGATTGCCGCCCGCTCGCAGAAGACCTACGTCGCCACGGGCGCGCCCGTGGTCTTCTTCGACGTCCTCTCCGACAACGGCGAGCGCATCGGCATGGCCAATGCGATCCTCGAGCCGCGTTCCGAGGCCGTGGCGGGCATCGGGCATGTCTGCGTGACGCTGAGCGAGGCGCACGCTTCCGTGGAGCTGCTGACGCAGGTCGCCGATGTCCTGGTCGACTACGCCCTCGATTCGGGCCTGCGCGAAGTCATGATCGTGGTGCCGCAATCGCATGCAGATTCGGTCGAGGCGTGCTGCAGGCTCGACCCGGTCTCGTCCGGCGCAACGCACCTCGGGCACGGCGTCGAGGGGCAGGTCTACATGTATCGACGGTAGCGGGGCACCTGCGGGATTTCACCAAGGCCCTGCGGCGGCTGGCGCGGCGCATACTTGCCGCAGCGCCGCTCGCCGGCCCCTCCGGGGCTCCGGGCGACTGTCAGGAGGCACGCCTTGCAGCGAACCGACATTGCGAACCCGGCCTATTTCCACAAGGTCGTCGATTGCCAGTACGCCTGCCCGGCGCACACCCCCGTCCCCGAATACATCCGCATGATCGCGCAGCGCCGCTACGGCGACGCCTACATGGTCAACTGGGTGTCCAACGTCTTTCCCGGCATCCTGGGGCGCACCTGCGACCGGCCTTGCGAGCCGGCCTGCCGGCGCGGGCGGGTGGAGGAAAGTAACTCAAAGAATCCTGAGCCGGTGGCGATCTGCCGGCTCAAGCGCGTGGCGGCCGACATGAAGGAGGACGTGCGCGCGCGCATGCCCAAGCCCGCGCCCGGCAACGGCAAGCGCATCGCCTGCGTGGGCGCGGGGCCGGCCTCGCTCACCGTCGCGCGCGACCTGGCGCCGCTGGGCTACGAGGTGACGGTGTTCGACGAGGAGGCCAAGGCCGGCGGCTTCATCCGCACCCAGATCCCGCGCTTTCGGCTGCCGGAGTCGGTGATCGACGAGGAGACCGGCTACATCCTGGACCTGGGCGTCGAGTTCCGCGGCGGCGAGCGCATCGGCTCGATGAAGGCGCTGATGGCCGAGGGGTGGGACGCGATCTTCGTCGGCTGCGGTGCGCCGCGCGGGCGCGACCTGGACATTCCCGGGCGCCGGGAAGCGGCGGCCGCCATCCACATCGGCATCGACTGGCTCAATTCCGTGTCCTTCGGCCACGTGAGCCGCATCGGCCGGCGCGTGATCGTGCTGGGCGGCGGCAACACGGCGATGGACTGCTGCCGCTCGGCCCGGCGCCTGGGCGGCAGCGACGTGAAGGTGATCGTGCGCAGCGGCTTCGACGACATGAAGGCCTCGCCCTGGGAGAAGGAAGACGCGCAGCACGAAGGCATTCCGATCATCGACTTCCATGTGCCCAAGGCCTTTGTCCACGACGAGGGCCGGCTGCTGGGCATGACCTTCGAGCGGGTCCGCGCCGAGTACGACGCGCAGGGCCGCCGCACGCTGGTGCCCACCGGCGAGCCCGATGCCTGGTTCGAATGCGACGAGGTGCTGGTGGCGGTGGGTCAGGAGAACGCCTTTCCGTGGATCGAGCGCGACTGCGGCCTCGCCTTCGACACCTCGGGCCTGCCCGTGCTCGACAAGAACACCTTCCAGTCGACGGTGCCCCATGTGCTGTTCGGCGGCGATGCGGCCTTCGGCCCCAAGAACATCATCACGGCCGTGGCCCACGGCCACGAGGCGGCGGTGTCGATCGACCGGCTGCTGCGCGCCGAGCCGGTGTATGTGCGCCCGGCGCCCATGACCAACCTGGTGTCGCAGAAGATGGGCATCCACGAGTGGAGCTACGACAACGACACCTCCAACGACCTGCGCTACAAGGTGCCGTGGGCCAAGGCCGAGAAGGCGCTGGCCAGCATCGCGGTGGAGGTGGAACTGGGCTTCGACGCCGCCACCGCCTTCAAGGAGGCCGAGCGCTGCCTGAACTGCGATGTGCAGACGGTGTTCACCGAATCCGCCTGCATCGAATGCGATGCCTGCGTGGACATCTGCCCGATGGACTGCATCAGCTTCACCACCAACGGCGACGAGGCGGATCTGCGCCAGCGGCTCAAGGCGCCGGCGCTCAACCTGGCGCAGGACCTGTATGTTTCGGGCGGGCTCAAGACGGGCCGGGTGATGGTCAAGGACGAGGACGTCTGCCTGCACTGCGGCCTGTGCGCCGAGCGTTGCCCCACGGGCGCCTGGGACATGCAGAAGTTCCTGCTGAAGATGACACCTGCGGGGCAGGGGGCCACTGCATGAGCGCCATTCCACAAATTGAGGCGGTCAACGATTTCGTCATCAAGTTCGCCAACGTCAACGGCTCGGGATCGGCCTCGGCCAACGAGCTGTTCGCCAAGGCCATCCTGCGCATGGGCGTGCCGGTGAGCCCGCGCAACATCTTCCCGAGCAACATCCAGGGCCTGCCGACCTGGTACGAGGTGCGCGTGACCGAAGACGGCCACCTGGGCCGGCGCGGCGGCACCGACATGATGGTGGCGATGAACCCGCAGACCTGGGACGCCGACGTGGCCGAGCTGGAGCCCGGCGGCTACCTGTTCTACGACAGCACGCGGCCGCTGCCGCCCTCGAAGTTCCGCAGCGACGTCCGCGTGATCGGCATGCCGCTGACCGAGATCTGCAACGCCGTCTACCAGGACCCGCGGCAGCGCCAGCTGTTCAAGAACATCGTCTACGTGGGCGCGCTGGCCATCCTGCTGGGCATCGATCCGGAAGTGGTCGAGAAGCTGTTCGGCGAGCAGTACAAGGGCAAGGAAAAATTGCTCGCCTCCAACGTGCAGGCGCTGCACCTGGGCTGCGACTTCGCGCGCGAGAACCTCGAGCCGCTGGGCCTCAGGGTGCGGCGCGCCGACCGGGTGGGCGACCGCATCTTCGTGGACGGCAACAGCGCCGCGGCGCTGGGCTGCGTGTACGGCGGCGCCACGGTGGCGGCCTGGTATCCGATCACGCCGTCGTCCTCGGTGGCCGAGGCCTTCCAGAAGTACTGCGCCAAATTCCGCGTGGACCCGGCCACCGGGCAGCACCGCTTTGCCATCGTGCAGGCGGAGGACGAGCTGGCTTCCATCGGCATGGTGGTCGGCGCGGGCTGGAACGGCGCACGCGCCTTCACGGCGACCTCGGGGCCCGGCATCTCGCTGATGGCCGAGTTCATCGGCCTGGCCTACTTTGCCGAGATCCCGGTCACGCTCATCAACGTGCAGCGCGGCGGCCCATCGACGGGCATGCCCACGCGCACGCAGCAGGCCGACATCCTGGCCTGCGCCTATGCCTCGCACGGCGACACCAAGCACGTGCTGCTGTTTCCGGAAGACCCGCACGAGTGCTTCGAGCATGCGGCGGCGGCGCTGGACCTGGCCGACCGGCTGCAGACGCCGGTGTTCCTGATGACGGACCTGGACATCGGCATGAACCAGCGCCTGTGCGCGCCCTTTGCCTGGGACGACAGCCAGGCCTACGACCGCGGCAAGCTCATGAGCGCCGAGGAGCTCGAGGCCGGCCGCGACTTCGGCCGCTACAAGGACGTGGACGGCGACGGCATCCCCTGGCGTACGCTGCCGGGCACGCACCCGAGCAAGGGCAGCTACTTCACCCGCGGCACCACGCGCGATGCCTATGCCCGGTACTCGGAGCGCGGGCCGGACTACATCTACAACATGGAGCGGCTGCTGAAGAAGTTCGCGACCGCGGCCGCGCTGGTGCCGCAGCCGGTGCTGCGCCCGGCCGCCGAAAAGACCGACCTGGGCGTGATCTATTTCGGTTCGACCAGCCCGTCGATGCACGAGGCGCTGCAGGCACTGGAAGCACGCGGCATCCACCTCGATGCGCTGCGGCTGCGCGCCTTTCCGTTTCCGCAGAGCGTGGTGCAGTTCCTCGCGCAGCACCGGCAGGTGTTCGTGGTCGAGCAGAACCGCGATGCGCAGATGCGCAGCCTGCTGGTCAACGAGCTGGACATCGATCCCGCCCGGCTGGTGCGGGTG
This sequence comes from Variovorax sp. V116, assembly GCF_041154435.1. Classification (NCBI taxonomy): domain Bacteria; kingdom Pseudomonadati; phylum Pseudomonadota; class Betaproteobacteria; order Burkholderiales; family Comamonadaceae; genus Variovorax; species Variovorax sp. V116. The sequence continues at coordinate 453,105 of NZ_AP028662.1, forward strand.
CTGCATTTCGACGGCACGCCCATCACGGCGCGCTTCATCGTCCAGGCCATCAGCACGCATGTGCAGGAGACGCAAGCCTCTGGCACGAAGGAATCGGCATGACCTACCTCGCCAAGCCCCGGCTGCACCATCCGACGCTGGCCACCAACAAGGTCGGCTACACGCGGCGCGACTACGAGGGCAAGATCTCCACGCTGTGCGCCGGCTGCGGACACGACTCCATCTCCGCCGCCATCATCGAGGCCTGCTGGGAGCTGGACATCGAGCCGCACCGCGTGGCCAAGCTCTCGGGCATCGGCTGCAGCTCCAAGACGCCGGACTACTTCCTGGGCGCCTCGCACGGCTTCAACACGGTGCACGGCCGCATGCCCAGCGTGCTGACCGGCGCCAACCTGGCCAACCGCGACCTGCTGTACCTGGGCGTCTCGGGCGACGGCGATTCGGCGTCCATCGGCCTGGGCCAGTTCGCCCACGCGATGCGGCGCGGCGTGCGCATGGCCTACATCGTGGAGAACAACGGCGTCTACGGCCTGACCAAGGGCCAGTTCTCGGCCACGGCCGACCAGGGCTCCAGGAGCAAGAAGGGCGTGGTCAACAGCGACAGCCCGGTGGACCTGGTGGCCATGGCGCTGCAGCTGGGCGCGAGCTACGTGGGGCGGGGCTTCTCGGGCAACAAGGCGCAGCTGGTGCCGCTCATCAAGGGGGCGATCAGCCACGGCGGCGCCGCCTTCATCGACGTGATCAGCCCCTGCGTCGCCTTCAACAACCACCCGGGCAGCACCAAGAGCTACGACTACGTGCGCGAGCACAACGAGGCGGTCAGCCGCATCGACTTCATCAGCGGGCGGGAAGAGATCACCGTCGACATGGCGCCGGGCGAAGTGATGGACGTGCGCCAGCACGACGGCACCCTGCTGCGCCTGCGCAGCCTGCATCCGGGCTACGACCCCGGCGACCGCCATGCCGCCATGGCCCACATGCAGCGGCACCAGGAGATGGGCGAGGTGGTGACCGGGCTGCTCTTCGTCGATCCGCTGGCCAGCGACCTGCACACGGCGCTCAACACCAGCGACCGGCCGCTCAATGCGCTGGGCCCGGCCGAGCTGTGCCCCGGCGCCGAGGCGCTCGCGCGGCTCAACGCGTCCTTGCGCTGAGCGGCGTCCGGCGGCACCATTGGGTTCCTTTCCGGAGGGCGCACCATGGCCGAGCGCACCGTTTTCCAATCCATCTCGCGCAAGCACGTGATCAGCCTGGGTCCGCAGGCCAGCGCGCGCGACGCCGCGTGCGTGATGACGCGCGCCAACTGCGGCAGCGTGCTCGTGCTGGAACTGCCCGACATCCTGCTGGGCATCCTGACCGAGCGCGACTTGATGACCCGCGTGCTGGCGCGGGGGCTCGACCCCGACCGAACGACGGTGCGCGAGGTCATGACGCCCAACCCGATCTGCGTGCCGCCCGAAACGCCGGTGTCCGACGCCGTGGTGCTGATGCTCGAACGGGGCTTTCGCCACCTGCCGCTGGTGGCGGGAACGAAGATCCTGGGCGTGTTCTCGGTGCGCGACGCGCTGCCGCGGGAGCTCGGCACGGCGGTCAGCCTGACGGAGTTCCGCGAGCAGGTGAACGACGCGCTGGGGTAAGGTGGAGGATGGCGTCCCGTCCGGATCAACCTCCTGCGGTGGTGTCGCCATCGAAAGCCTTCCCCACATGCTGAATCCCCTTCGTTCCGACTGCCAACTTGGACAACGGTTGGCGTCGCAGTACGGCATCGACGCCGTGCAGTCACTCGTGAGCAGGTCGCGCCGCGGCTGCGAGCTGGGCGTCGCCCGGATGCGCTATGAGTTGCCGCATCTGTTCGTGCTCGCGCCTCTCCCGCTCGAGAACGCATTCCTGCTCAGCGTGGAGATCAATCCGGGCGGCAGCCGGCGCATCGTCCGTGACGGCAAATCCCGGCAACTGGGCCTGCAGCAGGAGGGCGCCTTTCACATTGCCGATCTTTCGCAGCACGCCTCGGCCTACGTGAGCAGCCCGTTCCATTCGATGTTCTTCCACCTGCCGCGCGCAACCATCGATGCGTTCACCGAAGAAATGGAGATGCCGCGTGTCGATCGGCTGGACTGCGCCGCCGGCACGCTGGACCCGGTGGTCGCCCATCTGGGCCGGGCCATGCTGCCGGTGCTGATGCATCCGCAGGATGCGAGCCGGCTGTTCGTGGAACACCTGGCGCTGGCACTGAAGGCGCACGTGGTGCATGTCTACGGCGGCGCGGCCGGGCCGGCGCCCGTGCACACCCGAGGCCTCGCGCCGTGGCAAGAGCGCCGCGCCAAGGACTTTCTCGTGGCGCACCTCGCAGGGGACGTATCGCTGGGCGACGCGGCGCGCGAATGTGCGCTGTCGCGCAGCCACTTCAGCAAGGCGTTCAAGCAGACGACGGGGCAGACGCCGCATGCATGGCTTGTAGCGCAGCGCGTGCAAGCGGCGCGTCGGCTGCTGGGGCAGCCGCATCTTCCGATTGCCGAGATTGCCACGGCCTGCGGTTTTTCCGATCAGAGCCACCTGACGCGGGTTTTCACCGCGCACACAGGCACATCTCCGGCGCGGTGGCGGCGCCTGAACGCGGGCTGATTCGCGCGCCGGCCAAGGCCGGTCAGGCCGACCTTGGCAGCAGCGCCGGAACCAGCTGCCGGTTCAGCTGCTTCACCCACCACTGGAGCGCCTTTCCCTTGGCGCCGGTCTTCCATGCGAGCCAGAAGGCCTCGGGTGCGCGCGGCTCTTCGGTCTGCAGCTCGACGAGCGTGCCGCGCTTCAGGTCGCCCTCGATGCAGGCGCGCGGTAAGAATCCGTGTCCCAGGCCCGCGGCCTGGCAGGCGATCTTCGCGGCCATGCTTGGTACGGCGACGTGGTGCTGGCCGGCAAGCAGCCCCACGGTGCGGTCGGAAAGGGTGCGCGCGCTGTCGCTCACCACGATGGCGTTGCACTCCAGCAGGTCGCCGCGCTGCAGCGGCCGGCCCAGGCGCGTGAGCGGATGCGTGGGCGCCACGCAGAAAGCGAAGTCGAGGCTTCCCACCATCACCGCCTGGTAACCCCCGCCGGCCGGCCCTTCGCCCGCGGCCACGACGATGTCGGCGCGTCCTTCGCGCAATGCCTCCCAGCTGCCGGTGAGCGCCTCGCACCCGATGCGCAGCCGCGTGCCGCAGCGCAGCGCCTCGAACGCGCGAATGTCGTCGATCAGCGCCTGTGTGGGAATCAGCGAGTCGTGCACCAGCCGCAGCTCCGATTCGAACCCGGTGGCGATCTGCCGCATGCGCGACTCGAGGTCGCCGGCGGCGCCAAGCAGCCAGCGGCCTTCCTTGAGCATTTCTTCGCCGGCCGCGGTGAGCGTCACGCGCGGGCCGTTGCGCACGAACAGCAGCATGCCCAACTGCTCCTCGAGCTTGCCCACCGCGTACGAGATGGTGGAGGGCACCTTGTTCAGGCGCGCGGCGGCGCCTGCGAATGAGCCGTGGCGAGCGATGGCGTCCACGAGTTCGATGGCTTCGAGACTGAGCTTGAGCACGGCTGGTCCTTGGAAATGAATCATCGAAAAATTCGATGATTGACGGCTAAAAGTTTCGTCAACAGGCCTCGATGAAAGAAAGATGATTCAGCCATGCATCGGGGATTCTTCTCCGAAGCGATTGTGAATCACATCGAACCAAACGACCATCAAGGACCCCAATCATGTTGGAAATTCGCAGCGCCAATGACCGCGGACTTGCAGACTTCGGCTGGCTCAAGTCCCGCCACACCTTCTCTTTCGGCCACTACCACGACCCGGAGCAGGAAGGCTTCTCCGACCTGCTGGTGATCAACGACGACCGCGTGCATCCGGGCCGCGGCTTCGGCACCCATCCACACCGCGACATGGAAATCTTCTCGTACGTGCTCGACGGCGCGCTCGAGCACAAGGACTCGATGGGCACCGGCTCGGTCATCCGCCCGGGCGACGTTCAGATGATGAGCGCCGGTACCGGCGTGCGCCACAGCGAGTTCAATTCCTCCTCCACCGATCCGCTGCACTTCCTGCAGATCTGGATCGTGCCCAACGCCAAGGGCGTAGCGCCCCGCTACCAGCAAGTGCACTTCGCACCCGAGGAAAAGCGCGGCCGGCTGCGGCTGATCGTCTCGCCGGAGGGCGCCGGCGGCTCGCTTGCCGTGCACCAGGACGCCCGCGTCTACGCCGGCCTGTTCGACGGCGATGAAGCCGCCTCGCTCGCGCTCGGCCCCGATCGCCATGCCTATGTGCATGTGGCACGTGGCAGCGTGGAAGTGAACGGCCAGCGGCTGGGCGAGGGCGACGGCGCGCGGGCGCGCGGCGAGCAGCGGCTCGAGCTGGCGCGCGGCGAGGGCGCCGAGGTGCTGGTGTTCGACCTGCGCCCGAAAGAGTTGCCTTCCTTCTGACATTGCGCGTGCGCCCCTTGGCGGCGCGGACGCAAATGTCCAAACGGCCTCACTAATCGACAAGACATGCATCGGCGCTGAAACGACGATGCATGGCAACGCAAGACCCAATTTCTTTCACCAACTCACGGAGAGTCCCATGTCCATCAAAGCCACCCCCACCGCCGGCGCCAAGCTGCTCACCCCCACCGACCACACGCTGGTGATGATCGACTTCCAGTCGCAGATGGCCTTTGCCACGCACTCGATCGACGCGGTGAACCTGCGCAACAACGCGGCCCTCGTGGCCCATGCGGCGGCCGGCTTCAAGGTGTCGACCATCCTCACGACCGTGGCCGAGAAGAGTTTTTCGGGCCCGATGTTCAGCGAGATCACCGACGCCTTCCCGGGCCAGAAGATGCTCGACCGCACCTCGATGAACACCTGGGAAGACGCGGCCGTGATCGAGCGCATCAACGAGATCGGCAAGAAGCGCATCGTGCTCTCGGGCCTGTGGACCGGCGTGTGCATCGTCGGGCCGGCGCTGTCGGCCATCGACCAGGGCTTCGAGGTGTTCGTGATCGCCGACGCCTGCGGCGACGTCTCGGCCGAGGCGCACAACCGCGCGATGGACCGCATGGTGCAGGCCGGCGCGCAGCCGATGACCTCGCTGCAATACCTGCTCGAGCTGCAGCGCGACTGGGCCCGCACGGACACCTATGAAATGACCACCGGCATCGCAAAGAAGTTCGGCGGCGCCTACGGCCTGGGCGTAACCTACGCCAAGACCATGTTCGGCGCGCACGAAGGCTGATCGCCGCGGTGACCAAGATGAAGCCCTATGTCCTGTCGCTCGCGCTCGGCCTGCTGGTCGGCGTGATCTACGCACTGTTCCAGGTGCGTTCGCCGGCGCCGCCGGTCATCGCCCTGGTCGGGCTTCTCGGGATCCTGCTCGGCGAGCAGATCCCGCCGCTCATCAAGAGCGTGATCAAGCCCGAGGCGGCCGCCACCTCGTGGCTGCAGCACCAGGTCAAGCCGCATGTGTTCGGCGAACTGCCGCAGTGCGCCAAGGGCGAGGCCGGCGCCGCGGCCGGAAGGAAGGCATGAGCGATTCATTCGACGAACAGCGCCGGCGCCTTTGCCTCGGTACGCTTGGCGCCGCTCTTGCCGGTACGGCAATGGCCCAATCCAACCCCTCAAGGACACCCGACATGGCAGGCACCACCGCCCCCCACCTGATCCTGCACAACGGCCGCTTCACCACGCTGGACCGCGCCAACCCCGTGGCCGACGCCGTGGCCATCAAGGACGGCCGCTTCACCCGCGTGGGCCGCGCGCAGGACATCCTGCCGCTCGCGGACGGCGGCACCCGCGTGATCGACCTGCAAGGCAGGCGCGTGCTGCCGGGCCTCATCGACAACCACCTGCACATCATCCGCGGCGGCCTCAATTTCAACCTCGAACTGCGCTGGGACGGCGTGCGCAGCCTGGCCGATGCCATGGGCATGCTCAAGCGCCAGGTCGCGATCACGCCCGCGCCGCAGTGGGTGCGCGTGGTGGGCGGCTTCACGGAGCACCAGTTCGCCGAAAAGCGCCTGCCGACCATCGAGGAGCTCAACGCCGTGGCGCCCGACACGCCGGTGTTCCTGCTACACCTGTACGACCGCGCGCTGCTCAACGGCGCCGCGCTGCGCGCCGTCGGCTACACCAAGGACACGCCCGCGCCGCCCGGCGGCGAGATCGTGCGCGACGCAGCCGGCAACCCCACGGGCCTGCTGCTGGCCAAACCCAATGCGTCGATCCTCTATGCGACCCTGGCCAAGGGCCCGAAGCTGCCCTTCGAATACCAGCTCAATTCCACGCGCCACTTCATGCGCGAGCTCAACCGGCTGGGCGTGACCGGTGCCATCGACGCGGGCGGCGGCTTCCAGAATTTTCCCGAGGACTACCAGGTGATCCAGCAGCTGGCCGATGCCGGCCAGCTCACCATCCGCCTGGCCTACAACCTGTTCACGCAGAAGCCCAAGCAGGAGAAGGAAGACTTCCTCCACTGGACCGCCACCTCGAAGTACAAGCAGGGCGACGACTACTTCCGCCACAACGGCGCGGGCGAGATGCTGGTGTTCTCGGCCGCCGACTTCGAGGACTTCCGCCAGCCGCGCCCCGACATGGCGCCCGAGATGGAGGGCGATCTCGAAGAGGTGGTGCGCGTGCTGGTGCAGAACAAGTGGCCGTGGCGCCTGCATGCCACCTACGACGAGACCATCGACCGCGCGCTCGACGTGTTCGAGAAGGTGAACCGCGACACGCCGCTCGCCGGCCTGAACTGGTTCTTCGACCATTGCGAAACCATTTCGGAAAAATCGATCGACCGCATCGCCGCGCTGGGCGGCGGCATCGCGGTGCAGCACCGCATGGCCTACCAGGGCGAATACTTCGTCGAGCGCTACGGCGCCGGCGCGGCCGAGGCCACGCCGCCGGTCAAGCGCATGCTCGAGAAGGGCGTGAAGGTGTCGGCCGGCACCGATGCGACGCGCGTCGCCTCGTACAACCCGTGGGTGTCGCTGTCGTGGCTGGTCACGGGCAAGACGGTGGGCGGCATGCAGCTCTACCCGCAGCGCAACTGCCTGGACCGCGAGGCCGCGCTGCGCATGTGGACCGAGAACGTGACCTGGTTCTCCAACGAGGTCGGCAAGAAGGGCCGCATCGAAGCCGGCATGCTCGCCGACCTCGTGGTGCCCGACCGCGACTTCTTCGCCTGCCCGGAATCGGAGATTGCCGACACCACCGCGCTCCTGACCATGGTCGGCGGCAAGGTGGTCTATGGCGCCGGCCCGTTCGCAGCGCACGACGAAGGCGCGCCGCCGCCGGCCATGCCCGACTGGTCGCCGGTGCGCCGCTTCGGCGGCTACGCCGGCTGGGGCGATGCCGAGGGCGCGCCGCTGCAGAAGGCCATGCGCCACGCGGCCATGTCCTGCGCCTGCGCCAACGACTGCAACGTGCACGGCCACCAGCATGCGACGGCCTGGAGCAGCAAGCTGCCGATCGCCGACCTCAAGAGCTTCTGGGGCGCGCTCGGCTGCGCCTGCTGGGCGGTGTGATGCGCTGGACCATTTCACCCGCCGTGCGCTGGCTCGCCTTGCTGCTGCTGTGCGCGGCCTATCTTCAGGGCGGGCTCAACAAGGCCATGGACTTCAACGCGGCCATCGCCGAGATGAACCACTTCGGCCTCTCGCCCGCAGGGCCCCTGGCCGCCGCGGTGATCGTGCTGGAGCTCGGCGCGGCCGCGTTCATCCTCACGGGCTTTCATCGCTGGCTCGGCGCGCTGGCGCTCGCGGGCTTCACCTTGATGGCGACCTTCGTCGCGCTGCGCTTCTGGGAGATGCCGCAGCCCGAGCGCTTCATGGCGGCCAATTCCTTCTTCGAGCACCTGGGGCTGGTCGGCGGCTTCGTGCTGGTGGCCTGGCACGACCTGAAGGAGCGAGCGAATGGCTGATCTCGCAGGTGCCGCCGATGCCGCGAAGCCGAGCAGCAGCTTCGCACCGCTGCGCCAGCCGGTCTTTGCCGTGCTGTGGGCGGCCACCGTGCTCGGCAACATCGGCAGCTTCATGCGCGACGTGGCGAGCTCCTGGCTCGTGACCGACCTGTCGGCCAGCCCCACGGCGGTGGCGCTGATCCAGACCGCGGCCACGCTGCCGATCTTCCTGCTCGCGATTCCAGCCGGGGTGCTGTCCGACATCCTCGACCGCCGGCGTTTCCTGATCTTCGTGCAGCTAGTGCTGGCGGGCGTGAGCGGCACGCTGCTGGTGCTCTCGCACACCGGCGCGCTCACCGTCGAGTACCTGATCGCGCTGACCTTCGTCGGCGGCATCGGCGCCGCGCTCATGGGGCCGACCTGGCAGTCGATCGTGCCCGAGCTGGTGCCGCGCGCCGACCTCAAGAACGCGGTGGCGCTGAACTCGCTGGGCATCAATATTGCGCGCTCCATCGGGCCGGCCGCGGGCGGCCTGATCCTCGCGAGCTTCGGCGCCGCCCTGACCTATGGCGCCGACGTGCTCAGCTATGTGTTCGTGATCGCGGCGCTGCTGTGGTGGAAGCGTCCGGCGGCCGCCGACAGCGGGCTGTCGGAGAACTTCCTGGGCGCCTTCCGCGCCGGCCTGCGCTACACGCGCGCCAGCCGCGAGCTGCACCGCGTGCTGCTGCGCGCGGCGGTGTTCTTCCTGTTCGCCAGTTCGGTGTGGGCGCTGCTGCCGCTGGTGGCGCGACAGATGCTGGGCGGCAGTGCCGGCTTCTACGGCATCCTGCTGGGCGCCGTGGGTGCGGGCGCCATCGGCGGCGCGCTGGTGATGCCGCGGCTGCGCGCGGGCTTCAATGCCGACGGCATGCTGCTGCTGGCCTCGCTGCTGACCGCCGGCGTGATGGGCAGCCTGGTGTTCGCGCCGCCGCAGTGGCTCGCAGTGTTGTTGCTGCTGGTGCTGGGCCTGGGCTGGATCATCGCGCTCACCACGCTCAATGGCGTGGCGCAGTCGATCCTGCCGAACTGGGTGCGCGGGCGCGGCCTGGCCGTGTACCTCACGGTGTTCAACGGCGCAATGGCGGCCGGCAGCCTGGGCTGGGGCCTGGTGGCGCAGGAGATCGGCGTGCCGTACACGCTGGTGGCGGGCGCTGCCGGGCTGGTGGTCGTGGCCCTGCTGTTCCACCGTGCACGCCTGCCCACCGGCGATTCGGACCTGCAGGCCTCGAACCACTGGCCCGAGCCACTGGTGGCCGAGCCTGTCGCGCACGACCGCGGTCCCGTGATGGTGCAGGTCGAGTACCGCATCCGCAAGGAAGACCGCCCGGCGTTCCTGGACGCGATGAAGCGGCTGTCGCTCGAGCGCCGCCGCGACGGCGCCTACGCATGGGGCGTGACCGAGCACACCAGCGACCCCGAGCGCGTGATGGAGTGGTTCCTGGTCGAGTCCTGGGCCGAGCACCTGCGCCAGCACCACCGCGTGTCGCATGCCGACGCCGACCTGCAGAACGAAGCCGTGCGCTTTCACATCGGGCCCGGCAGGCCCGAGGTCCACCACTTCCTGTCTCTCTGATTTCCTTCTTCTCCCTTTCTTTTCATCAAACTGGAAAAACCATGACCACACTCACCCTGCGCGACGGCACCGAGCTCTACTACAAGGACTGGGGCTCGGGCCAGCCCATCCTCTTCAGCCACGGCTGGCCGCTGAGCGCCGACATGTGGGACGCCCAGATGCTGTTCTTCGCCGAACGCGGCTACCGCGCGATCGCCTTCGACCGGCGCGGCTTCGGCCGCTCCAGCCAGCCGTGGACCGGCTACGACTACGACACCTTCGCCGACGACATCGCGGAGCTGGTCGAGACGCTCGACCTCAAGGACGTGGTGCTCGTGGGCTTCTCGATGGGCGGCGGCGACGTGGCGCGCTACATCGCGCGCAAGGGCAGCGCACGCGTGGCGAAGCTCGCGCTCATCAGCGCCGTGACGCCGCTGTTCATGAAGACGCCCGACCATCCGGTGGGCCCGGATGCCTCGCTCTTCGCCGGCATCCGCGCCGGGCTGGCCGCGGACCGTCCGCAGTTCCTCGACGACTTCAGCACGCTCTTCTACGGCACCAACCGCCCCGGTGCGAAGGTCTCGCAAGGCATCTTCAAGCAGACGCTGCAGATCGCGCTGCAGGCCTCGGCCAAGGCCACCATCGACTGCGTGACCGCGTTCTCCGAAACCGACTTCCGCCCCGACATGGCGAAGATCGACGTGCCCACGCTCGTGATTCACGGCGGCGACGACCAGGTCGTGCCCCTGGAGGCCACGGGCAAGCTCGCGGCCGAGATGATCAAGGGCAGCCAGCTCAAGGTCTATGCCGGTGCGCCGCACGCCACCTGCACCACGCACAAGGACCAGGTGAACGCCGACCTGCTGGCGTTCATCCAGGCCTGAGCGTTCGGCGGACGCGGGCATGCAAGGCGCCTACGGCGATCTCCTGGGGCGGTACTTCGAGCTGCCTTGCGCGCCCGCCCTCGTCATGCTGCCGGCGCCGACGACGCCCTTCGTCGCCACGCGCATCACCTGCCTGCCCGACCAGCTGGGCATGAAGCAGGAGATCCCGCCGCAGGACGCCTTTGCCGTGACCCTGCACCTTGCCGGTGTGAGCCACCACGAGCTCTGGGTGCGGGGCCGGCCTTCGGTGGTGCGCGGCTATGCGCCCGGGGCGATCAGCATCGTCGACCTGCGCGACGAGGTGGCGAGCTACCTGGGCAGTCCGCTGGATGCCCTTCACTTCTACGTGCCGCGCGCGCTGGTGGATGCCGTGACCGATGCGGCGGGCCTGGCGCGCGTGAGCGGCATTGCCTGCATGCCGGGGCTGGTCGATCCAGTGATGGAAAACCTGGGTGCGGCGGTGCTGGCCTTGCTCGAGCGGCCGCAGCGCGCAAGCTCGGCGACGAGCGAGCACCTGGCGATCGCGATCTGTGCGCACCTGGTCCATCGCTTCGGAAGCACGGCCGACGGCGATGCGGCCGCGTCCTTGGCGCCGCGGCATTCGCGGTGCATGCACTGAACGCCACCCCTTTCCATTCGAGACCCTTCTCATGACCACGCCTTCTTCACCCTCCGTCCAAGACAACCCGTCCAAGCACCGTTTCGAATTCGAATCGCAAGGCGAGCGCGCGGTCGCGATCTACAGCCTGGCGGGCGACGTCATCACCTTCATCCACACGCTGGTGCCCGAGGCGCTGCAAGGCCAGGGCGTGGCCCGGCAGCTGGTACTCGCGGGCCTGGCTTCCGCGCGCGAACGGGGCCTGCGCGTCATTCCGCAATGCCCGGTGTTCGCGGCCTACATGCGCTCGCATCCCGAGACGCACGACCTGCTGGCCGACGAAGGCCGCGCGCTGCTGGGCCTCTGAGCCGGCCGGGCCGGAGCTTCTTCAGTGGTGGGGGCCGGGCACTTCGGCGGCCTCGCCCTCGTGGGTGGCGCGCTGGAGCAGCACGGCGCAGGCCGCCAGCACCGGCGGAACCACGAAGCACCAGACATTCAGCTGGCTGTAGATGAGCGCGGCGGCGGCGCAGCCCGTGGCGAACACCGCGACGCTGGCGGCCATGCGCCGCAGCCGGGCGCGCGCCACGGCGGCTTCTTCCGGCGCCAGGCCGCGCAGCAGGTCGGCGATGTCGATCATCACCTGCGTGGTCGTGCCGGTCATGAGCGTGGTCGGCGGGGCGCTGCCCAGATGCAGCCGGTGCACGGCGTTCTGGATCGCCATGGCCGACACCAGCGACATGCCGGTGAGCATCGCGAGGCCGCTGTCGCTGTCCTTGAACGGGCCGTAGCAGATGGCAAAGGCCGCGCCCGCCGCCAGCAGCAGCGTCTTGAGCACCAGCATCGTGCGCAGCACCGGCAAGCCCAGGGCGGGCAGCCCGTGGCCGAGCCATCGCGCGAGCACCACCACGGCGCAGAACACCGGCAGCGCCACCAGCTTGGTCAGCGCGCCCGAGGTGCCATGCACCAGCGCCGCGCCGATGGTCACGAAGTTGCCCGTGACATGGGCCGTGAACAGGCCCTGCAGCGCCAGGAAGCCGGCAGTGTCCACGAAGCCGCCGTTGAGGCTCATGAGCAGGGGGAGGGAGGGTTTCATGAAGTGACCTTCGCGTGAGGAGGAGGAAAGAGGCGGGAATGCGCGGCCCATGGTGCGTCATTTCGCACGCACCGTCTTGTCGGCTTGGCGGCTGCTTTGCACATTCGTGCGCACCCGGTGCATTCAAGGCGGGCGACTCTTGTTCAAGACACGGGCGAGCCGGCGCGGTACACATCCCGTCGAGACATCCCGCAGCAAGAATTCCAATGACCCACCCCCACAGCCGACCCCCGACCCTGACCACCGCGGGCGGCGCGCCCGTCGCGGACAGCCAGCACTCGATCACCGCGGGCCCGCGCGGGCCGATCCTGCGGCAGGACTACCAGATGAGCGAGAAGCTGGCCTACCTGGCGCGCGAACGCATTCCGGAACGGGTGCTGCATGCCAAGGGCGCGGCCGCCTTCGGCACGCTGCGCATCACGGGCGACGTCTCGCGCCACACGCGCGCACGGGTGCTGCAGCCGGGGCAGTGCACGCCCGTGCTGGTCCGCTTCTCTGGGCTGACGGGCGAGCAGGGCTGCGCGGACGCCGAGCGCGACCTGCGCGGCTTCGCCATCAAGGCGTACACCGAGGAAGGCAACTGGGACCTGGTCGGCAGCCACCTGCCGGTCGCCTGCATCCGCGATCCGCAGAAATTTCCCGACCTGGTGCGGGCGCTGAAGCGGCATCCGGTGCGGCATGTGCGCTCGCCCACGGCGATCTGGGATTTCTGGTCGCTGTCGCCCGAGAGCCTGCACCAGATCGTGATGCTGTTCTCCGACCGCGGCCTGCCGGCGGGCTTTCGCCACATGCACGGCTATGGCGCGCATGCCTTCGGGCTGGTCAACGCGGCCGGCGAGCGGGTCTGGATCAAGTTCCATCTGCGCACGCTGCAGGGCATCCGGTGCCTGACCAATGGGGAAGCCCGCGAGCTGATCGCCGACGACCGCGAAAGCGCGCAGCGCGATCTGTTCGACGCCATTGAACGAGGCGAGCTCCCGCGCTGGCTGCTGCAGGTCCAGCTGATGAGCGAGGCAGAGGCAGCGCAGTTGCCGTTCAACCCGTTCGATGCAACCAAGGTCTGGCCGCAGCGGGATTTTCCGCTCGTCGAAGTCGGCGTGGTCGAACTCGACGCGAACCCCGACAACTACTTTGCGCAGGTCGAGCAAGCCACCTTCAATCCCGCCAACATCGTGCCCGGCATCTGCTTCTCGCCCGACAAGCTGCTGCAGGGGCGGCTGCTGGCCTATGCCGACGCGCAGCGCTACCGCGTGGGGACGCACCACGAGGCCCTGCCGGTGAACCGGCCCCGGTCGCCGGTGCACACCTATCACGCCGACGGCGCGATGCGCCTGGACGTTCCCGCCCGCACCGATGCCTACTACGAGCCGAACTCGTTCGGAGGACCGCGCCCTGACCGCACGCTGGCCGAGCCGCCACTGCCCCTGGAAGGCGATGCCATGCGCTTCGATGACCGCCAAGGGCTTGGAGACCACGCACAGGCGGCGGCCCTGTACCGCAGCATGGACGAGGGCCAGAGACAGCGGCTGTTCGAGAACATCGCCAGCTCGATGGCGGGTGTGCCCGAGCTGATCCAGCGGCGCCAGGTCGCGCACTTCCGGCTCGTCGACGCCTCGCTGGGCGAGGGCGTGGCCGGCCGGCTCGGTCTCTAGCGCGGCTGAGGGCGATCCCTAGTTTTCAACCCGCATCCTGCGCCGCCAGATGCCTGGCGGGACCCCGGAATGCCGGGAGAAAACGCGGGTGAAGTGGCTTTGATCGGCAAAGCCGCAGGCCGCGGCAATCTCGGCGAGCGAGGTATCGACGTCCATGAGAAGTGCGCGCGCGTGCTCCAGCCGCTGCGCGATCAGCCATTGATGGGGTGTGTGGCCGGTGGTCTCGCGAAAGGCATGAATGAAATAGCTGCGTGAAAGCCCGCACGCGTCGGCGATCTCGGTGATGGAAATGCGGCCGTCGATCCTGTTGCGCAGCATCTCCTTGGCGCGTGCCTCGTGCGAGCGCGAGAGGATCCGATTCGTTCTCGGCTCGGTCGTGGCTGCGCCGCCGTAGGTTTCGACGAGATAGCTCGTCATGGCAACGCTCAGCTGTTCGACGAACAGCATGCTTGCGCGTGCGGGGTCCTCGAGTGCCGGCGCCAGGGCTTCTGCGAGATTGAGCAGCACCTCGTCCCGCACGCCGGCGACATGGGCGAGGCTGCCGACGCGCTTGCCCGGTTTTTCCTCGATGGCCCGTTCGAGGCTGGCCTGCGATATCTCGAGCAGCACGAAATCGAAAGGACGCTGGATGTCGGCACGATAACGTTCGGCGAAACCGCGAATGTAGATCGATCCCCTGTCGAAATCGTGGCACGAGGCATGCCGCCCGGCCACGATGCGCCGGCTGTGGCCATCGCGCATCGAGATGCCGAGCAGCACGCCGCGAGCGCTGGGCTCCGTCTCCACCTGGTGAAGTTGATGCGTATCCATCGTCTTGCGAAGGATTGCGACGCCGTTCGCACAGAGGCCCTGATCCCGTTGAAGGTGGCCGGACATGCACCCCAGCGTGTCTTTGGGGACAGGACCGAGGCGCTGTGACGGAGAAGCTTCCTGTACCGACGGGGACATATGCCTGCTTTGTGCGAAATTATTCATGCCGTGCGGCAGGCCGGGTGGGCCTTCAGGGTCGCGTTCTTGAATGGGGAAACCGCTGCGAGGACGCCGCAAAGCGGCCGATGCTACTCCTCGATTGTCCCGCCCGCAGATGGACCGCTCGCCGATCCCGGCGCCGCCTGCGCCAGGTGGCCGCCCACCGTCGAGAGCAGGCTGCGCAGCCAGCGATGCGCGCCCTGGTGCTGTGAGCGCTCGTGCCACAGCTGGTAGAAGCGCATGCGCGGAAATCCTTCGGGGGCCGCCACGCTCACCACCGGCAGGCTGCGCGTGAACTGCTCGGCAAAGTGGCGCGCGGTGGTGAACACGAGGTCGCTCTCGGCCACCAGGTAGGGCGCCATGGCGTAGTAGGGCACGAAGACGCGCGCATCGCGGGTTTGCCGCAGCCCGGCCAGGTGGCTGTCGACCACCGCGCGATGCGACTTGGCAAACGGCGTGGGCACCACGTGGGCGGCTGCCAGGTAGCGCTGCAGCGTCATCGCGCCTGGTGCGGCCAGCGGGTTGCCCGGACTCATCATGCAGACCAGCTCGTCCTCGATCAGCAGCGACAGGTGCATGCGCTCGGGCGGCAGCGGCCAGTTGCCGATCACGATGTCGAGCTCGCCCTGCGCCAGTGCGCGCTCGTAGTCGTAGCCGGGCGTCAGCGGATGGATCAGCAGGCGCGCCTGCGGCGCCTCGGCGCGAAAGCGCGCCACCACCTCGGCCATGAAGCTGGCGGCCAGGTAGTCCGGCGTGGCGATGGTGAAGGTCATGGTGCTGGCACCGGGCTCGAAGCGCTCCGGCCCGGCCAGCATGCGATCGATCTCGCCCAGCACCTCGCGTGCGCTCTCGCGCAACTGCAGCGCCCGCGCGGTGGGCACCATGCCGCCGCGCTCGCGCACCAGGATCGGATCGCCGAAGGCGTCGCGCAGGCGCCGCAGCGCTGCGCTGATGGCCGGCTGCGTCTGGTTCATGCGTACCGCGGCGCGCGAGACGCTGCGCTCAGCCACCAGTGCCGCCAGCACGCGCAGCAGGTGGATGTCGACAAGGTCCTGGCTTCTCGTCATTTGTCTTCTAGGGGTTCGACCGGATGGCGCGCCTTGCTGGGGCACGACCTATCGCGCTGGTTTATGCCGCACATTCCGCGCACCGTGCGCGCGCCGGGGCCATTGTGCCTACAGTGGCCCCGCAGGCGGCGTTCCCTTTTGGCGGAGCGGTCCGCAACGCCCCACATCCAGGACCGAGGAGATACGCATGACATCCACCGCAGCGGCAGCACCCGTTCGGCTTTCCGCCGCCCCGTCCGAACTGGACGGGGTCTACCGCAAGATCATCTGGCGGCTCATCCCCTTCCTGATGCTGCTGTGGGTGCTGGCCTGGATCGACCGGGTCAACATCGGGTTCATCAAGCTGACCATGCTCGACGAGCTCCAATGGAACGAGGCGATGTACGGCCTGGGCGCGGGCATCTTCTTCCTGGGCTACTTCTTCTTCGAGGTGCCCAGCAACCTGCTCCTGCAGCGCATCGGGGCCAAGAAGACCATCATGCGCATCACGATCGGCTGGGGCCTGACCTCGATCGCCACGATGTTCGTGAAGACGCCGGAGATGTTCTATTTCCTGCGCTTCGTGCTGGGGGTGTTCGAGGCCGGCTTCTACCCCGGCATCATCCTCTACCTGACCTACTGGTTCCCCAATGACCGGCGCGCCAAGGCCTTCGGCATGTTCATGTCGGCCTCGGCCTTCGCTGGCGTGATCGGCGGCCCGATGGCCGGCACCATCATGACCGGCATGCATGGCCTGAACGGCTGGTCGGGCTGGCAGTGGGTGCTGCTGCTGGAGGGCATTCCCTCGGTCGTCGCGGGCTTCGTCACCTATTTCTACCTGACCGACCGGCCCGAGCAGGCCCATTGGCTCACGGCACGCGAGCGCCAGCTGGTGCATGAAGACCTGGAGCGCGACGGCCGCTCGCTGGGCCAGCGCGAACACGGCATGCTGGCCTCGCTCAGGAGCGGGCGCATCTGGCTCCTGATCCTGATCTTCTTCTGCATCATCGCCGCCAATTCCTCGCTGACCTTCTACGGCCCCACGCTGGTCAAGGAAGTGGGTTTCACCAGCCCGGTGGCGGTGGGCTGGATCATGGCCGTGGCCTACCTGTGCGGCGCCGCCGGCATGATCTGGAACGGCTTCCACTCCGACAAGCAGCAGGAATCGCGCTGGCACTGCGGCCTGGCCGCTGCACTGGGCGCGGTGTCGCTGCTGGGTGTCGCGCTCTTCCTGGGGCACAGCGCGCTGGCGGTGCTGGTGGGCCTCACCTTGGCCATTGTCGGCACCATGAGCGCCATCCCGGTGTTCTGGCAGATGCCCAACCGCTTCCTGGCCGGCACCGCGGCGGCCGGCGGCGTGGCGCTGATCAACTCCATCGCCAACCTGGCCGGCTTCGGCGCACCCTGGATGCTGGGCCTGATCAAGACCTCCACGGGCAGCCTCTCGTCAGGCCTCTACGTGGTGGCGGCAATCGAGATCTGCGCCACCTTGCTGATCCTGGCCTGCGTGCCCGCCTACCGCAAGCAGCCGGCCGCCGCAGCAGCCGCCCCCGCACGTTGAGAACCAACCGATGACCCTCACCGCCACCCGCCTGAACCTGGCCGCGCTCAACGACATGGACCGCGACGCTTTCGTCGCCGCCGTCGGCCCGGCCTTCGAGAACGCCCCCTGGATCGCGCAGGCCGCCTGGACGCGCAGGCCCTTCGCCAGCATCGATGCGCTGCATGGCGCCATGCTCGACGTGGTTCGCCAAGCGCCCCAGGAGCACCGCCTCGCCTTCCTGCGCGGCCACCCGGAACTGGCCGGCCGCGAGGCCCGGGCCGGCACCATGACGGCCGAGTCCGTCGGCGAGCAGCGCAGCGCAGGCCTCGACGCGCTCAGCCGCGAAGAGCTGGGCGAGATGCAGCGCCTGAACCGCAGCTACCGCGAGCGCCATGGCTTTCCTTTCATCATCGCCGTGCGCCGCAATACCAAGGAGCAGATATTCGAGGCGCTGCGCATGCGTGCGGCGGCGAGCACAGAGGCCGAGCACCGTGCCGCGCTCGAGCAGATCGGCTTCATCACCCGCGGGCGCATCGACGCCCTGGTGGACGGCTGAGGCCTTGTCGCCAGCCCCCCTTCACAACGACAGGAGACAACCATGGCGAATCAAGTCGTATCCCATCCCGCGCGCAGGCAGTTCGCGCTCTCGGGCCTGGCCCTGGGCGCGGCGACGATCGCGTCGCGCGGGGCGCTGGCGCAACAGCCGAATGCCGCGCCGGCCGGCCCTGCCCGGGCCAGCGGTCCCATCGTGCTGCACGGCGTGAGCCCGCGCCTGACGGTGCACGCGCTGGACACCTTCCACGGCGCGGCCGCCACCGGCCTGCGCATCGACTTCTCCCGCCTGGAAGGTGGCAGCTACAAGCTGCTGCGCAGTACCGTCATGAACGCCAACGGCCGCTCCGACGATCCGCTGCTGATCGGCGAGAGCTACCAGGCGGGCGACTACGAGCTGCTGCTGCACGTGGACGACTACTTTGCCGGCAGGAAGGCCGTGCTGCCCATGCCGCCTTTCCTGACGAAGCTGCCGGTGCGCATCCGCGTCGCCAACGTTGCCGAGCGCATCCACCTGCCGATCCAGTTCGGCCCCTGGAGCTACACCTATTCGCGCGGAAGCTGAGCGCATCGCATTCACGACAGAGGACACGACATGACCGGCATCTCGACGCATGTGCTCGACATCACCAACGGCCGGCCCCTGGCGGGCCTGCAGGTGGAGCTCTACGACATGGCGACCCATCCGCCCACGCGGCTGAACAGCACCCGCACCAACGCCGACGGCCGCACCGATGCGCCCGTGCTCGCCGCCAAGGATGCGCGCACCGGCCACTTCGAACTGCGCTTCCACGTCGGCGATCGCTTCAAGGCCGCCGACGGGCTCTCGGACGTGGTGCCCGTGCGCTTTTCCATCTTCGACGCCGCGCAGCACTACCACGTGCCGATGCTGTGCGCACCCTGGTTCTTTTCAATGTATCGCGGCAGCTGATCGCCGCAGGAGTTCCGACCGATGTCTCAGCCCGATCCCAACGCAGAAAAATACATGCTTGACGCCATCCGCCTGGCCATGCGGAACGTGCGCGAGCGCAGGACCTGGCCCTTCGGTGCCGTGCTGGTGCGCGAAGGCAAGGTGCTGGCCCGGGCCGTCAACGAGGTCGACGCCCTGTGCGACCCCACGGCCCACGCCGAGATGCAGGCCGTGCGCATGGCGGCCAAGGCGCAGGGCGGCACGGACCTGTCGGGCAGCGTCGTGTACGCCAGCGGCTACCCGTGTCCCATGTGCCTGACGGCCATGTTCCTGGCCGGCGTGAAGGAGGTCTGCTACGCCTACTCCAACGAGGACGGCGAACCGCACGACCTCTCGGCCGAACGCGGCTACCTGGAGATCGCGCGGCCGATCGAGCTGCGCGAGATGCCCGTGCGATCGCTGCCCGTGCGCGACGAAGGCGAGGACCTGTACGACGCCTGGTCACGCGCGACGCGCTGACATGCTCGCGGCCGCCAAGGCCGAGGCGTTCCCGGGCTCGAGACTCGAGGCCGTGGGAGCTACCATCGCGTCGTCGTTCAAACGGCCGCTTCAAGGAGAGGTCCATGCGTTCCATCGCGAAAGTCACGAGCCAGCTCTTCAAGGTTCCCCTCGCTGAAGTCCTGACGGACGCCAAGCACGGCGCGCACACCCATTTCGAACTGGTGACTGCAACGGTGGTGCTTTCGGATGGCAGCCGGGGCACGGGCTACACCTACACCGGCGGCAAGGGAGGACATGCGATCAAGGCCATGATCGACCACGACCTGGCGCCCGCGATGATCGGCATGGACGCGGCGGATGTCGAAGGCATCCACGATTTCAGCCAGTGGCATGTGCACTATGTCGGCCGCGGCGGCATCGCGTCGTTCGCGATCTCCGCGATCGACATCGCGCTCTGGGACCTGCGCGGCAAGGCGGCAGGCCAGCCGCTCTGGCAACTGGCGGGCGGCGCTGCGGACACCTGCAACGCCTACTGCGGGGGCATCGACCTGGCGTTCCCGCTCGAGAAGCTGCTGGACAACGTGCGCGGCTATCTCGCCAAGGGTGCCGGCGGCGTCAAGATCAAGATCGGCCGCCCGAACCTCGATGAAGACATCGAGCGCATCCGCGCGGTGCGGCAGCTGATCGGCGACGGCATGGCCTTGATGGTGGATGCCAACTACGCGATGAGCGTGGACCAGGCCATCGCTGCGGCCGAGCGCATCAAGCCCTTCGATGTCCTGTGGTTCGAGGAGCCGACCATTCCGGACGACTACCGGGGCTATGCGCGCATCGCGGCCGCGACCGGCGTTCCGTTGGCAATGGGCGAGAACCTGCACACGATCCATGAATTCGATCATGCGTTCGAGCAGGCGCGGCTCTCCTTCATCCAGCCGGACGCCTCGAACTGCGGCGGCATCACGGGCTGGCTGAAGGTGGCCGAGCGCTCGCGCCGCCACGGGATCCCGGTGTGCTCGCATGGCATGCAGGAGTTGCATGTGAGCTTGCTGGCGGCGCAGCCGAACGCAGGCTGGCTGGAGATCCACAGTTTTCCGATCGACGAGTACACGATGCGGCCGCTGGTCCTTGAAAACCATCGCGCCGTGGCACCGGACGAGCCGGGCGTCGGGGTGGACTTCGACTGGGCGAAACTTGCGCCGTACCTGGTTGATCCGTCCCGGGGCTCTTCGTGAAAACTGCGGCGAGGCCGCGTACCAGCGCCACCCTCAGCTGCGGTACGGACGAATGTGATCCAGTTCGGATTCGATGACCCCGCGCACGACTTCCTTGAAGGCTGACACAAGCCGGGAATGAGGCGCATCGGGCGCAAGCAGGAGCGCAAGGCGCACGGTGATGGCAGGCTTGAAGGGCCGCACCTCGAAATCGAGATTGCGCTGCTCATCGAGCGCCGCCAGCGGATTGATCACGCTCACGCCCAGGCCCGCAGCGACCAGCGAGCAGACGGAGGCGCCCAGGTCGGACTCCAGCACCGTCCGGGTCTTGACGCCTGCGGCGGCCAATACCTGGTCGATGCGTTCCCTCGGGCCGCTGCCCAGCGGGAACGAGATGAAGGCTTCGCCGTCCAGGTCCGAGGCACGAACCTGCCTGGCCCGCGCCAGGCGATGTTCCCTGGGAAGCAGCGCGACGCAATCCATGCCCAGCAGCGTTTCGACGCGCATGCCGGGCGGATCATCGCCATACAGGATGGCGAGGCCCAGGTCGCACAGGCCCGAGCTCACCCAGGTGTCGACGGTCGCGGCCGCGCCGGAGTGGATCGTGACGAGCGTCTCGGGGTGCTCGCGCTTGAACCGGACGACCGCCTGGCTGAGGACGCCTCCGGCAATTCGCGCCATGGCGGCCACCGCCAGGCGGTCGCCGCCGAACGTCCGGATGTTCGATGCCGCGGACTCCAGGCCCTGCAGTCCGGCGAAGGCCTTCTCGACTTCCTGGAAGAAGCGTTTGCCTTCGAGCGAAGGCGCCAGGCGCGTGCCGCTGCGTTCGAAAAGCGCAAACCCGATGATCGCTTCCAGCTGCGAAACAAGGCGGCTCACCTGGGGCTGCGAGGTGTGAAGCCGCCGCGAGGCTTCGGTCATCGACCCCGTCTGCACGACCACCCGGAAGGCCTCGATGTGCTTCAAGGTCATGCGTCGGCTGCTCATATCAATATTGTATGGTGCACTGTTGAGTACGCATTTGCAGTATTGGTCGCCCAAAAGAATACTTGCGTCCATGCCTGACAGAACCCTGCACTTTGCCGACGCCGGACTGCCGCGCAGTCCATGCGCGGCTGGCGCCGTGGTGGACCTGCGCAGCGACACCGTGACGCTGCCGACCCCGTCGATGTACGCCCGCATGCAAACAGCCGCGCTGGGAGACGACGGCCTGGACGGCGACCCGACCGTGCGCGCGCTCGAGGCACTGGCGGCCAGCATGCTGGGCAAGGAATCTGCCCTGTATGTACCGACCGCCACGATGGGCAACCTCCTGGCCGTGCTGTCGCAGGCGGAGCGCCGGTCGCAGGTCGTGCTCGAGGAGTTCGCACACATGTTCGTTTCCGAGCGCGGCGGCGCGGTGTTCAGCGGCGTGACCTATACCGGCATTCCGGGCGTGGCTGGCGCAATGGACCTGGAGAGCCTGGCGCTGGTGCTGAAGTCGTCCGGCGAATTGCGCACGGATCTGGTCTGCATGGAAACGACGCACGGCAACGCGGGAGGAGCGGTGCTGCCGCTGGACCACATGCAGGCGGTCTGGAAGGCATCCAGCGAGGCCGGAGTGCGCGTCCACCTCGATGGCGCCCGGCTCTTCAATGCCGCCGTGGCGCTGAACGTCGATCCAGCCGCGATCGCGTGCTGCGCCGACACGGTGACCCTCTGCCTTTCCAAGGGCCTGAGCGCGCCTGCAGGCGCGGTGCTCGCCGGCCCGTCCGCCACCATGGCCAGCGCCAGACGGCTGCGCAAGATGCTCGGGGGCACGCAGCGCCAGATCGGCGTGGTTGCCGCCGCGGGACTGGACGCCCTGGAAACCATGCCCGGCCGGCTCGCGCAAGACCATGCTTTGGCGTCGTGCCTGAGCGAGGCATTGCGCGCCGTGTTGCCCGGCTCCGTCGGTATCAGCACGCCGCCCACCAACATCGTCTTCGTCGACGTGCCCGAGGCCGCAGCCGACAGTCTCGCCTGGGCGGAGGCACTCAAGGAATGCGATGTCCTGGTCCGCCCGTGGGGTCCGCGCCGGATCCGGCTCGTGACGCACCGCCATATCGACGCGGCCTGCGTGGATGCCGCCGCCACCGGATTCCGGCGTGCCGCGCAATCGCTGCTTGCCTGAATGCGTTCTCGCAAGGACGCGCCTCCCTTCGAACACATCGCGTACTACCAGGAGCCTTGACCATGCCTTCCATCTGCCGCCGGGACTTTGTCGCCTCTGCCTTCCTGATGGCCGCCGGCCTGGGGAGCGGCCGCGCATTTGCCAGCGGCTTTCCCAGCCGGCCCATCCGCCTGATCGTGCCGTACGGGCCCGGAGGCGGTTCCGATTTTGTCGCGCGCCTGATTGCCCAGAAACTGACCGAAACGGCGGGGTGGAATGTCGTCGTGGACAACAAGGCCGGGGCCTCGGGGCTGATCGGCACCGATGCCGCGGCCAAGAGCGCCGCGGACGGCTACACCTTGTTCCTTGCGGACGCCGCGCACGCCACCAATGCCGCGGTACAGCCCAAATTGCCCTTTGATCCGATCAAGGATTTCTCGCCGCTCACGCTCGTGGGCTCTTCGCCGCAACTGCTGGTGGCGCATCCGTCGCTTCCGGCCAACTCCCTGCGCGAACTGATCGCGCTGCCGCGTGCCCGAGTGCGCGAATACGGCGTCGGAACACCAGGGCAGGGGTCCGTGCCCCACCTGCTGTGCGAGACGCTCAAGCGCAAGACGGGCATGGAGCTGGTGCACGTGCCCTACAAGGGCGGCAGCGCCGCCTTGACCGATGCCGTCGGCGGGCAGGTTGCCATGGTGATCAATTCCGTGCCGGCTTGCATGCCGCACATCGAAGCGAAGAGGCTCAAGGTTCTTGCCATTGCCAGCGCGACGCGGCATCCGAAATTGCCGGACGTGCAGACCTTCTCCGAAAGCGTGCCGGGCATGGTGGGAGGCGCCTGGTATGGCGTGATGGCACCTGCCGGGGTGCCCGCGGATCTGCTGCAGCAGCTGAACGCGGCCGTCGACAAGGTGCTGGAACTGCCGGAAGTCAGGGCCCGGCTGGAAAGCTCGTTCGTGGATTCCATGCCCCGCGGGCCGCAGGCGTTCTCCAAGTACCTGAGCGAAGAAATCGCGCGCTGGAAATCGGTCGTGAAAGAGACGGGGGTCACGGTCAACAGTTGAGGCTCTTCGGGTGTTGCTTTGCTGCCCAAGGCGGCGGCAAGTGCATGGTGCTGTCAGCTTGCTGACATGCCAGCCTGCAGGTTCGGGGCCTGTGTTAGCACTTGACCTTAACTAAATTCGGTACTAGATCTACTCTTCAGGCACTCGAAGATCGCCATGCCGACCATCTCCAACATCAAGTCAATCTCATACCTGAAAAGCCATGCCGCTCAAATCTCCGAGGATCTGGAGATGAACGGCACGCCCTTCTTCATCACCCAGAATGGCGAGGCCTGCATGGTGATTGAAAGCGTCAAGCAGTTTCAGGAAAAAGAATCGCTGATCGCCGCCTTGAAGATCATTGCCTTGGGTGAGAAAGAGCGCATGAAGGGCAAAGGTATTTCCGCTGCCGAATCCCGTGCGCAACTGGCCGCAGCTCGCCAACGCCGCAAGTAGTGGCTATCTTCATTCTTCGCGATACCCAGGAGGACACTTTCGTCTATGCCGTTGCGGGACATCGGCAAGACTATCCAACGCTCTTGATGAAGCGCCTTCTGAGGATTTGAAGGGAATGGATTCGAGCTGCCTCCCGCGCAGCGATCATCAACAAGCCATGGCGATCACTGGCCTCTCGACTCCGAACTGGTCGCCGATAAAGAACCAGCTGGTCACCGGCCCTCTGCATACGCATCACGACAAGGCCAAGCGCGACTTGCTGGAGCGCAGGGCAAATCGAGGCCTGTAGACTTCGCCGCCATGTTTCGTCTACGGTTGTCGTTCGCCTTTGCGGTTCTTGTTGCACTGGTGTGCTGCCAGGCCGCCTTTGTCTACTGGGGCTCCAATCGCGTCAACGAATACGCCGCACACAGCCGGCTGACGAGCGACATTCTTTCCGAGCTCCTCGAGATTTCAGCCAACAAGCAAAGGCTGCGCGTGTGGGCCTCGCAGCGGCTCATGAATGCGGAGGCGACCTCGGCGGTGCGGGACCAGCTGCTCGAGCGGATGCGGACCGGCGCTGCGCGGCTGGACGCCATGTCCCGCCTGCACCTGGACTCGTGGCGGAAGCTGTCCTCGCGGGAGGACATCGCCGTGCCGCAAGAGGTTCTCCAGCTGGTCGAGATCAGCAAGCTGCTGGACGGCAACATCCTCGAGGTGCAGGCGCAGCTTCAGGACTTGCAGCCGCTGTCGCCCGGCGCGGAATTCCCGAATGTCTGGCGGCAGGTGGCGCAGGTCTTCGACATGACCCAGGGCCGCGACCTTCGCGAGCTGCTCAACGGTGCCATCGAAGGACAGCGCAAGGCGGTTCCCATTGCCCGTGCCGCAACCGAGCGGGGCCTGGACCGGCTGCGGCAGCAGGCGATTGCGATGGCGATCATCGCCCTTGTCGCAGCGGTGCTGTGGGCGCTGCATCTGCGCGGTCGCCTCAAGCGCCCCCTGGAGCTGCTGCTGCAAGGCACGCGGGCCCTGCAGTCCGGTTCGCTCGAGCACCGCATCGACCTTGCATCGGGCGACGAATTCGAAGTGGTGGCGCGCCATTTCAACCAGATGGCCGCGGAACTTCAGCAGCATCGCCAGCAGGCCGACGAAGCCCGCCGGCGCCTGGAAGACGCGGTCCAGGACCGGACGCGGGAATTGCAGTCGGCGCACGACACGCTCCAGCTCCTGGACCATCGGCGGCGGCAGCTCTTCGTCGACCTCAGCCATGAGCTGCGGACACCGGCGACGGCGATTCGCGGAGAGGCGGAGATCACGCTTCGCGGCGGCGACAAGCCGGCCGAGGAGTACCGCCATGCCCTGAAACGCATCGTCGGCACCGTTCAGCAGTTGACCAAGGTGATTGGCGATCTGCTCCTGATCGCGCGGGCCGAAGCCGACCAGCTGGTGATCCAGCCGTCCCCCTTGGATCTCTCGATGCTGCTGAGCGAGGTCGTGGAACAGGGCGAGGCCCTGGCGGCGCTGCATGGGGCCGCGCTGACCTGCGAGCCCGTGGTGGAAACGGTCATGGTTCGCGCAGACGGCGACCGGCTGCGCCAGGCGGTGATGATCGTCTTGGACAACGCCATCCGCTATTCCCGTCCGGACGGCAAGGTGCGTCTGGGCTGCCACGTTGCCGCAGACGAAGTCGCCATCGTGGTCCGCGACCACGGCATCGGCATCGGCGAAGACGAGTTGCCCCGGGTGTTCGAGCGCTTCGTCCGCGGCCAGCGGGCACGCGCGCACCGGGCGGATGGCAGCGGCATCGGCCTTTCCATCGCGCAGGCCATCGTCAAGGCTCATCGCGGGCACATCGAGATCCAGAGCTGGCCCGAGGAAGGGACTGAAGTTCGCATCGTTCTTGCACGCCTGCCGATCCACGAATTCGAGGCCAGTGCCCTGCAGCCATGAACAGAAGCATCCTGATTGTCGAAGACGATCCCCGTGTCGCCGATTTCCTGGTCCGCGGGCTGAAGGCGGAAGGCTTTGCGGTGACGCATGCCCGCACCGGTCCGCAGGGGCTGGAGCTGGCGCGCCGCGGAGACCTCGCGCTTTTGATCCTCGATCTGATGCTGCCGGGCATCAACGGCCTGGAGCTGTGCCAGACCTTCCGCGCCGAGGGCGGCCAGACGCCGGTGCTGATGCTGACCGCCATGAGCACGACCGAAGACAAGGTGAACGGCCTGCGCCTCGGCGCCGACGACTACCTGACCAAGCCCTTCGACTTCGAGGAACTGCTCGCGCGCATCGAGGCGCTGCTGCGCCGCGGCCGGGACCTCAGGCCGCGGGTCACGACCTTGCGGGTGGCCAACCTGGTGCTGGACCGCGAACGCATGCGCGTGGAGCGCGCGGGGCAGCCGATCACGCTGACGGCCAAGGAACTGGCATTTCTCGAGCTGCTCATGAGCGCACCCGGGCGGGTGTACAGCCGCGAACGCATCCTGGCCAATGTCTGGGGCACGCACGAGGATCCGCTCACCAATATCGTGGATGTCTACGTGCGGCGACTTCGCATGAAGATCGACGGCGACCACGCGGTGCAGCTGCTGCAGACCGTGCGCGGCCTCGGATACCGCATCAGCGAGACGGCGGGCTAGCCAGGCCGTTCATTCGGCGTTCATCTTGTGTTCGACACACGTTCATCGCCGCCGCGATGGATGTTCATTCGCCCCTCGAACAATGAGTCCTGTGTTTAACCACTTGCATGAATGGACTCTTCGATGATCCCGCGTTTTTCCAAGCTTCTTCCCGCTGCCGCTGTGTTGGCGCTTTGCATGTCGACCTCCGTGTTGGCACAGACGGCCGCGAGCGCAAGTTGTGTTCCCGCCAGCGAACCCCAGATCGAGGCACTGTTCGATCGCTGGAATGCCTCCCTCGCCACGCAGGATCCCGACAAGGTGGTGGCCAACTACGCTCCTGACGGCGTGCTGCTGGCCACGGTGTCGAACCAGCCGCGCACCAGTCCGGTCGAAATCCGCGACTACTTCGTCAAGTTCCTCAAGGGGGCGCCGCAAGGCAAGATCGATTCGCGCACGATCCGGGTCGGCTGCAATGTCGCGCAGGACATCGGCACCTACACCTTCAAGTTCAAGGACGGCAAGGCGGTGCACGCCCGCTACACCTATGTGTACGAATGGCTCAACGGCCAGTGGCTGATTGCGCACCATCACTCGTCGGCAATGCCCGAGAGCATTGCGGCGAAGTAAAAAGGGGGGCGCCCACGGTGGGGCGCGCGTCGTCGCTGCCGTGCTAAGCCGGCGCCGCGCCCTGGGTCGCCGTATAGACGGCATACAACGACTGGCTGGCCGCCATGAACAGGCGGTTGCGCTTGGGACCACCGAAGCAGATGTTGCCGCAGACCTCCGGCAGCCGGATGCGACCGATCAGCCGGCCTTGCGGCGTCCATACCGTGACGCCGTTGTAGCCCACGCTGCGGCCGGCGTTGCTGGAGCACCAGAGGTTGCCGTCGACGTCGGCACGCACGCCGTCGGGGCCGCACTTCACGCCATCGATCGTGAAGTTGCCAAAGAGCTTGCCGTTGTGGAGCTTGTTGTCGGTACCGACGTCGAACACGTACATGTCGCCCTTGCCGCCGGCGACGGTGTCGCCCGGCCCCTGCCCGGTGCTGACGACATAGAGCTTCTTGAAGTCGGGCGAGAAGCACAGGCCGTTCGGGTCCGGCACCAGGTCTTCGCCGGCGACCTGCGTGAGCGTTCCGCTCTTGTCGAGGCGGTAGACCGCAGTCGGCAGTTCGCGCTTGTAGAAGCCGATCTCCGGCGGCTGCCCGAGCCTGGGGTTCAGCCGGCCGGCCTTGTTCGCGGGTCCGCCCGCGGCATCGACCGTGCCCTCGTAGAGCTGGGCGCCGTAGGGCGGGTCGGTGAACCAGTAGCTGCCGTCGGGATGCGGGACGACGTCGTTGGGCGAGTTGAGCCGCTTGCCGTTGAAGCTCGACGCGAGGACGGTCACCGAGCCGTCGAGCTCGTAGCGCACCACGCGCCGCGTCAGATGCTCGCAGGACAGCTGCCTTCCCTGGTAGTCGAAGGAGTTGCCGTTGCTGTTGTTGGACGGCGAGCGGAACACGCTGACATGGCCGTCGTCCTCGCTCCATCGCAGTTGGCGATTGTTCGGGATGTCGCTCCAGACCAGAAAGCGGCCGACCGAATTCCATGCCGGTCCTTCGGACCACAACGCGCCGGTCCATAGCCGCTGGATCGGGGCGTTGGGCTGGCGCAGGCCATCGAACACCGGATCGACGGTGAGCACATCGGGATCGGTGAAGTAGGTGGTGGGAGCCCCGCGCGCACTGAAGTCGCGCGGCGGCTGGGTGATGGTGCTCTGCGGCGCCGCCGGGCCGCCCGCGGCGGCCTGTGCATGCGCCCATCGCGGCAGGACGATGGAGGCGCCTACCGCGGCGCCCACGCCGCGAAGAAGCCGGCGGCGTAGTACCGAACTGTTCACTACGAAATCGATTTTTTCCTGTGCCACAACCCACTCCATGAAACCGATGGAAGAAGCGTTGGAGAACGCGAGTTCGCAAAGCCGGTCGCATGCTACGAAAGGAGCGGGCATCGATCTGCTCGAACTCGATCGCCGCCGGCTCAAGCATGGCCACCGCGCAGAGGTCGAAAAGGTCACGAGCCTTGGCCTGATCGCCACGATGCCACATTTTCTTGGCGATGATCTCGGCGGACGTCTCCACACGAATCGGACGCCCATCGTACTCAGCAATCTCAAAGTTCGGCACGGTCAGCGGAGCGCCGACGACAACATCAATCTCTCCGTCCGGGAACTGAAGCTTGATGAACTCGGCGTTCTCCTCGTACTCGCTTGTGCAGCGTGCCGAAGTGATCGCGGTGCGCAAAATAGCTCAGAGGCGAGCGAGTTCCGCCACGGCGGCGGCGAAAGCCTGGGGCGCCTCCTGGGGCAGGTTGTGCCCGATCCCGCCGCTGACCACGCGATGTTCGTACCTGCCCGAGAACTTCCCGGCGTAGGCGCTCGCCTCAGGATGCGGTGCACCGTTGGCATCGCCTTCGAAAGTGATCGTGGGGACGGTGATGACCGGGGCCTTGGCGAGCCGGTTCTCCAGGTCGTCGTACTTCGATTCGCCTTCGGCCAGGCCGAGCCGCCAGCGGTAGTTGTGGATCACGACGGCGACATGGTCCGGGTTCTCCAGGGCAGCAGCGCTGCGGTCGAAGGTGGCATCGTCGAAGGCCCATCTGGGAGAAGCGATCTGCCAGATCAGTTTCGAGAAGTCGTGCCGGTTCTTCTCGTAGCCGGCACGGCCGCGCTCGGTGGCGAAGTAGTACTGGTACCACCACTGCAGTTCGGCTTTCGGTGGCAAAGGAGCCTTGCCCGACTCCCTGTTGCCGATCAGATAACCGCTGACGGAGACAAGGGCCTTGACGCGCTCCGGCCACAAGGCTGCGAGGATGCAGGCCGTCCGAGCGCCCCAATCGCAGCCGCCGACAGTGGCCTGCTGGATCTTCAGCGCATCCATCAACGCAATGATGTCAACGGCCAGCACCGCCTGTTGACCGTTGCGAGGCGTCTCGCTGGAAATGAATTGCGTCGTGCCATAGCCGCGCACATACGGGACGATGACTCTGTACCCCTGCGAGGCCAGGATCGGCGCAACCTCGGCATAGGTATGGATGTCGTAGGGCCAGCCATGCAAAAGCAGGATCGGTGCGCCGTTCGCAGGCCCCAGTTCCGCATAGCCGATGTTCAGCACGCCGGCCTCGATGCTCTTGAGTGGCTCGAGGCGCTTGAGCGGCCTCGACGCGGCGCGCGTCTGTGCGAAAGCTGGAACGCCTGCCGCGAACTGGGAGGTAACGACACCGATGGCCGCTTTCTCCAGAAATGAGCGGCGGGGCAATTTGTTTGGATCGGACATCGGGAAATCCTGGTGGGTGAAGAAGGGTTCTCCCCTGGATCGGGAGTGCGGTGTTGCGCAAGCTCAACGCGTGCGGCGGTCCGCGCGCACCAGTTCGAGCACCGCGTCCGCAAACGCCCCTGGCGCCTCTTGCGGCAGGTTGTGTCCCGCCCCCGGTATCACGCGGTGTGTGCGTGGCCCGGTGAACTTCGCCGCCTGGGCCGAACCGTCGGTCGGGCCATGGGCGCTGTCGTCGGAGCCGTCCAGTGTCACCGTCCGCACCGGTATCGCGGGCAGCGATGCAAGCCTGCGATCGATCTCGGCATAGGCGGGGTCTCCCTTGACTGCGCCGAATCGGTGGCGGAACGAATGGATGGAGACATCGACGTGGTCGGGGTTGTCGAACGATCCGGCGGTGCGCGCAAAGGTCGCGTCGTCGAAGCGCCAGGTCGGGGACCACTGCTTCCAGAAGAACCGGTTCATCTCGCGGCGGTACTTTGTGTAGCCGGCGCGCCCTCTCTCGGTCTGGAAGTAGAACTGCCACCAGAGCGGAATCTCGCTTTCGGGCAGCGCCGGAACCAATGCCGCGGACGGTTCCGTGAAGGCATAGCCGTTGCCCGACACCAAGCCCGCGCAGCGCTCGGGCCAGAGGGCGGCCACGGCGCTGGCCGCCTTGCCGCCCCAGTCGTATCCCGCCAGCACCGCACGCGGCAACGCCAATGCATCGAGCAGCGCCAGCAGGTCCGCGCCGAATGCCGCGAATTCGCCCGAACGCAGCGTGCCTGCATTCAGGAAGCGCGTGGGGCCGAAGCCGCGCAGATAGGGAACGATCACGCGGCAACCCGCGGACGCGAGGAGGGGGGCGACCTCCGCGTACGCCTCGATGTCATACGGGAAACCGTGAAGCAGCACCACCGCGGGGCCGTCTGCCGGGCCTGCTTCGCAGTAGGCGATGTTCAGGACGCCGGCATCGACGTTCTTCAAGCGGCCCAGTGCGAGGGCGGGGAATCCGATGCCCTTCGCGAATGCCACGCTGCCGCCCAGCGCCAGGCCCAGTCCAGCGATGCCCGCACCCGCCACCGCGCCGCGCAGCAGTCCGCGCCGCACGAAGTCCATGCGGTCGTCCATGCGGGTCGGGGTTACTGAATCCGTCATCTGAATCTTTCCGTGCGTGTGTGAGGATCTTGATAGCCGCTTCGATCGTAGGTTTGAGCAGGGAGGGCTACTAGCCACGTGCGGGGCTGCACCGTGTTGAGCGACGGACATCAATCGGTTCGATGGCGTGATCCGAGCCGCTGGTCGCGACCGCAAGACAGCCTTGGCCGGTATGTACTTTCCAGCGCCAAGGTTTGTCGTGCGCAGGACTGCCGACAGCGCAGCGATGCCCTAACATCGCCTCCCGCCGCCGATCCAGCAAGCCCTCGAGTACAAGAACCATGAAGAAGCTCATCGCCGCCGCCATCACACTCGCCACGGCGTTCGTCACGTCGCTCGCGGCACATGGGCAGGATGCCCCGCTGGATCCCGACACGGGCCTGCCGTTGTCGCCGCCTTTCGATTTCCCCGAGCGGGGACCGGCCGCACCATTCTGGGCGAAGCGCCTCACCGGTTACTTCAAGACATCCGACGGAATCAGGCTGCGCTACAGCGTGCTCCTGCCGAAGGCATCGGGCAGGTTCCCCGTCATCTTGAGCATCAACGGGTACGACGCCGGCTCGATCGGAGGAACGCCCTATCTCCAGTACAAGACATCGATGTCCATCGAACTCGACAGGCGGCTTGTCGACGCCGGCTATGCGGTGATGGGCGTCAACGCCGCGGGCAGCGGATGCTCCGCAGGCCCGCTGGAGTACACGCGGCCACAGCTCGGAAGACACGGCGCCGAGGCCGTCGAGTTCGCGGCGTCGCAAGCGTGGTCCAACGCCAAGGTCGGCATGGTCAACTGGTCGTACGGTGGTTCTTCCCAACTGGCGACGGCGCAGCACCGGCCGCCGCACCTTCGGGCCATCGTGCCCGGCATGGTGTTGACGGACTTCCGCGACGCCTTGATGCCCGGCGGCGTGCCGGCGCCCGGCTTCATCACGCCGCTGCGCGGCTCCATGCGCGCCTACTGGGAGAAGGTGGTCGCGCAGACGGCAAGGGAAGAGGGCGATGCCGCCTGCCTGGCGCAGATCCCGAAGAACCTCGCGGCCGAAGACACGAACTCCGTGATGCACCTGTTCCTGTCGCATCCCTTGCGGGACGAGGGCATGAAGAGCTTCGACCTGGCGCCGCATGCCGACCGCGTGCAGGTTCCCGTGCTGTCGCTCGAAG
This sequence comes from Variovorax sp. V116, assembly GCF_041154435.1. Lineage (NCBI taxonomy): Bacteria > Pseudomonadati > Pseudomonadota > Betaproteobacteria > Burkholderiales > Comamonadaceae > Variovorax > Variovorax sp. V116. Next base: position 485,379 of record NZ_AP028662.1, read on the forward strand.
CGTTCCAGGACCAGGCCATCACGCCGCGCAGCGGCTACTACCAGTCCCGGCTCGATCCCGCCAGGCTGTGGTCGGTGCAGACCAACGGCCGGCACGACATGTACCTGGCCGCGGATTTCCAGGCGATGGCCGTGCGTTTTCTCGACCGCTTCGTCAAGGGAGAGAACAACGGATTCGAGCGTGACACACCACGCACCACCGTATGGATGGAAAGCTCCGAAGCAGGCGGCAACGCACTGGAGCGGCGCGTTTCCGCCAGGGCCCGCTGGGTGGTGCAAAGAGGCTCGATCCGCAGCGATGACCTGGCCGTCAAGGCGTTCCACCTGGGTGCGGGCCAGACCCTCGCCGATGCCCCTGGCTCCGGCGCTGCCGATAGCTTCGACTACCCGGGCGCCGGTGTGGCCGTCAACGACATTGCGGGAAGCAGCTTCTGGGGCCCGCTGCCTGGCGACTGGAAGACCACGGGCGTGGCCTACACATCGCCGCCATTGGATGAGGACATGATGGTCTACGGACCGGGCAGCGCCGACCTCTGGGTCACGGCCGGCGCCGGCGACGCCGACCTGCAGGTCACCGTCACGGAACTCCGGCCGGACGGGCAGGAGATCTATGTCCAGCGCGGCTGGCTGCGCTTGTCGAACCGCGCCCTGGACACGGCGCGCTCGACCCCGCTGTTGCCCGTTCGGCTCGAACGGCCGGAGCAGCCGATGCCGCTGCTGCCGGGCCGGCCGGTCCTCGCCCGCGTCGAGATCCACAAGATGGGCCACTACTTTCGCGCCGGCTCGCGGCTGCGGATCTGGATCGACACGCCCGCACAGACCGGTGGCCTGGTGTTCGACACCTTCACGCAGAAGCAGCGCGTCCATGTGCTGCACAACGCCAGGTACGACTCCGTGGTGCGGCTCGGCGTGCTGAAGGACGTGAAGGGACCTGCAGGCTATCCGGCGTGCGGCGAGACGATCCTGCAGCCGTGCCGGCCGGACCCGCTGGCCATTCGCTGAGCACGGACAGATGTCCATGCCCTACAACCCGGCGCTCGACGGCGTTCGCGCGCTGTCCATCCTCGCGGTCGTGCTGTTTCACTGCGAAGTCCCCGGTGCGCGCGGCGGCTTTATCGGGCTGGACGTTTTTTTCGTTCTTTCCGGCTATCTCATCACTTCGCTGCTGACGGCGGAATACCGTCATGGCGGCATCGAGATCGGCCGCTTCTATGCGCGCCGGGCGTTGCGCTTGTATCCGACGCTGCTGCTCATGGTTGCGGTCTACGTGGGGCTGGCCCCCATCCTCTGGCCGGCGGACGATCGCTGGCTGTCCGCCGTGCTCGCCGCACTCTACGTCTACGACTATGCGCTGGCCTTCCGGGAGCTGGCCTACACCATCGGCCACACATGGTCCCTCGGCGTGGAAGAAAAGTTCTACCTGCTGTGGCCTCTCGTGCTGCCGCTCTTTCTGCGAACGCGGCGTCCGGTCGGATGGCTGGTGTCGGCATTTTTGGCAGTGACTGCATGGCGGTATTTCGTGGCCATGAACTGGACCTGGCAGCAGGCGTATTTCCGTTTCGACACGCGAATGAGCGGCATCCTGCTCGGGGCCATTGCGGCACTGGCCCATTTCAAGGTGTCGAAGCACGCGCTCGCCATGGCTTGCATGGCGCTGCTGGTCCTGATCGCCCTGCCTTCGCTGCCGACGAGCGACCAGGTCCAGGCGGTCACGCTGCGCATCACATCGGCGGAGTTGTCGGCCTTCGTGCTGATCTGCTTTGCCGCAGAACATGGGCGAGCGGCATTCCTCGCGTCGCGGCCCATGGCCTACATCGGCAGGCTGTCCTATGGCATCTATCTCTGGCACTTCCCCTTGGCTTTGCTGCTGCGCAGTACGCAGCCGTTGTGGATCACGCTGAGCGCGACCCTTGCGTTCTCGTTCACGATGGCGGCGATCTGCCTGCATCTGGTGGACACGCCTCTGAAGAGATGGCGCCAGAAGGCATGGCCCTTCAGGCCAGCGCCATGCCACCGTCGACCTTCAGGTTGACGCCCGTGACGAACACGCTGTCGTCGCTCGCCAGGAACAGCGCCGCTTGCGCCAGGTCATTCGGCTGGCCCAGGCGACCCAACGGGATCGCTGCCGCCATGCGCTGGTCGAAATCAGGCCGTGCGGATTCCGTGATGCCCAGCTTTGCGAGGATCGGCGTGTCGACCGGGCCGGGGCTCAGCACGTTGACCCGGATGCGGCGGTCCTTGAGCTCGAGTGCCCAGTTGCGTGCAAAGGCCTCGATGGCGGCCTTGCTGCCGGCGTAGACCGCGTGGTTGTCCATCACCTTGCTGCCGGCGATCGAGCTCGTGAGGATGATCGAGCCGCCGTCGCGCATGAACGGCAGTGCCTTGGTCACGCCGAAGAACACCGCGCGTGTATTGGTGGCGAACTGCGCGTCGTAGTTGTCCACGGTCACGGCAGAGGACGGCTCGAGAATCGCCGTTCCCGCATTCGCCACATAGATGTCGATGGCGCCGAACCGTGCCTTCACCGCGGCGAGCAGGCGGTCGTGCATTGCAAGGTCGGCCACGTCGCCGACGAAGCCCATCGCGTCCGGACCGATGCGCGCCAATGCCGTGTCCACGGCGTCCTGGCGGCGTCCTACGACGACGACGCGGGCGCCTTCCGCCGCGAAAGCCTGGGCGCACGCCAGGCCGATGCCGCTGTTGCCTCCGGTGATCACCGCCACTTTGCCAGAGAGCTTTTGCATGATGCTTTTCCTTGTTCAACGAAGAGAGTAGCCTTCAATCTAGGTTGTTCACCTGCACTTCAGTAGTGGGCAAGAATGAAAACACTTGTGCCCCGGAGTCTTCAATGAATGTTCTCGACCAGGCGCCCGGATTGGTGGCCTTTGCCAGCGCCGTGGAGGCCGGCTCGTTCAGTGCGGCCGCGCGGACGCTGGGGACGTCGCCCTCGGCGGTCTCCAAGAGTGTGGCGCGGCTGGAGCAGCGCTTCGGCGTGCGGCTCTTCCAGCGCTCCACGCGGATGCTGTCGCTCACGCAGGAGGGCGCTGCGTACTACGAGCGCATCGCGCCGCTGCTGCGCGCGCTCGACCAGGCCGGCGACGCGATGCGGCCCGCCGGCATTGCGCAGGGCGTGCTGCGCATCACGGCGCCCGGAGACCTCGGGCGCATCCTGCTGGAGCCGGTGATCGGCAGGTTCCTGCCCAGGCACCCGGAGCTGAAGCTCGAGATGAGCCTTGCCGACCGCCATGTCGACCTGATCCGCGAGGGCTACGACATCGCCATTCGCGCGGGGCAGGTGGCCGACTCCGACCTCACGGCGCGGCGCCTTGCCGACCTGCCGCTCGTGCTGGTGGCGTCGCCCGTGTATCTGGCGCGCCGCGGCACGCCCGATTCGATCGAGGCCCTGCACAGCCACGCGCACGTGCGCTACATGCTGGGCGGCAAGGCGTTTCCGATCCGCTTTGCCGATGGCAGCGTGTTGAACCCGGCCGGCGTATTCGACACGGACAACAGCGTCGCGCTGCGCATCGCGGCACTTGGCGACCTGGGCATCGTGCAGATCCTGCGCCTGTTCGTGCAGGACGACATCGACGCCGGCCGGCTGGTGCCCGTGCTGCCGTCGCAGCCGTTGCCGCTCGTGACCGTCTCGGCCCTGCATGCCTTCGGGCGCCAGGCGCCGGCGCGTGCGCGGCTTTTCATCGAGTTCCTTGCGGCGGAACTCGAAGGGTTGTCCTGAGGCAGGGGCGCCTTAGAGACCCAGCGCCCTTGCCACGCCCGCCCCATAGGCCGCATCGGCCTTGGCGCAGTTGCCGATGTGGCGGCGCTTGATGAACCCGGGCGCATCGCCCATGGCGCGCGCCGTGTTGTCGAACAGCACCTGCTGCTGCGCCGGCGTCATCAGGCGGAACAGGTCGCCGGGCTGCTTGTAGTAGTCGGCATCGTCCTCGCGGAAATTCCAGAAGTCCGCATCGCCGCGCAGCTTGAGCGGCGGCTCGCGGTAGCCGGGCTGCTCCTGCCACTGGCCGAAGCTGTTGGGCTCGTAGTGCGGCGCGGCGCCGTAGTTGCCGTCCACCCGGATCGCGCCGTCGCGGTGGTTGCTGTGCACCGGGCAGCGCGCGGCGTTCACCGGGATCTGGTGGTGGTTCACGCCCAGGCGGTAGCGCTGCGCATCCGAATAGGCGAAGAGGCGCGCCTGCAGCATCTTGTCGGGCGACACGCCGATGCCGGGCACCAGGTTGCTGGGCGCGAACGCGCTCTGCTCCACGTCGGCGAAGAAGTTCGCGGGATTGCGGTTCAGCTCCATCACGCCCACCTCGATCAGCGGGTAGTCCTTCTTGGGCCAGACCTTGGTCAGGTCGAAGGGGTGGTAGGGCACCTTCTCTGCATCGGCTTCGGGCATCACCTGCACGGAGAGCGTCCACCTGGGGAAGTCGCCGCCCTCGATGGCTTCGAACAGGTCGCGCTGGTGGCTCTCGCGGTCGCCGCCGACCAGGGCCGCGGCCTCGGCATCGGTGAGGTTCTTGATGCCCTGCTGCGTCCGGAAGTGGAACTTGACCCAGAAGCGCTCGTCCTGCGCATTGACGAAGCTGTAGGTGTGCGAGCCGAAGCCGTGCATGTGGCGGTAGCTGGCCGGGATGCCGCGGTCGCTCATCACGATGGTGACCTGGTGCAGCGCCTCGGGCAGCAGCGTCCAGAAGTCCCAGTTGTTGGTGGCGCTGCGCAGGTTGGTGCGGGGGTCGCGCTTGACGGCCTTGTTCAGGTCCGGAAACTTGCGCGGGTCGCGCAGGAAGAACACGGGCGTGTTGTTGCCCACCAGGTCCCAGTTGCCTTCTTCCGTATAGAACTTGAGCGCGAAGCCGCGGATGTCGCGTTCGGCATCGGCCGCGCCGCGCTCGCCGGCCACCGTGGTGAAGCGCGCGAACATCTCGGTCTTCTTGCCCACGGCGCTGAAGAGCTTGGCGCGGGTGTACTGCGTGATGTCGTGCGTGACGGTGAAGCTGCCGAAGGCGCCGGAGCCCTTGGCGTGCATGCGGCGCTCCGGGATGACCTCGCGGTTGAAGTTGGCGAGCTTTTCGAGCAGCCACACGTCCTGCATCAGCAGCGGGCCGCGCGCGCCGGCCGTGAGGCTGTTCTGGTTGTCGGGCACGGGGGCGCCGAAGGCGGTGGTCAGGGAGGTTTTGCGCGGGGTGTCGGATGAATCGCTCATGGAGGGGCTTTCTCAACGCAGGGAAGGGGAGCGCCGATGGAGCGCGGCGCCGGTCTGTGAGTTCCTAGGCGGCGACTGCAACGATGCTCGTGATGCCGTTGCGGGCCATCTTCGCATAGGGACAAAATCTTTCCGTGCTGCGCACCAGTTCTTCGGCCACGCATTTCTCGACGTCGGGCAAATGGATCCGCACATCGGCGGTGAGCACGAAGAGTCCGTCGACGGGGTCGCGCCCGAAAACGACGGACGCCTCCACGGTGGCGTCATGAACCGGAATCTTCTTCTTCGCGGCCAGCAGGTTCAACGCCCCATGGAAGCATGCGGCATAGGCCGCCGCGAACAGCTGCTCCGGGTTGGTGCCGCCACCGCCGCCTCCCAGCGCGGCCGGAAGCCGAAGCTCCAGGTTCAGGTTGCCGTCGTCGGAGCGCGCCACGCCCGAGGCCCGTCCGTGCTCCGCTTCGCCGCCGCTCACCGTGACGACGGTCGAATAGATCGGCTCGAATTCCTGCCCCTTGTACCTGTCGAGCAGCGTGACGGGAGGCGGTTGCAGCGGGCTGGATTGCGCGGCTTGTGCTGCAGAAACTGGGGTTGTATCTCTCGGCGTGGGCATTCCGGGCTTCTGTTCAATGGTGTTGCGCAAGAGCACGCTCAGGCGGCAGGGGCTTCGAGTTCGAAAGCCGCACTGATGATGAGACCCAGCTCGTCGCCGATCATCGGGAGCGCGGCGGTCACGCCGTAGTCGCTGCGGCGGATGCGGCCCCGGATGTCGAAGCCGACCGTGTAGACCTGCTTTGCCGGATTCATGCCGGCGCCGACGAAGCTCACGTCGAATGTGGCGTTGCGCGTCACGCCGTGCAGGGCGAGGGCGCCGGCCACCTGGAATGAATTCGCAGCCAGGGAAAGCGGCGCGGCAAAGTCGAAGGAGACCAACGGAAACCGCTCGGCGTCCAGCCAGTCTCGGCTTTTGAGTTCGCCATCCAGGATGGGGCTCGTGGTCCTCACGTTGGCGACGGGCACGGACACCGCGAGCCGCGTGTCGCTGCCGTGTGCCGACAGCGGAATGTCGAGCGTGCCGCAAGGGCCCGTGAATTCGCCGAAATAGGTCGAGATGCCGAAGTGCGACACCCTGAACAGCACCTGCGAATGTGCGGGATCGACGACGTAGCGTCCGCGGCTGATGTCGGCCAGGTTCGTCGAGGCGAGTGTGGAGAGTACGGAGCTGTCGGGCATGGCGTCATCAGGATGGGAGAGGAGGGCCGTGGGGCAGGAACCCCCGGCCGCATCCCGATGTGGCCGAAGGTGGTCTTTGTGTCAGCGTGCCGGCTTGGGCAGCGCGAACCAGGCTTCGAAGCCGAGCGCGCCGATGCGCGGGTTGGGGCCCGGCACTAGCGTTTCGTCCTTCAGCTCCGCACCGAAGTAGCGCGCGTGCACGTCCTGGACGACCTTGCGCGGATCGCTGGTCTTGGCGAGAAAGCGCTGCACCAGGTCGGACAGGCGAACGCGCTCGGGGCCGGCAATCTCGACCACGCCATTCACCGGCTTGCCCAGGGTGTAGTCGGCCACGGCAGTTGCGACGTCGTCCGATGCGATCGGCTGCACGAAGGCCGGCGAGAGGCGCACGGTGTCGCCGTCGGTGCCCGACTGCGCAATGCCGCCGAGGAATTCGAAGAACTGCGTCGAATGGACGATGGTGTAGGGAATCTTCGATTCGCGGATCAGCTTTTCCTGCGCGATCTTGCCGCGGAAGTAGCCGCTTTCGGAGAGGCGGTCGGTGCCGACCACCGACAGCGCGACGTGGTGCTTCACGCCGGCCACGGCTTCCGCGGCCAGGAGGTTGCGCCCCGAGGTCTCGAAGAATTCGAGCACGGCCTTGTCCTCGAACGAAGGCGAGTTGGCCACGTCCAGCACCACCTGCGCGCCCTTGAGGGCCTCGGCCAGGCCTTCGCCGGTGATGGTGTTGACGCCCGATGCGGGCGATGCGGCAACGACCTCATGGCCGGCTTCGCGCAGCTTGCTGACGACCTTGGAGCCGATGAGGCCCGAGCCGCCGATGACGACGATCTTCATGGTGATTTCCTTTGGCCCGCAAGGGGCTGGTTGGTTGGCGAAGGTGGTTCCCGGCGGCGCGGATCAGGCGAGCTTTGCCTTGTCCAGGCCGAAGACCTTGTCCGAGGCGCCGGGCACGCTCTTGAAGCCGATGTTCAGGCGGCTCCATGCGTTGGTGGACATGATGAGGAAAGTGAGGTCGGAGATTTCCTTCTCCGACAGCTGCGTGCGCACGCGCTCGTAGATGTCGTCGGGCACGCCTTGCTCGGGCAGCCTGGTCAGCACCTCGGTCCAGGCCAGCGCCGCACGTTCGCGCGGAATGAACAGCGTCGATTCGCGCCATGCGGCCAGGTGGTACAGGCGCAGCTCGCGCTCGCCCTGGATCCTGGCCTGCTTGACGTGCATGTCCAGGCAGAACGCGCAGCCGTTGAGTTGCGAGGTGCGGATCGACACCAGGTTGCGGATCGGCTCTTCGATGGCGCCTTCCTTGATCGCGTTGAGGAACTCGACGAACTTCTTGAAGAGTTCGGGCGATTGCTCGACATAGTTGACACGTTGGGTCACGACTAACTCCTGGAATGGGTGGCGGATGCCTGGACTCGGAACGGCTGAGTCATCCGTCTTGCGAAGACCGCGCAGACAGGAGGTAGCGTAGGTTGGAGAAGGTGCCGCCGGTAGCCATGTGCGGGGCTTCACGGTGTTGCCCAACGCGCAACAATCCGGCCAGGGACTCGGCATGTTTCCGAAATGGCACCAGCCGAAGGCGAAATCCGGCGCGGCTGCGTCCTAGAATTTTTTGGACGCTTGCGGCAATGCGGCGTCCTCCATTCACTTTCGGAAAGTCCATCAAATGATCAAGCACATCACCGTCATGACGGCCGCCTTCCTGGCCGCGGCGAGCGTCTTCGCGCAATCGGCGGAGAACCAGGCCGTCACCGACAGCAAGCCCCAGGTGCGGGCCCAGGCCAGGGTGGCGGCCAAGGCGCCAGGCAGGGCCGCCGTGGCCTCGGGCGACACGGTCAAGACCGCCGAAGGCGGCGCAATCGGAACCGACACGGCCGCCATTGCCGGCGAGAAGCGCCACCAGACGCGCGATACGCGCAAGCCGAATCGCCGCAAGCCCGTTCCCGGCGGCACGCCCGAGTGAAGCTGCGAATCGCCTGAGGCCCATCGCAGGAAGCCCGCCAGTCACTCACTGGCGGGCTTCGTCGCATGGGACCTTCAGGGGGCACTGGCTGCCGCAAGGGCGCGGCCGCGGACCATGTCTTCGATTGCGCGCAGCACATCGGCCGGCTCTGCGCGCTTCCGGATGTCCTCCTCGATGTGGGCGAAACGGATGCGGCCATCCTCATCGATCACATAGGTCGCCGGAACCGGCAACACCCACAGGCCGTTGCCGTTCAGGACGGGAATGTCGGTGCCCACCGAGCCGTAGAAGCTGACGAGCTCGGGCGGGAGCGTGAAGGCCAGCTCGAAGCCGCTGGCGGCTTCGAGGTTGGAATCGCTGAGCACGGTGAACGTGAACTGGTTGTCCTCGGCCGTACGCATCGAATGGTCGGGCGTCTGCGGCGAGATCGCCAGGAGCGTGGCGCCGAGCCGCGCCAGGTCGTCCGCCCGCTGGTGCCAGGCCCGCAGCTGGAGGCTGCAGTAGCCGCACCAGCCGCCGCGGTAGAACACCAGCACGAGCGGGCCCTTGCGCCATTCGTCCGACAGTCGGACCAGGCGGCCGGCACCGTCCGGCAGGGTCGCGTCGGGCGCAAGGTCGCCGGCGCGCTTGGCACGGGCGGCGATGCCCGTGGCGTCGAACACCGCATCGGCGGCGCTGTCAGACGAGCTTGTGGTCGACATAGCACCATCTCCAGGATTCGCCGGGCTCCGCGGACTGAATGACCGCATGGCCGGTTTCGTGGAAGTGGCCGGTCGCGTGCTTTCCCTGCGAGGAGTCGCAACATCCGACGTGGCCGCAACTGAGGCACATGCGCAGGTGGACCCAGCGGCCGCCGGAACGCAGGCATTCCTCGCAACCTGTGGTGGTTGGCGTGACCGGGCGGACCTGCTCCAGGTGGGGGCAGCCGGCGGTCATGCGCACACCTTTGCATGCAAGGGGGTGAGGGGGGCGGAATTTTTCATGGCGTTTGCAGGTTGTGTATCTACAGATCGAGCCGGATCGCGCCATTGCTGACATAGCGCGAGAAATTCTGGAAGGGAATGGCCGCCTGGCCGCGGTAGTTTTCGTCCTGCCAGCTGAAGACCGTGTCCATCCGCGAGACCTCGATCTCCACGAGGCCCCGGCGCACTTCGAGCTCGGCGCCGTCGCCTTCGCTGTACTCCACCAGCCCGACCACTTCGGCGTTCAGCGTGGTGGCCAGGTTGTCGCGGATCCGTTCGTTCAGGCGCATCAATTGATCGGGCGCGCTGTGCGCGCGCTCGGTGCGTGGCGCCAGGCCTTCCTCCATCACGAGGGCCGCATGCACGCCCTCGTCGGCATGCATCCGGCGAACGAAGGCCGTCAGGTTTTCGAAGCCGTGCAGCCCGACCTTCGTGCCGATGGCCCAGCGCAGCATCACGAAGTGGTACGCGTCGGCAATGGAGCGCCGGCCCGTGAGCCATTCGCGGCCTTCGAGCTGCGCGTCGAGCCGCCCAAGGTACTCGCGCACGTGGCCGCGCGCCGTGGCGGCCAGCTGCGCCGCCAGGCCGTCGTCCGGCAGATAGCGCTCGGGAAAGAAGATCGGCCTGAACGCCTTGTGCACATCGGAGTTCAGGAAGCCGAGCCAGCGCATGACCTCCGCCCGCGCGCGCGGCGAACCGTCGCCCGCCAGCTGCAGCTGCGGATGCAGGTCCGCGAGGTAGCCGAGGATGGCGACGTTCTCGCTCAGCGTGAAGTCGCCGTGCACGAGCAGCGGCACCACGCCGGCCGGGTTGAGCGCCAGGTACTCCGGCATCTTGATGCTGCGGCGGTCCATGCGCACCGCCTCGTAGGGCTGGCCGGACCACTCGAGCACGATGTGGTCGGCCAGTGCGCTGGCTCCGGGCATGTAGAAGAGTTTCATGGCAGAGGTCCTGTGTACTTGTGCCGGCCCCCTGTTGCAGGAAGCAAGGGATGCCTTCCACCCGCCGCGTCGCTGTGTTGCTGGTCGGATTTACGCGGGGACACCGCGCCGACGTGAGTCTGTCCCGTGCACGAACGGGTGGAAAGTGCACGCCTCATTACAGCCGCCTCGGCGATCTGACACCCGTCATCTTCGTTGCGGCGGGTGGAATGCAACCGGTGGGTTATTTCACTGGAATGAAGAACTCGGCACCCTTGTTCTTCACGAGCATGACGACGAACTTCGCAGGCTTGGTCTTGCTCGCGTTGCGGCCGACGGTGTGGATGTCGTCGGGGCCTTCGTAGAAGGTGTCGCCGGCCTTCAGCGTCACTTCCGTGCCGCCCTTCACGCCCATCACGATCGAGCCTTCGAGCACGTAGACGTAGCTGTGGGCGTCGTGGCGATGCACCGGATCGACGGCGCCCGGCGGATAGTCCACCGTGATCATCAGCACTTCCTTGCCGGGGATGTCCTTCATCTCCTGGGTCATCAGCGGCGTCACCTTGGCGTCCTTGGGCGTGCCGTGCGAAGCGGCGTTCTGGGCCGTTGCTGCGCCCGCGGCGAACAGCAGTGTCAGTCCGATGCTTCTTGCAATCTTGATCATGGTCTTGCCTTCTTTGATGCGATGGATGAATCGTAGGATCGGGTGGCACGGCGCGGTAGGCCTGTGCGATGGATCACGGTGTTGTCCGCAAGGCACCAATCGCGCCTTGGCTGTGCAGCCCGCGTTCAGGCCGGTGGCTCGCCTTCCACGGGCTCGAAGCGCGCTCCGCCTTCGAGGGTGCGGTGAACGGGGCATCGCTGCGCCATGTCGAGCAGCTGTGTGCGTTGCGCCTCGGTGATGGCGCCGTCGATCGACACCCGCCGGCTGAAGACGTCGGGCGGGGAGATTGCCTTGTCCTTGCAGTGGTTGACCGCGGTGCGGATGCGCGTGACCGGCCAGCCCTTGCTGTCGGCGTAGTGGCGCAGCGTCATGGTCGTGCAGGCGGCGAGCGCGGACGACAGCAGGTTGTAGGGCGTCGGGCCCGAACCGAGCCCGCCCACCGTCTCGGGTTCGTCCGCGAGCCAGCGCGAGCCGCCCGAGCGCAGCGCGAGCTGGAATTTTCCGAGGCCCGTTTCTTCTGCCTCAGCGTCCGCCGCAACCGGGCGGCCGGCGGGCGGTTCGGGCAGGTAGCGGTCCGCCCAGGTTGCGATGAGGCGCGCGACCTGCTCGGCGTCCTCGCGCTTCGACAGCAGGTGGTCCGCATCGTCGAGCGAGACGAAGCTCTTGGGATGCCTCGCTGCCAGAAAGATGCGCGTGGCGTTCTCGATGTCGACCGTGTGGTCCTGCGGCGCATGGAGCAGCAGCAGCGGCCGGTGCAGGGCCGCGATGCGCGCCCCCGGGTCATGCGTGCGCAGGTCGTCCACGAAGGCCTTGCCGACCGCCATCGGCCGTCCGATCACCTGGACCAGCGCCTGTCCCTCGGTCTGGAGGCGCGCAAGACCCGCGGGGTCCAGCAGGTGCAGCACCTGCGCCACATCGAACGGCGCGGCAATGGTCGCGATGGCGTGCGCGCCCGCAATGCGGTCCGCCGCAGCGAGCATGGCGGAGCCGCCGAGGCTGTGGCCGATGAGCAGGCGGGGCGGCATGCCGGCGGCCTCCATGGCGCTGGCGGCCGACACCAGGTCCTGCACGTTCAGCGAGAAGCTCGCGTCGGCGAAATTCCCCTCGCTGCCGCCCAGCCCGGTGAAGTCGAAGCGCAGCACCCCGATCCCCACGCTGGCCAGCGTCCGCGCGATGCGCACGGCCGCGAGGTTGTTCTTGCCGCAGGTGAAGCAGTGCGCGAACAGCGCCCAACCCCGCGGGATGCCCTCCGGCATTTCGAGGCTGCCCGACAGGCGGTGTCCGTTCCGGTTGAGGAATTCGAAGGGGCGGGTAGGCACGGAGCGTGTTCCTGGCGCTCAGGCTTCGAGCGCGGTCGAGTCGCGCCAGCACAGCGCCGAGAGCACGGCGCCTTCGCCGTCGATCTCGAACTCTTCGGGCAGCGGCCCGTCGATGCGTTCCAGTTGCACGGCGTCCGCCAGCCGCTCGCGCAGGTCGCGCGCCCACCGGCTGCCATGGGCCATCCAGGCGGGGCTGATCTCGTCGCCGTCTGGCGAGGGTTCCAGCAGCACGATGACGCGCAGCATGGGCTCGTCCGCCGCGCGGATCGCCCACAGGCGCCGCACGGCGGGCTGTTCTGCGTACCAGCGGGCAAGTGCGCTCGACGTGGCGCAGCCCGGTGGGGTGGCTTCGAGGGAAGAGGCCAGCGAGAGTCTCATGGCGTACCCCGGCTTACTGCGGCATGCTGCGCTCGGCGTCCAGCGCGGCTTGCACGCCGGCGTCGGCGTCCATCATCCGGGCGAAGCGCGCGAGGTTGTCCAGGCCCTGCATGTCGACCTTCTTGGCCGCCGACCAGCGCGAGAGCACGAACAGGTACGGGTCCGCGATGGACCGTTCGCCAGTCAGCCAGTCGCGCCCCTCGAGCTGGCCGTCCAGCCGCGCGAGGTATTCGCGCACATGGCCGCGCGCGTTGTCCGCAAGGAGGGGCGCCATCGCCGCGTCTTTGAGGAAGCGCTGCGGCGTGAAGATCGGCTTGAACGCCTTGTGCACGTCCGAGTTGAGAAAGCCCAGCCAGCGCATGACCTCGGCGCGCGCTCGCGGCGAGCCGTCGCCCAGCAGGCGCGCCTCGGGGTACAGGTCGGCCAGGTAGCCGAGGATGGCGACGTTCTCGGTGAGCGAGAGATCGCCGTGCGCCAGCAGCGGCACCGTGCCGCCCGGATTGATGGCAAGGTAGTCGGGCGACTTGATGCTGTCCAGGCTCATGCGAACCGGCTCGTGGTCGGCGCCGATCCACTGGAGAACGATCAGGTCGGCGAGGGAGCAGGCGCCGGGCATGTGATAGAGCTTCATGAGAGATTCCGTTAGATCGATGCGACGATGCTAGGCAGGCGTGCGCAGCAGCGGTAGGCATGCGCCGGGGCGCACCGTGTTGCCGCGGGCGCACCAATCGCGGGGCGGCGCGCCGATGCATTGGTGCGCGCAGGGCAACACCGCGGTCACGCCCCGGCACCTGGCGCCGCCGGCAGGGCGCTCCTACGATCCCCGGTGAACCCGACACCTGGAGCACGCATGCCATCGACCGAACACGGCGAGTCCGACGGCGACGCCGGCCTCCTGCGCCATTCACTGGCCGATGTGCACGGCCCGGCCCACCGACAGCCCCAGCACGCACATCGCCAGGCACAGCACCAGGCAGGCCGCGAGCGGCATCGTCCAGTTGCCCGCGGCTTCGTGCAGGAAGCCGACCAAGGTCGGGCCGACAGCCGCCAGCAGGTAGCCGATGCATTGCGACATGCCCGAGAGCGACGCGGCGAGCTGCTGGCTGCCCGCGCGCAGTCCGACGAAGGCCAGGCTCAGGATCAATGCCGATCCCATGCCCATGCCGAAGGCGAAGATCCACAGCGGCGTCAAGGCGGGCAGGGCCAGCAGGCCCGCCAGGCCGCAGGCACTGAGTGCGGGCGACGCGAAGGCGATCCAGCGCTGGTCGGGCATCCGGTGCAGCAGCGGCATCAGCAGCAGCGCAGGCACGGCCCCCGCCAGCTGCATCCACCCATGCAGCGTGCCGGCGCGGGCGCTCGAGAAGCCGACCTCCTGGAGGATCGAAGGCAGCCAGGCAATCGCCGCGAAGTAGATGAAGCAGGTGAGGCCCAGGTACCCCGCCACCTGCCAGGCCAGCGAGGCCTTCCACACCGACGGCCCCCGCGCACCCGTGGCAAGGCCGGGCGCCGACACCGTGCGAAAGCGCAGTTGCGGCAACCACAGCAACGCAGCGACGAGCGGCAGCACGGCCACGGTGCCCAGCGAGGCGGGCCACCCGGCACCCAGCGCATGGTCCAGCGGCACGGCCACGGCCGATGCGATGCCGGCGGCGGCGATCATTGCCAGTGCATAGCAGGCCGTGAGCTTCGCCACATGGCGAGGAAAGTCCCTTTTGAGCAAGCTGGGCAGCAGCACGTTGGCGACGGCAATCGCCCCCCCGATCACGCAGGTGCCCGCGAAAAGTGCCGACACCGTGCCGGCCGAGCGCACGCCGATGCCGGCGACCAGCAGGGCCAGCGACGCGAAGAGCACGCGCTCCAGGCCGAACCGGTGCGCCAGTGGCGCCGCCAGCGGCGACACCAGGGCGAACGCGAGCAGCGGCAGGGTGGTCAGCAGGCCGGCTTGCGAGGCGTTGAGCGCAAAGCTTTCGCGCACGGGTTCGAGCAGGGGCCCGAGCGTGGTGATCGGTGCCCTGAGGCTGGCTGCGATGAGCAGGATGCCGGCGATGAGGAGCGCGGCGCGGGGTGAGGAATCTGCCGTTTGTGAGGAATGCATGGAGGTCCGAAGTAATGCGCAATGCCACCGATGAATCTAGTGTCGATGCGCGGATTCGAATGCCTGCAGGCCGACTGAATATGCGCAAATCCGGTCAAGATGAACGCCTGAGCACGCATCGCCAAGGCGCCTGGACCTTCGAATTCGACAAGATGGAGGCGCGCGTTGCCGCCGTGCGGATTCGCACCGAGGCGCTCGCGGAGGGATTGCCGGCGCACCAGCATCCGCAGGGGCAGCTGGCGATGGTGTTGCGCGGCACCGTGGCCTGCGAAGTGCCGGGTGCGCTGTGGATGGCACCGCTGCACGGTGGCTTGTGGATCCCCGGGGGCGTGCCCCACAGCCTGCGCGTTTCGGCGGAGGGGAATGTCTGCTTTCTGTTCGTGGAAGATGCCGCCGCGGCCATGCCGAAGACCTGCTGCTCGTTGAGCGTCAGCCCCTTGCTGCGCGAGCTCATTCTTTACCTGGCCGCCTTGCCCGAGGGCGCGCAGCGCGAGCCGCAGGCGCTGCGGCTGCATGCCGTGCTGCTGGACCAGCTGGCGCGCATGCCGACCGAAGCCATGCACCTGCCGGTGTCGGAGGAGCCGCGCCTGCGCCGCCTGATCGATGCGCTCATGCGCGACCCGGCGGACCGCACCACCGCAGCGCAGTGGGCCTCGCGCCTGGCCATGAGCGAGCGGACCCTGACCCGCCTCGTGCAGCTTGAAACGGGCATGTCCTTCGGCCGCTGGAGCCAGCGCCTGCGGCTGATCGTGGCGCTGCAGTGGCTCACGTCGGGCCTTTCGGTGCAGCAGGTGGCCCATGGCCTGGGCTACGACTCGGTGAGCGCCTTCATCGCCATGTTCAGGAAGGCCATGGGCCAGCCGCCCGCGCGCTATCTTGCGCGGCGCCGCTAGAACCTGCGCGCGTACCGCAGCTGAATGAAGTTCTCGCCGGGGTTCGGGTGCTTGATGCCGGCGTTCGAGAAATGCTCGAGGCGCAACGCGATCTCGTGCTGCCGTTGCGCGCCGAAGCTGCGGCCGACCGCCAGGTGGGTGCTGAAGTTGAAGCTCGTCGAAAAGCTCTTCTGCCGGGTCCTGTAGACCGACGAGGTGGCGGTCACCCCCACCCCGGTTTCGAAGAACCACGGCGAAGCGCCATCCGCGGGGCGATAGCGCAGCACGGGAATCAACGCGAACTGCGACAGGTGCGAAAGCCCTGCCCGGTCCGTCGACTGGATCTGCCAGTACGCGTAGGAGGCTTCCAGATAGCTGCGGAGCTCGCCCGGGCCCAGCTGCCATCGGTAGGGGAGGTCCCAGGTCAGCCCCGCGGTCAGCGTGCGGGTCCCGTGCGCCGAGCCGAACTGGGTGAAGAGAGAGGAGGGTGGGTGCAACGGCGTGTCGGCGCGCGCCACCTGCGAAATGCAGGCGCCGATGCCGAGAAGGACCAGGGCCGCGCCATGTCGCTTGCGGCGCAGTTGCGGCAGCCGGAGGTTGAGGCGGAAAGTTCGATCGGACATTTGATTTGCGGATGCATCGAGCGGCAAGGGCCTCGCGGCGGCGTCGAATGCATGAAAGGCTCAGAGGTTCAGGGGCGATGCATGCCGGCCGATGGCGAGGCCCGGCCCACGGTGAATGCAAGCGCGGCATCGACAGGCGCAGCCGCCGGCGCATCTGCGGGCGTTTCGAAGCGCCCGCCAAGGCGATTGCCCGCCGGGTCTTCGAGGGTGCCGCGCGCGATGAGCCGGTATTCGCCTGCGCGCCATGGGGCATGCGGCGTGAACGTCCAGGTGCGCTCGCCGTCTTTCAGCCGGGCTTGGCCACTCACGCGCCGGCCCTGCGGGTCCGCGATTGCGATGTAGTCGGCGTCCCGGCCATCGATGGCGCCATCCAGCGTCACGACGAGCGCCTGCCTCGATGCGGCGCGCACGGACGACAGGCGCCATGCCGACACCGCCGGACCGCTCGTGTCCGCGGGCCCGACGCGCCAGTGCTGGATGGGACGGCCGTCCAGCGTCAAGCTCACATCGTCCCCGTCGACCAGGATCGGCCCCAGGACCTCACGCGCGTTCAGGCCCGTCTTGACGCGGCCTGGATGCATCAGCACGGTCAGGATCCGGCCGTCGGGCGACCAGAGTTCCTGCTCGAGAAACGGTTGCACGAGCGGCTTTCCGTCGGGGCGCAGCAGCGCGAGCCTTGGCAGCACCGGGCCTTCGATCCGCGCCGCGAACTCGATGGACAGGCGCAGCAGGTTCGCCGGCACCTGGCCGGCGGACGGCTGGACGCGCACCCTTTGCGCAGCCGCGGTGGATGGCGTGGGTGGCGCGGCGTGCGAGGCGCCCAGCGCCACGGCGAGCGCCGCGGCGCCGCACAGTCGGCAAAGACGCACGGCTTACTCCGACGCCTTGATCAGGTCCGGGAAGCCTTCGTCCTTCAGCAGCATGTCCTGCCGCGGCTTGATGTTCTGCAGCTGGAAGTTGTCGCCCTTGAAGCTGTACTCCGCGAAGGCGTATTCCGAGACATGGTCGGTCAGCCGGAAGCTCAGTTCCTTGCCGATGGACACGAGCTGCAGCGCGTCCTTCTCGAGCCGGCGGCGCACGACCACGAACGATTTGTCGTCCAGGTTGTCCAGCCGCAGCGTGCCGGCCAGCGGCGCCTGCATCACCTCGACGCCCGCGAGCTGCCCGAAGGGCACCTGCTTGTCCATGCCGGGCCGCGAACCCGTGGCCTCCAGCTGCGACACGGGAATGACGTTGGACACGCGGTCGAAATTGGCCAGCAGCAGGAAGTCTTCGGTCTTGCCCTGCTCGGTGCGCGAGTAGGAGACCATGTCGGCCGGCGTGTTGCCGTAGCCGAGTTCGGCGACGGTCTTGCCGCGGATATGCGCACCGTCCTTCAGGTCGTCCAGCGGGATCGTCACGAGCGGCGTGCAGGTGTAGGCGGCCACCAGGTAGCTCTTGCCGCCCCAGCTCGCGAAGCTCATCGCACGGATCGGGGCGCGGGTCTCGATCAGGTTGTGGCCCGCGTGGTAAATCTCCACCGAGGTGATCGACTGCTTCGCGTCGAAGGGGTACTTCACGCGGCGCAGCGTCGAGGCGAAGTCCTGGTTGGAGAGGCCGGCCACGAAGAGTTCGCCTTCGCGCCACTTCATGTCGGTGACGGTGAAGCTGCGCTCGGGCGTCTCTTTCCAGAAGCTGTAGTCCGAGGTGGGCGCGTCGCGCAGCGCGACCGACGTCGAGGCCGCCGCCTTCAGGTCGACGCGGCGCGCCTTCTTGTCGCTGGTGACCAGGATGAGCGCCGGCGTCTTCGCGGCGCCGTAGCTCACAGCCACGTACACCTGCGCGGTGCCGGGCCGCACGACCATGTCCTCGACCCTGACCTTGGCGCCGCCCACCTGGGCCGAGAGCAGGCTCTCCAGGTCGAGGATGTTGAACGCCGTGCCCGCCGGCTGCTGCTGCGCCGCCGGCAGCGAGATCGCGTGGACGCGGGCGGCTTTCCAGTCGGCAACGAACAATACGTTGCCGGGGCCCGCGGCAAGGCGCGAGATGGACTTCACATCCGCCGCGGCGGCGTTGAGGGAAGCGCCGAGGCCGCAGGCCAGGGCGATGGTGATGGTGCGCAGACGCATGGGGGTTCCTTGAAGGGTGGGATGGACCCCATCGATCCTAGGAACGGCCGGCCCTCGGCGGTAGGCATGCGCGAGGGATCACGGCGTTGTCTGCAAGGCACCAATGCGTTCTCGGCCAGGCGCTCTTCAAAGGCTCGGCAGGGGCTTACCAGAGGCTCTCGAGCAGCGCGTCGAGCTTGAGGCTCGCGTTGTTGCCCAGGTCGGCCACTTCGTTGGGATAGTTCTTCTTCAGCAGCCGGGCCACCTCCGGCAGCTTTGCCTTGTCGAGGTCGAAGGCGCCGATGCGGTCCGGCAGGCCGAGCGCGCTGACCACGCCCGCGATCCGGTCGGCCAGCTGCGTGGCGGCATCCGCCTGCGCCGTGCGTGCACCGAAGATCTCGAGCTTGTCGCCGTAAAAATCTGCACAGGCGCGGATGACGGGCGCCAGGGTGATGCAGGAGGTCGCGCTGTGCGGCAGGCCGAAGGTGCCGCCCAGGATGTGGCCGATGCGGTGGCTGAGGCCGTAGATGACCGAGGCCGGCGAGAAGTAGCACTGCCAGGCCGCCAGCTGCAGCTGCAGCAGGTCGTCGGGCGTCACCAGCGCCTTGTCCAGCGCCTCGCGCGTCGCCATGGCGGGCGGCCACTTCTGCAGCACCTTCAGGAATCGCTCCAGGCCGCTGGCCGCCATGATCGCGTGCGGGTGCTCCTTCGTCACCTTGCGCATGCCCTCCACCGCATGGTCCATGCCCTTGATGGCGGAGGACAGCAGCAGCGCGCGCGGCGTGCCGGACACGAGCACGGGGTCGATCACCACCACCTTGGGCACCGTCTCGCGCACCGCGTAGCTGCGCTTGAATTTCTCCGGACCGTCCGTCTCGGTGATGCCGAAGTAGTGGGAGAACTCGGAGCCCGACAGCGTTGTCGGCAAGGCCGCGATGGGCAGGTAGCGCCCGGTCTTCTCATGGTGCAGGTGCGACACCGCCTTGGCCGCGTCGAGCACCGATCCGCCCCCCAGCGCCACGATCGACTCGGCCCCTGCGTGAAGGCAGGCGTCCAGGCCGCCTTGCACCGCCACGTCGGGCACGTGCGCCGGCAATTCCATGAAGCTGCCCACCGACTGCTTCAGGTTGGGCCGCACGCAATCCTGGTAGAGCTTTGTCAGCGGCTCGACGGTGAACGTCATCGGCCGATGGATGCCGTGGTCGCCGAGCCGTGCCACGGCGCCTTGCAGGATGTGCTGGCCCCAGAAAATGCCGTCTTGCGGCAAGCAATTCAAGTGATTCATCTCGATCGGCCTTGTGGAAGTCAGGGCCGACAAGATAGGTCCTCCACCCGCCGCTCACAAGCCGCTCTTTGCCAGACACAGCGTCCATGTCCGTGGACGACGCCGCTGCGCCCGGCGCACGCTTCACTCGAAGCTGCGGGGATGGTCGAATGCCGTGACCACCGGCATTTCCACAGCGAGAAAATCGACCAGCGAACGCACCGCGGGCAGCAGGCCGGTGCGAAACGGAATCAGCGCCGAGATGCGCGCATCGGCCGCCGACCAGTCGGGCAGCAGTTGCTGCAGGGTCCCGTCCCGGAGCTCCGACCTGCAGATGTAGCCCGGAAGCGCAGCGATGCCCAGGCTGGCGCAGGCCGCCTCCTTCAGCGCGACCATGTTGTTGCTCTGGAAGCGCGGGTCGATGGGCATGGCGAGCTCTTCGCCGTGCGGCCCTTTCAGCTGCCACTGCAACGGACCATTGCGCACCATCGCAACGCTCGCGTGCTGGCCAAGGTCCGCGGGGCTCTCGGGCACACCGCTTTGCGCGAGGTACCCCGGGCTTGCGAACAGGTACCAGGGAACATCGGCCAGCGCGCGCTGCACCAGCGTGGAGTTCTGGAGCGATCCCGTGTGCCCGCGTATCGCCAGATCGAAGCCTTCGCCCACCATGTCCACGTAGCGGTCGGTCGCGATCTCGACGATGCGCACCTTGGGATACCGGTTCAGGAAGACGGGAAGAATCTCGCGCAGCGCGAACTGCGCAATCTCCACGGCCGTGGTCAGCCGAATCACGCCGCTGGGTTCGGCCAGGCGCTGGCGCACCGCCTCCTCGGCCACGTCGGAGCTGTGCAGCATCGCGACCGCATACTGGTAGAACTCCTTGCCGATGTCGGTCATGCCGAACTGGCGGGACGTTCGGTTGAGCAGGCGCACGCCCAGGTAACTCTCGAGCTCCTGGACGCGATGGCTCAGCGTCGACTTCGGCAGGCGAAGCGCCGACCCGGCGGCCGTGAAGCCTCCGCGGTCGACGACTTGGACGAAATAGAAGACATCCTTCAGGTCCAGCATCGCAATCCTGGTGAGAGAGCAGGGAGGCCGCCCGGCATACGCAGCGACAGCGCTGCCGCCGAGGATAGCGCTGCGGCTCCCCGTTCGCTATCCCGGTCTCAGGCGGCTTCCGGCACCGGCTGCGCCACGCGCAGCGACCGCGCCACCGTGGCGACGCGCCGGCCCTGGTAGGTCGCGACGGCCAGGTCCTCGGCGCCGGGCATCACCGAATCGCGGTTGGAGACGTGGGTCGCACCGTAGGGCGTGCCCGCCGCGAACATGGCCGGATCGGCATAGCCGAGCGGCACGATGATCAGGCCCAGGTGCGCCATCGGGCCGTAGAGCGACAGCAGCGTCGCCTCGTTGCCGCCGTGCCTGGAAGAGGTCGAGCCGAACACCGAGCCGGCCTTGCCGTTGAGCTTGCCCTGGAACCAGAGGCCGCCGAGCGAATCGATGTAGGCCTTGAGCTCGGCGGCAATGGAGCCGAAGCGCGTCGGCGTGCCGAAGACGATGGCGTCGGCCCAATCGGCGTCCGCCTCGGTCGGGGCTTCGTACTTGGCGTTCATCTCGCTGGCCCGCTCGGACCACTCGGGCACCTGGCGCATGACCTCGGGTGCGACGAACTCCCGCGCGCGGCGAAGGCGCACTTCCGCGCCTTCGGCCATGGCGCCTTGGGCGACGGCCTTGGCAAGAAGCTCGGTGGAGCTGTTGCGGGAATAGAAAGCGATGAGGACCTTGGGTTTGGACATGGGTTGGCCTGTGTTGGAGAAAAAAAGGTGGAAGGTGTCTTGCGTGCCGTCAGACGGCAATGGGCTCCAGGCGCGCAAGCAGTTCGTCCTTGCGCTCGCGCAGCCATGGCGGCAGCTGGAACTCGGCGCCGAAGTGGCCGGGTTCTTCGTCGATGGCAAAGCCGATGTCGGTGGTGGCCGCCTCGAACATCACGCCGCCCGGCATCTTGAAATACATCGAGCGGAAGTAGTTGCGGTTGACCGATTCGGAGGTGTCGATGTGGCCCATCGACATCAGCTTCTCCTTGATCTGCATCTGCTGCTCGACGTTGTCCACCGCGAAGGCCACATGGTGGATCGTGCCCTCACCGTAGATCGACGAGCCCTGCAGGCGGTCCGGCTCGTGCACGAACTCGACGATGGTGCCGGGCTTGCCGTCGGCGGCTTCGAAGCGGTGGTGCGGGCCGGACTGGCCGGCATAGTGGAAGTCCAGCGCCTCCTTCATGAAGATGATGGATTCATCGACCTCGCGCAGCGACAGCGTGATGCTGTGCACGCCCCGGATCGCGAACTCCGCCGGAATGTCGTGCGCAATGCAGGGCGGACGCGTGTCGTTGCCGGAGGCCACCAGATCGAATTCGATGCCGCAGGGGTGCTGGAAGCGTTGGCGCTGCTCGCCGAAGCGCTCGACCACGGCCTTGTCGAAGACCACGCCGCGGGCGCCGAAGCGTTCGCGCCAGAAATCCAGCGACCCCGTGGGAACCGAGTAGTTGATGACCTTGATCTGGCCCGAGCCGCGGCGCCCCTTCACGCCTTTCTGCTTGAAGGGGAACGAGGTGACCAGCGTGCCGGCATCGCCCTGCGCATTGCCGTAGTAGAGGTGGTAGACCGGCTCGTCGCCGTCCAGCAGAACGGTTTTCTTGACCAGGCTCTGGCCCAGCAGCTTCACGTAGAAATCCACGTCTTCCTGTGCGCCGCTGACGCACGCGGTCAGGTGGTGAAAGCCTTTGATGATCGACATGTGAGTACCCTTGTATGGATGTGGTTGGTGGTTATTGGGCGAACGACGCGAATTGCTCGACCGGCGTTTTCTCCAGGGCCATGCGGTTCTCCGGCATGCCGTTGTTGGCCCAGCCCATCGACATGCCGGCAATCACCATCTCGTCCTGGGGAATGCCGAGTTCCGCGCGCAGCAAGTGGTGCTGCAGCGACCAGATCTGCTGCGGGCAGGTGTCCAGGCCCCGGCCCTTGGCGGCCAGCATGACGTTCTGCAGGAAGCAGCCGTAGCAGAGAAAGCTGGCCCATTCGAGGCGGCGGTCCATCGTGAAGATGATCCCGACCGGCGCATCGAAGAACAGGAACTGGCGCTCCACGTCGCGCAGGCGGCCGGCCTTGTCGCTGCGGTGCACGCCTTGCGCATCGCCGAGCTGGCCGCGGAAGGTGTTGAAGCGCGTGCCGTACGGTTCGTGCAGCGGCTGGGGAAAGAAGGGGTATTCCGGCGCCAGCGTGGCATGGTTGGCGCGGAACTCCGCCACGGCAGCCCGGGTGACGCGGTCGCGCGTTTCGCCGGTCACCACATAGCAGCGCCAGGGCTGCGTGTTGCTCGAGCTGGGCGCATGGCTCGCGGTCGACAGGATGTCTTTCACCGTGTCGATGGGAACGGGGCGATCGAGAAAGCCGCGCTTGCTGCGTCGATCCCGGATGAGGTTATCGATGAAAGGTGCCGCATTCATTTCCAGAATCTCCATCAGTAGGTTGGCTGACACGGTTGTCTCTTGAAGTCTTGTTATTGGGTTCACGCGATCTCGTGAACGCTGGGGAAATCGTAGGGAGGCGGCTGGCGCCTGAGAAGCCGTTGCTTCTTGCACGCACGGTCCGGAAATCGCGAACGATCGGGTGTTTCATTTCCCCTGCCGGGCCATGTGCGGGCACGCGGGCGGCGGGTCACCGATGAAGGTGCGCGCCGACCAGAGCTCGGGAAAAGGAATCTCGTCCATCGTGGGCACGAGCCACGCAACGCCTTCGGTGCCGAAGTAGGCCGGCCGCGCACCGAAGGTTCGCCGCGTCGCCATCAGGTGGCGGAATTTCCAGTTGCAGAAGCCCTCGGCGATGTCGGCCAGGGTCTCGCCGAGCTGCTGGAGCTCGATGTTCGCGTTGGGGTCGGCGTAGATCTGGCGCCAGACCTCTTCGACCTCCTTGCGGGGCGTGTAGGGCGCGGCCAGGTCGCGCGCCAGCAATTCGGCCGGCACGCCCAGCCCCCGGCGCCGGAGGAAGGCGAGCACGTCGTCGTACAGGCTGGGTTCGGCCAGCGCCTTGTTGAGCTGTTCCCAGCGATGGGGCTGGGGCTCGAAATGCTGCAGGTGCTCGGCCTGCTTGATGCCCAGCAGATAGACCATCTGCCGGTAGGTCCAGCCTTGCAGCGCCGTGTCCTTGCCGTGCGTGGCGACCGCGCGTGAAAGGATCGCGAGCAGGTCGTTCGGCGTCATCCAGTCGATCGAGCGCCAGATGGCGTCCAGCGGCGCATGGTGCGCAACGACGCGTTGCAACGTGCGCCAGGCCTGCGGGAGGTCGTCGGCCCGCAGGAACGCCTGGGCCGACTGGATCTCCTTGATGATGAGCATCCAGTAGAGCTCGGACACCTGCACATGCACGATCCAGGCGTGCTCGCCCGGGTGGTCGCTGACGGTACGCTGCAGCGAGTGCAAGGTGTCGGTCTGCATCCATGCGCTGTAGGGTGTCTGGCCGGACGCGGGGCGTTCGATGGCCGCAAGGGTGGGGGTGTTGCTCATGGTGTGCTCCTGGTGGTAGGGGGATGCGTCGATGTGCCGGTGTGCATGAGGCCTTCGATCTGCTGTGCGATCTGCAGCAGGGCGCCGTCGCGGCCAGGCTTCGCCACGATCTGCAGCCCGGCGGGCAGGCGGCCGTCGCGGGCGGCAAGGGGAATCGAGATGGCCGGGAACCCCGCGACGTTGAAAGGCGCCGTGTAGGTCATCAGCGCCTCGCGCACGGTGCCCGACCAATGGCCGATATCGATCGATGCCTGATTCACCTGCGGCGCGGTGCAGGGGCAGGTCGGCAGCACGAGGTAGTCGAGCTGCGACATGGCGCGATGCAGCCGGGCGGTGAAGTCGCGCCGCGCCTGCTGCGCGCGCGCGTAGTCGCCCAGCGTGATGCTCTTGGCGCGCTCGAGCCGCTCGATGGTTTCGCGGCCGTAGTGGGTAGCGATGCGATCGGCGGCGTTGCGGCGGAAGTGCTCGACGCCGCCCTCGGTGAGGACGATGTGCGCAAAGGCTTCGAAGACGCCGTCGAACGGTCCGGGCGCATCGACGGTCGTGCACGCAAGGAATTCTCCGAGCTTCGCAACCGCGGTGTCGAACGCGGACGCGACTTCGGCGCTCGGCGGCACGGGCGCGATCTCGCGCACCACCCCGAGGCGCGCAGATGGAGAAGCGGCGTGCTGCGGCATTTCGATGTGGAATGCGCCCGCCAGCAGCGCGACGTCGTCGACCGTCGCGCCAAGAAAGCCCGGGTGGTCCAGCGTCGGTGCCAGTGCAAAGATGCCGCGCGTGGGCAGTGCGCCGAAGCTCGGCTTGAAGCCGACGACCCCGCACAGCGCCGCCGGGATCCGCACCGATCCGCCGGTGTCCGTGCCAAGGCCGGCCGCCACGGCGCCACAGGCAATCGCCGCGGCCGCGCCGCCGCTGGAGCCGCCGGGAATGCGCGTGCGGTCCAGCGGGTTCAAGGTATCGCCGAAGGTGGCGCTGGCCGTGGTCACGCCCCATGCGAACTCATGCGTGGCCGTCTTGCCGACGGGAATGGCGCCGCGCTCGATCAGCGCGCGCACCACGTCGGCGTCGGCGTCCGGAAGGTGCCCCAGGTAGGCGGCCGAGCCGTAGCTGGTTTCG
The DNA here is from genome assembly GCF_041154435.1 of Variovorax sp. V116. Classification (NCBI taxonomy): domain Bacteria; kingdom Pseudomonadati; phylum Pseudomonadota; class Betaproteobacteria; order Burkholderiales; family Comamonadaceae; genus Variovorax; species Variovorax sp. V116. The sequence goes on from NZ_AP028662.1 coordinate 510,641, forward strand.
ATGCCTTGGGTGTCGATCAGGTCCTTGACGCCGATGGCCAGCCCTTCCAGCGGCCGTTGCCGGCCTTGCGCATAGCGCCTGTCGCTTTCTGCCGCGGCGGCCAGCGCGCCGTCCCGGTCGATCGCGGCGAAGGCGCGCAGGTCGCGCTTGCTGGCCTGTGCGGCCTCGAGTGCCTGCTCGATCAGGGCCACGGCCGTGATGCGCCGGGCGGCCAGGGCGTCGAGCGCGTGGCGCAGGCTGGATGCGGAAGGGACCACGGGAGATGGCGGGCGATCGGCGTTCAAGGTTTTTCTCCGGGCTCGGAAAGCCATGGGGCGGCCGCACCCGCCATCACGGCGTGGCGGGTGAGGAAACGAGAGTGGAAGGCGCAGCGGCTTCGCTGCGCCGCGCGGGACCTCAGGCCGGAACTTCGGACCGGCAGTCCGCCATGGCATCCATGTAGCGGGAATGCGGCATCGAATCGAGCGACGCCTGGATCGCTTCCTTGCACAGGGAAGGCCGCCTGGCCAGCACATCGGCATAGCGCGCGACATGGGGAAGCGCATCCCACATCGACCCCAGGCCGAGATAGTTCAGGCGCACCAGGTTGACGCCCCAGAACGCATCGGCCAGGGAGAAGGCGTTTCCGTTCAGGCAGGCGAACGAACCTGCGGCCAGGTCGCGCTCCAGGCCGATCAGCAGTTGCCTCGTCTGCTCGCGCGCGGCGCGTTGGAAGGCCGGATCGCGGCACACTTTCTTGCCGCCGCTTTCCTTCACGATCTTGGCGCGGTAGGCCGCCACCAGCTCGGGCTCGCCGGCGTTGTCGGCAATCAGGCGCTCCAGCGCCATGACCTTGTAGTCGTAGACCGTCTGCATCGAAGCCTTGAGCGCTTCGGGCCGCAGATCCGCATCCGGATGAAAGCCGTAGAGCAGCGCGCCGTTCGCAATCCTGTCGACGATGCCGACCTGGCGCATCACCTCGGCGCGCGCATCGGGTGCATCGGGAACGAGCTGGACCGGCTCGTGCGATACGCTGTCGAGGTAGATGCAGATGCGCTGCGAATCGGCGAGCACGCGGCCGGTGTCGTAGTCGACGAGCAATGGCACCACGCAGGGATCGAAGCCTTCCGTTTCGACCGATGTCCGTCCGCTGTAGCCGCTGACGTATTCGCTGTGGAGCTCGCGCGCGGCAACCAGGCGCAGGCGGATGTAGGCGGGGCTGTAGTGTTCGGCCGCCACCAATCCGTCGCTTTCCATGGTGCTCAGGATCCGCATGTCGTTGGAGCGGTACGAGAACGCCTTCTCGTGCAGCACCGTGCGCACCTTCTGCGAGCACAGCGAGCTTGCCGCATGGAAGAGCTCGAAGCGGGGTTCCGAACGGCCGCCCACGATGGTGGCGCGGGCGGGGTCCGCCAGGGTGGCACGCGCGGCGGCGGCCATTTGGATCAGGGAGGCACGACTCGTCATCACATTCCTCATCTGCCTGCGCGGCAGGCACACCAGCCAACAATCAATGAGCGGTTTTGCGTTCGATCCGGTTCAGGAAGAACGTAGGCAAATCGTAGGGAGGCGAGGGGTGGTTGAGAAGGCGTCGGACCTTGTACGCACGGTCCCGGAATGCCGAACGATAAAGGGAGCGGCTCAGCGGCGGGCGGCCTGGCCGTCTTCGGGAATCAGCGGCACCCAGCCGCGCTGGCCGTGCACGCGCACCAGCCACTCGCGGATGCCGGCAAAGCGCGCCATGTCGTAGCCGCCCTGGCCGGCCAGCGAAACGTAGGCCGAGAGTGCGAGGTCGGCCACGGTGTAGTGATCGCCGACGAGCCATGCATGGCCGAGCAGCCACTGCTCCAGCTTTTCGAGGCCTGCGTACCCCTCGGCCTGGAGCCGCTCGATGTCCTGCTGCCTTTCATGCGCAAGGCCGTGCAAGTGGAGCACGCGCGGGACGGCAATGGCCTTCTGGAGGTCGGCCTGCTCGAAGAAGAGCCAGCCCGTGACTTCCGCTCGCGGATACGGATCGTCGGGAAGGTAGGGCGTGCCTTGGGCAAGATGCAGCAGGATCGCGCCCGATTCGACGATGGGGCGCCCATCGTCGAGCACGAGCACCGGCACGCGTGAGAAACGGCTGATCTGGCGAAACGCGGATTCGCGCGTCTCGCCTTTCTGCAGGTCGAGCGTGACGCGGTCGTACGCCAGGCCCAGCTGGCTCAGCAGGATGCGGATCTTCCACGAGTTGCCCGACAGGCGGCTGTCATAGAGACGCAGCATGGTTGACTCCGTCAAGTGGTGGCCCGCGAAGGCCGTCCGCGGATTTTCGCTGGAGAAAGCCGTTGCCGCTACCGAGGCGCCGGAAAGTTCAGCGCGGCTGCAGATGAAGGGCCAGGAAGGCTGCGGTCCTGCCGTTGGCCAGGGCCGCCGCTTCGGCGTCGTAGGCGATGCCGCGGTGCCGTGCAAAGGCGTGGCCGCGATCCGGGTAGCTGTAGACCTGCACCTGCGGGCGCCCCTTCAAGGCAGCCGATATCTCCCGTTGTGCGTCGGCCGGGATGTATTCGTCTTTTTCCGCGAGGTGAACGCTCAGCGGGCTGGCGATCTGGTCCGCTTCCCGGAGGTACTTGTCGGCGTTGCCGGGGTAGTAGGCCACCACTGCGTCGGGGCCCACGCGTGCGGCCGTGAGGAAGGCCAGCAGGCCGCCGAGGCAGTAGCCGACCACGCCGACTTTGCTCGTGGCGTCCGGCATGGCACGGGCGACCTGCAGGGCGGCGGCGATGTCGTTCACACCGGCATCGAGATCGAAGGCGTTGTACAGCGCCAGGGCCCGCGCGCGTTCCGCTTCCGTGCGGTCGGTGAGGTCGACGCCCGGCGCGATTCGCCAGAACAGGTCGGGGCAGATGGCCAGATAGCCTTGCGCCGCGAGTTCGTCGCAGGACTGGCGCATGTCGGCATTGACTCCGAAGACTTCGTGAATGACGACGATGGCTGGCGCGGGAAGTTTCTGCGGACGGGCGACGTACGCGGTGAAGCTGCCGCGGGTGGTGGTGATTTGCAGCGGGTCGTGCATTGCTTTTCCTTGGATGCCTGCTCAGGCGCTGAGCCAGAGCGCGACGTTGCGCACGTACTGCTTCGTGGAGCGAAGCGCTTCGGAGAAGCGGATGATTCCATCGCCGGCCGGTTCCGCCACGAAGGAAGGACAACCGGCCGAAGGGTCCCAGTTGTAGTCGGCGAAATGATGAAAGGTCGACTGCGCGATGGCCCGACCACCGTGCTCGGAGCGCTCGAACGCGACCGCGATGTTGTAGCGCCTGCCGGACACCGAGCTCTGCCCTTCCATGACGACGCGGCAACTCGAATCGCCGGGCGGTACGCCGACCGTGCCTTCATGCGGATGCGCGGGCAGGTACTGGATCACACCCGTGGCCGAGCGCCTGTCGCGCATCACCGGGTGAATGCTGCCGACCGATCGGATGCGCTGGTAGTCGCCGTTCGCGCCCGAGTGGTAGTTGGGCCACGAGATGGCTCCCGAGAACGGGTTGTCGACGCATTGGCGATTCGTATCGGGCTCGCAGTTGCGGCTGTGGAAGTGATGCGCGGCGCCGACGCCGCTCAGGTTGCATATCGAACTGCCCAAGTCCATGTGGTCGCGCGTGACCATGAGGCCGCCGCCGCGACGGCGGAATCGGCTGATGCTTGCGCAATCTTCCGGTGTCAGGCCGTCGCCGGTGTCGACGGCAAAGAGCCAGAGCTGGTCGAAGTCCGATTCATCCAGCGTCGACAGCACGGGGTCGGGAGCCGCGCGCGGCGCGCGGTCGCGGGCGGTCACCCGGAAGGCGGGCCGACCGTCGTCGTCCTGCAGCTGCGAGAGAAACGAACTCAGGCGACTGAAGCGCGCAATGTTCCAGTCGTCCGGGTCTCCTTCGATGGTGGTTTGCAGCAATAGATTCAGCATGGTGCAAGTTCGAGGTCGGTCAGTCGTGTGCGTGGTTCAGCTCTTGAGGAAGGTGAGCAGGTCCGCATTGATCTTGTCCTGCATCGTGGCGGTGAGCCCGTGCGGCGCACCGGGGTAGTAGATCGCCCTGGCGCCCTTGATCAGCTGCACGGACTTCTTCGCCGAGTCGTGGATGGGCACGATCTGGTCGTCCTCGCCGTGCATGACCAGGGTGGGCACATCGATCTTCTTCAGGTCTTCGGTGAAGTCGGTTTCGGAGAAGGCCTTGATGCACTCGTAGGAGTTCTTCTGCCCGCATTGCATGCTCCAGAGCCAGAACTGGTCCAGGATGCCCTGCGACACCTTCGCGCCCGGGCGGTTGGCGCCGAAGAACGGGATGGCGAACTCCTTGTAGAACTGCGAGCGGTCGCCGGCGACCCCGGCGCGAAGGCCGTCGAACACTTCGATCGCCAGGCCTTCGGGATTCGCCGCGGACTTGAGCATGACCGGCGGCACTGCGCCGATGAGCACAGCCTTGACCACGCGCTTGCTGCCGTGGCGCCCGATGTAGCGCGCCACCTCGCCGCCGCCGGTGGAGTGGCCGACCATCGTGACCTTCTTCAGGTCGAGCGCCTCAAACAGAACCGCGAGGTCGTCGGCATAGCCGTTCATGTCGTTGCCCGACGAAGACTGGCTCGAGCGGCCGTGCCCGCGTCGGTCGTGCGCGATGACGCGAAAGCCGTTGCGCGCCAGGAAGAGCATCTGTCCGTCCCATGCGTCGGCGTTGAGCGGCCAGCCGTGGGAGAAGGTGACGACGGGACCTTCGCCCCAGTCCTTGTAGTAGATCTGCGTGCCGTCGGGGGTGGTGATGGTGCTGCCAGTCCTCGAGGGGCTCGGAGTTTGGGTCGGCCGGATGCGGGTTGCTGCGCCGGCTGCGTCCTGCATGCCGAAAGCGAGGGTGCCGGTGGCGACGGCAGCGCCAGTCGCAATCAGGTGTCGGCGCGAAGGATTCTGTGTGGTCTTCATGGTTTCCTGCGGTTGAAATTGAAACGTCGGACCACGGTGCGCGAGCGCTGCGTCAGAGCCCGTGGAACGATTGAAATGCTAGGTTCGTCGAAGGCGAGGGGGTAGGCCTGCGCAGGGACTCACGCTGTTGTCGCCTCGGCACCAATCCCGGCGTCGGCGTGCAGCTTCGGGCTGAGGTCGGTGAGGCAGTCCAGGTCGGCGGCCCGGATCTTCGAGGTCATGAAGTCGATGAACACGCGCATGCGCGAAGGCAGGTGCTGCCGGCTCAGGTAGCAGATGTAGTGACCGCTGTCGTCGGGTGCGTACTGTGTCAGGCACGGGACCAGCGCACCCATTCTCAGCGCCTCGCAGGCTAGGTAGCCCGGCAGCTGGGCGATGCCGTGGCCGTCGAGCACGGCCTGCAGCACCAGGTCCGCGTCGTTGTAGGTGAGCTTGGCCTGTGGCACGAGCTTGCGTGGATGGCCCCCGACCTTGAACTCCCACTCGAAGATGCGACCGGATGAAAAGCGGAAGTTGATGCACTCGTGCTGGGCCAGGGCTTCCATGCTGTCGGGCAGTCCGTGGGCCGCTTGGTAGGCGGGGGAGGCGCACAGCAGCAGCTGCATCGGGATGATCTGCTTGGCGATGATCTGGGCGTCTTCCATGCGGCCGTTGCGAAACGCGATGTCGACACGGTCGGAGGTGAAGTCGGTCGGCTTGTCGTTCAGCAACAGGTCGATGGTGACCTCTGGGTAGGTCGCGCGAAATTCGCCCAGCAGGGGTGCGACGACCCGGCGGCCGAACCCGACTGCGGCGTTGATGCGCAGATGCCCGCGGGGCGGGCCTTGCCGCAGGTCACGCATTTCTTCCACGGCCTGGACGATCCGGTCGACCCCGGTGTGGCAATTGGCGTAGAAGAGGTCGCCTTCGCGCGTGAGCGTGGTGCTTCGCGTGGTGCGCAGGAAGAGCCGGACGTTCAGCTGGTCTTCCAGCTTCTGGACGCTGCGGCTCACGGCCGAGCGACCGATGCCCAGCCGGTCGGCGGCCCGTGCGAAGCTGCCTTCCGTGACGACGGCGATGAAGGCGACCACCCCGGCATAGCTGGTGGCGAAGCTGGAGGCCAGCGGATCCGCGCGTGGCGCGAGGGGGATGGAAGAGGGCGAAGGGAGGGCAGAGGTTGTCATGAGTCGGCTTCTCGGTTCGAGGGATCGGGAGTCCCGGATCCCCCATGAAAGCGAAGTGGTCACTCTGCGCGCAAAGCGGTGCCGGGGCCAGTTAAGCCCTGTCAATGTTTGTTATGGCCGGCTATCCGGCGCCGTACGCATGCGACGGATGCGGCCGTGGAGTCTTTCAGTTCCGGGAGAGTGCGCTGCGCAGTGCGCGGGCTTGCGCAAGGCCGGGGTGCTCGCCCCGAGGTGCCGCGCGCGCGCAGACCTCGTCCAGCAGGTCGAGGGCGTCCTTCGCCTTGCCCCGGCGAACCCACAGCTGGGAGGCGCTGATCGCCGCACGAAATTCCCATCCCAGCGCGCCTTGCTGCCTGGCGGTGCCGATGGCACGCAGGTAGAACGCCTCGGCTTCATCGTCGAGGCCGCGCTGCTCGCAACGCCGGCCCGCAGCGCGCCAGGTCTCGGCCGCGCTCCATTGGCCGTGCCCGGCACCGGCGCGCGCGATCGTCTCGTCGTCGATCCAGTCGGCGCAGAAGGTCACCAGCATTTCCTTGCGTGGCGCGTCGAAATCGTCGAGTTGCTGCGCGACTCGGCGAACATGGCGGTCCCGGTCGTCCGCGGTGCGCGCCTGCAGGCCCAGCGCATAGCAGTGTGCCCACTGGTGCCAGTACGCCAGCCCTCTGCGCTGGGCCTCGTCCAGCAGCATGCGAACCCATTTGCGCGCCAGTTCCAGCTCGCCCGACCAGAGGGCGACGGGGCATGTGCCGAACAGCGCGAAGCACAGAGACAGCGCATTGCCCCCGGCCTCGGCGAGAGCCACCGCTCGGGTGGCGGTAGCCATGGCCTTCGCCGCATCGCCCTGGAGCCAGAGCGTGCGGGCCAGCAAGGCATTCGATGCGACGGCGGCATCGACCTGGAACAAGTTGACGGGCGTCTGGCGCACGGTGCTGCCCACAAGGATCGCCGCCTGGGCGCCGGCACTCGCCGCAGAAAAATCCCCGCAGAAGTGACTCGCCAGCGCGGTCATTCGGTGCGCCAGGTTGAGCGCGGCGGGGTCGGGCGTCGATTGCGCGAATTCGAACAGCACCTGCGAGTGGTGCAACGCGGCCGCATACTCGCCGCGGATCGCATGCAGCACGCAGATGCCCCAGCGGGCCTGAAGCTCCAGCACGACCGAGCTGGCCGACATGGCGACAGCAAGCGCCCGATCGTAGGCGGCGCCCATTTCCGGTACCGGTCCCCGTGTGTGCCACAGCGCATTGCCCAGTGCGATCTGCAGCCAGGCCTCTGTCTCCGTGCCCGTGCCCGGCTGTTGCGCGAGGCACGCGAGCGCGGCGATGACCCGGTCACGGTACTCCTCGACCTGCGAGACGTGAAACCACAGGGGCGCCGAAGCGATGGTGAGCGCGGCGCCGGTCTCCCAATCGTCCTGCTGCGCCAGGCAGTCGTCCAACGCACTGCGCACGTCGTCCAGCCGGTGCGCGTAGCGCGCGTTCCAGGCCTGCACGGTGAGTTCGCCCGAATCCGAGGTCGCGGCGCCCATCAGCTCGCGCATGAAGAGCGCATGGCGCCGCCGCATTGCCGGGCCTTCATCGGTTTGCGCGAGAAGCGCGGCGGCGTAGCTTCGCGTCGTGTCGAGCAGCCGGTAGGGCGCGATGGCGTCGCTGTTGTCGAACGACACCAGCGACTTGTTCGCCAGCGAGATCAATGCATCGAACGCCACTTCGGAGTCCATGTCCGCCCGGGTGACGCTCAGCGCCGACTCGACATCGAAGCGCCCCCGGAAGACCGAGAGCCGCCGGAAGAGCCGCAGTTCCGCATCGTCCAGCAGCGCGATGCTCCAGTCCAGCGCCGCCGCGAGCGTGCTGTGCCGGGGCAGGACGGCCCTGCTGCCCGCGGAATAGAGCCGCATGTGGTCATTCAGCCGGAACGCAAGATCGCCGATCGGCTGCACGCCCAGGCGTGCAGCCACCAGTTCGATGGCGAGCGGGATGCCGTCCACCTGCCGGGCGACTGCGGCGAGCAGCCGGCCATCGGAATCCTCGAACGCGCGGGCACCCACGGCCTTCGCACGCTCGACCAGCAGTTCGACCGCCGGCGACGCCATGGCTTCGGCCAGGTCGGCACACTGCGCGTCGGGCACCGCGAGCGGCGACAGCCGCTCGACGTGTTCTCCCTCGATGCGAATGGCCTCCCGGCTGGTTGCGAGGACGCGCAGGTCGGGCAGGGCGCCGAGCAGTTCGGCGATGAGCGGCGCCAGTGCGTCCAGCATGTGCTCGCAGTTGTCGATCAGCAGGAGCACATCGCGGTCCGCCAGCCTCTGGAGGATGGCCCGCGTCGTGTCGGGGGTGTCCGGCGGCGCGCCGAGCGACCGGGCCACCGTGCTCGCCAGATGGGCCTGCGAGACCAGCGGCGAGAGATCGATGAAGGCCAATTGCATGGCCGTGCGTTCAGCATGGCAATCGGCCGCATGGATGGCGACACGGGTCTTCCCGATGCCGCCGGCGCCGACGATGGTGACCAGCCGGCGCGTGGCGAGCGCCGCCAGCACGCGCGCCATGTCGGCGTCGCGGCCCACAAGCCGGGTGAGGCGCTCCGGCAGCTTCGCGAACGCCAGGGCCGCCGCCCCCGGCCGATCCTCGGTCGGCATGCCGACCTGTTCGCGAAAAACCGTTCCATTGAACCGGTAGCCGCGCAGGGGAATGTTCGAAATCCATTCCTTGCAGTTGTCCCCGTCTTGCGGCTCCCCCAAGGCCTTGCGGAGCGCGGAGATGTGGACCCGCACACTGGACTCCTCGACCACCACCCCGGCCCAGACGGTGGCGAGCAGCTCGTCCTTGCCCACGACTTCGCCCACGCGCCTGAGCAGTTGCAGCAGCAGTTCGAACGAGCGGGAGCCCAGGCGCACGCTCTGCCCGAGTCTTTCGAGCCGGCGCTGGGCCTCCCAGACGATGAACGCGCCAAAGCGCCAGCGGACCTCGCTCGGCCCCTGCGACGCGCCGGCATGCGCCTGCGATGACGTGGAGCGCGCCGCGATGCCGTACATGTCACCCACTCGTCAGCCCTCGCAACGCCCGCGCCGCGGGCAGGCCCGTGCGGCGTCGGACGGCGACGACCCGCTTGCTCGCGTTGGGAAATGCCTCGAGCGCAGATTTTTTCATTCGATGATCCAGTCAAGAAGATGAAGGCCGCAGCCATTCGGGCCGCACGAGATACAAGACGGCCGGACGCCGGGTTTTGTGACAGGGGCCGCGATCCGGGCCTTGCATGGGCAGCAATCGCCGCCGTCGGCGATGTCGGGCGATTGCATGCGATGAGGGGTTGTTCAGGAACCCGGTCCGGGTGAACGAAGCGTCCTGAGATCACGAACGATGTGCCGCGGCCGGCCCTGGCCGATTGGTGTTCCGCCGGCAACACGGTGCGCCACCGCAGCGCCCTTCTGCGAGGAGATGCGGCTGCCTACGATCGGTGCCATCGCGAAGAACCAGAGAACAACATCGTTCATCACCGAGGCCCCCTGCCGCGATGAATCCGGGGTGGCCGCATCAAGAAGCACGGATTCCTCGTGGAGCTTTATCACACCAGGGGCGCGCAAGCCGCCCTTCAGACCCCGCACGACGTTCGAGCCGCTACGAGCTTGCGCTGTACGACCCGGGACCGGGCGCTGGCCGTCATCTCGCACGAACTCAGGCAGCCCCTGAATGTCATTCAGATGAACGCCTGCCTGCTGCAGCGCCTGCCCGCATCCGCGGAGCCCTCGCAACTGCAGGGCATCGCCCAGGCGATGCAGCGCGCCATCGAAAGCCAGAAGCGGCTCATCGACGACCTGCTCGATTTCTCGCGCCTGCGAACCGGCAAGCTGGCGCTGCGCCGCGCGGAGGTCGACTTCGGCGCACTCGCGCTGGACCTTGTCGCCGCATTCGGTGCGCGCTGGCCTTCGGGACGCTTGCGCGCCCAGATGCAGGCGGCCGATCCGTTGATCTGCCATGCCGACCCGGTGCGGCTGGAGCAGGTCGTGGGCAACCTGCTGGACAACGCGATGAAGTTCTCGCCCGCCGGCGCAGAGGTTCAGGTGCGCCTGTCCTCCGAGGATGGCTTTGCCCGGCTTGCGGTGGCGGACACCGGCTGCGGCATCGCGCGCGAGTTCCTGCCGCATGTCTTCGGCATGTTCTGCCAGGCCGGCACCGGGGAGGGTGGCTCGCGAGGTGGGCTGGGCATCGGCCTCGCGCTGGTCCACAGCCTTGCAGTCGCTCATGGAGGTTTCGTGAAGGCGACCTCCGCGGGGCTGGGACGCGGCGCCGAGTTCAACGTGTGGCTTCCTCTTCATCGACGCGCCTGACGGCGTGCCGCACATTGATGCCCGGCATGCAACACGGCAGTACCTCTTGCATGCCTACCGCAACCGAGATGCGAAACCTAGCATTCGAACCGTGCCGCGATGTTCGCGAACCGGAGCCCAGCCGTCCTGAGGCCAGGGCCATGGCGCCCTCGAGGAGTCACCATGACGCAGCGCATTCATCCCCTTGCGCAACCGGGCGCATCGCGCCGCACCCTCAAGGCACGCGCGCAGGCCGTGCAGGCAGCCGCGGACGCCGCGCCGCGAGGCGCGATCGACCGGGTCTGGAGCGCCGCATACATGAGCATCTCGCTGCTGGCCATCGTGGCCGCCTGCGCAATTGCGGGCGGTGAGGCGGCGAACGCGGAGCTCCGTTTTGCCACCGTGGCCACGAGTGCGCCGCCGCTCGTGCGATGCATCCCGCATGGCGCGCGAAATTTTCAAATCAGGCCATCCATTCAACAAAGGAAATCAGCATGAAAAATCTCTCCAGTCTTGCACGCGCATTCACAGCCATCGGCATCCTGGCGCTGCACCTGTCGGCACCTGCAGGCGCGGCCACATCGGGCGCGCCGGCAAAGCCCACTGTCGTGCTGGTCCACGGCGCCTTCGCCGAATCGGCCAGCTGGAACGAGGTGGTGCGCGACCTTCGTGCGCGCAGCTTTCCCGTTGTCGCGGCCGCCAATCCGCTGCGCGGCGTGAAGTCCGACGCGGACTATGTGGCTGCCCTCGTGGGGTCGATCCCCGGGCCGGTCGTGCTGGTCGGGCATTCGTACGGCGGCTTGGTGATTTCCGCTGCGGCGATTGGAAAGCCCAATGTCCAGGCCCTGGTCTTCGTGGCTGCGTTCGCCCCCGAAGTGGGCGAATCGGCGGCCGACCTGTCGGGCAAGTTTCCCGGCAGCACGCTCGGCTCGGCGCTGGCGGCGCCGGTGCTCCTGCCGGACGGCGCCAAGGACCTCTACATCCTGCAGGACAAGTTCGGCAAGCAATTCGCCGAAGACGTGCCGCCGGCGCTCGCCCGGTTAATGGCCGTGTCGCAGCGCCCCATCACAGAGGGCGCCCTGGGCGAAGCGTCGCCTGCCGCCGCCTGGAAGAACCTGCCCTCCTGGTTCATCTACGGCGACCGCGACAAGAACATTCCGGCTGCCGCGCAGGCCTTCATGGCCGAGCGTGCCAAGTCGATGAAGACGGTCGTGGTCAAGGGCGCTTCCCACGTGGTCATGATCTCGCGGCCGAAGCTGGTGGCCCTGCTGATCGTCGAAGCCGCTGACGCGGTCGCGGTCGCGACGGCAATGCCCTGAATGACTTCGGCGCGTCGGTCCCCAGGGGTGCCGTGGTGTTGTCCTTGGTGCATCCGGATCCTTAACAAGGCTTGACACGGTTTAACTGGCGACGCGATCGCCAACTGCACAGACTTCCACCCATGACTTCCAGAAGGACTTGAAGCCCATGACCGCGCCGACCCAGGCCAGGCCGATCCATGTGGCGGTCGCGCACCGCGACCCCTACGTGGCCGCCGGCATCGCATCGCTGCTGCGCTCCCGTGCCGGCTTCGTCGTTCAATCAGGCCTCACCGACGTCGATGGCGGCGGTGCCGTCGATGTGCTCGTCACGGACTACGCAACCGGCGTTCACAAGACGGCGAATGTCCCGCCCGGCCCGGGCGGCTCCGCGCCGGGATCCTTCCTCGTGGTCACGGACCAGAGCACCGGGTGGCAGATACGCCGCGCCGTGGATGCGGGCGTGCGCGGCTACCTTCTGCACGATTGTTCGGCCGAGGAACTGTCGGAGGCGGTGCGCTGCGTTGCAGAGGGACGCAGGTACCTGTCTTGTCCCGTGGCCGACCAGTTGCTAGACAACCTCTCGTCTGCCGTGCCAACCGCGCGCGAACTCGAAGTGCTCCGGCTTATGGCGCAGGGCCTGGCGAACAAGGACATCGGCCGGCGACTCGGCATCGGCGAAGGCACCGTCAAGGCCCATGTGAAGGCGATCCTGCGCAAGCTCCGGAAGCCGACGCGGGTTGCCGCGATCGGCGAAGCCTTTCGCTGCGGACTGCTTCTGGAGGCATCGCCATGACCGGTTCCCTCGATCTGTACGTGCGCGTATGCCATGGCGACCCGCTCGCCATGGCCGGTCTCGTCTCGCTCATCGGCGAGGAACCGGGTTTTCAGGTGCAGGCGGAGAACGAGCCCGGCGAGGGCATGGCGGATGTGGTCGTGGCTGACCATGCCTGCGCGCTGAACCTGCTCGCTTCGGCTTCGGCAGTGGATCAGCCGGGGGTGGCAGGCGGCTTTCGCATGCCGCGCGTCATCGTCTTGACGCGGCGGGACAAGGAGGGGGAGGTCATGCGGGCGATCGCCAGCGGGGCGCACGGCTATGTGCGCCAGGACGCGGATCCGGCCGAGCTGATGGATGCCATTCGCCACGTGGCTCGGGGGGGCTCTCTCTATCTATGCAAGGGCACGAAGGCGCTCATCAGGCACGGCAAGCCGTGCGTGGGCTTCACCGCCCGGGAGGAGGACGTGCTGCGCTACCTGGTGAAAGGCGATTGCAACAAGGGAATCGCCCGCGAGCTGGACATTTCCGCCAATACCGTCAAGGCACACGTCGCCCGGATCTGCGAGAAGCTGCACGTGGGCTCGAGGGCGCAAGTCGCCGCCAAGGCGACGCAGCGCGGGCTGGTCCGTGTCTGAGATTCGCCGGTGGCGCTTCGGCGCCTTCGCGCTGTGGGAGGCCGAGCCAAGGCTCGAGCGCGACGGGCAGCCGGTGCGGCTTGGATCGCGCGCCATCGGCCTGCTGGTCGCACTCTTGGAGCGCGCCGGCGAAGTGATCAGCAAGGACGAGCTCCTCGCGGCGGTCTGGCCGGACACGGTGGTCGAAGAGGCGAGCGTTCGAGTCCATATGTCGATCCTGCGCAAGGCCCTGGGTCCACCCGGAGCTCAGGACGGGTGCCTGGAATGGATTGCCAACATCCCACTGCGCGGCTATCGCTTCCTGGGGCGGGTGCACTGCGAGTTCTTGCCGTCCGCCATCGCCGTGCAGGTGGCTCATGCGTCGCTGCGGGATGCTCCCGCAGCGTTGCCCGCTCGCCTCGCCAAGCTCGTGGGGCGCGAGGTGGAGGTCGAGCGCCTGCTCGGCATGCTTGCGGCGAGCAGGCTCGTCACGGTCGCGGGGCCCGGCGGCGTGGGCAAGACCAGCGTTGCCATCTGCGTCGCAGCACGCTACCGGGAACGGCAGCAAGCCCAGCTTGGTTTCGTCGATCTCGCACCCCTGACATCGCAGGACCACGTGCTGACGACGATGGCGCGCGCCATCGGCGTGCGAGGCGGCGTGCCGGACATCGAGGAAGCCATCGTCCAGCGCCTCGAAGGCCAGGCGATGCTGCTGCTCGTGGACAACTGCGAGCATGTCATCGAGAGGCTGTCGCCGCTCCTGGGCAGGTTCCTGGCGGCGTTGCCCGGGCTGCAGGTTCTTGCAACCAGCCGCGAGGTGCTGCGCGTGGGAGGCGAGCATGTCTTTCGCCTGGCGCCCCTGGCGGTCCACCAGTCCCAGCCCGGCTCCCTGGCGCTTGCGTTGCGCTCGCCGGCGGTGCAGTTGCTCGTCGAGAGAGCCCAGGCCGCGGGCGCCCGCGGATTCGACGACGCGAGCAGCGGTCCGCTGACCAGGATCTGCCAACAGGTGGACGGAATCCCGCTGGCGATCGAGCTGGTCGCGGCCCGCCTGGGGGCCCAGCCCGTGAGCGAGCTGGCATTCAGGCTCGACGATCACATGCGCCTGCATTCGACGGCCAGGCGGGCTGCGCTGGCAAGACAACGCACGCTGGCTGCGACGCTGGACTGGAGCATTGGCCTGCTGGGCGCCGCCGAGCTGCTTCTGTTTCGCAGGTTGTCGGTGTTCCGCGCCTACTTCGGCGTCGCAGCGGCGCTGAGCGTGGCAGCCAGTGCGCTGGACCCCGACGTGGCGTCCGACGCGTTGCTGAGCCTGGCCAGCAAGTCGCTCGTCGTGTACGACACCGACCAGGCCGCGGACTCGCCCTACCGCCTGCTCGACACCACCCGCAGCTATGCGCATGCTCTGCTCGTGCGGGCGGGCGAGCGAGACGCGGTATCGAAAAGCCATGCCCTTTTCATGCTGGACCTCATGGGCCTTGCCACCGCGGACCTCGCTTTGCTGGACGCCGATGCCTGGACCCAGCGCTACCGCGGCTGCCTGGACGACGTTCGTGCAGCTCTGGATGCCTGCATCGGCCACCACGACGACATGACGATCGCGGGCGCGCTCACCGTCGCATCGGCGCCGCTCTGGTTCCGCTTGTCCGAGGTCAGCGAATACCGGGATCGCGTTCGCGCGGCGCTGGACCATGTCGATGTGCTGAAGGTACCCGACCGCCTGACGGCCGGACGGCTGGAGATCGCGCTCTACAACGCCTTGTGGCACACCGGCGGCACGGTGCCGGAGATGACACAGGCGTGCGAGCGGGCGCTGGATTGCGCATTGGAACTGAAGGTGAAGACACTCGAATTCCAGGCTCGGTGGGGCCTTTGCGCGCTGAACATCACGCGCGGCGCGTACACACCGGCGTTGCGGCATGCCGAGATCCTGAGAGAGTTTGCGAGCCACTCGACCAACGCCGTGACGCGCAACCTGTCGCACCGGATGCTGGCGCTCGCCAATCACTTCTGCGGCGCGTTCGCCGAGGCCAGGGTGCAGGCCGAAGCAGCGGCGGACGTGGACGACGCGACCCGGCGCAACCATGCCAACGCGTTCCAGCCCGACGCGCGCACCACCGCAATGGCCATTCTTGCCAGGACGCTGTGGATCCAGGGCGAGAGCCGTCTTGCCATGGCCACCGCCATCCGGTGCATGGAGGAGGCTGAGGCGCTGGGACACACGCTGTCGCTATGCGTTGCCCTCTTCTGGATCTGTCCGATGGCCATATGGGCCCTCGAACAACGGGCGGCCCGCGCCTGGATCGACACGATGCTGCAGCAGACCCGGTCCAAGGGCTTCGCCTACTGGCATGACTGGGCGCTTTGCTACGACGACGCCATGAAGATCGGCGAGGTCGACGACGCCGGCGCGCACATCGACGCCGTCGCGGCAAAGGTCCTGGCCATGGACGAGCCCCGCAGGGAGATGATGGTCACGTTCTGCGACCAGTGGGTGGATGATGACCTGGTTGCTCGCGCGACGCGGGGCGAAGGGCAGTGGAGTGCCGCCGAGGTTTGCCGCGCTGCCGGGCGGCGCAAGGAGCTGCGGGGCGACGATGCCGAAGCCGAGGCGCTTTATCTGCAGGCCCACGCCCTTGCGCGCTCGCAAGGCGCACTCGCCTGGGAACTGCGTGCAGCGGGTGCGCTGGAGGAACTGCGCGCCGGGGCAGCTCAGCGATGAACCGGCCGTGCGCCGGGCCGGCGGACCCGTGCCAGTGCGGCGCGCTTTTCCCAGGCGACGGCGCCTTGTTGCCTCGCAGTTTCCGTTGCCCGGAGGTAGAAAGCGTCCGCCTCGTCGGGTGCAGCGTTCTGCTCCGCGCGCCAGCCGGCAGCGCGCCAGACCTCGGCGGCGACCCAAGGACTCTCTCCGCGCGAGACGCGCTCGATCATCTCGTCGTCGACCCAGTCGATGCAGAAGGTCGCGAGCATCTCCCTGTGGGGTGCGTCATAGGTCGCGAGCTGGCCGGCCACTTCACGCACGTAAAGATCCCGGTCCGGCGCGATGCCCAACTGCAGGCCCTGGGAGAACCACTCGGCATAGCGCAGCCAGCCCACCAGGCCCTTGCGCCGCGCTTCGTCCGTCATCAAGTGAATCCATTGGGCGGCAAGCTCGAGTTCGCCGGCCCACAGCGCGACCGGGCAGGCACCATACAGCGCGGAACACAGGGAGACGGATTTTCCGGCCGCTTGCGCTCGGTCCACCGCGTCGCTGGCTTCTTCCAGGGCCCGGGCCGTTTCCCCTTGCACCCAGAGGGTTCGGCTCAGCATGGCTTTCGCCGCAACGATGGCGTTGACCCCCACCATGTTGGCCCGGGCATGGCCGAGGCCGCCACCAACGCGCACGGAAGCTTCGCTGTGCATCCTCGCCACATCGAAGTGGCCGCAAAAGTGGTTGGCCATCGCCATCACGCGGTGCGCGAGATTGAGTGCGGCGGGGTCGGACCAGGATCGCGCTGCCGCCATCAGCGTGTGCGCCTGGTCCAGCGCCGCCGAATACTCGCCGCGGAACATGTCGTGCGTGCACCGCCCCCAACGGGCTTGCAGTTCCAGTACGGGGATCTTGACGGCAAGCGCGCCGGCCAGGGCCTGGTCTGCGGCGGCACCCAACTCGGGTGTGGACCTGCCGGTGTGGAGCAGGGCGCTGACCAGCGCGGTGTTCAGCCAGGTCGCCGTTTCCGTGTCGCGCGTGGGTTGACGATCAACCAGCGCCAGCGCCGCGGAGACCCGGTCGCGATATTCGACGACCTGGGCCAGGTGAAACCACAACGGCGCGGAAGCCGTCACCAGCGAGGCGGCCATCTTCGCGTCGGGCTGCTGCGTCAGGCAGACTTCGAGCGCAAAGCGCACGTCGTCCAGGCGGTGTGCATAACGGCCGGCCCAGGCCTGCTCGGTCAGGTCGGAGAGTTCCGCCGCCGCTGCCTTCATGAGATCGCGCATGAGGACCGCATGGCGCCGCAGCAATGCCGGCCGTTCATCGCTCTGGGCGAGAAGCGCAGCTGCATAGCTTCGCGTCGTGTCCAGAAGCTTGTAGGGCGCGACAGCGTCGTTGCTGTCGAAGAAGACAAGCGACTTGTTGACCAGCGAGATCAGTGCGTCGAATGCCACCTCGGCGTCCATGCCGCCGGCGCTCACGCCTAGCGCGGCTTCCACATCGAAGCGCCCCCGAAACACCGACAACCAGCGAAAGAGCCGCAGCTCTGTATCGCTCAGAAGCGCGATGCTCCAGTCGAGCGCCGCGGCGAGCGTTCGGTGCCGTGCGAGCGCGGCGCGGCTGAAGGCATAGAGGCGCATGTGGTCGTCCAGCCTGCGCGCCAGATCGACGACCGGCTGCACGCCCAGGCGCGCGGCCACCAGTTCGATGGCCAGAGGGATGCCGTCGACCTGCCTGGTGATCTGGGCCAGCAGGGGGCCATGCGATTCATCGAACGCACCCGCACCCGCGGCCTTGGCGCGCTCGACGAGCAATTCCACGGAGGGCCAGTGCAGCGCCTGCGTGAGCGAGATCTGCTCGGCGTCCGGAATTGCGAGCGCCGGCAGCCGAAAGACGTACTCGCCCGTCACGCGCAGCGCCTCGCGGCTCGTCGCCAGGATGCGCAGGCCGGGCAGCACGGAAAGCAAGCCGGCGATCGGCAGCGCCAGGGAGTCCACCACATGCTCGCAGTTGTCGATCAACAGGAGCACAGCGCGCGCCATCAGGCGTTGCGTGATGGCGCCGACGATGTCGGGCAGGTCGGCGGGCACCCCCACGGCGCGCGCCAGGGTGCCGAGCACGTGGTCCTGGGAGATCAGCGACGACAGATCGACAAAGGCGATCTCCGCGCCGTGCCTGTGCTGATGGCTCTCCGCGGCGTGGATCGCGAGACGGGTCTTGCCGATGCCACCCGTGCCCACGATCGTGACCAGCCGGTGGGTATCGAGCGCTTCGAGAACGCTCGCCACATCGGCTTCGCGGCCGACGAGTTCGGTCAGCCGAACCGGCAGTGGGGTGAAACCGGGGTCGGCCAGCGGGGCTGCGGGCCTGGCCGGGATGCCGGGCGCCTCGCGCCGAACACGTCCATTGAAGCGATAGCCGCGCAGCGGAACATTGGAGATCCACTCCTTGCATTCGTCGCTCTCGCCGGGCTCGCCCAGCGCCTTGCGAAGCGTGGACATATGGACGCGCACGCTGGCCTCTTCGACGACGACGCCACCCCAGACCGTCGCGAGCAGGTCATCCTTGCCCACGAATTCGCCGGCCCGCTTGATCAGCTGCAGCAGCAGATCGAAAGAGCGTGGCCCCAGCCGCACGGGCTCGCCGGAGCGCTCGAACCGGCGCTGCGCCTCCCAGACAACGAACACGCCGAAGTACCACCGGACTTCGGCCGACGCCAGGTCAGATGGCTCCTCCGACTGCGCTTGCATGATGAGTCTGCGTACCGGCCGTCTCACGTCGCCGGGAGCTGGGCACGGGCGGCGCAAGGTTGTTGACCGGGCAGGCGGATCGGGTGGACGGTTTCCATGCGTTGAGACTTGAGTTTCTGGCCGAGATCGTAGCTCGGCATTGCGCGGCATCGGGCGCTAGTCCCTGCAGTCCATAAGTCATCGGGGCACGCAGCCGCCCGAAGCCACCAGTGGCGACCCGTTATCGCAGCGTCTTCAGGTACTTGACGAGTTCCGCAACTTCACCAGGATCGGGAACCCCCGCGAAGGGCATCCTGTTGCCCGGCACGGCTTGCTGCGGATCGCTCAGGAAGGCCGCCAGCGATTTGTCGTCCCAGGTGAGCTGTGCGTTCTTCATGGCTCGGCTGTAGCCGAACCCCGGCGACGAGCCGGCCTTTCGGCCCACCACGCCCGCAAGCGGCGGCCCGATGGCGGCTGCGCCTTGCGCCGCGTGGCATGCCGCGCATGTCGTCCAGGTCTTGGGCGGTGGCACGGCCGATTGGCCATGCGCCATGTTCAAGAAAGCCGCGGCGCAAGCGGCAAGAAGGCGTGTTCGCATGTCGGGCCCTCTCAAAGCATGCGCGGTTGCCTGGCGTAGCGCACCAGGTCGTCGCCCAGGCGCAGCGCCAGTGCCGCGAGCGGACCGGTCGGGTTGTAGCCCGCGTTGTGCGCGTACACGGATGCGCCGACCACGAAGAGGTTCTGCGCGTCCCAGTGCTGCAGGTGGGGCGAGACCACGCTCGTCGACGGGTCCGCGCCCATGACGGTGCCGCCGGTGGTGTGCGTCGTCTGGTACTGCCGTGCGTCGAAGTCGCCGCGCCGGGGTTGCGCAGCGCCGACCGTCGTGGCACCCATGGCGCGCGCGATGCCGGCGGCCTTGTTCGTGACGTATTCGCTCATGCGATGGTCGTTCTCGTGGAAGTTGAAGGTCATGCGCAACAGCGGCGAGCCATAGGCGTCGCGGTACGTCGGGTCGAGATCGAGGTAGTTCCGGCTGTGCGGGTAGTTGCTGCCGTGCACCGCGACGTTGAAGGCGTGCGCGTACCAGTCGGCGTTGGCCTGCTTCCAGGCCGATCCCCAGCGCGGCGTTCCGGCCGGATGGAGCCGGGCATTGATGGGGCGCCCGTTCGTCACGTTCGAGTAGATGTAGCCACCGCCGAAGAAGCCGAGCCCGGCATGGTCGAAGTTGTCGCCGTTGAACTCGTCCACCACCATCTGCGAGGCGCCCGAGGCCATGAACGGATTGATGAAGCGGTCCTTGAAGAACACCGGCACCGACGACATCACTTGGTAGCAGAAGTTCTTGCCGACCACGCCCTCGCCCGTCTTCGGGTCGTAGGGGCGCCCGATGCCGCTCGTGAGCAGCAGCTTGGTGTTGGTCATGGTGAAGCCCGACAGCACGACGACATCGGCCGGCTGCTCGTACATTTGCGCGGTCTGCAGATCGATGAACTGCACGGCCGTCACGCGCCTGGCGTGCTTGTCGTAGACGAGGCCGGTCACCTGCGAATGGAGCCGGATCTCGAAATTGCGCTGTTTCCGCAGCAAGGGGTACAGCAACACCGCCGGACTGGCCTTGGCGTTGGCTTCGCAGAAAAAGCGCTCGCAGTGGCCGCAGTACTGGCATGGCGCAAGGCTTGCGCCATCGGGGTTGGTGTAGGCGCGCGGTGAGTTGGCCGCGGGCAGCGGGAACGGCTTGTAGCCAAGGCTTTGCGCGGCGGCCTTGAAGATGCGGCCCGACTCGAGGATCTCGAGCGGCGGCTGCGGAAAGTCGCGTTGCCGGGGCGCCTCGAAAGGGTTGCCGCCGTCGATCAGCCGTCCGCCCACATTGCCGGCCTGCCCCGCGATGCCGAAGAGCTGCTCGAACAGGTCGTGGTAGGGCTCCATCTCGGCGTAGCTGATGCCCCAGTCTTGCACCATCATCTCGCGCGGAATCGCGGCTTTGCCGTAGCGGGACTCGAGGCGGGTGCGCAGGGCCGGGTCGTACTCGGCCCAACGCCAGGTCTGGCCGTTCCAGTGGTTCGCCGCACCGCCCATGCCTTCGCCCGGGAGGAAGGCTTCCATGCGGCGCACGGGCAACGCGCTCTCGCTGGTGGCGTGGCGCAGGGTGTAGGTTTCGTTGGCCCAGTTCTGCACCAGGCCGTTGCGCACGCCCCAACGCAATTCGTCGCGCTGGTTGGGCAGTGTGGCGGCTGCGCTGCCCGCGAGATCGCCGCCGCGCTCGAGCACCAGCACGTCGATGCCGGAGTCCATCATCTGCCGCGCCGCCAGGCCCGCGGTGAGGCCTCCGCCGACGAAGACGACGGCGCGTTTGGGAAGTTTGTGAGTCATGGGTGTGGGGCCTTCAGCTGAAGTCCTCGATCGATTGCGGCTTGGCTGCGCCGGGGAAGGGCAGGCCGCGGAACTGGACCACGTTGCGTCCGTGAAAAGCGGGCAGGCCGGGGAAGCCCACGGCGCGCCAGAAAGTCTTGTCGCGGTTGCCTCCGTACATCGGGTCGGCAAAGCAGGCCTGGACGAACAGCGGATAGAAGAAGTCGTTGAACCATGCGCCGAGCGCAAAGCGCTCGTCGTCCATCTGGCCAGCTGCGACCTCCTGCAGCAGGGCGTCGAGCGGGCCGGCCTCGAGCTGCTCGACGGCCTTGCCCGTGCGTTGCCGGGCCTCGCGACGCAGCACCGCGAGGCCGGCCTTGAAGTGCTGCTCGGGGGTGAGGGGCGACTGGTAGCCGTGCTGCGGTTTGCCGGGGCGCCAGGGGCCCTGCCGATAGAGCTGGTCGCCACGCCCCCAGCCGCCAGCGAGCTGACGATCGATGTAGAGATGCAAGCCGCAGTCGACACCGTTCGGTGTCATCGCATCGGCTGGGCACATCACGTTGACGAGGGCCTCGACGCAGGCGGCTTCCTGTGGGCCCAGCGACAGGTAGCCCGAGGGGTGGGCGTCGTCGGTGGGGCGGGCTGCGCTGCCCTGCTGCGCCGAAGCGAGCGGGCTGGCGAGGCCACCGAGCAGTGCGGGCGCCGCGAGTGCGGCGACGCTGGATGCGCCGCCGATCTGGCGCAGGAAGAGCCGCCGTGCGGGCGGTTCTTGGTCATTCAAGGACATGGGGGTCTTTCTTCGGGGGGCAGGGTTCGTGCAGGCGCGCCGCTCAGAAGGGCTCGTACTTCGCGGCACCCACTGTTTCTGTCGGCGTGATCGGCGTGAGGTCCAGGGGCTCTTGTGGCGCCGGATACGAAATATCGA
The DNA here is from genome assembly GCF_041154435.1 of Variovorax sp. V116. NCBI lineage: Bacteria > Pseudomonadati > Pseudomonadota > Betaproteobacteria > Burkholderiales > Comamonadaceae > Variovorax > Variovorax sp. V116. Next base: position 532,410 of record NZ_AP028662.1, read on the forward strand.
GTGAGTGGAACGGGCTTGCGACCGGGGCCTCGGTGGTTGCGGCGGGAAGCGCGACAGCAATGGCCGGCTGGATCGCATAGATCGAGATCGAGGTCGCGAGACTGGTCAGCAGTGCCGCAAGAATGATTCTTTTCGTCATCAACTACTCCTGATAATTTGAGGGAGCCATCGAGCGGAAAAACCGTTGAAGGCGGATGAACAGCCAGGGCGTGCGATGAGAAAAGATGGTTCGCGCGTTCTGCATCTGTCGCACTCAAATCTAGGTTCCGGCCGGCCGGTGCGGTAGGCCTGTCGAGAGAAACGCCGCAGTGAGCCAACGGCATCAATGGCGGCGCGGCGTCGCTTCAGTACGAGCGAAAGCGCGGCCTGCAAGCGTATGGCTGCGCCACCGCGGCATGGCGGGAAGCAACTCGAAGTGGGAAGGGAAGGGAGGGGAGGGACTGCGAGGCGCAGCCATCAATGGCGAGGAAAGGCTGAGCTCCCGGCAACCATCACGCAGAAGCAGCAGGCAAGCAAGCAGCCCGCGGCAGCGCCACAGGCGGTGCCGCGGGCTGCAAAGGCTCAGGAGAGGTTCGCCTTGTCCAAGCCGAAGGCCTTGTCGGACGAGCCGGGCACGGTCTGGAACGCGACGTTCACGCGGTTCCATGCGTTGATGGCCATGACGCTGAAGCTCAGGTCCGAAAGCTCCTTTTCCGACAGCTGCGTGCGCACGCGCTCGTAGATGTCGTCGGGCACGCCGTGTTCGGGCAGCCTGGTCAGCACTTCGGTCCAGGCCAGCGCCGCACGCTCGCGCGGAACGAACAGCGTCGATTCGCGCCATGCGGCCAGGTGGTGAATGCGCAGCTCGCGTTCGCCATGGATCCTGGCCTCCTTGATGTGCATGTCCAGGCAGAACGCGCAGCCGTTGATCTGCGACGCGCGGATCGCGACAAGGTCCCGGATCGATTGTTCGATGGTGCCGCTGTCCACGAGCGTGCTGAACTCGATCAGCTTCTTGAAGAGCTCGGGCGATTGCTTGATGTAGTTGAGACGGTTGGTCATGTGTGCTCCGGCCTCAGTGCGGCTGAGGTACCCGTTCGCGGAGGCCGCGAGAGAGGAGAGAGGGGAAAAAAAGATCCTGGGCACCGGCGATGCGGTGCGCGTTCAGAAGTCCCAGATGATCGGAACCCAGCGAAAGATGTCGCCTTCCGCCGCCACCCGGCCGATGGAGGGGAAGGGCAGGTGGGCGGCCACCAGCAGTCCGCGGCTTTGCACCAGTTCGCGGAACAGGGCGAGGCGAACGCGGGTCGCCTCCTCGGGGTCGTGTTCGAAGCCGTTCTGCCAGTCGGGGTGGTCGAATGCGACCGGGAACATGGCATCGCCCGCGAACATCAGGCGCTCGTTGCCCGACACCAGGTCGACCACGCTGTGCCCCGGGGTGTGGCCGCCGGTACGGCGGACCACCACACCCGGCGCCACCTCGCGCCGCTCCTCGAAGATCTGCAGCCGGTCGCGGTATTCCTTGTAGAAGCTCTTGGCGGTCGAACGCAGCACCTCGGGCACCGGATTCGGCATCACCGTGCGGGAGAAGTCGGGCGACATCCAGAAGTCGACTTCGGCCTTGGCCACGTGGATGCGCACATCCGGACGCAGGCGTTCCTTGATGCCGGGAACGAGCAGCCCGCCCACATGGTCCATGTGCATGTGGGTGATGATCACGTCGGTGATGGACTCGAGCTCGATGCCGGCCGCAGCCAGCCGCTGGGGAAACTGCCCGGCCCTCGGAAAGCCCGGGAACTGCCCACCCAGGCCCGCGTCGATGAGGATGGTCTGGTCGCCGCTGCGGGCCACCATCACGTTCAGCGGCCAGTCGTACTTGTCGGGCGGCATGAACATCTGGCCGAGCCAGTTGGCCAGGTCCGCCGGATCGGCGTTGGTGGCCATCGTCGTGGTGGGCAGCGGCAAGGGGCCGTCGCTGACCACCATCGCGTCGATGTCGCCGATGCGCAGCGCGTAACGGGAGGGCACCAGGTCTTTGGGCTTCTCGCTCGTGGGTTGCAAGGTGTCATCAGTGAGGAACATGGCGGAATCTCCAAGAATGCGGCCCGGTTGCGCGGGCCAAACCAGCCGGGCGACTGGCAGCAAGTTGCCGTTCAACACCGAAGGGTTGTCGGGCTCGGATCACGGCTGAGTGCCGTATGCCATTGATCGTAGGGAGGCGGGGCGCGAGCCGGTAGGCCTGCAAAAGGACTCACGGTGGTGCCCGATATGCACCAAACGCGCGGGAGATCGAGGGGCGAGCCTCGCGTCGCAGGTCGCGCCCACACACCTCAACGCGTATCAACCGCGAATGAGGTCGGCCGCCGTGCGATCCCTTCGATCGCGCGCCTGGAGTTTCTTGCGTAGCCGCTTGATTGGCACATCGACCAGGTGCAGGCAGATAGCGGCCAGCGGGAACGACACGAGGATCACCTCACCCAGAAGCACCCACGGGGGCAGCGAGCGTTCGAAGTCGATGATGTCGATGAACAAGAAGTGCCAGAGGTAGATGCCGTAGGACAGGCGGCCGATGTAGATCATCGGCCGCGACGCCAGGAACGGCGTGTCGCGGTGCTCCGCGAGGTGGCAGACGAGCACGAAGGCCGCGAGCTCCGCGAGGGTGATCCGCAAGGTCACCCCCTCCGTGATGCGGACGAAGGGCAAGGACGGAAGAGCGACGGTCAGCGCGAGGCCGATGCAGGCGATGACGACGGTCGGCCGCGACATCTTCAGGCGGGCCAGCGCCGCGATGGCGCCCAGCACAATGCCGGTCACATGCGTGTCGAAGCTGAAGTACGCCTGCTTCCATCCCCAGTTCAAGGCTACGAAGTAACGCCACGCGGTCAGCACGGCGAACGCTGCCAGCAGCCACGCGACCGGACGGCGCGCCCGCAGCAGCAGCGGCAGCAGCAAGGGCCACAGCAGGTAGAACTTCTCCTCGACGCCCAGCGACCAGACGTGCCCGATGGTCGACGGCGGATTCCAGAAGGCGAGCGCGTAGTCCATCAGGTAGGTGCCCGTGAGCCCGGCGACCAACCATCTGTCGTCCTTCGGCCAGAGCCAGGGAGCGAGTGCGAGATAGACCAGCACCAGCAGCAGCAGCGTCGGGTAGAGCCTCAGCGCGCGCCGCGCGTAGAACCTGCCGATGTCGATGCCGCCGTGGCGGTGCTCCGCCAGGAGCAGCGTCGTGATCAGGTAGCCGGAGAGAACGAAGAACACGTCCAGGCCGGCGAACCCGCCGCCGGCGCCGGGGATGAGGCAGTGAAAGCAGACGACCAGGAGGATCGAGACCGCCCGAAGGCCATCGAGCGCGGGGTTGTACGGCATCGGTGCGGCCTCCGCTCAGGGACCGGCCACCGGATCCGGCCGGCACGGCTGCAGCATCACCTTTCCGCATTCTGGATAAGCCGGCGGGCCCTTCACGTCATTCAATACACCGAGGCGAACCAGCGAGTCGTACTTTGCGTTGTGCAATACGTGAACTCGCTGCTTCTGCGTGAAGGTGTCGAACACCAGGCCACCGGTCTGCGACGGCGTGTCGATCCAGATGCGCAGCCGCGAACCCTTGCGGAAGTAGTGGCCCATCTTGTTGATCTCGACGCGGGCGAAGACCAGCTGTCCGGGCAGCAGCGGCATCAGCTGGTCGGCGCGCTCGAGGTGGATCGGCAGCAGCGGTGTCGAGCGCTCGGTGTCGAGGGTGCGGTTCGACAGGCGCAGCCAGCCGCGCTGCACGTAGGTCTCCTGTCCGTCGGGTCGCAGTTCGGTGACGGTGACCTGGATGTCCGCATCCCCGCCGGTGGCGGCGACCCACAGGTCCGCGCTGCCCGGTCCATAGACCATCGTGTCATTTGCCAGCGGCGCCGACGTGTAGGCCAGGCTGGTCGTCTTCCAGTTGTCGGGCAAGGGCCCCCAGAAGGAGTTGGCGACGATGTCATTGACGGCGACGCCGGCACCCGGGTAATCGAAGCCATCGGCCGGGCCGGAACCGGCCTTGTCGGCGAGCACGCCGCCGGTGCCGAGATGGAACTCCTTGAGCAGCAGGTCGCTGGCGCGGATCGATGGCTTCTGCAGCACCCAGCGCGCTTGCGGGGAAGCCAGCCGATCGAGCGGAGCACCGTCTGTGTCGAAGGTTTCCATCCACACGGTCGTGCGCGGCGTGTCGCGCTCGAATCCATTGTCCGTTCCCTTGACGAAACGGTCGAGGAAACGCAAGGCCAGGGTCTGGAAGGCCGAGGCCAGGTACAGGTCGTGCCGGCCGTTCGACTGGACCAGCCACAGCTTGGTGCGATCGAGCTTCGTCTGGTAGTGCCCGCTGCGAGGCGTGATGGCCTGGTCCTGGAAAGCTTCGAGCGACAGCACCGGCACATTGACGCGATCGGCATGGCGGGCCAGGTCGAAGGTGTCGAGGTAGTCGTCGCGCAGCGGATGCGACACGAAGAGGTTCATCACCGAGTTCGTGTCCTCGGCCGCGAGGTTCTTCTGGATCTGCTTCAGGCAGTTCTCGTCGCCTTCTTCCTTTGCGGTCTGCGTGACCAGCTGGCTCCAGTAGGTGCGGAAGATCACGCGGAACGGTGTGAGGAACCCTGGCGCCGGCACGCCGCCGGGGCTCATCGCGTCGCGGTAGTCCGTCAACACCATGCCAGGCACGATGGCGCGCAGATGCGGTGGCCGGTTCTGCGCGGTTGCCAGTTGAGAAGACCCGCTGTAGGACGCACCGACCATGCCTACCTTGCCGTCGGACCAGGCCTGTGCGGCCGCAAACTCGACGGCTTCGGCGCCGTGCCGGCCGAGCTGCGGCCGGGTGTATTCGAGGCGGCCTTCGGAGCAGCCGGTGCCCGCGGTGCTGACGCCCATCACCGCGTAGCCGGCCTCGATGAGCCGCTTGTCGAAGGCCACGGACATCGAGGTCTGGTTCTTCAGGTAGGCCGAGCCGCCGATCGAGCCGGCGTCATAACCGTTGAGGGTCAGGGCCACGGGGAATTTGCCCGTCGCCTTGGGCAGCAGCGCGGTGTAGCGCAGCTTGACGCCGTCGGAGGTGGTGATGTCGCCGCTGATGCGCTTGGCCCAGAAGGGCGCAAGCTGTCCATCCGCGGGGAAGGCGAACCCCGGTGATGCCAGCAGGCCGGTCTCGGGGTCGAATTTGGGCTCTTGACCCTGCGCCGCGGCGCAAGCAACTGCGAACGCGAGTGCCGCTGCGAATGCTTTTTTTCATTGTTCGATGTCCTCAGGCGAGATGACGATTTTTTTCCCTGAGGGTCGCGGCGCATGGCGCGCCGTGCTGTTTCCCACAGGCCATCAACCGGGCGACGGACTCAGCGGATGCCCTGGCCCGCGAGGCTTTCCGGCGTCCAGTTGCCATCGGGCTCCAGTGTAGTTGGGAAGCGGATGCCGGACGCGCCGGGCCAGAGGTTCACGTAGTACGCCCCTTCCGCCAGGTCGTAGTGCCCGGCAGTGATCGAGACCGGAGCGGCCGCGTCATAAGCTTGGGTCAGGTAGGCGAAACCAGCGCGCCAAAGTTGGCCCTTGCCGTCGTACTGGTCGCTGGCCAGGACGTGCCAGCTGTCCTCGTCCACGTAGAAAGTGCGGCGGGAGTACACATGCCTGGCGCCCGGCTTGCGCGTGGCCTCGACCAACCACACGCGGTGCAGCTCCCAACGCACGACTTGCGGGTTGATGAACTTCGGCAGGAACACCTCGTCGGGCTTCGTGTTGTAGATGAAGCGGTAGGCGTTGTATGGAACGTAAAGCTCCTTCTTGCCGACGAGCTTCCAATCGAAGCGATCCATCTTGCCGTTGAAGAGGTAAACGTCGTCCTGGGTCGAGATGCCTCCCGTGCCGCCGTTGGGCGTGTCGTAGGCCATTTCCGGCGCCTGGCGCACGCGGCGCTGGCCGGGCAGATAAAGCCAGTAGCGCCGCTCATCGAACGAATAGTCGGCAGGCTCGTGATGAACGATCGCGTTCCCCACCTGATTCGGCGGAAACGTGAAAGCGAGACGTGAGCGGTAGTAGAGAGGCGATGCGGGCACGCGGGTGTCGTCGTGGTATGGAAAATCCATCAACCACGAGGCCTTCACCAGCGGCTGCACCGTGCCACCCCGGTTGGCGAAGTAGGAACTGAACTCCGGCATCGCGAGCGAGGCACCAAGGTAGCGCAGCAAGTGGTTCAGCATCACCTCGTTGCCATTGGCAGGAATCGGGAAGGGCACGCCGCCGCGCGCGCCGGTCGCACCCAGGCCGTCGTCGGTGAGCTTGGCACGCGTCGCGTTCGCCAACGTGTTGTCGAGCATGGCCTTCGGGAAAGCCACGGTCCGATGGGTCGGATAGACCTCGAGGCGGAAGTCGGGATGCGCCTTGAGCAGTGCCTTCGCACCTTCGCTCAGCCGCTCGGCGTGTCGGTCCATGTTCCCGGCATCGATCGAGAACAGCGGCTTCTCTTCGGCGAAGGGATCGGGCCGCAGGTTGCTGCTCTTGTCAAAGCTGGCCGGCACCGCCGTCAGTCCGCCGGTGTAGGTCGGGATCGTGCCTTCCTTGTTTCCGGCCTTCTGGGCGCCGGTGCCGGTAAGCTCGTTGCCGAGGCGCTTTGCCTCTTCGGGCGATACGGCCGCATGGGCCGAGGCGAAGCACAGGCACAACGCGCCCGCAGTGATCAGGGACTTCAATGGAGAGTTCACGGCTTGTTGTCTTCGCGGCAATGCTTCATAGCGACGTTTTGAAAGTGAAGAAGACGGCACCGCGGTCCTTCAGCAGGGCCGTGCCGCCGTTGGCCACCGAGGCCGCCCCCGTGGCGTCGGTGACGTACCTGCCGAAGTAGCCGACGTACTTCAGCTCAAGGCTGTGCCGGCCGGAAAGGTCGAGCGCGAGGCCTGCCGACCAGCTGCCGGCACCCTGGTTGCCGCCGCCGGTCACCGCCGAGTTGCCCCGCAGGCCGCGCGAGTAGCTGAGCGGCATCGACAGGTTGGCACCGGGCAGCACCTGGTACCAGGTCGGCGTCAGGTTGATCGCAAAGCCGATGGCCGTCTTGTCGACGCGGTCGATCTCGGTGTAGCCGTCGCGGCCCTTGAAGAGGCTTGCACCCTGTGTCACCGATGCCCATCGGTTCCAGGTCAGTTCGGTCGACCAACCGAGGGAGTCGAACAGCGGAGTCGGTCCGGTGGAGCCCATCGCGTTGAGCACCGCATGCCAGGTGTTGCCGCGCGCGCCGGGCACCTGGCCGGGCGCCGGGTAGCCCGCCGACGAGGCAACGGTGGCAACGTCGCTCGACAGCGGCATGTTGCGCCGATAGTTGAGGTCGAAGCCGACGCTTGCGCCCCCTATGTCCTTGGCCAGGCTGAAACCGTACAGCTTGATGTCGCTGGCAAAGGCCAACAGGTATTCGTTCGTGCCCGTATTGAGGATCACCTGCGGCAGGCGATCGGAGAAGTTGCGCACATAGAAGCCCATGGTGCCGTCGAGCCACTGCGGGCTCCAGCGCGTCGCCAAGCCCCAGTCGCCGCGGCCGCGCGGGGTGATGTCGCGGCCGCGCAAGACGCGCGTGTTGCCGAGGATCAGCGATTCCCCGCCGAATTGCATGGCGTCGCTGGCGCCGAGGTAGGTGCCTGCCTCCGCTCCCCGCGACTGTTCCCATTTCAGGAAGTACTGCGCCGCGAACGACAGCTCGGGCGTGGCCTGCACCGACGTCGACAGCTGCGTCAGCGGACGGAAGAGTTCCTTGGCCTCGATGCCCGGGCTCGACAAAGCCTTCGCGCCGTCGAGGGGTGACTGCGCATAACCCACGCCGTGGGTCGCGCCGCCGCCAAGCAGCGCCTCCCCCCAGGTCACCACATGGCGACCGGCGCGCGCGCTGACCGGTACACCCCCGAGATCGAAAGTACCGAACACGAAGGCATCGAGAAATTCGCCCGACGGGCCCGCGTAGTAGCGCTTGGCATAAGGGCTGAGGCCCGTCGCCGGCGTACCGTTCTTGAGATGGTTCGAGGTGCCGACGCTGGTGTTGTCGAAACCACCGCGGTAAGCCTGGTCGTACCAGCCGGATGCGCTCACGCGTGCGCCGAAACGCTTGCGGTAGACGAAGTCCATCTCGGACAGCAGGTCGACGCGGTTGTTGACGGTGCTGTTGCGGCCGAAATTCCGGTCGCCGTCGTCGGCGTTCTGGTTGAGCAGGATCGCCGGGGCCTGGCGTTCGACACGGCGGCCGAGGTTGTAGCGTGTCGTCAGGTCGACACGCAGTTCGATCTCCTCGTTGCCGGTGGCGATGCTGCCGGCCATCACACCGGGTGCGAATCCCGCGAAGAGAGCCGCCAGCGTGGCTGGCCGCTTCGGTCCGCGAAGGGGCGCACGCGCCTTTACATCGGTTCTTGTCATTCTTGCCTTCGATACTGCTGCGGGTCGCTTCAAGAGAATCCAAGCTTCGCTTGCGGCGGGCGCGCGTGCGCCAGCGCGGCATTCTCTTCGTCGGCAGGCGCTTTCGCAACTGTCGCCGAGCAGCCTGGCACGCTCCTGATACCGACCTGGGCGACCTGGTGGCTCGCGCCGCGCGAGGTGAAGGGCAGTGGAGTGTGACGAGCATTGGCGCCGTTCACCCGAAGTGAACGGCTTAACGGCCGGGCGTCTTCTGCAGAGGGCAGGCCGTCCCCAAGATTCCGGGATTCACATCCCGAGAGACAAACAATGAAGCGCCTGTTCACGATCGCGATGGCGGCCCTCGCCGCACTTCCCGCGTTCGCCGAGTGCCCCGACAAGTCGATCACCATCGTGGTGCCACTCGCTGCCGGAGGGCCGACCGACAAGGTGGCGCACGACTTCGCCGAAGCGATCCGCAAGCCGCTGGGCAATGTCGATGCGGCCATGGCCGAGGAGCCTCTATGCCACACTTTGCATTCCACCAAGTGATCAAGCCCGTGACACGTCGAATTGATTCCTACAGCATCAGGTTGTTCGTGGCGGCGGCGCGCGCCGGCTCCATCGTGCGTGCCGCTGCCGCGGAGAACATCGCACCTTCGGCCTTGAGCCGCAGGATCGCGGATCTGGAGCATGCATTCGGGACGCCGCTGCTCGTGCGCTCGCCGCGCGGCATCGCGCTGACCGACGCAGGCCGGCTGGTGCTGGCGCGGGGCGAACGCCTCGACGACGAGCTTCAGGCCTTGTTGCGCGAGGTGCAGAGCGAAGGCGGCGAAGTGCGGGGCAGGGTGCGCCTACATGCCAACATGTCTTCCGTGATCGGGTTCCTGCCCGAGCGCCTGCACCGCTTCATGGAGGCATACCCGGGCGTGGAGGTCGCGCTGCACGAGGAAGACACGCGCGACGTGCTGCGCGCCTGTCTGGACGACCGGGCCGATGTCGGCGTGGGCGTCGATGTCGCGGTGCCGGCGGGCATGGATGCCTGGCGCTTCGCCTCCGACCCCTTGCTCGTGGTGCTTCCCTCGGGGCATGAACTGGCGGACCTGGAGGCCATCACGTTCGCGCGTGCGCTCGAATTTCCTTTGGTGGGCGTTCACCAGGGCGGCGCGATGGACCGGTCCCTGAACGAACGCGCCGCAGCATTGGGCGGGCGCTTCAACCCGAAGGTGACGGTCAGCAGCTTCGACGCCGTCTGCCGCATGGTGGAGGCAGGCCTGGGCATCGCGGTGGTGCCTCGAAGTGCCGTGACGGCGTATGCGGGAGTCGACCGCTTTGCCCGGCGCCCGCTCGCGGAAGAATGGGCCGACCGCGTCCTGAACATCTACGCCCTGCGCAAGACGCCGCAGCCTCGCGCAGTGGCGGCGCTCATCGAGAGCCTGCAAGGGTAATCACCGATCTCGCGGATGGCGAGATCCCCTGTGCCGAGCGAGCGCTTTATGGCGCTGCGATGGCCGGCCAACATCGGGCCATGCCAGCCTCCTCGCCAGCCGCCGCCAGTGCAGAAAGCCTCCGGTTCGACCCGCGCATCCTCTTCCTGAGCTGTTCCCCACGCATGGTCGAGCTGGGTTTGCAGGGAGAACCCCTCGAACTCGCCGACGCGTCGCCGTTGCGTGACGATGTGTCGACCGACGAGATCACGCCGCTGCCGATCCTCACGCACTACGACGACAAGCTGGGGCGCTATCCCTACACCGGCTTCAAGGCGGGCGAGGCATTCCCCATCGGCACCGATGCCATCCGCGCGTCGGGCATCGAGGTCGTGGTCGCGGGCAGGCGCTATGGCAAGGGCTCGTCGCGCGAGCACAGCCCGACCGCCGAGAAGGCGGCCGGCGTGCGGCTGGTCGTCGCCGAAAGCTTCGAGCGCCTGTACCGGCAGAACGCCGACAACATCGGCCTGTTCACCTCGACCGACTTCGGCCTGGTCGCGCGCATCCGGGCGGGCGAGGCGATTCCGGTCGAAGACCTGGTGGCCGGCCGCGACGCGCTGGCCGCGGCGATTCTCAAGAGCGGCGGGCTGCTGCGCTTCGGCCAGCAGTTCATGCGCGACATCACGGTGCCGCCCGATGCGCAAGACGCGCGCCCGCGCACGCTGTTCGAGAAAATCGTGGCGCGCCATGCGCTTGCCACCGAGCTGACGCAGGCGCATCCCGCGCCGGGCGACGGTGCCTTCGTGCGCGCGGACCTGCGCTTCATCCACGAGTACTACACCGGCATGGCCGCGCACATGCTGCACGCCACCTTCGGCCGTTCGCTGGTGCTGCACGACGCCGGTTCCATCGTCGTCTTCGAAGACCACACGTCCTATGTCGCGGAGAGCCCCGCGCACGTACGTGGCGGCCTGGTGCCGAATGTGCATCGCTTGGTCGAGGCGCAGCGCGAGTTCGCTGCCGCCTATGGCTTGCGCTCGCACCGCACGCTGACGGAAGAACAGGCTGCGAAGGACGACGGCACCAACGTGGCCGGCATTTCGCACGCCATGGTGGCGGAACACTATGCGCTGCCGGGCCAACTGGTGGTGGGCACGGATTCACACACGCCGCACAGCGGCGCGCTGGGGTGCGTGGCCTTCGGCGTGGGAACCACGGACATAGCGAACGCCTTCGTGACGGGAGCGGTGCGGCTGACGGTGCCGCAGTCCCTGAAGATCGTGCTCGATGGCTTGCTGGTCCCGGGCGTGACCGCGAAAGACGTCGTGCTGCATCTGCTGGCGCTGCCCTTCGTGCGCGATGGTGGCGGTGTCGGCAAGGTGTTCGAGTTCACGGGCGAGGTGGTGCGGCGCATGACGACTGACGAGCGCGCCACGCTCACCAACATGACGGCGGAACTCGGCGGCTTCACCGGCCTGGTCACTCCCGATGCGGAGACCGTGCGCTTCCTGCGCGAGCGCCGCGGCATCGACTTCGAAGTCGAGCCCTGGATGCGCAGCGACGACGGCGCGGCCTACGCCAGAACGCTCCACGTCGACTGCACGCAGATTCCCCCCATGGTCGCGGCACCGGGCGATCCGGGCAACGGCCTGCCGCTCATGGCGCTCGGCGAGCGGGTGCGCATCGACATCGCCTACGGCGGCTCGTGCACGGCCGGCAAGCGCGAGGATTTCGACCACTACCACGCGGTGCTCCGGTGGGCGGCGGACCGCGGGCTCAAAGTGGCGCCCGGCGTGGAGCTGTATCTCCAGTTCGGAACCACCGCGGTGCGCGACCACTGCATTGCAGCGGGGTACATGGATGCGTTCGAACGCGTAGGCGCCCGCATGCTTCAGCCCTCCTGCGGCGCTTGCGGCAACTGCGGACCGGGTGGTTCGGTGCGCGCCGACCAGGTCACCGTGAGTGCCATCAACCGCAACTTCCCCGGCCGGGGCGGCCCCGGAAAGGTCTGGCTCGCCAGCCCGCCCACGGTGGCGGCCAGCGCGATTGCGGGCGAACTCGTTTCGTTCGCCGAGCTTCAGGCGCGCCATCCATGAATTCCAACAAAGCGAGAGAGACAAACCCATGCGTGCACATTCCCTCCGGGAAGCCATTTCCCTTTCTTTAGCGGCGGCGCTGCTTGCCACTTCATTGTTCGCCGCGGCGCAATCCTCGAATGCCGATCGGCCGATACGGATCGTCGTTCCGCTCGCCGCGGGGTCGACGGTCGATGCGGTCGCCCGCGCGGTCGCGCCGGCCTTCGGGCGCGCGACCGGCCATCCGGTCGTGGTGGAGAACGTCGTCGGCGCCGGCGGCATTCAGGGTACGGCCCAGATCGTGAAGGCACCCAAGGACGGGCTCACGCTCGGCATGGTGTCGTCCAACCATGTCATCAATCCAGGCATCTACAAGACGATTCCCTACGACAGCATGAAGGACATCACGCCCATCGCGGTACTGGCCACCGTGCCGGTCGTGCTGGTGGTGAACAACGCGCTTCCGGTGAAGAGCGTGAAGGAACTGCTGGCCTATGCGAAGGGCAATCCCGGCAAGCTCAACTACGGGTCCGCCGGCAACGGGAGCGTGCTCCACCTGGCGGGGGAACTGATGGTGAGCGAGACCGGCATCGACATGAAGCACGTGCCCTACCGCGGCACCGGACCGCTCATCACCGACCTGATGGGCGGCCAGGTGCAGCTCGCATTCGTTTCGATCTCGCAGGTCGCCCCGCAGATCAAGGCCGGGACGCTGCGCGCATTGGCGGTATCGACGCCGGCGCGTTCCGCGGCCTTGCCCGAGGTGCCGACGATGATGGAATCGGGCGTGCCCAGGTACAGCTTCGACGCGTGGATCGCGCTGATCGGTCCAGCCGGACTGCCCAAGCCGGTGGCCGACAGCTATGCCGCAGCGGTGCAAGAGGCCTTGGTGTCGCCCGAAGCAAGAAATGTCATTACCGGTCAAGGCCTCACGGTGCTGAACACCGGGCCTGACCTGGCGCCAGCCTTCTTGCAGTCCGAGTTGGTGAAGCACCAGAAGCTGGTGAAGCAGTCCGGCGCCACTCTGGACTGAGGTCGTGCCCGCATTCAGGATCGCGGCGCTGCCGGGCGAGGGCGTGGGCCAGCGCCTGCCTTGCGGCCGGAACGCGCATTGCTTGGCCTGCCGCAAGCGGCGCGAAGAGCGCGAGTTCTATCTGAAGCTCGTCGAGCAGCAGAAGTGGTCCAGCCGACAGCTCGAACGGCAATTCAAGCTTGCACTGTTCGAGCGGGCGATAGCGACGCCGCCAAAAGTCTCGGCAGCGCTGAGACAAACACACCCCGAAGCGAGCCGGCGGCCGATCTCGAATTCGACGTTGTGATCCTCGCGGGCGGCATCCATTCGCCCGCCAAGCGCGCCATCCAGTGGGCGGTGGAGCGCTTTCCAGGTAAGCCCGTGCTCTATGTGCCCGGCAACCACGAGTACTACGACGGCCGGCTGGACACGACCCTGGCCGAGGCACGCAGCGCGGCCGAAGGCAGCCACGTGTACCTCCTCGATGGCGACGAACGGGTGATCGACGGCGTGCGCTTCCTCGGCGCAACGCTGTGGACCGACTTCGCGCTCGCGATCGAGACACCCGAAGGTCCGGTCAGCGATGTGGCGTGGGCCATGAAGAAGGCGACCAACCTGCTGAACGACTACGCACTGATCCGGACGCTTGACGAGACGGCCGAACCCGGCACCTGGCGGGACAAGCAGGGCCGAAAGCTCCAGGCGGCGACACGCTGCGGATCCACCAGGCGCAGCGGGCATGGCTGCAAGCCAAGCTCGCTGAACCGTTCGCCGGGCCCACGGTGGTGGTGACGCACCATGCGCCGCACCGCGGCTCGCTTTCGCCGCGCTACGCCGACGACTGATGTCGGGCGCATTCGTGAACGAGCTTCCTGACACTTTCTTCGAGGTGGCCATGCTCTGGGTGCATGGCCACACGCATCAGAGCTTCGACTACCGAGTCCATGCGTGCCAAGTGGTCTGCAATCCGCGCGGGTACGTGAACTGGAGCGGCCGGATCGAGAACCAGGCGTTCGAGCCTGGCCTGATCATCGATGTGCCACCTCCTGAGGGCGACCAGCGACCATGAAGCTGCTCGCCCTGTCCACCCTCCATGCTGAGCAGCAGTGTGTCATGTGAGTTACCGTCCGGAGTTGTGCTCTGACGCGTCAACTGAAACTTGGTAGTGGCCGGACCGTCAAATATATGATGCGGCGGCTCTCTGATTCGCCGGATGAGGTGCGCTGTCGGTGGGGCGCGATGTATTGCTATCCGACAGGTGTCCATGATTCCGGACATTCGAGACAACGCCATGTCCATGGAACTGGACACAGGTGCCGCATTCTTCGTATTCTCCAGACCCTGCTCGGAGGCACCGCTCTTGACTGTGTCATGGGAGTAGGCGTGGCACGGGCTTTGCACTTGGTAGCTTGCCTATTCCAATAACGCAGACAACATCGAACAATCGGCCAGCCCCGCATGCCCGCTGTTGGTCCATCTGCGCAGTGATTCAGCTGCTCTTAGGCAGCGAAGGCATTCTTTCCAAGCACGACAACGGAGACTTGCATGAGACCACTCTGCGCGCGCGAAGCTCGCTCGCCTAACGGCCGAGCTCGCCGCCGGTTTCGGAAGCAGCGATGGACCGACCGGCCATGCCATCGTATTGGGCGAATTGATCGCCAACTCGCTCTTCTGCTGTTGCCAGACCTTGTGAGCCCCGGCGCGGGACGGGTCTTTAACGCGGCACGAGTTCCGGAATGGCCATCAGCAACAGCGTCGTAAGTCGCTACCTCGCGATCTCGCTCGTGGCGGGAATCGTGCCGACGCTCGCAGTGGGCCTGCTGTACGACCGGTATGCGCAGGCGCTGATCGACGAGTTGGTCGGCGAGCGGCTGTCGGTCCAGCTCACGGCAATGTCGAAGCGCCTGGAGTCGTTTCTCGACGCACGTCGCTATCAGGTGGAAACCCTGGCCAGCCACCCCGCCATGACCGCCTTGCTGCGAGCCGAAATCAACAACGCCAGCGAGGAGGCGCATGGGCTGCTGCAGCTGGAGGCAGACCTGCCGGACCTTTACGGCATCCTGCTGCTGGAAGACGGCGGCCGCCTGCGCCATTTCGTGCCCGGGCAGGCTGCCGCCGGTCCGCCCTACTGGAGCGAGCAACCGTTCTCGATTGCCTCGCTGCCGGTCACACGCTTCGGCAGCAATGAGGTGGTCGGGCCGGCCGCCCCGGGCGATGGCCTCGCCGGCTGGTTCCTGGTGCGCCATCCCCTGCCAGCTGCTGAGGGGCGGCACCGGGTCGACATTGCGCTGCACGTACGCTTCTCGTCGCTGACTGAACTGATGGGGGGGCCTTCGGTGGCCGGCATCGTCCAGCCAGTCCTGAAAACGCCGGCCGGCTATTTCAACGCCGTCGGCGTGCGCGTCACCCCCGCCGAGCGCATGATCGCGGGCCCGGAGGTGTTGCCCGGCTGGCAACCGATGTTGCAGATCGAGCCCTCGGCGCTGCTCAGCCGTTTCGAGAATGCGCGGCGTGTGCTGCTGGTGGTTGTGCTCGGCACCGCCAGCGTCCTGGTGTTCCTTTTCTACCAGCTCGCGCGCAACCTGCAGGGCCGCGTGGCACGGCTTGTGAGCGGGGTCGAAGCCATCGCGTCGGGCCAACTGAACCACCGCATCCAGGAGCAGGGGCGCGATGAAATCTCGGCTGTTTCGCGCGCCTTCAACACGATGGCTGAGGGCCTTTCCAACACGTTCGCGCGATTGGCACGCGCGCAGCGGCTCGCTTCGCTTGGCGAATTTGCCACCGGCATTGCGCATGAGGTGCGCAACCCGTTGTCCGCCATCAAGACGACGGTGCAGGCGCTCGCTCGGCGTGAGGCCGATCCGCGTCGGCACCAGCTTCTGCAGGACGTGGAGACCGAGGTCACCCGGCTCACCCGCGTGGTGAGCGACCTCTCGGATTTCGGCAAGCCGCGCCCTCCGGAGCCGGCTGTGACGCCGGTGCGCGAGGTTTTCCGCCGCGTCGATGGTTTGGTGAAGGCCGAACTGAAGGTGCAGCGGCTGTCACTCGCGATCCAGGGCGACTCCGAGTTGCGCCTGTGGGTCGACGCCGACCATCTGATCCAGATCATGCTGAACCTGGTGCTCAACGCGATCCAGGCCACGCCGCCGGGAGGCCTGATCACACTGCGTGCGGCGCGCGCCGGCGACGGGTTCGGCGTGCTCGAGGTCCGCGATACGGGTCGCGGGGTGCCGCCCGAGGCGCTCGCGAAGCTGAGCGACCCGTTCTTCACGACGCGACCGAAGGGCATGGGCCTGGGCCTCAGCATTTCCCGGCAATTGGCGGAGTTGAATAACTGCACTCTCACGATCGAGAGTGAGGTGGGCGCGGGCACGGTGGTTACGCTGCGCGTGCCGATGCCGCAAGAGGAGACATAGGTTTTGAAACAGGTGCTCGTGATCGACGACGAACCCGGCGTGCTGAAGGCACTGGTGTTCGCGCTGGAAGAGGAGGGATTTGGCGTCGCGACCGCGGTGGACGGCGCCGGCGGATTGGATGCTGCCTGCCGAGGCGCGCCCGACATCGTGTTGCTCGACGTGAACCTGCCGGACATGAGCGGGTTGGACGTGCTCGCGCGGCTTGCCACGGATCGACCCGGGCTGCCTGTGATCATGATCTCCGCAACGAGCGACACGCGGCTGGCAGTGAAGGCCGTGAAGGCCGGTGCAGCGGACTATGTGACCAAGCCGTTCGAGCTCGATGAATTGCTGTACACGATCCGCGGCGCGCTGCAAAAGGCGCGCATGGCCAGTGAGATCGATTACCGTCGGCAGGCATCGACCGCTCACGACGGCGTGATCGGTACCAGTACACAGGTTCGTGCGCTGGCGGCGACCATCAGCCGCATTGCGGCGAGCCAGGCCAAGCGCGTGCTGGTGCTGGGCGAGTCCGGCACCGGCAAGGCGCTGGTAGCGCGCGCCATCCACACGGCGAGCGCGCGCAGTGGAGGGCCCTTCGTCGAAGTGAACTGCGCCTCGCTGCCGGAGCAACTGATCGAGGCGGAGCTGTTCGGTGCGGAGAAGGGTTCCTACACTGGAGCGACGCAGCGGCGCGTGGGACTGGTCGCGCTGGCGGACGGCGGCACGCTGTTCCTGGACGAGATCGGTGAGCTGCCACTGGCGCTGCAGGCCAAGCTGCTGCACTTTCTGGAAGACGGTCAGTATCGCCCAGTGGGTGGCACCCGTGGCATGACCGCCGACGTCCGGGTAGTGGCCGCGACCAACCGCGACCTGGCCTCCGAGGCTTCGCGGGGCTGCTTCCGCGAAGACTTGTACTACCGCTTGAACGTACTGCCGATCGCGGTACCGGCCCTGCGGGAGCGCGACGACGACGTGCTGGTACTGGCAGATCATTTCGCCTCGCGCTATGCCAAGTCCGAACGCTGCGAGCCGATCCGTTTCTCGCCCGACGCGAGAGCCTGCCTGACAGCCTACACATGGCCCGGTAACGTGCGCGAACTGAAGAACCTCATCGAGCGTCTCACCATCCTCCATCCCGGCAGCGTGATCGAGCGCTCGCAACTGCCCACCGACCTGGATAGTGGGGAGGTCCGCTCGGCAGCCATCGAGCAGAAGCTGGCCGTGGAGGAGGAGAAGCTGCTGCGCGATGCCCTGGCCCGCGCGCAGGGCCATCGTGGCAGGACCGCGGAGCTGCTGGGGATTTCACGCCATGCGCTGCTGCGCCGGCTGCAGCGGCTCGGGATCGATGGGGAGGGCCGCCCGTGAGGATTCGCGATCTGCTTCGCTGCGCCGTCACGCTGGTCATGGCCTGCCTGGCTGCAGCCGGCGCCCACGCCCGCGTAGAACTGGGGGCACCTGCGGGGCAGGCCGACATCACCATTGGTTGCCTCTACCCGCTGGCGGGCCGGGCCGCGATCTACGGCCGCGACAGCATCGCGGCGATCAAGCTGGCGCTCGCCGAGCTGGATGCCGAGCCCATGCGCGACTGGCGCCCGCGCCTGCGAGTGATCGTGGAGGACGATCGCTCCAAAGCGGCCTATGGCGTTCGGCTGGCCAGCCAGTTCATCGATCACGACAAGGCGCAGTTCCTCTGCGGGGTGGTGAGCTCCGGTGTGGCGCAGGCGGTGAGCCGGCTGTCGCGGGCGCGCAAGGTGATCTTCGTCGGCACCGACCACGCCTCCTCGCGGCTCACGATCGAAGACTTTCACCGCTACTATTTTCGGGTTTCGAACGACACCTACACTTCGATGGCGGCGGGCGCGAAATACCTGGTCGAGCAGCAGCGCGAGCGTGGCTGGAAGCGGCTGGCATTCCTGGGACCGGATTACGACTATGGCCACGTCATGTGGGCCGACCTGCAACGCAGCCTGTCGGCCAGCGGCGCGAACTATGAGGTCGTTGCACAACTCTGGCCCAAGCTCTACGAGCCCGACTATTCGGCGTACCTGACGGCCCTGATGCGCTCGCGGCCGGACGTGATCGTCACTGGGCTTTGGGGAGGCGACTTCCTCGCTTTCCTTGCGCAGGCCCACTCCAGCGAACTGCTCGGCAAGATGCCCATGGCCAACTTTGATGCGGGCGGCAACTACGACGTGCTGATGGCGCTGGGTGACCAAGCGCCGCCCAATCTCGTGCTCTCGGCGCGCCATCACAACAACTGGCCCGACACGACGCGCAACCGGAAGTTCATGGCCGACTTTTTTGCGGCGGAGGGGCGCTATCCGACTTATGCGGCAGAGGGCGCTTACGCCGGGATCCTGGCCATTGCGCGCGCAGTAGGCAAGGCCGGCAAGCCATTCGATGTCGAGAAGGTGGTGGGAGCGCTGGAGGGGCTCTGCCTGGAATTGCCGGAGGATCCGCCCGGGTTTGCCTCATGCATCGACCGCGAAACGCACCAGATCGCGCAAGCACAGGCGATCGGAGAGGTTGTGGTCGACACCCGGTTTCCGCCGGCCCGGGTGATGTTGGGTCGGTGGCGGGTCTACCCTGCGGAGCAACTGCGGCCATCGCCGGAGTTGGTGCGTGAGCGCAGGCGGGCTGCCGGGGCACCGTAGACAACGCACCATCGCTTCCGCAAAGGCCGCGGGGCCGATCCGCATGTGCGGTTTCCGCGCGACCCGACCGCCGCAATGCGCGGAATCCGCGCAATACATCTCAGCGAATTAGGCCTAAGTCCTTGATCCGCAACGCTTTCGCGGTGTGGCACGCTCTTCGCAATATTCCTCGTGAGCAACACAACTCACAAGGAGACAACGTGACCCTGAAGTTCCCCCTCACGCACCTGGCTCGCAGCTTCGCGCTCGTCACCGCCGGCGCCGCCTTCGCGCTGCCGGCTGCCGCCGCCGACAACGGCAAGTTCCGCATCGGCGTGGCGACCTTCCTGTCGGGCGCCGCCGCGGGCCCTTTCGGAGTGCCCGCGGCCAATGCCGCCAAGCTCGTGGTCGACGCGCTGAACAAGGGGGCCCTGCCAGCGCCCTACAACACCAAAGGCATCAGTGGCGTCGAAGTCGAGATGGTGTTGATCGATGAGAACGGCGGCGCCACCAAGCAGGTGGAGGAATACCGCAACCTTGTGCAGCGCCAGAAGGTCGACGTGGTGATTGGCTACATCTCCTCGGGTGACTGCCTCGCGATTGCTCCGGTGGCCGAGGAGCTCAAGACCCCGACGGTTTTCTTCGACTGCGGGACCTCGCGCCTGTTCAGCGAGACGCTGAAGAACCCGAAATACGTGTTTCGCACCGGCCTTGACGCCGTGGTCGACAACGTGGCCGCTGCCCGTTACATCGTGGAGACGAAGCCGAACGTGAGATCGGTCGGCAGCATTCAGCAGAACTATGCCTGGGGCCAGGATGCCTGGGCTGACTTCAGCCTTGCTTTCAAGCAGCTCAAGCCGGACATCAAGTTCGTTTCCGAGCAGTGGCCGAAACTGGGGCAGGGCCAGTACGGCGCCGAGATTTCCGCGTTGTCCGTCAGCAACCCCGACCTGATCCACTCCAGCTTCTGGGGCGGCGACATGGAGGCGCTGGTGCTGCAAGGCGGCGCGCGGGGTCTGTTCGACAAGCGTGTGACGCTGCTGACGGCGGGCGAGACCGGCTTTGAGCATTTCAAGGACCAGGCGCCCAACGGCACGATCGTCGGCGGCCGCGGCCCGTTTGGCGCTTTCGCGCCGAAGAACGCGCTTTCCGACTGGCTGCGCACGACCTACAGCGCCGCGCACAAAGAGCAGCCGACCTACCCCGCCTTCAAGATGATGCAGGCGATCCTCGGCATGAAGGCGGCCGCGGAGAAGGTGGGCAAGCCCGGCACCATGCCGACGCAGGAGCAGGTGCTCGCGGGTCTCAAGGGCCTCACGTTCGAATCGCCCAGCGGCACGGTGCGTATGAGCCGCGCCGGTGGCCATCAGGCTGTACAGGGGGTGGCTTACGGCGAATACCACTATGACCCCAAGACCCGCAAGGCCAGCATCATCAATGTGAAGGACTATCCGGGCGACTGCCTGATGCCGCCCGATGGCACGAGCCCTGCCGACTGGATCAAGGCCGGCTTCCCCGGTGCCAAGTGCACACCGACACCGCCAAAGGAGCGCACGTCGTGAGCACCTTGCTGGCTATAGTTTTCGACGGCGCCATTTATGCCTCGTGGCTGTTCCTCGTGGCGGCCGGCCTGACGGTGATCTACGGGGTGATGCGCATCCTCAACATGGCACACGGCAGCTTCTACGCGATCGGCGCCTATTGCGCCGCCTCGCTCACGGGGTGGTACTTCTCCGGCGAGTCTGGGGCTAGTCCGTACTGGAGCTACCTGCTGCTGTTCGGATGTGCCATCGTCGGCGGCCTGGCTGTGGGCGTGCTGGTGGAGCAGGCGCTGCTGCGCCACCTGCGTGGCCGCGATGAGATCCTGATGGTGATCGTCACGTATGCGCTGCTGCTGATCCTGGAGGACGTGGTGAAGCTGGTGTGGGGCGTCAACCCATACCTGGCGTACCAGCCCTACCGTCTGCTCGGGCAGAGCTCGATCACGGATTCGCTGCGCTTCGCCAACTACGACCTCGCACTGGTGGCGATCTCGCTCGTGGTCGGCGCCGCTGCATGGTGGGCGCTCAACCGTACCGACAAGGGGCGCATGTTGCGAGCGGTGATCCACGACCGCGAGATCGCCACAGCAATGGGGGTGAACGTCAATCTGATGTTCGCCATCACCTTCGCGATCGGCTCCATGCTCGGTGCGCTTGCCGGGGCCCTCACTGCACCGGCCATTTCCGTCACACCGGGCATCGGTGTCGAGGTGATCGTGCTGGCGTTCGCCGTGGTGGTGGTGGGCGGCCTGGGCAGCATCGGCGGCGCCGCCGTCGGCGCAGTGCTGGTCGGTCTCGCCCGTTCCTTCGCTGTCCATCTGGCGCCGCAGATCGAGTTGTTCGTGATCTACGGCGTGATGTTCCTGGTACTCGCATTCCGGCCGCAGGGCCTCTTCGGCCAACTGCAGCCCCGAAAGATCTAAATGAAATTCAAGTCCGAACTTGGGCTGCCGCTGGCGGCCGGGTCGATTGCCGCCCTCGGCTGGGCGGGGCCCGACTGGTTGAGCTTCCTGCTCACCCTGGCCTTTGCCAAAGGCCTGGTGGTTCTCGGGGTGGTGCTGCAAATGCGCGCCGGCCTCGTCTCCTTCGGCCAGGCGCTGTACTACTGCATCGGCGGCTACGCTGCCGGCTTGGCCGCCAAGCACCTGGGCATCCAGGATGCCATCGTGCTGCTGGCGCTGGGCGTGGTGGCCTCGCTGATGATGGCCGCGCTGTGCGGCATCATGGTGGCGCGCTACCGCGACATCTTCTACGCCATGCTTTCGATGGCGTTGTCGATGATTGTCTACGGCATGCTGGTGAAGTCCAGCGCGCTCGGCTCCACCGACGGCTTCAACGTCGCGAACCCGAGCTACCTTGGCTTCCAGCCGGATCCGTCGCAGGCCAAACGCGTTGCCTTCCTGGTCACGTTGGCGATCGCGCTCGTTGCGGCCCTGGTCTGCCACCGCGTGTTGCGCTCGCGGTTTGGCAGGCTCTCGGAGGCAGTGCGCGAGAACGAGATCCGGGTTGACTTCCTCGGCATCTCGCCGTTCGGACTTGTCTACCTGAACTACTGCGGCGCGGCCGTGCTGTCGGCCCTCGGCGGCGGCCTGATTGCGATCGCCACGGGCCACGTGGATCCGGACATGGCGTTCTGGGCCACCTCTGGCGAGTTCGTCTTCATGGCCTTGCTCGGCGGAACGGCGCATGTGGCGGCGCCGTTCGTGGCAGCCATCGTGTTCTCCGCGGTGCGCACCTTCGCCATTCAGGAGGCGCCGCACCTGTGGCAGCTCACGCTGGCAGTGTCCTGCTGGCGCTGATCCTTTTCTTGCCCAAAGGCTTGTGGAGCCTGGTGTCCCGTAGGCGTGCCGCAGTGCCTGCGGAGATTCCGTCCGTGACGAAAGAGGTGTCCCCATGAGTGTGCTCGAAACGCGCCAGCTCACCCGCACCTTCGGTGCCGTGGTCGCTGCCAATTCGCTGGATGTGACCATCCAGCGCGGCGAGATCGTCGGAGTCATCGGCTCCAACGGCGCCGGAAAGACCACGTTCATCAACATGGTGACCGGGTACCTGCCGGCCACCTCGGGCGACATCCTGTACGAGGGCCGCTCTGTGCTCGGGATGAAGCCGCGCCAGATCACCCGCCTCGGACTGGCCCGATCGTTCCAAGTCGCGCAGTTGTTCCCCCAGCTCACCGTGCTGGACAACGTGCTGATGGCGCTGGCGGCCGCCCACGAAGCGCAGCCTTCCATGCTGCGGCACTTCGAAACTGCGGAGGCGGTGCGCGAGGCCCGCCGCATCCTGCAGGCCTTCGGCGTGGCGCACTACGCCGACAGCGAGGCCAGTGCCGTGCCGCAGGGCGCGCGCAAGCTGGTCGACATCGCGATGGCCCTGGTCTCGAAGCCGCGCATGCTGCTGCTGGACGAGCCCACCAGTGGCGTGAGCGCCGACGAGAAATTCCCCTTGATGGATGCCGTGATGGCCGCCGTGAGGCAAAGCGGCGTGACGGTGCTGTTCGTAGAGCACGATATGGAAGTGGTGGAGCGCTACGTTTCGCGCATCCTGGCGTTCTACAGCGGCGAGATCATCGCCGACGGGCCGCCGGCTGCGGTACTTGGCAACCCACGCGTGCAGGAGTTGGTGGTAGGCAAGCGGGCTTCGGCACGCGAGGAGGCACTCGCATGACTGAGCTTGCCCTCGACATCCAGGGATTGGACGTGGCCATCGCCGGCACGCCCATCCTGCGCAAGGTCACGCTGCAGTTGCCGCAAGGCAGCATGGCCGGGCTGATCGGCCGCAACGGCGCCGGCAAGACAACGCTGATGCGCGCGGTGATGGGACTGCTGCCCTCACGTTCGGCAACGCTGGCGTGCGCCGGCGAGTCGATGGCGCAGCTGCCAGCGCACACCCGCGCCGAGCACGGCATCAGCTACTTGCCGGAGGACCGGCGGCTGATTCCGTCGCTCACCGTCGAAGAAAACATCTTGCTGCCGGCTTGGGCCAACGGCCTGGGCGACGCAAGACGACGCCTTGCATGGATCTACGAGCTGATTCCCGAACTGCTCGAGCACCGCGAGCGCAAGGCGCTGCAGCTCAGCGGCGGCCAGCAGAAGCTGGTGGCGTTGGCGCGCGCGCTGATGCCGGGACGCAAGCTGCTGCTGCTGGACGAACCCTTCGAGGGCGTCGCGCCGGTGCTATCGCGGCGCCTGACAGAGGTGATCGCGAAGCTGCGCACCGAGGGCCTGACGGTCCTGCTGAGCGAATCGGATGACAAGCACTCGGCCGACTTGGTTGATCGCATCTTCCGTATCGAGCGCGGCGTCGTCCGCGAGAGTTCTGCAACCCACTAGAGGAGACTGTAATGTCGATATCCGCAATGACCCGCCTCGCTGCGGCGCTCGCCCTGGCGACGCTCGCTGCCGGTGCATCGGCGCACGAATGGTGCCGTTCGAAATACGGTCCGGCCGATGAGATCGGCGCGGCCAACCTGCTGAATCCTCAACTGGCGCTCGAGGCCGCTAAGCTGGTGAAGACGGGCAAGACCTACCGGCTGGGCGTCGAGACCAACTCCAAGACGCCAGCTTACGGCCCGCGCAGCTGGGCGCTGGCGATCAACCAGCCCGGGCAGGTCGGCGGCGTCGGCTTGGGCCCGACCAAGACCAACTACAACGACGACATCTACATGGGCTACGTCGGCACGGGCTCGCAGATCGATGGCCTCGGTCACATCGGCGTCGACAACGTCTACTACAACTGCCACAAGAACAGCGAGTTCGTACAGGCCAACGGCCTGAGCAAGCTGGGGGTCGAGAAGCTGCCGCCCTTCGTCACGCGCGGTGTCGTGCTGGACATGACGGCGTACTTCGGCCAGAACCCGGTTCCGGAGGGCACGACGTTCAACCGCAAAGAGATCGACGAGCAAGCGCGACGGCAGGGGGTCGAGATCCGAGAGGGCGACGTCGTGCTGTTCCACACCGGCTGGCTGCAGCTGGTGGGCAAGGACGACAAGCGCTTCATCTCCGTCGAACCGGGCCTGGGCAAAGACGGCGCCGAATACCTCGCAAGCAAGCAGGTGGTGGCGGTCGGCGCCGATACCTGGGGCCTGGAGGTGATCCCCGCCGAGAAGGGGGCAGGGGTGTTCGAGGTCCACCAGATCCTGATCCCAAAGCACGGCATCTACATCCTCGAGAACATCGACACCTCCGAACTGGTCAAGGACAAGGGCTGGGAGTTCATGTTCGTGCTCGGCGTGTCGCGCATGACCGGGGGCGTGCAGGGGATCATCAATCCAGTCGCCATCCGTTGAGCAGTCACTGGCACCATGCAACAAAAGTTGAGCGACAGCGGCCTGCTCAAGCAGCAGGCCTTCATCGGTGGCAGTGGATCGCAGCCGACGGCGGCATGCTGGAGGTGCGTAACCCGCCGGATGGCGGCGGGCCTGTATCACCGTTCCGCCCTGTTCGAGCCGCGACCCAGGCCAACGCGCCGACTGACTCAGATGGAGGCTGAACTGTGGCGCGACAGCCTGGCCGTACTGCTCAGCGAATCGGACGACAAGCATTCGCCAGACCTGCTGGGCCAAGTCTGGTGCACTGAACGCGGCGTGGCGCACGCTGCCTGACAAGAGAACCCATATGACCGGATTCAATTTCGAAACCACGCCGCGCATCGTCTGCGAGCAGGGTGGCTCTGGCCGCCTCGGCGAACTCGCCCGCGGGCTCGGCGTGCGCCATTTCTTCATCATCACCGACCAGCCCTTGCTGCAGGCTGGTCTGCTGGCACCCGCGCTGGAAAGCCTGAGGGCTGCGGGAATCGCCGCCACCGTTTATTCCGACGTGCTGCCCGATCCGCCCGAGGAGCGGGTACTCGCCGCCGTGCTGGCCGCCCGCGAAGCGGGCGCCGACGGCGTCGTGGGCTTCGGCGGCGGCAGTTCGATGGACACCGCCAAGCTCGTGGCCTTGCTGGCGCGGACGCCGGCGGCGCTGCATGACATCTACGGCATCGGCCTGGCGCAGGGGCCGCGCCTGCCGCTTGTGCAGGTGCCGACCACCGCCGGGACCGGCTCCGAAGTGACGCCAATCGCGATCGTCACCACCCCGACATCCGAGAAGAAGGGCGTGGTCTCTCCCATGCTCTACCCTGACTTCGCGCTGCTCGACAGCCACCTCACGTTGGGCCTGCCGCCCCGCCTGACGGCAATGACGGGAATCGATGCCATGGTGCACGCGATCGAGGCCTTCACCTCGCGCCACAAGAAGAACCCGGTGTCGGATGCGCTGGCACTCAAGGCTTTGGCGCTGCTGTATGCCAACCAGCGCAAGGTGCTCGAAGACCCGCGCAACGGCACGGCGCGCGAACACATGCTGCTTGGCTCGCTGCTGGCGGGTATGGCGTTCGCGAACGCGCCAGTGGCGGCGGTGCATGCGCTGGCGTATCCGCTGGGCGGCCATTTTCACGTGCCGCATGGCCTGTCGAACGCGCTGGTGCTGCGGCCGGTGCTGCGCTTCAACCTGGAACATGCGGCGCCGCTCTACGCGCAGCTCGGCGAAGCCATCGGCACGGCGCGGCCCGGCCAAGGTCCCATCGAAGGCGCCCGGGCGTTCGTCGATGCCATGGCGGCGCTGGTGGCTGTGATGCCGTTCGAGCAGAACCTGCGCTCTGTCGGCGTAGACCGCAGCGACCTGCCGATGCTGGCGGAGGACGCACTCAAGGTCCAGCGCCTGCTGGTTAACAACCCGCGCGACGTGGCGCTTGCCGACGCGCTCGCGCTCTACGAAGAGGCTTTCTGATGGTGCAGTTGAAAGATACGGCGTTGCTGAAGCGCCTGGCGTTCATCGGCGGCGAGTGGGTCGCCGCGCGGGACGGGGCATCGCACGAGGTGCGCAACCCGGCGAACGGCGAAACGATCGCGGCCGTTCCCGACATGGACGCCGCTGACACCGAACGCGCGATCGCCGCGGCCCAGGCCGCGCTGCCCGCCTGGCGGGCGCGGCCAGCGAAGGAGCGCAGCGCCTTGCTGCGCCGCTGGCACGATCTCGTGCTTGTGGCGGAACAGGACCTCGCGCTGCTCATGACGCTGGAGCAGGGCAAGTCGCTCGCCGAAGCGCTGGGCGAGGTGCGGTACGGCGCCTCGTTCATCGAATGGTTCGCGGAAGAGGGCAAGCGCGCCTACGGCGACCTGATTCCGGCACCGACCGCTGACCGTCGTCTGATGGTGATGAAGCAGGGTGTGGGTGTCACCGCGGCCATCACACCGTGGAACTTCCCCATCGCGATGATCACGCGCAAGGTTGCGCCTGCACTGGCCGCTGGTTGCACCTCGGTCGTGAAACCGGCAGAGGCGACGCCGTTGTCGGCCCTCGCGCTGGCCGAACTGGCGCAGCGTGCCGGCATTCCGGCCGGCGTGCTCAACGTTGTCACCACCGCGAGGCCGGCGCTTGTCGGAGGAGCGCTCACGGCCAGCCCGGTCGTGCGCAAGCTTTCGTTCACCGGCTCCACGCCCGTCGGCAAGCTGCTGATGGCCAAATGTGCCACCACCGTCAAGCGCGTTTCGATGGAATTGGGCGGCAACGCGCCTTTCATCGTGTTCGACGACGCCGACCTGGACCTCGCCGTGCAGGGCGCGATCGCTTCCAAGTACCGCAACGCGGGCCAGACCTGTGTCTGCGCCAACCGGTTCCTGGTGCATGAGGCCGTGTTCGATGCCTTCGCCGAGCGGCTGGTTCGTGCGGTGGAGCAGTTGAAGGTCGGCGCCGGCGTCGAGCCGGGGGTGCAAATCGGGCCGCTGATCGATGGCCGCGCGCTGGCCAAAGTCAGTCGCCTGGTCGACGAGGCGCGAAGCCAGGGCGCACGCGTGCTCGCGGGCGGTGTTGTGCACGCCTTGGGGGGCAACTTCTACATGCCGACGGTCCTGGCTGACGTAACGAGCGAGATGGCCGTGGTGCGCGAGGAGATCTTCGGGCCGGTCGCACCGTTGATGCGGTTCGCGAGCGACGATGAGGCGGTGCAGCTCGCCAATGACACGCCCTTCGGTCTCGCGGCCTACTTCTACACGCGCGACGTGCGCCGAGCCTGGCGTGTCGCCGAGCGGCTGGAGTACGGCATGGTCGGCGTCAACGAGGGTCTGATCTCCAACGAGGTAGCACCGTTTGGCGGCATCAAGGAGTCGGGAGTCGGGCGCGAGGGTTCGAAGTACGGACTCGACGAGTACCTCGAAACCAAGTACGTCTGCCACGGTGGGGTCTGAGCCGCGGCAGGTTCTCTCGAAAGAGTGCGTCGATCAGTCACAGGCGACACGAATGACCCCCGTCCGGAGACGAGCATTCTGTGCCGCGGCAGCCGCGGCGCCGTGGATCGTGGCTGCACGCGGCAGCGAACCAGGCGTCTATGACAACAAGGTGGTGTTCGGTCAGACCATCGGCTTTGACAGTGTCTGGGGCAGCCTCTACCGAAACTATACCGACGGGCTGCTCGCTTGCTTCGCGCAAGTGAATGCGCAAGGCGGCATGCATGGCCGCCAGCTCTCGGTGGTGCGCCGGGAGGACAACTACGTCATCGACAGGGCACTCGCGAACGTCCGTGCGTTCGGGCAGGGTGCGGATGTATTCGGACTCGCTTGCATCGGCGGCAGCGGCATCACGCTGGCCGCGATGCCGCTGCTCGAGGAGTATCGGCTGCCGGCGGTGGGGGCACTGACTGGCGCCGACGGCGCTCGGGTGTACAACCGCTACCTCTTCCACACCCGCACGGCCTATTCCAATGAGGTCGAGAACATGGTGGAGCATCTCTCGACGATCGGCATACGCCGCATGGCGGTGGTTTACCAGGACAACGCGTTCGGCATGAGCACTCTGGCCGCTGCACAGAAGGCGGCGCAGCGGTTCCAAGCGCAGTTGGTGGCGGACGTTCCGCACCCCGCGGAGAACTGGGAGGGCCGGGGCATGGCCGCGACGGTCGTGAAGGCTGCGCCCCAAGCCGTGCTGCTGTTCACGTCGCCGAGCACGGTGGCCGACTTGATGAAGCAGTACAGGGCGCAAGCACGGGCGGCGCTGCCTTCACCCTGGGTCCTCTCGGTCACATCGGTGCCCAAACTGTCCGAGCTGCTAGAGACCGACGTCCGCGGCATCGCGATCACGCAGGTGATGCCGCATCCACGCGGCCCGTCGCGCGCCGCGCGCAACTTCCGCTCTGTGATGGCCCGGCATGGCAGCGGGGACGCCCTGTCTTACGAAGCCCTGGAGGGCTTCATGACCGGCCGGGTGATTGTGGAAGGCTTACGGCGCGCCGGCCGCAATCTCACGCGCGAGGGCTACGTGCGTGCACTCGAAGGCTTCGAGCTCCAGAGCCTTGAAGAGCTCGACTACCGGTACACCGCCTCGAGCCACCTGGGCCCATCCTTTGTGGAAGTGACGCTGCTGGGCGCTGGCGGCACCGTGCTGCGCTAAGGGTGGGGCGAGGCGCTGACGAGATTGCGCCCGGCGATGCATTCGGTGCGGACGGGATTGTGCGAGATGCACATGCAGCGCTGCCTGTAGATCAGTCCGGCGGCCGTACAGACTGTGGCGAGTGCGGCGATTCGTTCACCGCTGCTGCCGTCCGCCTCTACCGACCAGATCGCGGGGGGCGGAACGATCAGCAACGTGTGTATGTCAGCAAGAAAACCCGAACCATGCCGGAACCCGGCGGCCGTGCTGGTGCAGGAAGCCACAACGGCGGCATCTTGCGCCCTTGCCGCGCGGCCCGATGGCACCCAGCCCCTTTGGGCTGAGCAGCCTACGGCAATCGCGCATCTCCGGCCAGGAAGCGTTCGACCAACGCAAACTGCTCCGGCGTGTTCAACGCAGGCGCGTGGCCGCATCCCTGGATCTCGACCACCACCGCGAGCGGTCCGCGCGTGCGCATCTGCTCCGCAGCATCCGGCAGCAAAAGGTCCGAGTGCGCGCCACGCAGGCAAAGCACGGGCAGATCGAGGCTGTCCCATGCTGGCCACAGCCCTTCCGGACTGCTTGACTGCAACTGCATCGAGATGGCCGGGTCGTAGTGCGGCGTGACGCGGCCGTCGGGCAACCGGCGCACCGAGGTTTCTGTGAGGCGTCGCCACTGCGCCTCAGAGAGGTGACCGTACGGCGCATAGACAGTGCGGAAGTACGCTTCGAGTTCGCTCACGTTGCCGAACGTCGGCGGTCGGCTGGCATAGGTGAGGATGCGCTGGACGGCCTCAGGAGCCGGACACGGGCCGATGTCGTTGATCACCATCCGGCGCAGCCGGCCTCTGAGCGACGTGGCGGCGGCCAGGATGCCGATCGCACCGCCCATCGAGGTGCCGAGCCAGTGGAAATGCGGCAGCCCAAGCTGGTCGACGAGCGAGGCGGCCAGCCGCACATAGAACGGCAACGTGTATTCATTCGCAGGGTCCGGGCTCCATTGCGACAGGCCGCGTCCGATCGTGTCGGGGCAGATCACACGGTAGCGTTGCGCCAGCTGCGCGGCGATGTCGTCCATGTCGCGGCCCGTACGAGCGAAGCCGTGCCAGGCGATCACCGCGTCGCTCGCAGCGTTCGGCCCGGCCCACTCGGTGTAATGCAGTTCGCGCCCTTCGCAGCGGAGGTAGTGCGATGTCGGCGTCATGGCTCGGATCTCCGCGACATGCGCAGCCGGCCAACGATGCCGCTCGGGAAATGGTACACGGACAGCACGAACAGGATCCCCAGCCACAGCAGCCAGCGGTCCGGTGATACGAACTGGGGCAGGAGCGGCAGCCCGCTCAGCACCGAACCGCCGAGCTTCAGTAAATCCTGCAGGTAGTTCTGCGCCAGCACGAACAGCGCCGCGCCCACCACCGCGCCGTACATCGTTCCCATGCCGCCGATCACGACGATGAGCAGCACGTCGAGCATGATCTCGAAGGACAGCGTGGTGTCCGGCCCGGTGTAGCGCAGCCACAGCGCGAGCAGCGCGCCGGCGAGCGTCGCGAACAACGCCGAGAGCACGTTTGACACGGTGCGGTACGCCACCGTGCGGAAGCCGAGCGCCTCCGCCCGGAAGTCGTTCTCTCGGATGGCCTGCAGCACGCGGCCGAAAGGCGAATTGACGATGCGCAGGAGGGCGAGGAAGCTCGCCGCGACCACGACGAGCAAGAGGTAATAGGTGAGCACGCGCCCGTCGACCGTCACGCCGAGCAGCGGCCGCTCGAAGAGTTCGAACGAGGGAGACAACCATTCGGGGGTGCGGAAGCTGACCCCGTCCTCACCGCCCGTGATGTGGCTCAGCTGCGAGGCCAGCGTCAGGAAGCCCGATGCAACCGCCAGCGTGATCATCGCGAAGAAGATCGCCTTCACCCGCAGGCTGAAGAGGCCAATGGCCAGTGACAGCAGCAGCGAGAGCAACAACGCCGCCCCGAGCCCGACGAGCATCGAACTCGCGCCGGCGCCGAGGCGGCTGCTGGCGATCGCCACGCCGTAGGCGCCAATGCCGAAGAACATGGTGTGCGCGAAACTCACCACACCGGTATAGCCGAGCAGCAAGTCGTAGCTCGCCACCAGCAGAATAAATACGAGCGCCTTGGCGGCGACGCCCAGCGCCTTGTGGCCGGGAAAGAGCAACGGCGCGAAAGTCAGCGCGAGGGCAATGAGCACCAGCGCGAGCGCAAGCAAGCGGCTGCGCGGCATGTCGTGGGAGAGCAGTCGGTTGATCATGGTGCTTGCGCTCAATGCTGCCCGACGGGATAGAGGCCGTTCGGCCGCCACAGCAGCACGGCCACCATCAGCGCGATGGTGGAGAAGAGGGCGAGCTTGGGCATCAGAAAGCCGGTGTAGTTGGCGACCAGGCCCACCATCAGGGCACCCACGAAGCAGCCGAACGTGGATCCGAGTCCACCGATGATGATGACGGTGAAGATCAGCACGTTCACCTGAGTGCCGATCTGCGGCACGACGCTCTGCTGGTACAGCGCCCAAAGCGCCCCACCCAGGCCCGCCAGTGCCGAACCGGCGGCGAATACGCCGATGAAGAGCCGCCGGATCCGGTAGCCCAGCGCCTCGACCATCTCGCGGTCCTGTACGCCGGCACGGACGAGCAGGCCCACCTTGGTGCGGGTCAGCACCCACAACATCGCCGCGAAGACGAGGCTGCCGACAGCGACCGCCAGCAGCCGGTACTTCTCGACCGACGCATCGCCGAACGAGAAAGAACCGCGCAGCGCCTGCGGCAGCGGCACGGCCAGCTGGTCGGGCCCCCAGAATACCTTGATCAGTTCCTCGCCGATGATCAGGCCGCCCATGGTGACCAGAATCTGCCTGAGCGGCATGCCGTAGACGGGGCGCACCAGCAGCCGCTCGAAGACGAGCCCGGAGACCGCCACGATTGCCGCGGCGGCGAGCATTGCGGCGAGCACTGCGGCAGCGTTCAGCCACAGCGATTCGCTGCCGACCCAGGCGCCCAGAGCCAGCATGGTAGTCATGGCGACATAAGCACCCAAGGCGATGAACACGCCGTGACCGAAGTTCAGGACATCCATCAGCCCGAACACCAGCGTGAGGCCGGACGCGACGAGGAAAATGATCATGCCCATCGCCAGGCCGGCGACGGTCAGCGTCACCCAGGTGCCGGGGTGGCCGACCGCAGGGAGCGCCAGGGCCGCCAGTGATGCAAGCAGGGCCAGAGGCCGCAGGTCGAAGCGCGCCTGCGGCACTGCGGCCGAAGGCGTGGGTAAAGTGGCGGTGGTCATTGGTGTACTCCTAAAGAAAGACCGAGCAGCCGCTGCTGCAGCGCTTCGTTGTCGGCCAGGTCGGACATCGCGCCCGTGTGCACGATGCGCCCGTTGTCCATCACGGCGACGTGGTCGCCAATGGCCTTGGCCATTGCGAAGTTCTGCTCCACGAGCAGCACCGTCGTGCGCTGCCGCTTCAGCTCGGCGAATGCAGCAATCAGGTTCTGAACCATCGCAGGCGCAAGCCCCTTGCTGGGCTCGTCGATCAGCAGCAGATCGCGCGGCTCGATGATCGCGCGCGCGATCGCGAGCATCTGCTTCTGGCCACCCGAGAGCTTTCCTGCCGGGTAAAGCCAGAACTTCTTCAGTGCGGCAAAGAGCGAAAGGACCCACTCCAGACGCGCTTTGTCCAACGCGTCGGCGGTGGCTGCCGCTCGCGCCGCGAGCAAGAGGTTCTCCTTGACCGTCAGGTCGGCGAAGATTCCCATGTTTTCCGGCACATAGGCAATGCCGAGCCGCGCGATCTCCGGTGTGGCCAGTGCCCCGATCGGCGCGCCGCGGAAGTGCAACGCGCCGCGCGAGGCACGCCAAAGTCCCAGGATCGTTCGCAGCGTGGTGGTCTTGCCGGCACCATTGCGGCCCAGGAGCATGGTGACTTCGCCCTCTTGCACCTCCAGGTTCACGCCGTGGAGGATGTGATAGGCACCGATGTGCGTGTGGACTTCCTTCAAATGCAGCAAGGCGGTCATGCGAGCTGCTCCTGTGGCACGACGCCGAGATAGGCTTGTTGAACGACGGCCGACGCCATCACGGCACTGGGCTCGCCTTGTGCCGCCAACTGTCCGTTGTGCAGGACGATGACGCGGTCGGCCAACTCGCGCACCACGTCCATCTTGTGTTCCACCAGCAGGACCGCGCAATCGCGTCGCTGCTTGAGCTGCCGCACGAGGTCCAGGATCACCGGTACTTCGTCCACGCTCATCCCCGCCGTCGGCTCGTCGAACATATAGACCTTGGGATCGAGGGCGATCAGGAGCGCGACCTCGAGCTTGCGCTGGTCGCCGTGGGCCAGCGTGCTGGCGAGCACGTTGGCCTTGTCGAGCAGACGCACCGTCTCAAGGAGGGACTGCGCCTCCTCGATCCAGGCACGCCTGTCCAGCCACACGCGCGCGAGGTCGAAGCCGCCGCCGTGGCGGCCCGACTCG
Organism: Variovorax sp. V116; assembly: GCF_041154435.1. Lineage (NCBI taxonomy): Bacteria > Pseudomonadati > Pseudomonadota > Betaproteobacteria > Burkholderiales > Comamonadaceae > Variovorax > Variovorax sp. V116. The sequence continues at coordinate 565,742 of NZ_AP028662.1, forward strand.
CGCGCCTGCACTGCGAGTCGCACGTTCTCCTGCGCGGTGAGATGCGGGAACAGTTGTGTGAGTTGGAAAGCGCGGCCCAGCCCGCGCCGCGCGCGCAGCGGTGCGGGCAAGCGGCTCACGTCCTCGCCGTCCAGCCACACCTCGCCTTCGGTGGCCGGCAACTGGCCGGAGATCAGGTTGAAATAGGTCGTCTTGCCGGCGCCATTGGGGCCGACGATGGCGGTCAGCGTGCCCGGTGCGAAGCTGCAGGACACGGCGTTGACCGCCACGTGTCCGCCGAAGCGAATCGTTAGATTCTTGGTTTCAAGCATGGTTCTTCTATCAGGTCAGATCAAGGACAGGTACCGACCACGTAGTAGCCGGAACCGGTCCGCTTCAGCGTGGTGATGACCGTGCTGCTCCACAGGCCCAGGTTCTGCTGGGAACCGTAAGCAAAGGCATAGCCGTAGCTCGCATAGGCACGGGCGGCCATCGTGTGGGCAAAGTTGGAGGCCGTGTAGCAGCTGGCATCGCTGCGGGTGGTCGTCCCCGAAGCGGGTTCGGAGGCCGCGCCTTCGGCGCCGTTGGCATCGACGGCGCGCACAGTCCAGCTGTAGGTGGTGTCCGCAGACAGACCGCTGTCGTTGTAAGGGCTGGCTGCGACCGGCGAGGCGGTGACCAGGGCGCCGCCGCGGTAGACCCTGTAGCCGCTGGCGCCAGTGACCAGGGCCCAACCGATCGTCATGCTGCTGGCGCTTGCGTTCGAGGTGTTGACACCCACCGGCGCGGGCAGCGTGCCGCCGCCGCTTGCGCCTGCAGACACTTTGTCCACCATCGCCTTGATCGCGGACATCTGCGTGCCCGCCTTCTGCGCAAAGTTCGAACCGTACCAGCCGAGCCAGTCCCAGCAGCCGCCGGTGTTGGCGAGCCAGCCGCTGGCCGCCGTCGTGCGATAGGTGCCGTCGTTCTTGGTCTGCGGAAACAGCACGATGATGCTGTTGGTATCGGCCCAACGGGCATAGCCGGTGCTCTTGAGGTACTTGTCGCCGATAGTGGCGTAGTTCTGCGCGCAGCCATGCAGGACCACATGGAGCTTGCAGACGGCGCCTGCCCTGCAGTTGGCCGGTACATAGAGCCAGCCGTTGGCGGCCATGCCCGGATTGCTGTTGATGAATACGCTCTGGTCGAACTCGATATAGTTGCCCGCCGAGGGCGCATCGTTGCGCGCGTTCAGCGCGCCGTAGAACTTGCTAAGCGCCGCCTTGGCTCCGTCGAAGCCGCAGTTGCTGATGTAGGGTGAGGCCGAGTTGTTGCAAGCGCTGTTGCCCGTCGCATCGAAATCGGTTGGCATCACATGGGCGGTGTTGTCGCGCTTGATGTAGTCGAGGTTGGCCGCCGCCACGCCATTGTTCTGGTACAACGTTTTGACCGCGTTCATCTCGTTAGGGCCGACAGTCGTGTCACTGTTGCCTACCCACAGGAAAACCTTCTGGTTGGTGACATTGATCTTGTCGTCGATGCTCGTGCCGCTCCAGTTGTTGATGTCGGCCTGCATCGTGTTGATCATGCTGGCGCTGACCACGGCGTTGCTCATGCAGTTGCTGGCGGGATAGTGCCCACCGCAGCTGTACGGACCACCGGTGAACACGCCAACGCCCTTGAAGGTGGCCGAGAAGGCATAGCCCAGCTGGCTGGCCATGTAGCCACCCGAGGACATGCCGGAAACCGTGGTCTGGCTGGTGTCTACGTTGAAGGACGGGAGCGCGGCCACAACCGCTTGAGCCGGGGATGATGTAGCCAGGGCCGAGATGGCCATGGCCAAGCCAAGAAGCGCGTGAACTTTCATTGCAAGTCTCCTAACTATTTGTTTTTTGCCGATGCCGCATGCGCCTACGGGCCGGGCCCGTTCCTGCGAATGGGGTGGTTCAGAAGCGCCGGGGGCGCCTCTTGCAAAGCGCTTATCGCTGGTTGCGGATCGGGATGCTCATCTCTTCGGGCTTGATTTCCCGGATCAACTCCGGCACGCCCCAGGCGAACGCGGGGTCGTCCTTGATGCGCGTGTGGTACATCGGCTGCATTGCCTGGTGGTCTTCCTTGCGCAGCGAAATCGTGCCCTTGGGCGAATCGAAACTCATGCCCTCCATCGCGGCGATCAGCTTCCCGGTGCTGGTGTCGCCGTTGGTGCGCTTGAGTGCCTCGACCACCGCGACAGCGGCATTGAACCCGTCGGTCGTGAAGAAGTCCGGCGGAGCCTTGTAGCGGCTGTAGTGGTTGGACACCAACCAATCGTTGACCTTGTTCTTCGGCAGGCCGAAGTAGTAATAGCTTGCGCCTTCCATGCCAGCCAGCGGCTTGTAGGCCACCATTGCCTGGAGTGTGTTGCCGCCCGCCGCGATCTCGATGCCGTAGCGCTTGAGGTCCATGTCCGCGATCTTCAGGGGATTGCCCGCACCGGCCCAGTAGACGTAAATGATCTTGCGGCCGGGCTTGTCCTTGAGTGCCTGGATGATGCGCTGGGCGCCGGCAGTGAAGTCGGTGGTCGTCATCGGCAGGTATTCCTCTTGCACGATACGGGACTTCTTCAGCGCCTCCTTAAAGGCCTTGATGCCGTCGCGGCCGAATGCATAGTCTTGCGCCAGCGTGGCGATGTGGACGTTGTCTTTGTCCAGCGCAACGGCGTTGGCGATCGCGTCCTGCGAGCTGTTGCGCGCGGTGCGGAAGACGTATTTGTTCCAGCGCTCGCCGGTGATGGAGTCGGCAACCGCCGTCTCGACGAGGAAGACCTTCTTGAATTCTTCCGCCACCGGCAGCATGGCCAACGCGACGGCGGACGACGTGGCGCCGACCGCGATGTCGGCTTTGTCGTCGGAGTAGGCGGCGGCCAGCAAGTTCTTGCCCACGTCGGGCTTGCCTTGGTCGTCGCGCTCGATCACTACGAGCTTGCGGCCGGCCACGGCCATGGTGCCGCCAGTGGCGTATTCAAGGCCCAGTTGGAAGCCAGTCTGTGCCTGCTTGCCGTAGGCCTCCAGCGGCCCAGTGAGGCTGTGGATCTGCGCGATCCGGATTTCCTTTGGTGCCTGGGCGGAAGCTGGCGAAAAAAGGCTTGGCAGCAGCGCGGCGATGGCAACCGCGGCCACATGGCGGCGCGTGTTCGATGGCATGGAAGTCTCCTTGAGTTATGGTCAAACCGTTCGATGGATTGCAAGGCCTATGCCACCAGCTGAAAGTGCCGTGGCTGCGAGGGAGTGCATTCCAGCGCGACTCCAAGAGGCCGTCGTGCTGTCCTGAGCGGTTGACATACGGCCATGTCTGGGTGGTCGTGAAACCAGACAACTGTCTTGTTGGGCGGACGGTGGTGCGACTGTGTGGTCAACATGGCAAGCAGACGGCAGCCCGCGCTTACACTTGACGGACGCCATGACGCCCGATCTCGACTCCACTGACGCGCTCGACCCTGGCGGTGTGCTCCAGCTCGCCGCGCAGCGCATGTTTGCCACGTTTGCCGAAGCGGTGATGGGAATGATCGTGCTGGACCGAGAGCACCGCATCGTCTGGTTCAACGAGGGCTACCGACGCTTCATCGCGCTCGGGCCGTTCGCAGACTCCGGCGTCCTCGGCCGACGGATCGAGGAAGTCGTGCCCAACTCGCTCATGGGCAAGGTGATTGACACAGGCACACCTGTGGTCGTCGATCTGTTGACCAACCAGTATGGCGCCTTCCTCGTCAGCCGGCTGCCCCTGCGCAACGAGCAGGGCAACGTGATTGGCGGGGTGTCTCTGGTGCTCGCTGATCAGCCGGATGGGGCAATGCAGCCGCTGATCGGCAAGCTTGTCGATCTGCAGTGCGAACTCGAGGACACTCGGCGCCGACTGGCGGCCGAGCGGCGTCCGAAGTATTCCCTCGCAAGTTTCGTTGGCAGCAGTGCCGCGGTCGCAGAGGTGAAGCGCCAAGTGCGGCGCGTCGCTGTCACCGACACCACGGTGCTGCTTCTTGGCGAGACGGGCACGGGCAAGGAGCTTCTTGCGCATGCCGTGCACGCCGCGAGCCGGCGGTCCGCCGGTCGCTTCGTCAGTGTCAACATCGCCGCCATCCCAGACACGCTGCTAGAGGCCGAGTTCTTCGGCGTGGCGCCGGGGGCCTACACGGGTGCCGATCGCAAAGGGCGCGATGGCAAGTTCAAGTTGGCCGATGGCGGCACGCTGTTCCTCGACGAGATTGGCGACATGCCGATGGCACTGCAGAGCAAGCTGCTCCGGGTCTTGCAGGAGCAGGAGATCGAGCCTCTCGGCAGCAATCGCGTGGAGCGGGTCGATGTGCGCATCGTCTCCGCAACGAGCCGCGATCTCGAGGCGATGGTGGAGGACGGGCGTTTCCGCGCAGATCTCTACTACCGGCTCAACGTGATGCCGATCCGCCTGCCGCCGTTGCGCGAGCGGTTGGAAGACCTGCCGGACTTGGTGGACGCGTTGTCGGAAGACATCGCACGCCGGAGCGCGCTGGCACCGAGGGCGGTCGGACCCGATGCCATGGAGTTGTTGGCAAGCCGGCCGTGGCCGGGGAATGTGCGCGAGTTGCGCAACGTGCTGGAGCAGGCGTCGCTGATGACCGACGACCTCGTGCTCGAGGCAGCGCACTTCGTGCGGCTGCTTCAAGCGGCAGCCAAGCCGGGGCAGCCTGTGCCACGTGGACATGCTGGCGATGTCGTGCCGGGCAACGACTCCGCGCCTCCCGCCGTCTCCAGCGCATGCACTGGAGCAGCGGTCAAGCCGCTTCATCAGGCAATCGCGGAGGCGCAGGCTCAGAGCATTCATGTGGCCCTTGCCGCCACTAAGGGCAACAAGGCTGCCGCCGCGCGGCTGCTCGGCATCTCTCGTGCGGCGTTGTACGAGAAACTCGCGGCAGGGGGCGAGGCAGAAGGCACATGAACATTGCGCTGCAACTTTTCTTGCTCCTCGGTGGCCAATCTCGCCGGGTCTCGGTTGGCTCTTGGCTGGTAATTCGGGGCAGGCCATTGGCATTGGACGCGCCGAACTGATCCAACTCCGTGCTCGGGATTGCCAAGCACGTTTTCCCGTTTTGGACAGCGCCGCTTCCTCTTTCGAATATCGCCTGAGCCGACGCTTTTCCAGTATTTCCCTCAGACATTCGGTAAATGCTTCTGCCGGAGCTTATGCCGAGGTATATGGCCGCATGCATGGGCCAGTCGGAGCGGTGGCGCTGGTTCCGCACATGCTCGCCGCGTTCATTGCGCGGGATCGGGGGTTCAAGGCCTTCCGCAGCAGTGAACGTCGACGCGATACTTCGAGAGAGCGTCAGTTTCCTCCCGTCGAGACCGAAGCAACTTGAGTTTTGAATGCGAAGGACTACAGGTGTGGGAGGCGACCGCAATCTGTTTTGACGTGCCATGGCATGCAGGCCAGTTCCATTCACCCGGCGTGATCGAAAAAAGCCAGACGAAGGAACAGCTCAAAGACAAGGAGTGGGTGGATTGCATGCACGGCAAGATGCTGGCCCGTCGACAAGCCGGAGGAAATTTCCCATGTCGCACTGTTTCTCGCATCCGACGAAAGTTCATTCGTGACCAGCGTCGACATCAAGGTCGATGGTGTGACGTAATTCAGCCCATGATCTTCTGCACGCTGGAGCCCCGCAGCAACTCCGCGTCTCCACAACTCAGCGTGGCTTCCACGAAGACCAGAGTGGACGTCGCGCGTACAACGCGACCCCGTGCTTCAAGAAATTGCCCCTCGCGAGCCGCCGTGAGGAACTGTGTGTTGAGCTGAACCGTCACGCATGCGCGGCGGTCGACCGCTTCCCAGGCAACGGCGCTGACGACGTGGTCGAAGAGGGCGCAGAGCACGCCCCCGTGAACGAACCCGCCCGGGTTCAGATGGTCCGGCGTCGCGAGGATGCCGTAGGCCCATCCCTCTGCTTCCTTGCGGGTCCACAAGGGCCCCATGCGGTCCGCGAATCCGCGCAGCGCGCGCTGCCGCCAGCCGGCGTCCTGCAGCGCGGTGATCGCATCACCGGGAGCGCCCTGGGGCTCGGCGCCGGTCATGACAATGCCTTTGCCTCTCGCACCAGGTCCACCGTCAGCGACTTGGTGCGCTCGCTTGTCATCTGGTCCGCCACGCCGAGCGCGACCAGTGCGTGCGTCATGCGCTTCTGGGCGTCGAAGATCGGAACGGCAATCACCGTGATGCCGCTCATGTAATTGCCGCGGTCGATCGCGAATCCTTTGCGTTGCGCCGCACGCACTTCCTTCTTCCAGGTTTCAAGATCGGGAGGGTTCTCCCAGGCCAGGGTCTTGAAGCGGCGGGCCAACTCCGCATCCGACAGATCGGCGTAGGCAGAGACGAGCCGTCCCGTCGCGCTGGTGAGTGCGGGAAAGCGGCTGCCCACCTCCACATAGAGCCGAAAAGGGCCACGCGAGCGCGCCAGCGAAAGCACCACGAGGTCCTCGACCCCGGAGACCTTGACGCCGATCGTGGTGACGTTCCATGCCTCGGAGAGCCGATCGAGCGCGGCCTGGATGCGGGCCGGAAACGGATTGTTCTCGGCCACGCTGCGTGCCAGGGAGAGCACGCCGACGTCCAGGCTGTAGCGCTTCGTTCCCGGCTCGACCTTGACCATGCCTTCATCGACGAGCACACGCAGGATGTGCAGGCACGTGCTCGTCACCAGGTCGAGGCCTTCCGAAATCGATTTGAGCGTCAACGGCTCGGGGGATCTGGCCAGCAACTGGAGGATGGCCAGGGCGCGAGAAACCGCCGGCACGGGGCGTACGCGAGGCCCTTTGTTGGCAGGGGGAGGGACTGGAACAGCAGCAGGCATACGGTAGGAGGTCACGAGTTTTGCAAAGCATACGACGCTTTGCCGGATGCGCATTCCGCCTGAATCCACATGGCTTTCGCGGGGAGCACCCGATTCGTGATTGTCTATAGACAATTCATAGACGCTGTTGACAATTAATGGGCCGGCGCGCAAAGTCTCTTCATCAGCAAGCAAGACGAGAGACGGCAATGACGAACCTGACGCACTACACCTCCTACGCGGATGCGCAAGCCCACTGCAGCGCGGCGGGACTGTGGGAGCTTTTCGACGGCGATGCGCAGGTCATGAACATTGCGCACGAGTGCATCGATCGCCATGTCGATGCGGGCGAAGCCGTCGTGCTCGTCCGTGCGGCGGGCGACGACGAATCGATCAGCTTCCGGCAGATTTCCGAGGCCTCCTCGCGGTTCGCGCACTTTCTGGTCGAGGAGGGCGTCAAGGCGGGTGACCGCGTCGCCGTGATGCTCGAGCCGTCGCTGGCGTTCTACGTGGCGATCTTCGGCGCGATGAAGATGGGCGCCATCGCGGTCCCGATGTTCACGCTGTTCGGTCCGGACGGAATCCGCCTTCGGGTGCAGGACTGCAAGCCCCGCCTGGTCGTGACCAACGCCGAAAAGTCGGAAGTCGTTCCCGCCGGCGACGAGATGAAGGTGCTCGTGGCCGACGAGGCATTCCTCGATTCACTGGGCCGCTTCTCGTCCACCTTCGAGGTCCACACGCGAGCGGACGACCTTGCCATCTTTCAATACACCTCCGGGACCACGAGGGAGTTGCCCGATGCGGTCAAACACACGCATCGCGCCATCGTGACCCTGATGCTCGCGGCGCTGTATGGAACGGGCGTGAGGCCCGGCGATCGGTTCATGTGTCCGTCGTCGCCGGCGTGGGGCCACGGCCTCTGGCATGGGACTCTGGGGCCGCTCGCGATGGGTGTCACGATCGGCGCCTATGCCGGCAAGTTCAGTGGCGAGCGGCTGTTGCAGGCCCTGGAGGCGCATCGCTTCAACACCTTGTCGGCCGCGGCGACCCACTACCGGATGATGCGCAACTCGGGTGCGGCCGCGAAGCATCGCTACTTCCTCGAGAAGGTGTCCTTCACCGGCGAGCCGATCGACAGCGAAACCGCCGCATTCATCGAGGCGACCTTCGGCCACAAGGCCTGCAGCATGTACGGCACGACCGAGATCGGCGTGTGCCTTGTGTCCTACCCCGGCGCACCGGACTTTCCCGTCAAGGCGGGATCGCTCGGAAAGCCGATTCCGGGGCTTCGCGTCCAGGTGCAGGACGCTGACGGAAAGCCTTGCGCGCCCGGCGCGACCGGCGAACTGAAGCTCTGGCGCCGCGGCGAATGGGTGCCCACCAAGGACCTGGGCCGGGTCGACGAGGACGGCTACTTCTGGCACGGCGGCCGGGCCGACGACGTGATCATCTCGGCAGGCTGGACGATCGGCGCGGTCGAGGTCGAGGACGCCATCCTGAAGCACCCCGACGTCAAGGAGGCCGCGGCCATCGGCGTACCGGATGCGCTGCGCGGCCTGGTCGTCAAGGCGTTCGTCGTTTCGGATCGTCCCGCCGGAGAGAAATTCGTCGAGGAGATCCAGGACGCGGTCCGCACCCGCCTGAGCCAGCACGAATACCCGCGGCAGGTGAGCTTCGTCACGGAGCTGCCGAAGACGCCCGCCGGAAAGATCCACCGCAAAAAGCTGCGCGAGCAGGAAGCCGCCAGCGCCGCAACCAGTTCCTGACCCACCCCTTCATTCCATTCATTCAACAGGAGACGGCATGTCCACCACCACCGAAAGAACCTTCCCCAAGATCACCGAGAACGGCCTGGACGAGCTGCGCGAGCGCATCGGCCAGAAGATCGGCGCCACCGCCGAGCCGTGGTGCTATGAAGCGACGCGCGACAACATCCGGCACTACGCGCACGGCATCGGCGACGACAACCCGCTCTGGTGCGATCCCGACTACGCGGCAAAGTCGAAGTACGGCGGCATCATCGCGCTGCCGAGCTTCCTCTTCTCGACGAGCCGCATCGTTTCCGGTTATGTCGGCGGACTGCCGGGTGTGCATGCCATGTGGTCGGGCGCGGACTGGGAGTGGCACAAGCCCGTCCATCGCAACGACACGATCCGCACCGAGGCCTATCTCAAGGACCTGGTCGAGCATCAGACCAGGTTCGCCGGCCGCGCGGTCCAGCAGACCTACCACGTCGACTTCTTCAATCAGCATGGCGACAAGGTCGCCGAGGCGGACAGCTGGTGCTTCCGCACCGAGCGGGACCACGCCCGCGAGCAGGGAAGCAAGTACAAGGAGGTGCGTGCGAAAGCGCCGCGCCGCTACACGACCGAAGAAATCCAGGAGGCCTACAAACTCTACGCCAAGGAGGAGGTGCGGGGCAGCACGACGCGCTACTGGGAGGACGTGAAGGAGGGCGAGGCGCTGCCGACCATGTTCAAGGGACCGATGACCGTCACGGGCTTCATCGCGTATGCGCAGGGATGGGGCGGCCTGTACATCCGCGCGAACAAGCTGGCGTGGAAGCTGATCGACGCGCATCCGGGCGTGGGCATCACGAATCGCTTCGGCATTCCGGACGTGCCGGAGCGCGTGCACTGGGAAGAGGACTTCGCACTGGAAGTCGGCGCGCCCGGTGCCTACGACTACGGTCCCGAACGCACCTCGTGGCTCACGCACCACCTGACCAACTGGGCCGGCGACGACGGCTTCCTGCGCAAGGCGCACTGCAAGATCCGCCGCCACAACCCCGAGGGCGACATGCTGTTCATCAAGGGGCACGTCAAGCGCAAGTTCGTCGAGAACGGGCGCCACCTGGTGGAGATTTCGCAGGAAGCCCACAACCAGGACGACGAGCTTTCCGTGCTCGGCTCCGGCGTGGTCGAGCTGCCCACGCGCGGCTGAGCCATCGCACCCCGCACGGGGTGCCCATTGATTAGCAACCGGGATCGCCCCGGCGGCTGGCTCACGCCAGTTCACCGCGGCGGTGCCTCTCGAGATCGGCCATGCCAAATTCGTCCAAGCGAAGTGCCCCTGGGCACGGCGCGCTCGCCGGGCTGCGCGTCATCGACCTGTCGAGGGTCCTGGCTGGACCCTTGTGCACCCAGATCCTTTCGGACCATGGCGCCGAGGTGATCAAGATCGAACCGCCCTCGGGCGACGAGACGCGCACGCTCGGCCCGCCGTTCGACGAAGAAGGCGACGCGGCCTACTTCACGGCGGTGAACCGCGGCAAGCGCGGCATGGCCATGAACCTGGCCCACCCCGAAGGCCGCGAGACGCTGCTGCATCTGCTGCAGGATGCCGACGTGCTGGTGGAGAACTTCATCCCCGGCACCATGCAGCGGTGGGGTTTGGACTTCGAGGATGAGTTGAAGCCGCGCTTTCCCGGCCTGATCTACTGCTCGATCTCCGGTTTCGGCGCAGACGGTCCACTGGGCGGATTGCCGGGCTACGACGCGGTGCTGCAGGCGATGTGCGGCATCATGAGCGTCAACGGCGATCCGTCGTCGGGGCCGACGCGCATGGGCATTCCGATCGTCGATCACCTGACGGGCTACAGCGCCCTCACGGGCATCCTGCTGGCGCTGCACCACCGCGATCGAACGGGCTGCGGACAACGCGTGGAAGCCACGCTCTTCGACACCGCTCTGAGCTTGCTGGTGCCGCACGCGGCGAACTGGATGTACTCCGACCAGGTTCCGGGCTTGCTGGGCAGCGCGCATCCGAACATCGCTCCCTACGACAAGTTCCAGTGCCAGGACGGACTGGTCTTTCTCGGAATTCTCAACGACCGCCAGTTCGCGAAGTTCTGCAGCGTCGTGCAGCTCGACGAGCTGATCGACGACCCACGATTTGCGAGCAACGCCGCGAGGCTGCAACACCGCGATGAGCTGCGAAGCCGCATCGAGCTTGTACTTTCAGGATGGCCGAGAGAGTCGGTGTGCAGCACGCTCATGCGAAGCGGCGTGCCAGTAGGGCCGGTGCACACGGTGCTCGAGGCCTTCTCGCAACCGCACGCCGTGCACCGTGGCATGCAGGTGAAGCTCGAGGGTTACCAGGGCATCGGCGTTCCGGTTCGCCTCTCGCAAACACCCGGCCGGCCGACCGGGCCTCCCCCACGCTTCGGACAACACGCGCGAGAGGTCCTCGGTGAAGCGGGACTCGATGAAGGACACATCAACCACTTGCAGGAGACCGGCGTCTGCCCGTAAGCAGTGCCTCGAGACAGGGCGGACAGCCCGCACAACAATATCTGGAGACTATGTCATGAAGCGCATCACTGGAATCTTGCTGGCCCTGCTGGCGTTCTCGAGCCATTCTGCCTTGGCTCAGACCTATCCCACGAAGCCGATACGCATCGTCGTTCCGTACCAGGCCGGGCAGGGGACCGACGTCGCAACGCGCTATCTGGCCGAGCATCTCGGCCGTGCGCTGGGGCAGCCTCTGGTCGTGGAGAACCGTGCGGGCGCGGGCGGCAACATCGGCGCCGCGGAAGCCGCGCGGGCCGCCCCCGATGGCTACACCCTGCTCATGGGGACCAATGGCACGCATGTGCTGAATCAGTTCCTCTATCCCTCGATGCCATTCGATCCGGTCAAGGACTTCGAGCCGGTGGCATTGATCAGCACGTTCCCCATGGTGATTCTTGCGAACCCCAACGCGCCGTACAAGACCATGGCGGATCTGCTGGCCGATGCAAAGGCGCGGCCTGATGCAATCAATGTCGGGCTCCCGAGCACGACTTCGCGCCTGGTTCAGGAACTCATCCAGAAGCAAAGCGGCGCCCTGATGCGGGCGGTGCCGTACAAAGGCTCTGGCACTTCGATGACCGATCTCATGGGCGGACAGGTGCTGGTGGCCATCGATACGGCGAGCGCGGCGCGGCCCTTTGTTGCCACTGGCAAGCTGAAGGCATTGGCGGTGACCTCCCTCAAGGAGTCGGCGCTTCTGCCGGGTATCCAGCCCGCAACGGCCCAGGGGCTGGAGGGATTCCAGGTGGTCGCTTGGAACGGGCTCTATGCGCCTCGTGGGACGCCTGCCGCCATTGTTCAGAAGCTCAACGCAGAGATTGCAAAGATCCTGGCACTGCCCGAGGCGCGGCAGCGTCTCCTGGAACTCGGTCACGAAGCTGCGGGCGGCGCGCCCGACAGCCTGGACCGCTTCGCCCGCAGCGAGCGCGACAAGTGGGGTCCTCTGATCAAGAGTGCCGGGATGAAGCTCGAGTGAAGCTCGTGTTTGATTGACGAGGCAATGGGCCAGCTGATCACAAGGCACCCAAGCGGTGGATGACGATCGACAGGTATACCTTGCCGGTCGGATCCGGAACTCTGCTTTCAAACCAAAAGAAGCACTCGGGCAGAACTCGAGTCTTCCGGCCCTTTTGGTTGGTAGCGAGCGTCGTTTCTGGGTTGCGATTCGCCCTGCGCGATCCTCTTGCGTCCGGCGCTCTCGACGCCGCGTCCAGGGCTGGAGACAGCGGTGGCTGAGAGAGGTGCAAGCGCTCCGCGGCCGGCCCAGGTGCCGTTCCGCAGCAGCAACGAAGTAGGTCAAACGGCGCAGATCCATAGCGCACCTCGTCGCCGTCAAGAACATCGATATCCGCGCGCAGCAGTCCGATTCTTTGGCTGGCGCTCACGGAGGCCATAGGGCGGCCAACGCAGCCGCTGAAACTCTGTTCTTGAGAGACAAAAAGAAAACCGGTCTGCGCAAGCGGAGCGGCATGCCTCACGGGGGCATCGTTTCTACAGCAGTGCACGTTGGAGACGAGTCTTGCCGCATGATTTTCCCGACTCTCTTCGGCCTGGTAGCCGAGGATGGACTCGGCATCTGGGCAATGACCTTGTCCAAAGCATGGAGCTCGGCGTCGAACTGAATCCCGCGCGCCGCCAGATTCAACCGCTAAACCATCTCGCAGGACCTGTCACTAGCCATGGAAAGAACACCAGCACGAACATCACGATGAATTCCGCGAGCATGAAGGGGAGCACTCCTTTGGTGACTTCGTCCAGCTTCATCCGGCCGACTCCCGCCACCACATTCAGTACCGTACCCACCGGTGGCGTGATCAGGCCAATGGCATTGTTCATGATGAAGAGAACACCGAAGTAGATCGGGTCGATGCCCGCGGCCTTGATGACGGGCATCAGCACGGGCGTGAGAATGAGGACGGTAGGGATCATGTCCATCGCCGTTCCGACCAACATGACCAGCACCATGATGGCGATCAGCAGCATGGTCTGATTGCTCATGAAGGGCTTCAGCAGATCCACCGTCTGCGCCGGGATATCGGCGACGGTGATGAGCCAGGCCGACACCATGGCGGCCGCAGTCAGGAACATGATCACCGCCGTGGTTTTCGCGGCACTTGCGAACACCCCATACAGTTGCTTCAGCGAAAGTTCACGGTACACCAACGTCGACACCAGCAGCGCATATACGGCGGCAACGACAGCCGCCTCCGTCGGCGTGAAGACACCGAACTTCAAACCCACGATGACGATGATCGGCAGCACCAGCGCCCAGGTGGACTCCTTCAGCGCTTGAATGCGCTCTGGCCAGGTTGCCTTAGGCGGCGGAACAATGTCCTCCTTGCTGGCCACCAGATACCACGTGATGGCGATGCCCAGTCCCATCAGCAGTCCCGGCACGATGCCGGCCAGGAACAATTTGGAGATCGATACGTTGGCCGCAACGCCGAAGATCACAAAGCCAATGGATGGCGGAATGATCGGGGCGATGATGCCTGCGGATGCAATGAGCCCGCCTGCGCGGCCCTTGTCATGACCCGCCCGTACCATCATCGGGAGCAGCAGCGCAGCCAGCGCCGCGGTGTCTGCCACGGCCGAGCCCGACAGCGCCGCCATGATGCACGCGGCGACGATGGCCACGTAGCCAAGACCGCCGCGTCGATGACCGACGAGCTGGAGCGCCAGGTTGACGATGCGTCGGGAAAGACCCCCCACATTCATGATCTCGCCCGCAAGCATGAAGAAGGGAACGGCCAGCAGCGGGAACGAATCGGCGCCATTGATGACGTTCTGGGCCAGGATCTGCGCGTCGAAGATGCCCAGGTGCCACATCAGGGCCACGCCAGAGAGCAGCAGGGCGTAGGCGATCGGGACGCCCAGTGCCATCACGCCGAGCAGCGAGCCGATGAAGATGAAAATGGTCATGTCGTAGGTCTCCGCGCGGTCATTGCTTCTTGATGGTCTGATTCGGATCGAGGTGCAACGCTTCAAGCTGGGCCAGCTCTTCGCTTTCCTGGCTCATGCTCAGGTCAGCTTCAGTGGCGGTGCCCGAGACGATCAGCCAGAGCTGCATGAGCAGCAGGAGCGCGCTGCAGCCCGCGAAGACCAGACCGGATCCGTAGAAGAGTGCCATCGAGGCGCCCGACACGGGTGCCAGTACCTCGCGATTGATGACGACCTGGTCCCAACTGCCCGAGAACAACAGCCAGGTGGCATAAAGCATCATCACGTGCGCAACCACCGCGAACACCTTCTTCCCCACCAGCGGCAGGCGCGACACCAGCATGTCGGTTCCCAGATGCCCGTGCTCCTTCAGGGCAACGACAGCACCCAGGAAGACCATCCAGACGAACAGCCACCTCGAGACTTCTTCGCTCACTGCGATGCCCGAGTTCAGCGCGTATCGCAGCACGACATTGCCGAACACCAGGATCACCATCAGTGCAAGCAAGATGACCAACAGTGTTTCGAAGAGACGGCACAAAGTGTCGATGAGTCTGTTCACGATGGGGCTCCCGTCGATCACTTGCGCAGCTTGGCCAGTTCGGTGTGGGCTTCCTTGACCAGCGCTTCGCCCACCACACCGGCATACTTGTCGACGACCGGTTTGGCCTTCTCGCGCAGCTTGGCCCGTTCGGCCGGCGGCACGTCATTCACGACCATGCCGTTCTTGGCGAGCACCGCCAGTGCTTGGGAGGTGTACTCCGGAATCTTTTTTCGCTGGAACTCCTTCGCTTCCGTCGCGGCCTGGGTGATCAGCGCCCTTTCGTCGGCATTGAACCGATCCCAGCTCTTTCCGCTGACGAGCAGAACGATGTAGTTGTACATGTGCGCTGTCAGCGACATGTACTTCTGCACTTCGTACGCTTTCATGCTCGAGGCGATCAGCGCGGTATTGGTCATTCCGTCGATGGCCTTCTGCTCCATCGCGTTGTAAACCTCCGTGAAGGACATGGCCACCGGATTGGCGCCGAGTGCGCCCATCAGGTCGACGTACACAGGGCTTTGGATCACACGCAGCTTCAGCCCTTGGACGTCATCCGCCTTGTTGATGGGCCGTTTGCTGTTGTGGAGATGCCGGAACCCGAAGGCCGAGATCGGCATGCCGACCACGCCCTTGGCAGCGAGCTTGTCGAACATCTGCTTGCCCACGGGCCCATCGATGAGGCTCGACGCTTCCTTGTCGTTGTCGAGCAGGAACGGGAAATCGAGCAGGCCGAATTCCTTAACGACGCCGACGAGCGCATTGGTACCCATCACGCTCATGTCGATGGTGCCGCCCTGCAAGGAGGAGATCAACTGGACGTCACCTCCCAAGGTGCCGTTGGGGAACACCTTGATCTCGATCTTGCCGCCGCTCTTTTGCTTTACCAGTTCGACGAACTTGTCGACGCCGTTGAGGGCGCCCGTGTCGGCGGCCGTGACGAATGAAAGCTTGACCTTGTGCTCCCTGATCTGCGCTTGCGCATGGCTCGCTACCAGGACCAGGCCACAGGAAAGTGCGGCTGCGATCCCTTTGAGAATCGACCGCGTTGAACTCGTTTTTTGTGTACGAATGACCATCATTGTCTCCGGTGCGTTAAGTGCTTGGATTGATCTATGGATGCGGTACGGCCGGCACGCGCGGTGCGCAGGAATGCGCCTGGAAGAAGCCCGTCGTGTGCTTGGCCGCCGACTTGGCGCGCTCAAGCTTTGAGAGACCGGCTTCGGTCGCAACGGGTGTCTCGATGACCAGCTGGAGGCCGGCCGGGAGCAGATCGAGTATCTGTTGCAGCGGTATCGCGCCTTCGCCGAGATGCAGCCGGGAGCCGCGTGCTTCCGTGGCCAGCTTCTCCGGTGGCAAGGGCGCCGCCAGGCAGTCGGACAACTGCGCGTAGGCGATTCTTTCCACCGGTATCTGAAGCAGATCGGACGTCGCCGCACCGGCACGGAAGAAGTGCAGGACGTCCAAGATCAGGCCGGCATTCGCGCGTCCCGCCGCCTCGATCATCTCTAAAGCATCTCGCCAAGTCTGGATGTCCCGGTACATCATGAATTCGACGCCGACGGTGAGTCCAAATTGGGCGGCCTCGTCGCACAGGCGTCCGAACAGTTCGGTGCGCTGTTCTCGCGACAGGAAGGTCGCGTTGTCCGCGAACTCCGTGCCGATTGAAGAGATGTGCGTCGCGCCGAGTTCGGCCCCGAGTTCCAGCGCGGGCCTGAAGCGCTCCATATCGGTTTGCGGGGACAGAACGAAGGCCTCTACGTCGAAGACGCCGACACCTGTGTCCTTGCAAGCGGCCTTGATCTCTCGGATCACATCGGGCCGACCGATGACTTCATGCTGCAGCGGCTGTGCAGTCGCGGTCATGAGCAGCAAGCCGACCTTGCCGAAGCCCGCACCGGCTGCCGCGCGAATCAGTTCGACTGGCGGGGTGCGGCCGACCGTGAGGTTGGCCAGAGAGATGTCGCTAAGTTGGGCTTCTTTGATCATGGCTGATGGGAGCGTTGGGGGGACTGCGCGAGCCTGGCTCGTTCGGAGTGGCACCTGCGTATATCAATAGGTTGCTCGCCCGCCGGTCAGGTCGAAGGTGAAGCCGGTCGTGAAGCTGCAATCCGCGCTCGCGATCCACGCGACCATCGCCGCGAGCTCCTCGATCTCCATGAGCCGCCGCATCGGAATCTTCGCCTTGATCGATGCAATGAAGTCGGGCGTCATCTGCTTGAGCAGGTCGGTCTCGGCCATCGTCGGCGCCACGCAGTTGACCAGCACACCGGATTGCGCGAGCTCCTTCGAGATCGATTTCGTATAGGCAATCACGCCACCCTTGGCTGCGGCATAGGCGCTTCCATTCGGATTACCCTCTTTGCCGGCGACCGACGCGACGTTGACGATGCGGCCATAGCCGTTCGCGATCAAGTGCGGTATCGCCGTGCGACAGCAGTTGAAGACCCCGGTCAGGTCGATATCGAGCACGCGCTGCCACTGGTCGACGGGGTACTCCCACGTGGGGGCGATGGGGCCGTTGATGCCCGCGTTGTTGATCAGGATGTCGACGCGCCCGGCCGCCAACCGGGCCTCGTTGAACGCCTTCGCCACGGACGGCAGGTCGGCCACATTGACCTGCTGCATCAACAAAGGTTCGAAGCCGGCCTGGGATGTGGCGAAGTTCTCGAAATCCAGATCCCACAGGATGATCCTGCGTCCTTCCGAGGCCAATCGCTTGGCGATGCCGAGCCCGAGCCCGCGGGCGCCACCGGTGACGATGGCGGTCTGAATTGGATGATTTGTCGTGCTCACTGGCTGTTCCTGATGCTGTGTTGCGAAAATTCGAAGCCCGCTGCGTGGCGGCCCGCGATGTATCCGAAGGTCATGGCCGGGCCGAGATTGATGCCGCCGGATGGGTAGTGGCCGCCCATCACGCTGGCCATGTCCGTCCCCACGGCGTACAGGCCGGCGATCGGCCGGTCGCTTCGGTCGAGCACCTGGGCCGCGCCATTCGTCTTGAGGCCGGCGAAGGTTCCGAAACTGCCGGGCAGCACTTTCACGGCATAAAAGGGTCCTTGCTCGATCGGTGCCACGCACGGGTTCGGCCCCGCGTATCGCGGGTCCCCCTGCTTGCGGTTGTAGGGCGTGGAGCCACGGCCGAACTCCGGGTCGTCGCCCCGGCGCGCGTGCCGGTTGTAGCGACCAACGGTTTCGACCAGGCCCGCGGCGTCGATGCCGCAGCGCTCGGCAAGGTCCTCGAGGGTGTCGGCTCGCTGGAGATAGCCGCTTCGGATGGAAGGTCCGACAGGAATCGGGAATGGGCGTGCATGGCCGAGGCCATAGCGCCTCTGGAAGCGGTGATCGCAAATCAGCCACGACGCGACCTCCTGACCTTCGGGCGCTTTCGCGACCATGGCAGCGGTGTAGTCGTAGTAGCCATCGGCTTCGTTCACGAATCGTTTGCCATCCGACAGCACGCCAATCAGCCCAGGCTTGGCCCGATCAATGATGTGCGGGAAGTGCCCGACGCTGCCATCGCCATGTCGAACCCGTGAGACCGGCGCCCAGGCCACGGGTGAAGCGAGATCCGTCACCAGGCACCCGCCTGCCGATTCGCCGAGGCTGATGCCGTCACCGGCGCATCCTGTGGGCGGCAACGCGAGATGCTCTTCGCCGGTCGGTGTGCGAGGGAACAGCGACCTGCGGCGGTTCGCGTCATGGGGGAATCCGCCTGCCGCCAGGACCACGCCTTGGGCCGCGCGAATTTCGATATCGCCTCGTGCCGACGCCACGATGGCACCGCGCACTGCGCGGTCTCCACGATCAAGCGCTTTGCAGGCGCCAACTCGATGAGTGTCACGCCCAGTTTTTCGGCGGACTTCGCCAGCCGGCCGATGAGTGCGACGCCATTGACCAATTGCATCGCACGTCCATACAGCGCCAAGTCCATCAGGTGCCGGATGAAGCGCCTGCTCACGTGGAGCAGCGACTTCAGCGAGCGTGTCATGTTCAGGAAGGCCGCGAGGTCGGCGCCCGCCATGATCGGCATGCCCATGAACGAGGTTTCGCGCATTGTCTTGCGCAGGCGCTGCACGAATGGACCGAGTTCGCG
This sequence comes from Variovorax sp. V116, assembly GCF_041154435.1. Classification (NCBI taxonomy): domain Bacteria; kingdom Pseudomonadati; phylum Pseudomonadota; class Betaproteobacteria; order Burkholderiales; family Comamonadaceae; genus Variovorax; species Variovorax sp. V116. Next base: position 584,404 of record NZ_AP028662.1, read on the forward strand.
GCCGTCGTATGGCGCGGCGATGACTTGGTGGCCTTGTGTGCCGGCGCCTGCCACGTTCCCGTGGATATCGGGAATGGCGTTCCCATCGACGAACTGCAGGTCGGTGTGTTCCTCGAAAAAGGCGACCATGCGCGGGCAGTTGTCGAGGAACGCATCGATCCGCGCAGCGTCATATCGCGCGCCCAGTTCATTCCGGAGATAGGTTCGCGGCTGCTGCGGGTCTTCATGGATACCAGCACGCTGGGCGAGTGGATTGCCAGGAACCCACATCCAACCACCCGACCACGCCGTGGCACCGCCGAAGACGGCTTCCTTTTCCACCACCACCACCTTGAGGCCATGCCACGCGGCTGTCACGGCTGCCGCCAAGCCTGACGCTCCGGAGCCGACCACGAGCAGGTCGCACTGCAGCGACGCGGCTTCGCCGCGCGTCTCGCTTGCCCTGGGCTCCGACATTCGTGTCTCCTGTTCTTGCAACGACCCACCGTCGTCGCGAGAGCAGAATTTAGTGATCCGGCGGCGAAATCTCGCCTATCCGCCACCTGCCGAAAGATAGGTTGGATGCCCCGTGGCGGGTAAACACCTACAGGAGCTTCGACTGGCGCGCCTTGGCAATTGCCTGGGCACGGTTGCGCACGCCGAGCTTCTCGAAGATCTGGCTGACGTGCCACTTGGCCGTACCCAACGTGATCACGAGCTGCGTCGCGATCTGTTGATTGGCAAGGCCTTGACTGACCAGGCGTAGCACCTCGAGCTGGGTCCCGGTGAGTCCTGCCGTATTCGCCTCGACAACGTCTTCGTCCGCCGGCTGGCGGAACTGTTCGAGCAGGCCGCTGACAAACGCTGGCGCAGCGCTGCTCACTTGGCGCAGCAGTCCGGCCAATGCGGCATCCCCGTCGAGGAAAGGGCGAACATAGCCGCCCGAAGCGGCCAACGACACGGCCCTCTCGAGATGTTCGAGCGTTGCGCCTCGGCCGCCGTTGGCGCGATGCCCCAACGCCTGTAGCACATGGACCGTGACGAGCAGGCCGGCTTGCCCTTGGCTGCGACATGACACCTCGACCGTGCCGAGTATGCGGAGCGCGGCAAGCGCATGGTTGCTCGCGAGCAGCAAGCGAGCGTGCAGGAGTTGTCCTTCGACCGATGACTCGACCGCGCCGCGAATCTCCTCGAAGGTCTGGTTCGCCGCGGCGACGTTGCCCTCGCGAAGCTGCAGGTCTGCGATGGCGATGCGCACCATGCGCTGGCGCCGTGGATTGCGCGAGCGATCCGCCAGATCCTGGGCCGCCGCCAATGCATTCCACGCCTGCTCGCGCGCACCGCGTGCATGGTGGACCTTGGCGAGAGCACACTCTCCGGCCAGCGTGTGGTACAGGTTGCCAAGCTGCCCGCACAGCGCGACACCCGCCTCAAGCAGCTCGACCGCCTCCTGCAATTCGTTTCGTTCATATGCCAGCATGCCCATCGGTATCAGGATGAGGCCGCTGATGGGCGCCTGCGCTTCGTCGGAAGGCGAACAGCGCTCCAGCGACGTGCGGCAGAGCAGCTGCGCTTCGCGCAGTTGGCCCTGTGCGCTCATCAACGGTGCGAGATGGGCCAGCGCGTCAAGCGCGGTCATGCGATGCCCGAAGGCCCATCCCAGCTCAAGCGCTTGCCGCAGCATTTCGGTGGCTGGCTTCGGCAGGCCGGTGCGAAGCAGACCCAACCCCTGGTAGAAAAGCGCCCAAACCCGGAAGAACGAGGTGCTGCTTCCCAACTGATCCAGCGCTTGGCGCGACAGCTCGATCGCGCGGGCCGGGTTGTCCGACGTGATCGCGAGAAAGGCCTGGAGTGCAAACAGGATGCCCTTGTGTTCCTGGGAGCTTTCCGCCACATTCGGCGCGCCAGTTAGAGCGTAGTACTCCTCGGCTTCTACGGTGCGGCCGCTCATGAACAGAAGCCACGCCTGATACCCGGCAAGGTCCTGATGCTGACGCACAAGGGATGCCGGCAGCATGTCGAGCCATGCCAGCAGCGTGGGCAACTCGCCACGGGCGAGCATGTCCTCCACGAGACTGCGAAAGAGCCGCACTGCATCCGCGTCGCTGCGGGCCGCGAGCGCGTGCTTGATCGCGTCCTTTCCCATCCCGTGAGATTCGAACCACGCGCTGGCTCGACGGTGCAACTCGATCCTCTCCGACTCGGCAAGGCCTTCGCGAAGAAAGTCCGCCAAGAGCTGGTGATACCGGAACCAGCGGCCCTGGTCATCCAGCCGCCGCAAGAAAAGGTTCGCGCGCTCCACCCGGACCAGCATTTGCCGGCTGTCGGTGCGCTCGGTAACCGCATCGCAAAGATCGGCAGAGAAGCGATCGAGGATGCAGGTTTTTCGCAGGAAGTCCTGCAGATCCTGAGGCTGCTGGCGCATGACCTCGGCTGCCAGGTAGTCGATCACATGCCTGTGCTCACCACTGAATGCAGCGGCGACCTGTGCCAGGTTCACCGCCCCGTGCGACTGCATGTGCCGCTGCAGCGATAGCGCAGCGATCTGAAGCCCCGCCACCCAGCCTTCGGTACGTGCTGCAAGCGTCCGAGCCGATTCGGCATCGAGTGTCAGCCCCATGCTCCGGGCGAAGAATGCCATCGCTTCGTCCGGCGTGAATCGCAACTGGTCGACTCCGACGTCGGCAACCCATTGCCGCGTACGCCATCGGGAAAGCGGCCATTGCGGATCCTTGCGAGTCGCGACGATCAGACGCAAATGCTCTGGCAGGTGCTCGACGAGAAACGTCAGCGCCGCATCGAGTTCTGGGTTGTCGATCGCTTGGTAGTCGTCGAGCACCAGTACCACTGGATGGTCCAGTTCGGTGAGATCGTCCAGCAACGATGCCATCCGGTCCTTCGGGCTCGGCGAGCCTGCCCCGGAGAGGGGGGCCGTCGCCGAGCATCCCACCTCGACGCTGGCACCTTGCAAGGCAGCTCTCAGATAGTCGAAGAAGCGCACCGGGTCGCTGTCGTCCTCGTCCAGGCCGAGCCACGCCACGGCAGGTCGATCCACGGCTTCGTTGACCCAGGTCGAAAGCAATGTGGTCTTGCCGAATCCCGCTGGAGCGCAGAGAAGCGTCAACGGCTGCTTCAGTGATCCGGCCATCAAATCAAGCAGGCGCGGACGCGACAAGCTCATCGGCTGCGCAGGCGGCAGTGCAAGCTTTGCCTTCAACAAGAGAGTTTGACCTGGGGTTCGCATTCCGTTTCGAAGTCCGGGCTCGCGCCATGGGCCTCGCCAACTGCGGCATTTGCACTTGGGCTGCGCAATCTGGCTTGACTGCGTGGGTATCGACCGTTGTACTTGAGCTTACAGCACGATTGCTCTACCAGGGCCCGCTTGGGAGGATGCTTGGTGGCCGCTCGGAGGAGATCGTGTGGCCGCGCACTTGGCAAGCGGCCGTACTGCAAAAGCGCATCCGCCGATGCCTACCTTGCGTCGGGACATTGGTCGAATCGGACCGAAGGGTAGAGCCCGCGGCGTGCAGGGTGGAGTTGGGGTACTGCGGAGCTTTGGAGGGACGGCAAGAACCTCTCGTTTGCAAGCGCTTCCTTATTCTGAATCAGGGACGCGGTCGTGGCAGTACAGATGAACGGCGAGATGGTCGATTGACCGGTACTTTTGCGCGCGTTGAAGATCAGCTTGACAGCATCGCCCCACTGAATCCTATGCTTCTGAACCGGCTGCTGAAGCGACGGCTGTCAGATGCTCCAGCAAGCTGGCGACCGAGCTGTTGACCGAACGGTCTCGCCTAACGCAGACGAGCATTTTTCTCTCCGCCCAATCTTCGGGAAGTGGCCGCACAACCAGCCCCATTCCTTCCCCCATGGTCCTTGCCGCTTGAAATGGCAAAAGTCCGATGCCAAGTCCGGCCTTAACCATTTTGCATACCGCCTCAAAGCTGCGAACCTGTATACGCAGCTGCAGCATCTTTTCCGCCACGACCGCTTGTTCAGCCAGCAGTCGCATCATGGAAGATCCACCCTCTAGAGCGATGATGTCATGATCGAGAACCTCCAGGAAACGAAAACCTTCCCTTAGGGCTAGCGCGTGACGAGCAGGCATCACGACTGCAAGTCGATCCGTTCGGTAGGGAAAAACATCTAGCCCTTCGACCCGAATTCCTTCCACAACGATGCCGATGTCAGCATCTGCCGCAAGCAGCGCCTTCACGATCTCAGCACTCCATCGCTCCTCGACCACCAGTCGAACATCGGGGTGAGCGCGAGCGTAGTCGGACAGATCATCCGGCAGTGACTCCGTCATCGCAGACGTGTTGGCCAATATGCGCAGGGCACCACGACGCCCCGCAGCAAAGTCGCTCATTTCTCCCTGCATCTGGTTCATTAAAACCAGCATGACTTTGGCATGAACCAGCAAGGCTGTGCCAGCCGGGGTGAGCTCCACCCCTCTTGGCGACCGCTCCAGCAAGGCTGTCTTGAATCGATGCTCCAACAATGCAATTCGTCGACTCGCCGCGGCTAACCCTATGTGATAAGCATCGGCAGCCTTGGTCAAGCTGCGTTGTTCAGCAGCGAGTACGAACAAGGCGATGGAGTCAATGTCTGGAAGCATGTTCGGAAATGAGGCGGTCGATCTCGAGAGAGGCAATATCGCCCAGGCCAGGAAAGCGGCGGGCAGAGTGCGTCCATCTCGGTTCCCACCGAGGTCTGAACGGCCACATCGGTGAACTCGAAGGACGCTTTGCCTGGGGTAGCGCGCGTGACTGCGCGTGGTTCATCAATGGCTGCACGCGGGCCATCGACAATCATTTCGTGGACTCCTGCTCCCTGGGGGAAAGTGTAGGAGTGAGGGTGAATGTCGACAAATGATCTGTTGCGACACATCCATGCGAAATTGGTATGGCCCGGCTTGGCGCCAGCACCGAGTCCTGTAACGATGCGGTGCCCACGGACAAGCCCATGACATGGCGCGAGAACAAATCGCCCGGCTCAGAAACATCAGCCCTCGTGAGTGCGGATCTCGGTGATGTTCGTGGCCCAGGATTGGTTGGAATCGCTGAAGATGAAGCGCGGCTGCAGTGGCCTGGGGCAACATCCGCCGGCTTGGCGCCACGACTTGATAGACCGAGGCCTCCTCGTGGCCTCAGGTTTGAGGCTCAGCGGTGCTGGAAACCCGGGCTATTCACGTCAACCCCGAAGCGACTCGAACAAAAGAGCGATAGCCACCGGAAAAATGGGTGGCTATCGCGACGGTGATGTCCGATCAAAGACGGTACACGCGCCGGGCGTTGTCGTGAAACAGCTTCCGCTGATCGGTCTCAGACATGCCTTCCACCAGTTCGAAGAAGGCCTCATAGATGCGATCGAAGCTCGAGTAGATCTTGTCGACCGGGAAATTCGACGCGAACATGCAGCGGTCAACCCCGAAAATTTCGATGGTCGCAAGGACGAATGGCCGGATGCTGGCAACCGTCCAGTCCGGATCGACCATTCCCAACCCCGAGATCTTGGCGTTGACATTCGGGTTTGCAGCAAGCGCCTGCATGCCGTCATGCCACGCTTGAATGCCAGCTGGATCACGGTCCAAAGGCATGCCGGTGTGGTTCAGTACGATGGTCGTCCCCTGATGGGCCCGCGCCACCTTCGCCGCATCTGGCATTTGGTGAGGATAGAGCTGAAGATCAAAGGAAAAGGAATACTTCTCCAGGAGATCAAAGCCGTGCAGCCACTTGGGATCCGTCAACAGATCGTTTCGTTCGACAAAGCTGTACTTTGAGTTCGGATGCCAGTTGAGGATTTGGCGAATCCCCCGCACTGCCTTGCTCTCGGCATGAGCTGCCAGGACCTCATCGACATTGTCGTCCTCGAGGTTGGCGTGCGCGACGATGGCGGTCGGAGATCCGGTTTCGTCCTTCATCTTTTGAAGCCACCGCGTCTCGGCCAGGATGTCTGACGAGAGCGCATCGAGATGCACGTCCTTCACAACGTTCCAACGCTTGGAGTCTTCCTTGTAGTCTGCAAGCGAATAGGATTTCATGATCGACCTCAGACTGCCAGCGATGGGCGCGACAGGCTCACCAGGTTGACAGAGCCAAGGATAGGAATAGTTCTCCAGGTCCCACAGGTGATGATGCGGGTCGATGATCGCCTTAGTTGCCACGTTCAACTCCTTTTATCTAGGTTGCCGAGAATGATCGTCAGCCGGCAACGTAGCCCCCATCGACCATCAGAATGTGCCCTGTGATGAAGGCAGCGTTGTCGCTCGCGAGGAAGATCAAAGCCTTGGCCACTTCGTCCGGCTCAGCCCAACGCTTCATGGGGTGGGCATCCTTCACGGCCTTCGCGCCGGCTTCCGGATCCGGCAGGCCAGCGAGGTAGCGGGTGAGGAAAGGCGTGTTGATCGCGCCCGGACCGACGGCATTTACACGAATGCCGTTACCGGCGTATTCCACCGCCAGCTGGCGGACAAACTGGAGGACGGCTCCCTTGGAAGCGCAGTAGGCGGCTTGTGACGGCAAGCCGACCACACTGGAGATCGAACCTGTCGCCGTGATGGAGCCCTTGCCTGCCTTGAGCATGTTCGGCAGCGCACGCTTAGCGCAAAGGAAGAATGACTTGGCGTTGCCAGTCATCACTGCGTCCCACTCTTCTTCCGAAGTTTCGTGCAGAGCCTTGCCGATCATATAGCCGGCGTTATTGATCAGCGACTCAATAGGGCCAAACTCGGCTTCGCCGGCGCTGAATATTTTCTCAACGTCGGCGCTCTTGGAGACATCACCCACCGTAGTCATTATCTTGGCATTCGGAAATTCCTTAGCCAATTCGTGCACGTTGTCGGCGATATCGGTCGCCACAACCTTCGCGCCCTCTTCGGTGAGTTGTTTGACGATTTCACGGCCGACACCGCCGGCGGCGCCGGTCACCAAAAAGACGCGATCTTTCAGTACGTTGTTCAATTTAGGTCTCCAAAGGTGAAATTAGGAGGCCGATCGTACTGATTGGCTTTAGCAACAGCTAGACGCAATTCGATTTGGTTGCCATAGGCGGATCCTATGTAGTATTTCCCCTCAGCGGCCGGCGGAAAAGGCTACCGTGCAGGAGCCGTTCTGCAAGTCAGCGATTTACTACGGCGTAGGGTAAACCATTAGGGCTGGCCATCGGTTGGGCTGCAAACGGAGGTGCCAGCTGCTCGGAGGAATGCCACTCGGCCAATTCAGAATGCCTATGGGTGTCAGTTGAAAAGTCGCATTGCGGCCCATTTGTGAGTGGCCATACCATGACAGCAGGAGACAGGGCGGGTTACTGGGAAGTGCGGCGCCAGCCTCTGACCAGAGATCGAGAAGCTGTGGCGGAGACAAGATTGCGCCACTTCTGTCTGTGTGCCAGGAAGCAATGAATTAGAACTGACCGGCTGACGGGCGGACTATTTCATTGCACTGGTTATAGTAACTTGGCAAGAATTAGCTATGAATATTACGGCAAATAGTCGAGGGACCGTGGATGCGGTCATCGTGGGCTCTGGTCCCAGCGGTGCAGTCGCTGCAATGCATCTGGCGAAAGCGGGAATGTCGGTGGTTTGCCTAGAACAAGGCGAGTACCCGAACTACACGTCGATTAATTTTGACGAGAGCACTTTCGAGTTGAAGCGTGACCAAGTATTCAACTGGAATCCAAATCGCCGAATGAACAGCGCAGACTATCCGATCAACGACACTGAATCCGACGTGGCCCCCTTTATGTGGAACGGTGTCGGTGGCAGTTCCGTGATCTATGCAGCCGCGTGGCACCGCTTTCAGCCCAGCAATTTTCGAGTCAAGACTTTGGACGGCGTAGCAGAAGACTGGCCGCTCACTTACGAGGATCTGGCTCCTTATTACACCCAAGCCGAGCTTCAGTTCTCCGTGTCCGGTGTCGGCGGAGATCCTTCGTATCCGCCTTTCGACCCACCTCTGCCGCCCATGCCGATGAGCGACTTGACCAAAAAGATGTTTGCAGCGCACAAGCGACTGGGTTGGCACATCTGGCCAGGTACCAATGCGATCGCCACCGTAAAGAACAACGGGTTGACCCCTTGTGTGCGCCGCGGCGCCTGCATGGCGCCGGCGTGCTTCGATGGTGCAAAGGCGTCGACGGACCGCACTCACTGGCCGACCAACATCAAGCTTGGCGTGAAGTTGATCCAGCGAGCTCGCGTTTCTCGCGTCGAGACAGACGCGCAGGGCATGGCCACTGGCGTTACTTACATTGACCGGGAAAGTGGCAAAGAACATTTCCAGTCCGCACGGATTGTCATTCTGGCCGCCAACGGAATCGGAACACCGCGCATCTTGCTCAACTCGCACAGCGCACGGTTCCAGACCGGTTTAGCAAACAGTTCGGACATGGTGGGCCGCAATCTGATGATGCATCCGCATGGGATGGTGATGGGCCTTTTCGACGACTTCTTCGACAGCTGGCAAGGCCCGACCGGTCAGCGCGCCTATTCGCAACAGTTCACGGAAACTCAGCCTGACGTCGGTTTCTATCGAGGGGCGAAGTGGCAGCTCATGGGTACGGGCGGGCCACTCAGCCAGATTGGTGTCTGGCCGTGGGGCAAGCCGGCCGGCTGGGGCGAAGAGTTCCACAAGACGGTTTCGCAACGCTTCGGCCACTCGGGCATGTGGTCGATCATCGGAGAAGACCTGCCGAACCCAGAAAATCGTGTGCTCCTTGATTCGACACTCAAAGACGCTGATGGCATTCCCGCCCCGAAGGTCGTCTACCGTTGCGACGAGAACTCGAAGAAGCTGGTCGCATGGCACGAAGAACACGCGGCAATGTCGTTCAAGGAAGCCGGAGCCTATGAGGTCGTCAAGGCTCCCGATTCGCGGGAAACCGGCTGGCACATCCTCGGGGCAGCACGCATGGGTACCGATCCGATGACCTCAGTCGTCGACGCTTGGAACCGTGCACACGATGTGCCCAACCTGTTCGTTGTCGATGGCAGTGTGATGCCGACTTCAGGTCCGGTGAATCCAACTGGCACCGTAGCGGCTCTGGCTTTGCGCGCAGCCGACGGTATCGTCAAGAACCGCCGCACCCAAGTGGTGTCGGGCCATAGCAAGTAAGGCAGGGGCACAGAATCATGCAGATCAACTACAAAGATATTGAAGCACAACTGTCTTGGATGTGCGATGCGATGATCCCAGGCAGTGCCGAACTCGACATGCCGTCGGCGAGCAAACTTGAATTGATCACTAAGCTGCTGCCGCGCGCGCTTGAGGCGCGACCCGACCTGGCCCCGAAGTTCTATGAGACTGTTGCGTCGCTCCCCGCCGAAACCCCCGCCGATCCGCTCAAGGTGATCAACGCAGTCCCTGTCGCACAGATGGAAATTGTCGGCCGCTTTATTGCCGGCGCCTACTTGACAGCCAGCGAGGTGACGACCGCGCTGCGTTTCCCCGGTTTCCAAGCGCTTTATGAGAACGTCGACTACGACGAGATCATGGAAGCGATCGAACCAATCATTGAACGAGGGCCCTGCTACGTGATCGTGTAGCGGGTACCCCCACTGCTTTGACCCTGGGGACCGGTTTCCCGGGCGATTGCGGTCTGTTTCTCGCTTTCTGGAAGCCGCCCACAGCGCGTCCGCGAAGCGGTCTTGAACGCCACACCTCGGCAGACCGAGTGCCCTGCCAAGCCATTGGCGGGCCGTTTCCCAATTGCGGTTCATGGCGCCACGAACGCATCGAACCCATCGAACTGCTCCTGCTCCTGCTCCTGCTCCTGCTCCTGCGTCAGCTACAAGGGGGCCGTGACGCCCGCTTCCTGCGGTGGTCAGGGTGCAGACCGTCGACGCCCGCCTACATCTCTTGCATCTGGCACCTCGCACCTGGCAACTTCTCAAAGCGGATCCACGGTTATGCAGTTCCTCCTGAATGGGGCTGACCAGAGTGGAGGTGCCAGTGCTTGACGGCGCATTCGGATCTTGCCCAACAAAACCGTCGCCGAATTTCGCGCAATCCGGCTGTTTGACAGAGGGCAGCTGCCTGTCGCGCTGAGCCGGACCTGCAAGCGCCGCGCAGTCTCGACCGGCCCGTCTTGCTCAGACGGCCGAGCGCCAGCGTTTGCTCGACCTCGACTAAGGAATTTCGCAACGCTCCACCGTCGTGGGCGGACGGTGCCCGCGCTAACCGCGGCCAGCGAGCGAGCAGCAATAGGTAAACCCAATTGTCGCCAGAAGCCGTTGCGGATTGTTCGCGACTATTCGGAGTGCCAAGATCGACTTGCGCAACGGGAGTCAACCCCGGAGGCGCGGAGCTGAAGGCTCTTTCATCAACAAGATTCTGCCGGCTTATGACCGGCGTACGGAGACAATTCATGAAGCACAACAAACGCCATTTTCTGAAACTGGCAGCGTTCGCCAGCGCCGCGATGTTCGCGACAACGCTCACCTCCACTGCTTTCGCAGCCGATCAAAAGTTTCGTATTGGCTACTCGCAGTTCTGGGGCACAAACAAATTTCTGCGTACGCAGGTCAAAGGTGCTCAAGCGGCGATGGCCGAGTGGAAGAAAAAGGGAGTCAATGTCGAACTGATCGTTACGAACGGTGGCGACACAGACACGACCAAGCAAGTGGCAGACCTGGAAGATCTTTCTGCACAGCACATTGACGGCCTGCTCATTTTTCCTGGCGACTCGGTGGTTCTGGCCGGCCCGGTAAAGAAATTGTTCAACGACAACAAGCTTCCCGTTGTCGTGACCGATATCGGGCTCAAATCGGGCGATTGGATTACCTACGTGGGTACCGAGAACGAGTTGGGCGGGCGCATGGCGGCAGACTATATGGCAACGCTGGTGCCAGCGGGTTCCAAAGTCATTGTTTTCGATCATGGTCCCGCGGTCCAAGTGATCATCGATCGCAATCGCGGCTTCGAAAAGCGCGCAGCCGAACTCGGGCTCAAAGTTCTTCCTCGCAAGGTCATGAAGCTGTCCCTCGAGGACGGTCGCAGAACCATGGAAGATACCCTGACTGAAATCCCCGATATTGCTGGCGTGTTTTTCCAAAATCACGCCCCGGCCATTGGTGCTGCGGCAACGCTTCAGGCAGAGAACAACAAGAAGGTGAAACTGGTTAATTTCGACACCGACCCGACTGCCTATCAGATGGTTCGCGATGGAAAAATTGCCGGTACGATTGTTCAGGATCCATATCAGATGGGCTATGTTGGCATGAACTCAATGCTCACGCATCTGACTGGCGGCAAGACCAAAAAGAACATCGAACTTGCGCCGAAGCTCATGACGCCCAAGAACTTCGCCGAATTCTCCAACGACCCACAAGTCCAAAAATGACCAGCATCGACGCGTAGACCAATATAGGTCCACGAGGTCATTATTCTTTGGAGAACTGTATGGGCGAACCGGTACTTGTCTGTAAGGACGTAAAGAAAACATTTGGAAGCATACGCGCCCTTAAGGCCGGAAATCTATCCCTACAAAAAGGGCAGGTGGTGGGGCTCGTCGGTGAAAATGGCGCGGGCAAGAGTACGATTTTGAAAATTCTTGCCGGCGTCCATAAACCCGACGAGCCAGGGTGCATCCTTTTAAACGGAAAACCCTACGAGCCCAACACCGCGTTTGAAGCCCTTCATCAAGGCGTAGTTACGGTCCACCAAGACATCAATCTGGTGGAAACCATGTCTGTTGCGGAGAATATTTTCCTGAACAACGAGCCCGTCGGCCCGTTGGGAACTCTGACTGCGAGGGAGATGAACCGCAAGGCGCAAAAATTAATCGATCAATACAAGATCGAAGTCAACGCCAGCATGCAGGTTGGCCGTCTTCCTAATGACCTAAAGAAGATGATCCAGATCGTGAAAGCGATGACATGGAATCCAAGCATTCTCCTGCTGGATGAACCGACGTCGTCGCTGACAGCGATGGAAGTTGATGTCGTTTTGAATCTGGTTGCGGGTCTTGCGCAGCACGGGGTAACGATCGTCTTCGTATCTCATTATTTGTCGGAGATTTTCAGGATCTGCGACCAGATCAGTGTGATGCGCGATGGGCACACAGTTGCCCTCTTCAACAAGGATGAGACCACCGTAGAGGAGGTGGTAACTCAGATGCTCGGTCACGAGCTCGTCAAGACGGCAGCCCGCAGTGCCCGGCATGTTGCGGAGAGGAAAGAAGTCTTGATGTCGGTGAAGGGGCTGCAAGTGCCTGGCCTGCTGAATGACATCAATTTCGATCTCCACAAGGGGGAGATTCTGGGCTTTACCGGCCTCACCGGTTCCGGTCTGACCGAACTTGCGAAAACTCTGTTCGGTGTCAATAAATTCAAGCCAAGCAGCGGCTCAATCACTATCGAGGGAAAGCAGCATACGTCTAGAAGCCCCGGGATATCCTTGAAAGAAGGGATGGCACTTCTCACCAATGATCGTCTCAGGGAGGGCATTCTTCCAGAGTTTTCACTGACCGAAAACATCACACTTCCGATCCTCAAGGAGTTCGGAAATGGTGTCGGGTTGCTGTCGAGATTCAAGCTCAATACGCTAGGCGAAAAATCTATCAGGAAGTTGCGAGTCTCGGCACCCAATGCGGGCGTTCCGATCAAGACACTTAGCGGCGGAAATCAGCAAAAGGTTTTGATTGCGAAATGGCTCGCGACAAAACCTAAAGTTTTCATGCTGGATGACCCGACCGTAGGCATCGATGTCGGGTCGAAAGACGAAATTCGGAAGATCATTGAGCAGATCGCCGCAGAGGGAGTGGGAGTCGCCATTTTTACGACGGAGATCCAGGATATCGAGCAGTTGTGCGACAGAGCATTTGTGATGTTTCGAGGCTCAATCGTCGACGAATTCAAAGGCGAGAGACTTGAGCACAACAGAATTCTTCAATCCTCGGTGAGCGGGAAAGCAGTACCATGAATACCAGCGCAGTCAATACAGTTACCACCTTGCATACGACGTCGAATCTGCAAGAGCGGCTTCGGTCCTCTTATGGCTTTATCCAGTCGCTTGCAGTTTTGTTTATTCTCGTTGCCGTGATGTCTTTCATTTCACCGCGCTTTGCAACGATCGTAAATTTTCAGAATCTCATGGCCCAAATGGCTCCCGCGATGATCGTCGCGGCCGGCATGGCAATCTGCATGATTAACGGAGAATTTGACATCAGCGTCGGCGCTGTGGTCGCACTCACCGCATCGATCGCAGGCACTTTGATGCCACAACTCGGCATCTTTCTGACGGTGGTCCTCGCTCTTCTGATCGGCCCGGCATTTGGGTTGTTTGCGGGATTCGTGGTCACTCGATTCGGCATCCCTTCGTTTATCACCACCTTGGGAACGATGATGATTGCGCGCAGCCTTGCCTTCGTGGTGACAGAGGGTCAAGTAGTGTCCGGGGTTCCCGATGCCTTCCGAGTAATTGGTTTGGCTCGCCCGCTCGGTGTTCCGCTGCCTTTTATTATCGCGATTCTTACTATTTTGGCCGGTTATGTGCTGCTGAACCATACAGCATTTGGCAAGAAGGTCTATGCGATCGGCTCCAACCGAAATGTTGCGATCCTTTCGGGCATCAACGTCAACAAGATCAAGATCTTCTGTTTGATGATTTGTGGCTTGACCGCGTCTTTCGCCAGCCTCGTCCTGCTTGCACGGATTGGCTCTATTCAAGCCGACACGGCGCGAGGTCTCGAGTTCGAGGTTATCGCGGCGGTGGTCATCGGGGGCGTTAGCTTGGCCGGCGGTCAGGGAAATATCCTGCGGGTGATCATCGGGGTGATCGTGATTGCCTTGACGCGCAATTTCTTGAACTTGGCAAGGATCGACATTTTTTGGCAGGAGTTCGCCACTGGTGCAATCATTCTTGCAGCCGTTTTGCTCGATGCACTCCAAAAGCGTATCGCAAGTTCTCGCTAGTACGCCGAGCGGATGTCCTGCCAAATCAGGGGTTTTTCTACTCATAGAAAAGCGCCGGCAGGGGAATAGATCAGTAGGTCCTGAAAAATGAAGATACTTGTTCCCGTGAAGCGGGTGGCCGACTTCAACGTGAAGGTCCGCGTCAAACAAGACGGCTCTGGCGTAGACCTGGCCAACGTGAAGATGTCGATGAATCCCTTCGACGAGATTGCGGTGGAAGAAGCAGTCCGACTGAAGGAAAGCGGGTGGGCCACGGAGATCGTGGTTGTCTCCATTGGCGTGAAGAAGGCACAGGACACGTTGCGAACGGCACTCGCTATGGGAGCGGACCGTGCAATCCTGATCGAAGCTGCTTCGGATGTGCATACCGACATTGAGCCGCTGGCCGTCGCCAAGCTTCTCGCATGTGTAGTTCGGGAGGAGCAGCCAGGCCTTGTGTTGACCGGTAAGCAGGCAATCGATAACGACATGAACGCCACCGGTCAAATGCTTGCGGCTTTGCTCGGTTGGGCGCAAGCAACCTTCGCATCAAGAATTTCGATCGAAGGGACCAACGCCAAGGTCACCCGTGAGGTGGATGGAGGCCTGCAGATCGTCAACGTCAATCTCCCCGCCATCATCACGGCCGATCTTCGGCTGAACGAGCCGCGTTATGCCTCACTATCGAACGTGATGAAGGCCAAATCGAAGGAGCTGGCGATCAGGACGCCGGCCGACTATGGCGTCGATGTGACGCCACGCTTGGCGGTCGTGAGGACGGCCGAGCCGCAAGGTCGCAAACCGGGCCTCAAAGTGGCATCCGTTGACGAATTGATCATGAAGTTGAAATCAGAAGGCGTGCTCTGAGATGACCGTTCTTGTTATTGCTGACGTCAGTCGCAGTTCTCTGGCGACCGACTCCCTCGCCAAGACAATTACCGCGGTCAAGGGGTTGGGCGAGGTGCATATTCTGATTGCAGGCGATGACTGCGAGGCTGCCGCGGCCGAAGCATCGGGACTCACAGGTGTTGCCAATGTGCTGATCGCGGCCAATCCTGCCTATGCCCACGGCATGGCGGAAGCGACTGCGGCGCTGGTCGTCTCACTGTCCATTGGGTATTCGCACATCTGCGGCGCATCCACGGCCTTCTGCAAGAGCGTGCTGCCGCGCGTGGCTGCGCTCTTGGACGTGATGGTGATTTCCGATGTGATCAGTGTCATTGATGGTTCGACTTTCGAACGCCCCATCTACGCGGGGAATGCCATTCAGACCGTTGTTGCCGCTGGCAATGCGCCAAAGGTCTTCACGGTACGCACCGCCGGATTCGCTCCAGTTCAAGCAGGCGGCGCGGCTTCGCTCCAAGCGGTATCTGGCGCCACCGGTGACGCGCTCTCTGTTTGGGTGGAGGACAAGGTGGCGACTTCGGATCGTCCAGAACTCACCTCGGCCAATATCGTTGTGTCTGGCGGGCGTGGCCTTGGGTCTGAAGCGAACTTTGCGCTTGTCGAAGGACTGGCTGACAAAATGGGTGCGGCGGTAGGGGCTTCGCGCGCTGCAGTGGACAGTGGCTTTGCTCCGAACGATCTACAGGTGGGCCAAACCGGCAAGATTGTCGCTCCACAGCTCTACATTGCTGTCGGTATCTCCGGTGCTATCCAGCATCTAGCAGGAATGAGGGACTCTAAGGTGATTGTTGCCATCAACAGTGATCCGGATGCACCCATCTTCCAGGTCGCCGACTATGGGCTGGTGGCCAACCTGTTTGAGGCGATACCGGAGCTTGAGTCCAAACTCTGATCCTCGCGCGCAGGGTATGAGGTCACCTCGGCCCGTGACAGCTTCGACGCTTTGCGTCTGGCCGATCCCCAACTAAGCACAAGGAACCAAGACCCATGAGCAAAGCCGTCCGCATCGACCGCAATGGCGGTCCCGAGGAACTGAAGATCGTCGAGGTCGAAGTCGGCGATCCGGGGCCCGACGAAATACGCATCCGCCACCATGCAGTGGGCCTCAACTTCCTTGACACCTACCAGCGCAGTGGGCTCTACCCATTCCCCATGCCATTGCAACTCGGCATGGAAGCGTCCGGAATCGTCGAGGCGGTGGGGGAGGGCGTCTCTCACCTCCAGGCCGGCGACCGCGCCGCGTATGCGAGCCAGCCGCCCGGCGCGTACTGCGAAGCGCGCGTGATGCCGGCCAAGCTCGTTTGCAAGCTGCCGGACGCGATCTCGTTCGAGACCGGCGCTGCGATGATGCTTAAGGGTCTCACAGCGCAGTACCTGCTGAAGAAGACATTACCCGTCGGAGGCCTGCAGCCCGGCGACTTTGTCCTGTTCCATGCTGCCGCAGGTGGCGTGGGTCTGATCGCATGCCAATGGGCCAAGGCTATGGGTCTCCAGCTCATCGGCACCGCTGGCAGCGATGCCAAGTGCCAGACAGCTCTTGCGCATGGCGCCGCGCATGCCATCAACTACGGCAATGAGAACTTCGCTGAGCGCGTGAAAGAGATCACCGGTGCAAAGGGCGTGAGGGTGGCCTATGACTCCGTCGGCAAAGACACCTTTGAAGGCTCGCTGGCCTGCCTGCAGCCCTTCGGCCTGCTCGCCGTCTTCGGCAACGGCTCAGGTCCGGTGCCGGCCTTCAATCTCGGAATGTTGGCAAAAGGTTCGTACTACGTGACCCGGCCGACCTTGTTCTCGCATGCCTCTGGCCGTGAGAACGTGCAAGCTATGGCCGATGATTTGTTTGAAGTGGTGCAGAGCGGCGCCGTCAAAATCCCGATCGGCCAGCGCTATGCCTTGACCGACGTGCAGCAGGCGCACCGCGACCTGGAAGCCCGCAAAACCACGGGCTGCACCATCCTGACCTTGTAGAAATGTCGCGGCACCGGCACAGTCCGTGTAGTTGTCTCGATGAAGCGTCTCACGCCACCATCCGCAAGACGTCTATCACGGTGCCGTCGCGATACTCAACGACGCCAACGATTCGCCCGTCTGCAGGTGCAGACGGCACCACCGGGGCCAAGCGGGCGGCCTCTGCGCACAAGGTATCGATCGACTTCAGCATGAGCCCCGCACCGCGGAGGCGATGCTCGAGTTCACCGCGCCGTGGGTTGACGGCAATACCGAATTCGGTCACAACGACGTCAACGGTCTCCCCGGGTGTCGTAATACATCGCACCTTTTGGACCACCTTGGGACCGCCCCGAGCGGTCAGGCGGGTCGTAACGATCGACAGTTTGGAGCCTGCTGCCGTGTCCGCATGCCCTCCTGACCCACCCAATATATTCCCTGAGCTCCCGGTCGTCACGTTCACGTTGAAGTTCCGGTCGATCTCCGCTGCCCCGAGGATCATCGCATCCAGCCGATTGGCAACGGCGCCTCGATTGTTGGGGTTCGCATACATCGACGCCGACATCGCCAGGTGCCGGCTATCGTCCCGGTACGACTGAACGGCCTTCAGGTCAAAGCACTGCACATCGAAAAGGTTTCGGAACAGGCCTTGTTCCAGCATGTCCACGAGATAGCCTGTTACTCCGCCCGCAGCGAAGCTTCCTCGCACACCACGCCGGCGCATAGACTTTCCCACCTCAGCGGCGACAGCCAGGGAGACCCCGCCTGCCCCTGTTTGGAACGAGAAGTCGTCCACGAGGTAGCCCGATGCTTCGATGACTGATGAGGCTTGCCTCGCGATCTCCAGGCCGACCGGGTCCGTCGTCGGACGCGTCGTACCCGAAAGAATTCCGTTGGGATCCCCAATGGAGTCCACGTCGACCACAAAGTCGACGAACTCCTGGGTTATATCAATCGAACCGCATGGATATGCAACGAGCTGATCGGTCACCGCAATCACGCAGCTTGCGTATTGCGCGTCGACGACCGCATAGCCCAATGGACCACATGCCGCTCTTCCTTGGGTTCCACTGAGATTGCCGTAGTCATCGGCTGCTGGGGCCGCGATGAATGCCACATCGATGTGCAACTCGCCCGACTCGATGGCGCGGGCGCGCCCCCCATGGGTTTGCATGACAACTGGCGTGCGAAGAATCCCGCTCGAGATTGCATCAGCGACCGGTCCGGTCATGTACGCCGTGTAGATGCGCGAGACGATGCCTCGCTGAATGTGGTCCACCAGTGGCGCATGGACCGCGAACAGCGAACTTGCAGCCACGGTGAGATCGCGCAGTCCCATTGCCGCGGCCTCGGCGATCACGATATTGAGGACCGCGTCGCCGTTTCGAAGGTGATGATGGAACGAGATCGTATCCCCGCTCTTCAGCCCGGCAGCTCGAATCGCTTCGCGCAAGTTTGGCAAGACCTTCGACGCTCCCCCTCCTTCGGCTTTTCGAAACCGAACAGCAGTGCGCGAGACGTCGGTACGCTCTACGCGCGCACCGCGGAACGGGCGTGCAGCACCATAGCCTTCTATGTGGACGAGTCCCTCCGATGGCGAGCTATGGTTCATGGGTTGCGTTTGCTCCTTTGCTCTCACCATCCTGCCTCAGGGTGGGAAGCGCTGGAAGTTGAAGTTCGTCAAGCCTCCCTTGTTTGAACCGAAGATAGGCCAAGTGCCCTAGGCCCCTGGGTTTTCCCTGACTTCGATGATCTGAAAGCCGATGTTGTCGAGAAACTGATATTCGGGCGAACGATCGATCCCTAGCATTCATGGCTTTGCGCGTTCCCTCCGGTGAGCCTTCTCGACACCGCAGCGAACTCGAAACTCTCAAAGGAAGCCAAGTGAATCAAGTGGTCCTGCAAACCAACACCGCGCTGTCTACCAATCCTGCGAATGGCGAGGTGTTCGCGAAATACCCTTATGAGTCGGCGACAAGCCTTGAACGCTCATTGACCACAGCGACTCAGGGCTACAAAACGTGGTCGAGCATGGCCGTTTCAGCGCGATTGGGGGTACTGAGGCGCATGGCGGAAATCTTGCGCCGCGATGTTGAGGCCTTGGGCATGATGGCGACGAAAGAGATGGGCAAACCCATCGTGCAGGCGCGTGCAGAGGTGGAAAAATGCGCGATCCTGTGCGACTGGTATGCGGAGAATGGCGCTGACCTTCTCGCCGACAAGCCGACCAGTGTCGGTGAACAGGCCTACGTGTCGTTCTTGCCGCTTGGCCCCGTGCTTGCCATCATGCCGTGGAACTTTCCGTACTGGCAGATCCTGCGGGGGGCCGTACCCATCTTGCTTGGCGGCAACGCCTACGTGCTCAAACACGCGCCGAATGTGATGGGCTGCGCTTATCTCACAGAGGCGGCCTGGCTCGAGGCGGGGCTCCCGAAGGGCGCGTTCTCCGTCGTCAATATCACCAACGATTTGGTCTCCAAGGCGATCGTAGACAATCGCATCGCTGCCGTTGCCGTGACGGGCAGCGTGCGTGCGGGCTCCGCTATCGCTTCACAGGCCGGAGCGGCGCTGAAGAAGACCGTGCTCGAGCTTGGAGGGTCGGATCCCTTTATCGTGCTCGCCGATGCCGATCTCGAAGAGGCTGTCAAAGCGGCCGTAGTGGGCCGCTTCCAGAATAGCGGTCAGATCTGCATCGCCGCCAAACGAATCATCCTTGACGCTCCGATCGCTGAGGAGTTCACCGAGCGTTTTGTCCAAGCCGTGGCGGCGCTTCGCGTCGGTGATCCGCAGAGCGAGGATACCTACATCGGCCCCATGGCGCGCCACGATCTGCGTGACGAACTGGATACCCAGGTGCAGCGAAGCGTCGAAGCAGGGGCGCGGGTTCTCCTCGGTGCATCGAAGATCCCAGGCGATGGAAACTTCTATGCCCCCACCGTGCTCGGAAACGTCAAGCCCGGCATGGCAACGTTCGACCAAGAGACGTTTGGTCCGGCTGCATCGCTGATCGTGGCTAAGGGAGTCGACGAAGCAATCGACCTTGCCAACAATAGCGAGTTTGGTCTCAGCGGCGCGATCTGGACACGGAACAAGGGACTTGCCAGAGACCTGGCACGGCGCGTCGAGACTGGCGGACTCTTCGTCAACGGCTTCTCGGCTTCCGACCCTCGAGTTCCGATCGGCGGCGTGAAGAAGAGCGGTTACGGTCGAGAGCTTTCGCATTTCGGCGTTCAGGAATTCATGAACGCGCAGACCGTCTGGTTTGATCGGAAGTGAGACAGACCCCTCCACCAACGATGGAGGGAACCCAAAGAACGCCGTTGAAGGCCGCCTGTCCGCGGCCTCACCGCAATGGATCACGGACGCGATGACCGGCTCGATCGCGATGGTTGACACAACCTCGACCACATTCCGCCTTTCGCCGCGGTCCGTCCCCCACGGCTACTGTGCAAATTGACGCGCCCAACCGTCGTGCAATGTGCAGCAATGCTCCTGGGCGAAGGTAAGCGCGCGGCGAAGTCATCTTGATTGCCTGAGACTTGGAAGGCATCGTGTCCGCGATGATGTGGACACGATAGATGGTGTGGTTAAGCGGGCAACCCGTCGCAAGCACAGCGCGCAATTCAAGGCGGAAGTCCTGGAGGCGTGCCGGCAACCTGATGCGTCTGCCGCAGCGATCGCGAGGCTGTACAACCTGAACGCGAACGTGGTGCACAGGTGGCGCGCCGACGATCGCAAGGCAGCGGCACCGAAGGCGGCGGAAGTTCCGGCTTTACCGACCCCAGCCTTCATCGCTCTCGATGTGCAGCCCGAGGCCGAAGTGTCGGCTCGCGACATCCGTATCGAACTGAAGAGAGGTGGCGCCACTGCAGTGGTGCACTGGCCGGTGGAGTCGGCCTCGTCGTGCGCAGCCTGGCTGCGCGAGTGGCTGCGTTGATCCGCATCGACGCCGTGTGGTTGGCCACCGAGCCGATCGACATGCGCGCTGGCACAGAGACCGCGCTGGCGCGTGTCGTGAAGGTGTTCGGCGCCGCACGTCCGCACCATGCCTACCTGTTCGCCAACCGACGGGCCAACCGCATGAAGGTCCTCGTGCACGATGGCATCGGCATCTGGCTGTGCGCGCGTCGGCTGAACCAGGGCCGATTCCTCTGGGCCAACGCGAGCCTGGGCGCGCAGATGGCGGTGACGCGCGAGCAGCTCGATGCGCTCGTGCTCGGATTGCCATGGCAGCGCATCGGGGCAGCGGGCGTCATCACCGTCGTGTGATCGCGCACGGCCCTGCAATTGCGGCAAACGCCGATGACAGTCGCGCAATCACGCGGCACCCTACGTGCTCATGGTGGATGCCGAACAACTGAAGGGCCTCAGTGCAGAGCAACTGCACGAGGTGACCCTCCGGCTCATCAAGGACTGCACAGAGCAGCAAAGCCAGCTTGAGGCCAAGGATCGCTCGATCGAGACGCTCACGCGCGAGGTCACGTTCAAGACCACCAAGGTCGATCAGCTGACCCACGAGCTCGCGCAGTACAAGCGCCTGCGCTTCGGCAAGAGCAGCGAGAAGCTCGATGCGGCGCAGGCCAGCCTGCTGGATGAAACGCTCGATGCCGACCTAGCTGCCATCGAAGAGGAGCTGAAGCAGCTTCGCCCGCCACCCAAGACCGACAACAAGCAGCAGCCGCGTCGTGCGGCGCTACCGGCAGACCTGCCGCGCGTCGATGTCCATCACGAACCCGAGTCGACCACCTGCACATGCGGCTGCGCGCTCAAGCGCATCGGCGAGGACGTGGCCGAGAAGCTCGACTACGTTCCCGGCGTGTTCACCGTCGAGCGGCATGTCCGCGGCAAGTGGGCCTGCGCGAAGTGCCAGACGCTGATCCAGGCGCCGGTGCCCGCCCACGTGATCGACAAGGGCATCCCCACGGCCAGCCTCCTGGCGCAGGTGATGGTGGCCAAGTACGCCGACCACCTACCGCTCTACCGGCAGGAAGCGATCTTCGGACGCGCCGGCTTGGCCATTCCCCGTTCAACGCTCGGGGCCTGGGTCGGCGCATGCGGTGTGCGCCTGCAGCCGCTGGTCGATGCACTCAAGGACGCCATCCTCGCTCACCGCGTGCTGCACGCCGACGAGACCCCCGTGGCCATGCTCAAGCCCGGGACCGGCAAGACGCACCGCGCTTACCTGTGGGCCTACACACCCGGCGCCTTCGAAGGCATGAAGGCAGTGGTCTACGACTTCGCCGACAGCCGGGCCGGACAGCACGCGCAGGAATTCCTGGGCGAATGGCGCGGCGCACTCGTGTGTGATAACTACTCGGGCTACAAGGCCTTGCTGGCCAAGGGTATCGTCGAGCTGCACACGGCCAACAAGAGCCAGATCGCCGAGGCTGGCATCCAATACTTCGCTCGGCTCTACGAGATCGAGCGTAAGGTAAAGGACTTGGGTTCGGATGAGCGGCAGCGGATCCGGCAAGCGCGAGGCCGGCCGATCGCAGAGGCGCTGCATGCCTGGATGATCGCCCAGCGGCTGAAGGTTCCGGAAGGATCAGGGACAGCCAAAGCACTGAACTACAGCCTGAAACGTTGGGCTACGCTGACGCGCTATCTGGACGACGGGAGCCTGCCTGCTGACAACAATTGGGTGGAGAACCAGATCCGTCCGATCGCCGTCGGCCGGGGCAACTGGTTGTTTGCTGGAAGCCTGCGCGCGGGACAGCGCGCCGCAGCCGTCATGAGCCTGATCCAGTCAGCCAGGCTCAACGGCCATGATCCCTATCTCTACTTGAGAGATGTGCTGAGCCGCCTTCCCACTTGCCGAATGAGCGCGCTCGAGACCTTGCTGCCGCACCGCTGGCGCGCGAGTGAAGCGGTGTCAGTCTTGGCCGGTACAGGTGCACGCACTGTTGCATCCACGATTGCCTGATGGCGTGGCGACGAATGCGCTGAACAAGAGCGCTGCCGACGCCTCGGCTTCGTGCGGGGCGGTGATCTGCAGTTCGATGGCATCGCTGTCCTCGTGCAGCCGAAACTGCAGGAACGCGCAGCACTCTCGCTCCAACGCCACGAGCTCCCGCAGTTCCCTTGAAGCTGATCGCGCATAGCGAACTGTCAATGTTCGCCCATCTTGACGCTGGTGGAGCAGGCTGCGGCGGGCGAGGCTGGCAATCCGTTCCTGCCGAGCATTCAATTCGCTTGGCCGCAGCGAGCAGGCAATCGGTGGGGTCGATTCGCCGCTCATGATCCTGCCGCCTTGTTGGTAGTGGTCGCGCAGCCGCAGCCTCCGGTGGAGCTTGTAGCGGTCGGCGCGGCTGCGCAACTCGTAGCCGCGCGACGCGATCTCCACCTCCAAAGGCCCACCCCAGCCAGGAGGGCCAGGCCTGCGACGGCAATCTGGGCCGTCGGGTCTCCCAAGACCCAACCGGCCACACCGGCTGCAGACAAACCGCTCACCAGCGTCAGCGCGATAGGAATGGAGCAGCACGCCGCGCAGGCGCCGGCCAGTCCGAGTACGGCCAGGATAGGCTTCTTCATCGTCTTCCTCTCAAGCAATGCCGGGAACATTCCCGTACACTGACTCTAGAACCTCAAGTAACTTGAGATGCAAGGATCAGGACATGAATCCCGTACAGATTGAGCGGCCATTGAGCATCGGAGCACTGGCCGAGCGCACCGGCTTCGCGGTGTCGGCGCTGCGGTACTACGAAGAGGTGGGATTGATCCCCCCGGCCACGCGGCGCCCGAGCGGCCACCGCGTGTATGACGAGAAGGTGCAGGAGGTGCTGACGCTGATCCGTCATTGCCGAGACTTCGGCTTCTCCATCGAAGAGACGCGCGCGCTGGTGGTGTTGTCCACGAGCGACGAGCGCGACTGCGTCGAGGCGCGCGACCTCGCACAGGCGCATCTGGACACCGTGCGGGTCAAACTCAAGGAACTGCAGAACCTGGAGCGTAGCCTCGCCAAGTTCGTGCGGTCCTGTTCCGACGAGTGCGTCGGCGGTCCGGCACCCAAGTGCACCATCTTGAAGGACTTGAGTCTGCGCGATTCGCGCACGGCCAAGCCAGCGGGCTGCTGCGGTTAGGCCGTCCGCGGCTGAAAGGCGATGAGCGCCATGCCGGCCAGGCTCACGGCGACGCCGGCCACATCCCACGTGCTGGGCCGAACGCCGTCCACGCCCCACAGCCAAGCCAACGCCACGGCGATGTACACGCCTCCATACGCCGCGTAGACACGGCCGGCGGCCGCAGGGTGCAACGTGAGCAGCCACGCGAAGAGACCGAGAGAGAACGCGGCCGGTACGAGCAGCCAGGCCGACCCTCCCTTGTTCAGCCACAGGTATGGCAAGTAGCAGCCAACAATCTCGGCAAGCGCGGTGATGACGAACAGCAGGACGGTCTTCAAATGAGGCACCTTGGAGGCAACTTGATCCTCCGAATTACAGCATTCCACCAGCCCATCGTTCCAGTCCGCGGGTTCGCCGCGGCGAGTCAGTGGCATCTACCTCGAATGTCACATGGGGCGGGAAACCGAAGTGAATGAGGCTGATCGACTCTAGGTTCCGCCGAGTGCCCCAGGTGCCTGACTCGAGCGGGGCGGAGCACGCTCATGGAGGCGAGCGCAGCAGGCCGAACTCCTGAAGCGCCGGCACCAGATTCCGCGTACTTCCCCTGGAAGCAAGCTTGCAAAGTGCGAACCGCTGCAGGTCGTTCAGGCCCGCCCAGGCCGTCTCGGGGACCTGCGCAACGCCAACCGAGCGCAACGCTGCGCGTACCGGTTCGGGCACCGGCATGTCGTGCCGCCAGGCTGAGTCATCGATCGGGGCGGCGTTCGGACAAACGCCGCCCGACTCCTTGATCGTGAGTTCGATGAACCTTCGCAGGCGCCGCACGTCGACTTGATCGACGCACCTTGCATCGAGAACAGTCCGCCGTGCCTCGGCCGACAAGGTTCGCCACTGCGTCAGCGACAACTTCAGCCCACACAGGTCCATCTTGAAGCGGACGCTCATGGGCATGCAGTCGAGCGCGGCTTCGAAGCTTCGCTCGAAGGCAAAGAACTTCAGTTGAGCATCAGCCTGCAGGTCGATCGCCGTCAATACGCCTTCGGCAATGGCGCGCGGTCGCTCGCCCAGGCTGGTGACCTGGGTGTTCGCGCGTGGATCCACTTCGACGAGTTTCTGGCGCGCGGAAACAGTCACGCCGTCATGGCAGAGTCCACGGAGCACGCCGCTCAGCGGTGCGGCGATCGGCAGGTCGTTCAGACGGCCGACCTCCTGTCCTTGGTCGACGGGGGAACCGATCGCCAAGCGTGTGCGCCAGTGGCCCCCTTGCGGCGCGTAGATGAAGCGTTCGCGGCCGACACCTCCCAGGGGGCGCGGCTCACCGCTCAGATCCCTGGTTGGCCCATCACGCACCACCTTCCCCAGGTCGTCGCCCCACGCCGTCTCGATGGCGATGTTGCAGTTGGCATGGGTATCGAATCCAGGGCCCAGGCCAATCACGACAGGGGCCAGCGGCCGCTGGTCCTCGATGAGGGCCCGTTTGCGCATCCGGGCGTCGATCAACACGTCGGGCTTGTACTTGGCCAGCAGGGCGTCGAGCGGCGCATCGCACACGGGCAACTGCTCGTCGACCGCTTCGATGGCATGCAGCGCTTCGAGATCGTGGGCGTGCCGCGCCACGACGCCATCCAAGGTCGAGCGGCCGTCGAACAGCGCATCGGCAAAAGACATTCTGCGGCGCAGGTGTGCGGGCGCAGGGTCGTCGTGAACAATGACCCTGGCACCCCGCATGTACAGTGCATGAGCGACCGCCGAGCCCACATCGCCACTTCCGCGCACCACGACAACCTGAGCAACCTGAAACTCGCTCACGGGTGCGCCTTCTGCATACGAACATGCCAAAACGCCGTGTTACCCCTGAGCCGAACATCCGCCTTCAGATCGCTCATGGCGTGGCCATCGGACCGGGCAAGGCTGACTTGCTGGAGCGCATCGCGGAGCTGGGCTCCATCAGCCAGGCCGGAAATGCGATGGGAATGAGCTATCGGACGGCGTGGGCGTTGGTGGGCAGCATGAATGAAGACTTCCTGGAGCCCTTGGTCGCGGTGACACGCGGTGGCGCGACCGGCGGCGGCGCCAGCCTGACGCCAGCAGGCAAGGATGTGCTGGCGTGCTATCGGAAGATGGAACGCCTCGCGCTCAAGGCGATCGCCAAGGAGGTGGTGCATCTGCAGGCTCTGCTCCGAGCTTGACCCGGGCGAGACAGGGCAGGCATCGGGCTCAATATGTTATTAAAAACATATCGTAGGCCAAAACAGTTCCGGGGTCACCAACCTGCTTCGGTGCATGACACGGGCGGCTAGCCATAGCAAGATGTCTTCCCCGGCCGCTTACGGGCGAAGCACGGATCGACACTGCGCTCGTTAGCAGCGAGTGCCCCAAGGACCTCCACAGAGCGTGTCGCCTTTGGTTCTTTCCCCGGAGCGCTTGAGCATCAGCCGACTAGAGCCGGGCAGGCTCTGTCTCCTGGATAAATGGCTCAGATGCTGGGGGTTTGACCCGAGTGGCCAGCCATTCACCGTCCTGAATGAGCTTCCAGGAAACGTTGGTTATAGCCTCCGCCATCTTCACAGATGCCCTTGTCACGACCTGCAAGGGGTTTCTTGCCACAAACACCCCCCTCCGAAAAATCGGCTTCACAATCCGCGCCGCCGACATTTGCCCTCGCTTGAGCTCTTCAGAAATGGCGGCGTGGGCCAACATGGAATACCCATGTCCATCCCGGACGAGTGATTTAATCAGTGTCAGGGAGTCGATCTCGAAGCGAACGTTGATTTTTCCTTCCAGACGCTTGATCTTTTGATCCACGAGCCGTCTTAACCCATGATGGGCTGTTGGAAGTATCAAAGGAAAGCGATTCAGCTCGAGAATATCGATGGAATCAATTGCCAGACCGTCGTTGTCAACATCACCAAAGGCACCGGACTCTCCAACGAGAAACAGCTCCTCTACAGCTATCTGCTGCAAAGAGAGATGACAGCAATCCTGCGCGCTATAGAGCGCTCCTACATCGAGCTCGCCCCGAGTCAACCATTCACGGATGTGCCCAGACATTGCTTCCACGAGCGTCAGCTTGGCTCCCGGAGCAACTCTCTGAAACTCACTCACGAGACGTGATCCGATGAGGGTGGCCAATGAACTCGGAAGCCCAACCGTCACCTCGCAGCGCTCAAAGGTGTCCTCAAGCCTGATCTCGTCACGGACGCGCCGCATGTCTGAGAGAATTTTCAAGGCATGTTCGCGGAACACTTGACCTGTCTCTGTCATGACCACGCCACGCGACGTTCGCATGAACAGCTTTGTGCCAAGCTCCTCTTCCAGTCGCAGCAGCATCTGGCTTAGGGAGGGCTGAGCAATATCGAGCTTGTCCGCCGCACTGGTTACCGATCCCATCTCCGAGGTCACCAGAAAGTATTTTAATTGTCGTTCGTCCATCGGAATCCCTGTGTTGGACTGGTACGCCCGGGGTGACCCATCTGAAAATTCTTGCGCAGTGGAACGCGGTCGCGTGGAGAAGGTGCCGAGGACGCAGTTGGTGGCGGAACTCGTGAGGCCACTTAGATTGCTTCTGCGACACGCAGCGCTGCGATGTCATTGGCGCTTCGACCAAGTGACTTCAATATCGCCTCCGTGTGCTCTCCAATCGCGGGCACCGCGCCCATGCAGTACTCAAAAGCACTTTGCCTGCCGGGTGGCAGCAAGGCAGGTATCGGACCTGCGGGTGAGCCAACGTCACGCCAACGATCGCGAGCTGCGAGTTGCGGGTGAGCCCACAAGCCGGCCATGTCGTTCATGCGCGCGTTGGCGATTTGTGCGGCATCGAGGCGCTCGAGGACCTCCGAAGTGTTCAAAGCGCTAAAGACCTCCACGATCATCGACCGGAGCGTCTCGCGGTTGCTATTTCGCTTTGCATTTGCGTCGAAGCGAGCATCGCTCGCGAGGGCGGTTGACAAAAGCACCCGTTCGCAGAACACCCGCCACTCGCGCTCGTTCTGGAGGCCAAGCATCACCGTGCCGCCATCCCCAACGGGAAACGGGCCGTATGGATAGATAGTGGCGTGAGAGGCCGCGCTCCGTGGGGGAGGGGTGGCTCCGTCGTATGCGTAGTACATCGGGAACCCCATCCATTCGGCCAGGGATTCCAGCATTGATACGTCAATATGCGATCCCTTCCCTGTTTTGCCGCGCTGCAGGAGAGCGGCGAGGATCGCGGTGTAGGCGTACATGCCTGCGGCAATATCCGCGATCGAGTTCCCAGATTTGCAGGGTGCTTCCGGCGTTCCAGTGACCGAGAGAAACCCCGCCTCACTCTGGATCAACAAGTCATATGCCTTCTTGTCCCTGTAGGGGCCGTCTGCCCCATAGCCCGAAATGTCGCAGACGATAAGCGCCGGATGCCGCGCCTGCAGAGCTTCACCGCCGAGTCCCATTCGTGCGGCAGCCCCTGGCGCAAGGTTCTGAATCAGAACGTCGGCGCCGGCGATGAGCTCCAGAAGGATCGCGAGCGCTGTTGGTTGCTTCAGATCGAGTGTCAAGCTCTCCTTGGACCGATTCACCCAAACGAAATGTGAAGCTTCTCCATCAACGCGCTGGTCATAAGCACGTGCGAAATCGCCGACGCCAGGGCGCTCGATCTTGATCACACGGGCGCCGAGGTCTGCCAATTGCCGCGTGCAATAGGGCGCAGCGATTGCGTGTTCTAGCGAGATAACGGTTATTCCATCCAGGGGACGCGTCATGCTGAAGAGCCTTTCGTCGATACAAGCGGCGCGCAGCGTGCACCGCTTGGTGATCGCATTCTGCGAAGGGGGCGGACGCTCGGCCATCGGGATTTGGGCAAGCGGGACTTGCCAAGAATCGAGGTTCGGAGTAACCCGTGCTTGCAGAATTCGAAGCCGGTCTTCGCGAAAGTGGAATTCCGCGCCAGTGCGCGTCATGAAATCATCCGGCGATGACAACAAGACTATCGCCAACCACCGCACCACCTGCCGCAGCGGCCCGCTCTTTCCTTTTTGTGCCCGGCGACCGTCCTGATCGCTTTGACAAGGCTTGGGCAAGCGCGGCCGACGAGGTTATCCTCGATCTCGAGGATGCCGTCGGTGTCGAACGCAAGGTTCACGCGCGCGCTGCCGTCAGTGCTTGGCTCATTCCTTCGAGACCTGTCTTCGTGCGGATCAACGCTGTGGAGACCGCCTGGTACGAGGACGATTTGGAACTTCTGACGAATCCCGGCGTCCTGGGGCTGATGGTGCCAAAGGCTGAAGTTCTGGATTCGGGACTCGTCTCGGCTTGCGCGACTCATGGCAAGCGGCTTCTGCCGATCGTCGAGACCGCTGTAGGTTTTCAGCGAGCGAGCTTGCTAGCAACGACCCGTTGTGTCGAACGCCTGGCGTTCGGTACGTTGGACTTTCAGGTCGACATGGGTCTCACCGGGGATGACGACGCACTTCTATACTTTCGTTCACGGCTGGTCCTCGAGTCGCGTCTCGCGGGCATACAGGCGCCCTTGGATGGCGTCACGCCCGCAATCGGCGACGTCGCGGTCTTGAGCGCCGACGCGGCGCGGTCAAAGCGGATCGGCTTTGGAGGCAAGCTGTGTATCCACCCCTCGCAGCTGGATGAAGTGAACCGGTGCTTCGCGCCCAGTGCCGCTGACATCAAATGGGCTGAAGAGGTTGTTCAGGCCATCGCAAAGTCACATGGCGCAGCGATCGCGATCGACGGAAAGATGGTGGACCGCCCCGTCATTCTGAGGGCCGAGCGAATCCTGGGCAGTGCTCGGCGCTTGCCGCGTGTTCGCTAGGTCGGCCGAAACCTTCGCATCGGTAAGCACCTCCAGCAGCCGCGCGAGGGAACTCGAGCGCGGACGGTCCTTTTTGATGCAAGTCAGCATTTGCCGGACCGCCCATTCATCAGTGAGTGGGCGGACCGTCAAACCCATGCTTTGGCTCATGACACTCGCTGCCTGATACGGAAGCAGGCCTACACCCAATCCTGACTGAACTACGCGGCAGACAACCTCGAAGCCCCGCACTTGCACGCGCAGTCGCAACCCTTTCTCAAAGTGAACCGCCTGCTCAGCGAGCAAGCGCATCATGGATGACCCGCTTTCGAGCGCAATCAGGTCGTAGTCGAGCACGTCGACGAAATCTACTGCTTCGTTCGAGGCAAGCGGGTGATCCTGCGGAACGATCACCGCTAGCCGATCGGTGCGATAGGGGAAGACTTCGAGACCGTCAGTTGCCACCCCTTCCACGATGATGCCAACGTCTGCTTCACCAGCCAAGAGCGCGGCAACGATTTGAGCGCTCCAGCGCTCTTCCAGGATCAACAGCACATCCGGATTGAGCTTCGCGAATCGCGCAAGATCGCCAGGCACAAACTCCGTCATTGTCGAAGTGTTCGCCCATACCCGGAGGTGACCCCGCCGCCCAGCTCCATGGTCATCCATATCTGCCTGCATCTGGTTCAGTTGGAGAAGCATCGCCTTCGCGTGACCCAACAGAGTCGCGCCTGCGGGGGTCAGCTCGACACCCTTTGGTGAGCGTTCGAACAATGAGCACTTGAGACGATGCTCCAGCAGGGAGATCCGGCGACTGGCCGCGGCCAACCCCATGTGCGAGGACTCCGCCGCTCGCGTCAAGCTGCGAAGTTCAGCCGCTTTGACGAAGAGGGCGAGCGAATCTATGTCGGGAAGCATAAATTTCGGGTCGAACTAAGGTCGCGTGTGTGTACGTGAGGGCTTCGAGCTACGCAGCGAAGGTGAGCTGTTCTGGGAAGGCGACGACCTTGAATTTGCATTGGCCGATAGTCCTTCCGCATGTCCCGTTCTAGGCAGCGATGCGGAATGCGTGCTTCGCACGGTTGATGCCCGCTAGGCTTCGATGCGGATGGGTTCAGGCTATTCAACATGCAGCTTGATCTGCTTGGCCACCGCGCCATAGGTAGCGAGTTCAGATTGGATCTGGAAATTCATCTCCTCCGACGAGCCGCCAACCGGTTCGGCGCCCATCTCGAGCAACTGTTTACGCACACCGGGAGATCTCACCGTTCTTTGGATCTCTTCGGTGATCTTCTGAATGATTGCAGGCGGAGTACCGGAAGGAGCCAAGAGCCCAAACCAAGTCCCGGCGTTGAAACCCGGAATGACCGTTTCGGCTAGCGCGGGAACATTTTTCAATGCGGTGGATCGTTCTGAAGTGGTCACCGCCAGCGCACGGGTCTTTCCGGCTTTGATCTGAGGCAGCGCCGAGGTGACGGTATCGAACATCACCTGAATCTGACCCCCGACGAGATCAGCCACTGCCGGTGCACTTCCCTTGTAGGGCACGTGAACCAGATCAACATCTGTCTTCAGTTTGAACATCTCACCCAGCATGTGATGTGCGGTCCCGGCACCGGCTGTTCCATAGTTCAACTTGCCCGGTTGCGACTTTGCCAATGCAACAAACTCTTGAATTGTCTGAGCAGGGACGTTGGCGTTAACGACGACCACATTCGGAACCATCGCGATCACGCTAATGGGGGCGAAATCTCTACCGAAGTGATACGGTAGCTTTGTATATACGTTCTGTGCGATCGTGTGATGTGCAGCGCCCATCAGCAGGGTATAACCATCCGCCGGCGACTTGGCGACCATGTCAGCACCGATCGTCGCGCCTCCCCCGGCCTTGTTCTCAATCAGGACAGGTTGACCCCACGCGGTCGACATCTGCTGTCCAACGATGCGCGCGAGGATGTCTGTGGTCCCGCCAGGTGGGAACGGAACGACGATCTTGATCGGCCGGCTTGGGTATGGCTGGGCTGACTGCGCCAGGGCTGTGAGGGGTGCCCCAACAATGCACACCAGGGCGATCGTTTGCAACAGTCTCTTCATTTTGGTCTCCTTCAATTTTCACTTGCGGACAGATCCATTCAGCTGCCGGAGATGAAGTGGCAGCCCCCTGCGTGCAAGGCTGCATCGATCCATTCGCGGTCAACATCACCGTTTTGGACGGCTAGCAACGTCGCGGATTCCTTGCGGCTCAGCGCCTCGGCTGCCTGCAGAACGGCGGGGACGTCGTTCCGGGGTATGGCTACCACCCCATCGGCATCTGCGACGACGATGTCTCCGGCTCGCACCTGCATACCGGCGACAGAGATGCATACGTTGATCTCACCAGGTCCAATGCGGCTGGGCCCGCGAAGACACACGGCAGTTGAGTAGACGGGCAATGATTGGTCTCGCAGGAACCGCAGATCCCGGACTGCACCATCGATCACAAAGCCCGCGATACCCCTCTTTGTGGCCAGCGTGACCATGATCTCGCCAACGAGGGCTTGTTCAGTGAACCCTCCACCATCGACCACGATGACATCGCCCGGGCGTGCCAGGTCGATTGCCTTCTGAACCATCAGGTGGTCCCCCGACTTTGTTCGGACCGTGAGCGCGCATCCGACGAGCCGTGTTCCGTCGTGTCGCCCAACTAGATGTGACCCCGCTGCCTGCGGCTTTCCCACGCAATCTGCCAGCTGGGAGGCCTCGTAACGACTTAGTTGATCGACCGTTCGAGCATCCAATACGGTCGGCATTGGATGGATTGCGAAGCAAGCGCCCATCACATCACCCGCTCGCCGAATTTCCGAATTGCGCTTTCCGACAAGGTGAGGCCCAGCCCAGGCTGCTCTTTGAGCTTGAGGCGGCCGTTGACAATTTTCGGCGCGTCTTCGAACAGCTCAGCCTGTAGAGGGTCGCGTTCGGGATCGGTGAAAGCCTCCACGATGTAGCCAGCGGGACTGGCCGCGACGATATGCGCGTGAATAAAGCAATCATGGTGAGGCGCTACCTGCACGTGATTCAGCTCACACAGGCCTGCCAGCTTTCTGCCTTCGGTGAACCCACCCATCATGGTGCAGTCGAACTGCAGAATTTGGATTGCGTGTTCTTCCAGCATGGCGCGACAGCCATAGCTGGTGACCTCGCTTTCTCCGCCAGACAACGGGATTCGAGTCTTCTGAGCCAGCAACTTAAGACCCCTGCGGTCATCCTCCCATCGAATTGGCTCTTCAAGCCATCGAGGATTCAAGGGCTCCAGCAACCTGGCGCCTTCGATCGCCGTTGCCAAATCCCAGGCACGATTCGGGTCGACCATGAAAAGCGCTTCAGAACCGATCGCCTGTCGCATCACAGCCATGCGTTCGATGTCTTCGCCCAGAGGCAGGCCACCGGCCTTTACCTTGAAGCCCGTGTGGCCCTGCTCCTTGAGCATCAAGACTTCGTCGCGCAGTTCTTGGTTATCCTTGCCATCCCGGTAGTAGCCACAGGTCACGTATGCGGGAACTTCATCGCGGTATCCACCAAAAATCCGGAACAAGGGCATCTTCGCGGCTTTGCCCACGATGTCCCAACAGGCGATATCCACGGCCGCGCTGATGCGGACCAGCGCCTCGCGAGACCATCCCTTCTCGTTGGCGGTCTTGCTTGTCGTCAGTCGAAAAATCTTTTGATACAGCCGCTCCGGGGCCAGCGCGTCCTCGCCAAGGATCTGATCGGCGATCCCCGTTTTGAAGGCCTTGATCGCATGGTCGATGGGGGTGTAGCTGGTGGCGAGGCCGAAGCCATCGATTCCCTCATCGGTATAGAGCCTTACCAGAATCTCATTGGCGGTAGGCACGATGAAGTGGCTGGTCCAATGAGGGCGCTCCTGAGGAGGTGCTCGGAGTGCAAACACTTCGATTCGATTGATCTTCATGGTTCCACTCTAGTGCCCACCTCCTCAAGCCCCAAGCGACATCTACCGAAACGAGCATTCGGCACAGCCGAACGCTGGGTGGCAAAATGCCTGCATGCACTACGACCTCGTCGATCTACGGGTATTCTTGGCCGTACTGGATGAGGGAAATTTGTCCCGCGGGGCGGTTCGCTGCAACTTGGCCCCATCCTCAGTCAGCGCCCGAATCCGGACGCTTGAGGAGGCGGTGGGCACGCGACTGCTGCAGCGCAACGCAAGAGGTGTCAGTTCCACGCCAGCCGGCGTAGTCCTGGCAGAGCACGCACGGCGTCTGCTTGCGCAATTGGAGCAGATGCACGCAGACCTGTCGCCGTTTGCGCAGGGTGTCACGGGGCGCGTGATCCTCTTCGCGAACACCAACGCCATTAACTCATTCTTGCCAGATGATCTGGCCCATTTTTTCAACGAGCATCCTTCGGTGCGGGTGAGCTTGGAAGAGAGAAACAGTGGGACTATCGTGGCGGCGTTGGTTGAGGGAAGGGCCGACGTGGGGGTGATGGCCGTGGAGGAGAAGCACCCCCTTCTTGAGTACCTTCCCTATCGAGTGGACGAACTCGTCCTTGCAGTTCCGCGCGGCCACGCGCTAAGCAGGAAACGCGCGGTTCGCTTTTCCGAATGCCTTGAGTTTCCCTTCATCAGCCTTTTGCAAGGCGCTGCACTGCATACATTTCTCGTCCGACACGCCGGAGACATCGGTGGCAGATTGGATCTCCGCGTTCAATTGGCAGGCTACGAAGCCATTTGCAAGCTTGTCGGCAGTGGTGCCGGAATCGGCCTTGTGCCACGCTCTGCGGTATCCGACGATGCCGAAGACCGGGTGAAGTTGATTACCTTAGCCGAGCCTTGGGCCCATCGTGAGCTGAACGTGGGCCTGCGCAAGGTGCGGGAGCCGAATTTTTATCGCGACGAGCTAGTAGCGTGCCTGTCGAGGCAACGCAAACCCTGACGCCGTTGGGACCTTGCCGCGGTCTGCGGAGGGGGGCGGGGCACCAAGTCCCATTGGCCACCGCGGTTTGTGGTCGGTGCACAACCTCATCCACTTTGTCGACTGCCTTGGTGAGCGCAAGTGTGGAGGAGAGTTGGCTCCGGACGCATCGGCACGCCAAAACTTGCGACCAAGCGGGGCAGGGTTTCTACTGAGTTCGATATTCCGAAAGTCTCTGTTGTCCAGAAACTGATGTTCGGATTCGTCCGCTGTGCCTAG
Source organism: Variovorax sp. V116 (assembly GCF_041154435.1). Lineage (NCBI taxonomy): Bacteria > Pseudomonadati > Pseudomonadota > Betaproteobacteria > Burkholderiales > Comamonadaceae > Variovorax > Variovorax sp. V116. The sequence goes on from NZ_AP028662.1 coordinate 619,159, forward strand.
TATTCCGACCTCGAGTGACGCATCGAGCAAGTAGGCATGAACCGGAGGGCTGACGTCTTGTGATTCGCTGATTGCAGAGCGTCCTCTCAGTTCTATTTTTCGCATGCCCTACATCGGCAAGCACCGGAGTTTTCAATGCAACCCAACTGTGTCAAACGCCTCGGACTCGTAGTCAAGAAGGCAAGCATGTCACACGAAGAATTTGTTCAGCACTGGTTCCACGTTCATGCCGAACTGTGCAAGAAGCTACCCAACATGCGTCGGTATTCGGTGAATCTCGTTGATCGTGAACGCTTTCCGGAATTCGGCTATGACGGCTTTTCGGAACTGTGGTTCGACTCCGAAGCGGCGCTCGTGGCTTCGTTGGCGAGCCCAGAAGGAAAGACGCTGCTCGCCGACCTGCCGAATTTCACCGAGCGCATCTATCCCATTCTCAGTCACGAGTACCACCAAATCTGGGGCTGATTGATGTGGCGGGGGGATGCCTCCGCTGGTGATATCTCGTTCGCCTGACGCAACGTCAGCCTAGCCTCATGGCGAAGGCGCATCGACTCTGCGGCTCCGATGAGCTCGAATCCCGCACTTCGTCCTCATTTCTCCATCTTCGTAATTGCCTTGGAATAACCAATGACCAGCATCCCTTCGACCATGACGGCTCTCCTAGCCAAAGGGTTCTCGCTCGACGCCCTTGAACTGGCCGAGAGACCTGTGCCCCAACCTAGGCGCGGCGAGATCCTGATCCGCGTTCGCGCTGTCAGTCTCAACTATCGTGATCTGGCGGTGCTGACGGGAACCTACATTCCCAATTTGCCGCTGCCTTTCGTGCCTGCGTCGGACGCCTGCGGCACGGTCGTGGCGATTGGTGAGGAGGTCAACCGGTTCGCCGTGGGGGACCGGGTGACGCCGATCTACACCCAGGGGTGGCACGACGGGTTACCCACTCCGCAACAGCGATCTTCTCGCACTTTGGGTGCGCCCCTGGACGGTGTGCTGCAGACCTACATCGTGGTTCCGGCAGACGACGCGGTCAGGGCTCCTGACCTGCTTTCCGACCAAGAGGCATCGACCTTGCCCATAGCCGGCTTGACCGCATGGTCCGCACTTGCCGAAGGCAATGTGAAGTCGGGCGACACCGTTCTCGTTCAGGGAAGCGGAGGCGTTGCCTTGTTCGCGCTTCAATTTGCCAAGGCTGCAGGTGCGACCGTCATCGCGACATCGTCTAGCGATGCAAAGCTTGAGAAGATGAAACTGCTTGGCGCTGATATCGGGATCAACTACAGGACGACTCCCGAGTGGGAACATGCGGTGAAAGAGATCACCGGCGGGAGAGGTGCCGATCTCATCGTTGAGACGGGCGGCGCGACCCTGTCGCAATCACTAACCGCCACTGCATTTGGCGGGTTCGTAGCGGTGGTGGGCTTTGTAGCTGGCTACAACGCAACCATCCAGCTACGACAACTCATCGGCCCTGTTGTGCGGGTGCAAGGAATCGCAGTCGGTTCGCGAGCGCGCTTCGAGGCTATGAACAGGGCGATTGCTGCGAACAACATCCGACCGGTCATCGACAGCACCAGAGACATCTCCGACGCGGTCGCCGCGTTCAAGCACATGCAAAGTGGATCGCACTTTGGCAAGGTTGTCGTCACGCTATAGCCGCGCGCAAAACCCTACTTGAGACTCAGGAAGCGCGGGACGCTGAGCTTAGATTTTGCTGCCCTTGCCGCCGCTATCTCACATGACGCTTCCCCGGAGCGCGGGGCGCGCTCGTTTCGCTGGCTCATGTTCCCATCCTTTGATCCGTGGCGCTCAAAAGATGGTCCGTTGATCGAGCGCGTTTGGCGTTCTGTCACTCTAAGCGAGCCTTTACCAGTAGTCAGAACGCATCATGAAGTTAGGTGTCCCCACAGAGACGACGGCCGGCGAAACCCGTGTGGCCGTGACACCCGAGACGGTGAAGAAACTTGTCGCCTCCGGGCACACCGTGCGCGTGCAGTCCGGGGCCGGCATTGCAGCCAGCGTCACCGATGCCGCCTACGAGGCCGCCGGTGCCGAGGTCGTCAACATGAACGCCGCCTTCGCGGCCGACATGGTGCTCAAGGTGCGCACCCCCACCGATGCCGAAACCGCGCTCATGAAGCCCGGCACCGTGGTCATCGGCATGCTCAACCCCTTCGATGCGGCCGGCCTGCAGCGCCTGGCCACGGCCGGCCTCACCGCCTTCGCGCTCGAAGCCGCACCGCGCACCACCCGCGCCCAGAGCATGGACGTGCTCTCCTCGCAGGCCAACATCGCGGGCTACAAGGCCGTGATCATCGCGGCCGACAAGTACCAGCGCTTCTTCCCGATGCTCATGACCGCCGCCGGCACCGTGAAGGCCGCGCGCGTGGTCATCCTGGGCGTCGGCGTAGCGGGCCTGCAGGCCATTGCCACCGCCAAGCGCCTGGGGGCCGTCATCGAGGCTTCCGACGTGCGACCGAGCGTCAAGGAGCAGATCGAGTCGCTCGGCGGCAAGTTCATCGAGGTGTCCTACGACACCGACGAAGAAAAGGAAGCCGCGGTCGGCGTCGGCGGCTACGCCAAGCCCATGCCCCCCAGTTGGCTCGCGCGCCAGCAGGTCGAGGTGGCCAAGCGCGTGGCGCTGGCCGACATCGTCATCAGCACCGCGCTCATTCCCGGACGCGCCGCGCCCACCCTCATCACCGAGGACATGGTCAAGGCCATGAAGCCGGGCTCGGTGATCGTCGACATCGCGGCCGGCAAGGGCGCGGGCGTGAACGGAGAGATGACGGGCGGCAACTGCCCGCTGTCGGAAGCCGACAAGACGGTGATCAAGCACGGCGTGACCATCGTCGGCGAGACCAACCTGCCGGCGCTGGTGGCGGCCGATGCGTCGGCGCTTTATGCGCGCAACGTGCTCGACTTCCTCAAGCTGATCGTCACCAAGGAGGGCGGCCTGAAGATCGACCTCGAAGACGACATCGTCGCCGCCTGCCGCGTCGCGCACGACGGCCAGGTCACGAAGAAATAAGCCACCCCGGCACCCCCGCGAGGAGAAGAATCCATGGATCCCGTTTCCCACACCGTCATCAATCTCATCATCTTCGTGCTGGCCATCTACGTGGGCTACCACGTGGTGTGGACCGTCACGCCCGCGCTGCACACGCCGCTGATGGCCGTGACCAACGCGATCTCGGCCATCGTGGTCGTGGGCGCCATGCTGGCGGCCGCGCTCACCGAAACCCCGCTGGGCAAGACCATGGGCGTGCTCGCGGTGGCGCTGGCGGCGGTGAACATCTTCGGCGGCTTCCTGGTCACGCGGCGCATGCTCGAGATGTTCAAGAAGAAAGAGAAGAAGGCCGCACCCAAGGCCGAAGCGGGAGCCTCGCAATGAGCATGAACGTCGTCACGCTGCTGTACCTGGTTGCCAGCGTCTGCTTCATCCAGGCCCTGAAGGGCCTGAGCCACCCCACCACCTCGATCCGCGGCAACCTCTTCGGCATGGCCGGCATGGCCATCGCGGTGGTCACCACCGGTGCGCTGATCTACAAGCTGGCCGGCGGCCAGCTCACGGGCCTGGCCTGGGTGCTGCTGGGGCTGGTGGCCGGCGGCGGCTACGGCGCCTACCGCGCCAAGACGGTCGAGATGACCAAGATGCCCGAGCTGGTGGCCTTCTTCCACAGCATGATCGGCCTGGCGGCGGTGTTCATCGCGGTGGCGGCCGTGGTCGAACCCGCGGCCATGCTCGAGGGCATCGCCAAGGGCGCGCCCATTCCCGCCGGCAACCGGCTCGAGCTGTTCCTGGGCGCGGCCATCGGCGCCATCACCTTCAGCGGCTCGGTGATCGCCTTCGGCAAGCTGTCGGGCACCTACAAGTTCCGGCTGTTCCAGGGTGCGCCGGTGCAGTTCAAGGGCCAGCACATGCTGAACCTCGTGCTCGGCCTGGCGATGATCGGCCTGGGGCTGGTGTTCATGGCCACCGAAAGCTGGCCGGCCTTCTTCGCGATGCTGGCGCTGGCCTTCGTGATGGGCGTGCTCATCATCATCCCGATCGGCGGCGCCGACATGCCGGTGGTGGTGTCGATGCTCAACAGCTACTCGGGCTGGGCGGCCGCGGGCATCGGCTTCTCCTTGAACAACGCGATGCTGATCGTGGCCGGCTCGCTGGTGGGCTCGTCGGGCGCGATCCTGAGCTACATCATGTGCAAGGCCATGAACCGCTCGTTCTTCAACGTGATCCTGGGCGGCTTCGGCGGCGAGGCGGTCAGCGCGGCCGGCGGCGCCAAGGAGCAGCGGCCGGTCAAGAGCGGCAGCGCCGACGACGCGGCCTTCGTGCTGGGCAATGCCGAGACGGTGGTGATCGTGCCGGGCTACGGCCTGGCGGTGGCGCGCGCCCAGCATGCGGTGAAGGAACTCGCCGAGAAGCTCACGCACAAGGGCATCACCGTGAAGTACGCGATCCACCCGGTGGCCGGGCGCATGCCGGGCCACATGAACGTGCTGCTGGCCGAGGCCGAGGTGCCCTACGACCAGGTGTTCGAGATGGAGGACATCAACGGCGAGTTCGGCCAGGCCGACGTGGCGATCATCCTGGGCGCCAACGACGTGGTGAACCCGGCGGCGCTCACCAAGGGCAGCCCGATCTACGGCATGCCCATTCTCGAAGCCTACAAGGCCAAGACGGTGATCGTGAACAAGCGCTCCATGGCGGCGGGCTATGCCGGCCTGGACAACGAGCTGTTCTACATGGACAAGACGATGATGGTCTTTGGCGATGCCAAGAAGGTCGTTGAGGACATGGGTAAGGCTGTTGAGTAACACGAACTTCAATGCTTCTCGACGGTGTTCAATAACACTTCCCGAGCAAGGTCCTCGCACAAATGTGGCAACAGCCCCGCATCGTTTTTTTAGCACTAGGGAACTGACATGAAGAACATTGGAATGATCGGCATCGGTTTGATGGGGCATGGCGTCGCCCAGAACATCCTCAAGCACGGTTATGCCCTGACGGTGCTCGAACACTCCGGCAACCAGCCTTTGGACCAGCTGAAGGCGGCGGGGGCGACGACGCAGACCAGCGCCGCGAAACTGGCAGCGGCCTCGGAAGTCGTCATCCTCTGCGTGACGGGTACGCCGCAGGTGGAAGCGGTATTGCTAGGCGACGGGGGCGTGTTGCAGGGGCTTCGCCAAGAAACGGTAATCATTGACTGTTCGACGGCCGTGCCCTCGTCCACCGAGCGGATTGCGGAGGCGGTGAAGGCCGCCGGGGGTCTATTCCTTGACGCGCCAATGACCCGAACACCGAAGGAGGCTGCCGAGGGTCGGCTCAATCTGCTGGTCGGTGGAGATGAGGATTTGTTCAATCAGTGCCGTCCACTGCTGGCGACGTTCGCCGAAAACATCAACCATGCAGGGCCGATCGGCGCGGGTCATCGCATGAAGCTGCTTCATAACTACGTTTCTCTCGGATTCGTTGCTCTCCTGTGCGAAGCCGCCGCTTGTGCTCAGCGCTCCGGTATCGCATCCGAAGTATTCGTGGACATCTTGGCGAAGGGCGGAGGGGGAGGGGCGGCATTGGAACGCCTGAGGCCATACCTCGCCTCTGGCGATTCGTCAGGATTGCGTTTCGCCATGTCGAACGCCAAAAAGGACCTGGGGTACTACAACACAATGGCCAACGACACCGGGGCAGTAAGCCTCATCGCTGAGGCTATCCATCAAACCTTTGCTCAAGCGCTTGATGAAGGTGGCTCGAATGCGATGGTGTTGGACCTAGTGCCACTGCTAGCGGCGGCGACCGGGTCCACGCCGCAGGTTAAAGGCCATCCTTAAATCGCACTCACAGCAGGCCGAGAATCAGCGCACGCGGGCCTGGTGAATGAGTGCTTGATGCCCAAGGATGGGCAAGTTTTGGCAAACTCGCCCGTCTCCCGAACCTTTCGGCGTGAACAACCTATTGAGGCATCACACCTAGTCGATCCGGATGTCGAGTCGCTTGACCAGTGCGCCGTACACCTGTCGCTCTTCGCTCTGCAGCTTGCGCAATCCGTCGCCGGAGGTGGGATCAGGCTTAGCGCCTTGCACACGCAGTACGTCGACAAACGCCTTGTCCTGCATGGCCTTGTGCACGGCACTCGTCAGTTCGTTCAACTTTGCAGCAGATGTGCCGGCCGGCGCATACAGCGCTTGCCAGAGCGCCATCGACAGGTCGATGCCCAGCTCCTTGAGTGTAGGAACCTGCGGCAACAGGTCCAGGCGAGTGGCCGTTGCACTCGCCAGAATCCTGGCCCGGCCATCCTTGGATGCGGCGTCGGCGGCGCCCGCAGGGACGAACATCATGTCCACCTGTTTGCTGAGCACAGCTTGCACGGCGGGTGCTTGGCCCGAAAAAGGCACGTGGAGCAGTTCAAGGCCCACGGCCGTTGCCAGCCGTTCCATGGCGAGATGGACGATGCTGCCCACGCCCCAGCTGGCATAGCTGATGCCGCCGGGCCGGCTCTTGGCCAGCCGGGTTAAATCCGCGACATTGCGGATCTGGTCCAGTGATTGGCCCACCATCAGCACGATGGGAATATGGGAGACCAAACTCACCGGGCGCAAATCGATTTCGGGGTTGTAAGGCAGTTTGCGGTAGATGAACTGAATAATCGACTGCGTATCGACGATGGCCAGAAGCAAGGTGTTGCCGTCAGGGGCCGAGCGAGCGACATAACCGGCACCGATGCTGCCGCCCGCACCAGGTCTGTTCTCCACAATTACGTTTTGGTGCAGCAGGTCGCCCAGTGGTTTAGCCAAGGCTCGTGCCAATACGTCATTAACCCCGCCCGCGTTAAAAGGCGAAACGATCTTGAGCGCTTGGTTGGCGCGCGCCAAGATCCAGGGTGTGGCACTCATGCAGCCGATGGCCGATGCGCATGCCGTTTTGAGAGCGGTTCTCCGGGGGATAGACATGAAAACTCCTAAAGCAGAACGGGTTGAGATTCCCATCACGCATGCGAGAAGCATGCAAGCCGGCACCCGTAAACTTGCACGGTGGCTTGCATAAAAACCCAGCCCCAGCGCGCGTCTGGACACCGACCGGCTGCAAAGCGGCCTTGAGAGTCGCAGGCAACTCGCCGGTCACCTTTTGGGGGGTTGCGAGAAGGCCGAAGGCAAATCCGGCATACTCATCGAAGCGTATCAGCGGCCGTCCACCGCGATGCAGCCCTGCGGCCGAGGTGCGTGTGTTGGCGGCCGTGATGGCCGAGTGCTGAAGTGCGCCCTCCGCCGGGCGAATACGGTACTTGATCAGGTGCTGCGGCTGAGCATCACGCTACTTCTTTGGCGTGCCAGCACCTGCGCTTCAGACTGTCCGACTAGCGCCTGATAGGCGGCAGGGGCAGTGGCACCTTCGGTACTGATCAGCAGCACGCGCGCATCGGGCCCCAGCCCAACCGTGGCAGCTTGTGCCGCGTGGCTTCGGAGTTCGACGAGGCCTGCCAGGCCCGCTGCGCCTGACTCACCAGAAACCACAGGGAGATCCAGTGCATTGCCGATCGCCAGGAGCCGCATCGCAGCGACCGCATCATCATCGGTGATGGTCATGAAGTAGTCAGCCCCGGACACAAGAAATCTCCACGCAAGTGGAGATGCTTCGCCGCAGGCCAGGCCAGCCATGACCGAGTCGACCGAGCCCGTTGCCTTGGACGCAACGCCGCGCAACGCACTTTGAAAAAGACAGTCGGCCTGCACCGGCTCAACGATGATCACGGTGGGGCGACGCGCCCCGTAGGACTCCCAAAAGTAGCTCAAGATTCCTGCCGCGAGTCCGCCAACGCCACCTTGAAGAAAGACATGCGTGAACGGCACCGCCTGGTCGCTCCCTGATGCTTCAACAATTTCGGCGGCGACGGTGCCGTACCCTTGCATGACGTCCCGCGGCACCTCTTCGTAGCCGTCGTATGAAGTGTCTGAAACAACATGCCAATCGTTGGCGTTGGCGAGACGAGCAGCTTCCTCGACAGAAGCGTCGTAGTTCCCCTGGACGCGCATCACCTTGGCGCCAAACTTGGCGATCGCCTGCTCCCGTTCCTCGCTCACATTCGCATGGAGGACGATCACACAACGGCAGCCCATGGTCTGCGCTGCCGCCGCAAGGCCTTTGCCGTGATTGCCATCTGTCGCGCTGATCACCGTAAAGGCTTCCAGCAACGATCTGTAGCCGCCGTTGAAAAGCAGCTTCGGATCCAGGTTGTGATCCGGCCACAAGCGAAGGATCAGCCGGGCCAATGCGATCGGCGCCCCAAGCGCCTTGAAACTCCCGAGATCGGATCGGACGGACTCATCCTTCAGATAAAGCTTTCCGATCCCGAGGCTGCGAGCCAGGCCATTGAGTTCGTACAACGGCGTGGACCCCGGATTCAAACTGTTCCATGACGAGATCCAGTCGCGGCTTTCCTGGGCCTTGGCGATGGACATCACCGAATGGAGTTCACTGGGATAGGCGCTGCGCGTGGCGCGCTCATTGGCAATCAGCATCTTGGATTCCGTTGGTTGGATTTCGCCCCCTTGGCTTGAACGCCAGGAGTTCATGAATCCTAGGACCGCTTCTTGTGTTGCTTGGCGCGATCTGGACAGCAAAAACAGGACAACGAACCAGATTCAGGGAGAACAATGGAAGGCTGTTGCGTGCCCGGGCGCTCCTCGCCTTGGCCATTGCGGCGCAGATAATGGATGTCATGCACCTCGATAACTACGACGTCAAGATCTTGGGCTTGCTCCAGAGGGACAGCAAGATTTCCCAGCGCGAACTGTCGGAGGCCGTCAATCTGTCTCCATCGGCGGTCAATCGTCGAATTGCAGCTCTCGAATCTGCGGGGGTGATCGCCGGCACCGTGTGTATCGTTGATCCTTCGTCCGTCGGACATCCCATCACGATCGTCGTTGAAGTCAAGCTCGAGAGCGAGAGGCTTGACTTACTCGACGAGGTGAAGACACGTTTTGCCGACTGTCCGCAGGTACAGCAGGTTTACTACGTCACGGGGGAGTACGACTTCGTTCTGGTGATGGTCGTCAAGGACATGACGGAGTACGAGCAACTCACCCGCGACCTCTTCTTCAGCTCTGGGAACGTCAAGGGGTTCAGGACCTATGTCGCCATGCAGCGTGTCAAGGTCACGCTGAACGTTCCTCTCGCTGAGCAATGACCGAAACAGTGCGCTGAGTCGTTTTTATAACGGGCCTGCTGCTCCAGGACAGTGCCTAGCACCATACGTGCAAATTACCGGGCCACAACGCGTCGATCTTCCGCAACCACAAGGGGGATCGGTGATTTTCTCCGCCCTGTGCCCACCAGAATTCTCCTCACCGATGGCGGCGATGGGCGTAAAACCTAATTCATCACACCGGGGGCCCACAAAGTTCAGCAGACTGACCATTTAGAGGAACAAGCTCATGACCATCAATCGCCGCCAAATTTTGAAGGGTGTGGCAGGAGCCGGGGGTGCAGCCATTGCGCCGTCGTTCCTCGCAGTACCGGCACTGGCCCAAAGTCTCAAGGGCACCGGTGAGGTCGTCGTGTACGACGGCGGCGGATCGTGGGGGGAGGCCAAGCGAGTGGCGCTTTTCGACCCCTTCGAGAAGGAGACCGGCATCAAGGTCATCGCGCAGCCGCGTACTGACCTGGGCGCTGTTCGCGCCAGCGCGCTGGCCGGGTCCCCGCGGTACGACGTGACCATCTTGACGGGCGGCAATACCACGGCCTTCGAGCGCGAGAACCTCCTGGTTCCGATCGACTACGGGTACTTCAACAAGGCCGATCTGGATGCCTTCAACCCCGTTGCTACAGGCAAGTTCACCGTCCCTCACATCATCTACTCCCTGCTGATTGCGTACGATCCCGCGAAGTTCGGCAGCAACTCGATCTCTTCCTGGGCCGATGTGTGGGACACGAAGAAGTTTCCGGGCGGGCGCACCCTGTGTACGGGGACACGCGGGCCGGACGGTGCTGTCTTCGAGGCGGCTCTGCTGGCAGACGGTGTGGACCCCGCCAAGATCTATCCGATCGATTGGGATCGCGCATTCAAGAGCCTTTCCCGCATCAAGCCCGAGATCGTGAAATGGTGGAACAGCGGTGCCGAGGGCCCTCAGCTGCTGATCGACAAGCAGGTGACCGCCGGCAGCGGATGGAACGGGCGAATCTACGCTGCCAACGAGAAGAGCCAGAAGATTGGCTTCACCTGGAACCAAGGCATCCTGCAATACGACAGCTGGGTGGTTCTCAAAGGTTCCAAGAACGTTGACAACGCGAACAAGCTGCTCGCTTTCATGTCGCGCGCAGAGGTGCAGGCGAACTTCTCCAAGCACATTCTGTACGCGCCGCCGAACTCGCGCGCCTACGACTTCATCCCTGCGGAACGCGCAAAGATGCTGCCGACGTACGCCGAATTCAAAAAGCAGCAGATCGTTCAGGACTACGCCTTCTGGAACGCGCTGGGCAAGAACGGTCGCCCCAACAACCTCACCGCGGTGGCGGAATGGGAGCGGTGGCTGGTCGGTGCGCGCTGAACGGTCCATCTGGCGCATCGAATCGTCGGTTGCACACGGCTCTAGAGCCATTCGGAAGTTCTCATGAAGCTTGGTTGGAAAAGCGCACGCCATAGCCGTGCGCCAATGATCCTGCTCTTGGTCGTGCCGGCATTGGCGATATTCGCGGCGGGATATCTCTTTCCGGTAGCCCAACTGGTACTCAAGAGCTTTCGCAACGAGAGCACTTGGTCGCTGCTGCACTACCAGGAGATCGCGAGCTCAGGGGTTTTTGTCTGGGTCCTGTTTCAGACGCTGCTGCTGGCGGTCGTGGTGACACTGGCCTGCCTGATCCTGGCCTATCCGCTCGCATATTCAATCTCTCGGTGCCCTCCATGGCTCGCAAGCCTCCTCTTGGTGCTGGTCACTCTCCCATACCTGACCAGTATCTTGATCCGGACATACGCATGGACCGTCCTGCTGAGTCCTGCCGGCCTGATCAACCAGTTGCTGCTGTACCTTGGGATCGTTTCGGAACCGCTGCGCCTGGTCTTCAACAAGATCGGCGTGTATATCGGAATGATCCAGGTGCAACTGCCACTGATGGTGTTTCCGCTGTATGCCGCACTCGCTCGTTTCGACCGGAAGCTGAGCATCGCCGCCCAAAGCTTGGGAAGTTCGCCGGCAGATGCCTTCCTGCGCATCACGCTCCCCAGTTCCATGCCCGGTATTGTCAGCGGCTGCACCCTCGTGTTTCTCTCCTGCCTGGGCTTTTACATCACCCCCGCACTTCTTGGCGGTCCGAACGATTACATGATTGCGCAGGGCATCACCATCCGAGTCCTGACCCTCGGTGAGTTCGAGGCTGCTGCCGCCCAGGCGACAGTCTTGCTCGCGATGGTTGCAACGGTCTTCGTGATCTTCCGCACCAAGGTTGCGACGGAGCTGGAGGACGAATCGCAGTCCAGCCAAGCGGCGAAGAAGGTTCGAGATCTTTCCGCAACTGCGCGTATACCTGCGCCTCTCGAAAAAGGCCTTCAGCGCGCGCTTGAGGTGATCTCTTCGGTTCGTTCACCGCTGCTCGTACTGCTGTCGGCATTCACGCTCACCCTGCTTGTCCTTCCGTTTGTGGTGGTGATCCCGCTTGCGTTCAGCGACGCCGCCTACTTGAGCTTTCCACCGCCCGGTTACTCGCTGCGATGGTTCACCAAGTTCTTCAGCAACTCCCAATGGCTGAGCGCGCTTTCGTTCAGCGGCCGTACGGCGCTCCTGGCCTCGCTTCTGGCCATCACGATCGGCGTACCCATCGCATTTGCACTCGTGCGGTTTCGCTTCGTTGGCCGGGTTCCGCTCTATCTTCTGCTGATTTCTCCGATGATCGTTCCTCACGTGGTCATGGCGGTGGCCTTCTTCTTCAGCTTTGCACAGACCCCGCTCATCGGCACAGCGACTGCATTCGTGCTTGCGTACACCATCATCGCAACGCCGTACGTGGTCGTCATCCTGATCGCAGGCCTCAAGAAGTTCGATCGGAGCCTGGAACAGGCAGCAATCAGCCTCGGCGGGCATCCGCTCACCGCGTTGCGTACCGTGACACTCCCGCTGCTGCTTCCCTCGCTGGCCAGTGCGCTCGTATTCGCGTTCATCACGGGATTCGACGACGTGGTCTACGGCCTGTTTGTGAGCGGTCCATCCTCAACGCCCCTGCCGATCCGCATGTGGGATGACATCCGCCTCGAAATCAGTCCGCAGATCGCCGTCGTAGCCGTGCTCTTTCTGGCGAGCCTGGCGGCGCTCGTCGCGGTCAAGACGTTTGTGTCAGCGGCTCTCCACCATCGCTCGCATCGGAAGGACATCTGAACATGAGCAGCATTGGACTCTTTGCTTTCTCCGTCGAGGAGTACCGTCGGCGCCTCTGCATGGTGCAAGACGTGATGCGCGCTCGTCATCTCGACTGGGCGATCCTGGACGAGCCCGAGACCATGGGCTGGCTCTCCGGCTACGCCGTCGGAGAGAACCTGTGGCGCGCGTGCCTCGTTCCGGTGGTCGGTGACCCCTTTCTCCTGATCCGAAAACTCGACAGGGCGCCAGCACGTGCGAAGAGCTGGCTGCAAGACTTCGTCGCTTTCTCTGACTGGGAGGAGCCTGTCTCGGTTTTGGCCGCCGCGCTGAGGTCCCGGGGGGCACACGCGCGAATCGGTGTCGACTTCCAGTCCCACTCCTTCACCCGTCAGCGGCAAGACCTCCTCGCGCACGCCCTTCCAGAGTCTATTTTTTGCGACCTGGAACGGGCAGTGTGGGACGCGCGCCGATGCAAGTCGAACGAAGAGGTCGAACACCTTCGTGTGGCTGCGAACTTGCTGGATCGCGCAGTCTTGAAAGTGGCCGATGCCATTCGGCCAGACGCCTCGCAGCGAGACGTTGCCGCCGTTGCCGCCGCCGAGTATTACCGGCTTGGTTTCGACGATGGTTTCGTTGGCTACGTGACGGCTGGTTCGGACTGGGATTGTCTGCACAGCTCAATGAGTGACGAGCCGATCGGAGACGGGGCGCTGGTTCACGTCGAGCTTCTGCCGAAACTCAAGGGCTACTCGGTGCGGATCATGCGCACCGTGGCCGTGGGGCGGGCTACCGACGACCAGAAGTCAACCTTCGCGGCCCTCTGTGCGCTTCAGGATGAGCAGTTCAGAGCCATGCGCCCTGGCGCAGTAGCAGCCGATGTCGACGCCATCGTGCGGCAGGGCGTCCTGTCGGCGGGCCTGAGACCCGACTATGAAAACATCACGGGCTATACCTTGGGATTTTCGGCATCCTCGTCTCAGCGTGTGAGCGATCTCTACAGGTCTTTCGTGCCGACCGCCACTTGGCTGCTCGAGAATGGCATGGTGTTCCACATGTACACCTCCGCTCGCGGCCTGGCCGTCAGCGAGACGGTCCTGGTGACCGAATCCGGCGCCGAGCGATTGACTCGCACGCCCCGCAAGATTTTTGAAACTGGGGTGAAAGCATGATGACTGGCCGCATGGAATCGGTTCGCGACATTCCCGAGGCCCAAGCGGGGAGGCGAAGCGCGGGGGTCAGCGTTGCGAATGTCTCGAAGTCATATGGAGCGTTCAAGGCGCTCGACGACGTCTCGCTCACTGTCGAACCAGGGGAGTTCGTCGCGCTTCTCGGGCCCAGTGGTTCCGGCAAGTCGACCTTGCTCATGATGATCGCGGGTTTCGAAACACCGAGCTCGGGCGACCTTCTGGTGAAAGGTGTACGCGTCAACGACCAGCCTGCATACAAACGCGGCTTCGGAGTGGTGTTCCAGCGCTATGCACTGTTTCCACACATGACGGTCGCTGAAAATGTGGCGTACCCACTCTTCCGCCGCGGATTGAGGGGCAAGGAGGTTGAGGCAGAGGTGGCCAAGGCACTGGACCTGGTGGCGCTCGGAAGCCTGAGGAACAGGCTTCCAGCCCAACTGTCCGGTGGACAGCAGCAGCGGGTGGCTCTCGCGCGCGCCCTGGTATTCAAGCCGCCGCTCTTGCTCATGGACGAGCCACTGGGGGCGCTGGATCGCAAGCTGCGCCAGCAATTGCAGCTGGAGATCAAGCAGATCCACCGGCAGATCGGGAGCACGATCATCTTCGTGACCCATGACCAGGAAGAAGCGCTGTCGATGGCAGATCGGGTCGCGGTTCTCGAAGGAGGCCGTTTGCAGCAATTTGGATCTCCCCGCGATCTCTATGAGAGCCCGGCGAGCGCATTCGTGGCGGACTTCATCGGGGAAACCAGCTTCCTGCCCGTGGTGTTGTCGCTGGCTGGGACGGACGTCAACGCAGAGATCGCCTCGCTGCGAATTCGCAGGTCGATACCCGTTGAACGGGTCCTCACCCGTTCAACCTCTGGCCGCCTTGCAATTCGCCCAGAGAACGTGCAACTGCGACTGTCGGAGGATGGTCCTGCTCGCGTGGTTGAATCCGCGTACGCCGGGACGACCCAGGTGGTGCTCGTCGAGGTCGGTGACGTTCGGCTTCTCTCCCGCTCGCAGATGACGCCGGACAGGCACTTGTTTCATGCGGGACAACGCGTTGAAGTCGATCTCGACACGGCGCACGCGATGGTCTATCCGATCGAATAGGGGCCGACCTGAAATGCATCATCCCAACCACTCCACTCGAGAATCGGCGATTTCAGCGGCGCTGGAAACGTTCGACTCGGGCCGATTCCTCGCCGACTTGAATCGCCGTGTCTCGTACCGCACCGAAAGCCAGGTCGAAAGCAGCGCCTCGCAACTTCACGCGTATTTGCGGGATGAGATTGCCCCGACCCTGGGTCGCCTTGGCTTCACATCCCGGATCGTCGCCAACCCGGCGGGCGTCGACGCTCCGGTTCTTCTGGCAGAACGGATCGAAGGGGAGAGCCTCCCGACAGTCGTCACTTACGCGCACGGAGACGTTGTCCGTGGCTACGACGACCAATGGCGAAAAGGTCTTGAGCCTTGGAAGGTGGTCGTCGAAGGAGATCGCTGGTATGGACGCGGCACCGCCGACAACAAGGGGCAGCATTCGATCAACATCGCTGCACTTGAATCGGTGATCGCGGCACGCGAGGGAGAAGTGGGCTTCAACATCAAGCTGATTTTCGAAACCGGCGAGGAGATCGACTCGCCCGGGCTTGGTGCCCTTTGCGCAGCCGAGAAGGACTTTCTGGCGGGGGATCTTTTCCTGGCGTCCGACGGGCCCCGCGTTGCCGCGGACAGGCCGACCGTTTTTCTCGGTTCGCGCGGCGAGCTCAACTTCCAGCTCGAGGTCAATCTTCGGGACGGCGCACATCACTCCGGCAACTGGGGAGGCGCGCTACGCAACCCCGCCGTCGTTCTGGCGCATGCGATTGCGACGCTCATCGACAAGGATGGCCGCATTCTTGTGAAAGGGCTACTTCCTCCTCCCGTCTCTCCCGATGTGCGCGCCGCGATTTCGGATCTCGTGCTCGGAGGAGACGAGCACGCCCCCGCGGTAGACCCATCTTGGGGCGAGCCTGGGATGACCCCCGCCGAAAGGGTCTGGGCATGGAACGCGTTGGAGGTGATCGCGTTCAAGGCGGGCAACCCTGACGCACCCGTCGGTGCGATCCCACCAACGGCACGGGCGCACTGCCAATTGAGGTACGTCGTCGGCACCGACTGGGAAAACGCGCACCGGCACATCGAAGAGCACCTTGCCGCCAATGGGATCTCGTCCGTGAAGGTAACAGTGCAGCCCGCCGGAACCGCAACTCGCCTGGATCTGAATGATCCCTGGGTCGAATGGACACTTCGCTCCATCGAAGCGACCACGGGGAAGAAGCCTGCACTGCTGCCGAATATTGGCGGCACCGTTCCCAATGCTATCTTTGCTGAAACTCTTGACCTACCTACGGTATGGGTTCCCCATTCGTATGCTGCGTGCTCGCAGCATGCGCCGAACGAACACCTGTTGGGCTCGGTGGCGCGTGAGGCCTTGGCTGTGATGGCCGGAATTTGGTGGGATCTTGGAGACGACGGGGCCAACGTAGCTGCGTCGCGCAAATACCGAATTGAGGCTTAGGTTCCAGCGTCCGCTGTTTTAGCGTCCGGTAGAAGCCTTTCAATCTGGACCGAATGGGCCGCGCTTCGTGTTCCGCTTAATGGCTGCATCGATCCATCGGCGTCCCGCGCTCTCGCGATGATGCTCACCGGGCCGGCGGTTCGCGGCAGCGCAAGCGTCGCCGCGAACTGCTGCCATTCGAATTCCCGGCGCGGCCGGACCTCGGCCTCGTGCCAAGTTTCCCCATCATCAGCGCTGAGCGCCACGCCACCGATGCCGTTGTTGCTCCAGGCCCAGCCCTTGACTTCCACCGCATCTGTGGAGACGGTGTCGCCGGGTGCCGGATGGGTGATCATCGAATTAGGCTCGACAGCCCACACCGGTTCTCGATCGACTTTGCCTTCGTGCTCGCTGTCGCGGTTGTACCAAAGGGTCGTGAAGGGGGAGTCCGCACGCTGGCCTTGGACCGACAGCCGGCAGAGCCACTTCGTCATGTTGGTGCCGAACCAGCCTGGCACCACCAGGCGAACCGGGCCGCCCCGCTCGCGGGTCAGCGGTGCGCCATTCATCTCGTATGCCACGAGCACTTCGCGAGAAAGCGCTTTCGAGATCGGCAGATCCTTGCGATACCGATTCATGCTTCGGCCGCCGAACTCGCCGCTGTCCAGGCCGTCTGACCAGACATGGGTGGCACCCGTATCGAGCTGCGCGTGCTTGAGCAGCACGGCCAGCGGCACACCGGTCCAGCGGACGTTGCCTACGCGCCAGAGGTTGCCATCGGCCGGTACCAGCGGGCTGCCAAAGCACTCGTGAAAGGCGGTGACGGAGACGGAAGGCAGCCGCCTGAGATCGTCCAGCCCGATCGAGAAGGGCCTGCGGACGAGCCCGTCCACCTGCAGCCGCCAGCGGTTGACGTCGACTTCGACGGAGCCCATGTGGATGGTCTCGAAGAGCTGCGCATCGGAGGTGATGAAGTCGCGCAGCGCCGCAGGGGCGGGTGGCGGCTTCAGATGGAATCCGGGAGACCGGCCAATGATGACTGATCGCTCCGCGCCTTCAGGCAGCGGTGGCAGGAAATCGAGGCTATTCATCCAGGACCCCGGCAGTTATCTCATCGTCGAGCAGCCGCGGAAACTGCGGATCTGACGGTCCTGACCACGCGACCGGCTCATGGCGGCGGCGTTCGACACCCAGAGAGAAGACGTCGAATCGGTTGTAGTAGCCCACCACGTCATGGAACTGCTTCGGCTCGATGCACTTGTTCAGGTCGAACTCGGCGTAGGCGATCCCTTCTTCGTTCTGGAGCGTGTCGCCGATCTGCGTGCCGGTGGGGTCCACGAACATCGATGCGGCACGCGGCGTGCCGTCGACCACCTCTGCCACGCCCGGATCGCGATCCACCAGGAAGTCACGCATTGCCTTGTCCATGAAGCTCGCGCAGATGATCCCGAACGCCTTGGCTTCGAACGAGTGGGCGGACGCCCGGATGCGGTTCGCCGCCACGTTGTCGAAGTTTCCGCCGCCCGAGGGCTTCCGCGTGGGCCACATCGGCGGCCAGCTGGAGATATGAATCTGCTCTGCCTGCGCCATGAGCGAAAAGCGCGCGAGCGGGTTGGTGTTCTCGCCGCAGATCAAGCCGCCGATGCGTCCGAAGCGGGTCTCGGCGACGCGAAGTCCCTGTCCGTCGCCTGCCGCCCAGACCAGCTTCTCGTAGAAGGTCGGCACCAACTTGCGATGATGGTTGAGCAACTCGCCCGACTCGCCGATCAGGATGTTCGAGTTCCAGATGCAGCCGGCGCTCACGGTGCTGCGTTCACTGATGCCCATCGACACGCACACGCCAAAGCGCTTGGCGGCTGCGGCAATCAAGGCCACCTCGGGCCCCGGCACGTAGACGCTGTTCTCGACCATGGCCTCGAACAGATCGTGGTTGTAGATGGGCGCCCACAGGGCTGCCCACACCGGGAACGCCGGGATATACGTCTCCGGGAACGCGATCACCTGCGCGCCATGAAGGGCGGCCTCCTTGATGATGGACACGGCCTTTTCGGTCGTGGCGGTCTTGTCGAGCAGCACCGGCGCTGCGTGGGCGGCGGCAACCTTCACCCGGGGCAATGAACTCATGTCAGGTACTCGCTGTGCGTTGCTGAGGCCCACAGGATAGTTGCCGGTACAGCCGCACAGATGCTCGAAAAACGCAACAAGAGGTGCGTTTTTGCGGGCTCCACGGGGCCATGCAGGATATGTGCACAGCAGGTTGTGAATTTCCCGGCGGCTATTTGCACGGAACATGCTCACCATTGCCATGTCGCGGACCTGATCCGTTCAACCCAGCCTGGAGGGCCCATGGACCCATCGCACGAGTATGTTCGCCTTTCCCGCATCGGCCTCTGTGCATGCGGCAGTACCCACGGTGACGATGAGGAGTGCCTTGCGGAGAATCCGCCTGCGAATGCCGGCGACGCGCTGGCCGGCGCCATGGCCCAGGGCATGCTGCACGGCCTCTTTCCCGAGCGCGGCCTGCGGCGGGCATTCGTCAAGACGCTGGGGAGGGCAGGGGCGCTGGCCGCACTCACGGCACTCACGCCCCTGACCCAGCTTGCCGCCGTCGCGCAGGAGCGCAGCAGCAAGGGCGTGCCGGAGAAAAAGCGGCTCGCTGTCGGCTTCCTGCCCATCACCTGCGCAACGCCGCTGATCTATGCGGAGCAACTCGGACTCTTCCCGCGCGAGGGGCTGGAACTGAGCCTGCAGAAAGTCGCCGGAATCGCACTGATCCGCGACAAGATGGTCAACGGCGAACTGGACATCTCCCAGCAGGTGATGCCCGTTGCGCTGGCCATGTCCGCCGGCATCGGCGGCGCTCCCATTCCCACCCGTGTGATGACGGTGCTCAACCAGAACGGCAACTCGCTGGTCCTTGCGATGAAGCACAAGGACAACCGTGACCCGAAGAACTGGAAGGGCTTCAGGTTCGCCGTGCCGTTCGAGCAGTCCCATCAGATGCTCCAGCTGCGGCACTATCTCGCATCGGCAGGGCTGGACGCGGACCGCGACGTGTCCTACCGCGTCGTTCCTCCGTCCGAGTACGTCTCCAACCTGCGCGTGGGCAACATCGACGGTTTCTTCGGCGGCGAGCCAGGCGGCCAGCGTGCCGTGTACGAAGGGGCGGGTTTCATTCACCTGGTCTCGAGCGAGATCTGGCCGGAACATCCTTGTTGCTCGGTGACGGCAACCGAGGCCTGGATCAAGGCCCATCCGAACAGCTTCATGGCCGCCTACCGCGCGATCATCGCGGCGAGCCTGCATGTGTCCGAGCCTGCCAATCGCGCGGGGATGGCCAAGATCCTTGCCCAGCCGCAGTATCTCAATCAACCCGAAACGGTCGTGGACCAGGTTCTCACCGGTAGGTATGCCGACGGCCTTGGCAACGTGAAGACGCTGCCGCGTCGCATCGACTTTCAGCCCTTTCCTCACTACTCGAGCGCGGTCTGGCTCCTGACCCAGATGCGCCGATGGAACATGATCAAGGAGGACCTGGACTACAAGGGGCTTGCTCGCCAGGTCATGCTGGCCACCGATGCAAAGCGCCTCATCGAGGAGCGCGGCGGCAGGGCACCGGAGGTCGGGTTCCGCAAGGAAACCATCTTGGGCAAGAGCTTCGACTCCGAGCATCCCGCCGAATATCTGAAATCGCTGGGCAGGGCCTGACCATGCAGGGCGCGATCTCGACCTCACGCTCCTGGCTGGCCACCTTGGCGATCGGCCTGCTCTTGCTGGCCGTCTGGCAGGCACTCGCCTCCACCGGCGGCGGCAGCGCGCCGGCCGAGCTTTCGGACTACGACAAGCTGATGGGCAAGAGCCCCGGCGCATCCGTGGAGCGCTCGGCCATTCCGACCCCAGTCGACGTGTTCAAGCGCGCCGGCGAACTGTTTGCGGATCCATTCCGCCGCAACGGCGAGAACGACCTCGGCATTGCCTGGCACCTGCTCGATTCGCTCAGGCGCGTGTTCAGCGGCTACGCGATGGCCGTGCTGGTCGGTGTCCCCTTGGGCTTCTTGCTGGGACTGGTGCCATGGCTGGGCCAGGCGCTGAATCCTTTCATCCAGCTGCTGCGGCCCGTCTCGCCCATGGCCTGGATGCCGCTCGCGCTCTACACGCTGAAGGACAGCGGCGCCTCGGCGATCTTCATCATCTTCATCTGTTCGATCTGGCCCATCCTGATCAACACCCTGTACAGCACCGCGAGCGTGCGCCAGGACTGGACCAACGTCGGCCGCGTCATCGGACTCACGCCGCTGGAGCGGGCGCGCAAGATCGTCTTTCCGGCGGCGGTTCCCATGATCCTCACGGGCATGCGCATCTCGATCGGCATCGCGTGGCTGGTGATCGTGGCGGCGGAAATGGTGGTGGGCCAGAGCGGCATCGGCTTCTTCGTGTGGAACGAATGGAACAACCTGCAGATCTCCAGCATCATCGTCGCCATCGTGATGATCGGCATTGTCGGCCTGGTGCTCGACCAGTTGCTCGGCGCATTGATGAAGCAGCTGAGCTTCCGCGAATGAAAGGGCAGACGATGTTGCGGCCAACTTTCCCGACCGTTTCGACGGCCTCGACCGCCGCGCCTGGATTCCTGCGCGTTTGCGGTGTGCGGCAGACCTTCAGCACGCCCAAGGGCGACTTTCCTGCGCTCAGCGAGATCAACCTGGAGATCCGCAGAGGCGAGTTCGTCGCCCTGATCGGCCATTCTGGTTGCGGCAAATCGACGTTGCTCAATCTTCTCGCGGGACTGGCATCGCCGACCGCGGGAACCGTCTCCTGCGATGGGGAGGTGATCCGTGGGCCAGGACCTCGGCGGGCGATGGTGTTCCAGAACCATTCTCTCCTGCCCTGGCTCAGCTGCTTCGACAACGTGCGCATGGCGGTGCGCAGCGTGTTTCGTGCCGAGTCTGCGTCCGCGATCGACCGTCGCACCGAGGCGGCGCTCGAGATGGTCGGCCTGGCGCAGGCTGCCCACAAGAAGCCCAGCGAAATCTCCGGCGGCATGAAGCAGCGCGTCGGCATCGCCAGGGCGCTGTCGATGGAACCGCAGGTCCTGCTGATGGACGAACCCTTCGGCGCGCTTGACGCGCTCACGCGCGCCAAGTTGCAGGACGAGCTGCTCGGCATCGTCGAGAAAACCGAAAGCACCGTCGTCATGGTCACGCACGACGTGGACGAGGCGGTGCTCCTTGCAGACCGCATCGTCATGATGACCAACGGTCCCGCGGCGCGGATCGGGGAGATCCTGGACGTTCCCATCGGGCGCCCGCGCGATCGCGTCAGCCTGGCGACCGATCCGACCTATGCGGAGTGCAGGCGCGCACTGATGGACTTCCTCTACCGGCGCCAGGCGCACGTCGAGCAGCCGACGGGCTGAGTTCGCCCTGGCAATCTTCCACGGCACTGTGCCCGGACTGAGAAGCGGCCATGCTCGGCTGCGCTTTCCCTTGTGTTGCCCATCTCGATGTGAAATGCTATCCAGAAACCACCGGCCACCCGGGCCGATGGAGCAGGATTGCATACGACAACGCACGAGAAGGCCGCATGACGACCAAGAAGGTACCCCTCGCCAACCTCGATTGGGACGATGTGCGCCTGTTCCTGCATATCAACCGCACGGGGAGTCTTTCTCAGGCGGCCCGGCAGCTTCACATCGATCATTCCACGGTCAGCCGCCGGCTCTCTCAGTTGGAGCTTTGCTTGGGCGGCCCACTCTTCGAACGTCACCGCGCCGGACTCAAACCCACCGAGCTGGCGCATGTCCTCGCGCTGCAGGCCGAGAACATGGAGCGGGCCGTGTTGTCGCTGCAAGAGGAACTCGGCGGAACCGACAGGGAGCCTTCAGGCAGCGTGCGTATGGCCATGATGGAAGGGATTGGCACCACCTTCGTGGCCCGCCATCTCGCGCCGCTACTGCGGACGTACCCCCGGCTGCGGTTGGAATTGGTGACGTCTTCCTCCATCGTCAACGTGAGCCGCAGGGAAGCCGATGTCTTCGTCAGTTTTTTCAAACCGATCGGCCAGGGCCTGGCGTGCGAGCCAGCGGGCTCGTTCGCGTTGTACCTGTACGGTTCGCCGAACTATCTCGAAAAACACGGAGTGCCCGCGAGTCTGTCCGATCTGCCCAAGCACCAGTTCGTCGGATACCTCGACGATCTGATCCAGCTCGACGCGGTCCGCTGGCTCGATGAGCTAGTCGCAAGGCCCCCGATGAGCTTCCAGTCCAACAGCATGCTCGCGCAGATGGCCGCCGCGGCGTCCGGCCTCGGTCTGGTGCTGCTTCCCAAGTTCTCCGTGGTGAAGGAGGACACGCTGGTTCCGGTGCTTGCCAACACGGCGAAGGTGACGCGGACGCTCTGGGTGAGCGTGCACCATGACCTCCAATACTCGGCTCGCATTCGCGCTGTCACCGAGTACCTTCATCGGCTCTTCGAGTCGAAGCAGGAATGGCTCAACGGCCCCGCGGATGCGCAGCCGCGCGGCTAGCGTGGTGAGATAGAAGCCTGTTGCAAGCGTTCCTCGCTTGCAACGGTGCCTTCCGCAATCACTGCGGTGGTGCCAATGCAGCACGACCATCAATGACATCGACTAGGTTGAGCGCAGCCACGGTTGTCACGCTTTTGTAGTTCTGCTGGACAGAATGCTTGCCGCTATTTTAGAATTACCCTAGACTTTCGGCCATCGACACACAAGAGACATGCGCATGAAGCGATACCAGCTGTTCATCAACAACGAATGGATCAACCCGGCCGCCGGTGCCTGGTTCGAATCGACCGAGCCCTACTCGGGAAAAGCATGGGCCGAGGTTCCGAGGGGAGGGGTGGCGGATGTCGAACTCGCGGTACGCGCTGCGCATGACGCGCTTGAAGCACCCGCTTGGCGCGACCTAACGGCCACGCAGCGGGGCGCATTGCTGCGCAAGCTTGCCGACCTGGTGAGCCAGAACATCAATGTTCTTGCGGAAACCGAGCAGCGCGACAACGGCAAGCTCATCGCAGAGGTCAGCGGGCAGGTCCAGAACGTCGCGCAATGGTTCCACTACTACGCCGGCCTGGCCGACAAGGTCCAAGGCGCGGTGGTGCCGATCAACAAGACCGGCGTCTTCAATTACGTCAAGCACGAACCGCTGGGCGTGGTTGCGGCGATCACACCGTGGAACTCTCCACTCGCCCTGACGGTGTGGAAGATCGCCCCGGCGCTTGCAGCGGGCAACACCATGGTGATCAAGCCTTCGGAATACACGTCGAGCTCGCTGCTGGAACTGGCTGCCTTGGTCAAATTGGCAGGGTTCCCGCCGGGCGTTTTCAACGTCATCACCGGCTTCGGCGCTGAAGTCGGCGAGCCGCTCGTGAGCCACCCCCTGGTGGCCAAGGTGGCCTTCACCGGCGGCGACGCCGCCGGCCAGAAGATCAACGAGATCGCCGCGAAGGATTTCAAGAAGGTCACGCTCGAACTCGGAGGCAAGTCCGCCAATATCGTCTTCGATGACGCGGACCTGGACCAGGCCGTGATGGGCGCGGTGGCCGGCATCTTCGGTGCGGCCGGGCAGACCTGCATGGCCGGCTCGCGGCTGCTGGTGCAGCGTGGCATTCACGACCGCTTCGTTGCGATGCTCATCGACCTCGCCAGCAAAGCCATCGTGGGCGATCCGGCAAAGATGGAAACCCAGGTCGGGCCCATCGCTACCAAGGCGCAGTTCCAGAAGATCCTGGGCTACATCGAGATCGCCAAGGACGGCGGCGCCAAGTGCGTGCTCGGCGGCCATGCACTCACCGGCGAAGGCTACGGACAGGGCCAGTTCGTGGCGCCCACCATCTTTACGGGCGTCACCAACGACATGCGCATTGCGCAGGAAGAAGTCTTCGGACCCGTGCTGTCGGTGATTCCTTTCGACGACGAGGCAGACGCGCTGCGCATCGCCAACGACACCCAGTTCGGCCTCGCGGCGGGCGTATGGACGCAGAGCCTGCATCGTGCGTTCCACATGTCGGACCGGTTGAAGGCCGGCACAGTGTGGGTCAACAACTACCGCGCCACCAGTTTCACCACGCCCTTCGGAGGCTACAAGCGCAGCGGCATCGGACGCGAGGGCGGCGTGGACGCGATCAAGGAGTACCTGCAAAGCAAGAGCGTCTGGATTACCACGCAACCGTCACGCACCAACGCGTTCGTGCTCGGCTGACCCCAACCCGGCGCCTGCGCGCCACTCCCGGAGACAACATGAATTCAAAGATGGAAACCGACCTGCTGATCGTCGGCTGCGGCGTCGCGGGCCTCTCGGCCGCGGTCACTGCCCTGGAAGCGGGCCTCAAGGTCATCAACCTCGAGCGCTCGGAGGAAGAGCACTTCGGCGGCAACTCGCGCTGGACCGAAGCCTACATGCGCATGAAGAACGATTCGGAAATCTCCGACGACTTCGAAGAGCATTTCGCCCACAACGCGGGCTGGAACATCGATCCCAACGTGCTCAACGCATTGACGGACGACGCGGCGCTTCAGCCGGCATTCGCAAAGGCGCATTCGCTGCCCGATCCGGAAGTGATCTCGGCCTTTGCGCAGTCGGTGCCGTCGACGCTGGCGTGGCTGAAAGGATTGGGAATGAAGTTCGGCCCCCAGCCAATCTATCTGTTGACGCAGAACACCACGCGCATCGCGGCAATGGGCGGAGGATTGGCGCTGATAGAAACCCTGCGCGCGAAGGCACTCGCGCTGGGTGGCGAGATTCGCTATCGGACCACTGCGATCGACCTGGTGCGCGGGGAGGAGGGCGCGGTGAACGGCGTCGCCACGGTCCGTCCCGACGGCGTGCGCGAGGTGCTGCGCGCCAAGAAGGTGCTGCTCGCCAGCGGCGGCTTCCAGGGCAACCCCGAGATGATGACCCGCTACGTAGGAGTTCGCAGCAAGCACATCCGCCCTGTGGCCATCGGCGGCTACTACAACAAGGGCGAAGGCATTCGCATGGCGCTGGATGCCGGCGCGGCGCCCGCCGGCGAGTACGGTTCGTACCACGCGGAGCCGGTGGACCCACGCTCGAAGATGGCCGAAGCCGTGGTCTTCATCTATCCCTACGGCATTCTGGTCGACAAGCATGGGCACCGTTTCACCGACGAGGCCCCTGGCACGGTCGACGCGCACTACGACAACATCTCACGCTGCATTGCCGATCAACCCGACGGCATCAGCTACGTGATTTTCGACGCAAAGGTCGAGGACATCCCGCGCTGGCGAACCAGCATCCGCTCCGACCAGCCCTCCATCAGCGCTCCCACACTGGAGGCACTGGCCGCCCAGATCGGCATGCCCGCGGACAGCCTTGCGCGCACCGTGCGCGAGTTCAATGCGGCCTGCCCGCAAGGTGAGGGCGACTTCGATCCGCTGCACGTCGACCACCGCGCCACCACTGGCCTTGCGGTGCGCAAGAGCCACTGGGCACGGCCGATCGACAAGGGCCCGTTCCAGGCCTACCCGATCATTTCCACCAACTGCTTCACCTTCGGGGGACTCAAGGTCAACAGCGACGCGCAGGTGCTCGACCAGGACGGCCGGGTGATGGCTGGCCTGTATGCCGCAGGGGAAACCATGGGCATCTATCACCAGGTCTACACGGGCTCGACTTCGGTGCTGCGAGGCCTGGTCTTCGGCCGCCGCGTGGGCCAGCACGCCGCGGCCGCGGCGGCGCAGCCGGCCTGAGCCGCAAGAGCGGCACGCACATCCCCTACAAAAAACCACCGGAGACAAACCATGGACCGTCGTTCCTTTCTCACCGTCGCGGGCAGCGCCGCGACCGGCTCCCTGATGCTGCCGCGCTTCGCCATTGCACAGGCCAGGCCTTTCAGCTACTACAGCGTCAACGCCTTCTCGGGCAACTTCGCCACCAGCGGCAAGTACAGCGATCTCGGCGTGCGCGCGGCTGTCACGGCCTTCGGCAACGGGCTGGGGCGTCCGATCGACTACCGCAAGATCGACAGTGAAGGCAACCCCGCCATCGCGGTGCGCAAGGTGCAGCAAGCCATCGATCAGGACAAGGCGCGCCACTTCGGCGGCGCCGCGCTGTCGAACGAGGCTCTGGCCATCATGAAGGAGATCGACAAGAACAAGGGCGTCTACTTCACCTATGTCGGTGCCGACGAGGTCACCGGCAAGGACTGCAATCGGTCCACGTTCCGCTGGGGCCTGCCGACCTACGGCGCGGTCAACACGGTGATGCGGCCCCTGATCCAGCAGAACCCGAAGTGGAAGAAGGTCTACACCATCACCGGCCAATACGTGTTCGGCGAGGCGCTGCTGCGCAACGCGAAGGCAGTGATGCAGGAAACGAAGCTGGAACACGTGGGCAACAGCTATCACTCCTTGGCCGAGAAGGAGTTCTCGGGCTACCTCGGCAACGCCATGGGCTCCGGCGCCGACGTGCTGCTGGTGCTGAACTTCGGTGCCAACACGCTCGACCTGCTGCGCCAGGCCGCGACCTTCGGGCTCAAGCAGCGCATGGCGGTGGTGGTCGCGTGGTTCTCCGGGCTCGACACCTTCCAGGCGCTCGGCGCCGACGTGACCGACGGCATGTACTTCGGACTGCAGTACTGGCATACGCTGGACACCCCCGCGAACAAGGATTTCGTGCGGGTCTACAGGGGCGAGTTCAAGGAAAATCCGCGCTTCTACTCGGCCGCCGACTACCAGGTCGCCACGCTGATGTTCGACGCCGCCAAGCGCGCCGGCAGCGATGAGCCCGCAGCGATCGTGAAGGCGCTGGAAGGCCACAGCTACCAGGGCCTCACCGGCGACGAGCAGATCCGCCCTTTCGACCACCAGGTGTCCAAGAACTACCTGCTGGTGCGCGGCAAGAAGAAGGCGGCGATGAAAGACGCGGACGACTACGCCGACATCCTGTCCTCGTCTCGCGCGCTGGTTCCCCAAGGCGAATCAGATTGCAAGCTGGTGTGAGCGGGCCATGAACATCTATCTGTTCCAGGCGCTCAATGGGCTCGGGGTCGGC
This sequence comes from Variovorax sp. V116, assembly GCF_041154435.1. NCBI lineage: Bacteria > Pseudomonadati > Pseudomonadota > Betaproteobacteria > Burkholderiales > Comamonadaceae > Variovorax > Variovorax sp. V116. The sequence continues at coordinate 646,243 of NZ_AP028662.1, forward strand.
ATGGTCTACTTCCTGCTGTCCGTGGGCCTGAGCATCATCTTCGGCCTGCTTGGCTTCGTGAACTTCGCGCATGGTGCGCTGTTCCTCATCGGCGCCTACACCGCAATGTTCGTCACTGCACAGACCGGCAGCTTCCTGCTCGGCCTTGCGGCATCGTTCGCGGCCGTGGCCGTCATCGGCGTGGTTGCGGAGCGCTGGCTGCTGCGGCGCACCTATCGGATGCCGCACGAGTCGCAGATCCTCATCACGGTCGGCCTGACATTCATCCTCACCGAGGGGGTGGTGATGATCTTCGGGCCAGAGTCGCAGCAGGTGCCCATGCCCGACATGCTCGCCGGTGTGTTGATGCTTGGCCCCTATCCGGTGCCGGTCTACCGCATCTTCATCTTCGGAGTCTGTGCGGTGGTCGGGCTGGGGCTGTGGTTTCTCTTCGAACGCACGCTGTTCGGCGCGCGGGTGCGTGCAGGCAACGAGTCGTCCGAGATGCTCAACCTGCTCGGCATCAGGGTCAGCCGGGTCTATGCCCTGACCTTTGCGCTGGGAACCGGCCTTGCGGGGCTGGCGGGCGGTCTCGCCGCACCGCTGCGCGGCGCCGATCCCTCGATGGGCGCGGAGGCGATCGTGATCGCGTTCGTCGTCGTCGTCCTCGGCGGCATCGGCAGTTTCAGCGGGCCACTGGTGGGTGGGCTGATCATCGGCGTCACGCAAAGCATGATGAGCGCGATCTGGCCCGAGGGCGCGCGTCTGGCCATTTTCATCGTCATGGCGGGCATCCTCCTCGTCATGCCCAAGGGGTTGTTCGGCCGTGCTTGAAAAGATCAAACATTCTTCCGGGCTGTTCTGCCTGGCGCTGGCCGTCTTCGCGTTGGCCATGCCGCTGGTGATGGGCTCGACGGCCACGGCCGGCGTGGTGCTGGTGTTTGCAATCGCGGCGGCCGCCTGCAACCTGTTGCTGGGCTACGCCGGCCTCCTGAGCTTCGCGCAAGGCAGCTTCTTCGGCGTGGGCTCCTATGCCGTCGGCATCGTGCTGAAGGCGGCACCGGGCGCGGGCATGGCGGCGCTGCTCGTGTGCGTCATGGCCGGGATGGTTGTGGCATTGGCCATCGGCATGCTGAGCATCCGCCAGCGAGGCATCTATTTCGTGATGATCACGCTCGCGATGGCGCAGCTCGCCTACTTTGCCGCGCTGTCGTTCCCGCAGCTCACCGGCGGCGAAAATGGATTGCTCGACATTCCGCGCCCCGCCACGGGCCTTGAGGGCATCGTCGGCGAAGGCGCTGGCCAGTACGCGTTGATCGCCGTGGTTTTCGTGCTCGCGATCGCGTTCTTGCGGCTCGTGGTGCGTTCGCCGTTCGGCCGCGCGCTCGACGCGGTGCGCGAGAACGAGGTGCGCGCGCAGACCGCCGGCTACGACGTCCAGAAGCTCAAGCTGCTGGCTTTCTGCGTTTCCGGGGGCCTCACTGCGCTGGCCGGAGCGCTCTATGCGCTGCAGCTGCGCTCGGCGCCGCTGTCCAACATCGATCTCATGACGTCCGAGACCATCCTCATCATGGCCATCCTTGGCGGGCGCCGGTCGCTCCTTGGGGCAGCCTTCGGTGCGCTCGCCATGACCTTGATGGCCGAGCAGTTATCGCAGTGGTGGCCGCGCTGGCAGATGATCGTCGGCTTGGTGCTGATTGCCGTGGTGCTGTTCGCGCCCCGCGGGCTCGGCGGTGCCTGGGCGCATTGGCGGGACCGCCGCAGCGCCCCGGCAGGAGATCGCGCATGACCACAGCAGGCAACCCTTTTCTCTGTGCCCGTGGGCTGGGGCTCGACTACGGTCGCTTCACCGCAGTCGGAAAGATCGATCTTGAGCTGGGCACGACCGGCCTGCACTCGCTGATCGGCCCGAACGGCGCGGGCAAGACCTCTTTCTTCAACATCGTGAGCGGCCGCCTGCCGGCCAGCCGCGGCAGTCTCATGTTCGAGGGACAGGACATCACGCGTTCCGGTGCGCACCGGAGGGCGCGCCTCGGCATGGCCCGCAGTTTCCAGGTGACGAGCCTGTTCGGCGAAAGCAGCGTGCTGCACAACCTACAGATGGCGGCAATGGGCGTCGCCCCGTCGCGGTCCTACAGGTTCTGGAGCAACTGGGCGCGCGAGACGCAAAGGCTCGACGTCGCCACGGAGGTCTTGCGCGAACTGGAGCTGACCCGCCATGCTGCGACGCCGGTCGCTTCACTCGCGCATGGCATGCAGCGCGTGGTGGAAATCGGCATGTGCCTTGCGGCCCGGCCGCGCCTGCTGCTGCTGGACGAGCCGCTGGCCGGACTCGGCCTTGCGGACGTGCCCCGCATCACCGAACTGTTGCAGCGGCTCAAGGCCCGCTACGCGGTGCTGCTGGTGGAGCACAACATGCGCGTGGTCATGGGGATCAGTGATCGCATCACCGTCATGTTCCAGGGCAACGTCATCGCGGAAGGTGCCCCGGCAGCCATCCGCGAGAACGCCCAGGTGCGGCGGGTCTACTTGGGGAGCCAATCATGAACGAGGCCATTCTGGTGCTGGAGAACGTGAATGCGTCCTACGGCAAGAGTCATGTGCTGCATGGTGTGTCGATGCATGTGAACGCGGGCGAGATCGTGAGCGTGCTCGGGCGCAACGGCATGGGCAAGACGACGACGATGCGCACGGTTGTCGGGCTGCTGCGCGCGCATGGCGGCTCGGTGCGCTTCGAAGGCGTCGACCTCGTGGGCATGGCGGTCGACGAAATCGCGCGCCGCGGCATCTCGCTGGTGCCCGCACACCGTGGCATCTTCACCTTGTTGTCGGTGCAGGAGAACCTGCAGATCGCCCAGAGAAAGCACGCGCGGTGGACGCTGGAGCGCGTCTATGACGAGTTTCCGCGTCTGCGCGAGCGTCGCCGCAACCTCGGCGGTGCGCTTTCCGGCGGCGAGCAGCAGATGCTCGCCATTGCACGGGCGCTGGTCCAGGGGCCCAAATTGCTGCTGCTCGACGAACCGACGGAAGGCCTCGCACCGGTGATCGTGGACGAACTCACGGAGCTGATTCGTGGTGTCGGCGCATCGGGCATCCCGATCGTGCTGGTGGAGCAGAGCTTTGCGGTGTGCCGCACGCTCGCCCGGCGACACTATATCCTCGAGGAGGGTGTTGTCGTCTACGAGGGCCGCACGGAAGACCTCGATGCCGATGCGTCGGTGCTCGAACGCTTCCTGGGTCTGGACGTGGACGCGCATTGAGAGTGGTCAACGTGCGTGTGGTGTCCAGGAGGTCCGCGCTAAACTCGATTGATCTTCTTCTGAGTGGCATTCGATGGCTGATGATTCCGGGGTGAGCGCGGTGGAACGCGCGTTGAGCCTGCTCGACGCTTTCAACGAACTGGACTATGCGTTGACGCTCGCCGATCTTGCGCGGCGCACGGGGCTCTACAAGAGCACGATCCTGCGGCTGGCGGAATCCCTGCAACGCACGGGCTATCTCAAGCGCTTGGCAGACGGCTCTTTTCAATTGGGTGCCGCGCCACTGCGGCTTGGCGCGATCTACCAGAGGCAATGCCGCACCTCGGAGCACGTCCCCGAGGTGCTGCGCGAAGTGGTCGAAGCCACCTACGAGTGCGCATCGTTCTATATCAGGGACGGTGAGCACGCGGTGTGTCTCCATCGGGTCGACTCGGCCCGCATGATCCGCGATGCGATCCGCGAAGGCGACCGCTTGCCAATCGACAAGGGCGCCGCCCCCCAGGTGCTTTTGGCTTTCGGCGAGAAAAAGACCGGAAAGAAGTTCGACCGCATCCGCGCCGAGATGTCTTGTGCCTCGTTCGGTGAATACGACGCGGAGATCGCGGCCTTGTCGGTGCCGGTGCTGAGCGTGAATCGGCAGCTGGTCGGCGCGCTGACGATTTCCGGCCCGCGCTATCGATTCGAGAACGTCGACCAGGCGCCGATGCTTCAGGCGCTTTTCGCCGGGGCGCGCAAACTGACTGACCTTTTCGGTGGCGACGCCAAGTGGTTCGATACCGCGTCCTAGCTGGGCAATGCCGCGGGTCTGCATTGTCCTTGCCACATCGCCGCAACCCGATGTGCGATTTTTCCCAGAGCGCCGACGCGGCGGCGGCTTCATGTTCCGATACATTGAAGCTCCTGATCCTGCAGAAGAGTTCCCGCCATGTCTCAAGACATCAGCACCCGACTGATCCACCACGGCTACGTTCCACCGGCCGGCTACCAGGCGGTTTCCCCGGGGGTGTTCAAGGGGTCCACGGTGTTGTTCCCCAACGCGGCAACGGTGCGCGAACGTGCCAAGGCATTCGGCCACCGCGACGGGTACAGCTACGGCCTCTACGGCACGCCGACGACGTACACCCTTGAACAGCGCCTGTGCACGCTCGAAGGGGGCCGGCACTGCCTGCTCTGCCCGAGCGGGCAGGCGGCCATTGCCTTGGTCAACCTCGGCCTGCTGTCGAGCGGCGACGAGGTGCTTCTGCCCACCAATGTCTATGGGCCCTCGCTGCGCCATGCACGCGCGACGCTCTCGCAGATGGGCATCACCCATCAGTGCTACGACCCCTTGGACGTCGCCGATCTGCAGGCCAAGCTCAGCGTGCGTGCCAAGCTCGTCTGGGTCGAGGCGCCAGGATCGATCACCATGGAATTTCCGGACCTGCGCGCACTGGTGGCGACGGCCAAGAACGCCGGTGCAATCGTCGCGCTCGACAACACCTGGGGGGCGGGCATCGCGTTCGCGCCGTTCGAGATGGGCGTGGACATCAGCGTTCACGCGCTGACCAAGTACCCTTCAGGCGGTGCCGATGTCTTGATGGGCTCGATCATCACCAACGACGACAAGCTGCATGACAAGCTCCGCGTCGCCTACCTGGACCTTGGCATGGGCGTGGGTGCCAACGATGCTGAGCTGGTGCTGCGGGGCTTGGCGTCCATCAAGGCTCGTTACGACCTGCACGACGCCACGGCTCGGGCACTCGCCTCATGGTTGGCCAGGCAAAAGGGGATCAGCCGGGTCCTGCACCCGGCGCTGGAATCCTGTCCAGGGCATGAACACTGGGCGACACACTGCAGTGCGGCCGCTGGGCTCTTTTCGGTGCTCATCGACGAGTCCCATAGCCCCGCACAAGTCGATGCCTTCTGTGACCGTCTTCAATTGTTCGGGATCGGTCTGTCCTGGGGCGGTCCCATGAGTCTGGTCATGCCCTATGACATGGGAAGCATCCGCAGCGGCAAGCAGAGCTATGCGGGACATCTGCTGCGCTTCTCGATCGGCCTGGAGAGCGTTGACGATCTGCAGGAAGATCTGGCACAGGCCTTGTCCTGGGCGCTGGCCGCATAGCCACGCAGACGCAAAGCCGGAAGCACGATTGACCAAACTGCGTAGCAGTCGGAGGTGTCGAGCGCCAGCGACTAGGCCGTCATGCCGCCCATTGAAAGACCGACGAAGTGCACCGGCCCCACCGCCTTGCCCTTGCTGCACAAGATTGAGTCGGGGCATGACGCGTTCAAGCAAAGGGCGATCAGTCGAGCGTGGCGCCGGATATTTTTACCCGTTCAGCCTGCACCTTGAAGTCTTGGGCCAGGAAGCTTTTGTACTCGGCGGGCGTCGAGCCGATAGCCACATACGAATAGGCGTCGATCTGAGTTTTTCGGAATTCCTGATCCATCAGAATCTTGCGAACGTCGCTGGCGATTTTTTCCACTACGGCCGAGGGGGTTCCTGCGGGTGCCACGAGCCCGATGTTGAAGGCGCCGTTGATGTCCTTGACGCCCGCCTCCTTGAACGTTGGCACGTCTGGCAAGGCAACACTCCGGCTGTCGCCGGAAATAGCGAGCGCCTTCATCTTGCCCGCTTTGACGTGTTGCTCGACGACTGACACACCGAGGATCGCCGAATCCACTTGGCCCGAAATGATGTCCGGGATCAGGGGCGCTGCGCCTTTGTAGGGCACGTGCACCATTTCCAGATTCTCTTGTTTGGCAAACATTGCCAAGGGCAAATGGACAATGCCGCCGGCACCGGAAGAGCCGTAGCTCATTGGCTTGTCTTTGGCGTTATGTGCCAGTTGCACGAACTCTTTCAGGGTATGGGCCTTTGAGTTTTGCGGTACCAAAAACACCATTGGCACGGTGATCAACCGCGAAATGGGCGCAAAGTCTTTTTCAGCGTTGTAGGGCAATTTCTTGTACAGATGCGGATTCATGGTCAGCGCCGCCTCCGTTGCCGCAAACAAGGTGTAGCCATCGGGCGGGCTCTTGGCCACGAGCTCGGCGCCAATGATTTCATTGGCGCCTGTTTTGTTGAGAACCAGTACTGGCTGGCCCCACTCCTTTGTGAGCCTGATGCCCAATGAACGAGACAGGTTGTCCACAGGGCCGCCCGGGGAGTAAGGAACCACGATGGTCACGGGCTTCGAAGGGAAAGTCTGGGCAACCACGCCCTGCGAAGCGGCAACGACGACAAGGGAAAGTGCAAGTTGTACGAGATTTTTCATGGCAATTGTGCAAAAACGAGACCAGATACAGAAGCAAGACGATGGGCCAATTTGTGGTCGCTCGAATGTGGCGACTGGCACGATGCACTTTCTTAGGAAGCGCATGAAGATACTCCCCTATTAACGGACTGCGTAGAACGATATGCGCTTCCAATCCGAGGCGATAGGACAAATGCGCTCATGAAATTGGATGATTGCGACATCATCGGCTACGGCGGCCGAGCCTTTATATCCTCACGGCCCTGCAATCCTATCGGCTCCATGGCAATCGGCCGAAAATCACGCTATTGGTCGAACCGATAACCTGCGGTTTTGGAGAGTTAGCGGTGAGTTCTAGCTGCGTAGAGGCGAGTATCGATCAATATTCCAGATTAATAGCCGAGGATTCTCTTCATGAAACTGTATTGGTCATCGACGTCTCCATTCGTCAGAAAAGTCATCGTAAGTGCCCACGAACTGGGGCTGAAGGACAAGTTGGAAACGATCCCGACTCGCGTCGCACCAAATAAGCCCGACTTGGCTTTGTTGCCATACAACCCGCTTGGGCAACTTCCAACGCTCGTTCTGGATGACGGGACCGCGCTTTACGATAGCCTCGTAATCATCGAGCACCTCGAACACATCGCAGGGGGCGCCAAGCTTATTCCGTCATCGCCCGAAGCGCGAATTGAAGAGCTTCGGCTGCATGCGTTGTGCAATGGATTCCTCGACCTGCTGGTGCAATGGCGCATCGAATCCATGAAAGATACCAAGCAGATTGCGCTTATCAATGCATTCAACTTGAAGTCGAGCATGATCTGGGCGAGATTGGAAGCGACAGCCGAGCGAATTGGGCAACGGCCTTTTGGATTGTCGTCAATTACGCTTGCTATCGTTGCCGAATACGCCGATTTTCGGTTTCCGAGGCTCGGCTGGCGAGAAAAATATCCGGTGCTCTCCAGCTGGCATCAATCGATACAGTCACGGCCCTCTCTGGCCGCCAGCAAATTTTTCGATAGCTCCAAGCCTCAGTAAGAAGTAGTCTTGCAAGCTGCGGCTTGCGGTTTCGACGACTACCACCATCAAATTAGGATACAAAATGTCAAAATTCGAGCGCAAACTGATCCCGACACATGAAGGACAGGTCGAACTTCTGGTCGAAGGTACGGGCCCGCGTATTGTCTTGCTGCCCTCGCTGGCCAGAGGTGCGACTGACTTCGACGAAATTGCACCCATCATTGCAGCGGCTGGATTTCGCGTATTGCGACCTCAGCCTCGCGGCATAGGCGAAAGTACGGGGCCGACCGAAGGCATCACGTTGATCGATCTTGCCGCTGATGTTGTTGCTGCGATCGAGGCTGACTGCGCACCAGGCAAGCCTGAAGTATTGTGTGTGGTAGGCCACGCATTCGGCAATTGGGTCGCACGGGTTCTCGCCCATCATTGGCCGTCGATGACAAAATCAGTCGCACTGCTCGCGGCTATTATTGGCAGCACCATATCGCCCGAGCTCTTGATTTCTGTTAATGTCGTCTCCGACAATTCCAAGTCAGATGCAGATCGCCTGTTTTATCTGGAGCGCGACTTCTTCGCTCCAGGGCATGATGCCTCTGTTTGGTTGAGCGGATGGCATACAGAAGTCTCTAAATTCCAGCTTGCGGCGACGAATGCAACGGCCGACAGCAGCTGGACTGAAGTAGGCAAGAATTTGCCGGTGCTTTATGTTGCACCCGAATTTGACAAGATCGCACCCGTACCCGACGAAGACTTCTTGCGAGATCGCGTAGGCCACCTGACGACCATGGAAATCATTCATGGTTCCGGCCACGCTCTTCTTCCTGAGAAGGTTTCTGAAGCTGCGGCTGTACTTGTCTCATTCGCGCAGTCGATCATGCGCGGCGAAGGCGGTACAGCCAAATCTGCCTAAGCTTCACAGCTGCATTTCAAAGAGCCAGCATTTTCGCGGCTGAAGAATTTTACGGGCCTCGCTTTTCACGCGGGGCCCTTTCCCGCCGCTCAATTTTTTCCAGGAGAATTCCATGAGCATTCAACGCATCGAACCGGGCGCCCGCATGAGCAACGCCGTCGTCCACGGTAACACCGTCTACCTCGCCGGCCGGGTCGGCGAAGGCGAGAGTGTCACCGACCAGTGCAAGAGCGCACTTGCCCAAGTCGACCAATTGCTCGCTGCCACCGGCAGCCACAAGTCGAAGATCCTGCAGACGATCATCTATCTTTCGGATATGGCGAACTTCGGCGAAATGAACGCCGTCTGGGAAGCCTGGATCGATCCGGCCAACCCCCCGGCCCGTGCCACCAGCGAAGCCAAGCTCACCACGCCGAAATACAAGGTCGAGTTCATCGTCACGGCGGCGATCTGATCGCTTCGATATCGAGCGGAAAAAAAGCCGGCCTATCGCTCTGATGGGCCGGCAATCGGAACCGATGCGGTGTCGTTTAGGTGGGCGAGAACGCAAAAGCAAGAAGCTGCTTACCGGGCAGCTGTTAGAGACGGGCCGTTGCCAAATGGATTTCTGTCTCTGTCAAGGCGGCATCGGGACGGGTCCTGCTTGGAGAACCACCCACCGAGTGCGCCAGATTTGTGTAAACAGACTTCCTCGATTTCGATAAGTCTAGATCTTGATCGCTCTTGACAATTCTTTCGTAGAGTGAAGCCCATTGCGGCGACATGACATCATCCACGCTCACCTTTGATTGGCGCGCCTGTGAGGGAGTCATGTCAAATTGAGTGCGAAAACACCGATTGAAGTGAGAGCTATCGGAGAAGCCGGTGATTGTCGCGATCTCGGTTATTGACTTGGGGCTGTTCAAAAGAAGCCAATATCCGTAAGCGAGTCTGAGTTGTCGGCAATATTGCTGGACCGGCTGCTTCATTTCCTGCTGGAAAAGCCGTTCTATCTGCCGCTTGGAAATCCCCAAGGATGATGCGAGAGACTCGATCTTCATTGGCTCCTGTCCAAGATTTCTCTCGATGATCTTGAGCGCCCGAAGTACTCTCGGATCGCGTGGATCTTCTCTTGCTTCAAGATTCTGCTCCGCGTCGGTAGAGGAGGCCGAAAGCTCCTGCGGCGCCGGAATCTCGGCGCCGATAGCGGAATAATGACGTTCCAGCAGCCATGATCCGAGTTCCAGAGCCGCCAGCCCTCCGGCACAGCTAACTCGCCTGCCGCTCACCATCAAGTTAACGCCTGGGATCTGCTGCACTTCGGCAAAGCGGGTATCACGGTCGGCGCCGCGATACCAATCGGTCGCGCAGGGCAATTTATCGAAAAATCCGGCCTCGATCAGTACAAACAGCCCCGAACCAGTTCCGACAAGAGTCGCGCCATACCGATCGGCGTTCGTTAGTGCTTCCAGAATCGATCTGCGGTCCTCGATCGGAGCTGCAGTCTTGCCACCTATGACGAAGACGTAGTTGCAATCGCGAGCCGCGTGCAGGGGCGCTGTCGGGGGTACTTGAACACCGCAGGTTGTCTGGGCCGGCTTTTGTCCCAGAACTACATATTCAAAGTCCACGCCGACCGCAGCTGCCGGGTCGGTGCAATGCTTCAAGATATAAACCAGGGCAGAGTACGAAAACATCGTGAAGCCCGGAAGGAGGATGAAGCCGACCTTCACTCGTCGCCGTGCCGGCTTGGCAGTGTCGGCCTTCGCACCTGGAACCGGCATCATCATGGAATCTCCTGCCACAAGATCGCGCATCGTAGCAGTCACAGTATGTTCGCGCGCAATCGGATGCTCATGGCACTTGTCCCATAGAAGGTAAGCGGATAGTCGTACTTCACGGCTGCGCCAGCGGCTTGCGATCGGTGGCCGCTCACCGGTCTTGCCGGGGTCCAGAGTTCTCTCCTGCGCCTTCATCCGGCAGCATTCCGCCGCATGCTGGGCGAGTCGCGGATTTCGGCGCGCTCAGCGTCGCGGCAGCGCCGGCGCTGCCGCCGGGAGGTCCCAGAACAGGCCCGTCATCAGCTGCAGCGCCTCGCGTGCCACCGGTGCCAGCAGGTGCTCGTCGGGTGCGTGCTGCTGGCAGGCCGCGTAGCTGTGCGGCACCCACACGGTGGGCAGGCCCAGGATGTCGGCAAACACATCGTTGGGCAGGCTGCCGCCCAGGTTGGGCAGCAGCACGGGCTTCTTGCCGGTGCTCTGCTCGATGCTGGCCAGCGTGAAGCGCACCCAGGCGTTGTCCGGGTCCAGCCGGGTGGCGTGCATGACTTCGGGTTCGCTGACTTCGATGCCTTCGAAGCCATGCGTCGACAGGTGCTGCTGCACGACGTCGCGCAGCTGGCTCACGTCGGTGCCGACGACAAAGCGCATGTGCATGAAGGCCTGTGCTGTGGGCGGGATGGCGTTGACCGGGAAGTCCGGGTTGCCGGTCTTGTAGGCCAGCACTTCCAGTGTGTTCCAGGCAATCACCCGTTCGGCCGGAGTCAGGCCGGGCTCACCCCAGCCGGGGTCGACTTCCGGGTCGCCGGCGTCGCCACCAAAGCGCAGGCCTTGCAATGCGGCGCGTACGTTGGCCGGAATGGGCGGCGGGCGCAGGCCCTCGACGCGGATCACGCCATGGGCGTCCACCATGCTGGCAATGGCGTTGGCAAGCACCGTGCCGGGGTTGCGCAGCAGGCCGCCCCAGTTGCCGCTGTGGTGGCCGCCGCCGCCGCGCAGGTTCAGCGTCAGGCTGAAGTTCGCCACGCCGCGCGACCCCAGGAAGACGGTAGGCTGGTCTCGGCCTACGCGCGGGCCGTCGCTGGCGATCAGCACATCGGCGGCCAGCAGTTCCTGGTGCGCAGAGCAGAACGCGGCCAAGCCCGGCGAGCCGGTCTCTTCGCCGGTTTCCAGCAGCCACTTGATGTTGAAGCCCAGCTGCCCGCGCAGCCCCAGAACGGTGGCTAGCGCGGCGATGTTGATGCTGTGCTGGCCCTTGTTGTCCGCCGTGCCCCGTCCATAAAGGCGTTCACCGTCCACCGCCAGCGTCCACGGTCCCTGGCCGCAGGTCCAACTCTTGTCCTGACCGCGGATGACGTCGCCGTGGCCATACATCAGCACCGTGGGCAGGTCATCGCCTTCATGGCGGCTGGCCACCAGGAACGGGCCGTAAGCGGGCTCGGGGTTGGGGTGGATGCTGAAGCTGAAGCCCAGCCTGGCCAATGAAGGGCCGATCTCGTCCTGCAGGTAGGCGGCCAGCGCCGGTCCGGAATCAGCCTCCTGGCTGGCGGTGCGGAAGGCGACTCGTCGCGACAGGTCGCGCACGAAGTCGCCACTGTCGAAGTGATCGGCAGCGCGGCCCAGTGCGGCGTTGCGTGTCATGTGGCCTCCCGCATCGCAGTGGAGTTGACGCACTTTGCTAGGAAACGCATGAAGATACTTTCGTGTACGGACTGCTCAGAACGATATCGCGCCCCCAACCCGTGCAATAGGACAAATGCGCGCTCGAATTTGGATGATTGCGACGTCGTCGGATGCGACGGCGGAGTTTTCATCTTCTCACGGCTTCGAAATTCTATTAATTCCAACACATCCGGGAAAAATGCCATCCAATTTGATCCACCGCTATGAGCGCAATTTTGAGGCCTGAAGCCTAATTAATCGTTGACTGGCAGCGATGATCCTAATAAGCTTCGATTTAGCAGGAGAGCGGGCCGCGGAAGCGGCTCCACCGAAGGCGCAAACTCCCATAAACGCTCAGGTCGGCTCACGCGATGGGCCTGTACTGCATCAATTGTCAAAGCCGTCTGGAGAGCCATCACGCCATTGGAATGTGAGCGTGATGCACCGAAGGAGCAAACCCGCTGCGGGCGTAGCGGGTGAATCTCTCAGGTACCGAGGACAGGGGGAGCGGCAACTTGGACGCATGGTCCGGTTGCTTTCTTTTCGAGCTTCCGTTTCCATTTGCGTTCGAGCGCTGCAACCTCAAGGGTTCTCGAAATGCGTGTGATCGTTCTTGGCGCCGGCTTGCTCGGCGTGACCTCGGCTTACTACCTCCAGCAACTCGGCCACGAAGTGACCGTGATCGACCGGCAGGCCACGCCGGCGGCCGAAACCAGCTTTGCCAACGGCGGGCAGATCTCGGTGAGCCATGCCGAACCCTGGGCCAACCCCAGCGCACCGCTCAAGGTGCTCCAATGGCTGGGCAAGGAAGATGCGCCGCTGCTCTTTCGCATCCGCGCGGACATGCGCCAGTGGCTCTGGGGCCTTCAATTCCTGCGTGAATGCACCCCGGCGCGCACGCGCCACAACATCGAGCAGATCGTGCGCCTGGGCACCTACAGCCGCGACACGCTGCAGCAGCTGCGCGCCGACACCGGCCTCCAATACGACCAGCGCACTCAAGGCATCCTGCACTTCTACACGACGCAGAAAGAGTTCGACGGGGCCCTCGCGCCGGCCGAGCAGATGCGCGCCCTGGGTTGCGAGCGCCAAGTGATCTCGGCCGACGAGGCGGTGAGGATCGAGCCCGCGCTGGCCCACATCCGCCCCAAGCTGGCCGGCGCCACCTACACGGCCGAGGACGAATCGGGCGACGCCAACCGCTTCGCGCGCGAGCTGGTCGCACTGGCGAGGGCGGCGGGTGTGAAGTTCCTCATGAGCCACACCATCACTGCGCTGCGTGAAGCGGGCGGCTGCATCGACCATGTCGAAGCCACTGACGACGAAGGTCGCTTCCAGCGCATCCGCGGCGATGCCTTCGTGCTGGCGATGGGCTCGCTGAGCCCGATCGTTGCCGCGCCGCTGGGCATCCGGCTGCCGATCTATCCGGCCAAGGGCTATTCGGTGACCTTGCCGGTAAAAGACGCCTCGAAGGCGCACCAGGTCTCGCTGACCGACGACGAATACAAGCTCGTGTTCTCGCGCTACACCTCGCCGGGGGGCGAAGGGAGCGACCGCCTGCGCATCGCCGGCACGGCCGAGTTCAACGGCTACGACCGCGACCTGAACCGGCTGCGCTGCGAGGCCATCGTGCGGCGGGTCGAAGAGCTCTTCCCGGGTGCCGGCGACACCGCGCAGGCGCAGTTCTGGACCGGCCTGCGTCCGGCGACGCCGAGCAATGTGCCGCTGATCGGCAAGACGAAGCTGCCGAACCTGTATCTGAACACCGGCCACGGCACACTGGGCTGGACGCACGCCTGCGGCTCGGGCAAGTCGATCGCGCGCATCGTGAGCGGGCTTGCGCCTGAGGTGGATTTCGCGTTCACCGGGTTGAAGCATGGGACACGAGGCAAAGCATTGGTGTCGCCAGTAGTTGGTGGGCCATCTGCTTAGCGAGTTGCCATGGCCTGGCACCGAAGGGAAATTCAAACGAGGGCGCAGAGCGCCCTGGTCGGCGGTGGTATGAAGGATCGGCTGTGTCGATTTCTTCAACGCGCCGCATCCTTTATTCACCAGTTGATCGTTCGCTCGGGAACAATGGAAGAAGCAGCCTGGATGCAGCCACCCGATGTGTACTCAGGGCGTGCCGAGCCGCCGAACGAAGCACATCAACGCCGTCGGAGTTAAGTTAGTGCCACTCGTATCTGACCACTGGAGCAACGCATGATCGTCGAACGCATCTGGACCGGCAACGCCTATCGCAACTACAACTACCTGATTGTTTGCCCTGAGACCGGCGAGGCTCTCGCCATCGATCCCCTGGACCACCAGAAATGCCTGGCGGCCGCAAAGGACAAGGGCTGGCAGATCACGCAAATCCTCAATACTCACGAGCATCACGACCACACTGGCGGCAATGAGGCCGTCGTCGCGGCGACGGGCGCCAAGGTGATTGCGCACCACCGCTCGGGCTCTCGCATTGCTGGCATGGATCGCGGCGTGAAGGCCGGCGACGTGATCAAGGTCGGCAAGACCGTCGAGCTCGAATGCATGGACACGCCCGGCCACACGATGTGCCACATCTGCCTGCGCTCTCACACCGAGAGGCCGGCACTGTTCTCCGGCGACACGCTGTTCAACGCCGGCGCGGGCAACTGCCACAACGGCGGCAATGTGGAATCCATGTACACCACCTTCGTGGAGCAACTCGCCAAGCTGCCCGACGACACCCGCGTCTACCCGGGCCACGACTACATCGAAAACAATCTGCGTTTCACGCTCGCGCGCGAGCCCGACAACGCTGCCGCCAAGGCGCTGCTGCCCGGCGTGGCAGGGCATGACCCGGCCAAGGCCCGCGTCACGACGCTCCGCGAAGAGAAAGAGATCAACACCTTCCTGCGCCTGTCGAGCCCGAGTGTCATTGCGGCGCTTCGCGAGGCCTTTCCCGATCTGCCCGAGAAGCCGGATCCGAAGACCGTGTTCGTCAAGCTTCGCGAGCTGCGCAATACATGGTGAGCCGCGGCCAGCACTACTTCGCCCGCCGCGGACCGGACAGCGCGCACCGATCGATCAGCTGCCCCGGACTCAGCCGAGGTCGGCTTTGGCCACGCGGCAAACCGACAGCAGCGCGAGCAGGTTGGGATCGCGCTCGCGCGTGCGCAGGAAATTGAGCGCGATGGTCTGGCGCATCAAATACCTGGGCTGCAGCGGGATCAACTGCACCTTCTGCGGCATGACGCCGCGCACCCGCCCCGGCAGCAGCGTGTAGCCCACGCCACCGCTCACCAGGTTCATCAGCGAGAAGATGTCGTCGGTCTTCATCACCACGTTGGGCGTGAAGCCGGCGATGCGGAAGGTCTCGACAAACCCGCGGTAGGTAACGAAGCCTTCGCTCAGGCTCACGAAGCGCTCGCCCGCGCAGCTGCTCAGGTCGATTTCCTTTTGCCCGGAGTAGGGGGAGCCCACCGGAGCGGCAAACTGGATGTCGTCTTCGAACAGCGGCTCCGATTCGACGTCCGACACGTCATCCGGGATCGCCATCAGTGCGGCGTCGATCGCGCCGTCCCGCAGCTTCTGCAGCAGGTGGGCGTTGGACCCGAGCATGAGTTCGGTGTGCAGATCGGGTTTGCGCAGCTTCATGCCCATGATCAGCTGCGGCACCGTGCGGCTCGTCAGCGAAAAGAGAGAGCCGATGCGAATCCGGTCCGCCGAGTAGCCCGCGACTTCCCGCGTGGCGCGTATGCCCTGGGCCATGGTGCGAAGCACCTCGCGTGCCACCTCTGCCAGCGCATGCGCGGCTTCGGTCGGGTGCAGGTTGCGGCCCTCGTGCCGAAACAGCGCGCAGCGCAGGCCGGTTTCCAGCGAATGCAAAGCGCGGTGCACGCTCACGGCGCTGATCTCGAGCTTTTCCGCCGCGCGAGCCAGATTGCCGGTCTCCATGAAGGCCAGCAGGATCTCGAGCTTGCGGAAGGTGATCTCTTCGTCGACGTGGGGGAGCATGGGCGCCCATTCATCGGCGAACGAGGCATTTCGGTGGGCAGGCCCACGCAGCGCTCGCCGGAAAAAAATGACTTCTCGATCTTAGCGCTTCACTGCATGAGCGCAGACTCCGGAGTCACTGGCCCGGCGCTGGGGGCACGCATGAAGGCGGGCTGCACACATACGATTCAAGCGGCTTGTCGTTGGGATCGGCCCATGCGGCCCGTGTCGCGGCACTGGCAGGGACGTTCAGCTTGACGTTCTTCGGTGGAATGGGCTGCATGAACCAGCGGTCATACATCTTGGCCAGCTCTCCTGTCTTGATCAGTTCGCGAATGGTGTTGTCGACCACCTTCTTGAATGCCGGATCGTCCCTGCGCAGCATGATCGCGATCGGCTCGATGCTGATTGGCTCGCCGACGATGCGGTAGTCGGCCGGGCTTCTCGAGGTGGCAATATTGCCGGCCAGCACCTGGCTGTCCATCACGAAGGCGTCCGCGCGGCCTGACTCCAGAAGCAGGAAGCTGTCTGCCATATCTTTGCCGGACAACACGTCCTTGAACTTGAGTTCTGCAGTGCGGTTGTGCTTGCGCAACAGTTGAACGGACGTCGTGCCTGTCGTGGTGACGATCACCTTGCCCCCCAGTTGCGAAAGCGATTCAATGCCGGAGTTGGCCTTGACCGCAACGCGCACCTCTTCGACGTAGGTAGTGACCGCAAAGGCAACTTCCTTTTGACGGGTGAGATTGTTGGTGGTCGAGCCGCACTCAAGGTCTACTGTGCCGTTCAGCACGAGTGGAATGCGATTTTGCGAGGTCACTGGCTGGTAACGAACGTCGAGCTTCGTGCCAAGCGTGCGTTCCAGGTTAGAGACGATGCGGTGGCAAACGTCCACTTGAAAGCCTGCGTACTTGCCGTCGCCAATCATGTACGAAAGGGCGCCCGAAGACTCGCGCACACCCAGGGTGATGGTGCCCGAAGCCTTGACTTTGGCGACCGTATCGACTGTCTGGGCAAACACGCCTGCCGCTGTCATCGCAGTGAATGCGACGGCCAATAGTTGCTTCTTCATTCTGAAATCCTAGGAGATGGAACGTGGTGAATGTCGACTACTCGACGGTGACGGAGATGGAGAAAACCGCATTGCGCACACCATGTTCGGGCTGACCGAGGCCGGTGCTGTCGAACGCGCGGCAACGCAGTTGGTAGGTGCCCAAAGATGGCGGCGTCCACTCGAACTCGAATCGCTGCCATGCATGGTCTTTGCGCGCATCAAGCTGTGCGTCTGCCCAGCTTGCGCCCGCGTCGGTGCTGACTTCGACCCGCGTGATCGCATCGGCGCCCCACGCCCAACCGACGATCTTCTGTTTGCCGGGGGGCAGACGTGCCTGCTCCGCTGGCTGGACCATCACCGCGTGAGGTGCCACCCTCCAGACGGGAGAAAGCTGCTCCAGGCCGTCTTTGACGACGCGGTCGTTGTACATGACTGTCGTGAAGTAACCCGGAGATCTCGTGTCGCTCAGCGCGAGTCGTACCAACCATTTGGTTGAGTTCGTTCCGTAGAAGCCGGGCACGACGAGGCGCACCGGCCCTCCATGCTTGTCGCTGAGCGGCTCCGAGTTCATGTGCGTCGCGAGCATCGCCTCGCCATGCAGCTCCGAAACCGGCATGTCCTTGACATAGGCAGGAATATCGACGCCGTGGTAGTCACCCTTGTCGGCGCCGTAGGACCAGACGAACCGCGCGTCAGGCGCCACGCACGCCCGTTTCAGCACCTCGGACAAACGCACGCCGCGCCAGACAACGTTCGCCACACGGCGCACCGGCACCGTGGGGTGCAACGGATGCCCCGCGCATTCATGAACCGCACAGATCTCGGTCTGCGGCATGGCTTCGAGGTCGGCCAGAGAGAGCGACAACTCATGCTCCACCAACCCGCCAATAGCAAGTCGCCAGCTTGCCCTATCGATCTCGGGCATGGCCATGTGGCGCAGAAAGAAGACATGCTCCAGCGGGGTGACAAAGTCGGTCAACCGCGCGAGGGCAGGTTGCTGCAGGTTCGGCAGGTCGACGCCGGTGGACCAATACGCGCTCATGACAACATCGCGCCAGCGCTCGCGGCGCTGTCGCCTGACGGCTGTCCACGTAGCTGAGCAAATGCGCGAACAGGGAAGGCCGCCGCGTCGCGCGCCTTCAGCGGAATCGAGAAGAAGTCGAAAGACGCGCCATGCAGCTTTTCAAGCTGGGTCAGGTTCTCCACGATCAGGATGTCCTTCTCAAGAAACCATGTGTGGGCCGGGCGCTCCATGTCCTTGGTCGAATCGGCGTTCGAGCAGTCGACGCCGAACAGTGCAATGCCTGCGTCGCACAGGCGTGTCAGCACGTCCCGCGAGACGAAAGGGTGCGCACGGTATGCATCGCTTCCCCAGTGGCGGTCCCATCCGAAATTGAACAAAACCGCTTTGCTTGCGATGTCGTCCGGGATCCGCAGGTCTGCCAGGCCCAGTGCCTGTTCCGGAGCTGCATGGCGCGCATCGATCACAACGCCTTCGAGAACGAGGCGGTCGAGCTCGATAGAGGCAATATCGGCCGCACCCTCGAAGCGGTGGCGTGGTGCATCCATCTTGGTTCCCACCGAGGTCTGAAAAGCCACATCGGTGATCTCGAAGGATGCCTTGCCCTCGTAATGCGCGCATGACTGAGCGTGGGTCATGAACGGGCGCATGCGAGCCGTGAGTTCCACCGGCTCGCCGGCATCATTCTTGAAGCGCACGCCGGGCATCTGGTCGTGAAACACATGAGAGAGATCGACAATCATTTCGTGGACTCCTGTTCCTTGAGGAAAGTGTAGGAGTGAGGATGAATGTCGACAAATGATCTATTGCGGCACCTCCATGTGAAATTGGTATATGTAAGCAGCGGCGTGGAATCGCCACGCGTACTTCAGCCTTTCATTGCCTTGAAGTGAGCCTTCAGACGCTCCACGAAATCGGTGGTGAGCTTCGACGGCGCGACGTTGGGCGCGTAGGCCATGTGTGTCTGCACTGCGATGGCCGGCGCAAAGGGCGCGGCATGGACGAGGTTCGCGAACACCGAAGCCGCATAGGTGCTCACCAAGCCGATGCCGGCGCTTTCTGCCGCGAGCGTGCATATCGTCGCTGAGTAGTTGGTCTCGATGATCGACGGCGGCACGACGCCATGCTTTGTCATGAGCTGCTGCAGCATCTGATGTTGCGCGTCGTCCGCGTGGTGGGCGAGCAGAGGGTAGTGCGCCAAATCGCGCACATGCACACTCGACTTGCCCGCCAGCGGGTGCTTCTTGTGCATGACGCAGACCGATCGGTCCTGGTGCATCAGCACGGGCTCCAGGCCGGTCGTGCGGATGTCGCTGGTCGACAGCGCGATGTCGTACATGCCGCTGAGCAAGCCGTCGCGCATGAGATGCGTTCCGATGGTGTGCAGTGTGACGTGCACGCTCGGGTAGTCGAGTTTGAAACCGTAGACCACCGAAGGCAGCACGGCCAAGCCCAGGACCGGCGTGCACGCAATGCGCAGCAGCCCCACGCCGGAGTGCTTCAGCGACGCGATGGTCTGTTCGACCTTTTCAAGGCCGAGGAAGTGCCGCTGCACCGCGTCGAACAGTTCCTTTGCTTCTGGTGTCGGCAGCAGCCGCCCGCGCTGGATCTCGAACAACCGAATCCCACTGGCCGACTGCAATTGAGCCAGGGTGCGGCTGATCGCCGGCTGTGTGGTGTGCAAGATTTGCGCGGCGGCCGTGGTGGTGCCGCTGAGCATGACGGCGCGAAAGGCTTCGATCTGGCGGGAATTCAAAGGGCGGCCCATGACAACTCCGGTGGGATGGCGATGCGTCGAATGTATGTGAAATGCGAATAGAGGTGTGGCGACAAATCATTTGTGGATATAGGCCGAGATTTCTAGACTTCCTCACATGTTCACCGCCTCTTCTCCGTCCTCTGGGGCCGTTGCCTCCACTGCCATTGACTGTGTGCGCGGCATCAGGTCCGGCCAGTGGACTTCCGAGCAGGTCGTGCGAGCAAGCCTTGAAAGAGCAATGGCTCGAGAAGAGGAGCTCCATGCCTGGGCCTGCCTCGGTGTGGAGGAGGCCATGGAGGAAGCGCGCCAACGAGATCGGCAGCCGACTCGCGGGCTGTTGCACGGTCTTCCTATCGGCATCAAGGATTTGTCGGACACCCAGGCGCTACCAACGGCGTATGGGTCGCCGGCCTATGCGGGCCATCGTCCGTTCATGGACGCCGCGTGCGTGGCCCTGGCGCGCGCGGCGGGCGCAGTGATTCTTGGCAAGACGGCTACCGTGGAGTTCGGTGCGACGCGCCCCTGTGCGACGACAAATCCGCACAACAAGCTGCACACGCCCGGAGGGTCTTCAGCCGGTTCGGCGGCTGCTGTTGCTGACGGCCAGATTCTGCTGGCCACTGGCACGCAGACAGGGGGGTCGATCATCCGTCCGGCGGCGTTCTGCGGCGCGGTCGGTTTCAAACCGACCTTCGGTTCGCTCTCGCCCGCGGGCACCAAAGGCTATTCGTGGTCGCTCGATACGGTGGGCGCCTTTGCAACCTGTGTGGCTGATGTCGCCTTGTTTTTCGACGTGCTGCGAGGACGGAAGGAATCGGCACCGCTGTCATGTGCTGGCCTCGCACCACGCATCGGCTTTTTCCCTGGTCCGTTCGCCGACCGGGCGGACCCTGCCGCTGTGGCGGTGCTGGACCAGGTGGCCACTCAATGCAGCCGCGCCGGGGCGACGGTTCGCAGCCTCGGATGCCCGGTCGGATTCGAGCTGTCCCTCGGCTGGCATCGCACCATCTCCCGTTACGAAATGGGACGATCGCTGCTGCCTGAGAGATGCAGCGCTCAAGCTCAGCAACTCGGCCCGATATTGCTGTCGGAAATCGAGCGCGGAGGGGATGTCGACGACGAAAGCTACCTGCTCGCAAAGGCCTCCGGAGTCGACCTGGCCCTCACTGTCGAGGCGCTGATGGCCGATCACGATGTGCTGCTGACGCTCGCCACTCCAGGTGAGGCGCCCTACGGACTCGA
The DNA here is from genome assembly GCF_041154435.1 of Variovorax sp. V116. Classification (NCBI taxonomy): domain Bacteria; kingdom Pseudomonadati; phylum Pseudomonadota; class Betaproteobacteria; order Burkholderiales; family Comamonadaceae; genus Variovorax; species Variovorax sp. V116. The sequence goes on from NZ_AP028662.1 coordinate 667,100, forward strand.
GTCGAGTGGCGACGCGACCTTCAATCTGAGTTGGTCGTTGATCGGACTGCCTTGTATCTCGCTGCCCATAGCCCGGGGGCCGCTTGGCCTGCCCCTGTCCATCCAACTCGTCGGTGCGCGGCATGGTGACCGGCAGCTGCTTGAAGCTGCGCACTGGATCGAGCGAATTGCCTCTCTCCATCAACTCCAGGAATCTTGAATGAACTTTCCTCAAATCCGCAACTTCGCGCACACTCGCAGCCACGAATCTCCTGCCCCCATCTGGCAAACCGAAGCCGTGCGGGCCGGCGCGTTCATTTTTACGTCGGCCGTGCTGGCCACCGACTGGGTTCATGCGATCGCACCTGAAGCCGCCATCGATGCCCAGTTCCCGTATTTCGATTCGGCGGCCGAACGCCAGACCGACTACATCTTGCGCACGCTCTCGCAAACGCTGCAGCAAGCCGGCAGCTCGCTCGACCGTGTGATCAAGGCCCATGTATTCCTGCTCGACAGCACGGACTTTCCCGGTTTCGACCGGGTGTGGAAGCGCTACTTTCCCAATCCGCCGACACGCACCACCGTCGGGGCTGCTGGGCTGCTGATTCCCGGCGCGCGACTGGAGATTGCGCTGATTGCCGTTGCATCCGATGCCGACATTCCGATTCGGCCCGCAGTTTCCGATGCACCCCGTCCGCTGACCAAGAAAGTCGAAGCGATGCGAGCGGGCGACTTTGTGTTCACCTCGGGTCAACTGGCCCACAATGCCGTGGCTGGTGTGCCGCCCGAAGCTGCAGGCCCGGATGGGCAGGTGGACCTCGCCAAACAGACCGTCTATACCCTGCAAAACATGACCCGTTCGCTGGCTGCCGCCGGGGCCAAGCCCACGGATGTCATCAAGGGCCAGGCGCTCTTGCTCGACACCAGCAACGAAGATGAGTTCCTTGGCGCCTGGCGCGAGACCTTCCCGCGCAAACCCGCACTCGCGGTGACGGGGATCGGCTCACTGCTTGTGACAGGGACGATCATTGAGATCGACCTCACCGCGTACACCGGCGATGCACTGCGACTGCCCACGGAAACTGGCTCGCGAGGCCCCGAAGCCATCGGCTGCGGCGAGTTGGTATTTTCCGCCGGCATCTTCCCGGGTTTCGACACCGGTGAGATGCCACCGGAGTGTGTGGTGCATGCCGCATATCCGCACTATGCATCGTCCATCCAGCTGCAGACCGAATGGGTGTTGGCCCGTCTGGACGCAGCGCTGCGCAAGGTCGGCAGTGACCTCGCACACGTTGCGAAGGCGCAAGTCTTCCTGACGGACCTTAGCGACTTTGCCATCTTCGATGACGTGTGGCGCGCGCACTTTCAATCGGCGCCGGCGCGCTCGGTCGTCAAGGCTTCACCACTGCCCGTGCAGGGCGCAAAAATCGCAATCGAGGTAATTGCCTTGACGGCATAAGAGACAAGACCTCCGGCCCAAGTTGCGCCGGAGGTCTTGTCTCAGAAGGACGGTGGAAACACCGTCTTGTGCTTGCTTCAGCGGGGTAGTCCGGGATCGAGGATGTATATCCGGCGTTCGCCATCGTGTATCGAGTCGATGCACACCTGACGGCCGTCACGGCTCCAGCGCGGATGCAGGTCGCAGCGATTCTCCTTGCTCAGATCCGGGCTGGTGTAGAAATGCCCGATATCGATCCGCTGGCCGGTCTGCATATCGTAGATAAACAAGGCGCGCTGGTGGGTGCGGGCGTCCGGGTAAGTGTCGCTCAGCAGCCATCGCGTGCTCACCGGCGAAAAGCTCATGTGACCGTTCTCGGTCAGCACATCCTTGCCGATCACCTGCACGTCGCCGCCGGGCGCGTCGGTGTACAGGTGATAGTGAATTTCGCCCAGGTGCGGCCCCCATACGACGATGTGCGTGTTGTCTTGCCAAAGCGGATGCGAGATCTGGTACTCCGATTTTTCGTAGTCGAAGGTGCCGACGGCGCTCGGATCGAAATCATCTGCCAGTTGGGGCAGCGGATGGTCGGAGCACTCGAGCAGCCGCATGTCGGAGCCGTCCGGATTCATGGTGATGAGCCGGTGCAGGAAGCAGGTTTCATCGGCCACGCGTTCAGTCCAGCGATGCAAGAACAGGATGCGGCTCGACGCCGGATTGATCTCGATATGGCTTACCCAATGCAGTGCTTTCTCCATTGACTGGCGCAACTGAAAGTCACGAAGTGCCTGATAGCTCACGACGAGCTCGGCGGCACCGGTGGCCAAATCCATGCGGTAGATGCCGTCATCAGCCGGATGCTTCGCCAGGTCGTCCCCTGTAGGGGTGTCATGCGCCGCGCTATAGCCGATGGTCTGGTGCGTGACCCAAAGGCGCCGGTAGTTGATGCACAGGGCCCACTTGCTGTTGGGTGCGGTGACATACACAGGCATGGGTAGGCTGCGTTTTTCACCGGTCTCGATGTCGCAGATTTCGCTGCCAAAACCGGGGTAGCGCAATCCCGTTGCGGCGGTGCGCACGTTGTAGATGATTCTCTGCCCCGGAGCGTTGTCGAGCCACTGGAGTTGCGCGCCCATCTGCCAGTTCCAAGCGCCTGTTTCGGCGACGCGCACGAAACGATCCCCGTCTTGCGTGTCGAAATAACCAACACCGGCCACCAGGTCGGGCGTGAGTTCGCGGTCGGCCCACGGCACTTGAAGCGCGAGCACCAGCCGGTTGGTGTGGTCCCAGTTGGACTTGTTGTAGTACCCGAAGAAGTAATGCCGATCATCGCGCCCGACACGTCTGCAGGAAGGCGGATTGAAGATGGTGGTCATGTGCGAAGGGAAATGGGAGTGTCTGTCCTAGTGAGTCTAGAAGCCGACTTCCGAGAGCGCCAATGGCGATTTCTGGCAGAGCTATACAGCGGTGGTATAGGTCAACGCGCAGTCGGGCTGGGTAATCATCCAAGCTCGACCGGCGATAGCTCTCTCTCGCGTCGCTGCGGGACGCGATGTGGCATTAGCCAGGGGAGTGCATAACAATCTCGCCAGGTTCTTGCGGTTGAAGTCGCGGGTGCGCAGCACCAGCTGACGCGACTAGTCCCCAGCGCCGTTGAGGAGCCGCGAACCCTGCGAACGGGAGCACGGCTGACCTCGTAGTTGCGCGGCCGACGTGATGCCGCGGCGCCAGCAGTTCTCGGTGTCGTGCATGACCCAGTGTTCTTCGTGCAAGGGACACTTCGGCAAGGCGCTAGCCCTGGCTTCCAACAACGTGGCACATTGACTATCTCCAGTGATTGTTTGGACCAAGCGATGCATTTGAGACATGCACAATTCAGCTATGCCAAACATCACAAACATCCTCAAAGCTGAAATCTCGCGCGTCGCCCGAAAAGAAGTCCGCGCAGAAATTGAAACGCTCAAGAAGGCAACTACTGGCACTGAAAGGATTTCGCGCAACTCCAACACGCCTGGATCACCGAACGCAGCGACCACTACAGCATCGTGATTGGCCCCGTCTTGCGCAGCAATCTCCGCCACGGCATAGGCACCCAGCATAGCTTCGAAGCGGGTTTCGATGTAGGCAACGCCGCTATGGGCGGTCCGCATAGTGAGCTGTGTGTCAGCGCGGCAGCATCGACGGGCTTCGGCCTCGATAAGGTCGGTGACGCTCGTTGAGATATTTGGATTTATGACAAGAAGACGAGGCGGCATTATTTGCACCTCCGAGGCAGCAGGGTCGGCAAGCCGCGTTTAAGAAACTGACCCGCACCTGGCTTGCCGGTGAAAGTCATTCCATCCCAGACCACTTCTCCCCGGGACAGTGTGAGACCAGGCCAGGCACTTAGGCGCATCCCCTCGTAGGGGGTGTAGTCGACGTTGTGATGCAGCATTGAATTGGTCAGTACAAACTCGCGTTCGTCCCAGATGACAAGGTCGGCGTCCGCGCCAATCGACAAGCTGCCCTTCCGAGGGTGCAGCCCGTAGGTCTTGGCTGGATTGGTCGCTGTCAGTTCGACGAACTTCTGCGGTGTGATCAGTCCGGCCATTACGCCTTCCGACCAGAGCAGCGCCATCCGGGTTTCAAGGCCGGGGATGCCATTGGGGATATGGCGGAACGGCTGCTCCTTATTGCCAGGTTTCTTGCCATCTTCGCCCTCAAAGCGAAAAGGAGCGTGGTCGGAGGAAAACACCGTGAAAAGCCCGTCGGCTAATCCTTGCCAGATCACCTGCTGGTTAGCCTTGCTCCGGGGTGGCGGACTGCATACGCAACGTGCGCCGCCATAGCTGTCGTCCAAGCCGAGATCCTCGGCGCTGAGAAACAGATACTGAGGGCAGGTTTCCGCGAATACGTTAAGGCCGTGAGCTCGCGCCCATCGGATCTGTTCCACCGCATCGCTGCCGGACACATGGACGATGAGGATCGGTACATCCACGAGTTCGCCGAGAGCGATGGCGCGGTGCGTCGCTTCGCGCTCCACCAGCATAGGGCGGGCATGTGCGTGGTACCGCGGGGCGGTCTTGCCGGAGGCTTCTAGGCGCTGAGTCAGCCACTCAATGCAATCTGCGTTTTCGGCGTGAATCATTACCATGGCGCCGTGCTCCCGAGCCACAGAAAGCACATCCAAGATCTGTCCGTCATTCAGCTTAAGGCTGTCATAGGTCATGTATATCTTGAAGGAGGTGTAGCCCTCGCGTATCAGCGCTGGCAGTTCTTCGCCTAGCACCGTCGGTGTCGGGTCGCTGACGATCAGGTGAAATGCGTAGTCGATATGGGCCTGGTTGCCAGCACGGCGGTGATAGTCCTCAACAGCGGCCCGCAAGGATTGACCCTTCTGTTGTGCGGCGAAAGGAATCACGGTGGTGCTGCCGCCACAAGCTGCCGACAGTGTGCCGGTGAAGAAGTCATCGGCCATCTTGATTGGCGGCGCTTCCGGTTGATCGAGGTGACAGTGCGCATCGACACCACCAGGAGTGACGTATCGCCCCGCCGCATCGATTTCCATTGCGGCGGATGGCAAGTCGCGCCCCAATTGCACGATCTGCCCATCCTTGACGGCGATGTCGCAATAAAAAATGTCACTTGCGGTGACGGCACGGGCGTTCCGGATCAAAAGGTCGAAGGCGGGCATGTTTTTGCAGGGAGGACGTCAGCGAGTAGCAATGGGGGAAGCTCAAAAGTAAGTGGCTGGCACCACAAAACTGTAAGCAATATGCATGCCGCGTTGTATCCAAAGTGAAGTCCTGTTTGCTTTTTTGGAACGCGAACTCATCGTTCGTCTGATCTGCGAGACCACTGGGATAACAAGAGGCTGCGAGGGACACGCGGTGCAGATGCCCGAGCGTGAGCTCGCGGGCGGGCGTAGGTGCGCCAACCCTTCGGTCCAGGCGAACAGCGCTAGAGAACAGTGGGACCGGGTTTAGCCCAACAGAACTTCGGCAAGATCGACCTGCTGCTCCTCTTCCTCGCGAAGATTGAGGGAGCGCTCTATGTGGTGTAAGTGTTCGACCGCCAGCGCAACAGCAGCAGCATCGTCGCCGCTTTCGATGGCATCGAGGAGAAGTACATGCTCATGGTCGAGGCAGGCGGCACCTGTCGGTACCTCGTAGGTGAGGATCGCGAGACAGGTGAGTGGGGTCAGCTCGCGCATCATGCGAGTAAGGATGCTGCTGCCTGAAAGCTGAGCGAGCATGACGTGAAATTCCCCGGACAAGCGCACGGCTGCACGTCGGTCGCCGGAAACGTGTGCTTGTTTCTCCCGCTTGACTATGCTGCGCAGTTCCTTCAGCGCTCCGGCCGCTTTGCCATCGCGGATTTTTTGGATCAGCCGGGTAACGATGGCCGGTTCGAGGGTTCGCCGGACTGCAAGCACGTCGCGCGCCTCCTCCACGGTCGGCCGAGTGACGAACGCTCCGCGATTGGGAACCAGGGTCACGAGCTGTTCTACCGCTAGGCGCTGCAGGACACCCCGTACCTGGGTGCGGCTCACGGAGAATAGTTCGGCAACGCGCTCTTCGGCAAGCTTGGTGCCGGGAGCCAGTCGATGTTCGACGATTGCGTCGTAGATGCGTTCGTAGATGTCCGCTTTCGATGCGCTTTGCTTGGTGACGGACTCAGTAAGGGTGCTGGAGGATGTTGTCGCCATGACGCTGGGTTGGAATTCGGGCACTAATATAAGCAAACTGCCTGCCCGACAATTGTTAGAGCTTGAAGAGGCTACCCCAGCCCTTGACACGGCGGGTATCCACGCCGGCGATACGTAGCGATTTCCAGACGGCGGTCGCCACAGTGTCGTAGACCGGCAGGCCGAGCGATTCCTCCAATGCCGGCACCAGAGCCGCGGCTCGCAGGTTGGTACAGAAGGTGGTGAGACATTCGGGCTCGCCCGAGGCGGCTGCTTGGCGGGCCATGCTTTCGATCTGATCCGCCGTGACCTCAGAGAACTCAAAGTTGACGCTGAGCCCGAGATGCCGTTCAGTAGTGCATGCGAACGCTGACCTCCGATAATTTTCCACGATGAACTGCTGCACTTCCGACGAGTAGGGTGAAAGCAGACCGAAGCGCGTGTGGCCCGCCAACCGCATGGCTTCGTTAAGCGCCAGCACGGAGGTGCAGGCCGGAATTCCGGTTTCGTGCGTGATGCGTACGCACAGGGCCTCGTCCCGTTCGAAGCCGAGCCACCCCGACGAGGTGCCGTTCCACGCAATCACGTCCACACGGGCATCCGCCAGCAGGCGGGCGGCCTCCAAAATAGGCGTCTCGTCAAACTGGTCCAGGGCCTGGTCGCGCAGCGAAATTTCCGTCACTCGGAACCGCGCGAAATGCGCCGACACCTCCGGCAGGCCTGCCAGCATGGTCGAAGTGATGGGCTCGAGTGCCGTGTTAGATGACGGCGTCAGCATTCCAAGTAGCACGCGCTTGGGTTCTGCCTGAATGCTCACACTTTCACCTCGCGGTTGAATCGCTCGATGTACTCGCCACGGCGTGGATTGAGCTTGGCCCAATCGACACGGCTCATCTTCTCGATTTCCTCTACGGTCTTAGCGTATGCCTGAAGGCCAGGGCTGAGTACGGCCTTCTTACTGACTGGAACGACGAAATACGGCTCTGCCGCCATCTTGGTCTGTACTTCCGGGCTGAGCGCGGCGTTGATATAAGCGGCGGCCAAGTCCGGGTTGCGGCTGTTCTTTACGATATGCATCGAGCTCTTGATGTGGATCCATCCCGTGTCGGGACGAGTCAGGGCAATCGGTACACCCTTGGCTTGCAGATCGCCGACGTTGTTGTTGTAGTGGACGGCGATGTCGATTTGCCCCTGCTGGAAAAGCGTCGCGAGCGCACCGGGGCTACTGGCGATGGCCCCTACGTTGGGCAGCAGCTTTTTCACAAATTGGAAAGCCGGCTCCATGTTCTCTTCGCTACCGCCGTTGAGTCGGGCGATCTCGACCATCCAGGCCGACACTAGGGTCGAGCCCATGCTGGCGAGGCCGACACGGCCTTTGAATTCCGGTTTCAACAGGTCACTCCAGGACTTGGGCGGTGTCTTGATCTTGTCCGTGTTATAGGCAATTCCGATAATTTGACCTGAGACGAACACGCCAAGGCCGCGCGGGTCGACAAGCCGTGAAGGCACTTCCGCCAGGTTCGGCACCTTGTCGACAGGTATCTTCTCGAAGATGTCCTGCGACAACGCGGCGAGGTAGGGGCCCTCGTCCAACATGATCACGTCAAAGGGAGGGTTCGCTTTGGAAGCAATTACCTTTGAAAGCGTATCAAGGGGCTGTGAGGCGACAAGGCTTACCGACCCGCCCGTCGCGCGCGAAAAAGCTGGCAGAAGGATGCTGCGATGGGCTGCCTCCCACGCTCCCGGGGGGGTGGTCGATGCAATGTTTTTGCCCTGGACCTGCGCAATGCACAACGGTGATGCGAGGTAGGCCGCACCGAGGCCCGCACTTCTCAGGAGGCTGCGGCGGGAGAGAAAAGAGGCATGCATTGAGAATCCTTTTTAACTAGAGTAGATCGGCATCGTGGGCCAAAGGCGCAAAGTTTGTGCCAGGCTCGTATCCAATCAATCTCGGGTCGTGCACCACCTCATCCGCCCTATTTTGGTACATCAATCCCCATTTGTGTGCGCACAATTCCATTGTGGTGTATCCAATTTGATTAAAAATTGTGTTCGATAACGAGAAAGCTTGTATTTTCTGGCATGAATCTTGAGTCACTACTTGACTGCCGCGACTCTGTGCGGTGTCTGGAGTTCTCTGCATGCTTTTCTCAACCGGTGGATCCGGCGTCTCGATCGAGCTCGACCACATACATCATCAGTACGGCGGCGCGGTCGCCGTTGAGTCGGTTTCCCTCGATATACAAGCCGGGGAACTGGTAGCACTGCTGGGGCCCAGCGGCTGCGGCAAAACAACTTTGCTGCGGGTTGTGGCGGGGCTGACGCGCCAAACAGGCGGATCCGTCTTGATTGGCGGTGAAAAGGTCGATGGTCTGCCGACCAATGAACGCGGCGCCGGCATCGTGTTCCAGAACTACGCCTTATTCCCGCACATGACTGTGGCGGCCAATGTCGCCTATGGACTGCGCGCCCGGCGCATCAACGCCGGAGCGGCACGCGAGACGGCCGCGCAGATGTTGGATCTCGTGCAAATGGCTCGCTACGCCAGTCGCTTCCCGCGCGAATTGTCCGGCGGACAGCAGCAGCGCGTTGCGCTTGCGCGAACGCTGGCGGTGAAGCCCAAGGTCTTGCTATTGGACGAGCCCTTCGCTGCACTCGACAAAAATCTCCGATTGGACATGCAGATCGAGATCAAGCGCATTCAGCGCGAGCTCGGCATCACAACTGTTCTGGTCACTCACGATCAGGAGGAAGCCATGTCAATGGCCGACCGTATTGCGGTGATGAATGCCGGACGGGTCGAACAGTTCGATACGCCGGAGGCGATCTACGATCGTCCTTCCTCCCTGTTCGTCGCTAATTTCGTTGGCACGGCGAACTTGGTGGCCGGCCAGCTGTTGCGGGACGGCTCCGGATACGCGGTCGATTCGCGGGACGGGGGGCGACTGTCGATTGGCTCAGCTGCACCGTGCTCTCGTGTAGGGGCAGTAATGCTGGCGACACGACCTGAACACCTGGCCATGGGCACACCGGGCGACGATGCGCTGTCGGCAAAAGTGGAAATGGTGCTTCCTCTTGGACCGTCGCTGGTCTACGAGCTGCGCCTAGCGTCCGGTGACGCGGTGAAGGTGACGCAACCCCGAACAGTGGGATCGACCCGCTATGTCGCAGGCGAGGTGGTCGGACTGCGCCTGCGTCCCGGCTCGCCGACCAGCGTCTTTGCCGCCTGAGCCCGTCATGAGTGCTGCATCCAATTCCCGTCTTGCTGCGCCTTTGGCGCTCGGCGCGCCACTGGCCCTATTTTTCGTGGCATTCGTCCTCGCGCCGCTCCTCCTGCTGGCGTTCGTCAGCTTCCACAACGATACCGATCTGCGAGATGCCGGTGTCGGCCAATACCTGAAGTTCCTCAGCGACGGCTTCAACCTGGCGGTGCTGGGCAACACCATGTGGCTGGGCTTGCGAGCCACGCTTCTGGCGCTGGTGCTGGGCTTTCCGCTGGCCCTGCTGTACAGCCAAACGCCGCGGCGCTGGCAGGGCGCGCTGCTGTTGGTGGTATTGCTGCCGCTGCTCACCAGCTCTGTTGTGCGTACCTTCGCTTGGGTGGTGATCCTCGGTCGCCAGGGGATCGTCAACAGTGCGCTCTTGGAGTTGGGCTGGATCGCCGAGCCACTGAAGCTGCTTTATACGCCGAGCGCCGTCGTCGTCGCCCTGGCCCAGATCGAGCTGCCGCTGATGGTGCTGCCGCTCGTCACCACGCTCGCCAACCTGGATGGGAACCTGACCCAGGCCTCCCGTGCGCTGGGTGCCGGCTACTGGCGCACCTTCTGGCAGATCACCTTGCCGCTTTCTGTGCCAGGGCTGCTTGCAGGTGGGCTGTTGGTCTTCGCCGCGAGCGTAAGCGCCTTCGTGACGCAGGCGCTGGTAGGCGGCGGCCAGCAGGTCTACATGCCCTCGTTCATGTATCAGCAGGCGATCGAGGCCGGCAACTACCCCTTCGCCGCGGCCATCGCGATGCTCCTGCTGGTCAGTGTGATGACGGTGGTTTGCCTCGTGAATACGTTTGGCCGCCGAAGCAAAGGATTCGTCCATGTCTGACCCCGCAAAGCTGAAATCCGCCGGCTCCGCGCCGGCCACCTCCGTGGCTCGGGCTAATCGGGGTCGCGCGCTGGAACGCCTGTCCTTCCAGACGCTGATCGGACTTCTCGGCGCTATCGCCGCGATCCTGTTGGTGGCACCGACGGCGATCGTCGTCGTGACCTCGTTCACCAGTGGTTATTCGCTCAAGTTCCCGCCGCCTGGCTATTCCTCGCGCTGGTACGAAGCGCTGTGGAATGACTCTCCCGAGCTGATAGAGGCCTTCCTGCTGTCTCTCAAGCTCGCCGGTACAGCCACCGTGCTTTCGATTGTGCTGGCGGTCGCGGCGGCGCTTGCACTGGCACGCCGTCGCGAGGCGTGGGCGCGCACGGTGGAGGCAGTGTTCCTGTCGCCGCTCATGCTGCCCACGCTGGCGATAGGGCTGTCCTTGCTGATGCTGTTCAACTTGGCGGGCAGCGGTCTGTCCTTCGGAACTCTAGTGATCGGCCATATGGCTATCACCGCGCCTTACATCCTGCGTACCACGTCGGCTAGCCTGAGTCAGCTCGATGCCGCCCTGCTCGAATGCGCCAGCGCGCTCGGGGCTTCACCGTTGCACGCCTTCCGTACCGTTACCCTGCCCCTAATCGCGCCGGGCATTGCAGCGGGGGCCTTCATCGGCTTCATGTATTCGTTCGATAACGTGACCGTGTCGCTCTTTCTCTCGGACGCCCGCAGCGAGGTGTTGCCCCTCCGTATGTGGCACATCATCGAAGGCAGCCTCGATGTGCGCGCTGCGGCCGTGTCGGGCGTGCTGGTGGCCGCCACGGTAGTGCTGATGGTGGTGATGGAGCGGCTGGCGGGGATTTCGCGCCACGTGAAGTAGGCGCCATGGCCTTACCCTTGTTTGTGTCAAGGCCCTCGGCGGACAGTCGAGCCTTCGACCGCTCCGCGTCAGGTCTTCGGTGCCACCTGGTCACCACCCCAACGCAGTCGCAGGGCGAGATAGTCAGATTCAAGGACACCATCGCGCAACTCGATGTCAAAGCCAGTCATGTCGCAGAAGTCCTCGATGCTGTAGCGGCCCAGGTCGGTCCGCCGCAGAGTGGCGTGACGAAGGGCCAAGACCACGGTACGGACGCCCGCCAACTTCAGCGCACCTGCGCACATTGGACAGGGCTCCATCGTGCAATAGAGCGTGGAGCCAATGGTCGCGCTTGGGCCGTGCGCGCGGTAGGCCGACTTCACGGCGTCGGTCTCCGCATGTGCCGTCACGTCCCCCTGGGTGTTCTGCCGGTTTTGGCCCGCCGACAGCCATTGGCCGTCCTTGACGATTACGGCGCCTGTGGGCCAATCGCCGCGGTCATAGGCTTCTGAGGCCTGCTCGATGGCCGCACGCATCCAGTGGATGTCGACCGTGCTCTGGTCCTGCGTTGCTGGCGAAGAGGGCGGGCAAACGTTCATGTCATTCACTTTCAACTTGGTCAAAACAACTTCATGAGCAAGAAACGCACCCTTCTGACAAATGCGCGAGTGCTTGTGGGATCGCGTCATGAACTCGATCCGCGTACGCTCGACATTCTCGTGGACAACGGCCTCATCGAAGCGATCGAACCGGCGGGAACTCTGGCCTGCGAGGCCACAGTCATTGACCTAAAGAAGCGCCTACTGGTGCCCGGACTGGTCAATGGGCATCAACACTCGCATGAGCACTTCCAGCGCGGCCGCGCGGAGAACCTTCCGCTGGAGCTGTGGATGCACCTGGTGCGCACGCGGCTGCCCGTGGCCCTGACGCCTCGGCAGGCCTATCTGCGAACGATGCTCGGCGCGATCGAGTCGCTTCGCACCGGTTGCACCACGCTTGTTGACGACATGGCGCTGGGCGGCGCCATCGACCGCGAGCGTATCGACGCCTGCATGCAGGCGTATGACGACAGCGGCATACGCGCACTTGTCGGTTTCGCCATGATGGACAAACCGGTCATCGACAACTTTCCCTATGTCGAGAGTCTTGTGCCGCCGAAATTGGCGCAGGAGTTACGCAACGCAGCCCGTCCGCGACCCGACGATTGCGTAGCGCTGGTCGAGGACATGGTGCGTCGCCGCCATCCCCATGAGGCGCGGGTCGGTGTGCTTGTGTCGGCTTCGGCGCCGCAACGTTGCACAGAAAGCTTCTTGTTGCGACTGAGGGCGCTAGCGGACCGGCTCGCACTGCCCGTCATTACTCATGTCCAGGAGACCCGGCTGCAGGTAGTGACAGGTCAGCATTTCTATGGCTGCACGATGATGGAGTACCTAGACCGCATCGGTTTCCTCAAGCCGACGACGAGCCTCATTCACGCGGTCTGGCTCAATCCTCGCGAGATCGAGATCCTGGCCAACACGGGAGCAACCGCCCAACACAATCCCTGGAGCAACCTGATGCTGGGTTCTGGCGTGCAGCCGGTGCGGCAGTTACTGAACGCCGGCGTGAACGTCAGCCTCGGCTCCGACGGATCTGCTCAACCGTGACTGTCAACATGCTCAACGTGCTCGGCTCGGCAGCGGCACTCTCGAAGATACGTGGCAACGATCATTCGCGCTGGCTGAGCGCGCATGAAGCCCTCCATGCGGGCACCGTTGCCGGCGCCCGCGCGCTGGGTTTCGGTGATCGGCTCGGCGCGCTGCATGTCGGCGCCTGCGCCGACATGGTGGCTTACCGCACCGACAGTGTGACGTTCACGCCTTTTATTGACCCGGTGCGCCAGTTGGTCTATGGGGAGCGGGGCGCCGGCCTTGACTTTTCGATGGTCGACGGCGAGGTGGTGATCTGCGACGGGCGACTGACGCGCATCGACGAAGCCTCGTTGCTCGCCGAAATCGAAAGCGAATTCAAGGACTTGCTTCCTCGCTATGCAGCCGCCGAGGCCGACATGGCGCCCATCCTGGCCGCGATGGAGCGCATCCATTTGCGGGCGCTTCAGGAGCCGATCGCCCCCGATACGCACGCTGCTCGCATAACCACGCCGTAGCTTCCCGTTTCCCCTTCACCTATCTACCTCAGATCCCCACCATGACCAATATTTCGCGTCGCCTCGTGCTTGCCGGCAGTGCCGCAAGCCTCATCCCCCGCCTCGCCTTCGCTGCCACAGGCACCACGCTTGCCCAGATTAAGGCATCTGGCGAATTGCGCATTGGCTGTGAAGCCGCCTACGTGCCGTTCACCTATCGACAGGAAGGCCGCATCGTCGGGTACGACGTCGAGCTGGCCGACATGTTGTGCGCACCGCTTGGCGTCAAGCCGAACTTCATTGATACCGCTTGGGCGGGCGTGATTCCCTCGCTCTATGCCAAGAAATTCGATGTCGTCATGAGCTCCATGAGCTACACCAAAGAGCGCCTCGAGCGAGTCGGGTTCTCGGTGCCGTACGCTGAAGCCTCTCAGGCCCTGCTGATCCGCGCAGAAGACTCCGGAAAGATCAAGGTCGTTGGCGACCTCAACAACCGCGTGTTGGCGGTCAAGCTGGGCTCGCCGGGCCAAATCCTGCAAGACAAGATAAATGCCGGACTCAAGACGGCCGGCGGCGCTGGCTTCAAGGAGGTGCGGACCTTCGACGATCATCCTGCCGCCTATGTTTCCTTAGCCCAACATCGAGTGGACGGCGTACTCAACACACTCGCCACCCTGGCCATGGTCATGAGAGACGTACCGGGCAAGTACGCACTGGTGCGCAACGTTGGCGCCGACAACTGGGCAGGTATCGCCGCGCGCAAGGAAGATTCGGAAATTCTGCAGTACCTCAACACCCAATTGGCCGCGCTCAAGGCGGACGGTCGCATCTACAAGTTGCAGGAAAAGTGGTTCGGTTTCCGTATGCAGCTGGGCGACAGCATCCCGACCTTCGGCTGATTCACGATGACGCTCGACTGGAACCTGATTGAGAGTTCCGTGCCCTTGCTGGCGGCCGGACTGCTCACCACCCTGAGAATTTCCTCGATCGCAATGCTGTTGGGCCTAGCGCTGGGTGCAGTGCTCGGCTTGTGCTCGCTTTCGCGGAGTGCCACGGTGCGCTTCTGTGTGCGCGCTTATGTGGACTTCATACGCGGAACGCCGCTGCTGATCCAAATATTCCTGGTCTATTTCGCCCTTCCTGAGATTGGAATCAACCTTCCCGAGTTCTGGGCTGGAGTCATCGCGCTGGGCCTCAATGCGGCCGGTTTTCTGTCCGAGATTTTTCGGGCTGGGCTGACTTCCATTGAGAAAGGCCAAGCCGAGGCCGCGCGTTCTGTCGGCATGCGGCACCACCAGATCCTGCTGCACGTGCTGCTGCCGCAGTCCCTGCGTACGGTCTTGCCGCCGGCGACAAACGAGCTGATCTCGCTCGTCAAAGGCTCGGCCTTGCTCTCGGTGATCTCGGTCTACGAACTCACCCGGGCCGGGCAGGCCGTTATCGCAGTGCATTTCGCACCCTTCGAGATCTTCATCCTCATCGCCCTCTACTACTACCTCACCGTATCTGCCCTCGCTTGGCTCTCCCGGTGGCTCGAAAGGAAATTGCCGGCATGGTGACCAACGTACTGCAAGCGCGCGACCTAAAGAAGCATTTCGGAGCACGACAGGTTTTGCACGGCGCATCGATGGATGTGGCCGAAGGCGAGACGGTCGTCATCATTGGCCCGTCCGGCTCGGGTAAGACAACGCTTTTGCGCTGCCTCAATTGGCTGGAAGCTCCCGACAGTGGAAGCATCCTGCTGCGCGGCGAACATCTCGGCCGCGATGCCGCAGGGCGGGCCCTCGGTGAGGCGGACCTGTGCCGCCAGCGCAGTCGAATTGGTTTCGTTTTCCAGCGATTCAATCTCTTCTCGCACTTGTCGGCGCTCGCCAACGTCGCGATGGGCCCGCACCGTGTGCTTGGAATTCCGCTCGCTGAGGCACAAGACAGAGCCCGCACAGAACTGGCGCGCGTCCACCTCTCCCAGCACATGGACAAGCGCCCCTCCCAACTCTCCGGCGGGCAGCAGCAACGCGTGGCGATTGCACGGGCGCTGGCCATGCGACCAGAGCTGATCCTGTTTGACGAGCCGACTTCCGCGCTTGATCCCGAACTGGTCACGGAGGTGGTGGATGTAATGCGTGAGTTGGCTGATGCCGGCATGACCATGGTCGCGGTCACCCACGAAATGCGTTTCGCCCGCCAGGCGGCTGACCGCGTGGTGTTCGTGGATGAGGGAACTGTCGTCGAACAGGGTCCTCCCGCACAGATTTTCGACGCGCCCACCGCAGAGCGCACCCGCCGATTTCTGGGCCACCTGCATGTCTGAACAACCTCCAACCATTCCCTCCCACTCGATGATCGCTTCCGGCACTTCTTCACTTCACTGCGATTTCCTGCTGACGGACGCGACCGTCGTCACCGTTGACCGGGAGCGACGTATCCTGACGGATGCCGCCGTGGCCGCGCGCGACGGATCCATCGCCTGGGTGGGCCGCATGTCCGACCTACCAGCCGACCTCCAGGCTAAGCAGCGCATCTCCCTGAAAGGTCGGGTGCTGACGCCGGGATTCATCAACGTGCACACCCATGCGATCCTGTCGATGGTGCGTGGCGTCGCGGAAGATCTCGGCTTCGCGCCGGCCTATACGCCCGGCATTCCCCACGGTCATGATGTGCTGCCGCACGAAGCCGTCGCGTTGGCGCGGCTAGGTGCCGTCGAAGCATTGCTGTTCGGTTCAACCCTCATCAACGACACCTACGTCCACGCCGACATCACTTTGCCGGCGATGGCCGGGCTCGGTGGCCGCGTCTACAGCTGCGGACGGATTCACGACGCGGACTTCTCGCTCATCGGCGACGGCCGGTGGGAGTACCACCGAGAGATCGGGGAGCGCACGTTGTCTGAAGCCATTGACCTGGCCGAGCGCTGGCACGGCAAGTTCGACGGCCGGGTCGGCGTTCAACTGTCTGCACACGCACCAGACACCTGCTCAGACGATTTGCTGCGCGACATCGCCGACATGTCACAACGATTGGGCCTGCGGGTGAACACCCATCTTGCACAGAGCCGCAAGGAAGTTGCTCAGGTGCTGCGCCGCTCCGGGCTTACGCCGGCTCAACTGCTGCACGAAACCGGCCTGCTCAACGATCGCCTGTTGGCCGCGCACTGCCTGTACCTTGACGAAGCTGACATCGCGCTGTGCGGGGCTGCGAGTATTCATGTAGCACATATTCCTAAAGGCAATGCCACGGGTGCTACGTTGGCTCCGACGGGGGCGTTGCGGCGCCAGGGAGCATCAATTACCTTGGGCACCGACAACATGCATGCCGATATGGTCGAAGTGCTTCGCTGGGCGCTCGCGGTCGGTCGCATCCAAGAGGGAAGCGTCAACGACTTTTGGCAACCCCACGACGTCCTTTGGATGGCAACGCAGGGAGGGGCAAACGCCATGGGCCTGGGCGACCGGCTCGGTTCCCTGGAGGTGGGCAAGCGCGCTGACATCGTCGCTTTCGATTTTCGTAGGCCGCATCTTGTGCCGTGCATTAGTGCTGTCGGGAATCTCGTGCACACCGCACAGGGGCGGGACGTCGAACATGTTTGGGTGGACGGTCGCCAGGTCGTTCAGTCCGGCCGGCCAACCGAGGTGGACGTCAACGCTTTACTCATCGAAGCGCAACAGGCTTCCGATGCCTTGTGGTTACGCGCCCGCAGCAGAGCCTCTGCGAAGTCCGACACTAATATTTGAACAATCAGTGAATGGGTTGGGTGCAATATGCACCATGAGCGAATACATAAATCGACCTGATGTTCGTATTTGGTGCTCTTTTTTCCTATGAGATCGCGCATCGCATTGCCCCCGTAGATAGGCGTTAAGGCAAGCCCCCGAATGATAATAAGTGCTCACAAAACCTAGGTTTTATGTGAACAAAGAGATTGGATTTTGTTGGCATGATTTTTGTGTGTTGTGTGCATGGACACCAGGAATCAGCCACGCCGTGAGAGTGAAGGCAAAACGTTTTGCGGAAGACGATGGTGGCGGGCCCTGCCGCATGACCGCCCCGCATCAATGGACTGCTCAGGAATGCGCCGTTAGGGTGGGGCAGCGTTCGACCCAGGCGACAGAGGTCGCGGTGCACTTCATCGAACGTGTCACCAGGATCAATCCGTCAATCAACGCGCTGGTGCAGTTCCGGCCGGACGACGTTCTTCGGCAAGCCCGGGAGGTCGATGCGCGTATCGACGCTGGGGAGCATCTGCCGATGGCCGGCGTCGCTGTGACCGTAAAAGACAACCTCTGGGTGGAGGCATACACCGTGACTCAGGGGTCGCGGTTGTTCAAGGACTTCGTCGCTCCGCGCGATGCCTGGGTTGTGCAACGCTTGAGGGCGCTAGGCGCCGTGGTTCTCGGAATCACCAACTGCTCGGAGTTCGCGTGCAAAGGCGCAACTGACAACCTCGTATACGGTACGACGCGCCATCCAGAGGACCTGAAAAGGACGCCCGGGGGGTCTTCTGGGGGAGCGGTCGCGGCGCTCGCGTCGGGGCTTGGGCTCCTCGCGCTTGGGACCGATGCCGGCGGTTCCGTACGCCGCCCGGCTGCCCATACGGCCCTGGTCGGTCACAAACCGTCCCAAGGGCTCGTGCCAAATCCTTGGGGCTTCGGTGAACCGAACTATGGTGTTTCGGTGGTGGGCTTGCTGGCAAAGAATGTGGCGGACTGCGCTTGGTTCTTTGACCAAGTAGGGGATTTTGATGGGTCGGATGCCAGCGCGCCGCCACTGCCCGTCGATTGGCAAGCGCTGCAGTGCTCGCTCCGCGCACCATCGAAGGATGTGCGCATCGCATGGAGCCCGAGGCTCGGCTGCGGCTTCGCTATCGACGCCGACATTCGCCTGGCGATCGAACAGGTGGTCGACCGGCTTGCAAGCGCTGGCTGGAATGTCGCGCAGGCGGATCCGCCCTGGGGCGAGTCGGTGTCGACGTATCCCATGGATGCGCTGCAGCATGCGGGGCTGCATGCGCTGCATGGCCGGGCTCTGCAGGCGGCCACGACCGAGATCGATCCGCACCTGAAGGCACAGATCGAAAGCGGAGCGCTGAAGAGCGCCTCAGACAGGGCCTCCGTACTCCGGGCGCGTGATCGCATCCAACGGGATCTCGGAACCTTCTTTTCCAACTTCGACTTGCTGCTGTGTCCGACCGTCCCCGTGATTCCCTGGGACAACACTTCCATAGCTCCCACCCATGTCGAAGGTCGAACCGCGGGCTTGCGAGACCACGCCGTCTTTACTCCGCTATTCAATCTCTGCGGGGTACCCGCCTGCTCGGTCCCTGTGGCCACGGTGCGCGGTTTCCCCGTGGGCCTGCAGATAGTGGCACCCCGTTTTCAAGACCCGCTCGTTTTCGCTTTCGCCGGTCTGACGGAGCGCCTGCTCGCCCGGTCCTCCACTGTCTAGCACTTCAACTGAGCGCCATCGCGACGCATTACCGATTTTTTCAACCCCGCCGCTTAGGCGCATTTACTGGAGAGAGTCTTATGTGTTTCCGTCACTGCAACCTCGATGAAGACAGCGGCAGGCCTTCGCGCCGCGACTTTGTAAAGGGCGCTACCGCCGCCGGCGCCTCGCTGGCGCTTTCATTGGGCGCAGCAGCTTCGCTCATGCCAAGCGTTGCCTCGGCAGCGACTACCACCCTGAAGGCAACACACGGCACAGGGCTTTGCAATCTCGCATTTTTCCTGGTTGAGCGCAGGGGACTAGCCAAGCCGGACGGAGTCGACTTGAAGTTCGTCGTTACGCCGACGCTAGCGGACATCTCGACGCTATTCGGATCCGGGCAGGTCGACATGTCAGTCATTCCTTATTCAAACTTTCTGACGTTGGTCGATGCCGGCGCGCCGGTGAAGATTGTCGCGGGTGCCGGCGCTGAAGGCCTGATGCTGATTGCTCGAGAAGGAATCAACAGCGCGGCGGACCTGCGTGGTAAGACGATCGGCACTTTCCAGGCGGATACGCAGGAACTGGTGCCCTACGACTACCTCAAGAAGAGCGGCATGTCGTTCAAAGACGTCAAGGTGCGCTATTTCAATACTTCGCCTGAAATGGCTCAGGCTTACATCGCGGGCGCTGTGGATGCGATTTGCCACGTTGAACCGTACGCCACCAAATGCATGCAAGAGCGCAAGGGCTCGACCATTCTTACCGATGGAAAAGACCTTTACGGCGATCTGTACTCCGATTGTGTCCTGGCAGTCCGCACTCCGTTGATTGAAAAAAATCCCAAGGCAGTGAAGGCCATCATCAAGGCGATGCTTATGGCCCAGCGCGAGGTCGAAACGGACATCGACTCCGCGCTTCGCCAGACCGTCGGCACCTTCTACAAGACCTCATTCGATGCCGCGAAGCTGGCCGCCAGCAAGCAACCGGTGATGATTGACCAGCGCCGCAACACCCAGTTCATCTTGGACCGGTCGCAGTCGATGCGTGAGTTGGGCTATATCCGCAAGCCGACGACTCGCGACGCCTTCGACTGGAGCCTGATGGAGCAGGTCATCGCAGAGAACAAGGCGCTGTTCGATAGCCTTAAATTCAAGTCGGCCTGACATGGTCACGGGTCCTCACACGCAGGCCCCAGGCGCGCTGCCGGTGGCCGCCGCGCACTGCGCCAAGCCGATTTCCGCTAACCAAACCTCCAAGGCTCTCCGCCGACGCCTCATGGCTGGCGTTCAGCGCAGCTTATGGTGGCTCGCGTCCGTGGGGTCCTTGATTGGCGCCTGGGAACTTTGTTGGTATGCGGGGCTGGCAGATCCCCTGCTGTTGCCACCGCCGCACATATTTCTTGCCAAGCTCACCGAACAGTTCCGCTTCTTCTCGCCGGCAGGTTCCAGTGAGGACGGTGAATCGGGCGGTATATGGCCGGTCCTCGCCGTGATGGCGTGGACATCAATGCGGGTTGTCGTCGGGTTGGCGCTGGGCTTCGTCGGCGCGGTGGCGTTCGGCATCGCCATTCGCTACTACAGGATTTTCGGGTTGTTGACGCTGCCGACCGTGACGCTGCTGACGCCGATATCACCTGTCGCGTGGCTGCCTATCGCCATCTTCGTGTTCGGCATCGGCGATGTGCCCGCGATCTTCCTTGTCTTCATCTCTGTTTTCTTCGTCATTGTGCTCTCGACGCTCTCACAGATCGATAACGTCCCGGCGTCATACATCCACGTGGCACGAATCATGGGCGCGACGAAACATCAGCTGTTCCGCCACGTCATCCTGCCGACGGTTCTTCCTGGCCTGTTCGTGACGCTTCGACTGAACCTGTTCGCCGCCTGGATGGTCGTGCTAATCGCTGAGGCAGTCGGCGTGGGGTCCGGCCTGGGGCAGATCGTGATGATGGCCCGCAACACGTTCAACTCAAGCCTCGTGTTCTTCACCATGACCTTGATCGGGCTGCTCGGCTATGCCTTCGACAGGGCATTGCTGACGGTCCAGAACAAAGTGCTTTGGTGGGTCGGGCCCGCCGCGACTGGAGGTAGATGACCATGAAGCCACGCATTACTGTCAACAAGGTCCGCAAGGTATGGAACGCGGACACGCCCAAGGCAACGACCGCCATCGACGGCCTGAGCTTCGATGTTGCGCCGGGCGAATTCGTCGTGCTCTTAGGTCCATCTGGATGTGGCAAGAGCAGCCTGCTCTTCATGGTCGCGGGCCTTGAGACCCAAACCGAAGGTGAATTGCTGTGCGATGGCATGCCCATCACAGGCCCCGATACGGAACGAGGCATGATTTTCCAGGAAGCATCACTTTTTCCATGGCTCACCATCGCAGAGAACGTCACCTTCGGACTCAAACTGCGAGGGGAGTTCCCCGAGAAGCGGGATCGGGTTGCCCAAGACCTTTTGATGAAGGTCGGGCTGGCTGATGCGGGCCATAAGCGGCCCGACGAGCTTTCGGGAGGCATGCGGCAGCGTGCGGCCCTCGCACGCGCCTTGGCTATGCAGCCCAAGGTGCTGATGATGGATGAGCCCTTCGCTGCACTGGACATCCAGACGCGCGCCAAGATGCAAGACCATCTGCTGCAAATCTGGCGTGTCAGCGGGGCCAGCGTCCTGATGGTGACGCACTCGATAGAAGAGGCTGTGGCACTGGCTGACCGCATCGTCGTGTGGACTTCGCGCCCCGGCCGCGTGAAGGAAATCGTGTCGGTCGACCTGCCACGCCCGCGGAAGCCGCGCGATCCGGAGTTCATCGAGCTGCAACTCAGGCTCGGCGATCTGCTCGCTGACGAAGTCGACCGGGCTTTCCGTGAGATGGAAGCGGCCGTCTAGGATCTGCTTGGCAAGTTTCCCCGGACATCTCTACCTGTCACTATTCAAAGGAGAACTCATGGGAGTAGCGTTAGTTCGTGCGAAATGGCTTGTTACCGGCATTCAGGATCGGGACACTCCGCAGGTCATCGGCGATGGTGCCGTGGCCCATCAGGATGGCAAGGTCGTGGCCTTAGGCGAGTATGAGGAAATCCGACAGCGGTATCTGGAGGCGCCAGTTACCCACCACGGCAGGCATGCCTTGTTGCCGGGCTTCGTCAACAGCCATCACCATGTCGGGCTGACGCCGTTGCAACTGGGCTCCCCGGACTATGCACTGGAGCTCTGGTTCGCTTCTCGACTTTCCGCGCGCGACGTCGACAGTTATCTCGACACGCTTTACTCTGCTTTCGAGATGATCGCCTCCGGCATCACCACGGTGCAGCACATCCACGGTTGGCTGAGGGGCTCCTACGAACAAGTGCATGGTGCCGCGAGCGCGGTGCTCAAGGCCTACCAGGGCATCGGCATGCGTGCGTCCTATTGTTATGCGGTGCGCGAGCAGAATCGTTTCGTCTACGAGGACGATGCCAGATTCTGCGCCGGCCTGCCGGCTGAGATCGGGGCGCCGCTGCTGGAGAACCTCCGGCAGGCCACGATGAGTTTCGATCAGCACGTTCAGCTCTATCGGCAGCTACGGGCCGAGAACCAGCACCCGCTGACGCGCGTGCAGCTCGCGCCCGCCAACCTGCACTGGATCACCGACGACGGGCTGATGAAACTCGTGGCGTTGGCCAAAGCCGATAACGTGCCCATGCACATGCATCTGCTGGAGACCGCTTACCAAAAGGAGTACGCCACGCGCCGCACCGGCACCACTGCGGTCCGACACCTTGAGGACCTGGGCGCACTCGGCCCGTGGCTGACCCTCGGCCACGCAGTCTGGTTGACCGCTGAGGACGTCGAGCGGGTCGCGCACAGCGGTACCTGTGTTTGCCACAACTGCAGCAGTAACTTCAGGCTTCGTAGCGGTGTCGCGCCCATCAATGACCTGTCGAGGCGGGGTGTCACCATTGGCCTGGGGCTTGACGAGGCCGGAATCAATGAAGACCGGGACATGCTGCAGGAGATGAAGCTGGCCCTGCGTGTCCACCGCGTGCCCGGCATGGACGAGGGCGAGGTCCCCAGCGTGCCGCAGATACTCCAGATGGCGACCGAGCACGGCGCCCGGACCACTGCTTTCCGAGGTGAGATTGGGCGCCTTGACGTCGGGTTGAATTTTGATGCAGTCGTCATCGACTACGAGAGCGCGACCTATCCATACCAGGACGAGGACGTGCCGATGCTGGACGTGCTGATCCAGCGCGCGCAGCAGAAGCATGTGGAGGCCGTCTACGTTGGCGGTGACCCAATCTATTCGAACGGCGTCTTCAAGTACATCGATCGAGACAAGGCCCTGGCAGACCTAGCGGCTCAGCTGGCACGACCGAAGACCGCCGAGGAACAGGCGCGGCGACGCCTGTCTAAGGCAGTGTTCCCGCACGTCAAAGCGTTCTATGACAACTATCTCGGCACGGAGCAGGTGCGCCAGCCCTTCTACCGCGCGTCTTCGCGTAGCTGATCGCTGGCCCTGGGCCTACCTGCGCGACGTGCTGCAGCGCCTGCCGACGCAGCGCAGCAGCCAAATCGAGGACTTGCTGCCCGCACGATGGCAGCCAGCGTCCGACGCGGCACCATGACCTTGTTCACGCAGGCCGTGATGGTCCGGGCGAACATCGACGTCGACCGCATGAGCGCGCAGCAGAAGGTTGAGCTGGCTGACGAAATCTACGTCCAGCAGCCGAACCTGCTGGCCTCCATCCTCGTGTTCCCTCGCTACGGGGTCGACATGCTGCAGCTTGAGGTGCCGATCCACGTTCTGCTGGTCGCTTTCAAGGCCACGAAGCACTGCGGGCACGCGTTGCCAACGATCTCTGAAGACGTCCAGGAAATCTGCGTGCAGCGGCTGACGGCGACGATGAAGTTCACCGAGGGCGTGCCGCCAGACCTCGTCGAGCAGATAATCACAAGGTTCTGCGTCGACCACCCCGAGCGCTACCTGCTGGCGTTTGTGTACGGCTACCTCGGCGAGCACGACCTGCTGCGCGTGCGAACTGGCGCCGAGAAGTTCTTGCTGCTGGCTGCCCTCAACCTTGTGGAGTGCGTTGCCTACGTCGGAGCACAGCTGCAGTCCAAGTGACGCATGCCCTAGTGGTGCCCTAAAACGTTGAGTTGCCGTCCGTCAAGGATACGTGTGATCCGCCCAGCGGCCCGATGCTCAAGAGGTTGACGCCGTTGCGGCCATCGTCTTCGCCCTGCGATCTTTGTATGAACCAGTTGGATTGAAGTACTCCAACTTCACGTATACAGATGCACTGCCCTCCGGTACCACCCTCCGAAGTCTTACGACGGGTGTATTTCCAATTGCTCAGAGCTGATTCCGATGAAAGAGGGGGCTGGATCATAGGCATTCGTTGTTGCATCGATAAGGATAAGGACGTCCACAACGGCTATCGCGCACCTGATGGGTCCCGCGCGCTGGAGTTCGCCTCGGTTACCGAAAGTCAGCCGACACCTGTGCGGCTGTGGTGGCGAACTTCATGAGAATCGCGTGAGCATCGGGCGTAGGCGCAAGGTTAAGGAGCAGCCGTTCGACGCCTGCGCCTTCTTGTTCGAGGATGGTTCTGCGTCGCTGGATGCACATCGACATGATCGCCGGCGTGAACTCCGGATGAAACTGAATGGAAAAGGCATTCGGGCCGTAGCGAAGAATCTGATTTTCGTCATGGTCCGAGGCACCTAGGACCACAGCGCCGGGTGGTTTGACCAGAACCGTCTGTGCGTGCGTCAGTAGCGCCGGAAACTCGCCGGGGATGTGTGCCAGGAGGGGGTCGTTGATGCTCTCCTGCAACAGTCGGATGGTCTGGAGGCCCAGTTCCCGACCTCGCGGGTGGTAGCCCACAAGCCCGCCAAGGGCATGGGCCATAAGCTGATGTCCGTAGCAGACGCCGAGCAGTGGCACATCCGCAGCGTGAGCGTCCAGTCCAACCATCTTGAAAGCCTGCTCGGAGCATAGGAGCCTAGTCCCCATCAACAACTCTTGGTGGACACGTGAGCACTATCCCCGATCAACAAGCCGGCACACGTCGGCGACGTCGCATTCACAGCGACGAATTCAAGGCAAACGCAGTGGCCAGCTGCATGCAGCCGGGCATGTCGATGGCGGCCGTGGCAATGGCCCAAGGCGTCAACGCGAATCTGCTGCGCCGATGGGTTCGAGACGCAGAGATGAACTCGGGAACCACCGTCGTCAGCGCGACCACCGCCGAGAGCCCCAAGGCGCAAGAAGCCAAGACAGTGTTCGTCCCCGTCAGCTTGCCGCCACCAGTCCAGCCGGCTCATGTCCCGGACGTTCGCATCGAGCTGCGGCGTGGGTCGATAGCGGTTACCGTGACTTGGCCGGCGAGTGCCGCCAGCGACTGCGCGGTCTGGATGCGCGAGCTGCTTCGATGATCCGCATCGACGCGATGTGGCTGGCCGCAGACCCTATCGACATGCGCGCCGGCGCCGAGCGCCTGTTGGCGCGCGTTGTGCAAGTCTTCGGCGCAGCGCAGGCGCACCATGGCTACCTGTTCGCGAACGCCCGCGGCACGCGCGTCAAGCTGCTGGTGCACGACGGCTTCGGCGTGTGGTGCGCGGCGCGCCGGCTCAACGCGGGGCGCTTCGTCTGGCCGGGCATGACCAACACGACGCCCTTGCTGTCGCTCACACCTGCGCAGTTCGACGCCTTGGTCCTGGGCCTGCCGTGGCAGCGGCTTCCCGAGCTGAGCGTCATCACGCGAGCCTGAGGAGCCGGCGCCAACGCCATCTGCCCATGCGTTGACAGTGGATGTGCCGAGGTTGGCATTGCCGTGCACTGGCATCATTCAACGCATGCTTGGTGCGCGTGATCTTCCTGCAGCGAATCCTTCGGGACTGTCCGCCGAGACAGCTGCGCTGGTTGGTCAGTTGCTCCAGCGGGTGCAAGACCAGGAGCAACAGCTGGCCGAGCGCGACGCGCTGCTGCAGCGCAAGGACCGCGAGATCGCATTGCGCGAGGCCAAGATCGAGAAGATCACCTTCGAGCTGGCCAGGCTCAAGCGCTGGAAGTTCGGCGCCAAGTCCGAGGCCATGAACGCCGAGCAGCGCCGCCTGTTCGAGGAGACGCTGGCCGAGGACGAGGCGGGCCTGCGCGAGCAGCTGGAGCGGCTTCGGCGTGAAGCCGCCGCGGCCGCAGCCGGCGCAGCCGCCTCGGACACAACGACCAAGGCGCCCCCGCGCCGGCCGCGCCGCAACCCGTTCCCCGATCACTTGCGCCGTGTCGAACACCACCACGAGCCCGAGCGCACCGACTGCCTGGAGCCCGGCTGCGGGCGCCCGATGACGCGCATCGGCCAGGAGGTCAGCGAGCGCCTGGACATCGTGCCGGCCGAGTTCTTCGTGCACCGCCACATCTATGGCAAGTGGGCTTGCCGCTGCTGCCAGGTGCTGCGCCAGGCGCCCAGCGTGGCAGAAGTCATCGAAGGCGGTATCGCTGCCAGCGGCTTCGTCGCGCACACGCTGATCAGCCGCTTCGTGGACCACATGCCGTACTACCGGCAAGCGACCATCAACGCCCGCAGCGGCGTGCACACACCGCGCTCGACGCTGGCGTCCATCACCGGCCAGGCCGGTGCGGCGCTGGAGCCGCTGCACGAGGCGCACAGGCGCTTCATCCTCAGCTGCGCGGTGCTGCACGCCGATGAGACCCCAGTGGCCCTGCTGGACCCGGGCGCGGGCAAGACGCGCCGAGCCTACGTCTGGGCCTACGCCAGAAGCTGGCACGACAAGGTGCCTGGTGTGATTTACGAGTTCTGCCCGGGACGCGGGGCGCAGTACCCGCTGGCATTCCTGGGAGGCCGGGATCGACACGGCAGGCGATGGTCGGGCACGTTGCTGACCGACCGCTACGGCGCCTACGAGACCGTGGTCGATCCGCGGCTGTATCCGGACCGCTTGGGCGCAGCCTGCGCCGCGCACGCGCGCCGCAACTTCGAAGAGCTGACGCACGACGGCACCAGCGTGGTGGGCCTGGAAGCGGTGCGTCGCTTCGCGCGCATCTACGGGGTCGAGGCGCAGCTCAAAGAGCTCAGCGATGGCGAGCGCCGGGCGCAACGCCAGCGGTTCGCCAAGCCACTGTGGGAAGAGCTGCGGCAGTGGCTTCAACTGGAGCGCCGGCTGGTAGCCGACGGCGGCCCGACGGCCAAGGCCATCGACTACACGCTGGGGCACTGGACTGCACTGACGCGGCACCTGGACGACGGCGCGGTCGCGCTGGACAACAACCACCTGGAGCGCCAAATCAAGCCGTGGGCCATGGGGCGCCGGGCATGGATGTTCGTGGGCAGTGAACTGGCCGGCCAGCGCGCCGCCATCGTGATGAGCCTGGTGCAGTCGGCGCGCCTGAACGGCCACGACCCCTGGGCCTACCTGCGCGACGTGCTGCAGCGCCTGCCGACGCAGCGCGCCAGCCAGATCGAGGACTTGCTGCCGCACCGATGGCAGCCAGCGTCCGACGCGGCACCATGACCTTGCTCACGCAGGCCGTGATGGTCCGGGCGAACATCGACGTCGACCGCATGAGCGCGCAGCAGAAGGTTGAGCTGGCTGACGAAATCTACGTCCAGCAGCCGAACCTGCTGGCCTCCATCCTTGTGTTGCCTCGCTACGGGGTCGACATGCTGCAGCTTGAGGTGCCGATCCACGTTCTGCTGGTCGCGTTCCAGGCCATGAAGCACTGCGGGCACGCCGTGCCGACGATCTCTGAAGACGTCCAGGAAACCTGCTTGCAGCGGCTGACGGCGACGATGCAGTTCACCGAGGGTGTGCCGCCAGATCTCGTCGAGCAGATGATCACAAAGTTCTGCGTTGACCACCCCGAGCGCTACCTGCTGGCGTTTGTGTATGGCCACCTTGGCCAGCACGACATGCTGCGCGTGCGGACTGACGCCGAGAAGTTCTTGCTGCTGGCTGCCCTCAACCTTGTGGAGTGCGTTGCCTACGTCGGAGCACAGCTGCAGTCCAAGTGACGCTCGTGCGGCCGGTCAAGATGGGATGACTGGACGCTCACTCCGCAGCAACCAGCTGGCGGATCCACTCGGCCGTGCGTTCACTCCAGTCATGGAGATCGGTCACCATGTGCCATGAGCCAGTAACGACCGCGCCAGCAAAGCTGCCCGGTTGCGGCAACGGCTCGCCCATGTGCGGGCGTACCACTAGCACGTCGAGGTTCGCGGGAGCGAGCGCGGCGAGAAACCAGTCCGGTTGTTCGCCCAGCACTTCACTTACGTCATGCGGCGGGCGTCCCATCTGGACGATCAACATCGGCAACTGTGCGCTCATTGCCGCAGGCTCAGTTGAATTCGACCGGGCGCTTCTGCCTCGTGTCCACGCTCAATGTGAAAATGTCCGGTCGTGCGTAGTGCCCCACCACGTCGAAGTCGTAGCGCGCGCGCACTAGTTCCTCAGTATCGATCTCGGCCACGACCAGCCCGACCTCGTTGAAGAGGGGACCAGCCAATACATCGCCGTACGGTCCGACGATCAGGCTGCCTCCGCGAATAAGGGGGCGGGATGGCTCCCAATTCGGCACCTCGATTCCAAGCTGGGACGGGGACTGCTGCACTTGGCACGCACTGATCACGAAGGAGCGTCCCTCGTGCGCGATGTGGCGCATGGAACATTGCCAGACATCGCGCTCGTCCACCGTCGGTGCACACCAGATCTGCACCCCCTTCGCATACATCGCTGTCCGCAGCAGCGGCATGTGGTTCTCCCAGCAGATGGCGGCACCTAGGCGACCTGCGGCTGAATCAACGATCGGAAGCGTCGAGCCGTCGCCTTGGCCCCAGATCAGGCGTTCGGTGCCGGTCGGCATCAGCTTGCGATGCTTGGCCATCAGCCCGCTCTCAGGCTCGAAGAACAGGGCGGAGCAATAGAGGGTGTTGCCGCCGCGCTCGATCACGCCGACCACCAGACTCGCCTTTGCCCGGCGCGAGAGATCCGCGAGCGCATCTGTTTCCGGCCCGGGAACGTCGATGGCATTGGCGTAGTAGCGACCATAGGCCTCACGCCCCTCCGGAAGCCGATAGCCCAGGCGCGTGCCGAAGATTTCGCCCTTCGGGTAGCCCCCCAGCAGTGCTTCCGGCATAACCACCACGGACGCGCCGGATTCAATGATCTTTTCCTCGAAGCCCAGCACGAGGTCCAGGGTAGCTTTTTTGCCATTGGGAAGAGCGCCGATTTGAAGCGCGGCTACTTTGGTTTTGGCCATGGGTGATCGAAGGTGTGAGGGAATACTGCGAGTATTGAATCCACGGCAAAATCAATCAACTCCGTTCTGCTTGTGATTGATATGACCATGATTGATATCAGCGCTGTTGATCTGAACATTCTGAAGGTCTTCGAAGCCTTGTACGAAGAGGGCGGTGCTACGCGAGCGGGGGTGAGGTTGGGGCTGACTCAATCGGCTGTGAGCGCGGCACTTGCGCGGCTGCGCAAGACCTATGGCGATCAACTCTTTACTCGCACCGGCCGCGGGCTGGTGCCGACGCTAAGGGCGCAAGAACTTAAACCTCTGATCAGCGAGGGGCTCAACAAGTGTCGCCAAAGCTTGTCCATGAGCGGCAGCGGTGGCAATGACTTCCACGGCCGCTCGATCGTTGTCGGCTTGTCAGACGACTTCGAGGTTGCGTTCGGACGACTGTTCATCGATGCGGTGGCGGCCCGGGCACCCGGATTGCGGTTGGCGTTCCGCCAGACGCACAGCCTGGTGGTAGGCAACATGCTGCAAGCGCGGCTCGCCGACGTCGCTGTGGTGTCGGGCGGCCTATCCTCGCGTCTGCTTGGCCACGAGGCGATTGGCCAAGGCCGCTACGCGTGCCTCATGGATCCTGCGTATGCACCGTCCACACGGGGACTGACCTTGCCGGAGTACGTCCGCAGAGGCCACTTGCTAGTTTCCTCCGGCGGCTTCATCGGCGTGGTGGACGAGGTGCTTGCGGCCATCGGGCGACCGCGCCGAGTCGTCGCCTCGACGACGCACTTCGCCGCGCTTCCTCACCTTCTGTTTGGCAGCGACGCCATCGCGACGATCCCCAAACATGCCGCCTCGGCGATCGCGGCGCGAACGGGACTGCAGATGTTTGCCTGTCCATTGACAATGCCGCGCTATGCGGTGGAAGTCGGGTGGCGAACCGATGCGCTGCGCGATGCAGCCATCGCAGAAGTGCGACGCGTACTGCTTGAGGTCCTCCAAGCCGCTCATTGGTCCTAGGCGCTGTGACATGGACTGTCGACAGTGAGGCAACTTCTACTCAATAAGGGGCGTAGCAGGGGTGACCGCGCATAACGCGTGAACATCGCGCTCAATACGTGGATTGCGCCCCGCTCGGCGGCCGACTTCGGAGCAGTAGGTAGAACACACTGCGCCAGCGGTGATTGACCTAGCCAATCTTCGACCCTCGCCGCAGCAACACCCTCGTGCCCGTGGTTGCGGCGTTGTGATCATGCCGCTACGCCTCAGTGTGGTTCCTGAGTGGGAGACGCAGCCGTGCGTGGCAGACCGCAATACCCCGTCGCCTAGTTGCCCTTGGTTGCGGCGTGCCGTCCAGGAAGAGAGCGCTTCTCTTTGTTCGCACAAAATTAGGTCATCTGTCAAGCCGCTGTTTTCCCCCTGCCGTTGAAAACGATAAACTTTATAGTAATGTGCGTGGCAAGACGAATACCTCCCGTTTGCCAGCGCATTTGCACTCCGCTTCCCGAGGGCAACCACCATCGAGAGATTCCGCATGAACACCCTTGTTGCTGCGAACCGTCGCGACTTCCTCGGGGCTGCAGCCTCGTTGGCTGCGCTGTCCTTCCCCATGTCATCGGCCTTTGCTGCCGGCCCGCAAAAACGCGGCGGTACGCTGCGCGTCAGCATCAATCAGGCAGTCAACAAGCTGAACCCCTTGGTGGCGCGCGTGACGCCGGAGTACTTGGTTGCCGAACTCTTGTACTCTGGGCTCACGCGGATTGGCCCGACCATGGCCCCCGAGGCCGATCTCGCCCAGTCCTGGACCAGTTCTCCCGATCTGACCCAATGGACCTTCAAGCTGCGCCCAGGACTAGTTTTCCATGACGGCTCGGCATGCACTTCTGCTGATGTTGTCGCGAGCTTCCAGGCCATCCTGGATGCAAAGACCGCCTCGCCGGGCCGCCAGAACATCGGCCCGATCGCGAGCGTCAGCGCTCCTGACAAGAGCACCGTGGTGTTCGTCCTGGCGTCCCCCTACGCGGATCTGCCTGTTGCCCTCGCATTCCCGAGCGCCAAGATCGTTCCGGCTTCCGTGCTGCAGAAGGGGCTGGACCGACTTAATCGCGAAGCCATTGGCACAGGGCCTTTCAAGCTCGTGACCTTTGAGCCAGAGCGTATCGTGGTTGTCGCACGCAACGAGGCTTACTACGACAAGGCGCGTCCCTACCTCGATCGCATTGAAGTCCGGGTATATCCAGACGCGACGGCCGAGGGCTCCGCGTTGATCGCCGGCGATACCGATCTGATGGCGCTGGTGCAGCCTGCTGAGTTTGCGCGTTTAAAGGCTGCGTCCGGTGTGAACGCCCTGAAGCTGCCGTCGGGCGTGTTCTGCAACATCAATCTCGGCTGCAACCAGAAGCCATTCAACGACGTGCGGGTCCGCAAGGCGCTCGCATTGACCGTCGACCGCCCCGCAATGGTGGACTTCGTTGCCGAAGGCTACGGCACCGTTGCGAACGACAACCCCGTCAGCGCGTCCTATCCCTTCTACAAGGAACTGCCGCAGCGCAAGCGGGACATTGCGCAGGCGAAGAAGCTGCTGGCAGAAGCGGGCCACGACAAGGGCCTCACCCTCACACTGATCGCTTCCGACAATCCGTCGATCCGCACGCAAATGGCCGTCGCCCTGCGCGAGATGGCCAAGCCCGCTGGATTCAACATCAATGTGCAGACGATGCCGCATGCCACTTATCTGGAGCAGGTCTGGAAGAAGGGCAACTTCTATGTCGGCTTCTACAACATGCAGCCGACGGTCGATTCGATCTTCTCCCTGCTGTACACCTCGAACGCTTCCTGGAACGAAACGCACTGGAACAATGCGACCTTTGACAAGCTGGTGGCCGACGCTCGCGCAACGGCTGACGTGAAGAAGCGCAACGAGCTGTACGCCGAAGCGCAAAGACTCATGACGGAGGAAGTGCCCTCCATCATCCCGGTGTACTTCGACCTGCTTCGCGCCAAGCGCAGCTATGTTGACGGCTACCAGGTCAATCCGCGCGGCCTGGTCTACCGTCTGGACTACGTTTCGCTGGGCGACGGCGCCCCGAAGCGCGCCTGAAGCGCGCCCTCGCTTGGAGCAACCATGTCGCTAAGCTACTTCCTCAAACGGATCGGACTGAGCGTTTACACGCTTCTCGTCGTGTCAATCCTTGTCTTCGTCATTACGCAGGTGTTGCCCGCCGATCCTGCGGTGATGATGCTGGGTGAGAATGCCACACCTGATGCGCTGCAGGCGTTGCGAGATCAGTTGGGCCTCGATGCCCCGCTCTGGCAGCAATACCTGCACTGGTTCACCGGAGCGATCCGCGGTGACTTCGGTGAGTCGATGCGCACCGGGCAATCCGTCGCGCCGGTGATGGTGGAGGCGTTGGGGCGTTCGCTGACCCTGGCCTTCCTGTCGATCAGCTTCATGCTGATGATCGCCGTCCCGCTGGGCATCATCGCGGCCGTGCGCCGCGGCAAGATTGCCGACGTACTTGTGAGCGTCGTGTCGTACGTCGGCGTGTCGCTTCCAGAGTTCGTGACGGCGACGCTGCTGGTGCTGCTCTTCGCCGACTTCTGGCAGATCCTTCCCGCGACCGGCTACATCCCGCTTTCGGAGAGCTTTTCCGGCGGACTTCGGCATCTGGCGCTGCCTGTGATCACGGTCTCGGTCATCTTGATTGCGCACGTGTCGCGGATGGTCCGCTCCGAGCTGGTTGATGTGCTGCACATGGACTACATCCGGTCGGCCCGTCTCAAGGGCCTGTCGAAACATGCGGTCCTCTTCAAGCACGGCTTGCGCAACTCGCTTCTACCCACGATCACGATCGTTGCCCTTGATGTGGGTTACCTCCTGGGTGGTGTCATCGTCGTTGAAGAAATATTTGCCCTCCCTGGCATCGGACGCCAACTGATCGTTGCCATCCAGAACCGTGATCTGCCCGCCATCCAGGCCGGCGCCCTCATCATGGCCGCGACCTATTGCGTCGTGAACTTCGTCGCTGATATGGCCTACGCGGCGCTCGACAAGAGGATTCAATATGAGTGATATCGCCACACCGCTCCAGAGCGAAAAGCGCAGCGCCGCGTCGGCTTCGGCGGGAAAGCTCGGATCCAACCATTTCTTCGCGCGCCTCATGCGCTCGCCGCAAGGCAAGCTGGGGATGCTGATCATCGGGATCGTCATGGTGATGGTGCTATTCGGCCCCTATCTGGCGCCTCACAGTCCCGACGACATGGCGCCGTTGTCGCGCTACAAGGGACCCAGCGCAGCAAACTGGCTAGGCACCGACCAGTATGGACGGGATCTGCTGAGCCGGATTCTCTACGGCGCTCGCTCCACGGTCGTTCTGGCGTTCATGGCTACTGCCATCGGCAGCTTGATCGGCGCCTTCATCGGAACCTTGTGCGCCTTCCTCGGCGGTCGATTCGACGAGATCGTGATGCGTACGATCGACGCTGTCATGGCCATCCCGAGCCTGCTGTTCGCGCTACTCATCGTCAACCTGATGGGCAAGGGCGAGATCAACGCAGTGCTGGCCATTGCCGTCGCGTTCGTGCCGAGCATGACCCGCGTCACGCGCTCCGTGGCGCTGGCGATCCGCAAGCAAGACTTCGTCAGTGCCGCGATTGCACGCGGCGAATCAAGCCTGTACGTCGTACTGTGCGAGATGCTGCCGAACGTCGTGGCGCCCGTCGTGGTCGAGATGACGATCCGCGTGGCCTTCGCGGTCATGCTTTTCGCGACGTTGAGCTTCCTCGGCTTAGGCGCACAACCTCCCGCGTCCGAGTGGGGCCTGATGGCCGCCGAGGCTCGCAAGTTCATGCACTTGAGCCCTTGGATGATCCTCTGGCCGAGCGCCGCCGTGGCGATGGTCGCCATCGGCTTCAACCTTCTGGGCGACGGTCTTCGTGATGCCCTCAACCCCAAAACCTGAGGCCTGTCATGGATCACGTCCTTGAAGTCAAAGGCTACTCGCTCGACTACGCGACGCCGAACGGTCGCTTCCATGCACTGACCAATCTCAACCTGACGATCGATCGCGGCGAAGTGCTCGGCCTGGTTGGCGAGTCCGGCTCCGGAAAGACCTCGCTCGCCTGGTCGATCATGCGCTACCTCGCGGGTAACGCCATCGAGACGAGCGGGAGCATCAAGCTGGTCGGCGAAGACCTGTTGAAGGTCGCTCCGAAGCAAATCGATTCCATTCGCGGGCGCCGCATCAGCATGGTGTTCCAGGATCCGAGTACCTCTCTGAATCCAACCCTGTCGCTCGGGGAGCAGCTGACGGAAGTGCTGGTCCGGCATCGCAACCTGACCCGCAAGCAGGCAGCCATGGAGGGCATTGCCATGCTCGACCGCGTCGGCCTCAAGGACCCAGCGGGGATGATGCGCCGTTACCCACACGAAGCGTCCGGTGGGGAAAAGCAGCGCGTCGTGATCGCCACAGCCTTCGCTTGCAGGCCGGAATGCATCATCTTCGACGAGCCGACCACCGCATTGGATGTCATCACTGGACGGCAGATCCTTGATCTTTTCGCCGAGCTCCAGGCCGAGACGCACGTGGCCTCGCTGTACATCTCGCACGACCTTGCACTGGTTTCCCAGGTGGCCGACCGGGTGGCAGTGATCCACAAGGGCGTCATCGTCGAACAAGGCGACGTGGAGCAGGTGTTCACCCATCCCGCCGATCCCTATACGAAGCGGCTGATCGGCGCCGTGCCCCGGCCCGATCACCGTCTCGTCGACGCCCCCGCGAAGACAAACGGCCAAGCGTTGGTCGAAGCCAAAACGCTGAGCGTGACCTACGGCGGCGTTTCGGCATTCGCCAGGTTGCTCGGCAAGCGCAAAGCCAGCATCGTCGGCAACCGTGCTATCAGCATTGCCATCAAGCCCGGTGAGATTCTCGGCGTGGTGGGTGAGTCCGGTTCTGGCAAGTCGACGCTGGCCAAGGCCCTGACCGGTCTCAATCCCTTCGAGGGCCAGCTCTTCTTTGCAGGCAAACAGATCGACGGCGCGAAGGACATGGGGAAGCACTACCGGCGGGATGTGCAGATGATCTTCCAGCACCCCGACGCCTCGCTCAATCCGCGCCAACGCGTCCGTGACATCCTGTCGCGCCCGTTGAAGCTGTACACCGACACGCCGTCAGGCCAATACACACAGATCATCGGCGACCTCCTGGAACAGGTACGCCTGCCGCGTGAGTACATGAACCGCTTCCCGCATCAGCTCTCGGGCGGTGAGAAGCAACGGGTCGCCATTGCCCGCGCATTTGCCTCCCGTCCCAAGCTGGTTATTTGCGACGAGATTACGTCGGCACTCGACGTTTCCGTTCAGGCGTCGGTTGTCGAGCTTCTCATCGAGTTGCAAAAGCAGTTCGGCACCGCCTACCTGTTCATCACGCATGACCTGAACCTCGTGCGCCAGATTGCCCATCGCATCGCCGTCATGTACCGGGGCGACCTGGTCGATCTCCTCGAAACCGCCGAGGTGGATTCTCCATCGCGGCATGCCTACACGCGCTCCTTGCTCGACGCTGTACCCACTCCGGTTGGCGACTACGCCAGCCTTGCTCTTGAATTGGAAGTTGCCCCATGAATGTTGATCAGTTGCTGGACCGCGTTGACGAGTCCGCTGCCCTCGAGTTTCTCTCCAAGATGGTGCAGCACAAGAGCTATCCCGAAACCGATGATGAGCGCGTGCTAGCGAGATACATGGTCGAGCAGATGCGTGCCATCGGCTTGGAGGCGGCGCTCACCCCTGTCAACGAGACCCGCGTGAACGCAATCGGAAGCTGGAAGGGCACCGGCGGCGGAAAGAGCCTGCTTTTCAACGGTCATCTCGACACGAACCCCGTCTCGGAGGGGTGGACGGTCGATCCATGGGCCGGCAAGGTGGACGACAAGTTCATCTATGGCATCGGTGTATCGAACATGAAGGCCGGCGATGCTGCGTACTTCTGCGCGGTGAAGACGCTGATCGATGCAGGCGTCAGGGTCAAGGGCGATGTCGTGCTCACCTTCGTGGTCGGCGAGCTCCAGGGCGGCGTCGGGACACTGGCGGCCATTCAGCAGGGCCTAAGTGCAGACTACTTCATCAACAGCGAGCCGACCGACCTGTCCGCGGTAACGATGCACGCAGCTTCGCTGTCGTACACGATCGAGTTGACGGGTGTGACTCGCCATCTGTCCAAGCGCGAGGAAGCAGTGGATGCCATTGCAGCAGCGTGCGTGCTGATCCCGCGAATCAATGCCATGACCTTCAGCAACGCAAAGAGCGAGGAGCATCGATCTATCAACCGCGGCCATGTCGGTATCGTCAATGGCGCACTGGGCAAGGACTTGCACGGATGGCGTCCGCCGCAGGTGTCGGACTTTGTTCGCTTGCGTGGCGTGTGTCGCTACGCACCGGGCCAAACCGAAGCCGATGCCTTGGGTGACCTGCGGCGATTGCTGGACACGCTCGAAAAAGAACACCCTGGCCTGAAAGCCACCGTCGTCGCCGAGAAGCACACGGGACGCCCGACCATGCCGCCCTTCGAGGTCGACAAGAACTCTCGCATCGTCAAGGTTATCAACGAAGCGTTCAGGAAAGTGCGCGGCATGGAGCAACCGACTGGCGCCATCAAGCCCGCTGGCTTCTTCGGGACTGACGCGGGTCATTTGTATGCGGCAGCCGGAATGGAAGGCGTGGTCTGCGGTCCCGGCGGCCGCTATAACACGATGCCTGACGAACGTGTCGACATCGCCGATTACCTGGACATGATCCGAATCTACATGATCGCAATCCTCGAGATCTGCGGAACCGAGTAATTCACGATTTCCGATCGATCCCGATGACTTCACCGGAAAAAAGCTCTCCAAGGCGGAATCGCGACCAAAAAATGGCAGTTCTGGATTGACCGCGGAAGCACCCAAACAGGCCCCACGCCCGAGTCGGCCCCCGAGGGGCTAGGCCATCGACCGGGCACAAACGTGCGACCTATTCCTGGCAAAATATAAACATTACAGTTGAGCCACCGGACGGGAACAGATGCTCGAAGTCGAAGAACGATCCGCGCAGGCGGCAGGCGACAACTCGCCTGTGCAGCGCATCACTGAACTGTCGAGTTCGCCGCTGCACGAAGTCGTCAAGCGCCAGATTTCCGAGGCCATCGACCTGGGGGCTTGGCCACCAGGTCATGTGTTGCCCAGCGAGATCTCGCTGGCCAACACCATGGGCGTCGCAGTCGGAACGGTGAGGCGCGCTCTGCTCGATCTCGCAGCAGAGGGTCTGTTGAGCCGTCGACGCAAGACGGGAACGGTCGTTACCGGGCGCACTGCACATCGAGGACTGAGGTACTTCTTCAAGTACTTCCGACTGCACAGACGAGACGGCTCGCTGGTCCATTCCGAAGCTCGGGTGCTTGCTGTAGTGCGTGAAAAGGCGAACTCCGTGGTGCAGGAAAAGCTTGGACTCGACGCCGGTGCGGACGTTATTCGACTCGAGCGTCTTCGCTTGGTGAACGCGCAACCGGTAATGCTCGACACTTTCATTCTGGCGGCTGAACGCGTGCCGGATTTTCCCCTTAAAAACGAAGACGTTCCTCAACTCGTCTATACCTTTCTTGTCGAGCGGTATGGGATCAAAATTTCGGCAGTGAGAGAAGAGCTCAGCGCCGAACTCGCCTCGGCTGACGATGCTCGGCTTCTTGGTATACAAACACCTGCTGCCATCATGATGATCGAGGAAGTTGCTTTCGATCAGTCCAACGTTCCCACTATCGTCGGCGTGCGGCGTGCGTTAACCAAGGACCACGTCTACATCAACGAAGTGCGTTAGGTACCATGCGCGACTTGCATCGTTGCACCTCTTCGCGCTTGGCGCCGGGCAGAGCGCTCTCTGTTGATCGCCGCCGAAAATTGACCCCCCTAGGGTCAGAGATCGGCGGAATCCAACAATCGCGAGGATCCTTGGCTGACATCTCAAGCGTACGCCCAACCACGCCTCAAGGTCTGTGATGGCGTCTCGCCAAATTGCCGTCGATACGCCCCGGCAAAGTCGCCGACATGGGCGAAGCCGTACTCGAGAGCGATGTCGGCCACGCGAATTCCGCCGCGACTCGGTTTTTGCAGCGCGCCCCGCACCGCTTCCATCCGCCTTTCCCGTAGCCAGGTCATCGGACCTGTGCCGTGGCAAGCCTGAAAGGCGGCGAACAGCGTGCGGCGAGACACGCCGCATTCGATGCAAAGGTCGTTCACCGAGACGTGGGCTCGCAGCCGCCGCAGCATGAACTCCTCGGCCTGCCTGACGATCCGCGGCGAGGCCATGCAGGTTGCACCTGCGTCGAGCGTGGACTGCTGGTTGTGGGCATGCTGGGTCAGCAGAAGCGATGCCAATGCGTCTGCCAGCGATGCTTGTGCGAATTGACGCGCCTTGCCGGCTGGCGCGAGCGCCGACGCCATACCGGCAAGGGCGACGATGCCGTGCCACGCCTGGGTCAGCTGCGGGCGCGCGGACAGGGAGGTTTCGAAGATTAAAGGTGCTATCAGCGGTCGGCCGGTCAGCCCCTGCCAAGCATCCGCAATCAATGAGCTATCAACGCGGATCAGCAGTTGGTCATATCCCTCATGCACTTCCATCGAGAAAGTGCGAACTGGACTGAAGACGCCTGGACTCTGTGCAACCAGTTGGTGCAATTCGTCGCCCTGGCGTACTTGCGCTGCTCCTCGAGTCGGCAGGCTGATCAGGTAGTAGCCCTGCAAGGCCTCTGAAACGGGTTGGAGCGAAACACGCGCGCCCCAGCGTGTGCGATTGAATGACACCGGCCCCATGGGAACGCAATCGAGCGTGCCATGGAACACGTCGTCACGCCGCAGCCGCTGAAGCCGGCATTCACCAAAGAAGGGCGCGGTTTGTTGGGGTGATTCATCAACATCATGGCTGTCCGCCACACGGAGGCCGCGTAGGCTTGTGCCCCCGTGATCGAACTCGATGGGAGGGAAGGGTGTTATGGAGTTCACTGGAAACGACGATGATCCGGCAGTAGTCGACTCACAAGAGGGAAAATCCCGGGTCGACGATTTGCACGCAAACCGCCGAATTGCACTGAGGCAGTAGGGCCAATGCCGCACACCACCGATGCTCCGGAACCAAATCCCACGGAGACATCGCGATGCTTCCTTCTCGACGCGCCATCATCTCTTCAGCCCTTGCGGTCTCGGGCGCGGCCCTGGCCGGGTGCGGGGGAACGCAGGCAGCACCGACGCCAGCACTCTTGCCCAAAAGCCCATACCTGCTGGTTCACGGGGCTTGGCATGGCACCTGGTGCTGGGGCAAGATCAGCCCAATGCTGGCCGCCGCCGGCCACCTCGTGCTGGCGATCGACTTGCCGGGGCATGGCCTGAATGCGGCATTCCCGGCGGCGTTCGACGTTCAGCCCCGAACGGCAGCCCTGGCGACCGAACTCTCACCGATCGCGGGTATCACGTTGGCCGACTATGCTCGGGCCGTGGCTGATGCCGTCGAATCCCTGCTCGCCGCCGGCTTCCCGGCGCCGATCGTCGTGGGCCACAGCATGGGAGGCGGTGCAATCCATGCTGCCGCTGAACTGCTGGGCCCCGGCAAGATTGCGCGCCTGGTCTACCTCGCGGCATTCATGCCCAAGGACGGCCAGCCGATGGTGGCATTCCCCCCTGATGAACAGGCACCCCCATCGCTTTTGACACCGCTGCTGCGCAGCGATCCTGGAGTTACTGGCGCCCTGCGACTCGACCCGGCATCCACGGACGCGAACTATCGCGCGGGGCTTATCAACCTGTTCTACGGGAAAGTGGACGCCGTAACCGCACGCGCTGCTCTCAATCTGCTATCGCCAGATATTCCAATCGGTGCAATGGTCACACCAATCGTGACATCGGTGCAGCGCTGGGGAGCCATCCCACGTACTTATATCCGGACCAGCGCAGACAACACCATTCCGCCGGCGGCCCAGGGCCTGATGGTGGCGCAGGCAGACACCGCGACACCTGCCAACAAGACGCAGGTGCTGCAACTGGACTCGGATCACAGCCCATTCCTATCCATGCCGCAGCAGTTGGTTCGAGCGCTGCTCTCGCTGGCTTGAAGCGGAGGCGCAAGCGATGCGCCAGGGCCGAATGCATCTCCGATCATCAATGCCTACAATGGGATGTCGACCGTCATCCAGACGGTCGGATTGCATAGGGGCATTTGCCTTGGGACATTCGCAGGCCGAGAAGGCGCAAAGTCGAGAGCGGATCCTGAAAGAGGCCGCCGACCAGATTCGAGACGGCGGACTCGAGTCGGTGAGTGTGGGCAAGCTCATGAAGAGCGTGAATCTCACGCATGGCGGTTTCTACGGCCATTTTGCATCTCGTGCGGACTTGCTCGCCCAGGCCCTCAGGCGAGCCCTAGTTGATGGTGTACGTCGGTCGGCGGCGAGGGAGAAATCAGTGCGCACTACCGGCTTCGCCGGCTTCGTTAGCGACTATCTGAGCTCCAGCCATCGGGACTCGCGCAGCACTGGGTGCGCGGTCTCAGCATTGATCTCCGATGTCGGACGCGCCGACGCCCAGTCCAAGTCGATCATGGCTGGCTCCATCGAAGACTATATTGCCGCCGCTCGGCGGCACCTTGGCGACGACGACGATTCCAGAGCGATGTTGGCCGTCAGCGCCATGGTGGGTGCTCTGGCCCTGTCGCGGGCAATGACAGACTCCGCCCGTTCGGACGACCTGCTCCGCAGCGTACGCGAGCAGCTGATAGCGCTCAACGAGCCCAATGAGCGGGCGCTCTCAGGCAACTAGGACGAAACCTGAGTTGCAGCCTTGGCCTTTCGCCGTGCCGCGTTCCCTTGGCGCGCTCAGCAACTGCGGAACATGTCATGTCCTCGCGCCCTACGGCGAGCGCTGGTGGGCTCTCGCCGCAGGTGACGCAATTCAAACTGCGTGAGTGCTGAGTGCTGAGTGCTGAGTGCTGAGTGCGAGGTGCTGAGTGCGCGGTGCTGACCGGCACGCCTGTCCAGCTTACATAGCGCTTCCCTGTACGGTCGACGCTCCAGCAACGCGCCCAGCTGGGACCGTGCGTTCGCATCCTGCTGGATGAATCCCGTCTCCGGGTAAACCAGTGCAGTTGAAACATCTTCTGGTGAACCAATGCGACAGTCAGGATGATGGTTGTCATGCAGAATGGGGCATGAAACAGTGGACGGTGTCGGCAGTCGCCGACCCCAGCCCGCTGGACGAACAACTGTGCCGCCTGCTTGACGGCGCACCATGGAGTCAGCGCAATGGCCGAGGTGCGGATCTTTTCCTACTTGCCCAATCCTCGCGTGTGGAAGGCAGTCATCGCCGCGCGCATCGGCGGCGTCGAGTTGGAGGTGCGGGGCGCTGCGGGCAGCGACCTCGTGGACTGGCTCTGGGATTTCGACGCCCGTCCGTTGAGCGAGGTGTCCGCCGAAGAACGCGCTGCCGCTGAGCGTATGGGCCGCATCGGGTTCAAGGGCCGCAAGCTCTACAAGACCGACGCCTTTCTTATTGCGCAGCCGTTCGGAACGGTCCCCACGGCTTTCAGCGGAGACGGGCAGGTCGGCATCTTTGAATCCAACAGCATCATGCGTGCGGTCGCACGCCAGGCGGAACGGAGCGGGCTATACGGCCACGATCCGTTCGAGGCTTCGCGGATCGACAGCTTTCTGGATGTCAGCCTGGTGTTCGGTCGCGACGCGCAGATTTACCTCCTCGCCCTGCAAGGTTCCGAACTCGCAGCGGACGTCCACGCTCGCGCCGACGAGGCGTTCACGACCTACATGGCCGGAATCGACGGGGCCTTGGAGCCGGCCCGCCATACGCTTGTCGGCGAGGGGGTGAGTTTGGCCGACATCTGCTTCGCCTGTGAACTCGCCCTTTTCCACAATGAACTGGGCCGTAGCGAAGCGCTGATTGCGCTCGGCAAGGCGCCGTTCCTGAACAACGCCCGTGAGCGGTTCCCACGGGCCATGGCGCACTTCGACCGCCTTGC
This sequence comes from Variovorax sp. V116, assembly GCF_041154435.1. Classification (NCBI taxonomy): domain Bacteria; kingdom Pseudomonadati; phylum Pseudomonadota; class Betaproteobacteria; order Burkholderiales; family Comamonadaceae; genus Variovorax; species Variovorax sp. V116. The sequence goes on from NZ_AP028662.1 coordinate 708,949, forward strand.
GAACGATCCGGCCTTCGCGCCGGAGTTCGGCCCCTATCTCGCAAAGTTCACAACCGACCGCGGAGTCGGCCGCGAACGATCAACAACATCCACAACAACGGACTCTCAAAGGAACCCTCAATGAAAACGATCGACTTCTACTTCGACTATCGCAGCCCCTACAGCTTCCTGGCACTGTCTCAGGTCCGGAAGATGGATGTCGAGATCGCCTTCCGTCCATTCGAGATCGGGGCGCTGATGAAAGCGGTGGGGAACGTGCCGACGAGCATCACCTGCGCAGCCAAGGGCCGCTACGTGATGACCGACATGGGGCGATGGGCGGCCCACTATGGGGTTCCGCTCAACCGGCATCCCCAGGGATCGGAGATCGACGCCAGCCGCCTGTTGCGCGCCACGCTCGTGGCCGGGCAGATGGGTGCCATGCCCGCAGCCGTGGACGCGATCTTCAACGCGTTTTGGGCGACTCCGGCGCCGCTGGCGACAGCGGCCGAGGTCGCAGCCCTGCTGGGTGCCGCGGGATTCGACGCTGAGGCGCTTGAAACGCAGATGGACTTGCCGGCCGCGCAGGCCCTCTTGGACGAGGCAACCGCCGGGGCGGCATCGCGTGGCGTGTTTGGCGCGCCGACCCTGTTCGTCGGAGACGACATGTTCTTCGGCAATGACCGCCTGCACTTCGTGCAAGCTCGCCTGGAGCAGGCCGCATGAAGCCGCTTGTCATCATCACCGGCGTAGGCCCAGGCACCGGCTCGGCAATGGCCCGGCGGTTCCACGATGGCGGCTACCAAGTGGCCATGCTCGCGCGCACGGCCGAGCGCTTGACCGATCTCGAGCGCGAACTTCCAAACGCCTTTGCGGTCCCCTGCGATGTGGCCGACCCTGCGGCACTAACGGCCGCCCTCGATGCCATCGAGCAGCGTGCCGGCGTCCCCAAGGTGGTGATCCACAACGCCGTGGGTGGGGCCTTCGGCAACTTCCTCGACATCGACCCTCAAGTCCTTCAGCAGAATTTCCAGATCAACGTCATGGCCCTGCTGCACCTGGCCCGGTGGGCGGCGCCGCGGATGGAGGCAGCAGGGGGCGGCGCCTTGCTGGTCACAGGCAACACCTCGGCCGTCCGTGGCAAGGCCGCTTTTGCCGGCTTTGCGCCGAGCAAGGCTGCGCAGCGCATCCTGGCCGAGTCCATCGCTCGCGAGATGGGGCCCAGGGGCGTGCACGTGTCCTTCATGATGATCGATGCGGTCATCGACGTGCCTTGGGCCCGCGCGCGAATGGCCGACAAGCCGGATGACTTTTTCATCAAGCCATCCGACATCGCCGAAGAGGTCTGGCACGTCACCCACCAGCCGCGTTCGGCCTGGTCGTTCCTGACCGAAGTGCGGCCGTTCCGCGAGTCCTGGTGATCGGAGGCGTTCAGCTTCCATGAACCCGCTTTCGTCCAACTCACGAGACACCCCCATGCCACTGCAACTCCGCTCCATCGTCCGTACGGGCGGCGAGCTTGAACTCTCGCTCGCCGAGATGCCGATGCCCGAACCGAAAGCCGACGAGGTGCTCGTGCGCATCGACGCGGCCCCGATGAATCCGTCGGACCTGATGGTGCTATTCGGCATGGCCGACATGTCGACCGCGAACGCCGCCGGCACGGCCGACCGGCCGATCGTCACCGCCACCGTGCCGCCGCGCATGCTGCCGGCCGTGGCGGCCCGCCTGGACGAGTCGGTGCCGGTCGGCTACGAAGGCGCCGGCGTCGTGGTCGGCGCCGGGCGTTCACCGGCCGCGCAGGCCTTGCTCGGCAAGACTGTGGGCGTGATCGGCGGCGCGATGTATTCGCAGTACTGCGCGGTCAACGTCGCGCAGTGCCTGCCGCTGCCCGAGGGCACGACAGCCGCCGAGGGTGCCTCGTGGTTCGTCAATCCGGTCACCTCCCTCGGCATGATCGAGACGATGAAGCGGGAAGGCCACACCGCGCTGGTCCACACCGCGGCGGCGTCGAACCTGGGGCAGATGCTCAACAAGGTCTGCCTGAAAGACGGCATCGACCTCGTCAACATCGTGCGCAAGCCCGAGCACGAGACGCTGCTGCGCGAACTCGGCGCGAAGCATGTCTGCAACAGCACGTCGCCGACGTTCATGGCCGACCTGACGAATGCGCTGACCGAGACGGGAGCGACGTTGGCCTTCGACGCCATCGGCGGCGGCAAGCTGGCCGGCCAGATCCTCATGGCGATGGAAACCGCCGCGAACCGCGGCGCGAAGGAATACAACCGCTACGGCTCGACCGTGCACAAGCAGGTCTACATCTACGGCAGCCTGGATCGGGGGGCGACGGAATTCACCCGCGGCTTCGGCATGACGTGGGGCATGGGCGGCTGGTTGCTGTTCCCGTTCCTGCAGAAGGTCGGTGCGGACACGGTCGAGCGGCTGAAGCAACGCGTGGCATCCGAACTCAAGACAACCTTTGCAAGCCACTACACGCGCGAGGTGTCGATGGCTGAAGCGCTGCAGCTCGACGCCATCGCGGTTTACGGCAAGGCGGCAACAGGCGAGAAATACCTGGTCAACCCGAACAAGGATCTGGGCTGACCAAGACTGCAACCATCTGGTGCCAGCAGCCGGGGGCTTGGAGCGTGATTCCGAGCCACCGCAGGAACTGCAGGAACTGCAGGAACTGCAGGCTGTCCATGGCAGGGGGAAGAAGGGCAAAGAAGAGGCCGCAAGCGCGGGTCAACAACAGCCCCGAGCATGAATGGCGGCGAGCGGCGAGCGGCGAGGCAGCCGCTAAGTGATGCGGACGAGCGTGATAGGTTCTCAGCCGCCGAACTCGTCACCCAGTTCGGTGGCGCGCTGTTCCGCCGCTCGCATCGCCGCAATGAAATGAGCCGCCACACCGCTGGCGTGCATGCTTTCCAACGCCGCATGGGTGGTGCCGCCTTTGCTGGTGACGCGCTCGCGCAGCACGCCCGGCGGCTCGTTGGCATGCGCGGCAAGGTGCGATGCGCCGACGAAAGTCGCGACAGCCAACTGGTACGCCTGATCGGAAGCCAGGCCCATGTCCGCACCTGCTTGCGCCATGGCTTCCAGAAAGTAGAAGACATACGCCGGACCGGAGCCGGACAGTGCAGTGACCGCGTCCAGTTGCGCTTCACGCTGCACCCACAAGAACTGGCCAGTGGCGCCGATGACCTGCTCGACGAGCAGCTTCTGCGCATCGCTCACGCCAGCACGGGCAAAGAGCCCGGTCATGCCCGACCCGACCAAGGCAGGTGTGTTCGGCATCGCTCGCACGATGTGCTCCGTGCCCAGCCACTGCGCCATGCTGCCGGTTCGGATGCCTGCGGCCACGCTCAGGTGCAGGGCATGGGGGGTGAACGGCGCAACGGCAGCCGCGGCGTCATGGAACGCTTGCGGCTTGATGGCCCAGACCACCATGGCAACGCCGGCCAGCGCGCGGCTGGCCGATGCCAGCAGCCATACGTCGAACTACTCGCGCAATCGCTGGCGAGCTGCTTCGAAGGGCTCGACCACCGTGATCCGGTCGACCGGTATGCCCTGGCGGACCAATCCGCCGACGATGGCGCTGCTCATGTTGCCGCCGCCGATGAAGGCGATGGAAGGGAAAGCGCCTGGGCTGGGTTGTGAAGAGGGGGTCATCATGGGATGCAGGCTTCGTGACGGGTGGCTGGCGCTGCCCCAAGGCTTTCGACTCCGGGACTCGACCCAGCGCGCAGACAGCTTTTATCGTCCTCTGAAGACCGGTGCCCGCTTCTGCGCGAAGGCTTGCGCCGCCTCGCGGAAATCTTCACTGCGGTCGGCGCGCAGGACCATGGCGTCGAGGCGCTCGCGCTCCTGATCGACCCGGCCGGCCAGCACGGCATTGAGCTGCGCCTTGGAGCCCGCGATGGACAGCGGCGCGGCCCGGGCCATGCCCGCACCGAAGGTGAAAGCGGCCTGCGTTACGTCGCCTTCGGCGAGCGCGTCGAGGTAGCCGACACGGTGCGATTCGGCGGCGTCGTACAGCGCGGCCTCGTACACCCAGCGCCGCGCATTCGACGCGCCGATCAGCCACGACAGTCGCTGCAGCTGGATGGTGGGATACACCAGGCCGAGCTTGGCCACGGGCACGCCCACGCGCGCCGTGGCGTCGCCCACGCGGAAGTCGCAGCACATAGCCAGGCTGCAGCCTCCGCCCACGCACACGCCGGAGATCGCTGCGATGACCGGCTTGGGCGCCGACTGCACCGCGGCGTAGCACGCCTGAATGCGCGCGCGCCAGACGTCTTTCTCGGCCTCGTCAATGACGGCCGAGAAGGCCACCACATCGTCGCCCGCGCAGAAGTGCCCGCCCGCGCCGGTGAGCACGATGAGCTTGACCGCCGGATCGGCTCCCAACGTCTCGAAGGCGTCTTTCAGGTCGGTCCAGGCCGCGAAGTCGCAGGCGTTGCGTCGCAGCGGCCGGGAGATGGTGACGAGGGCGTGGCCCTCGCCGCGATGTTCGACATGGATGTCGGAGGAAGAAGAAAAGGAAGAGGAAAGGGAAGGCATGCTGTCAATCGACCTTGATGGAACTGTCCTTGATCGCCTTGCCCCACTTGGTCAGCTCCTGGCCGAGGCGCTGCGTGGCTTCTTCGGGCGTGGAGCCGGCGCGCTCGATGCCCAGAACCTGAAAGCGCGCCTGCACGTCAGGCATTTGCAGGATCTTGGCGATTTCCTGGTTCAGGCGCTGAACGACGGGCCGGGGTGTGGCTGCCGGGGCAAGGATGGCGTAGGTGGAACCGGCCTCGAAACCGGGGTAGCCGGCTTCGCGCGCCGTGGGCACGTCGCGCAGCGCGCCGATGCGCTCGGGCGTCGTCACGGCCAGGGCGCGCAGCTTGCCGCTCTTCAGGTTGGCCACGGCCGTGGGCACGGTGGCGAACATCAGGCTCAGTTGGCCAGCCATCAGGTCGGTGATGGCGAGCGCCGCGCCGCGGTAGGGAATATGGACCATGCTCACGCCCGCCTGTTGCTTGAACATCTCGCCCGCCACGTGCTCGATGGAGCCGTTGCCCGCCGAGCCGTAGTCCAGTCCGCCGGGTTTGGCCTTGGCCGCTTTCACCAGGTCGGCCACCGAACGGGCGGGCAGCGCATCGTTGACCACGAGCACCAGTGGCAGGTAGCCTACGACCGAGACGCCTGCGAAGTCCTTGTCGAGCTGGTAGCCCGCCGTGGCGGGGTAGAGCAGCGAGTTCATCGCATAGGTGGTGACGGGCGCCATCAGCAGCGTGTGGCCGTCCGGCTGGGCCTTGGCGACGAACTGTGCGCCGATGTTGCCCGAGGCTCCCGCCTTGTTGTCCACCACCACGGGCTTGCCCAGCGCCTCGCCGAGCTTCTGCGACAGCAGGCGCGCCACGGCGTCCACCGCGCCACCGGCCGAGTAGCCCACGACCATCGTCACCTGGCGGGCCGGGTAGTCCTGCGCGGATGCCGACACGCCGGTCAGGGCCACTGCGCAGGCGGCCACGCAGGGCTTGATGTACTTCTTCATCATCATCAGGGTTGTCATGGTCAGCTCCTGGGTTGCTCGGCGTCCCATGCGCCTGAGAGATTGCGGGGCAGCTCGTTCTTGCGGATGCGCTGCGTCGGGGTCTTGGGGAACTCTTCGATGAAAGCGATGAAGCGGGGCACCTGAAAAGCCGGCATGCGCGGCTTGCACCAGTCCACCAGCGTTTGCGGCGCAAGGTGCGCGCCCTCGGCCAGCCGCACGAAGACCTTGAGCTCTTCATCGCCCAACTCGCTTGGCACGCCGACCACCGCGCACTCGGCGATGGCGGCGTGCTCGCCAATCACACGCTCGACTTCCCAGGCCGAGATGTTGATGCCGCGTCGGCGCACCGTGTCCTTCTTGCGGCCGGCGAAGTAGTAGTAGCCGTCACTGTCGCGCCGTGCCAGGTCGCCACTGCAGAACCACTCGCCACGCTGCGCGGCCTGCGTGGCCTGCTCGTTGCGGAAGTAGCCGAGGAACTGAAGCCCCGGTACGCGCGAGCGCACGCAGATTTCGCCGGGCTGGCCGACGGGGACCTCGTTGCCGGCTTCATCGGTGAGCTGGAGCTCGAAGTACGACAGCGGCTGGCCAATCGAAAACTTCGGTCCCTGCGGGTTCACCGTCACGAAGGTGATCATTTCCGACAGGCCATAGCCCTCGCGAATCTCCACGCCGAAGCGCTCGGCGAACACGTCCCAGACTTCGGGCGGGCAACCGCCACCCCAGGCGATCTGCACCTGGTGATTGCGGTCGTCGTCCCTGGGCGGCTGTTTGAGCAGCATGGGCAGTACGCCGCCCAGGTAGTGAACGTGCGTGACGCCGTACAGGCGGCACTGGTCCCAGAACCGCGAGGCGCTGAACTTCTCGACCATCGCCAGCGTCAGCTTCTGCAGGATGGCGGCAATGCACACCGCCACGCCCGCGCCGTGGTGCAGCGACTCCCACAGCAGGAACACGTCGCCCGGCTGCGCGCCAGTGAGGCGCAGCGTGCCCATGGGGCCCGCGCGCAGCGTGCGGTCGGACTTGTTCACGCCCTTGGGAGCGCCGGTGGTGCCCGAACTGGGGGTGAGGGCGATGATGTCGTCCGGCCCCGGCTCCACCGAGGGCGGCGAGCTGTCGGCGTGCGTCAGCAGGGCGGCGAGATCGTCGGCCGCGCCGCCGCGCCACAGCGTCATCTCGACCGCGTCCGCGGGCAGTGCCTCGGCCAGCACTTCGGCGTGCGCGGCGTCGGCGATCAGCGCGCGCGGCGCGAAGGCTTCGAACGGATAGGCAAGCGACGCGCCCTTGAAGCCGGTGTTGACCGGCACCCGGACCAGCCCGACCTTGGCGAGCGCCAGAATCGCCACCAGATGGTCCGGATGGCTGGGCAGCATCAGCGCCACCCGGTCGCCGGGCACCAGGCCCCGGGCCAGCAGGGCGTTGGCCACGCGGTTGACCTGGGCGTCTATCTCGCCGAACGTGTAGTCGCGTTCCTGGAACTTCAGCAACACGTGGCCCGGATCTTCCAGGGCCCTGCGGTCCATGATGCGGCGCAGCGTCTCGTCGCCCACGGGCGGCATCTCGATCATCGCTGGGCTCCTTCCAGCGCGTGGCCGCGCGCAGCCATGAAGGCTTCCATCTTGCGCGCCGGTTCGCCGGATGCGTAGGACTCACGGTGCGCGCGAATCGCTGCGTTGATGGTCTCGCGGAAGCCCGCCTCGGTCATGTCTGCGAACCACGCGCGGTCGAGGCGCATGGCCAACGGCGCCTTGGCTGCAAGTTGCCCGGCAATCTCCAGCGCCTTCGCCAGCACCTGTTCGCGTGGTACGAGGTGATGGATCAAGCCGATCTCGCGACACTCCTGCGCGGGCATCATGCGGCCGCTCAGTGTGAGTTCGATGGTGCGTGACATGCCGAGGATCTCTTTCATGATCCACGGCCCCGTGATGCTGGCAATGCCCGAGTTGATCTCGGGCTGGCCCATCGTGACCTGATCGTGGCCCACGCGTATGTCGCACAGCAGCGCCACCTGGAAAGCCGACCCCGCGGCCACGCCATTGAGCGCGGCCACGATGGGCTTGGTCAGGCGCCGCAGCGTGCCGTAGAAGGTCTCCCACTCGCGGATCCATGCCTCCGCCCGGTCGGCATCGAAGTCGTGCGCCTCGGCGAAGTCCTGGCCCGCAGAGAAGGCGCGCTCGCCGGCGCCGGTCAACACCACGGCACCGATGGCTGCGTCGGTGTCGAACGCACGAAGCGCGGCCACGATGGCGTCGCGCATGGGTTGGTCCCAGGCATTGAGCTTGGACGGTTTGTTGAGCGTGATCAGCCCCACGGGGCCACGGTGCTCGATAAGGATGTCTGAAGATGTCATTGGATGGCTCGTCTGGATCGAAAGGTAGTTGCGCTTCATCGAAGAATAGGAGCCGCCCGACATATCGGCAAATGAGAGTTTCTGGCATGTGGATATCCATTTAGATATGCTCGCCCTCACAAGCAAGGAGCAACGGACATGCGCTGGAAACTGATCGAAACCTTCCGGGCGGTGATGCTGACGCGGTCAATGACGCTGGCTGCGCATGAACTGCACACCTCGCAATCCAATGTGAGCCGGGCCATCGCACAACTGGAAGCAGCGGTTGGTTTTCGGCTGTTCGTGCGGCTCAGCGGTCGTCTGGCGCCCACGCCCGAGGCCGAGGCGTTTTTCCAGTCGGTGCAACGCTGGTTCCTCGGCATGGAGGCACTGACCGACAGCGCCAAGCAGATTCGCGAAGTCGGGGCCGGCACGCTGCGCATCGGTGCTGTTGCTTCGCTGGCGATGACCGTCATGCCAGAGGTCATGCGCGCCTTTCGCCGCCGGTACCCGGACACGCCCGTCTCGATTCACACCGGCGACTCGCCTACCGTGGCGAAGTGGACGGCAAACCGCTACGTCGACCTCGGTTTGGTGACCAATTTGGACGATACGCCAGGCCTGCAGTCCACGCTGTGGGCAGAGGAAAACGGCGTGTGCATCGTTCCGTCAGGTCACCGGCTGGCGCGCAAGCGCGTGGTCTTGAGTTCGGATCTTGACGACGAGTCGTTCATCTCGCTCACCAGGGGTGACGGCACGCGCGTTCCGATCGACGCTGCGTTCAACCCAGATAGAAGACGTCAGACGATCGATGCCCCCTATTCAGCGGTCATCTGTCGCATGGTGAGCTTCGGACTGGGCGTGAGCGTGGTCAATCCACTGGTGGTGCGGCACCTGGACCTGGCTGGCGTCAAGGTTCTGCCTTTCAAGCCAGAAGTGAAATTTGCTCGCTACATCATCTCGGCGCAGCAGCAGGCGCAGTCCGCGTTGATGAGCGAATTCGTGGCGTGCTTGGACGGGATATAAGGCAACAATCGGGCCAGAAGGAGTCGCTGGAGTAGGCTCATGCTCGTTCAAGCGCATTGCGCAAGTGCCCAGCCCATCTGCGCAAGCGGCCGCGCACCGGCGCTCGCTTGCTTTGCCTGTGCGCTCGATGCCGTCCCCGTCTCCACACGTTTGGCAATTCCTTGCAGGATGCCGGCGAGGCGGAACATGTTGTAGGCGAGATAGAAGTTCCAATCGGCCATCACTGCGTCGGGGTCGGCGCGGCCGGTCCGCTCGCAGTAGCGGCGCACATAGCTCTTCTCGTCGGGTATGCCGAGAGCGGCGAGGTCCAGGCCCCGAATACCGAGGGTAGGGCCCGGCTGGACGTGCCACGACATGCAGTGGTAGCTCAGGTCGGCCAGCGGATGGCCGATGGTCGAGAGCTCCCAATCGAGCACCGCGATCGCGCGGGGCTCGGTGGCGTGGAACATCAGATTGTCGAGCCGGTAGTCGCCATGCACGATCGACACCTGACTCTCGTCGCGCGCGCTGGCCGGTATGTGCGCAGGGAGCCACTCCATCAACTTGTCCATCTCGGGAATCGGCTGCGTGATCGAAGCCTGGTACTGCTTCGTCCAGCGGCCAATCTGGCGCTCGAAATAGTTGCCCGGCTTGCCATAGTTCTGGAGACCCGCTGCCTTGACGTCGACGTTGTGCAGCGCGGCAATCACGCGGTTCATCTCGTCGTAGATTCGGCTGCGTCGCGTGCTGTCGGCATCGGGGATCGATTGGTCCCACATCACGCGGCCCGACATGTACTCCATCACGTAGAAGGCGCAGCCGATCACGGATTCATCTTCGCACAGCAGGTACATGTCCGGGACCGGCACGTCGGTTGCGCGCAGCGCCCGCATCACGGTGAATTCACGATCGATCGCATGCGCCGAGGCCAGCAGCTTCGCCGCCGGGCCGGGCTTGCAGCGCATCACGTAAGAGCGCTCCGGCGTGTTGAGCTTGTAGGTTGGGTTCGATTGCCCGCCCTTGAACTGCTCGACCGTGACCGGCCCCTGAAAGCCGTCGACCCGCGCCTCGAGATACGCCCGCAGGGCGGCCACGTCGAACGGATGAGACCCGGAGATGGGCCTGGTGCCGGTTTGAGCTTCTGTCATGACTATGGTTTCGTGTTGCCGTTCAATCGGGTAGGTGCCGGGCAGTGGCTTGCCGGAAAGCAGTTCAGCCTTAGGTCGTCTGAAGGTAGACGCCCGGCTCGGCCGACAAGCCTTGTTTGACCTGCCGGGTGATCTCGTCGGCCAGCACCTCCTCGGCCCCGGCTTGGAGGGCGTCGAGGCTGCGGCGCACCACCTCGTCCGGGCTGGACTTGGGCTGATCGTTGCCGCGTGCCATGTCAGTGTCGACGAACCCCATGTGCAGGCCCAGCACTTGGGTGCCCTGGGCGCGCAACTCGTGACGCAGACTGTTGGTCAGTGACCAGGCGGCCGATTTGGTGGCGGCATAGGTTGCGAGACGGGGCGCCGTTATCCAGCTCGCGAGCGACAGGACGTTCAGGATCGCACCGCCACCGTGTCCGGCGAGCACTGGCGCGAAGGCAAGCGCCATACGCAGCGGGCCAAAAAAATTGGTCTCGAACTGGGCGCGGGCGGCCTCGACGCTGCCCTCGGCGAGGAATCCCCCGAGCGTCGCGATACCGGCGTTGTTGATCAGCAGCGTGACGTCGCCGCAATCGCGTACCGCCGCGGCAATGTCTTCGGGCCGAGTGACGTCGAGTCGAATCGGTTCGACGCCGGCCAACTTGACATTGGCGGGGTCGCGCGCTCCAGCGTAGACCTTGCGCGCGCCGCGGGCCAGAGCAGCGCGGGCGAAAGCGAGACCGATGCCGCGGTTAGCACCGGTGATGAGGACGGTGGCGTTGTCGAGTTTCATGGTCGGGTCCTTCGAGGAAGTGGAAGAGGCTGGGGTGCAGCGGTGAAGCGCCGCGTGAATACGACGTTCGTAAGCTTCGTCGCTAGATCTGCGCAATGCCACCGTCGACGAATAGCTCGATGCCGGTGACGAAGCTCGAGGCGTCCGAAGCCAGGAAGACTGCGGCCTTGCCGATTTCATCGGGTTCTCCAACCCGGCCCATCGGGATCTGGCCTGCAAAACCGTCGAGCAGTCCCTGCTGGTGTTCGAGCGGCACCAGGCCCACCAGTCCAGGCGTCTTCGTCGGTCCGGGACTGAGGACATTGATCCGAATGTTGCGACCTTTGAGATCCAGAATCCAACTGCGAGCGAAGTTCCGAATTGCCGCCTTGGATGCGCTGTAGACACTGAATGCAGGTACGCCATGTATCGAACTGGTAGAACCAACCAAGATGACTGTCGCGCCATCCGTCAACAGGGGAAGTGCCTTTTGAACTGTGAAGAGCACCCCCTTCACGTTGGTGCTGAACGTCTGGTCAAACAACTCTTCCGTGATCGCGCCAAGCGGAGCCATGCTGCCGCCTCCCGCATTCGCGACCAAGACGTCGATGCGTCCATGGTGTTGCTTGACGGTCTGGAAGAGGGCGTCGAGATCCTGCAGACTGGAGACATCCGCGCGAATGGCGGAGGCTTGATCCCCGACGTCAGCGACCGCGACGTCAAGTTCTTTCTGGCGCCGGCCGGTGATTACGACGTTCGCGCCTTCGGCTGCAAACCGTTTGGCAATGGCCAAACCGATGCCGGTGCTTGCGCCGGTCACGACAGCGACTTTGCCTTGGAGGGAGAGGGTCATTGATGGGCCTTTGGAATGGTCAGACATGGGGATGCACGGCACGGGGCTTTACTCAACAGCCTTCCCCATGTCCTCAACGACCTTCTTGGCATCCCCAAAGACCATCATGGTCTTGTCCATGTAGAAGAGCTCGTTGTCCAGGCCCGCATAGCCCGCTGCCATGGAGCGCTTGTTCACGATCACCGTCTTGGCCTTGTAGGCTTCCAGGATCGGCATGCCGTAGATCGGGCTGCCCTTTTGCAGCGCCGCCGGGTTCACCACGTCGTTGGCGCCCAGGATGATCGCCACGTCGGCCTGGCCGAACTCGCCGTTGATGTCCTCCATCTCGAACACCTGGTCGTAGGGTACCTCGGCCTCGGCCAAGAGCACATTCATGTGGCCCGGCATGCGGCCAGCCACCGGGTGGATCGCGTACTTCACCGTGATGCCCTTGTGCGTGAGCTTCTCGGCGAGTTCCTTCACCGCATGCTGGGCGCGCGCCACCGCCAGGCCGTAGCCCGGCACGATCACCACCGTCTCGGCGTTGCCCAGCACGAAGGCCGCGTCGTCGGCGCTGCCGCTCTTGACCGGCCGCTGCTCCTTGGCCGCGCCGCCGGCCGTGACCGCCTCGCCGCCGAAGCCACCCAGGATCACGTTGAAGAACGAGCGGTTCATGGCCTTGCACATGATGTAGCTCAGGATCGCGCCCGACGAGCCCACCAGCGAGCCGGCCACGATCAGCATCGCGTTGTTCAGGCTGAAGCCGATGCCCGCGGCCGCCCAGCCCGAGTAGCTGTTGAGCATGGACACCACCACCGGCATGTCGGCCCCGCCGATCGGGATGATGATGAGCACGCCCATCACGAAGGCCAGCGCCAGCATCGCGAAGAACGCCGGCCAGCTTTCGGTGGCCATGAACACCAGCCCCAGGCCGATCATGGCCAGGCCGAGCACCAGGTTCAGCATGTGCTGGCCCTTGAACTGCACCGGCGCGCCCTGGAACAGGCGGAACTTGTAGGTGCCCGAGAGCTTGCCGAAGGCAATCACCGAGCCGCTGAAGGTGATGGCGCCGATGGCCGCGCCCAGGAACAGCTCGAGCCGGTTGCCGGCGGGAATGGGCGCGCCCTTGGCGATGCCTTCGAGCATGGCCGCGGGTTCGACCACGGCTGCCACCGCGATGAACACCGCCGCCAGGCCGATCATGCTGTGGAAGAAGGCCACCAGCTCGGGCATCTTGGTCATCTCGACCGTCTTGGCGCGGTAGGCGCCGTAGCCGCCGCCGGCCGCCAGCCCCAGCAGCACCCAGGCCAGGCCCGTGAGCTGGCCGCCGGCCAGCTTGTAGATCAGCGCGCCGGTGGTGACCACCGCGATGGCCATGCCGGCCATGCCGAAGAGGTTGCCGCGGATCGAGGTGGTGGGGTGCGACAGGCCCTTCAGGGCCTGGATGAAGCAGACGCTGGCAACCAGGTACAGCAGCGTGACGACGTTCATGCTCATTGCGAGGCTCCCGCTTCGGCCTTGGGTGCGGCCTTCTTCTCTTTCTTCTTGAACATCTCGAGCATGCGCCGCGTGACCAGGAAGCCGCCGAAGATGTTCACCGCCGCCAGCGCCACCGCGAGCACGCCCATGGTCTTGCCCAGCGGGGTTTCGGTGAGCGCGGCCGCCAGCATGGCGCCCACGACCACGATGGCCGAGATCGCGTTGGTCACGGCCATCAGCGGCGTGTGCAGCGCGGGCGTGACGGTCCACACCACGTGGTAGCCCACGTAGATGGCCAGCACGAAGATGATGAGATTGATGACGGTGTGGGAAACGGGATCCATGGATTCTTCTCCTCGCGGGGGTGCCGGGGTGGCTTATTTCTTCGTGACCTGGCCGTCGTGCGCGACGCGGCAGGCGGCGACGATGTCGTCTTCGAGGTCGATCTTCAGGCCGCCCTCCTTGGTGACGATCAGCTTGAGGAAGTCGAGCACGTTGCGCGCATAAAGCGCCGACGCATCGGCCGCCACCAGCGCCGGCAGGTTGGTCTCGCCGACGATGGTCACGCCGTGCTTGATCACCGTCTTGTCGGCTTCCGACAGCGGGCAGTTGCCGCCCACGCCACCCGGGCCCTTGCCGGCCGCGATGTCGACGATCACCGAGCCGGGCTTCATGGCCTTGACCATGTCCTCGGTGATGAGCGTGGGCGCCGCGCGTCCGGGAATGAGCGCGGTGCTGATGACGATGTCGGCCAGCGCCACGCGCTTGGCCACCTCGACCTGCTGGCGCGCGAGCCAACTGGGGGGCATGGGCTTGGCGTAGCCGCCGACGCCGACCGCGGCTTCCTTTTCTTCGTCGGTGTCGTAGGACACCTCGATGAACTTGCCGCCGAGCGACTCGATCTGCTCCTTGACGCTCGGTCGCACGTCGGAAGCCTCGATGACGGCCCCCAGGCGCTTGGCGGTGGCAATGGCCTGCAGGCCCGCTACGCCGACGCCCAGGATGACCACGCGCGCGGCCTTCACGGTGCCGGCGGCGGTCATGAGCATCGGGAAGAAGCGCTGGTACTTGTCGGCCGCGATGATCACGGCCTTGTAGCCCGCGATGTTGGCCTGCGAGGAGAGCACGTCCATGCTCTGGGCGCGGGTGGTGCGCGGTGCGGCTTCGAGCGCGAAGGCGGTGAGGCCGGCCGTGGCCAGGCGCTGCAGGCCGGCCGCATCGAAGGGGTTGAGCATGCCGATGACCACGGTGCCGGGCTTCATGAGCGCGGTTTCGGCATCGCTGGGGGTGCGCACCTTGAGCACCATGTCGGCCGCGAAGGCGGCGTTCATGTTGACGATCTCGGCACCGGCGGCCTCGTAGGCGGCATCGGTGACGCTGGCTGCAATGCCAGCCCCGGACTGCACGCGCACGGTGTGCCCGGAGGCGACAAGTTTCTTCACCGTCTCGGGTGTCACGGCCACACGGGTTTCGCCGGCCATCGTCTCGGCAGGCACGCCTATATTCAACGTCACAGCGCGGCACCCAGTGAGGCGCGCAGCAACTTCCCGACGGCTGACCGGGGGAGCTTTGTCCGAAACTCGATGATCTTCGGCCGCTTGTACGCAGTCAGGTTTGCCTTCATGTGTTGTCTTATCGACTCTTCAGTAAGCGCGTCACTTCGAGGGACCACAACCAATTTCACGGCTTCTCCCGTGAGCTCATCAGGAACGCCAACAGCCGCGCACTCAAGCACTTGGTCCATTTCAATGGCCACGGCTTCTATCTCGCTGGGATAGACGTTGAAACCGCTCACGAGCATCATTTCTTTCTCTCGACCGGAAATGCACAGATAGCCGTGTTCATCAATGCAGCCGAGATCGCCTGTCAGGAAAAAGCCGTCTTTCGTCATGAATCGAGCGGTTTCTGCTTCGCGCTGCCAATAACCCTTGAACAACTGCGGGCCTCGGACTGCAATTTGTCCAATTTCTCCCAGCGGCAGGGTCTCGAATCTTTCGTCAAGGATCAGCACTTCAGTTGAGGGGGCCGGCGGACCGACCGTTCCTTGGCGAATGTCGCCGTGAGGCGGGTTGCAGCTCACCGTCCCGGATGTCTCGGAAAGCCCGTATCCCTCGCTGATGGCGCAACCCGTTCTTTTGAGCCACCGGGCGGCGATGGGACGCTGCGTGGCCATTCCCCCAGCTGTTGTCACCTTGAGATGTTGCCAATCGACTGTGTCGAACTCGGGGTCATTCATCAAGTTGCTGAACAGCGTGTTGATGCCGGGCAGCATGTGAAAGGGGGCTTCACGCAGTTTCGCCAGCATCTTTGCCGAATCACGAGGATCGGTAATCAGGAGCATGGTTCCGCCCAGTTTGATGCTCGCCAGAAGTGTTATGAAGGAAACGATGTGATATAGCGGCAATGCGCATGCGAACACGGGGACTGGTATGTCCGCCAATGCGGGCTGGAACCAGGCGGAGTTCTGAGCTGTGTTGGCCAGTAGACCTTCATGCGAGAGCATGGCTCCCTTGGAAACCCCCGTGGTCCCGCCGGTATATTGCAGAACCACGGTGTCATTCTTGTCCAGCTTGGGCATTGAGTAGGTCGCGGACATCCCAAGCGAGAGCGCTTGAGGCATATCGATGACCGATTTGGCGCCGGCAGGGTCTGCGCGAAGGCTTTCTCGTGTGGGTTCCAAGGCAACGCGCAGATTGCACAGAATTGAGTGGGCAACCTGCGTCCGAGGGAGGCCGTCTCTCACTGCATCGAACTGACTCTCGAGCAGTATGGCCGCCTCGGCTTGAGCGTCCGAGACTTGCAGCAGGAACTCCCGAGCGGTGTAGACGGGATTGACGTTGACCAATACCATCCCCGCTCGAATCACACCGATTGCCGCTATCACGTACTGAGGCGAGTTGGGAAGAGCGACGGCTACTTTTGCGCCCGCCTCGAGTCCCAGCGTCTGCAGATACGCTGCGATTCCCAGGCTCAATGAATCCAGATTTGAATAGCTGAGCTCACTGCTTTCGTGACGAATGGCAATGCGATCGCCCCAGCGGTAAAACGAAGCATTGAAGAAATCGACAAGAGTCTGGTGCTCCTTCAAAGGTTCAATGGTGTGTGGGACTTGAGGCGGGTACCGTTTCAGCCACGGGCGATTGTTCATAAGCTACCTCACAACGCAGCAAGGCCAGTCGGTGCTGGGAGCTTGATGAGCATTTTTCCGGTGTTCCCACCCTCGAACATGCGCTGGAGGGCGGTGGGAAAAGTCTCGATTCCTTCGAGCACATCTTCGTAAGACTTGAGCCAGCCGGCGGCCAGCCAACTGCGCAACGCATGCAGTGCCTCGGGATAACGCTTTTCATAATCGAAAATGACGAATCCCTCCATCGTGGCTCTGTTCATGAGCAAAGACATGTAGTTCTTTGGCCCACTGCCACGGGCTACATTGTTGTACTGCGAGACGGCGCCGCAAACCACAATACGCGCACCGCGGCGAATGCGACCGAGAGCCAGATCAAGTACTTCGCCGCCGACGTTGTCGAAATAAACGTCGACACCTTCCGGGCATGCTTTTGACAACTGAGCACGTGCGTCAGACTGTTTGTAGTCGACGGCAGCATCAAACCCCAGGTTGTTGACAAGGTGAGCGCATTTCTCTGCCCCGCCCGCAATACCGACGACGCGACATCCCTTGATCTTGGCGATCTGGCCGACCACCGAACCCACGGCCCCTGCGGCGCCAGATACCAGGACCGTGTCGCCGAATTTGAGTTTTCCTATTTCGAGAAGACCGAAGTAGGCCGTGAAACCAGGCGTGCCAAGGGCGCCCATGTAAGCCGTTGCCGGCACATTCGAAATATCGATCTTCGTGAGATCGTTGGCATCCATGGTCGCGAACTCTTGAACACCGAAAGCCCCTAGCACAGCATCACCGACACTGAATCTCGCGTCCTCGGACTGCAGGACCAGACCTGCCCCTGCGGCCCGCATGACATCACCGATGGCGATGGCCTCCATGTAGGACTTGCCTTCATTCATCCACGACCGCATGGCGGGGTCCACAGAAATGAAGGTGACCGCCACAAGCACCTTTCCTTTCTCTGGCGCCTTGATTGCCGTTTTTACCTGCTGCCAGTCGCTTTCTTTGGGCAGCCCACTGGGACGCTGCCTGAGAACGAACTGCTTGTTGGAAAGTTGCGAAAGGTCGGTCATGGGATATCTCCAGGGTTCGAGTGTTTAAAGTTGCCGATGGGTCGAAAGATTTGCAAATTCAACAACCTGGCTTGCCATGAGTTGAATTTGCTGTACCACGGAAATCGATTGGCAGGTGCCCTCGGAATCGAGCGGAGCTTCAGCGATGTTGATGGCGACGCCCATCGGGGTGGGCCACCCTCTCAGGGCATGCACGATCTCCCTCAAGGAAGCCATCGTTCCGACGGCCGCCTGCCATCCGCCCGCTACGGCCATGCACCCGACCGCTCGCTCGCTGAAATAGGGGCGCTTGTCGCTTCTGGTCTCCTCGGCGTAATCCAGCGCGTTCTTCATGAACCCGGACACGGTGCCGTGATAGCCAGGCGATGCGATGATGATTCCGTCGGCTCTGCGCAATTCTTCAACCAGCTGCTGTGCCGCACCGTCTGCGGCGGCGCTGGGTTCATAAAGCGGTAGACGAAGCGAATGGGCACCGAGGAAGGTTGTGGTCGCTCCCGCCTTCTCAGCGGCGCTCAGTGCAAGCTGCAGATAGCGCTCGGCACTTGAACCGGGTCTGGTCCCGCCCCCAATGCCAAGGATGCGTGGCGAGGAATTGGTCATCATGCGGCCTCGAAATACTGCAGTTGAGACCCGCTTTCAACGGCGGACCAGTACTCGCGGATCAGCCTGTCCACCAAAGTGGCGGTCGGCTCAATCGCATTGAGCGATCCCACTCCATGGCCGGCTGACCACACCTTCGTCCAACGCTCGATGTCCGCGTTGTGCACCGGCTCAGCAGAGGCGAGTTCGTCCGCATTGATGCCGACCGCGGCGAGACTCTTGCGCAACCAATATGCCGGCACGCCAGAAACAGCTTTGGTCAGGATCAGGTCGTCAATGTCCGAATCCAGCAACATTCGACGGTATGCGTCGCTGGCCATGGATTCCGGGCAAGCGATGAATGCCGTACCCATGGACGCGAGGTCCGCGCCGAGCGTTTCCGCAGCCCGGATGCCCGACCCATTGATGATTCCCCCACCCAAGACGATCGTCCCACCGAAAAACTCTCGGATGGCGGGGACCATTGCAAAGGCGCTCATCATCCCGGTGTGTCCCCCCGCGCCAGCAGCGACCAGGACGAGCCCATCGACCCCGAGCGAGACGGCTTTCCGGGCATGCTGAACAGAGTTCACATCGGCAAACACCCGTCCGCCATATGAATGCACGCATTCGATGACCTCTTTCGGACTTCCGAGGGCCGTAATGATCAGTGGTGGCCGATAGCGCGCCACTACCTCAAGGTCTTGGTTGAGCCGCTGATAGCTTTTATGCACCAGCAGGTTCACGCCCCACGGCGCATCGGCCGGTCCGAGCTGGGTTGAAATTCGATCAAACCATTCGTCCAGGATTTCAACGGTCCTGGCATTCGCCGCGGGAACGGTCCCAATGGCACCTTTGCGGCTTGCAGCCACTACCAGCTCGACGGTAGATACCAGAAACATCGGCGCGATCAGGAGCGGCAGTTTCAACCGGCTGAGCCAGTCTTCAGGCATTGTCATTTGCGTCCTCAGAGCATTGCGGCGTTTGTCGGAAGGCCGAGATACAGCCGGCCCGTGAGCTCATACGTGGACTCGCTGACCATCATGTGCTGGGACGCAGTCAAGACATCGCGCAGGCAGCGCTGTAGTTGAGAGTCGTCAAAGATCGCGCTGCCGCCCGCGCAGGAATACACCCGGGTGACGACTTGGACCGCCTCTTCGCTTGCGTGGGTCGTCGCCAGTCGAAGGTCTCGGCGTAGCGCTACAGAAATCTCCCCCGAGTCGGCGGACGCCGACCATGCACGGTCCACTGCGTCAATCAAGAAAGCCCGTGCGGAGCGAAGCTGGGCTTCCGCCCTTGCGACATGCTGCTGAGTTGAGGCGCGCTCTGCCAGAAGACGAGCGCTGCCTTGGGGCGTCTTTTTTGTTGCGAGCTCAATCAGGCTGTCGATGGCCAGACGCGCAATGCCAAGCGCCACCGCCGCAATGCCGACGCCCAGAATGCAAAACACCGGAAACTTGAACAACGCACCTGGGATCGGCACGTCGGTCAGGATGGATGCCGACAGGCCGGCAGGGACGAATGCATCTTTGACGCTGTATTCATTGCTTCCTGTTCCGCGCAAACCGAGCGTGTGCCACGTGTCGGCTATCGATACTTGCTCCGCCCGAAAAACCATGGAACGATTTTCAAGTGTTCCGTCTGCCAATTTTTCTGGTTTTCCATCCTCGCCCAGAATCACGCATCCGCCAGTAATGAAATCGGCGTTGTACGATGCGGAGCCCCACATCCAACTGCCGTTCACCAGGAAGCCGGGTACCCCATCGACCACCGTGCGGACCGCAGTCCCTCGCGGCGCGAATACGCCTGCCATTTTGATGTTTGGATTCTCGAACAGTAATTTTGCTTCGGGACCGGGAAGATAGCCCCCGATGATGGTCGACGTGTTCGAGATAAACGTGCACCATGCCGCCGCAGCATTGGCTTGCGCCAGCTTTTCAACGACGGCGACGAATGTATGCACATCCGCTTCCAGACCGCCGAGTGTACGTGGAACGAACATTCGATAGAGGCCGGCCTGAGCCAGTCTTTCGGCAAGTTCGTTTGGCAGATGTCGCTCTTTTTCTACGGTGTCGTTTGCCGCTTGCAAGATGGGGGTCAACTCTTGGCATGCGTAAAGCAGTTCATCACGCTGCGTCAACTCGGATGGTTCGTAATCAAAGGTCATGGGTGATCTTTCGTTCATTGGCGAATAGAGATGTCTGCATTCACGCGCCGATCACCGAACTGGTGCCGCCATCGACGACAATGGCATGCCCGGTCATGTGTTTTCCGGCTGCAGAAGCCAGCAAAAGAGCAGCGCCTTTCAGGTCGTCTGGATCGCCCAGCCGGCCAAGAGGCGTGGTGCTGATGATTCTTTCCTCACCGAACGCCGCAATCACCCCATCGGCCATCTTGCTTGGGAACAGCCCGGGAGAGATCGCATTGACGTTGATTCCATGCTTGCCCCATTCGGCGGCAAGTGCACGGGTGAACGTGATGACGGCTCCTTTGCTGGTGTTGTAAGCGACGCATTCCATTGGCGCCGGATTTCCGCCGAGCCCGGCAATTGAGGCGATGTTGATGATGCGGCCCCGCTTGCGCGGAATCATGCTTCCCACGGCAGCCTGTTGGCTGAAAAGAAAAAGACTTCTGATATTCAGGTTCATGACGCGGTCCCATGCCTGAAGCGTGTGGGTCTCAGCCGAGGCACCCCAGGAAGTCCCCGCGTTGTTGACCAAGATGTCCAGATGACCGAGCGTGTCGAAAGTTTTGCTGCAAACGCGTTGAACTTCGGACGGGTCGCTGGAGTCGGCCGCAATCCAGGAAGCCTCGATGCCAAGCTTTCCCAGATGGGCGGCTGCAGCCTCGAGTTCGGCCTCTTTTCTCGCCGTCAGCATGAGCCGCGCACCGGCACTGCCGAGCGCTTCGGCAATTTGAAGTCCGATGCCTCGGGACCCACCGGTAATGAGAGCGGTGGAACCTTCAAGATCAAAAAGCGTGTTGGAATAGTGATTCATGCTTCGCGCTAGTGCTCCAAGTGGAGTAATTGAGGGTAAAATTTTTTGACTTGACGATGTCGAGCGTCGCTCAGGGGCGAGCCATTCGACAGGTTGAAGGTCGTGAAACCTCGTCAGCGGTGAACTCGCGAACGGGAGCGAATGTCTTGCCCGTGCCTTCGGCGCTGTAGGGAACTTGAGCGCTGACGCTCGTCCAGACGGTTACAAACAACGGCTGCTGGAGTTGGTGGTCCGATTTTCGCATTTCGACCACGCCATTGAAGCCCTTGAATTTGGCTCCTTCCATTTGCTCTGCAACGCGAATCACTTCCGCAGATTGGGCCTGCTGGATGGATTTGCTTAGCAGCTCGAAGACGAGCGCAACACCATGCGTGTAGAAATCCTCGTTGAACCGTTTCTGGAATTCTTTCATCCAGACGTTCATTTGTCCGCCCATGTTGTAGTGGCTGTAGGCCACCTGAAACACGCGATTGTCATCAACTTGGCGCAGTGCTGTTGGGGTGCCTGCGACGACGGCGTAGTAGGTGTAGAAAGTGCCTTTCCAGCCACTTTCTTCAGCGGCCTTGATAAGCAGTGAAAGGTCCGTACCCCAGCTCCCTGTAATGATCGTATCCGCTCCGGATGCGCGAACTTTTGTCATGTAAGGTGAGAAGTCACGTATCTGCGCAAGCGGATGGCGATCATCACCCACAATTTCGATATCAGGCCGCTTCTCCCGTAATCGGGTCTTCGCGGCCTCTGCAATTTGGATGCCGGAGGAGTAATTCTGGTTGATCAGGTAAACTTTTTTGGCCTTGGGCTGGTCTTTAATGAAGCTTGTCAACGCCTCCATTTTCATTGCGGTGTCGGCCTCAAAGCGGAAGTGCCAATAGCTGCAGTTGGCGCCAGTCAGTTCAGGATCGGTCGCGGCGTGATTCAGGTAAAGGACTTCTTTTCCTGGATTGCGTTGATTGTGCTTTTCGATTGCGTTGATAAGCGCCAGCGCCGGCGCAGAACCAGTGCCTTGCGCAATGAATCGAATACCCTGATCAATTGCACTCTTAAGCGCTCCGAGGGTTTCGGTGGGGCTCAATTTGTTATCGAAGCCGACGATTTCGAATTTCACGCCCGCTGGATTGGAGTCGCTGAATTGTTCCGCCAAGTATTGATAGGACTTGAGCAGGCTTGTGCCTACGGAACCCATCAGCCCCGACAAGGGTTCGATCACTGCGATCTTCACCACTTGGCCCTTCAGCACCGGCTTCTGGTTTTGCGCGAGTGCTTGTCCCAAAAGACCCAACCCAGCCACTGCCCAGGTCGCGATGCGGGCAAAGTGCCTCCGCGTGAAGGTTGTTGGTGTCATCTGGAAAGTACTCCAAGTGGATAAGTTTCGGTCTGGCTAATCTAGCTGCCGAGGAGGCGGGCGGAACTAGTACTTACCCGAGAACAGTCGCGCAGGTGATCAAGGCAGGGCTCCACGTGATCCACAACGCAGTGCCCTGATGCAGCCTTCGAACACAAAAGCTCTGGCCGAGGATGCGAATCCCGAAGTTTCAGTAGCCGGCATCGAGGTGACTCGAGGGCGACGCGACGGCCTAGTGCGCTGGGTGCGGAGGGCCGTGGCCTCAGCAGCGCGCAAGACTCGTGAGAGCCGTGCGCACTCTCCATCTCATCGTGCAGCGTTGAACTTTTGGGCTGTGTGGCTCGCGAGGCGGAACTGCACGCTGTCACCGCGACGGCGAGGGCTTCATCGCGCCTGACCTCACGGCATCCGAAGACGTGGGCGAGAAGCTCGAGTACATGCCAGATTGGTCCGCGGTTCTACCACTCGAGGCCCGATGATCGAACGTCCTCTTCTGCTAAGCTGAGGATCCAGACGACTTTTAAGAGCCTTCCGTGAGCGCCTTTGCTGAACCCGATTTGCCACTGAGCGCGCGTGGAAGTCAGCGTCACAAAGACTTGATCGCAGCGGCGCTTCGCGTACTGGTTCGCGACGGCCATCATGCTGTAACTTTGCGAGCGGTTTCAGTCGAAGCCAATGCAAGTCATGGGGCGATCAACTATTACTTCGGCTCCCGAAGCGCCCTGATGTGCGCACTCGCCGAAGATGTTTGCCGTCGAATTGCAAACAACATTACCCTCGTCACACCTAAACTTGCGAAGTGCGCGGACGACGCTGATAGGTTCGCCACCGTCCTTGCGGAGCACAACATCAAGTACATGGTCAATGATCATGCGATGGGCATGGCGATCACCGAACTTACGCTCGCGGGATCGCGCGACTTAGAGTTAGGTAGCGTGCTGGTGAAGTGGGGAAAGATACATGCCCGTCTGATGCGGGACAGCTTTCTGAAACTTGGGTCCAGTGATCCAGATCTGGACTATGCGTTTGTGTTGAATTGTGTTAACGGACTTATCATGGCGCAGCTCGCGATACCGCGCCGCGATTTCGAAGCACGTATCCTGCAGCCCTCATTGCTCCGGCTTGTTCGCGCCATCGCGAATGAAAAATCGGCTGATCGTTCCAGCGACATTTCTTAATTTGCGAGATCGTCAGCTGCCAACAAAGTAGTTACCTTGCAAAGGCATGCATGCTCTTGGGTGCGGCTCTTCGGTGCCGCTTTGTCGGATTCTCCTAACTTCCCCCCGCCACGGAAGAAAAAAACAGTCAAGTCTCCGATGGTGACCTGCTCCGGTTAATCGAGACCGTTTTCCTCAACGTCGTGGCCGGTGTGGCGGGTCAATTGACCTCAGCCACAGATAGTCGGCTTACTCAGGCCGGGTGCCCTCGAAGGCCCTTTGCAGGAGTTCCCTGATTCCGCGTCGCTGAGCTACGCCGACCTCTCGTGGGTTCCAGTAAGGGTTGTTCACTACGAGATCCGTAGCGCGGTCGAGGTCGGCCTCCTTCATGCCGAGGTCCCGCAGCGCCACCGGCGCTCCGTTGTTTCGTGCCAGGTCGAAAAGGCCCACCGCGGCGCTGCGTGGCTCTGCCGACCCGAGTGCGCGTTCGATGCGGGACATGGCCTCAGGCACTGCCGGCGCGTTGAAAGCGATGGCCTGAGGCAGCACCACCGTGTGCACCTCGGCATGCGGCAGGTTGAAGCTGCCGCCCAGGGTGTGGCACAGTTTGTGGTGCAGCGCCATGCCCACGCTGCCAAGGACCGTACCGCACAGCCATGCACCGTACAGCGCGTCTGCGCGGGCATCGATGTCGTCGCTGCGCTGACGAATGGCTGGCAGCGCCCTGGCCAAGGCGCGAATGCCTTCCTCGGCCATCAGGCTCATCACGGGATTGCCGTCGCGCGCGTACAGACCTTCGGCTGCGTGCGCAATTGCATTCATGCCGCTCGCGACGCTCATGGCCACGGGCAGCGTCAGCGTCAATTCCGGGTCGTAGATCACGGTGCGGGGCAGCACGCGCGCGTCCTTGCCGGTCTTCTTCAAGCCGCCTTCGGTGATGCCGTAGATCGGCGTCATCTCGCTACCCGCATAGGTCGTGGGGATGGCAAGGATCGGCAGGCCGGATTCCAGTGCGATGGCCTTGCCCAGGCCGGTGGTCGAGCCACCTCCGATGGCGATGGCGCAGTCTGCGCCCAGGCGCCGCGCTTCATCGCGGGCCTCACGTGCCGTCTCGATGGGCACATGCATGGCGGCGCGCGCAAAGACACCCGCGGCGCGACCGCCAAGTCGCTCGGCAACCATCTGCGCCTGACCCTGCTGCTCGGGCGTGCACAGCACCAGCGCGCGGCGTGCCCCGAGAATCTCGATCTCGCGTTCGAGATGCGCCAAGCTCCCGGCGCCGAACACCACCCGCGACGGCTGGCCGTTGTAGACGAAATCCCTCATGCGATCCCCGCTGTGCCGTGCTCAGCCCCGACCTTGCCGGCCCGGACTTCGTAGTCCACCTGATGTCGTGCAATGCGGATGCCAGCGAGTTCGTCGCGTACCCGCAGATGTTCCGGATGCACCGCATACGCGGCCAATGCCTCCCAGGATTCGAACTCGCTGTACAACACGACGTCGCAGGCATAGTCGATCTTGCTGACATCCACACCAACTTCCAGGTGGAGCAAGCCAGGAATGCGGCCGCGCAGACCATGGAAGCACTTTTGGAGGTTTTCGACGTTTCGCTGCTTCTCCTCGGCCGTGCCGCCATGCACGTCCCACATGACGATGTGCCGGATCATTGTGCGTCCTTTGCAGATTGCGGTTGAAGAAGGACGCTCAGGCATCCGCGGTGTCTTGCTTGGTGGGGTTCAGTACGAAGTCGTACTCGACAAGATAGGAGCCATCGGCCTGCGGCTTCCAATCGGCGATCAGCGACTGGCGCACACCGAACACGGCATCCGAATCCAGGTAGCGATCGTCGCTGCGGAAGACGTGCGTGATCAGCTTCTCGTAGCCATCGGCCTCGATCAGGAAGTGCAGGTGCGCGGGACGCCACGGATGCCGGCCAGTGGCCTTCAAGAGATCGCCCACCGGGCCATCGTGCGGAATGGCGTAGGGAACGGCGAGGATCGAGCGGAAGTGGTAGCGGCCCTCACTGTCGGCGCGCACGATGCCGCGTGCCTGCGCATGGTCGATCTCCGGATGCTGCACGTCATACAGGCCGTCTTCGTCCGATTGCCACACGTCCATGCGGGCGTTGGCGACCGGCTCGCCGCCGATGCCGCGCACCGTGCCGCGTACGAGGCACGGGATGCCGTGCGCACCGTTGGAGATGTCCGCACCGAGCTCGTAGTGAGGTGCCCCTTCCACATGGAACGGGCCGAAGACGGTCGCCTCGGTGCAGCCGGCGGGTTTGTCGTTGTTCTGCGCCACCGTCAGCATCGACAGGCCCAGCACGTCCGACAGCAGGATGAACTCCTGGCGCTTGTCGTCCGTGATGTGGCCGCAGCGGGTCAGGAACTCGATGCCCTTGAACCACTCCTCTTCGGTCAGCTCCACCTCGCGTGCAAAGGCATGCAGGTGCTGCACGAGACTGTCCATGATGCGCTTGAGCCGCGGGTCTGCCGTCTGCGCCTGCCGCGCGAGCACGGCGTCGGTGATGGTGTGATGGTTCAGATTGCGCATGATGGCTCTCCTTCAGTCCAGCTGCAGTTGGGTCCGCTGCGCGACCGTGCCCCACTTGGCAAAGTCCTCCTGGCTGCGCCGCTCTGCCTCCTGCGTGCTGTAGCCCTCGACACGCAGGTCCATCTCTGCCAGACGCGTCTTCACGGCCGGCGCCAGGAGCGCGGCACGCACGTCACGCTGGATTTTCTCGACCGTGGCAGCCGGCAGGCTGGACGGTGCCATCAGGGTCTCGAAGAAAGTGGCATCGAACCCCGGATGTCCGCTCTGCGCGATCGTCGGAACCTCGGGCAGCAGGCCCGATCGTTCCTTGCCGGACACGGCGATCGCGCGCAGCCGCCCGCTCTGGACATGCGGCAGGACGACGGAGGAGACGATGAAGCCGCAGTCCACATGGCCGCCCATCACGTCCTGCGCGGCCGGGCCGGGGCCTTTGTAGGGCACATGGGTGAGCCGGGTTCCGGTCGTGGCCAGCAGCATCTCCATGGCCATGTGGCTCGGTGTCCCGGCGCCGCCGGAGGCGTACAGCCGCGTCGAGGGCAACTGGACGAACTTCGCGAGGGACGGAACATCGGCCGCGGGATTGCAGACCAGCATCTGGTTGAAGCTCGCGAAATAGGTCACCGGCTTGAGTGAAGCCCTCGGATCGAAGCCCAGCTTCTTGTACAGATGGGGGTTGATGGTGAGGATCGTGTCGGGCCCGACGAGCAGCGTGTGGCCATCCCTGGCATGCGCGACTTCCCCGGCGGCCAGGTTGCCTCCCGCGCCTGTCTTGTTCTCGATAACAACTGGCTGATTCCAGGCCGCCTGGAGCGCGGGCTGTATCAGCCTGGCGATCACGTCGCCCGGCGTGCCCGGCGGAAATGCCGCCACCAGGCGGACCGGCTTGGTCGGCCAGGCCTGCGCGAAGGCCGAAGGCGGCACCGCCAGGGCCATCGCAAGGGCGGCGAGACGAAGAAGCGGGGTGCTGACTTTCATGCCGGGTCTCCTCTCGTCGCATCGACGGAGCTTGTTGAAGGGGTTGAAGTGACGCGAGACAGCACACGTGCCGCTTCGTCCGCGTCCGCGTCCGCGCCGCGCCATGCGACGATCTGGTCCGGGCGGATCAGCGCGAGCGGCGCTTCGTAGAGCTCGCGCAGGGCCGGCTGCGCCAGCCGGACGACGCGCAGGTCCATTGCCAGTTCGCGTGCCGCGGCTTCGAAGGCCTTGGTCGCGGGCGCATCGGGCCCCAGCGCGAGCAGGGTCCATTCGGTGTGGAAAAGGTCGAACAGCGAGCGCCCGTCGTCGAGCCATGCATGCGGCGGCCGGCCGCCCGGACTGGCGGTGGGTGTGTAGGCATTCGGCTCGTCCGGCGGCAGCACGGCGCCGTCGCCGACGATGATCGGCGAGGCGTCGTAGCGGCCGCCGAAGGTCACGCCCGGGATATTGAATTCGAGCCGGGCATGCGCGTCGAAGTGCAGGCCCGCGAGCTTGCGCTCGGCATCGCCCCGCGGGGAGGCTTCTTCCAGTTCGGGCTTTGCCGCGAAGAGCCCCACCGAGTCGGCGAACTTGCGCGCATAGCCGGTGTTGCGTTCGGCCAGCGGCCTGCGCTCGGCCTCGTAGCTGTCGAGCAGCGCCGGCGGTGCCTGGCCGCGGATCACGCTCGCGAGCTTCCAGCCCAGGTTCACCGCGTCTTCGACCGCCGTGTTGTAGCCCAGCCCGCCGGTGGGCGTGAACAGGTGGGCCGCATCCCCCGCGATGAAGACCCGGCCCTTCTGGAAGCGCTGCGCCACCAGCGCATGCCCGGCGAGCCAGGTGCCCATCGAGAGGATCTCGATCGGCACGTCGGCGCCTACCGCCTCGGAAAAGACACGGCGCGCATCGGCCTCGGTCCAGCCGTCGGCATCTTCGCCGGGGCGCAGCGCCGCATGGAAGGCGTATTCGGACACGCCGTCCACCGAGGCCATGAAGGCGCGCCTTTCGTGGTTGACGGCCACGTACATCCAGGCCTTGGGGTGGCGCAGCACGTCGACGAACTGCGGCGCGCGCAGGTAGATGGCGAACATCTTGCCGCCCATGAACTCGCGCTGGATGCCGCTCACGCCGCCCCATTCGATGCCCAGCTGTTGGCGGACCAGGCTGCGCGCGCCGTCGGCGCCGATCAGGAATTTCGCGGCCACCTCCTGCGCAGGTCCGTCTTCGCTCGGCCGCACCGTGGCGCTCACCGATCCACCGTCGTCACTGAAGCGCTCCAGCCGCCAGCCATAGCGCACGTCGGCCGAAGGCCAAGCCTGCGCATGGCGGCGCAGCGCCTGCTCGACGAATTTCTGCGACACGCGATGCGGCAGCTCGGCGGCGCTCCAGGACCCGGTCATCGTCCTGACCCTCACCGCGGCCTCCGCGGCCGTGGGCAGGCTGATGCGGGCCAGCTCATGCCCCGCCAGGCGCGTGAAGTAGGCGATGTCCGTCGGGTGGTCGGCTGGCAGCCCGAGCGCACGGATCTCGTGCGCGAAGCCGAGCCGGCGGAAGTGCTCCATCGTGCGGGCCTGCGTCGCGTTGGCCTGCGGATTGAAGGCCGTGCCCGGCTTGGCATCGATCAGCAGGCAGCGGATGCCGCGGCGGCCGAGTTCGTTGGCGAGCATCAGGCCGCAGGGGCCACCGCCGGCGATCAGCACGTCCGTGGCGATGAGGGGAGGGGGGCCGGCTGCAGGCCGGGGCGTGGCGGTCATCGGCTGTCTTTCTTCTTCATGCATCAATCGGCGCGGATGCCGCGCTCCCGGATCACGGCGCCCAAACGCTTGAAGTCGGCCGCGCCCTTGTCGCCAAAGGCTGCAGGCGTCAGCGACTCCGGCACGTTGCCGAGGGTTTCGATGGTTGTCCTGACAGCTGGCAGTGCGAGCGCGCGGTTGACCTCGGCATTGATCCGCTGGATCACGGCTGGCCTCGTGCCAGCCGGCGCGTAGAGGCCGAACACGGCATCGGCGTCGAATCCCTTAAGGCCGAGTTCGTCGAGCGTGGGCACCTCGGGCATCTGGGGCGCGCGCTTGAGGCTTGCGACCGCCAGCATGCGCAGCTTGCCTGTCTTGACGTGCTGGATGCTGATTCCCGGATCGAAGAGGAAGTCGATCTGGCCGCCCAGCAGGTCCGTCAGCGCGGGCGCCGCGCCGCGGTAGGGCACGTGGATGGCCGTTGTTCCTGTCTGGCCCGTCATCATCTCCGCCGCGAGGTGAGGCGAGCTCCCGTTGCCGGGCGATCCGAACGAGCGCTTGCCGGGGTGGGCCTTGAGGTCGGCGACCAGGCCCTTGAAGTCCTTGACCGGGCTGTCGGCGCGCACCACCAGGTAGAACGGCACGCGTGCAACGGACGCGACCGGCACGAGATCCTTCGCGGGGTCGAACGACATCTTCGCGTAGATGTGCGGATTGATCGACACCATGCCGCCGGAACTCATCAGGAAGGTATAGCCGTCGGCCGGCGACTTGGCGACGAAATCGCCGCCCAGGTTGCCGCCCGCGCCGCCCCTGTTCTCCACGAGCACCGGCTGCCCGAGTGCTTCGTGCAAGGGCGCGCTGATCACGCGGGCCAGCTGGTCGGCCGCGCCGCCGGGCGCGAAGTTGGCGACGATCTTGATGGGCTGCCGGGGCCAGTCCTGGGCGCGGGCGATGCCGCACGGTCCGAGGCCGAGCGCCAGCGCCGCGGTGGCGAGCAGGGATTTCATGGGCTGTCTCCTGCGCTTCATCAGAACGGATAGTGGCGGTCGGTGGTCTGCACCGTGAGCCACCGCAGCTCGGTGAAGGCGTCGATGCCGGCCTTGCCGCCGAAGCGGCCGTAGCCCGAGTCCTTCACGCCGCCGAAGGGCATCTGCGCCTCGTCGTGCACGGTCGGGCCGTTCACGTGGCAGATGCCGGAGTCGATGCGGTTGGCCACATCCCAGGCACGCGCGATGTCGCGCCCGAACACGGCGGAGGACAGCCCGTAGGGGTTGTCGTTGGCCACGCGCACCGCTTCGTCGACGCCGTCCACGCGCACCACCGGCTTCACGGGGCCGAAGCTCTCCTCATGGTAGATGCGCATCTGCGGCGTGACATGGTCGAGCAGCGTTGCGGGCATCAGCGTGCTCTCGGCCTTGCCGCCGCACACGAGTTTCGCGCCCTTGGCGAGCGCATCGTCGATCAGCGCATTGCAACGCTCGACGGTGCTTGCATCGACCACCGAACCCAGCACCACCGGCCCCTTGCGCGGGTCGCCCAGCGGCAGCTGCACGGCCTTGGCGGCGAGCTTCGCGACGAAGGCGTCCGCGATCTTGCGGTCCACGATGATGCGCTCGGTGCTCATGCAGATCTGGCCGCTGTTGGCGAAGGCGCCGAAGGCGGCGCCGCTGACGGCGGCGTCGAGGTCGGCATCGTCCAGCACGACCAGCGGAGCCTTGCCGCCCAACTCGAGCACCGCCGGCTTCAGGTACTTCGCGCAGGTCTGCGCGATCAGCCGGCCGACGCGGGTGGAGCCGGTGAAGTTCACACGGCGCAGCGCCGGGTGGGACACGATCGCTTCGACCACCTCAGACGCATCGGCCGGCGCATTGGTCACGAAGTTGACGACGCCCGGCGGGAAGCCCGCATCCTTGAAGGCCTCGACGATCAGGCCGTGCGTGGCCGGGCTGAGCTCCGAGCCCTTGAACACCACCGTGTTGCCGCAGGCCAGCGGCGTGGCGATCGCACGCACGCCGAGGATCACCGGTGCATTCCATGGCGCAATGCCCAGCACGACGCCAGCCGGTCGGCGCAGGCCCATGGCCAGGCTGCCGGGCACGTCGGAGGGGATGACCTCGCCGCTGATCTGGGTGGTCATGCCGGCCGCTTCCTGCAGCATGCCGGCGGCCAGGTGCACGTTGAATCCGGCCCACGGGGCGCCGGCGCCGGTCTCGGAGGCCATGGCCTCCGTCAGGGCCTGGGCCTTCGCCTCGATGGCCTGTGCCGCCTTCAGCAGCAGCGCCCTGCGTTCACCCGGGCCGGTGCGGGACCAGGCCGGAAAGGCGGCAGCGGCGGCTTCGACCGCCGCCACCGCGTCGGCCTTCGTGGCGGCTGGCGCAATGGTCGCTACCGCGCCATCGAGCGGATTGCGGCGCTCGAAGGTGGCCCCGTCCGAGGCCTGCCGGCTCTCGCCATTGATCAACATCGATATCGTGCCCATCGTCTTGTCTCCTTGTAGATATGGAAATGCGAAAAACCGTCAGGCCACTTCGATCTCGACCAGCATCGGTGCGGTCGATTGCAGGGCCTGGTGCAATGCGGGGCGCAGCTGCTCCGCGGCCTCGACGCGCAGCCCCTTCATGCCTTGCGCGCCGGCCAGCGCGACAAAATCGAGATCGGGCAGGTCGGTGCCCGGAACATGCGCGTCGGGCCGGTAGCCGAAGATGCGGGCGAACTCGTACAGCGCGGCATAGCGGCGGTTCTTCAGGATCAGCACCGTGACCGGCAGCGCCAGCTGGGCTGCGCTCCACAGCGCCTGGATGGCATACATCGCCGAACCATCGCCCACCAATGCAATGACCCGTGCGCCCGGCTTGCCCAGTGCCACCCCCACCGCGGCCGGTAGGCCGAAGCCCAGGCCGCCGCTGCACATGGTGTAGAAGGTTTCCGACTCGAAGACCGGCAGGTGGCCGTGCATCACGGGCCGTGCGCTCGGGGCTTCCTCGACCAGGATGCTGTCGCGCGCGCGAACGTCGGCCAGCGTCTGCAGGACCCAGGCGACCGGCAGGCGTTCGCCGGGCTCGGGCTCGGCGACGCGCGGCGGCCGCACGTGGGCAGGCGGTGGCGGGCGGTCCCGCGGCGTGCTGCACTCGAGCAGGTCGAGCAATCCCAGGCGGATGCTGCCGACCACGGAGGTTCCCGTCGGCGCCCAGGCTGCGACCTGCGGATCGTCCGTGAGCTGCACCAGCTCGCATCCTTCGGGCAGGTGCGGCCCTTCGCCCGGCACGTGGTAGGTGAACGCCGGCGCACCGAGCGCAAATACGAGGTCGTGGCCGGCGAGCCGCTCGACGATGCGCTCGCGCATCGGCGGCAGGAAGCCTGCCCACAGCGGATGGTCTTCCGGGAAGCTGCATCGGCCCGACATGGGCGCGACGTACACGCGGGCGTTGTGCCGCTCGGCCAATTGAACCGCTTCTTTCCAGGCCTCGTCGCGATCGACCGCGGCACCGACCACGAAGGCGGGGGACCGGGCGCCATCGAGGGCCGCGGCAATGCGCGCGAGAAGGTCGGGGTCTGCGCGCACATGGCGGCTGACCTCGCGTGCATCGACCGGCAGGGTCTGCACGTCCCAATCGTCCGACGGAATCGAGACCAGCACCGGGCCGCGCGGCGGCGTCATCGCTATGTAGTAGGCCCGCGCGATCGCCAGCGGAACGTCCTCGGCCCGCGCCGGCTCGACGCTCCACTTGACGTAGGGCCTCGGCAGCTCGGGCGCCTGCGTGGAGCCGAGGAAGGGCTCGAAGGGCAGGATCGATCGCGCCTGCTGACCGGCCGTGATCACCAGCGGCGTGCGGTTGCGAAAGGCCGTGAAGATGTTGCCCATCGCGTGGCCGACGCCGGCGGCGGAATGCAGGTTGATGAAGGCCGCGTTGTGCGTGGCCTGCGCGTAGCCGTCCGCCATGCCGACGACCACGGACTCCTGCAGACCGAGCACGTAGCGGAAGTCTTCGGGGAAGTCGATGAACATCGGCAGTTCCGTCGATCCCGGGTTGCCGAACACGCTGGTCATGCCGAACGCGCGCAGCAGCCTGAAAACCGCGTCCCGCACGGTCAGGGTGCTGCCTGCCGAGAGGGATGCTTGCGCGGGAAGTTCGACGCGTCTGTCCATGGATGCTCCTAGATGAAGTCCGCAGTTTTGCGGTTCATCCGGTATTCATCAATACAATGAAATGTCTATAGCAAAATAAGCGGTATGCATACTGAAAAGCTCGACATGAACCTGCTCCGCCTGTTCGAGGCGGTGTACCGGCTGGGCAGCGTCAGCCGCGCGGCCGATGCGCTGGGGCTGTCCCAGCCCGCGGCCAGCCAGGGGTTGACGCGGTTGCGGCTCGCGCTGGGCGATGCGCTCTTCGTGCGCGCCAACGGGCGCATGCGGCCGACCCTGCGCGCGGAGCGGCTCGCAAGCGTCGTTCAGCCGGCCGTGGCCGCTATCGAGGATGTACTGCGGGACGAAGACACCTTCGACCCTTCGCGCTCGCGAATGACTGTCCGGCTGCACATGAACGACATCGGCGAGGCCCGGCTGCTGCCGGAACTCATGGAAGCCCTGCACCGCCAGGCACCCGGCATTCGGGTGCACACGACGCCGCTGCCGCACGGCGAGATCACCGATGCGCTTGAAACCGGCGCCATCCATTTCGCGCTCGGGTTTCTGCCCTCGGTCAGCGGCACGGAGCGCGTCGACCTGCTGCGCGATCGCTACGCGGTGGTGGTGCGGGCGGGGCATCCGATGGCCAAGGCTTCGAAGGCGGCGGATGTGCGCATGACGATCCAGGACCTGCGGCGCCTGGAGTACGTGGCCGTGCGCTCGCACTCGGAGACCTTCCGCATCCTGCAGCAGCTCGGTCTCGATGAACGGCTGGTGCTCAATTCGGCGCACTTCCTTGCGCTGCCGGCGATCATCGCTCGCACCGATTTCGCCGTCGTGATGCCGCAGGCGATCGCGCGCAGGTTCATCGAGCCGAAGCGCTATGCGGTGCTTCCGGCGGAGCTTCCCCGCAGCGCCTTCACCGTGTCGCTGCATTGGAGCCGGCGCTTCGAATCGGATCCGGCGCACCACTGGATGCGGAATCTCTTCATCGGGCTTTTCACGGACGAGGCCGGCGTCGATCGGGTCAACGCAGTTGCCGCGGGGCGCTGAACCGCATTCGCCATGGACCTGGCCGAAGGTCCGCCGGTTCGACGCGTCGCACATGGCGACCCATGCACAATGCCCGCGTGCAAAACATCCTGGACCCCAAATGGCAACTGTTCGTGAAAGTTGCGGATGCCGGCAGCGTCTCCGGCGCGGCGCTTGCGCTCGACATGCAGCAGTCGGTGGTAAGCCGGCACATCACGCGCTTGGAGCAGGAGTCCGGGACGCGCCTGTTCCGCCGGACCGGCCGCGGCGTCGTTCTGACTGAATTCGGGCAGCAGGTCTACCCGCGGGTAATGATGTTGATCCGCGATGCGGAGCAACTGGCCGATGACATGCGCACGAACAGCGGAACGCCGGTGGGCGACGTGCGCTTCGGCCTGCTGCCGTCTACGGTGGCGGTGCTGGCCGGCCCCTTGTTCTCGGCCGTCCGCAAGTCCTGGCCTCAGGTCCGATTGCATCTCACCGAAGGATCGAGCGCGCAATTGGAAGAGTGGCTGGTCCAGGGCCGTCTCGACCTTGCCTTGCTGCTGCGGGAAGAAGACACCGCCGCGCCGGAGGAAACCGTGCTCACACGTCTGCCGCTGTATCTGGTGGTGCCGGCCAAGGACCCGCTGGCGGGGCGAAAGACGATCGATTTCGATGATGTCGCGGGTTTGCCGTTGGTGCTGCCGAGCGAGCCGCACCCGCTGCGCGCACGCCTCGCGATGCTCGCGCGGCAGAAGGGGCTGACGCTCACGCAGGTGCTGGAGGCCGATTCGATCCGGCTGCAGCATGAGATCACGGCCAGTGGCGGCGGATACGCGATCACGGCCGGCACGCTGACGGCCAACGAGGCGCGCCGGCTCGCGGCCGTCCGCATCGTCCGTCCAGCACTGTCGCGCGCAGTCGTGCTCGGGGTCACCCAACACCGTGCTCATACCAAGGCAACCTGGGAAGTCATGCGCCTGCTGAAGTCCATGGCACCAGTCATGCTCAAGTCGGCAAGGCAGAGCTAGCGAGCTATCCCGAATCGGGAAAGCTGCTTTGGCCTCCGATGGGTCGCCAGGGGGAGGGGCGCTGCCTACGATCGTGCCCATTACAGGAGACCTCGCCTTGGGCACCCTCAATTCCGCGGCGGCCATAGCGTTGCCGCCGACCCTTTTTCTCACAGACGCGGACGTGGCCCGGCTGACGGACTGGCAGGCCGCCTTCGACGCCCTGCACAGCGCCTACGTCAGCCCGATCGCCGCTGCCATGGTGCCGCCGCGCTCCATGGCCCGCGGCGAGGGCACCTGGCTGCGCGGGCTCACGGCCGTGTCGCCAAGCGGCAGGCACATGGGCTGCAAGCTGATCTCCGCCAGCATGAAGGCGCGCCGTGCCAGCTACCTCGTCTCACTTTTCGACCAGGAGACGATGGGCCTGGCTGCACTCATCGACGGCAACCGCATCACGGGCATCCGCACCGCAGCCACCGCCGCGGTCGCGGTAGACGCTGCAGCGCCGCACAAACCGTTGAGGGTGGCCGTGATCGGCTCCGGCTTCGAGGCGAAGGGGCTCCTCGCGGCCCTGGCCGCCGTACGGGACATCGCGCGCGTTCGCATCTTCAGCCCGACACAGGCGAACCGGGAGAAGTTTGCGTCGACGGTCCGCCAAGAGCACGGCCTCGACATCGAGGCCGCTGCATCGGCGTCCGGAGCGATCGAGGGCACGGATGTCGTGCTCTGCGCCGCGCGCAGCCGCGACGAGTCGCCCGTGATCCGCGGTGAATGGCTGGCCCCCGGCATGACCGTGGTGTCGATCGGCTCCACGCTGCCCGAACAGCGCGAGGTCGATGAAGAAACCATTGTCCGCGCGTCCCTGATCGTTGCCGACATGCCCGAAGAGGTCGCCCACGACACCGGCGACATGCTGGCAGCGACCCGAGCCGGCGTGGCCTTTGCCGGCAAGCTGGTGTCGCTCGCCGACTTCGTTGGAGGCGGGGTCGTACGCAAGCCAGAAGACATCGTTCTCTACAAGTCCGTCGGCTCCGCGCTGCAGGACGTCATCACCGCCGAGATGCTGCTGGCCCGCGCCCGGGCCATGGGGATCGGTACCGAGATGGCTCACAGCATCGTGCCGGTCGCCAAGTAAGCCAACCAATCAACTCAAGGAATACCATGCCTACCTATCAACGCAAGGACGCCCGCGCCTGGGCGCGCGAACACCTCGTCGGCTGCTCCGCCGTCACCATTCCCAGCTACTCCGCAGACCTGAGCAAGCTGAACGAAAAGGGCATCCGCCACGACATCGCGCTCGCCAAGGAATTGGGCTACAGCTACACGCTTCTTTGCGCCGAAGTGGCAATCACGCCCAACGAGAATGCGCAGCTCACGGCATGGGCGCGCGACACGGCAGGCAGCGACATGGGTCTCTTTTTCCATGCAGCTTTCGGCACACTCGCGGAAAACATCCAGGCTGTGAAACTGGCGGAGAAGGCCGGCGCGGACATCGTGCTGCTGTCCTATCCCCCGCAGTTCTGGCCCACGACCGAGCAGGAGATCTACGGCTACACCAAGCAGTTCTGCGATGCGACGCAGCTGGCCGTGATGCTGTTTCCGATTCCGTTGTGGGGCTTCGAGCGCGTTCATCCGGCGGGCATGTCGGTCGAGCTGGTGCGCCGCCTGCTGAAGGACTGTCCCAACATCGTGGCGATCAAGTCGGAGCAGGGATTCCCGCTGCCCGCGGGCCTGTGCGAGATGTACCACCACTTCCGCGACGAGGTGGTGATCAGCTGCCCCATCGAGGGCGATGCCATCCCGCTCATGAGCGTGATGAAGCTGCAGTTCTCCGGCACCAGCAACACGCAATGGATGAGCACCTACTACCCGCGCGCCTTCGATCTGGCGAGAAGCGGCGAGTGGGAGTCCGCGATGGAGCTGTATTGGAAGGTCAACCCGGCGCGCAGCGCCAACGGCGCCGCCGCACAGAGCTACGCCGGCGGCACCGGCGTGTTGAACCGGACGATGTGGAAGTACCAGGACTGGCTGGCAGGCTTTAACGGTGGCCCTCTGCGGGCGCCGGCGATGCGTGTGCCGGACCGCCACATGAAGATGCTGCGCCAGGGGTTGGTGGCATCCGGCCTGCCGGTCACCAAGGACCCGGACAGCGCCTACATGGTCGGACGCCACCCGTGCTGAAGGGCGGCACCATGCGCCATCTTCTGAAGGACCCGACGCTCTTTCGCGTGGCCGCTCACGTGGGCGGCGAGTGGATCGGCGCCACACCGCATGGCACGTACACGCTGCGCAATCCGGCCGACAACGCCGTCCTGGCCGAGCTTCCGCGCTTCAAGGAGGCGGAGACCGGCCACGCCATCGAAGTGGCCCACACGGCCTTCCTGTCCTGGCGCAGGACCACGGCCCGGCACCGATCGGAAGTGCTGCGCCGCTGGTATGAGCTGATGATCCGGCACCGCGACGACCTTGCAACGCTGATCACGCTGGAAGAAGGCAAGCCGCTCGCCGAAGCGAAGGTGGAGATCGACTACGCGGCCTCCTTCGTGCAGTGGTTTTCGGAAGAAGCCAAGCGCATCCGCGGCGATGTGATTCCCGCGCCGAAGGACACGCAGCGCCTTCTGGTGCTGAAGGAGCCGATCGGCGTGTGTGCGGCGATCACGCCGTGGAATTTCCCTGCGGCGATGATCACGCGCAAGGCCGGCCCGGCGCTGGCCGCCGGCTGCAGCATGGTCGTGAAGCCCGCCAGCCAGACGCCGCTCACGGCGCTGGCGCTCGCCGAACTGGCGCAGCGTGCCGGCGTGCCGCCCGGTGTGTTCAATGTGGTCACCGGCAATGACACGCGTGCCATCGGCCACTCGCTGACCGGCCATCCGCTCGTGCGCAAGATCACCTTCACGGGCTCGACGGAAGTCGGTCGCCTGCTGCTCGCGCAGGCCGCTGCGACGGTCAAGAAGTGCTCCATGGAGCTCGGCGGCAATGCGCCGTTCATCGTCTTCGACGACGCGGATCTCGATGCAGCCGCCGACGGCGTCGTCGCCGCGAAGTTCCGCAACACCGGCCAGGCCTGCATCAGCGCCAACCGGGTGCTGGTCCAGGCGGGCGTGTACGACGCCTTCGCTGCCAAGCTCGCGGAGCGCGTGGCCAGGCTCCGTGTGGGAAACGGCCTGGAAGCGGGCGTGCAGCTGGGCCCGCTGATCGATGACGCGGCCGTGGCCAAGGTCGAGGAGCACATCGCCGACGCGATTGCCGGCGGCGCCACCGTCCTGCACGGCGGCAAGCGCCACGCGCTGGGCGGCCGCTTCCATGAGCCCACGATCATCGTGGGAGCGACGTC
The DNA here is from genome assembly GCF_041154435.1 of Variovorax sp. V116. Classification (NCBI taxonomy): domain Bacteria; kingdom Pseudomonadati; phylum Pseudomonadota; class Betaproteobacteria; order Burkholderiales; family Comamonadaceae; genus Variovorax; species Variovorax sp. V116. The sequence goes on from NZ_AP028662.1 coordinate 747,009, forward strand.
AGGAATGGCCGTGGCTCGCGAGGAAACCTTCGGACCTGTTGCACCGCTGTTCCGCTTCGAGAAGGACGAGGAGGCTTTCGAACTCGCGAATGCCACCGAGTTCGGCTTGGCCGCCTATCTGTACAGCCGCGACGCGGCCCGCATCTGGCGTGCGTCCGCTGCGATCGAGTCGGGAATGATCGGCATCAACTGCGGCCTGATCTCGAACGAGGTGGCTCCGTTCGGCGGGGTAAAGCAGAGCGGCCTCGGCCGCGAGGGCTCGCACCACGGCATCGAGGAATTCCTTGAGATCAAGTACCTTTGCTGGGATGGCCTCGCGCCCGCCTTCGGTTGACGCCTTCCAGAAAAACCAGGAGACAGAAATGAAGCAACAGCGTCGCCCCGCGTGGCTTTCCTTGCTTTTGGCCGCGATCGCCATGATGACCACGACCGGGGCGGCCCACGCGCAGCCGAACGTGACCAAGATGGTCGTGCCCTTTCCGCCGGGCGGCGTCACGGACCAGGTGGCCCGCATCATGGCGGAGCACATGGGCCGGCAGCTCGGCCAGGTCATCATCATCGACAGCAGGCCCGGCGCAGGCAGCCGGCTGGGGGTCGAAGCTGTCATCAAGTCGCCCGGCGACGGCACGACGCTGCTGTTCACCAATTCGAGCTACAGCATTCTTCCGGTGGTCGATCCGAAGATTTCCTTCGACCCCGCAAAGGCGCTGGCGCCGGTCAGCATGACAGCCACCTACGGCCTGCAGATCGTCACGAAGAAGGACATCCCCGCGAACACACTGGCCGAGTTCATCGCGTATGCGAAAAAGAATCCCGGGAAGCTCAGCTACGGCAGTGCTGGCATGGGCAGCGGCGCGCATTTTGCCGGCGAGTACTTCAAGTCGCTGACCGGAACGTTTCTCGTGCACATTCCCTACCGGTCCACGGCAGGGGCGCTGAACGATGTTGCCGGTGGCCAGCTGGACATGGCGTTCGATGCGTCGGCCAAGCCGCTGGTCGACGCAGGGCACATCAAGCTCCTGGCGGTCACCAGCAGGCAGCGCGATCCGCGCTTTCCCGGCACGCCAACGGCAACCGAGGCTGGGGTCAAGTCCTTCGTGCTCGAATCCTGGGTGGGCTTGCTGGCTCCTGCAACCACCCCTCAGCCGGTACTCGAGAAGCTGAACAAGGCGGCCGCTGCGGCTTTGGCCGACCCTGCGGTGCAGAAGCGGTTCGCGGAACTCGGGCTGCGGCCCGAGGGCGGCAGCTCGGCCCGCTTTGCCGATGCGATACGCGACGACCTCGCGCTCTATCGCGGCATCGCCAAAGAGTCCAAGCTCCAATTCGAATGAGAGAAACATCATGAACTTTCCATCCATCCATCGCGTGGTCACCGGCCACGACGCGCAAGGCAATGCCGTGATCACCAGCAATGGACCGCTGCCGGTCGTGGCGGAGCTCAAGGCCATCCCGGGCACCGTCTTCCACGAGGTGTGGGCGACCACGGGCGCGCCGGTGCGTGTCGACAACGGCCCCGACCCGACCACCGGGCCGCTGACGCTGCCGCCACCGTCGCATGGCACGCGCTTCCGGTTCGTCGACATTCCGCCGGACAGCGACGAGTTGTTCAACCGCAGCGCCGAGCAGTTGCGCGCGGGTTTCAGCGAGATCGGGGACATGGCGGCTTCCACCGCGGACCGGGGCGCGCCGCACCCGCTGATGCACCGCACGGAGAGCGTCGACTACGGTGTCGTGATGGAGGGCGAGATCACGCTGGTGCTGGACCAAGGCGAGGTGCCACTGCGCGCCGGCAGCGTCGTCGTGCAGCGCGGCACCAACCATGCGTGGGCCAACCGCTCCGGTAAGCCATGTCGGATGCTCTTCGTCCTGGTTGACGGCACGTACGATCCCGCCATCGGCCAGGCGCTGGCCGGGCGGGGTTGAGGCGATGAAACTCGCGTCCTTGAAGGGTGGCAGGGACGGCCGCCTCGTCGTCGTGTCGCGCGACCTGAGGCAATCGGCGAGTGCGCAGGCGATTGCGCCGACCCTGCTCGACGCACTGGAACGCTGGGGCGAGTGCGAGCCGCGACTTGAGCAACTCTATGCCCGGCTCAATGCGGGGCAGGTGGAGGGCGCATCCGTGTTCGATCCGCGCCAGGCTGCCGCGCCGCTGCCAAGGGCGCCGCAATGGTGCGATGGCTCCGCCTTCCTGAATCACGGCCGCCTGATGGAGACGGCGTTCAACCTCGCGCCCATCCCCGACATGGAGACGATCCCGTTGATCTACCAGGGCGGTTCCGACGACTTCCTGGGACCCACCGACGACGTTCCGCTGCCGGACGAGGCGCATGGCATCGATTTCGAGGGCGAGTACGGCGCGATCGTGCGCGAGGTGCCGCTCGGCGCTTCGCCGCAACTGGCACGGGGGTGCATCGCGCTGCTGGTGCAGATCAACGACGTGAGCCTGCGTGCCTTCGGCCCGCGCGAGATGAGGACCGGCTTCGGATTCTTCCAGGCCAAGCCGTCCTCCAGTTTTGCGCCGGTGGCGGTGACCCCGGACGAGATCGGCGAGCATTGGCGAGATGCGCGCGTGCACCTGGACCTCCACGTCGAATGCAACGGCGCGTGGTTCGGCAACCCGAACGGCGGTGCGATGAACTTCGGCTTCGACGAGCTGATCGCGCATGCGGCCGCGACGCGCCGCCTGTCCGCGGGCACGATCATCGGCAGCGGCACGGTCTCCAACGCAGGCGGGCAGAAGGGCTCGGCCTGCATCGCGGAGCGCCGTGCCATCGAGGCCATCGAACACGGTGCACCGAAGACGCCATTCATGCGCTTCGGCGACCGCGTCCGCATGGAGGCGCGCCAGGACGGCGGACCGGTTTTCGGCGCCATCGACCAGCGCATCGTTCGCGCGCCCACGCCGCCGCAGGCGTGAGCGGAACCATGCGAGTCCTTATCACCGGCGGTGGCGGCTTCATCGGGGCCCACCTCGCCGACCTGCTGCGTGAGCGCGGCGAACTCGGCGGCCGGCGCATCGGAGCACTGGCGCTCGCCGACCAGGCCTTGCCGGAGATGGCAGGGGAGACTGCCATCCGCGGTGATCTCACGCAGCCTGCCGTGATGGCAAAGGTCGCAACGTTCCGGCCCGACGTGATCTTTCACCTCGCGGCAGTCCCTGGAGGTGCGTCCGAGGCCGACTACGCGCTCGGCCGACGGGTCAACCTCGACGCATCGCTTTCGTTGTTCGAGGTCCTGGCTGCGAGCGGCACCCGGCCCACGGTCGTGTATGCCAGCAGCATCGCGGTGTACGGCACCGACCTGCCGGACCTTGTCACGCCGAGGACGCCATTGCGAGCTCCGCTCACCTACGGCGCACACAAGCAGATGTGCGAGATCCTGCTGGCGGACTTCACGCGCCGCGGTCTTCTGGACGGCCGATCGGTCCGGCTCCCCGGCATCGTCGCCCGCGCGAAGAGCAGCGCGGGGCTCTCCTCCGCATTCATGAGCGACATCCTGCACGCGCTCAAGGCCGGTGAAACCTTCACCTGCCCCGTAGGCCCCGAGGCCACGGCGTGGTGGATGTCGGCGCGGCGCTGCGCCGAGAACCTGGTCCATGCGGCAGTCATGGATGCCTCGCGGGCCGACCCGGGGCGGGCTTGGCCGCTGCCCGTGCTGCGTCTCTCGATCGGGGACATCATCGATACGTGCTCGGCACGCTACGGCGAATCCCGTCGCGGTTTGGTGTCATTCCGGCCTCGCCCTGACGTGGAGACGGTGTTCGGGCGCTATCCGTGCCTCGACGATGCATCGGCCCGCGCACTAGGATTGCGAGACGATGGCTCGGCGGATGACTTGGTGCGCCGCGCACTTGGTGAGATCAACTGATCCGAAGCGCCGCTCCAACACGGGCCGAAAAGTCCGGCCCGGTTCGGATGACCTACGAGCCCAGCAGATTCCTCCGCACGTGCAATAGGTGATCCCGGACACATGCCGTCGCGCGCACCAGGTCTCGGTCTGTCAGGGCGCCCACGATTTGCCGGTGCTCGATTTGATAGGACAGGCGTCGCTCGGGGGAAAGGCTGTGGCGCTTCAGCGCCCCCCAATCGTCCTGTGCCCGTGCCTGATTGATCAACTGGAAGATGTTGGTGACGAGGGAGTTGTGTGCGGCGAGGGCGATCGTTGCGTGAAGCTGGCCATCCCAGATCTCGAATTCCTCCATGCTGGCGGCAGCCTCCGCCTTGTCGCAACACTGCGCCATCTTCGCGAAGTCGTTCTGCGAGGCATTGCGGATGATCATTTCGACAATGCTTGGTTCGATCGCGAGTCTGGCCTCCATGAGTTCCGCCGGGCTGACCGATCCCGAGATGCTTGCCAAGCCCGATGGCACTCCTTCCCCGAGGGTCGCAGGATCGAAGGCTTCGCTCACATAGGTTCCGCTTCCAACGGTCTGCGTGATGACACCTGCGACCTTGAGCTGCGCCAGGACGCGCCGAACCGTCGAGCGGCCGATCCCGAAGGACTCGCTGAGTTGGCGCTCGGTGGCGATCCTGTGGCCTTGGCGCCATTCCCCGCTCTTGAGCTTGCCGAGGATTGCGTCCCTCAATACCGCCGCGTGGTCCATCGTCGTTCCTTGAATGCCCGAAATCATAGCAAAGCGTTGTCCGAGTCGGCTCAAATTCAACCAATTTGACCCAATTCTGAATTCGCACAATAGCAACTTTTTTCTTGAAATTGACTGGAGCAAGAGAGAGTCTTCTCGCATCCAATTGGTTCTACAATGGGCTAATAGGGCCAAATTGGGTTGGCTCTGGAACCAATTGGAGCGATATGAAAATCGGACGTGTTTCTCATCAGGGTCGGGTGCGCATGGTCTTGGTCGACGAGGCGGGCAGCAAGGTCACATTCGTCGGCGGCGTTTTTTCGAATCATCTGAACCCGGTGCAGGCCGTGATCGAACGCCGGATCACAGCAGCGGAACTCGAGGCACTCAAAGATGGCGAGGCCAACTTCGTCGACGTCACCTTCCTCTCGCCGATTCCCGTGCCTGTGCGGAACATCTTCGCGGTAGGCAAGAACTACATCGAGCACGCCACCGAGTTCGACAAGAGCGGATTCAATGCCACCAGCGGCGCTGCCGCAGTCCCGGCCTTTCCGCAGATCTTCACCAAGGCCACGACCTCGCTCGCCGGTCCCACCGACGACATCCGTTTCGACCCGGCACACACCTCGTCGGTCGACTACGAAGGCGAAATCGGCGTGGTGATCGGAGCAGAGTGCCGCAACGTCGCCCCGGCCGATGCGCTCGGCAAGGTCTTTGGTTTCATCGCGCTCAACGACGTGACGGCACGTGACCTGCAGAAGAACCACGCGCAATGGTTCCTGGGCAAGTCGCTCGACACCTTTTGTCCCGTGGGGCCATGGATTGCGACATCGGACGAGTCGCCCGCCGCTTCGCTCAAGGTCCAGACATGGGTGAATGGCGAACTGCGCCAGAACGGCGTGCTGACGGACCTCATCTTCGACGTTCCGACCTTGATCGCCACGCTGTCGAAGGCAATGACATTGCTGCCAGGCGACATCATCGCGACCGGCACGCCCGTCGGTGTCGGTGTCGGCCATACGCCCCCCAAGTTCCTGCAGGACGGCGACCTCGTTCGCGTCGCGGTGACGGGACTCGGCGAACTGAACAACCGCGTTCGCACCAGGTGACTGCGGCGCAGCCCTGCGCGTCCGACAAATAGACCAACAACGGAGACAACTCGATGATCGATTCAAAGAACCCTTGGGGCTTGGCAGCCCTGGCCGCAGCTGCACTGCTTGCCGGTGCGCCGGCCGCAGCTCAGGAGGCCTATCCCTCGAAGCCGATCACCATGATCGTGCCCTTTCCGCCTGGCGGTGTGGCCGACATCGCTGCCCGGCCAGTGGCGGAAGCCATGGGGCGCTACCTGAAACAGCCCATCGTGATCGAGAACAAGGCCGGTGCGGGCGGCGGAGTGGGCATGTCGCAGGTCGCCAAGGCAAAGCCCGACGGGTACACGGTACTGATGGCGCTTGCCTCCATCGTGGTGCTGCCCGAGGCGGACACCGTTCTTCAGCGCAAGCCCATGTTCGAGCTCAAACAGCTGAAGCCCGTTGCACGCTTCACCGCGGATCCCGTTGTCCTCGTCGTCCAGGCCGACAGTCCCTGGAAGGACTTCAAGCAGTTCACGGCAGCGCTGCGGCAGAAGCCGGGTGGCTATACCTTCGGCTCCTCCGGGAACTATGGAACGATGCATGTGCCGCTCGAGCAGCTGAAAGCTGCCACGAAAACGTCCATGCTGCACATTCCCTATACCGGCGCAGGCCCGGCGGTGGTGGCACTTCTCGGCGGCCAGGTGGATGCCGTCGCGACGGGACCATCGACCGTTGCGGGGCAGATCCAGGCAGGCAAGTTGCGTGCACTCGCGCAATGGGGCGATGGCCGCATTCCAACGCTTCCCGACGTGCCGAGCCTGAAGGAGCTGGGCGTGCCCGTCACCTATTCGCAATGGACTGGCGTATTCGTCCCTGCATCGACGCCAGATGCCATCATCAACAAATTGCGCGAAGCCGCGAAGTTCGCTGCGAGCGACGCGCGCGCGGTCCAGTCGTTGCAATCCGCCGGAACCTACGTCCAGTATCTCGATGCGCCCGATTTCGAGAAATTCGTTGCGAAGGACGCTGAGTCGATGGCGAAGGTGGTCCAGCGGATCGGCAAGGTCGAGTAACTTCGCGCAGCCCGGTATTGCGCGTGGGAGTACCGCAGGAACGGCCTGTCAGGCTGCGGCTCCGGTGCTCGCCTGGAGCCGTAGAGGCTGCCAGCATCAGCGCACAGTTAGCTGCTCTGCTCCCGCGGAATTCCGGTTACTGTCACCGGCGAAGGTTCGCGTGCGGCTCGCTTGAAGATCGACGGCGAGACGCCGATGTGCTCTTTGAAGAAGCGCGAGAAGTTTTCCGGGGCGGAGAAGCCGAGGTCCAGCGCGACATCTGTCAATGCGCTGCCTTCGGCCACACGTCGCATGGCTTCTTCGACCCGCACGCCACTTCAGAAAACCTGCGGCGTCGTGTTGAGCTGCTCGCGAAAATAAGGCGAAGAAGTGGCCGCGAGACAGACCCACCTTCGCTGCTTGCCAGTCGGAGTTCAGATTTCTTGCCGTGGACTCTGTGGAGGTACGGCAAGGTATTGTTGTTGTCAGATCAACCAGCCCAAGGGCGAGCGGCCTACTCAGGCCGGATGCGGCGGACGAATTGGTGCGCCGGGCACTGGGCGAGATCCACTGATTCCAGCGAGCGGCGGCTTCAGCTCGCTCCGTTCACTGCAGGCAGCTCGACCGTGAACTCCGCGCCGCCTTCGGGGTGATTGCGGACGCGCAGGGTTCCGCCATGCTGCTCGATGATCCCGTAGCTGATCGAGAGGCCGAGCCCGGTGCCCTTGCCGACCGGCTTGGTGGTGAAGAACGGATCGAAGATCCGGGAGAGCAGCTCGGGTGCGATGCCGGGCCCGTTGTCGCGCACGGACAGCCGGTTGCGCGTGGCGCCGGCGCGGGCATGGATCCACAGATGCGGCGCGCGCGCAGGCTGGGCCGTGCTGGCCGCATCCACGGCGTTCTGGATCAGGTTCATCACGACCTGCTGCAATTGTCCGAGGCTGCCTTCGACGAGGCATGGCGAAGCCGGCTGCCAATCGACCTTCAGCGGCTGCGACGTGCCTTTGGACACCCAGAGAATGGCACGTTCGGCCACGTCGTTGAGGTCCACGCGTTTCCGTTCTTCCGGATCCATGGCCGAGAACCTCTTCAAGCCGTTCACGATGGCCGCGGTGCGCTGCGCGCCCTCCAGCGTGCCCTCGATGAGCGACGGCAGGTCATCCAGAAGATGCTCGATGCGAAGCCGGGTGCGCAGTTCGAGCAGGGCCTGCGGGTCCTTGTCCTCGTGAACGGCCGCCATGTAGGTGCGCAGCTTGTCGCTGTAGCGACTCAGCGCATGCACGTTGCCGAGCACGAAGCTGATCGGGTTGTTGAGTTCGTGCGCCACGCCCGCCACCAGCCGGCCCAGCGACGCCATCTTTTCCGAATGCAGTAGCTGCTGCTGGGTCTGCTTGAGCGCCTCGTGCGCCGAGCGCAGCTCCTGGTAGGCGCGGCGCAGTTCGGCCGTCGGCCGCGCGACGAACACCGTGCCGACACGGCGGCCCGAAGGCGTGGCGCGCGGGGTGCAGTTGGCGTCGACCGGCACGCTGCTTCCGTCGGCGGCGAACAGGTTCAGCTCGATCGTCTCGCCGCGCCGGGTGGGGCTGGCGTTCATGAGCACCGCATGCGCCCGCGCGATGCTGCCGGCGTCCGCCAGCAGGGCGAGGAGGGAGGTGCCGCGCAGGTCGGCGTCGCTGCGGCCGACCAGTTCGCACAAGGCCGCGTTCGTCTCCTCGATCTCGCCCTTTTCGGTGCAGACCAGCAGCACGTCCGACATGGCGGACAGGATGCTGAAGATGAACTGCTGCGATTGCTCGAGTTCCTCGTTCTTCTTCTCGAGCTCGACCTCGTCCTGAACCAGCTGCGAATAGACCTCGTCCATCTTCTGGATCACGTCCAGCCAGGTGGCGTCATCCACGCCATGCGGCGCTGCCCTCGGGCGTTCGGTGCGGCGCGGCGGCATCAGTGGACGGTGCAGACCATGCACGGATCGAAGGAACGCACGATGTGCTGCACCGAGACGGGCGTCGTCTCGCCCTCGTGCACCGGCGCGCCCTCGAGCGCGCTTTCGAGGGCGCCCGGCGTGCCGGCCGCGTCTCGCGGAGAGAAGTTCCAGGTGGTCGGCGCAACGATCTGGTAGTTCTCGATCTGGCCGCGCCGCACCGAGATCCAGTGCCCCAGGCTGCCGCGTGCCGCTTCGCTCAGGCCGACGCCGGTGCCCTCGTCGGGCAACGCGCCACTGGCGCAGTACGGCTCGCCGGGCTCCAGTGCGAGCATCCATTGCTCCATCAGCGGCACCACCTGCGCAAGCTCCAGCAGGCGTGCCAGCACGCGCGTGAAGACGGTGCCGCCATGGCGCCCCACCATGTTGCGCACGAGCGGATGGCCAGCGGCGAGCTGCCGCGCGATGGCACCGGTTTCGACCACCTCTCCGGCAAGGCGGGGCGCCTTGTTCCAGGTGTAAGCGCCCGGCTTGTCGCCGGCGGGCACCGTCAGGCCTTCGCGTGGATGCCGCGGACCGCCGTCGTCCGCAAGCCATGCGTGTGTCGCGTCTTCGAGGATGCCGCGCTCGTCGAGGGGGCCGAGGCTGTCGCCGTCGGCGCGCCAGACGCCGCGCGGGAACACGAACTCGGCGCCGGGCTGCGGGTAGGCGCCATAGCTCAGGTACCGGCCCGGCCCGTTGCCCAGGTCCATCAGGCCCGCGTCGCGTGCAATGGCCAGGAACATCCTGAAATCCCCTCGAAGAGGCGCGCTGGCATCCCAGTCCCACAGCTCGTCGGCGCTTGCGAGCGAGAGCACCTGCTCCAGCGGCGCGGCAAACAGCTGCTGCTCCAGAAAGCGCCGGAACTCGCGCATGCGTGCCAGCAGCCGCGTGCGCTCGGCGCCATCGACAGCCCGCGTCGAACCGCCAGGTTCGATGCTCTGCGTGTGCGGCCACTTGCCGGCCAGGAGGCCGAGCATCGTGAACCAGCGCTGCCGCGCCGCGATGGCCTGGCGCGCCTGCTCGCCGGTCGTCGGGTCGAAGCGGCGCAGGGCTTCGGCGTGCCAGGGCCGTCCGGCGTACACGGCCCGGGTGAAGTCGGGCATGAAGAACAGATAGAAATGCGTCAGGTGGTCGGCCATGTTCTCGGTGGCCAGGATCACGTTGGTCACATGCTGCCCGTTGGGCGGCATGCACAGGCCGCCCATGTCGGCGAGCGCGCGGGCCGAGGCGACCGACTGCGACACCGAGCAGATGCCGCAGATGCGCGGCACGTAGACCAGCGCGTCGTGCGGCCGCTTGCCCTGCAGGATCTGCTCGAAGCCGCGGTACATCGGCGAGTTCACGCGGGCGGACGACACGCGTCCATGCTCGATGTCGAGCGTGACCTCCAGGTCTCCCTCGACGCGGTTGAAAGGACCGACCAGCAGGCGTGTCATGGCGGCAGGCTAGCGCAGGCGGGTCTTGCGCACCGCAGGCGCCACCTGGAGGTGGTCCGCCGTGGCGTTGGCTTTCACGCGCTTGGGCGTGGCCGACTTCGACAGCGACGCCAGCGCGACGAACCAGGCCTTGGGCATGTCGGTCGGCAGGCCGATGGGAATGCCGGCGATCTTGGGCGTCTCGTGGAACGGGTGCCCCGGCTCCTGGAAGCCCGGCTCGGTGCAGGCGATGCAGGCGTAGCCGCCGCGGGTGCAGGAGCCTTCTCCGTTCCACAGCCGCGTGTTGCAGTCGGCATGCACCTGCGTGCCCTTGCAGCCCATGTGCTCCATCATGCAGCCCAGGTCCGAGGGCTTCTCGGCGCTGGCCTTGAACTCGTAATACTCGTTGCGGGTGCAGCCGTGGTGCACCAGCTGGTCGGCATAGAACCGCGGCCGGTTCAACGGGTCCAGGTCGGCGGCGGAGAACTGGCCGGCCGCCAGCGCCATGAGGCTGTCAATCACCCACCCGGGATGCGTTGGGCAGCCCGCCACGTTGATGACCGGCAGGCCGCTGCCGCAGCGGAATTCCGCGCCGAGCAGGCCGCCCGGGCGGTCGTCCTCGTACTGGAGGCCGCAGGCATCGGTCGGGTTGCTCCCTCCCGCGGTGATGCCGCCCCACGCCGCGCAGCTGCCGATCGCCACGACCTGCCGCGCCGTCGCGGCCAGCCGGCGGACCCAGTCGATCATCGGGATGCCTGTGCCGGCCAGGACATGGAAGCGGCCGGTGTTGTTCGGCCCGCGCAGCAGCGAGCCTTCGATGCACAGCGCATCGACGCGCAGGCGGCCATCGGCGGCGCGCTCGAGCAGTTCGATGAGCTCGCAGCCGCTTTCGAGCGACAGCGACGGATGCCACAGCAGGTTGATGCCGGCGTCGCGCAGCTGGCCGTGGAAGTCCGCCGTGTCGGCGCAAAGAAGCGACATGCTGCAGCCGCCGCAGCCGCCCGACTGCAGCCACAGGACGTTGAAGTTCGGCGTCGTGATGTCCATCGGTTCAGCCCTCCAGCCCGAAGCGGGCCATCTTGCCGCGCAGGCCGACCCGGGACAGCCCCAGCTCCTTGGCCACGCGGGTCTTGTTCCATCGGTTGCGCAGCAGCGTCTCGCGCAGCAGCATGGCCTCGATCGCATCGAGCCGCTCGGCCAGCGTGCCGCTGGCCGGCAGGGACGGCGATTGCGCGGTGGCGGTGCGTCCCGCCTGGCCCTGCAGGACCCGCGTGGAGAAGGCGGTGCCGTCGATCAGGTCGTCGGCGCTCAGCGCCACCGCGCGCGAGATCTCGTTGCGCAGCTCGCGTATGTTGCCGGGCCAGGGGTAGGTCATGAGGCAGGCCATCGCCTCGTCCGAGAGCGCCGCGCCGGGCCGCCCGAGCGCCTCGCCCACCTCGTTCACGAGCCGGCGCGCGATCGGCCCGATGTCTCCGCCGCGCTCGCGCAGCGGCGGCACCGTGAGCGTCACGCAGGCGATGCGGTAGAACAGATCCTCGCGGAAATGTCCCTCATGCACCCGCTGCTCGAGGTTGCGATGCGTGGCCGCGATGACGCGCACATCGACCGGCACGGTGCGCGGCGAGCCGACGGGCCGCACCTCGCCCTCCTGGAGCACCCGCAGCAGGCGCAGCTGGAACGCGGCCGAGGTTTCGCCGATCTCGTCGAGGAAGACGGTGCCGCCATTGGCGCGCTGGAACAATCCGACATGGTCTTCGAACGCACCGGTGAACGCGCCGCGCTTGTGGCCGAAAAGCTCCGACTCGAGCAGCGTGTCGGGAATGGCGGCGCAGTTCTCGACCACGAAGGGCCCGCTGGCGCGGGGGCTCGCGTAATGCACCGCGCGTGCCAGAAGCTCCTTGCCGGAGCCCGACTCTCCGAGTACCAGCAGGCTGAGGTCGTAGCGCGCGACGCGCGCCGCCAGCTCGCACACCGCGTCGAGCGGGCTGCCGTCGGCGCGCTCGATGCGATCGAAATCGAAGGCAGTGCGCGCCCGCTCCAGCTTGTTGGCGGCTCGGCGCCGCAGCACCGGCGTGCTGGTGCGCAGCTCGAGGTCGAGCCGGTTCATGTCGCGCTGGAGCATCTGGGCTTCGGCCGCATCGCGCACCGTGCGCAGCAGGTGGTCGGGGACCCACGGCTTGAGCAGGTACTGGTAGATGCCGGCGTCGTTGATGCCCGCGATGATGTCCTCGGAGTCGGTGTAGCCCGAGATCACGATGCGCACCGTGTCGGGCCAGCGCTCGCGCACCTCCTTCAGGAAGGTGACGCCGGTCTCGCCGGGCATGCGCTGGTCGCACAGGATCACGCTGACCGGTTGGCGCTCGAGCTGGCGGCGGGCCTCGTCCGCATCGCTGGCCGTCAGCACGGCGAACTCCTCGTCGAGCGTGCGGCGGATCGCGTCCTGCGAGCGCACCTCGTCGTCGACGACGAGGACAGTCGGTACCGGCGCGGCCGGCATCATCGGGCGCTCGCGGCGTTCATGCCGTCGCGGTGCCGGGCCAGGTGACGAGGCGTCCATGCCATGGGCAGCTTGTGGACGAAGTGATACCGCGCGACATGAAAGCTCGGGTCGAAGCCGTAGAAATTGCGATGCATGCGTGAAAGCTCATGAAGGCGGTAGTCGGCGAGAGGGCGCGCGGTCTCGTCGGCGCTGCGCCGCCGCGTCTTTGCGGCGATCCTTTGCTCGATATTGTGCGCCGCGGCCAGCGCCGTCGCATGGGTGATTGCCAGCGCCTCGAACGCCGTTGCCGCCACATCCATGCACCGGTCGATGAGTCCGATCGACAGGGCCTGCGGCGCGCCCAGCGGAAGGCGCCCCGCCATCAGCGCGGCCGCACCCTCGTCGCCGAGGCGGCGCGGCAGGAGGTAGGTCCAGTACTCCGAGCCGTACAGGTTCCCCATGTTCTTGTAGTGAGGGTTCAGCACCACGCCGCGGTGCGCCCAGACCTCGTCGGCGGCAAGCGCGAGAAAGGCCCCGCCGGCGCCGGCATTGCCGCGCAGCAGTGCGATGGTCAGCCGGTCGGTGGTGTGGATGACCGCCTCGGCCAGGTCGTCCATCGCCTCGATGTTGCGCATCGACTCGTCGGCGGCGCTGTCGTCCTCGCGGTACGAGGCCGCCTCGATGCAGTTCAGGTGGATGCCGTTGCTGAAGAAGTCGGCGCCGCCGGCGATGAGCAGCACGCGCGTGTCGCGGGCCGTGGCCTCGCGCCACGCGGCCAGAAGGCGTCGGCATTGCGCCGTCGACATCGCGCCGTTGTAGAACTCGAACGACAGGCAGCCGACGCGGGCGCCCGGGGCGCCGAACTCCTGGTAGCGGATCTCCCCCCACTCGCCGCTCGCGCGCTCCAGCGGCACGTTCATCGCGGGGAGCGCCTCGAAGGCCGCGCCGAAGGCAAGATCGCATGGCAGCTTGAAGGCCTTGCCGCCGCAGGGGCCGGCAAGGCTGGCGTGGCCGATCCAGACCGCGCCGTCGACCGTGCGGCGCAGCACGGCCCCGTCGCGGCGGCCGATCAGCGCGCCGGGTGGCGAGGCGTCGGGTGCATCCGGCGTGGCGGCGTGCGCGTCGAACACGCGGCATGGCTGGCCGAAGAGCTCGTCCTGCACGCCGGGATGGCCGTCGGCGCTGCGGATCTTCGCGAGCACGGTGGCCGTCTTGTCCTTCGACCAGTCGATGCAGCGCTCGGCTTGGGGCAGCGGGCCGCGCCAGGTGGAAGCCGCGGGCCGGGCCGGGCTCTCGCCGTCGGGGCCGCCGGCCTCGAAGTTCGCCACGGCACGCAGCACCGCATCGACGGCCGCCTCCGTCACTTCCCGCCGGTACAGGCTGCCTTTGGCGGCCGCCCGCATCGCGAAGCCGGCGTGCGCCCACACCGGGCCCGCATCGAAGGCCTCGTTGGCCTGCAGCACGGTCACGCCCCAGGCGGGCTCGCTTTCGCGCACGGCCCAGTCGAGCGCCGCAGGGCCGCGGTCACCGACCGGCCCGGGGTGCACGATGAGGCACGGCTGACGCTGCCACACAGAAGGCTGGATCAGCCGCTTCAGGAACGGTGCGATCACCAGGGCGGGGCGGAACAGCTCGACCGCCTCTTCGGTGACGCGGTCGGCGATGTCGAGCTCGACCGAGACCTCGTGGCCCCGCGCGCGCAGCTCGCAGAACAGGCGCTGGCTCAGACTGTTGAAGCTGTGACACAGCAGCAGGATGCGCAGCGGGGCGGGCGTCATCTCAGCCCCGCAGTCCGGCCAGCACCTGCGCGGCGCCGGCCTTGCCCAGGTACAGCGCCAGCCGCGCCTCGATCGTGCCGAGCGCGGCGTTGTAGGCCGCAGTTTGGGTGGCGGCCACGAGGGCTGCCGCGATGATCGGCGCATCGGGTCCGAAGTGCGGCCCCAGCCGGGCGATCGCCTCGCGCTTCAGTGGCTCGAGCCGATCGGACTCGTCCAACGGCGGGACGGGCGGCGCCTGTACCGGCCGGGGCGCCGGGGCCTGGATCGCCGGCCGCCGGAGCGCGACCAGGCCGCGCCGGTGCAGCTCCTGGATCAGGACGTCGGCGTCCGGCCCGAGCGTCGCGCGCAGCGCCTGCACGCTGTCCTGGCCGTTGACGAGGATCAGCGCCGTTCGCGCCCGCCCGGCCGAAGAACGTTCGGCCAGTGCCGCACGGCCGGCTTCTGTCTTGGCGAAGATGCGTTTGGAGGCCTGGTCGTCCATCTCGGTCCGCGCCAAGGCGGCCTTTCAGCAGATGCGCGGCAACTGCTCGCCGCTCAGCCAATCGACGACGCGCCGGCCGCCGAAGCTGGTCTCCATCTGCACGAAGCGGTGGGGGTCCTCGGTGACGCTGCCGATGCGCACGGCATTCGCGCCGAGCGGATGCGCGCGCATGGCCGCCAATACCGCTTCCGCGGCGTCGGGCGCGCAGATCGCGACCAGCTTGCCTTCGTTGGCGACATAGAGCGGATCGAGGCCGAGCAGCTCGCACGCCGCCTCGACCTGCGGCAGCACCGGAATGGCCGCCTCCTCGAGCAGCATGCCCACGTTCGACTGGCGCGCGATCTCGTTCAGCGTGGTCGCGAGGCCGCCGCGCGTCGGATCGCGCAGCACACGCACACCGTCCGAGGCCGCGAGCATCGCTGCCACCAGCCCATGCAGCGCCACACTGTCGGAGGCGACGGTGGTTTCGAAATCCAGCGATTCCCGTTTCGACAGCACCGCCACGCCATGCTCGCCGATCGTGCCCGAGAGCAGCACCGCGTCGCCCGGGCGCGCGTTGGCGCCCGAAATGTGGACCCCGGCGGCGACGACGCCGACGCCGGTGGTGCTGATGAACACGCCGTCGCCCTTGCCCTTCTCGACGACCTTCGTGTCGCCGGTGACCACCGGCACGCCGGCCGCGCGCGAGGCCGCGGCCATCGAGTCGACGATGCGTTTCAGGTCGGCGAGCGGAAAGCCTTCCTCGAGGATGAAGCTCGCCGCAAGGTAGAGCGGCACCGCGCCGCACATCGCAACGTCGTTGATCGTGCCGTGCACCGAGAGCGAGCCGACGTCGCCACCGGCAAAGAACAGGGGCGAGACGACGTGGCCGTCGGTGGCCATCACGAGCCTGGCACCCACCGGGATCGCCAGCGCCGCGCCGTCGTCGCCCTGGCGAAGGTACTCGTTGTCGAACGCGGCAAGGAACAGCTCCTCGATCAGCTGCGCCGCCGCCCGCCCGCCGGCCCCATGGCCCATGTCGACGCGTCCGTGGCGGATGTCGAGCGGGCGGATGTAGTCCTTCTTCATGCGGCCACCTCGACCCTGACCGCAATGTCCTTGAAGCGCCCGTACGAGTAGTGCGCGGCGCATGCGCCCTCCGACGACACCATGCAGGAGCCGACCGGGTTCTCCGGCGTGCAGACCGTACCGAAGATCTTGCAGTCGGTAGGCTTCTTGACCCCGCGCAGGATCGCGCCGCACTCGCAGGCCTTGTTGTCCGGCACCGGCTGGTAGCCCAGGCCGAAGCGGCGCTCGGCGTCGAATTCCGCGAACGCCGAGCGAATCTTCAGCGCGCTGTACGGCACTTCGCCCAGGCCGCGCCACTCGAAGCTGCTGCGCAGTTCGAACACCTGCGAGACCAGCGCCTGCGCATGCAGGTTGCCGTCGCGGTTCACCGCGCGGGTGAATTCGTTCTCGACCTCTGCGCGGCCTTCGTTGACCTGGCGCACCAACATCAGCACGGCCTGCATCACGTCGAGCGGCTCGAAGCCGGCAATCACGACCGGCTTGCGATATTCCTCGGCGAAATGTTCGTAAGGCGCCGAGCCGATCACGATGCTGACGTGGGCCGGCCCGACAAAGCCGTCGATCGGCACGGTGCCGAACTCGCGGACCTCAGGCGATTCGAGAATGTGCGTGATCGCGGAAGGGGTCAGCACATGGCAGCACAGCACGCTGAAGTTCTTCAATCCTTCCTGCTGTGCGGTGCGGATCGTCAGCGCCGTCGGCGGCGTGGTGGTCTCGAAGCCGATGGCGAAGAACACCACTTCGCGGCCGGGCTCGCGGCGCGCGATCTCGAGCGCATCGGCGCCGGAATACACCATGCGGATGTCGCCGCCGCGGGCCTTCGCGCGCACCAGCGAGAGCCCGCCGGAGGCCGGAACGCGCATCGTGTCGCCGTAGGTGCAGACGATGGCCCCGCGCTCGAGCGCGAGCTGGATCGCCAGGTCGATGCGCCCGATCGGCAGCACGCACACCGGGCATCCCGGACCATGGATCATGCGCACGTTGTGCGGCAGCAGCTCGCCGATGCCATAGCGCGAGATCGCGTGCGTGTGGCCGCCGCAGAACTCCATGAAGCTGTACAGCCGGCCGGGCTGCGCCTCCGCGTGCAGACGGGCCTGGATCTTCTTCGCGATGGCTCCGTCGCGGAATTCGTCGATGTACTTCATGGCAGGGCCGCCTCATGGGTTGCGGCGAGCTGCGCCAGCGTGCCGAACATGGCCAGCGTGCGCTGGGCCTCCTCGGGGTCGATCCGCCCGATGGCGTGGCCGACGTGCACGATCACATAGTCGCCGACCACGGCGTCAGGCACCAGTGCGACCGAGATTTCCTTGCGGATGCCGCCGAGTTCGACCAGCCCCAGCGCACCAGGGCGCAGTTCGATCAGTTGGGTGGGAATGGCTAGGCACATGGCATGGCTTCTCGTGAAATGGGGGAGGGTGCGTTGCGCAGGCCATGGGCGGCGACCCAGGCCTGGCCCAGCGCCAGGGCCGCGTCGCCGCAACCGATGGCCTCGGCCGACACGGCGCGAAGGCCATGCGCCTGGAGCGCCTGCGTCACGCGGCTGCGCAGGATCGCGTTGAAAAAGCAGCCGCCGCCGAGGCAGACGATGCGGCAGCCGGTCTGGCGCGCCGCGGCGGCGGCCCAGCCCGCCAGGCCTTGGGCCAGCAGGATGTGGAACCAGGCGGCGGCCTCGTCGCCGTTGCGCTGCGGCTCGGGCCAGGCGAACAGCTGCGCGAGCAGCGGGCGAAGATCGAGATGCCGCAGGTCGTGGGTGTCGGGCCAGATCGCCGTCTCGACGATGGCGTGCCTGGCCAGCCAGCGTGCGGCCGCCGCTTCGAGGGCCACCGCGGCCTCGGCCTCGTGGGCCTGCCGAATGCAGAGGCCCAGCGCACCGGCCGCCGCATCGAACCAGCGGCCGGCGCTGCTTGTGGTCGGGCAATTCAATCCGGTCGCGAGCATGCGCTGCACGCCGGCCGCCAGGCCAGACCCGACGTCCGGCGAAAAGCGCGCGGCAATCCGGTCGCCGGCACCGAGCGCGTGCAGGGCCGACGCGGCCATGCGCCAGGGCTCGCGTGCCGCGGCATCGCCGCCGGGCAGCGCCAGCGGCCACAGGCTTCCCAGGCGCTCCCAGCCGTCGCCGCTGACCCGCAGCAGTTCGCCGCCCCAGGCGGTGCCGTCGGTGCCGAGCCCGACACCGTCGAGCGCCAGGCCGATCACGGGTTCATCCAGGCCGTGTTCGGCCATCACCGCCGCGATGTGCGCATGGTGGTGCTGCACCGCGATGGCCGGCACGCCCCATTCCTCCGCCAGGGCAATGGCGATGCGCGTGCTGTAGAAGTCGGGATGCAGGTCATGCGCCACGGCCGCCACCGGCGCCCGCGCCCCGCCTGCGAGTGCGCGCAGCGAAGCCTCCAGCTGGCGGCAGGCCGCGGGGTCCTGCAGGTCCCCATGCAATGCAGACCAGCGCACCTGCCCATGGTCGAGCAGGCATGCGGTGTTCTTGAGCCAGGCCCCGCTGGCCAGCACGGCGGGAAGCGGCTGTTTCATCGGCCTCAGTGCGCGAGGTGGCGCGTGTCGCCATCCGCATCGGCGAGCCAGTCGAGCCAGGCGGCCATGCCTTCGCCGCTCGTGGCCGACAACTGGATGACCTCGATGGCCGGATTCACGCGGCGCGCGCCTTCGATGCAGCGGGCGACATCGAAGCGCAGGTGCGGCAGCAGGTCGGTCTTGGTGAGCACCATCAGCTGGGCGGCCGCGAACATGTCCGGATACTTGAGCGGCTTGTCCTCGCCCTCGGTCACCGAAAGCAGCACCACCTTGGCGGCCTCGCCGAGGTCCCAGAGGGCCGGACAGACGAGATTGCCGACGTTCTCGATGAACAGCAGGCTGCGCTCGTCCGCGTGCGACGGTCCGTGCGCATGGTGGTGCAACTGCGCGAAGGCCTGCTCGATCATCGGGGCGTCCAGATGGCAGCCCTTGCCGGTGTTCACCTGGATGGCCGGCACGCCGGTGGCGCGGATGCGCTCGGCATCGAAGCTCGTCTGCTGATCGCCTTCGATCACCGAGATGGCCAGGGCGGGGTGGCGCGCCCGCAGCGCATCGATGGTGGCGCACAGCAGGGTCGTCTTGCCCGATCCGGGGCTGGACAGCAGGTTGAGCGCATTCACGCGGTGCGCGGCGAAGTGGCTGCGGTTGCGCGCGGCGACACGATTGTTCTCGCCCAGGATGTCGGCTTCCAGCCGGATCGTGCGCTCCTGGCTCAGGCCCGGCACCGATACGCGCGCGGCGCCGGCACCGAAGTGCAGGTCGCCCCGGGGCGCATGAACGTGCCCGTGATCATGGCCATGATCGTGATCGTGATCGTGATCGTGATGATCGTGATCGGCCTCGGCGCATCCGCAAACGACACACATGGTGGAGTCTCCTTATGAATCTTCGACTTGCAGTTCGAGCACGCGCAGCTCGGTGCCGCCCGTGGCCTGAAGCTGATGGCTGCGGCAGCGCGGGCAGGCGTCGCCGCGCCGCGTGATCTCGACGCTGGCGCCGCAGGGCATGCACCACGCGGTGCCGGGGGGCTCGAGGATGTCGATCGACGCGCCCTCCAGGCAGGTTCGCGGTGCGATGGCCTCGAGCGCGAAGCGCAGGGCGCGCGTCTCCACGCCGGAGAGCTGTCCCGCCTCCAGCCGCAGGGCGGTCACGCGATGGAATCCCTCGCGGCGTGCCGCGTCTTCGAC
Organism: Variovorax sp. V116; assembly: GCF_041154435.1. NCBI lineage: Bacteria > Pseudomonadati > Pseudomonadota > Betaproteobacteria > Burkholderiales > Comamonadaceae > Variovorax > Variovorax sp. V116. Next base: position 766,613 of record NZ_AP028662.1, read on the forward strand.
GAGCTTCAGGATTCCGCCGGCCAGGCTGGCTTCATGCATGGGGCAACTCCGCGGTGGCTGTGCGCGACTCGACCGCGAAGCGCACGCACGGATCGTACGCGGCCATCAGGATGCGCAGCAATGGCCCCGCTTCGCGGCCCTCGGCCGGCATGCGCTCGAGCGCATGCGCCACGGCGCCGAGGGGATGAAAGTTCCAGTCGGTCGGCGCCACGACGTCGTAGCCGGCCACGCGCGGGTCGGCGGGCCGCCCGTCGACCCGTGCGCGATGGATCAGCAGCCCGCGCGCCGTTTCGACCCAAGCCAGCCCTTCGCCGATGCCGGTCTGCAGCGCGCCCGCGGCGAGCCACCCGGCGCCGCCGCGTTCCGCTGCGTCCGGCAGCGAAAGGCGCGCCAGGTCGGCGATGCGGGCGCCCAGCCGTTCCCATGCGCTCGCCGGCGGATCGGCACGCAGGTCGTGCAGGCGGGTCCAGGTTCCGGTCTCGGCGCATCGGCCGCGCCAGGTGGGCGCGGCGGCATCGAAGGCGGTGCCCAGTCCGTCGGCGAGCGCGCGCAGGTCCGCCGGACTGCCGTGGGGGCGCAGCGGTGCCGCTGGCTGCAAGGGGCGACTCCCGAGTGCCGCAGAGGCGTGCAGCAGCGCAGGGAGCCAACCGCGCCCGCGCTCGCTCCATTGCGCGAGCCATTCCGCGGGCTCGCGTTCCCACAGCGCCAGCCAGTCGGCGGGCGAAGCGCCCAGCAGATCCGCGAGCCAGGCAATGCCTTCCGCGTCACCCTTCGATCGCGCGCCATCGGCCAGCCACGGACATCCCAGCAACGAGGTGCGGCTGCTGTCGGCCCATGCGGGCATGGCCCCGGGCACGTGCAACTCGACCGGCCAGTCCAGGCCGATGCGCAGCGCGTGGTCGCGCGCGGTCTCCCGGCGCAGTGCGCGCCGCTGCGCGGCCGATCCGAAGGCTTCCTGTCCTTGGGCCGCTGCCAGCGCCAACGTGGCGCACAGGAAATGGGCGTGGCCGCACAAGGTGAACAAGTTGGCCAGCAGGTGCGGCGCTTCGGCCGCGGACCGGCCCGCCAGCAGCAGGCCGGCGAGCGCACGGCGGTCGCTCGCCAGGTTGTGCGGGCGGCGCAGGCCCGGCCGCACCCGCAGCGTGCCGGCAAGGGTCTGGAGCGTGGTCACGGGGCCTGCCTCTGCGTGGCGCCGCGGCCGAGCAGGAAGCTGCGCCGCGCCGGCGCTGCGGCCACGGGCTCCCCGCTGGCGACGACGGGCTGGCGCAGCTGCGCCAGCAGCGCCGAGGCGGTGGCGATCGCATCGCCCTGCGTGCCGAACTCGAACACGGGCGAGAACAGCGAGCAGGCCTCGAACGACCCGAAGCTGTCTTCGTGCGCGCCGGTGAAGGTGAATTGCTCGTGTCCGACCTTGCGCACGCGCATCGTGCCGACCCGTGCCGGCATGTCGCGGCGCACGAGCGGGAACCGCACGAGGTTCATGAACCAGGGCGTCACCAGCACGCCGGCCGCATGGGCGGATTCCGGAGTGCCCTGCACCGGATCGGGCCCGCGCGAGGGTTCGAGCCTGAAGTCGACAGCCTCCACGCGCAGTGCATTGTTCATGAAGGGCAGGCCGGCCATGCGGGCGTGCGCGATGCCATCGAACAATGCTTCGAAAGCGCGCGTGCGCAGCGTCAGTTCGTCGTGTCCGGGGGCTTGGGTGTGGGTCATGGGCCGCCCACGTTGTCGAGCACCATGAACTGGTCGGCATCGCCGTCGCATTGGGGGCAGCGCCAGTAGGCCGGCAGCGCGGTGAAAGCCGTCCCGGGGGCGATCTGCCAGGTCTCGTCGCCCTCTGCCGGGTCGTACACCCACCAGCAGATCTTGCATTCGAGCCGCGCCGAAGCACCCAGCTTCGCGCGGTCGCCAAGATAGCTGCCCTCGAAGCGCACGGGGCCGGCGATGGTCACGTGCTCTCGATCCACTGGAGCACCTCGGCCAGCCGCTCATGGGAATCCTCCAGGTCTTCGCGCGCGGCCTGCGCGACTTCCGGCAGGTCGCCCACCTCGACCGTGTTCAGGATCACCACGTCCTGCGAGTTGTAGTAGACGACCCGCCAGCAGTTCGGCATGCGGGTGTTCGAGATGCGGCAGTTGCCATAGCCGCGCGACAGGATGAGCACGCGGCCGGTGCCCAGGTGGTGGTCGAGAAAGCCGATGTCCTCCACCGACATCGGCAGCAGCGTGAGGTTGATGACCTGCGCCGGGCAGCCCGGCACCCAGGCGCGCCAATGGTCCTCGATCTCGGCCAGCAGGGCGGGCGCGTTCTGCACGTTGGGCGGCAGCGGGCCAGACCACCTCGGCACCTCGGGCGCGACGTCCTCGCGCGCGACGGCCTTCAGTGCATCGGGGATGGCGCCAAGTTCGATGCTGTCGCTCGCGACGACGCCGTCGAGCGACCCGATGACGCGCCAGACGCCCGCGAAGACGGACTCCTGCACCCGCAGCTCGCGCGGCGGCGTGCCCTCGTGCCGCACCAGGGCGCTGACTTCGCCTTCGCCGAGCACCTGGTTGATGAGGGCGAGATCGCCCGGCGCGAGACCGTCCAGCGCGATGCGGCGGTTGCCGCCTTCACGGCAGACGATCACCAGCTGCGCGAGCGCATCGCGCAGCGCCGCGCGTGCCAGATGGTGGGCCGCGAGCTCCTCGGGCTCCGGCAGCGCGGGCGCGCGGAAGGTTTCCATGCCCTGCGGCATGGCCATGTAGGCAAGCTCCTCTTCCTCGGGCTGCGAGCCGGGGCCGATGGTGCGCACGGGAATGGGGAAGTCTTTCATCATGCGGTCCTCAGTGGCAGGCGCCGGCCGCGCCCGTGGCGCTCACCACCGGAATGCCGATGGTCGGCGCGCGGCCCACCGGGCTCGCCAGGGCGGCTTCGACCCGCTGCAGGAACACGTCCCAGTCGTGCATGCCCGGCACGGTGCCGACGTAGCCGCCGTCGCGCAGGAACAGCAGCGTGGGCCAGCGCTGCGAACCGAAGCGGCGCGCGACCTTGTCCTCCAGGTCGCGCGGCACCACGGCTACCGCAAAGCGGCCCGGAAAGCTGCGCATCAGTTCGGGCAGCACGGCGGCCACGTCCTGGCCTTCGGGAAAGCGCACCGGATCGCCCGCGAACAGCACCACGCGGTCGCCGCCTTGCGCGGACCAGGCGTCGATGCTCTGGTCGTCGACCCAGGTCGCGCCGAAGTCATCGACCAGGCGCGCGATGAGCGCGGAGCCCTCGCGGCGCGTTTCGGGCTGCTGGACCGGGAGGCGCACGAGCGTCTCGGTGCCGGTGGTTTCGAGTGTCATGAAGGGCTTTCGGTGGTTTCGTCGGCAAGGCGCAACGGCGGCTGGCCGCACAGCGCGAGAAGTTCCTGCGTGCTCGCGGCGGAGGGAAGCGCGAACGCAGCCGCGGTGCCTCCTGGGGCGCCGGCCTGCGCCGCCGCGAGCAGGTCGAGCGTGGCGTCGATCTCGGCAGCGCGCCGCGCATCGATGCGCTCGCGGACGCTGTCGAGGAAGACCAGCACCCAGTCGCCAACGGCGGGCTCGGCCACCAGCAAGGTCCGGACGCGGCGCTGCTCGCCCCGCCCGGTGCAGATGGCATGACCCGGCTCGATGGAGAGGATCTGCATGGGAATGCCGATGCACATGATTGGCTCAGGCCGGCTGCCGGGCAGGCGCCGGCAGGAAGCGTTCGTCGCCATGCCGGCAGGCTGCGTCCTCGGCGGGCCGTCCGGCCTCGTAGCGATCGAGATCGAGCTGTTGGAAGGTCACGGCGTCGGGCCCCGGCAGCGGGTGCCTGCGCGGACGCGGCATGGCGCCCCAGCGGCGCAGTGCGTCGATGCCAAGCGCGAGCGCGTCCTCCATCGCAAGCTTCACGGCCGGGCGCAGGCTGCCGCCGTAGTCGTCGAGTTCTTCCGGCTGGCAACCGACGAGCAGCACGCGCTGCGGATAGCGCTCGGTGAGCTGCGCCAGCATGAGGACCTCCTGGAAGCCGGTCTGGTGCAGGCTCATCTTCTTGGCTCCCATGAAGCGCGGCACCTCGTCGTCCTCGATCAGCTTGAGCGTGCCGGCAGGCAGGCCGTAGTCGATCGCGTCGAAGATCAGCAGCCGGGTGGCCTGCTGCACATGCTGGATCAGGTAAAGCCCCTGCGTGCCGCCATCGATCAGCCCCACATGCGGCGCGAACTCGTAGCGCCGCTGCAGTGCTTCGACGCAGCGCACGCCAAAGCCCTCGTCGGCCCACAGCACGTTGCCGATGCCGAGCACGCAGATTGATTCATCCGGCGGCATGTTCTCAGTCCTTGAACGTGCGGTGGCCGGAGATCATGGTGCTGACCACGCTGGAGCGGCCCATGATGTCTTCACGGATGGCGGCATACACATGCACGATCACGAAGACGATCAGCCCCCACATGCCGAGGTGGTGCCAGGTGTGCACGTCCTGCGACTGCCCGAACAGCGGGATGACCCAGCCGAACAGCCGGTCTTGCCATGAGCCGCGCTGGGCGCCTTCCGCATAAAGGGCGAAACCGGTGACGACCATGAAGATGCACAGCAGCAGGAACCCGAAGAACATCGCGAAGCGCGCCAGCGGGTTGTGGCCCACATAGCGTCCCGGCCGTGCACTGACGAATGCATACCACTTCGCCATGCCCCAGATCTCCTGCCAGTAGATGCGCTGGAAGATCGGTACCCAGAACAGCTCGCGCGCATGGTGGTTGCCAACGACGGCCCAGTAGATGCGCCCGAGCAGGCCGACCGCGAGCACGTAGCCGGCCGCAAAATGCGCGAAGCGGATGTAGCCCATCAGGAAGTTCGCGCTGGCCTCGCCGGGCTGGGTCGGCAGCGGCGAGCCGATGAAATAGCCGGTGACCGCCAGCACCGTGATCGCGAGCGCATTGATCCAGTGCCAGATCCTGACCGGTGCCTCGTACACATAGACCGATTTGATCGACTGGCCGTGCGCCACGCTGCTGTCGTCGACGCTGCGCGCCGGGACCGGGGGGGATGAAGTGGTGTTCATGGCGTGTTCCTGCGTTGGTGCGCACCGGCCTCAGACGCGCGCCGCGAGCATGAAAAGCCCGCTGCCGCCGATCAGCGCGGAGGCGGCGCGCCAGGCCCAGCCCGGCAGCCGCTGCAGCGACGCGCCGGCACACAGGCCCACGATGTGCAGCAGCGTCGAGGCGGCCATGAAGCCGGCCGCGTAGGCCATGAACGAGTGGCCCCCGGCCAGCTCGGCGCCATGGGCTTGCCCGTGGAGCACACCAGCCATCGCGACGAGGGCGAAGCCGGTGACCGGTGCGATGCGCCTGGCGTTCAGCATCAAGGCAGCGAGGGCGGTGACGCTGAGCGCGATGCCGGCCTCGACCCACGGCAGGCCGATGCCGCCCGCGGCCAATGCGGCGCCGGGCAGCAGCGCCGCAAGGAAAACCGCCGGGCCGGCGGTGCGCCACGCCTTGGGCAGAGCGACCACCGACCACATCCCTACGGCCACCATGGCAAGCAGGTGGTCGAGGCCGCCGAAGGGGTGGGCGAGGCCGGCCGCGAAGCTTTCGGCGCCGTGGCCCGGATGGGCCTGGGCCGACGAGGCCACCGCGAGCGCAGCCACGGCGGCCAGGCCCTTGGCGACCGACGTTCGAACGCGAGCGGTCGATGTGGTTTGGATCTGCATGTGCTTGTCTCCGTTGTTTTGGGGTCGATTCATCGCACCGTGACGCTGGTGAGTTCCTGGCCGTCCGGGCTCATCACGTGCGTCGAACACGCGAGGCACGGGTCGAACGAATGCAGCGTGCGCAGGATCTCGACGGGCTGCTCCGGATCGGCCATGGGCGTGTTCATCAGGCTGGCCTCGAACGCGCCGATCTGCCCCTTGGTGTCGCGCGGGCTGCCGTTCCAGGTCGTCGGCACCACGCACTGGTAGTTCTCGATGCGGCCATCCTTGATGCGGATCCAGTGGCCGAGCGCGCCGCGCGGCGCGGCGACCGTGCCGACGCCCTTGGCTTCCTTGGGCCAGGTGGCCGGGTCCCACTTCTCGACGTTGGCGGTGCTGGTGTCGCCGGCCTTGATGTTGGCAACCAGTTCCTGGAAGTCGTCCAGCATCATCTCGGCGCAGTACTGCGCTTCGAGGGCGCGCGCGAGCGTCCGGCCGATGGTCGTGGGCAGCAGCTGCTTCACCGTGTACTGGGTCTCGGGCATGCCCAGCGCCTTCGGGAACACCTTGTTGATGATCGCGGCGGACAGGTCAACCTGCTCCTTCACGCGCTGGCAGTGCGGATTGCCTTTTGCCGCGTGCGCGTAGCCGAGGATGTAGCGTGACAGCGGCCCCACCTCCATGGCATGGCCGCGCCAGCGCGGGGACTTGATCCACGAGTACTTGGCGCTTTCGTCCAGCCGCTCGATGTTGGTTCGCGTGCCCTTGGTCTTCGCGCCGAGTTCGTAGTTGGGCTCGGTCACGCCGTCCCAGGGATGCAGGCCCTTCGATTCGTCGGCGTACTTGTACCAGCTGTGGTTGACGAACTCCTGCACCTGCTCAGGGTCGCGCGGATCGACCGGCAGGATTTCGTTCCAGTTGCCGCCCAGGATCGCACCGCCGGGCAGCTGCTGGGTCTTGCGGTCGCCCATCACCTTTTCGTAGGTGCCGTAGTCCATCACGTTGGTGGCCGAGAGGCCGCCGCCGTAGAGCCATCCGGCTTGCTTGTAGATGGTGCCGATGGCGAGCACGTCGGGGATGTACACGTTGTTGTTGAACTCGATCATTTCGCGGATGCGCGCCTCGATGAAGTTCAGCCGCTCCATGTTGACCGGTGCGCCCGCCGCGCCGTCCTTGTCGATGTTGATGGCGCAGGGCACGCCGCCCACCAGGTAGTTCGGATGCGGGTTCTTTCCGCCGAAGATGGTGTGGACCTTGACCCACTCCTTCTGCAGGTCGAGTGCCTCGAGGTAGTGCGTCACCGCCATGAGGTTGGCCTCCGGCGGCAGCACGTAGGCCTTGTTGCCCCAGTAGCCGTTCATGAAGGGGCCGAGCTGCCCGCTCTCGACGAACTTCTTGAGCCGATTCTGGATGTCGCGGAAGTAGCCCGGCGACGACATCGGATGCGAAGGCGACACGGTCTGCTGCAGCTCCGACGTCTTCTTCGGGTCGGCCTTGAGCGCGGACACCACGTCGACCCAGTCGAGCGCATGCAGGTGATAGAAGTGCACGGCATGGTCATGCTCCTGCAGCGTCTTGGCCATGATTTCGCGGATCAGGTAGGCGTTCTTCGGGATGGTGATGCCGAGCGCATCCTCCACCGCGCGCACCGAGGCCAGCGCATGGCAGCCCGTGCAAACGCCGCAGATTCGCTCCACAAAGGCCCATGCGTCGCGCGGGTCGCGGCCCTTGAGGATCACTTCGAGGCCGCGCCACATCGTGCCGGTGGACACGGCGTTGCGGATCACGTTGTTGCTGTCGACGTTGACTTCGCAGCGCATGTGGCCCTCGATGCGCGTCACCGGGTCTACCACGATGCGGCGGCCCGTGTCGTCCATCCTGAAGCCTTGTGTCTCGTATGCACTCATTTGTTTTTTTCCTTGCCGTGGGAGCGTGGGGGAGTCAGCGCCCGGTGTCGGCCGGTGCCTGGGTGTCGTTCTTTTTCTGCGCGGCGCGCTTGATCGCGGATGCAGCGGCGTGCGCGACGGCGGCCGCTCCGACCACGCCGGCAGCGGTCGCGCCGACCTGGTCCGCGTTGGCCTCGACACCGAACTGGTGGATGTCGGTCAGGCGGTTGTAGAACGAGCCCTTGTCCCAGAAGCCGTCCTCCGAGCAGCCGATGCAGCCGTGGCCCGCCTTGATCGGAAAGCTGGTGCCTTCGTTCCACTGCACGGTCGAGCAGGCGTTGTAGGTGGTCGGGCCCTTGCAGCCGACCTTGTAGAGGCAGTAGCCCTTGCGCGCGGATTCGTCGTCCCAGGCCTCGACGAACTGCCCGGCGTCAAAATGCGGTCGGCGGTAGCACTTGTCGTGGATGCGCTGGCTGTAGAACATCTTCGGGCGGCCCTGGCGGTCGAGCTCGGGAATCCGGTCGAAGGTCAGCATGTAGGTGATGACGCCGGTCATGACCTCTGCGATGGGCGGACAGCCCGGCACCTTGATGATCGGCTTGTCGAAGATCACCTTGTGGATGGGGGTGGCCTGCGTCGGGTTCGGCTTGGCGGCCTGCACGCAGCCCCAGGAGGCGCACGAGCCCCACGAGATGATCGCCTTCGCGTCCTTGGCAACATGCTTGAGCTGGTCGATGAAGGGCTTGCCGCCGATGATGCAGCTCATTCCATCCTGGTTGAGCGGCGGGTTGCCCTCCACGGCCAGGATGTAGTTGCCCTTGTACTTCTTCATGATCTCTTCGAGGATCGCCTCGGCCTGGTGTCCGGCGGCGGCCATCAGCGTGTCGTCGTAGTCCAGCGAGATCATCGACAGCACCACGTCCTTGGCCAGCGGATGCGCCGAGCGGATGAACGACTCCGAGCAGCAGGTGCATTCGAGGCCGTGGAGCCAGAGCACCGGCGTGCGCGGCTTGGTTTCCATCGCGTGGGCGATCTGCGGCACGAAGGCCGGCCCGAGCCCCAGGGATGTGGCGGTCAGCGAGCAGTACTTGAGCAGGCTGCGGCGCGAGATGCCCTGGCGGCGCATCACTTCGTAGAACGTTTCCATCGTGTGCTGTCTCCTTGCCTTTGCGGCGATGTCGTGGACAGCGGACCTGCGAGGGGCCGGCGACCCCAGGCGATGCCTGCTGCCCCCTCTTCATCGCAACTTGCGGACCAGTGCGAAAGCCCCCAAGGGAATACCCTGCGGGGGCGCGGCAACTGCTTGATTTGATTGGGCAAATGCGAGCGACACGGCAAGCGCGAGTCAGCGTCCGGGCGGCATGCCGACGCAGCGCTTCCAGTCCGGCCGCCAAAGTGCAAGCACTGCTTCCACCAGCGTCCGCGGTCCGGGTGGCAGCCCGGACAGATGCGGTGTGGCCTAGCTGTCCGCCGACTGGTGCAGATGCCGGCGCAGCCGGCGCATGTTGAGCAGCACGAGCAGCGCGATCGCCGGCACGGCCACCAGCGTCACCGCGGTTTCGGGCCAGTCCATGGCCTTGGCCAAGGGCTTGAGCAGGTAGTTGGCGAGGCCGACGCCGTAGTAGGTCATGGCGATCACCGACAGGCCCTCGACCGTCTCCTGCAGCCGCAGCTGCAGGCCCTGGCGCCGGTCGAGCGAGCTGAGCAGCGCCTGGTTCTGGCGTTCGCGCTCGACCTCGGAGCGCGTCTGCAGCAGCTGCGCGGCCCGCGCGATCCGCTCGGACAATTGCGCCTGCCGCCCGGCCGTGGCCGCGCAGCTGTCCATGGCCGGACGAAACCGGCGCTCCATGAATTCGGACAGCGGCTGCAGGCCCGGCACCACCGCCTCGCGCAGATCGACCAGACGCTGGTTCACGATGCCGCTGTAGGCGCGGGTGGCAGCGAACCGCGCGCTGTTCTCGGCCATCGCGTGCTCGACCTGGGCCGCCAGCGTGACGAGCTCGTGCAGCAGGACCTCGTCGCGGTCCGCCGCATCGTGGAAGCGGGCCATCAGCGAGGCCAGCTGCGTTTCTTCGGCCGCGAGCTGGCCCATGCGGCGGGTGGCAAGCGGCAGGCTGAGCAGGGCCATCATGCGGTAGGTGTCGACTTCGATCAGCCGCTGGACGGTGCGGCCCGCGCGCCGCCGGTTCATGGCGTGGTCGAACACCAGGAAGCGCGTCACCCCGGCTTTGGAGCGAAGGTCCGACACCACGGTGGCCGCACCTTCGGCGACCCGGTTGCCTACCAGCAGATCGCTGCCGAAGAGCGGCGCCACCAGGCGCGCATGGGGCGGATCGCCGGGGCAGGGGAGCACGGCCAGCTGCGTCGCAGAGATCATGCGGCCGGGCAGCGTGGCCAGCCAACCGTGCGGCAAGGCAGCGAGCCAGCCGGTGTCAAAAGCCCCGTCCATCGCGAGCTCGCCAAGATCGGCGAACACGGTAAAGGTGTGGAACTCCGTGTGGCGCTCCCAGCGCACGCGCAGCGCGCCGCAACGCACCTGGCACTGCGTCGCGGTGCCTGCTCCGGAGGCGTCGCCGTCCAGCCGCGCCAGATGCGCAATGCAACGCGCATCGTCGTCCGGGCCCGCGCGCAGCGTCGCAATGGCCAATGCGGCGCCCGGCGTGGAAAGCGGCTCGAACGGGCGTGCGTGGATTTCGTCGGCCAGCTGCTGGCGTCCTTCGACTTCTGTCGGCAGTTTCATTTGGGGTTCCGGCAAGTGCACGTTTCTTGGATGCGTCCGAGCTCGCGCCCAGTTGCGCGTGGATCGGGATTGGGCCACATGGACCAGGAATTGCATGAAGGCGGCACCGCGCGCGGGGCTGCCAGCTCAGGAAATCGACGCGCTTGATCATGAATAGGACGAGAATTTCCATGGCCGATGACTCCAGCTCTTCCTTGCGAGCAAGGAGAGTACCTGCGGGCGCCGTCGCGCCATTGTGGCTTGCGAGGCCGACGCGATGACGTTCGAGGCGATCGCCTTCGACCTGGATGGGACGCTGGTCGACAGCGCCGGCGGCGTTGCGCTGGCACTCAACACGGCGCTGCACGAAGCCGATCTGCCTTGCTTCGATCTGCAGCGCGTGCGCGGTTGGATCGGCAACGGGCCTGACGTGCTCATCGAGCGCGCGTTGCGTGCGATCGACTTGCAGGACATCGACACAGCGTGGCTGTCGGCGCGCGTGCGCCGTAATTTCGACGCGATGGTGCTGGGCTTGCCATTTGCCGAATGCTCGATCTATGCAGGTGTCGAAGAGCTGCTGGAGCAACTCGGGCGCAAGAACGTGCCGCTGGCCGTGATCACCAACACGCCGACCGTGCTCGCCCGGGCGGTGCTGGAGGAAGCCGGGCTGCTCGGCTATTTCACCACGGTGCGCGGTGCCGACACGGCGGCGCTTCGCATGCCATCGCCGCTCTTGATCGAGCAGGCTGCAACGGTGCTCGGAACTCGTCCGGAGCACATGTTGATGATCGGGGGCTCGGCCAGTGCTCGCCAGGCGGCTTGTGCTGCCGGATGCCGTGCGGCCTGGGCCGGCTGGGGCTATGGCCTGCTCGGCAGCGAACAGGGCGACACCGTCTGGCGCCTCGACACGCCCGCGGACCTGCTGGTTCGCATGGCGCTGCCGCAGACTCGTCGCCGTGGGCGGCCGGCAGCCTGAACGCGTCGGTGACGAACGAACCGGTGCGGGAGCGACACGCCGCTGCCGCGCCAGCCAGTGGTGCGGTCACACGGCTGGCATCATGCCGCCAGAAGCGGAAGGACGCTGTCCATTCCGGTCCGCGGCAACGGGACTGGATCGCGCGCCGGCTCGTCGCCGGTGTGCGGGTCCGGCTTGCACCGCTTCATGAGAGGCCTGCGCCGAAGCCCCGAAGGGAAATTTGCAGGCATCTTCTCTCTTCAGGAAGTCGTATCCGGCGACTTCGCAGCCACGGGAGTGCCCGTGGCCTCGTTCCATCCGCCCCCCAACGTCTTGTAGAACGTCACCAGGTTGGTCAGGCGCGACAGCCGGGTGCCGATGAGGTTCTGCTGGGCGGTGTAGAGCGAGCGCTGCGAATCGAGCACGCTCAGGTAGCTGTCCACGCCGCGCTGGAAGCGCGCCTGCGACAAACGGTAGCTGTCCGCCGTTGCATTCACCAGCGACTCCTGCGCGTCGAGCTGGCGCCCGAGCGTACCGCGCTGCGCGAGAGCATCCGAGACTTCGCGGAATGCGGTCTGGATCGCTTTCTCGTACTGCGCCACCGAGATGTCGCGGCTTACCGTGGCGATCTTGAGGTTGGCGCGGTTGGCGCCGCCGTCGAAGATCGGCAGCGTGACCTGCGGCGCGAAGCTCCAGCTGCCCGAGCCGCCCTTGAACAGGCCCGAGAGCTCGCTGCTCGACGTGCCGGCCGATGCGGTGAGGCTGATGCGAGGATAGAAGGCCGCACGCGCGGCGCCGATGTAGGCATTGGCCGCCTTGAGGTCGCGCTCGGCCTGCAGGATGTCGGGGCGGCGCTGCAGCAGCTCCGAGGGCAGGCCCGGCGGAATGGTGGCCAGCGGGCTTGCGGCCAACGCCGCCGCGTCGGACAGGGCCTGTGGCAGCAGTGCGTCCGGCACCTCCGCGCCGACGAGCAGCGCCAACGCATTGCGGTCCTGCGCCACCTGCGCGGTGTAGCGCTCGACGTCCACGCGCGCGGCGTCGACGCTGGTCTGCGCCTGGCGGAGCGTGAGCGCCGAGGCTGCGCCCAGCTCGAAGCTGCGCTGGTTGAGGCGGTACGAATCGCCCTGGCTCTGGAGCGTGTCGCGCGCGAGCTTCAGCCGGTCCTGGTCGGCGGCCAGCGTGAGGTAGCTGGTCGCCACCTCGGCCACCAGGCTGATCTGCGTGCTGCGGCGCGCCTCGGCCGTGGAGAGGAACTGCTGCAGCGCCTGTGCGCTCAGGCTGCGCACGCGGCCGAACAGGTCGATCTCGTACGAACTGAATCCGAGCGATGCGCTGTACTGGCGCGCCGTGAGCGCCTCGCCCGTAGACGACAGGTCGGCCGGGGTGCGGCTGCCGCTGCCGCCGGCGCTGGCGTTCACGGTGGGGAAGAGCGCCGCATCCTGCACCCGGTACTGGGCCCGGGCCTTCTCGATGTTCAGCACCGCGACGCGCAGGTCGCGGTTGTTGGCCAGGCTCATCTCGATCACGCGCTGCAGCGAGGGATCGGTGAAGACATCGCGCCAGCCGAGCTCAGCGATTGGCGTGGCGGGCGCCGGGTCGGCGCCCGCGTCGCCGGCGAACCGACCGGGCACCGGTGCCACGGGCTGCTGGTAGGCGGGCATCAGGCTGCAGCCGGCCATCAGGGCGGCGAGCGCAAGCGGGGTGAAGCGAAGGAGTTTCATGGCGAAGACCTCAGGATGCGGCCGCAGCCGGGTGTGAATGTGAGGCCGGCTCGGCGAAATCGCCTTGGTCCTTGCCCTTGAACAGGCCGCGCACCAGCACGAAGAAAAGAGGCACGAAGAAGATCGCGAGGACAGTGCCCGACAGCATGCCGCCGATCACGGCCGTGCCCAGCGCATGCTGCGCGCCGGCCCCGGCGCCGCTTCCCAATACCAGCGGCAGCACGCCGAGGATGAAGGCCAGCGAGGTCATGAGGATGGGGCGCAGGCGAAGCCGCGCGGCTTCCAGCGCCGACTCGACCAGTCCCTTGCCCTGTGCGTGCAGGTCCTTCGCGAACTCGACAATCAGGATGGCGTTCTTCGATGCGAGGCCGATCGTGGTGAGCAGGCCCACCTGAAAGTACACGTCGTTCATCTTCCACGTGAGGATCGCACCGACCAGCGCGCCCAGCACGCCGAGCGGCACCACCATGATCACCGAGAACGGAATGGCCCAGCTCTCGTAGAGCGCCGCCAGGCAGAGGAACACGATCAGGATCGACAGCGCGTACAAGAGGCCGGTCTGGCCGCTCGAGGCCTTCTCCTGGCGCGACAGGCCGGTCCATTCGTAGCCGATGCCCGCGGGCAGCTTGGCCACCGCCTCCTCGACGATGGCCAGCGCCTCGCCGCTGGAAGCGCTGCCCGGCATGGCCATGCCCAGGATCTCGATGGAGGGAACCCCGTTGTAGCGCTCCAGGCGCGGCGAACCCGAGCTCCAACCCGCCTTGGCGAATGAAGTGAAAGGCACCATGGTTCCGGCGCTGTTGCGCACGTACCAGCGGTCGATGTCCTCGGGCAGCATGCGGTACTGCGCATCGGCCTGCAGCATCACCTTCTTCACGCGGCCCTTGTCGATGAAGTCGTTGACGTAGCTGCTGCCCCAGGCGGCCGAGAAGGTGTCGTTGATGTCGGCCATCGAAAGGCCCAGGGCCTGCGCCTTGTGCGGATCGATCTCGAGCCTGAACTCGGGCGTGTCCTCCATCCCGTTGGGACGCACGGCCACCAGGCGCTTGTCGTTGCCGAGCGTGGCGAGCAGCTGGTTGCGCGCCTGCATCAGGGCTTCGTGCCCGAGGTTGGCGCGGTCCTGCAGCATCAGGTCGAAGCCGGTCGCGTTGCCGAGCTCTGCCACGGCCGGTGGTGCGAAGGCAAACACCTTGGCGTCGCGGATGGTGTTGAAGAAAGCGCCGGCCTTCGCTGCCACGCCCGTCACGCTCAACGCTTCGCCCTTGCGCTCGTCCCAGGGCTTGAGCTTGATGAAGGCGAAACCGGTGTTCTGCCCGCTGCCCGCAAAACTGAAGCCCGCCACCGTGAAGATGCCGGAGACCGCATCCTTCTGGTCGACCAGGAAGTGCTGCTCCACCTGGCGGATCACTTCTTCCGTGCGTGCATTGGTCGCGCCCGGCGGCAACTGCACCAGCCCGAACATCGTGCCCTGGTCCTCGTCCGGCAGAAAACCCACCGGCAGCTTCATGAAGCCGAACACCACCGCCGCCAGCAGGACCGCGTACAGCACCATGTAGCGCCAACCCTTGCCCATCATGTGCCGCACGATGCCCTGGTAGCGGCCGTTGCCGCGGTCGAAGCTGCGGTTGAACCAGCCGAAGAAGCCGGTGCTCGCCATCGCATGGCCCTTGGGCACCGGCTTGAGCAGCGTGGCGCACAGCGCCGGCGTGAGCACCAGCGCCACCAGCACCGACAGCGTCATCGCCGAGACGATGGTGATCGAGAACTGCCGGTAGATCACGCCCGTGGAGCCGCCGAAGAAGGCCATCGGCACGAACACCGCCGCCAGCACCAGGGCCACGCCGACCAGCGCGCCGGTGATCTGGCCCATCGACTTGCGCGTGGCCTCCTTCGGCGAGAGGCCTTCCTCGGTCATCACGCGCTCGACGTTCTCCACCACCACGATGGCATCGTCCACCAGCAGGCCGATGGCCAGCACCATCGCGAACATGGTGAGCGTATTGATGGTGAAGCCGAAGGCCGCGAGCACGCCGAAGGTGCCGAGCAGCACCACGGGCACCGCGATGGTCGGGATCAGCGTGGCGCGGAAGTTCTGCAGGAAGAGATACATCACCAGGAACACGAGCACGATCGCCTCGACCAGCGTCTTGACGACTTCCTCGATCGAGATGCGCACGAACGGCGTGGTGTCGTAGGGCTTCTGCACCTTCATGCCCTGCGGAAAGAACTTCTCGAGCTCTGCGACGCGGGCGTCGACCGCCTTGACCGTGTCGAGCGCGTTCGCGCCAGCCGCCAGCTTGATGGCCAGGCCGGCGGCCGGCTTGCCGTTGTAGCGGCCGACCGTGTTGTACGACTCGCTGCCCAGCTCGATGCGCGCCACGTCGCGCAGACGCACCTGCGCGCCGTTGGTCTGCGTGCGCAGCAGGATGTCCTCGAACTCCTGCGCGGTCTTCAGGCGCGTCTGCGAGGTGATGGTCGCGTTGAGCTGCTGGCTGCCCGCGGCCGGCATGCCGCCGAGCTGGCCGGCCGACACCTGCGCGTTCTGCGCCTGGATCGCGCTCTTCACGTCCAGCGGCGTGAGGCTGAAGTTGGCGAGCTTGTTCGGGTCGAGCCATACGCGCATGGCGTACTGCGAACCGAAGAGGGTGGTGTCGCCCACGCCCTCGACGCGGCTGATGGCGTCCTGCACGTTGGCGGCCACGTAGTCCGACAGGTCGGAGCCGTTCATGCTGCCGTCTTCCGAGGTGAAGGCCAGCACGTTCAGGAAGTTGGTGGCCGACTTCGTGACGGTGACGCCTTGCTGCTGCACTTCCTGCGGCAGCAGCGGCGTGGCCAGCGAGAGCTTGTTCTGCACCTGCACCTGCGCGGTGTCGGGGTCGGTGCCGTTCTCGAAGGTGAGCGTGATGGTGACCGAGCCCGAGGACTCGCTGGTCGAGGCCATGTAGCTCAGCCGGTCCAGCCCCTTCATCTTCTGCTCGATGACCTGGGTGACGGTGTCTTCCAGCGTCTTGGCCGAAGCGCCGGGGTAGTTTGCCGTGATCGCGACGGCAGGCGGCGCGATGCTCGGGTACTGCGCGATCGGCAGCGTGGCGATGGACATGACGCCGCCCAGCATCACGATGATGGCGAGGACCCACGCGAAGATGGGGCGGTCGATGAAGAAACGTGCCATGGCGGTCTCTCGATCAGTTCGCCGCGCCAGCGGATGACGGCGGGGCGGCCTTGGCCGTTTGGGTGCCCGGCTTGGAGCTGGGGCTCCACTGCACCGTCTTCACCTCGACCCCCGGCGCCGCGCGCTGCTGGCCGTCCACCACCAGCTTGTCGCCGGCCGCGAGGCCGCTCTTCACCAGCCACTGGTCGCCGACGGCGCGCTCGGTCTCGAGCGCGCGCCGCTGCAGCTTGTGCTGGGCGTCCACCACGTAGGCCATCGGCTTGCCGGAGCCGTCGCGCGACACCGCCTGCTGCGGCACCATGAGCGCCTGCTCCTTCACGCCTTCCTGCAGCACCGCGCGCACGTACATGCCGGGCAGCAGGTCGGCATCAGGGTTGGGAAACACCGCGCGCAGCGTGATGGCGCCGGTGTTCTGGTCCACCGTGACATCCGAGAACTCGAGCTTGCCTTCGATGGAATACGCACTGCCGTCTTCCAGCAGCAGCCGCACCCGGGCGGCGTTGGCGCCGCTCTTTTGCAGGTCGCCGCGCGCCATTGCCTGCTTGAGTTGGAGCACTGCGGCGCTGGGCTGCGTCAGGTCCACGTAGATCGGATCGAGCTGCTGGATGGTCGCCAGCGCGGTCGACTGGCTGGCCGTGACCAGCGCGCCGGGCGTGACCGTTGACTTGCCGATGCGTCCCGAGATCGGAGCATCGATGCGCGCATAGGCGAGATTGATGCGGCTCGTCTCCGCGTTGGCCCTGGCCGCGGCAACGTCGGCCTCGCCTTGCTGCAGTGACGCGGCCGCGTCGTCGTAGTCCTGCTGGCTCACGGCCTTGATGGCGACCAGTTCCTTGTAGCGCTCGGCCTTGAGCCGCGTGGTCCTCAGGCTGGCCTCTGCCTTGGCAAGCGCGGCGACGTTGCTGTCGTAGCTCGCCTTGTACGTGGCGGGGTCGATCTGGTAGAGCGCCTCGCCGGCCTTCACGTCGCTGCCCTCGCGGAACTTGCGGGACTTCACGATGCCGCCGACCTGCGGGCGCACGTCGGCGATGAGGAAAGGCACGGTGCGCCCCGGCAGTTCGGTGGAGATGGCCACGCGCTGCGGCTGCACCGTGACGATGCCGACCTCGGGCGTGCCCGGCGCCGGCGGCGGACCGCCGGGCGGCTTGCCGCAGGCGACCAGCAGGAAGGTGGACACGATGGCCGCGGCAAAGGTCAGGCCATAGGTGAGAGGGGGACGCATCGCGATTCTCCTGGGGAAGGGGCCGGGCGGTGGGGCCGGCCATGGGTTAATTAGACAGTGCTGTACTGAAATGTATTTTGACTTCCAGCGAGTTGTCAATCAATAATGAGCACCTGTGTACAGAAATAAAGAGAAACGAGATGCGAGTCAAGACCGAAGCCAAGCGCGATGCCATCGTCCAGGTGGCGTCGGAAGTCTTCAGGGAACTGGGGTTCGAGGGCGCCTCGATGGTGGAAATTGCCGCACGCGTCGGCGGCTCGCGGGCAACGCTCTACGGCTACTTCAAATCCAAGGAGGAACTGTTCGTTGCCGTGATCCACGCCTCGGCGAAGATCCACTTCGAGCCGATCTTCACGGCGCTGGCAGAGGAGGGCGATGAAGATCTCGCGCGCGTGCTGCAGCGGTTCGGCGAGAAGGTCCTGGCCGTGGTGTGTTCGCAAGAGGTCATCCAGGCGCACAGGGCCGTGATCGCCGAATCGGGCCGCAGCGACATCGGGCGGCTTTTCTTCGAGGGAGGGCCCAAGAAGGGCCTCGCCGAGGTGGCGGGTTTCCTGGAGCGGCAGATGCGCAAGGGCCGCCTGCGAAGCGCCGATCCCACCACGGCGGCACACCACCTGATGGCGCTGCTGGACTCGGAAACCGTCAGGCCGAGTCTCCTGGGCATCCAGGGGCCGCTGACCCGCAGGGAACTGCGGGAGGCGACGCGCCGTGCCGTGCAGGTGTTCCTGGGTGGCTACGCCTCGGCCATCCAACCCGCGGGATGACGGCGGCCGGGACGCCTCCATGCACGCGGTCCGATCGGCAAGCCTCTCGCTCTCATGAAATTCGGCATCCGGGCAAAGCTCTTCCTGTTCGTTCTGCTGGCCTGCGCTGCCGTGGTCGTGGTGCAGGCCATTGCCATGCGGCTCGTGATGGAGCGCGGCTTCCTGGGCTATCTCAACCAGCAGAGCCGCACGCGGCTGGAAGAGATCGTTCCACGCCTCGCGCAAGCCTATGCCGTTCGTGGCAGCTGGGACTTCCTGCGCTCCGACTCCCGGGAGTGGGTGAATCTGGTGTTGCCTTTTCTCCAGGAAGCGAAGGGTGATCCTGCGCTCCAGGAGGCGGCTTCCAACCAGACCGGCGCACTTACGCGCGTGGGCCTGCTGGACGCGCAGATGCGCCGTGTGGTCGGCAATCCGGGCATCGACACCCATTCGATCCGCGTGCCCGTCGTGGTCGAGGGACGGACAGTAGGCTGGATCGCGACGGTGCCGTTCGAGGCGGTGCTTCCGAAGAACGACAAGCGCTTTCTCGAACACCAGTTCACCGCCTTGACGATGGTCGGACTCGGATCGCTTCTCGTGGCGGCCTTGCTCACTCTCATCCTTGCGCGCACGCTGCTGCGGCGGGTTCGGGATATGGCCCGGGCCACGCACCGCCTGGCCGCAGGAGACTTCGCGTCGCGCATTGCCGATGGCGCCCATGACGAACTCGGGGCGCTGGCACGTGACTTCAACCACATGGCCCGGACGCTGGAGCATGCCGATCGCGCGCGGCGGGGCTTCATGGCGGATATCTCCCATGAACTGCGAACGCCGCTCGCGGTGCTGCGCGCGCAACTCGAGGCAATCCAGGATGGCATCCGTTCATCCACGATCCAGTCGACCAACGCCATGCACATGGAGGTCGAGCGGCTCGGCAAGCTGGTCAACGATCTGCATGACTTGTCGCTGAGCGACGTCGGCGCCATGGCGTACCGGCGGGTTCCCGTCGATGTGGGCACGGTGCTCCAGGCGGCGGCCGAGAGCATGCGGCAGCGGCTCGACGCGGCGTCGCTGCAACTGGTACTGCAGATTGCAGAGGTGCCGCTGATCGTCAGTGGCGACGAGGTGCGCCTGCATCAGCTGTTCGGCAACCTGCTCGAGAATTCGCGCCGCTATACGGATGGCGCCGGCATGGTCCGCGTGGGCTGCGCCCGGCACGGCGCCGCCGCGCTCATCCTCATCGAGGACAGCGCGCCCGGCGTGCCCGACGACAAACTGGAGAAGCTGTTCGAGCGCTTCTACCGCGTCGAACAGTCGCGCAATCGCGCGACCGGCGGCAGCGGCCTCGGACTGGCCATCTGCCGCAACATCGTGCAGGCCCATGAAGGGCGCATCACGGCCTCGGCGTCGCAGTGGGGCGGACTTCGCATTGCGATCGAGCTGCCGCTGATCCGGTGATGCGTCTACGTTGCGGGGATCGGAGTTCCGATTCGCGTCAGCAATGCCAAAGAAGAAAGACGGATTTGCGTATGCGGATTCCGTGCTTCGCTTTTCGCACCAATGGCTGAAGAATCGCCTGTCTTGCCTTCGGGGTGAGTGTCTCCTCGTCGTACCCAAAGCGACGTTTCGCGGGCCCCCTGGGTCCGTTTTTTTTGCACGCACATGCGTGCTTCACGACGACAGGCACTGCAAATGAGTTCCTCTTCCTCCTCCAGCAATCCCGACCACGCCGCGCAGGAAGCGCTGCGCCTGCTCGGCCCCGCGCCCGCCAACTGGGTGCCCGCGCATGCCGGCATCGACCACAACGTGGTCGTCGTCGGCGGGGGCCAGACCGGCAGCGCCTTCGCTTTCGCGCTGCAGCGCGCGGGCGTCGGCGGCGTCAGCGTGATCGATGCGGCGGCCGATGCATCGCAGGCCGGCGTATGGCGCGCGCGGGCGCGCATGCACAAGCTGCGCACGCTCAAGAACCTGGTCGGCCCCGAAGGCCCGGTCACGGCGCTGGGCTTCCAGGCCTGGTACGAATCGCGGCACGGGCAGGCGGCCTATGGCGCCATCGACCGCATTGCGCGCACCGCCTGGGCCGAGTACCTGGACTGGTTCCGCAGCATCACCGGCACGGCGGTGCGCTACGGCACGCGCCTGATCCGCTTCGAGCCGGCGGAGGGTGGGGCGGTGCCGCACTTGCGGCTGCACCTCGAAGTGAACGGTGAGCCGCGCACCGAGACCGCACGCAAGCTGATCTTCGCGAACGGCGTGGCCGGCAGCGGCGCGCCTTTCATTCCCGACCTGCTGGCAACGGCGGTGAGCCACGGCCTTGCGGCCCACACCGGCCACGCGATCGACTTCGCGGCGCTCGCAGGCAAGACCGTGGCCGTGATCGGCGCCGCCGCATCGGCCTTCGACGCAGCGGCCGTGGCGCTCGAAAGCGGCGCCGCAGCGGTGCACCTGTTCGCACGCCGCAATCGGCTCGCGGCCACACCGGTCGCGCGCGTGCGCAGTTATCCGGGCTTCTACGACAACTATCTTGCGCTGCCCGATGCCACGCGCTGGCACCATGCGGCACGCTACCGCCGGCTTGGCACCACGCCGCCGCTGGATTCGGTGGAGCGCGTGCTGAAGTTTCCGAACTTCCATCTGCACCTGGCCGCGCCCTGGCAGGGCGCAGAGGTGCAGGGCGGCAAGATCGTCGCCTTGGTGCACGACGAGCGCTTCCACTTCGATTTTGCGATCGCCGCAACCGGCTACACCCACGAACTCTCGCAGCACCCCGAGCTGGCCGGCATTGCCGATCTGGTGCTGCGCTGGCGCGACCGCTTCGAGCCGCCCGCGCACGAGCGCGACGACGAACTCGGCGCCGCACCCTACCTGGGCGCAGGACTTGAGTACCTCGAGAAGACGCCCGGTACCGCGCCCTGGCTGCGCGACATCCACACCTACAACCCCGGCGGATTCGCCAGCACCGGACTGCCGCTGGGCGACGTGCCCAGCATCCGCGGCTACGTGCCCGCGGTGGTGCGCCGCATCAGCGAGGACCTGCTGTTGACCGACCTCGCGCTGCACGAGGAGCGCACGCGCGCCGAGGTGCCACCCGACTTCGACGAATCGCTCTATGCCGGTGCCATCTGGCAGGCCGATGCGCGGCGGCTCGCGGCCTGAACGGGGCCGAGTGGGCACCGGATCGGAAGGTCTGCGGAGCATCGCGGCGCCGCCATGGACCGGCGCACGCAGCACGGGCATCGGCTGGACCCTGGCCGCAACGAGCTTCGGGTTCGTCGTGGTTCAGCTCGACGTGACCATCGTGAACGTCGCGATGCCGCAGATCGGCAAGGACCTCGGCGCCGGCGCAACCGGCCTGCAATGGATCGTCGACGCCTACACGCTGGCCTTCGCCGCGCTCTTGCTCACGGCGGGCTCCTTTGCCGACCGCTTCGGAAGCCGGCGCGTCTTCAGCCTCGGGCTGGTGCTGTTCGGGCTGGCCTCGCTGTCCTGCGCGCTCGCGCCTTCCATCGGCGTGCTGATCGTGGCGCGCGCGGCACAAGGCATCGGCGCCGCGTTGATCCTGCCTACTTCGCTCTCGCTGCTCTCGCATGCCTGTGCCGGCGACGCGGCGGCCAGGACACACGCCATCGGATGGTGGAGCGCCATCGGCGGCGTGGTGAGTGCCGCGGGGCCGGTGGTCGGCGGCGCGCTCACGAGCGGCCTCGGGTGGCGCTCGATCTTCTTCGTGAACCTGCCGATCTGCGCCCTCGGTCTCTGGGCCACGCGCCGCTACGTTGCCGAAACCGTGCGCGTGGCCACGCAGCGGCTGGACATCACCGGGCAGGTGCTGGCCATCCTCGCGCTCTTCTTCCTCACGCATTCGGTGATCGAGGCCGGCGTGCATGGCTGGGCCGCGGCGTCCGTGCTGTCGGGTTTTGCCGTTGCGGCGGTGGTCATCGCGGCGTTCGTGTTCACCGAATCGCGTGTGGCGGAACCGATGATTCCGCTCGGGCTGTTCCGCAACAAGGCCTTCTCGGCCTCGATCATGCTGGGCGTTGTCATGAACCTCACCTTCTACGGGATGATCTTCGTGCTGAGCCTGTACTTCCAGAACGCCAAGGGCTACACGCCGACCCAGACCGGCTTCGCCTTGCTGCCGTTCGTGGTGATCATGCTGGCAAACCTCGCGAGCGGCCACCTGGCGCGGCGCTACTCGCCCCGGGTACCTGTGGTCGCGGGCTTGCTGCTCCTTGCGCTGAGCTCGGGGTTGCTGCACGGCATCGACGAGACCACGCCCTACCTGCGCATCCTGCCCAGCCTGCTGCTGATGGCCATCGGCGCCGGCATTGCCACGCCGGCGCTGATCTCGCGCACGCTCGCGAGCGTGGAGCCCACACGCTCGGCGACCGCCTCCGCCATCCTCGGTGCTGCGCGCCAGGTCGGCAGCGCCATCGGCATCGCGCTGTTCGGCGCACTGGTGTGGGGGCTGCCGGCGCAGCTGGCCGCGGGGGCCTCGGTTTCGTTCGACCTGTCGACGCTGTTCAGGCTCGCGGGCGTGCTGCTCGCTGTGGTGTGCCTGTGAGATCTTTTTTCGGCCAGAGCCTTCAGGCGGCCATGTAGCCAACGAAGCAAACCGCATATCCGTAGAAGAAAAACTTCCTTCGCGGCACGGGCCAGGCCCGCATACGCTGCAAGCCCATCGACCGCTTTTCACCAGGACTGCACCAACTCCCATGAACCTGCGCAGCGCAAGCCGCACGCTGGCACGCACGGCCTGGCAGGCCGTGCCGACCGTCGTCGGCGTGATCCTTCTCAATTTCGTGCTGATGCAGTGGATCCCGGGCGACGCCGCCGACGTGGTGGCCGCCGAATCCGGCTCCGCCACGGCCGAGAGCATGGCGCAGTTGCGCAGCCATTTCGGGCTCGACCTGCCCGTGCTGCACCAGCTTGGCGCCTACCTTGACAACCTCGCGCATTTCAGCCTCGGAACTTCGCCGCGCTACAACATGCCGGTGGCGTCGCTGATCGGCGCGCGGCTGGGCAACACGCTGCTGCTGATGGTCACGGCCCTGGCGTTCGCCCTGGCCATCGGCATTGCGCTGGGCACCATCATGGCCACCCGCGTGGGCCGCTGGCAGGACCGCACGCTCTCGGTGCTGGCGCTGCTGCTGTACTCCACGCCGGGCTTCTGGCTCGGCCTGATGGCCATCGTGCTGTTCTCGGTGCACCTGGGCTGGCTGCCCACCGGCGGCAGCGAGAGCATCGGCGCGGGCTACACCGGCTGGACGCACGTGTTCGACGTGGCGCGCCACCTGGTGCTGCCCGCGCTGGCCATGTCGGGTTTCTACATCGCGATCTTCTCGCGCCTCACGCGCGCCGCGATGCTCGAGGTGGCGCGGCAGGACTTCGTGCGCACCGCCGAAGCCAAGGGGCTGCACCCGTGGACCGTCAACCTGCGCCATGTGCTGCGCAACGCGCTGATTCCCGTCACCACCGTCGCAGGCATGCATTTCGGCACGCTGCTGGGCGGCGCGGTGGTGGTCGAGACGGTGTTCAGTTGGCCCGGCCTGGGGCGGCTGGCCTTCGATTCGGTAGCGGGCCGCGACTACACCGTGCTGTTGGGTGTGCTGTTGATGTCCTCGCTGCTGGTCATCCTGGCCAACATGCTGGTCGACCTGCTGCATGCCTGGCTCGATCCCCGTATTCAGGTGCGCTGAGTTCCCTCTCCAGATTTCTGACTGCGATTTCCAATGTCCACACCATTTACCCTTGATGCAGCCATTGGGCAACCGGCAGCGCCGACTCCGGTCGCCGCACGCCGTGCGCCGGCAGTGGCCGCGAAGTCCGCCGTCGACGCGAAGCCGCTGTCCAGCCGCCACGCTGCGCTGCGCGCCTTCCTGCGCAACCCGGCCGCCGTGGCGGGCATGGTGCTGCTGGCCTTCATGCTCGTGCTGGCGCTCGCCGCGCCACTGCTGTACCCCGGCGACCCCCTCGACATGGTGGCGCCGCCGCTGCTTTGGCCGGGGCAGGACGCCGCCTATCCGCTCGGCAGCGATTCGCTCGGCCGCGACGTGATTGCCGGCATCGCGCACGGCGCACGCATCTCGCTCGCGGTGGGGGTGGTGGCGGCCACGCTGAGCCTGTTGATCGGCGTGCTCGTGGGGGCCTCGGCCGGCTACTTCGGCGGCCGTGTCGACGACGTGCTGGTGCGCATCACCGAGCTGTTCCAGACCATGCCTTCGTTCCTGTTCGTGATCGTGGTGGTCGCGATCGGCCAGCCTTCGGTGCCGGTGATCGTGTTCGCCATCGGGCTCGCGTCGTGGCCGGTGATCGCCCGGCTGGTGCGCGCCGAGTTCCGCACGCTGCGCGAGACCGAGTTCGTGCTGGCCGCGCGCAGCCAGGGCTTCGGCCACGCGCGCATCATCTTCCAGGAGATATTGCCCAATGCGCTGCCCCCCGTGATCGTGACCACCTCGGTGCTGGTGGCGAGCGCCATCCTCATCGAGTCGGCGCTGTCCTTCCTTGGCATGGGCGACCCCAACGCCGTGTCGTGGGGCAGCATGATCGGGCAGGGGCGCGAACTGCTGCGCACCGCCTGGTATCTCACCGCATTGCCGGGCGCGGCCATCGTGCTCACGGTGCTGGCGCTCAACCTCGTGGGGGACGGGCTCAACGACGCGTTCAACCCACGGCTGAGGGGGCGTTGAGATGACGCTCGAACAAGTGCAGGCCACGCCGCCGCTGCTCGATGTGCGCGGCCTCGATGTCTTCTTCCACGGCTCGAACGGCCCGATCCAGGCTGTGCGCGGGCTGGACCTGGCCATGCAGCGCGGCGAAACGCTGGCGCTCGTGGGCGAATCGGGCTGCGGCAAGTCGACCACCGCGCTGGCACTGCTGCGGCTGCTGACGCCCGGCGCGGTGCTGCGCGGCAGCGTCCACTTCGATGGACGCGACATCCTCGCGCTGCCGCAGGCCCAATTGCGCGAAGTGCGCGGCCGCGAGATCGCGATGATCTTCCAGGAGCCGATGACTTCGCTGAACCCGGTGCATACCATCGGCGCGCAGATCGAGGAAACGCTTCGCCGCCACGAAAAGCTCTCCGCCGTCGCCGCGCGCAAGCGGGCCATCGAGCTGCTCGACTTCGTGCGCATTCCCGAGCCGCACCGGCGCATCGACGACCATCCGCACAACCTCTCGGGCGGCCAGCGCCAGCGCGTGATGATCGCAATGGCCGTGGCCTGCAAGCCGCGCCTGCTGGTGGCGGACGAGCCCACCACCGCGCTGGACGTCACCATCCAGGCCCAGATCCTCGCGCTGCTCGACGGCCTGCGCCGCGAACTCGACATGGCCTTGCTGCTGATCACGCACGACCTCGGCCTGGTTGCCCAGTGGGCCGATCGCGTTGCCGTGATGTATGGCGGACAGAAGGTCGAGGAGGCGCCCACCTCCAGACTCTTTGCCGCGCCATCGCACGCCTACACCCAGGGCTTGCTCGGCGCGTCGCTCCATGCCGGCAGTTCGCTGCACTACGCCGATGCGCGGCTGCCCGAAATACAGACCCGGCTGGACCCCGCGACCGGCGTGCGCGACTTCACGCTCCATGTGCCCCGACCCGCGTCGAAAGTGCGGGCCTTGCGTGTGCGCGGCCCGGCCGCCGAGCCGCTGCTGTCGGTGCAGGACCTGCGCACCGACTACCCCCAGCGCGGCGGTGGCGTGCTGCATGCGGTCGACGGCGTGTCGTTCGATATTCGCGCGGGCGAAACCATGGGCCTGGTGGGTGAGTCGGGCTGCGGCAAGTCGACGCTGTCGCGCACGCTGCTGCGGCTGGCGAACCCGGCTTCCGGCCGCATCGTGTTCGACGGCACCGACATCGCGCCGCTGCCGGAAAGAGCGCTGAAGCCCTGGCGGCGGCGCGTGCAGATGGTGTTCCAGGACCCGTACGCGTCGCTGAATCCGCGCCGCAGCGTGTTCGACATCATTGAATCGGTGCTCAAGGTGCATGGCGTGTCGGATCGCGCGGAACGGCGCAACCGGATCGCCGCCATCCTGGAGCGCGTGGGCCTGCCCGCCGATGCGGGGCGGCGCTTTCCCAACGAGTTCTCGGGCGGTCAGCGCCAGCGCATCGGCATTGCGCGCGCACTCGTGCTGCGGCCTTCGCTGGTGGTGCTCGACGAACCTGTGTCGGCGCTCGACGTCTCGGTGCAGGCGCAGATCCTGAACCTGCTGGTGGAACTGAAAGAGGATTTCGGGCTCTCGTACCTGTTCATCTCGCACGACCTTTCGGTGGTGCGCTACATCGCCGACCGCGTGATGGTGATGAACAAGGGAAAGATCGTCGAGACCGGCAGCCATCGGGACATCTGGGACCGGCCGCAGCATCCGTATACGCGCAGTTTGATTGCGGCTGTGCCAGGAATGGAGCGGCGCAAGGCGGCTTGAGGCCCCCGGTGCTCAGTGACCCGTTGGTGCGCGAAGCCAGTTGTCGAGCACGAGGCCGGGCACGCGTGCGAAGTGTCGCGTGTTGTCGGTGACGACCACGGCGCCGACTGCCAATGCGTGCGCCGCAATCATTTCGTCGAAATCGCCGATGGGCGTGCCGCTCGCCTTCAAGTGGGCGCGCAGATCGCCGTGCTTCGTTGCCGCTTGCGCGTCCCAGGGCAGGATGGGCGAGATGCGCAGGAACTCCTGCACGATCCGGTGCAGCCGCACAGCTTCGGGACGTCTCGCAATGCCGAATCGAAGTTCGGAGCAGGTCACTGCGGAAATGCACCATTGGCCCGGAGCCATGGCTTGCAAGCGGGCGTCGAAGGCCGGATTGCCACGGATCGCCTCGCTTGCCGCATTGGTGTCGAGCATGTACAGCGTCATTCCTTCCAGCCTTCGAACGGATCGCGCTGTTGTTCGCCTTGTTCGCGCGCGGGCATGAAGTCGGCAGGAATGGTGCCCAGTTGCTTGCGCAACTGCATGAACGCGTGCCAGTCCGCTGGCGCGCGGGTGGACAGGATGACGTCGCCTGTAGCCTCATCGCGTCGGATGTAGACCTCGGTGGTGTCGTCGAACCGAAATTCGGCAGGCAGGCGCACGGCTTGGCTGCCGCCGGTCGCAAAGAGCTTCGCGATGGATTGCGACATGAATGGACTCCCAGAGGGTGCAGTGTAGATATTATTGTATATACATTGACCAATGCAGTCAAGAAACACCAGCTGCGCCCGGGCGACTCCGAACCAGCGCTGCCAACGCGCGACCAGCAGTTCCGGGACCAACTTTGCGGGCGCGAAGAAAGGGCGATCAGGGCCTATTTCTTCGCCGCGTCCACCCAGACATCCGCCAGGTTCGACTCGACCCCATCGGCCGTCAGCGAGTGGTCGTGCACGCGCTGGTTGGCGATGGTGATGAACACCGGCTGGTAGAGGTTCAGGTCGGGCACGTCGCGCGCCACGGTGTCCTGGAAATCCTTGAAGAGCTTCAGGCGCCTGGACGGGTCGTTCTCGATGGCGGCGTCTTCGAGCAGCTTGTCCACCGCCGGGCTCTGGTAATGGGTGCCGTTGGAGAAGGGCACGCCCTTGATGAAGTTCTTCGACCAGTACAGGCGCTGCACGCCGACGGTCGGGTCGAACAGGTTGCTCGCGCCGTTCGTCGTGAGGGCGAAATCGCGGTCGGTGTAGATGCGCTTGATGAAGGCGCTCGGGTCCTGGGCGCGCACTGTCGCCGCGATGCCGATCCGGGCCAGTGCGGAGCGCAGGTAGTCCGCCAGGCGCGGACCGTCGGAGCCGATGGGATTGAAGTCCAGCGGCACGCTGAAGCGCACGCCGCCGGCCTTCTTCGGAAAGCCCGCCTCGTCGAGCAGCGCGTTCGCCTTCTTCAGGTCGAAGGCGTAGGGGGAGGGCGCGGGGTCGTGGAAGGCCTTCAGGCCCGGCGCGATCGGCGAGTAGCTCACCTGGCCGTAGCCGTAGTTCACCACCTTCACGATCACGCTGCGGTCGACCGCGCGGGCCACGGCCTGGCGCACCTTCTCGTTCCTGAAGTACTCGTTGTCGAGGTTGAACTCCAGCCGCGTCACGTTCGACGAGTAGCTGTTGCCCTTGGTCTCGAAGCGCAGCGCCGGCACTTTCTTCAGGCGCTCCAGGTCGGCCAGCGGGACCGGTGTGCGGTAGCCCAGGTCGACAGTGCCGGTCTCGAAAGCCACGGCGGCGGCGGCCGGGTCGGTCACGAAGCGCACGATCAGCTGGTCGACGAAAGGCTTGGGCTTGTCCCAGTACTCGGGATTGCGTTCGTACACGATGTGGCTGCCACGCACCCACTCCTTGAACCTGAACGGGCCGGTGCCGACCGGGGCGTTGTTGTTCGGATTGCTGGCGGGGTCGGTGCCTTCGTAGGCGTGTTTGGGCACGATCGGCGTCTCGGTGGCCACCAGCGCGCGGATCAGGTAGGGCGCGGGCTTCGACAGGCGCAGCACGGCCGTGTATTTGTCGGGGGTGTCGACGGCCGTGAGATTGGCGAAGGTGTTGCGCCCGCGCGGGTGGATCTTCTTGAGCAGTTCGATGGAATACGCCACGTCGGCCGAGGTGAAGTCCTTGCCGTCGTGCCACTTCACGCCCTGGCGCAGGGTGAAGGTGTAGGTCAGGCCATCGGGGCTGATCGCCCACTTGGTGGCCAGCTGCGGCTGCGGGTTGACGTCGTGGTCGTACTTGAGCAGGCCTTCGGTGACCTTGGCGCTCACGCTCAGGATGGGCGTGGCGACGTTGCCGATGGTGACGAGCGCCGTGGGCTCGCTGGTCAGGAGCAGGGTGAGCGTGCCGCTATGCGCGGGCGGAGCCGCATGAGCGGCAAGGTGTGCTGCAAGCAGGGTGGCGGCGACGGCGCTGCGAAGCCGCAGCGTCTGGATCAGGAGATGCATGGTGGGGAGAGACTGGCGACGTGAAAGAAAAAGAAGAAGGTCAGGCATCGGCCGGCTCGGCACTTTCGGCGGCCCCGTTCGCTTCGGCCGAGACCAGGCCTTCGCGCAGGTCGCGCGCCACCGCCGCCGGGTCCCGCCTGGACGGTGGGCCCAGGCCGCCGCCGCCGGGCGTCTCGACGATGAGCCGGTCGCCCGCAGGAATCAGCTGCCGCCCCTTGGCGCGCAGCCCGGCGCCCGAAGCCAGCCGCAGCCGGCCCGGTGCGCCGTCGAACCCGCCAAGCGCACCGCGCGCAGGATGGTCGACCCGGTCGAACGCGGCGGCGATCAGCATGGCCGCGTCTACGCGCGCATGCCGCACCTCGATGACCTGGCCCAGCCCGCCGCGCATGGTTCCGGCGCCGCCGGAGTCGGTGCGGAATTCCTTGCGCTCGAAGACGATCGGCGCCTGGGTTTCGAGAATCTCGAGCGACACGTTGCGCACGCCGCTCGGGTAGGCCGTCACCGACAGTCCGTCCTTGCCCGGGCGCGCGCCGGTGCCGCCGGTGGAGAAGCTGATCGCGTTGAAGCGCGGGCCGCGCCGGACCGCCTCGGCGTTGGCCGCGGAGGTGCCGGCCAGCACCTCGCCGCCGACGAGTTGCAGGTTCCACAGCGAGGAGGCCCCCTCGGCCGGCACGCGGTCCGGCCTCGCCTGGCGCAGCGCGCCGAACACCACATCGGGCAGCAGCTGGCCGACCACATGGCGCGCGGTCACCGCGGCCGGATGCAGCGCATTCAGGATGCAGCCGGCCGGCGCCTCGACGCGGATCGGTGCCAGCGAGCCGGCGTTGTTGGGCACGTCGGCACCCACCAGGCAGCGGATGCCGAAGGAGGTGTAGGCGTCGGTGTAGGCCTTGGGCACGTTGATGCCGCGCGCCACCGTGCCCGAGGTGCCGCCGAAGTCGACCACGATGCCGTCGTCGGCGATGGTGACCGACACCTGCAGCGTGATGGGCGCGTCGTAGCCGTCCGCCACCAGCGTGTTGTGCCAGGTGCCGCGCGGCCAGTCGCGCAGCGCCTCGCGCATGGCCTGGGCCGAGCGTGCGATGACGAATTCGCCCAGCGCCTGGAGATCGTCGAACCCGAACTCGCGCAGCAGCGTGCGCAGGCGCCGGCCGCCCACCTCGTTGCAGGCGACCAGCGCGTACAGGTCGCCCTCGACCTGCTCCGGGTCGCGCACGTTGGCGCGGATGATCGCGCGCACGGCCGGATCGACGGTGCCTTTGCGCACGAAGCGCAGGATCGGCAGGAACAGGCCTTCGTGGTAGATCTCCAGGCCGTCGGGGCTGGAACCGATGCCGCCGATGTCGACCACGTGCAGCGTGGAGGCAAACAGCGCCACCGCGCGCCGTGCATCGCCTTCGCCATGGAAGACAGGCTTGACCATCGTCATGTCGAACAGGTGGCCGGTGCCCTTCCACGGATCGTTGGTGAGGAACACGTCGCCGTCTTCCATCGTCTCGATGGGAAAGCGCTGCAGGAAGTGCTTGACCGACTCGGCCATCGAGTTGACGTGGCCGGGCGTGCCGGTTACGGCCTGCGCGATCATGCGGCCGTCGGGCAGAAACACGCCGGCCGAGAGGTCGCCGGCCTCGCGCGTGGAGGTGCCGAAGGCGGTGTGGATCAGCACCTGGGCCTGTTCCTCGACCACGGAGAGAAGGCGGTTCCAGGCGAGCTGGTTGCGGATGAGCTGGCGGCTGGCCAGCGCCTTGGGCGTGTTGCTCATGCGGCGGTCCCTGTGGATTCGACAAGAGGCGCGGGGGCGGCGGCTCCGACGAGCCCGGCCTTCAGGTCGCGCGCAGCCAGCGCGGGGTCGCGCCTTGCCGGGTCGCCCAGGCCCGCGCCACCGGGCGTCTCGACCACGAGCACCTCACCGGCGGGAATGACCTGGCGGCCCTTGCCGCGCAGCGCGGTGCCCGAATGCTTGAGCCGCGCGGCACCCGGCGCACCGTCGCCGCCACCGAGCGCGCCGCGCGCCGGAAAGCGCACGCGGTCCCAGGTGGCCGAGAGCACCATCGGGTCGCCGTCGGCGTTCTCGATCTCGATGACCTGGCCAAGTCCGCCGCGCGAAGCGCCGGCGCCACCCGAGCCGGGCCGGTATTCCTTGCGGCGGAACAGCAGCGGCGCCTGGGTCTCCAGGATCTCGAGCGACACGTTGCGCACGCCGCTCGGATAGGCGGTGGCCGAGAGCCCGTCCTTGCCCGGCCGCGCGCCGGTGCCACCGGTGCTGAAGCTCACGATGTTGAAGCGCCGCGCGCGCCGCAGCGCCTCGTTGGGCCCGCCCTCGATCGGCTGACCGCCGGACAGCCGGATGTTCCACAGCGACGAGGCGCCCTCGGCCGGCACGCGGTCCGGCCGTGCCTGGCGCAGCGCCCCGAACACGAGGTCGGGCAGCATCTGGCCGATGGCCGCGCGGGCTGCCACCGCGGCAGGCGGCAGCGCGTGGACGATGGAGCCTTCGGGTGCCACCACGCGGATCGGTGCCAGCGAGCCCGCGTTGTTGGGTACGTCGGCACCCACCAGGCAGCGGATGCCGAAGGAGGTGTAGGCGTCGGTGTAGGCCTTGGGCACGTTGATGCCGCGCGCGATGGCGCGCGAGGTGCCCTCGAAATCGACCAGGATGCCGTCGTCCGAGATGGTGACGGCCGCATGCAGTTCGACCGGCGTGTCGTAGCCGTCGACCGTCATCTGGTTGCGCCAGGTGCCCTTGGGCCATTCGCGCAGTGCCTCGCGCATCGCGAGCCGAGAGCGTTCGATGATGTAGTCGCCTTGCGCCTCGAGGTCGGCCAGGCCGAACTCGCGCAGCAGGCGCTGGAGTCTGGCGGCGCCGACGGCATTGCAGGCCACCAGTGCGTGGAAGTCGCCCTCGACCTGGCCGGGCTCGCGCACGTTGGCACGCACGATGTCCAGCACGGCCTCCTCGAAGACGCCTTCGCTCACGAAGCGCAGCGGCGGCAGGAACAGGCCTTCGTGGAAGATTTCCAGCGCATCGGGCCCGGCGTTGACGCCGCCGATGTCCACCACGTGCACAGTGGACGCGAACAGCGCCACGAGCTTGCCGCCGTGGAACACCGGCGTGACCATGACCACGTCGAACAGGTGGCCCGTGCCTTTCCATGGATCGTTGGTGACGAACACGTCGCCGTCGCGCATGGTGTCGGCCGGAAAGGCGCGCAAGAAATGCAGCACCGAATCGGCCATCGAGTTGACGTGGCCCGGCGTGCCGGTCACGGCCTGCGCGACCATCCGGCCGTCGGGCAGGAACACGCCGGCCGAGAGGTCGCCGGCCTCGCGCGTCGGTGTACCGAAGGCGGTGCGGATGAGCGCCTGCGCCTGTTCCTCGACCACCGCGAGCAGCCGGCTCCACACCAGTTGCTGGCGCAGCGCCTGACGGCCTGTAGCGCTCATGCAGGGACCGCTTCGGCGGCCTCGGCGTGGTCGAGCTGGACGGCGGTCGTGTCGTTGAGCACCAGCGCGCCCAGCTTGCTGATACGCGCCTCGAAGCCGGCGATGACGTGCGTGGTCGTCTCGTCTTCGACGATCAGCGCCGGGCCTTCGATCCACTCGCCCACGCCGAGCGCGGTGCGTTCATAGACCGGCACCTCGGCCCACCGGCCGGCGTCGGCGTCGTACAGGCGGCGCGTGCCCGAAGGTGCGGCGCGGCCCGTGTCGGCCGCCACCTCGTCAGGCTCCGGCGCCGCGCGGCCCCCGGCCTCCACCGCGACGGACCAGCTCACCGCCTCGGCCGCGATGTGCGGCAGGCTGCGGCCGTAGAGCGCGGCATAGCGTTCCTCGAAGCGTCGATGCAAAGCCTTGCTCGCGGTCGCATCGAACGGGCCTTCGGGCAACTCGACCGGAATCTCGTGGCCCTGGCCGGCGTAGCGCATGAAGGCCTGGCGATGGCGCACCAGCGCGGCCCCGGGCGCGGCGCGCAGCACCACGTCGTCGGCCGTGGCCGTGAGCTCGATCAACAGCTTGTCCACCGCGGCATGGTCGATGCGGTCGAGCCGCTGCGCGAGGCTGCGCACGGTCTGGTAGGCCACCGGCGCCCACAGAAAACCCAGCGCCGAGCCGACGCCGGCCGAGTTGGGAATCACGAGCCGTGCGATGCCCAGCTTGCGCGCCAGCAGGGCGGCATGCAGCGGCGCCGCACCGCCGAAGGCGATCAGCGTGCTTTCTTCCGCCGCCTTGCCGAGTTCGGAGGCATGCACGCGCGCGGCATTGGCCATGTTCTCGGTGACGATCTCGACCACGGCCTGCGCAGCAGTTTCCACATCGAGGCCGGTCTGCGCCGTGAGGCCCTGCAGCAGCGTGTCGCGTGCGCGCTGCGGGTCGAGCCGCACCTTGCCGACCGCGAAGCGCGCCGGGTCGATGGTACCGAGCGCGACGTGCGCGTCGGTCACGGTGGGTTGTTCGCCGCCCAGGCCGTAGGCGGCCGGACCGGGCGCGGAGCCTGCGCTGTCGGGACCGACCTGCACCACACCCAGGTGGTTGACGCGGGCGATGGAGCCGCCGCCCGCGCCGATCTCCACCATCTCGATCACCGGAATGCGGATCGGCAGGCCCGAGCCCTTCAGGTGCCGGTGCACCCGGCCGAACTCGAAGCTGCGGCTGATCTGCGGCTGGTAGTCGTCGATGAAGCAGATCTTGGCGGTGGTGCCGCCCATGTCGAACGAGAGTGCGCGCGTGGCGCCGATCTGCTCGGCCACCTGGCGCGCCAGCACCGCACCGCCCGCGGGGCCCGACTCGACCAGCCGCACGGGCTCGTCGATGCCGGCCTGCAGCGTGGTGATGGCGCCGCCCGATGTCATGAGGAAGGGCTCGGCACGCAGGCCGCGTGCGCTCGCGCCTTCCTGCAGGCGGCGCAGATAGCCCGCCACCTGCGGCTGCACATAGGCGTTGGCGCTGATGGTCGACAGGCGCTCGTACTCGCGGATCTCGGGGCACACGTCGGACGCCAGCGACACCCACAGGCCGGGCGCGTGCTGGCCCAACAGCTCGCGCACGCGGCGCTCGTGCGCGGGATTGGCATAGCCGTGCAGGAAGCACACGGCCACGCTCTCGATGCCGTCGGCCAGCAGTTGCTTCGCGAGCACGGCCACCTGCGCTTCGTCCAGTGGCGTGATCACGCGGCCGGCCGCATCCACGCGCTCGACCACCCCGTGGCGCCAGTGGCGCGGCACCAGCGGTGCAGGCTTGTCGAGGAACACGTCGTACTGCGCGAAGCGGTCTTCGAGACCGATCTCCACCAGGTCGCGAAAGCCGTGCGTGGTGAGCAGCGCCGTGGACGCGCCCTTGCGCTCGATCAGCGCGTTGGTGGCCAGCGTGGTGCCGAGGATCAGCAGGTCGACATCGGCCCAGCCGATGCCCGCCTGCTGCAGCACCTCTTGCACCCCGCCAAGCACGGCCTGCTCGGGGGCGGCCGGCGTGGTGAGCACCTTCAGTGTGTGCTTCTCGGCGCCGCGCAGCAGCACCACGTCGGTGAAGGTGCCGCCGACGTCGACGGCCACGCGGACGCGCGGATCGGGTGCCACGGAAAAGGAATTGGATTTCGAGGACATGGAGAAGAGATATTCGCTGGCTGGAGTCAGAGTGCCGGCACAGCGGGCGGCGGGGGCTTGCGCCAAGTGGGCGATCGGGTCCTGCGGATCCTCGAGTCCGACATGCAGCCGCAGCACGGGCGCATCGCCGGTCCATTGCCGGTGTGCCATGGCGGAATTCGAAGGAAACCCAGCAGGCGGCGATCTTGCGAGGCCGTGCTTGCCGCTGCAACGAACGCCTTCAACTATCGATATGCGGTTTTTGGTGCGCACTTTCGTGCGCAGCGGCTGGCAGGCGGAAGCTGGCCAGTTCATCGGGTGCGCATTGGGCGATCAGGCCCAGCTCCCAGTCGAGGTAGCGGCGCGCCGCGTCGAGGTTGCCGTCATGGCGGTCATGGACGAACAGCAGGTAGTCGATGGCCTCGGCGTCCGGCGGCGACGCGGGCGTGGCCTGCTGGGCCCAGCCCGCGGACTCGACCGCCTCGGCGCGGGCCCATGAGAGCTGCTGCCATCCGGCCTCGCGCAGGTCTTGTGCGGCCAGGCGAGCGATGGTTTCGTCGGCTGCGATCAGCAGCACCGGGTGCTGCAGGTTGCCGCCGGTCGCGGCCAGGGCATCGGCGGCCACGCGGGGACGGATCGACCAGGTGGCGCCGCGCGCATGGCGTGCCCTGTAGGTTCGCGAAGGGCGCAGATCCACCACGGCGGGTGGGTCGGCGCCGTCTTCGCGCAACGTGGCCAGTTCGGCGGCGTCCAGTTCCGCCACCGCCGGCGGAAGCCTCGCCGGCGCGCGAACCGGAACGCGCAGCTCGCCGGCCAGGCCGTCCTCGACCAGCGCCGCATCGAAGCCGAGCCGGCGCAGCCACAGCGCCACCACCGGGGCGCGCACGCCGTCGTCGTCGAGCACCAGGACGCGCGCGTGGCGCACGCCGATCTGCAGGTCGGTGGCCTGGAGCAACTGGCCGCCCGGCGCGTGGCGTGTGCCCTGCAGGCCGCCGGCGGCAAATTCTTCCGCCGTGCGGACGTCGAACACGAAGGTGGTGCGGGTGCCGTCGTCGAGCCATGCCTGCGCCTCGGCGGCGCTGAGCACGGGCACGCCCGCGCGCTGTGCCGCCGCAGCGGCATCGTCGCGTGCGGCCCGGCGCTGCGCGGCATTGGGTGCCGGCGGGAGCGTCCGGGCGCTGCCGCGCTCGAGTTCGAGGCCCGCGAGTGCCCAGCCCTGTGTGCCGTTCTCCAGCGCAAGCACGGGGTTCGGCACGCCAAGGTCGCGCAGGATCTGCGCGCCGACGATGCTGCGCGTGCGCCCCGCGCAGTGCACCACGATCGGCGTGGCCGGGTCCGGCACCAGCGTGCGCCAGCGCAACGCCAGTTCGCCGTTGGGCACGGGAATGGCGCCGGGCAGCGTCATCTTGCGATGCTCTTCCAGCGTGCGGCCGTCGAGCAGCACCAGCGGTTCGCCCGCGCGCTGCCGGGCAGCCAGGGTGTGCGCGTCGATGTGCGGCACTTCGAAGGCATGTTCGGCGAGTTCGCCGAAGGTCTTGGACGGCAGGTTCACGCCCTTGAACAGCGTGTGGCCGGCGCGCGACCAGGCCGGTGCGCCGCCTGCGAGCACCGACACGTCGTCATAGCCGAGTGCGACAAGGCGTCCTGCGGCCTTGCGGGCCAGGGCCGAGTCCGTGTCGCCGCCGTCGAACAGCACCGTGCGGGTGGCGCGGCAGGGCACGAGGCGGGCAACCTCGGTTTCGAGGCGGCTGTAGGCGGCATGCACCGCGAAGAAGGGATGGCCTTCGCCGTACTGGCCGTGCTCGCGAACGTCGAGCAGGGCGAGTTCGCGGCCGTCCAGCAGCCATTGGTGCAGGGTGGCCGCGGAGATGGCGGGTGCGAATGCCGATGGGGCCGCGCGGGCGGGAATGGGGATTTCGGCAGTGAGGGACATGGGTGCGCTGAAGAAGAAAGAGGTCGGCGGCACCATAGCTCCGCGGCGGATGCGCCGCTACGAAGACTTCCGCATAAGCAAACGCGGTGGATCAGGTGCCGATCCACGCACCGGCCAGGTTGCCGGCAATGCCGTCCGCGCTCACCGTGTGGCCGCGCACGCGGCGGTCGGCGATGGTGTAGCTGTCGATGGCCAGCAGCGTGATGTCGGGCAGGTCGCGCACGATGTGGTGCTGGAACTCGGTAAGAGCCTGGCGCCTGCGGCCCTCGTCCACCTCGACGGCCGCGGCTTCGAGCAGCCGGTCCACTTCGGGATTGCTGTAGCCCGATCCGTTGGAGAACGGCAGGCCCTTCTTGAAGTTCTTCGACCAGTACAGGCGCTGGATGCCGACGGTCGGGTCGAAGGTGTTGCTCATCACGCT
Source organism: Variovorax sp. V116 (assembly GCF_041154435.1). NCBI lineage: Bacteria > Pseudomonadati > Pseudomonadota > Betaproteobacteria > Burkholderiales > Comamonadaceae > Variovorax > Variovorax sp. V116. Next base: position 803,510 of record NZ_AP028662.1, read on the forward strand.
CACGTGCAGGTCGAACGCGCGGTCGGCATAGATGCGGCGCACGTAGGTCGCGAAGTCCTGCGAGTTGATGGTGACCTCGACGCCGATGCGGGCGAGGCTCTGCTTCAGGTACTCGGCCGTGCGCTGGCCGCCTTCATTGGGGATCGGCACCAGGGCCAGTTTCAGCCGCAGGCTGGCGCCGGCCCTGCCGCGCGTGAGGCCTGCCGCGTCGAGCAGCGCCTCGGCCTGCTTCAGGTCGTAGGGCAGCACCGGAAGGTCGGGCACGTAGAACTTCTTGAGCGCCGGATGCACCGGCCCCGGAATGAGCGTGCCCTGGCCGTACCACACGGTCTTGCGCACCACCTGGCGGTTGATGGCGTGTGCGATGGCCTGGCGCACGCGCAGGTCCTGCAGGGCCGGGTTCTCGAGGTTGAACTCCACGCGCGAGACGCTGTTGATGTATTGGTAGCCGTTCGGCTCGAACACCAGGTTTGGCCTGGCGCGCAGCCGCTCGACGTCGCCCAGCGGCACCGGCGTGCCGGGGCTCAGGTGCACTTCGCCCTTCTCGATGGCGGCCGCGCGCGCCGCCGCATCGGGGATGAAGCGCACGATGAGCCGGTCGACGTAAGGGCGCGGCGCATCCCAGTAGTTCGGGTTGCGCTCGTAGGTCACGTGGCTGCCGCGCACCCATTCCTTGAAGATGAACGGGCCGGTGCCGATGGGGGCGTTGTTCGCCGGGTTGGCATCGGCCCTGCCGCTTTCGTACAGGTGCCGGGGCACGATCGGCGATTCGGAGGCCGAGAGCGCGGTGATCAGGTAGGGCACCGGCTTGGTCAGCACCAGCACGGCGGTGAATTCGTCCGGCGTGCGCACCTCGGCCACGCTGGAAAAAGTGGCGCGGCCGCGCGGGTGATATTGCTTGAGCAGCCCGATGGAATGCGCAACATCGGCCGAGGTGAAAGGCCGGCCATCGTGCCACTTCACGCCGCGGCGCAGCGTGAAGGTGTACTGCAGGCCGTCGTTGCTCACGGCCCAGGCGGTGGCCAGCTGCGGCTGTGGCGCCAAGTCGAAGTCATAGCTCAGCAGGCCTTCGGTGACCTTGGCCGAGACCAGCACCGACGAGCCCGCCGAATGCGCAATGGTGGTGAGCGTGGGCGGCTCGGGGTCGATCAGCACGGTGAGCGTGCCGCCGCGCACGGGGGCGGCCGCGGCCGCGGCGGCGGGCTGGCCCTGTGCCCACGCAGGTGCAAGGCCTGCGAGGCCGAGGCTCGCGCCGCCCTGCAGGAAGGCGCGGCGATCGATGGTGCTCCGGGTCATGGCCGCGATGCCCCGGTGGCCGGGCCTGCGCTGAATCCGGGCGGTGCGATGAAGCCCCCATAGACCTCTTCGAGCAGTTGCGCAAAGGCGATGGTCGTGCGGTCTTCGAGGTACGGGCCCACGGCTTGCGCGCTCACCGGCAGCCCGTTGTCGTCGAGCCCGACCGGAAAGCTCGTCGCCGGCAGGCCCGGCAGCACCGGCAGGCCCGCCCAATGGAAAAGATCGAAAAACGGCACCTCCCGCGTGCCATCCTCGAACTCGACGGGATAGGTGCGCGCATCCTTCGGCTCGCTGTGGTCGTGGCGGAAGGCCGGCAGCGGCGCGACCGGCGTCACCACCACGTCGAAGGTCTCGAAGAGGCGCTCCCATCGGTGGCGCAGCGCGACGCGCCGCTCGTTGTCCTGGAGCCAGTCGCTGTGGCGCAGCGTGGGCGCGCGCAGCCATGCGGCATCGGCGCTGTCGTCGTCGGCCGCCAGCGCTTCGAGCCGTTTCTGCGCCGCCTTGCTCAGCGCGGGCGGCGAGGCGAGCGACGAGCCGAGCAGGCTGCGGTAGACGCGGTGCGACGCCGTGAGATCGGGCAGCAGGCCGGACGGCAGTTCCGAAGGCCGGCTCACCTTCGCGCCCTGCGTGCGCAGCCGCTCCACCACGCGCTCGACCACCAGCGCCTCGTGCAGGCTGCGGGCGCTGCCGGGCCATTCGTCGATCACCAGCACGCGAAAGTCCTTGAGCTGCACGTGCCGCGCCGGCGGCAGCGTGGCCTTCCAGGCCTTGGCGGCCAGCGGCTCGAGGTTGACGAGCAGGTCCAGCGCGAGCTCGAGGTCGGACGCGGTGCGCGCCAGCGGACCCGCCACGCTCAGGTCGCGGTCGGCCAGCCGCCCCGAGGGCACGCCGGTGCCTCGCATGGCCACCAGCCCCGCCGTGGGCTTGTGGCCGTACACGCCGTTGAAGTGCGCAGGAATGCGGATGGAGCCGCCGATGTCGGTGCCCAGTTCGAGCGCCACATAGCCTGCCGCGAGTGCCGCGGCCGAGCCGCCCGAGGAGCCGCCCGGCGTGCGCGTGGCATCCCATGGGTTGTTGCTCACGCCGTAGATGGCGTTGTAGCTCTGCAGGTCGGCCAGCGCGAGCGGCACGTTGCTCTTGCCGACGATCACCGCGCCGGCCGCGCGCAGCGCGGCGACGGCCAGCGAGTCCTGTTCGGCCACGTTGTTCGCATGGTCGGGGTTGCCGCTCGTCGTGACGAAACCGGCGACGTCGAATGATTCCTTCACCGTGATCGGCACGCCGAGCAGCGGCCCGCGTTCGCCGCGCGCCAGGGCCGCGTCGGCTTCGCGGGCGGCCGCACGGGCGCCTTCGTCGTTGCGCACCACCACGGCGTTGAGGTCGTTGTCGAATTGGCTGATTCGCGCCAGCGCATGTTCCAGCAGGTCGACGGCCGAAACGCGGCCCGCGGCCAGCGCCTCGGCCTGCGTGCGGGCGCTCGCGAAGGTCAGCGAATCCAGAAGGGAGGAATGGAGGTCCTGGGTGGTCATGGTTGCTCTCGTGTGGTCACTTCCTGGGGTCGATCCATGCGTCGGACAGGTCGCCGGACATCAGGTCGATGCTGTTGTGGAAGTCGTGCAGGCGCGCGCTGTGCACCACGATCGAGGGCACGGTGACGATGGGCAGCACCGGCAACTCGCGCCCGACGATCTGCTGGATCTGTTTGAACTGCGCGGCGCGCCTGCCCTCGTCGACCTCCACGGCCGCCTGCCGAAACAGTTCGTCCACCTGCGGGTTGTCGTAGTGGGCCGCGTTGACCCAGATCAGCGGATTGCGCACGCCGTCGCCCCAGTAGATGCGCTGCACGCCCACCGTCGGGTCGAACAGGCGGCCGAGGCCGTTGATGTTGAGGTCGAAATCGCGCGTGCTGTAGACGCGCTTGAGGAAGGTGGGCAGGTCGCCGTCGACGATCTCTACCTTGATGCCTACCCGCGCGAGCGCGGAGCGCAGGTAGTCGGCCGTGCGCTTGAACTCCGCGCCGGGGATGTAGCTCAGCCGCAGCGAGAAGCGTTGGCCGCCGGCCCTCTTCGGCTGGCCCGCCTCGTCCAGCAGCTTGTTGGCTGCAGCCACGTCGAAGGTGTCGCGGAAGGTGCTGTCCTCGTAGTAGTCGGACAGCACGCGCGGGATCGGCGAGTTCACCACCTCCGCGCGCCTGTAGTAGATGGTGTTTCGGATGAAGTTGCGGTCGATGGCTTGCGCAATGGCATGGCGCACCTTCGCGTTCGCGAGGACCGGGTTTTCCACGTTGAACTCGAGGAAAGACGCGTTGTTGAGGAAGCCGTCGTAGCCGTCGTCCACCTTGAGCTTCGGGTTCGCCGACAGGCGTTCGAGGTCGGCCAGGCTCACGCCTTGCGCGACATCCACCTCGCCGGTCTCGACGGCGGTGGAGATCGCGGCCGGGTCGCGCACGAACTTCACGATCACGCGGTCGATGCGCGGATGGCCCTGGCGCCAGTAGCCGGGGTTCTTGCGCAGCACCAGGTGGCTGCCGCGCACCCATTGCTCGAAGACGAAGGGGCCGGTGCCCACCGGCGCGGCATTGTTCGCGCTGCCCAGCGGGTCGCCGTCGGCGTAGCGGTGCGCGGGCACGATCGGCAGCTCCGCCGACGACAGCGCCTTGATCAGGAACGGCGCCGGCTTGGCCAGCACGATCACGGCGGTGAGCGGATCGGGCGCGTCGACGCGCTCCACGTTCGCCAGCGTGATGCGCCCGCGCGGGCCTTGCTTCTTCTGGGTCAGCACCGAGTAGCGCACGTCCTCGGCGGTGAAATCGCGGCCGTCGTGGAACTTCACGCCCGCGCGCAGCTTGAAGGTGTACTTCAGGCCGTCGGCGCTCACCTGCCACGAGGTCGCCAGCAGCGGCTGGGGGTTGAACTTCGCGTCGTAGCGAAGCAGGCCCTCGGTGACCTTGGCGCTGATGTTGCGGTTGTCGGTCTTCGTGTCGAGGAAGGACACGAGCGAGGTGGGCTCCTGCGACACCGCATAGGTCAGCGTGCCGCCGTCCACCGGCACGGGCGCCTTGGCCTGCGCGAGCGCCGTGAAGGACAGCGAGGCCAGCGCCAGCTGAAGCAGCCGTTGGTCTGACCAGAGTTTCCGGAGGAGGGAAGAGAGAGCCATGGAGGAGGTCACCGTGTCCAAGATGGGTGCAAAAGGGCAGACGATGGTCCCGGAAAACGGCGCCGACACTTAGCATTTTTTCGATCTTGGAAATGCGCTGCCTGCCTGCGGGCAGTTGCGTTGCGCCACGCACGAAAACCGAGTTTTCTTATGCGAGAACCGATGAGGAAGGGCGCCTATATTCGCGGCTCTCCATCGCTTCCGGGAAACGCAATGAATGCCATCGATCGCGCCCTGTCGGGCGTGCCACTCCAGACGCTGATCGATCGATTGCCGGCCTTGTGCGCGGCCATCGCCGAAGGCGCCTCGCAGCGCGAACGCGAAGGTACGCTGCCTTTCGAGGCGTTCGCGCTGTTCCGCGCATCGGGCTTGGGCGCACTGCGCATTCCGGTCGAGCGCGGCGGCCCTGGCGGTTCGATCGAAGACCTCGTGCAGGTTGTCGCCACGCTTGCGGCGGCCGACTCCAACGTGGCGCACGCCTTGCGCACGCACTACAACGCCGTCGAGCTGTGGACCACGGCCCCGCCTCATCCGGATGCCGACCGGCAGCTCGCCCGCGTGCGCGAAGGCGCGCTGTTCGGCGGCGCCTTCACCGAGCTTGGCACGCCGCGTTCGGGCACGGTGACCACCACGCTCGAACGGCAGGGCGACCGTCGGGTGCTCAACGGCAGCAAGTACTACGCGACCGGCACCGCGTTCTCCGATTTCGCGAGCATCGCGGTGCGCGACGAGGAAGGCCGCGATGCAACGGTGATCGTGCCCACCGACCGCGCTGGCCTGCATGTGAAGGACGACTGGGACGGCATGGGCCAGCGCCTCACGGCCAGCGGCAGCCTGGAATTCGACGGACTGGAGGTGCAGCCCGACGAGATCGTTTTCACATCGCCGCGCAGCCTGCAGCGGCGTCATGCGGCGGCGCTGCGCCAGCTCTACCTGGTGGCGGTGGCCGCGGGCATCGTGCGCAATGTGTTCAGCGATGCCGTGCACTACGTGCGCCACCACGCACGGCCCGCGGCGCACAGCCCCGCATCGTCGGCGGTGGAGGACCACTTCACGCAATGGGTGGTGGGCGACCTGGCGACCGGCACCCACGCGGTGGACGCGCTCATCGCCCACAACGCGCGGCAGCTCGACCGCTCGGCCGCGGCCTTGAGGCGCGGCTCAGCGAACGGCGAGGTGGAGGAAGAGGGCTTGCAGCAGTTGGTGCTAGCCGGCGCACTCGCCACCGCGAAGACGCAGCTGGCCGTCAGCAAGATCGCGCTGCAGGCGGCCGAGCGCCTGTTCGAAGCGGGCGGCGCATCCGCCACTTCGCGGAAGCACAACTTCGACCGCCACTGGCGCAACCTGCGCACCATCTTCAACCACAACCCGCTGCTGCAGAAGGCGCGGGTGATCGGCGACTACCACCTCAACGGCACGACGAAGCATCTGGAGGAAGGCAAGGTTTTCTGAGTTTCGATATGCGAATTCCGGCCGTGCCAATTGCGCAGCTGCTGGTCAGAATTCGGGCTCTGGAAGGTAATCCAACAATGTCCCTGACCCACCAGCCCGGCGCCATCGCCGGTTTGGAGCGCTTCGCCGCACCGACCGAGTTCAGCGAGAGCCCGCTCTCCCAGGCCTTCAGGCAGCCCGTTCTGCTCGGGCTGTTCCTGCCGATCCAGGCGGGCGGCTGGAGCGCCTCGACCTTGCCGCGCAGCACCGACTGGCGCTTCGACTACAACAGGGATCTCGTGCTGCACGCCGAGCACCTCGCATTCGACCTCGTGTTCGCGCTCTCGCAGTGGCTGCCCAAGGGCGGCTACGGCGGCGTCTTCGACGGCAACGCGCTCGACTCGTTCATGACCACGGCCGCGCTCACCGCAGTCACCAGCCGGATCATGCTGATCTCGACCATCCACGTGCTCTACGGTCCGCTGCATCCGCTGCACCTGGCCAAGTACGCTGCCACGCTGGACCACATCTCGGGCGGGCGCTGGGGCATCAACGTGGTCACGGGCCATCGCGCGGTAGAGCACGAGATGTTCGGCTCGCAGCGCATCGAACACGACCGGCGCTACGAACTCGCAGCGGAGTTCCTGGAAGTGGTGCAGCGCCTGTGGGCCGATACCGAAAACTGGTCGTTCAAGGGCGAGTCGCCCTGGAAGCTCGACGGCGCGTTCGTTTCGCCGAAGCCGCGCTTCGGCCGTCCGGTGCTGGTGAACGCCACCGGCTCCGATGCGGGTATCGAGTTCGCGGCACGCTACTCCGACATCGTCTTCATCACCAGCCCGAGCGGCTCCAGCTTCGCAAGCGCCATCGAGGCGCTGCCCGCACACGCCGCGCGCGTGAAGCAGGCGGCCCGGCGCGTGGGGCGCGAGGTGCGCACGCTGCTCAACCCGATGGTCATCAGCCGAGAAACCGAACGCGAAACCTGGGACTACCACGACGCCATCGTCGACCACCTCGATGCCGACCCCCACGCCAGCTACAACCGCTTCGACAGCGACGCGCATGCCTGGCGCGGCCGCGTCGGCCACGACGCACCCAAGCGCCGCGCCATTGGCGGAAACATCGAGGTCATCGGCACGCCCGAGCAGGTGGTCGAGCAGTTCGTGCAGCTCAAGCGCGCGGGCATCGATGGCCTGCAACTGAGCTTCTTCGACTTCAAGCCCGACCTCAAATTCTTCGGCGACCGGATCCTGCCGCTGATGAAGCAGGCCGGGCTTCGTCTCTGACGCCTTTTCTTTCGCCAGACAGATACACAGGGAGCCTCTTTTCAATGAGCAGCATCGACTACCGTCCCCTCGGCCGCAGCGGCATCCTCGTGTCGCCGATCGCCCTCGGCACCATGATGTTCGGCGGCCAGGCCGACCGCGCCACCGCGCAGCGCATTGCCGAGCGCGCCTTCGAGCAGGGCATCAACTTCATCGACACCGCCAATGCCTACAACAAGGGCGAGTCCGAGAAGGTCGTGGGAGAGCTCGTGGCACCCAACCGCAACCGCTGGGTGCTCGCGACCAAGTTCGCCAACCCCGATCCGGACATCGCCGGTCCCAACAACAGGAGCACGGGGCGGCACGGCATCGTGCAATCGGTGGAGGCGAGCCTGAAGCGCCTGGGCACCGATCACATCGACCTCCTGTACCTGCACCGCGAGGACCGGGCCACGCCCGTGGCCGAGACCGTGCGCGCACTGGGCGACCTGATCCGCGCGGGCAAGCTGCGCAGCTACGGCCTGTCGAACCATCCTGCCTGGAAGATCGCGGAATTCGCCCGCACGGCCGATGCATTGAACGTGGACCGCCCCGCGGCCACGCAGCCGCTCTACAACCTGGCGAACCGGCAGATCGAGGCCGAGCACCTGCCCGCGGCCGAGTACTACGGCGTGGGCGTGGTGTCTTACAGCCCGCTCGCTCGCGGCGTGCTCACCGCCAAGTACCAACCCGGCAAGGCACCGCCTGCGGGCACGCGCGCGGGCCGCGACGACAAGCGCATCCTGCAGACCGAATGGCGTGCCGAATCGCTGGAGATCGCGCAGCGCGTGAAGGAGCACGTCGAGGGACGCGGCATCACGCCGGGCCAGTTCGCGCTGGCCTGGGTGCTGAACAACCGCCTCGTCACCTCGGCCATCGCCGGCCCGCGCACGCTGGAGCAGTGGGAAGACTACCTGCCCGCGCTGCAATACCGCTTCACCGATGAAGACGAAGCCCTGGTCGATGCGCTCGTGACCACCGGACATTCGTCGCTGCCGGGCTTCAACGATCCGAGCCATCCGTTCTTCGGGCGGTTGCCGCGGCATCACTCGGCGGCATGAATGCCGTGCCTGCGGGGCAATATCTGAAAGGAAAAGCCGTCCTGCGTAGCCAGCTCGGCGGGCGGAACACACTGCCGAAGTAGCTCGCGAGGCGATGGAACTGCGCATCGTCGTCGCATGCGCCCATTGCGCATGTGCTTATGCACAAATCTCGCTTGGATCTCGGTTGGCCGGCGCCACAGAATCCCGGTGCGTCTCTCCTTGTTCAATCTTTCCATAGGCCTCTTGTCATGACCATTGCCAATACAGACCGTCTGGTTCCGCCCGCTCTCTCGGTGCTGCGCATCGTCTCGGCCTATCTGCTGATCCAGCACGGCTCGGCGAAGCTGTTCGGTGTTCCGCACGTGGCGTTCTTCGACAACCTTCAACTGGTCTCGCTGCTCGGCGCGGCAGGCGTGCTGGAGTTCTTCGGCGGCATCCTGCTGCTGATCGGGTGGTTCACGCGGCCGGTGGCGTTCGTGCTGTCGGGTCTGCTGGCGTTCGCGTATTTCATCGGCCATGCGCCCAAGGGGTTCGTGCTTGCTCCTTCGCTCAACCAGGGAGAGGCGGCAGTGCTGTTCTCGTTCGTCTTCCTGTTCATCGCGGCAGCCGGTGCCGGCCCGTGGAGCATCGATGCCTGGCGGCACCGTGTACCCACGACAGGCGGCGGCGCTGCCGCGGCATAAGCTCAGGTCGAATCGATCGCCTCGGGCCCGCAACGGGTGCGCGACATCGCGGGCGAGCAGGCCGACGCGTTACTTGCTGGACGTGTCGCCATCATTGATGTGTGGCGTCCCGCTGCCCAACCCGCGCGCGACTGGCCGCTGGCCCTGGGCGATGCAAGCACCACCGACCTGACGACCTGATCGCCTCCGGCCTGATCTTCCCCATCGCGCGGGAAAGACCTACGGCGTGGCCTTCAACCCGGCGCGGCGCTGGCTCTACATTCCCGATCTGCAGCCCCGACGAAGCGCCGCTGATCAAGTGCTGGGATTCCGATGCGTCGGTGGCCCGATTTGCGCCGCACACCGGCTTCGAGGAAAGACGATGAAGTCGTCTTGACCGCCATGGAACCGACCACACGCTGCGCTACGAGCGCTCCTCGGCCGTCTGTTTGTACCAGTTCTTGCCGCCGCCATGGCGCGTAGCGAAACGGCTGCCCAGTGCGTTGACCAGCTTGCTGCGGCCGTACTGCGCCACGTAGTCCTCGAGCACGGGAGCGCAGTCGTTGACGTGAACATCTGTGTCGATCACGAGATGGTTGAGGCCGGCCTTCATGGCGGCGGAGCGCGATGCGTGCACGCGGTTCAAACGATTGCTCATCTGCGGGTTCCTTGGAGGGAAAAGGAACCGCAGGCTACGCGCGGCCCCTTCGCCCCAGCGCATGCAAAAAACAGATATGCAAGCGCCTATCCGTTGTTTGGGCCCGGGAATGTCGCGGCTAACCTGCGACACCCAAGCTTTCCCATCCTGAGGAAAGCATTCCGAAAAAATCACTTCTTGAGGGAGTCCCGAACATGTTGCTTTCATTCCGACGCGCCCATTTCATCGTGGCACTCGCCATCACCAGCCTCGGCGCCGCCGCGCAGGCGCAAGAGGCGCTGCGTGTGGCTGCGTCGCCCGTGCCGCACGCGGAGATCCTGGAGTTCGTCCGGCCGCAGCTGAAGGCGCAGGGTGTCGACCTGCAGGTGAAGGTGTTCAACGACTATGTGCAGCCGAACCTTGCCGTGAGCGACAAGCAGCTGGATGCCAACTTCTTCCAGAACCGCCCCTACCTCGAATCGTTCACCAAGGACCGGAAGTCGGACATCGTCGAGGTTCCGAACAGCGACGTGCACATCGAGCCCTTCGGTGCCTACTCGCAGAAGATCCGCAAGACCTCCGAGCTGCGCGAGGGCGCGGTCGTGGCGATCCCGAGCGACCCCTCCAACTCGGGCCGCGCGCTGGCGCTGCTGGCGAAGCAGGGACTGATCAAGCTGAAAGATCCGTCCAACATCAAGTCGACGGCGCGTGACATCGTTGCCAATCCGAAGAAGCTGGTGATCCGCGAACTCGAATCGGCCCAGCTGCCGCGCGCGCTGCCAGATGTCGATCTCGCGCTGATCAACACCAACTATGCGCTCGAGGCCAAGCTCGATCCGGCCAAGGATGCGCTCTTCATCGAGGACGGCCGCAAGTCGCCCTATGCCAATTTCATTGCGTCGCGCAGCGACAACGTGAGTTCGCCGGCCATCGCCAAGCTGGTGGCTGCGCTCCATACGGCCGAGGTCCGCAAGTTCATCCAGGACAAGTACAAGGGCGCCGTGATTCCGGCCTTCTGAGCGAAAAGACATGAAACGTTGGACCTACACGCGGGCCATGCCGCACTTTTTCGCGGCATGGGCCGTGGCTGCCGCTTTTGCCTTTGCCACATTGCCGGCGACTTCCCAGCCGCGCCCAGGTGGCACATTGACCTGGCTGATCAACCCCGTTCCTTCCTCGATCGTGCCGCTCACGACCACGGCCGGCGGAAACGCCGAGATCGGTCCGAAGATCGTCGAAGGCCTGCTGACCTATGACTACGACCTCAAGCCCAAGCCGCTGCTCGCCACCGCGTGGTCGCTGAGCAGGGACGGCCTGCAGTACACGTTCGAGCTGCGCAAAGGCGTGAAATGGCATGACGGTCGGGACTTCACCTCGGCAGACGTGGCCTTCTCGATCCTCACGCTCAAGCAGGTGCATCCGCGCGGGCGCGGCACCTTTGCCAATGTGGTGGACGTGAAGACGCCCGATGCGCACACCGCGATCATCGTGCTGAGCAAGCCGTCGCCGTTCCTGCTCACGGCGCTGGCCTCGACCGAGTCACCGATCGTGCCGAAGCACCTTTACGAAGGCACCGATATCGCGTCGAGCAAGTACAACAGCGCGCCGGTGGGCACCGGCCCCTTCGTGTTCAAGGAGTGGGTGCAGGGCAGCCACATCATCCTCGAGCGCAACCCGAACTACTGGGACAAGCCCAAGCCGTACCTCGACCGGGTGGTGGTGCGTTTTGTGCTCGATGCCGCGTCGCGTGCGGCGGCGCTGGAGTCGGGCACGGCCGACCTGGCGAACGGAACGGGCGGCATCCCGCTGTCGGACGTCGAGCGGTTCAAGAAGCTGGCGGGCATCGAGATCGACACGCGCATCTCGCCCTACCTCGGCAGCCATCAGCAGATCTACTTCAACCTGGACACGCCTGCGCTGCAAAAGCGCGAAGTGCGAAAGGCGATTGCTCAGGCCATCGATGTCAATGCGTTTGCCAAGACGGTGTGGTACGGCTACGGAACGCCCTCGGCATCGCCGATAGGGAAGGGCATCTCGCGCTATCACGACGCGAGCATCCAGCCGTATCCGTTCAACCCGAAGGAAGCCGAAGCGGCACTGGAGGCGGCCGGATTCAAGCGCGGCGCCGGCGGTACGCGCCTGAAGCTGCGGGTGCTCTACAACCCCTTCCAGGAGCGGCGCGCCGCGGACTTCGTGCGCCAGTCGCTGGGACGCATCGGCATCGATGCCGCGGTCGAGAGCTACGACTTTGCAACCTACGTCAATAAGACCTATACCGAACGGGCCTTCGACATCACGCTGGAAAGCCTCACGAACCTGTTCGATCCCACGGTGGGCGTGCAGCGCGTGTTCTGGTCGAAGAACTTCAAGGTCGGGCTGCCGTTCTCCAATGCGCCGCACTACGTGAATCCGGAGGTCGACCGCCTGCTGGAAGCCGCGGCAGTCGAGACCGACGAAGCCAAGCGCCGGCAGCTGTTCACCGAGTTCCAGCAGATCGTGCATCGCGACATTCCCTCCATCGAGTTGGGGGCCAATCCTGCGATCACCGTACTGGCGAAGAAGGTGCGCAACTATGCCCCTACCGGGGAGCACATCCGGGGAAGCTTCGCGGACCTGTACCTTCAGCCGTGATCGGCGGCCGTCAGCGCCTGGGCGAGGTTTTTTTCCAACAGCTCTCTCAGGAAGCGCCAGGGGAAGATGCCCCGGTCGTGGCCGTCGCCGAACACGAACTGCACGCCGTACGCGCCCACCGGCCGAATGTCCGTAAGCCGCAGGTCTGCAGCTGACGGCAACAATCTCGCTTGACCATCATGCTGGGCCGCGCGCTGGGCCTTGCAATCGGCGCAAGGGCAACTCGATCTCAGCAACTGGTATGGCGCCAGATGCTGTGTGCCATCCGCCCAACGGAACTCCAGCGCAGCGCGCGCGCGATGGTCGACGATGGATTCAGGTGCCATGTTCCGTCGCACCGATCTGCGCGATTGCCAGCCGGGCTGATTTGCGCACTTCCGGGTCCGCGTCGGCGGCGGCGATTTCGAGCGCGGGCAGCGCGGCCGCATTGCCGATCTCGCCCAGTGCAAGCGCCGCTTCCTTGCGCAGGTTGCTGATGCTGTGGCCCAGCGTCACGAGCAGCGCCGCGACGCTTCCGGTGCTGCGCAGCCGGCCCAGGCTGCGGGCCGCGCGCAGGCGTACCTGCCAATAGGCGTCGTCCAGGGCCACCAGCAGCGCTTCGGATGCGGCCGGCTGCTGCAGCTTGCCGAGCGATGTCGCGGCTTCTTCCCGCACCTGCCAGCTCGCGTCGCGCAGCGCGGTTTCCAGTGCGGCGCGCGCGTCGGCGTTGCCGATGGCAAACGCCAGCGCGCCCACCGCGGCCCGGCGCACTTCATCGACGGGGTCGGACATGGCGATGCCGGTCAGTGCAGGGAGGGCTGGGGCGTGCTTCAGGTACCCGAGCACGCCAATGGCTTCCCGGCGCAGCGCGATGGCCTCGACGCTGTCCTGCGCAGACCGCGGCTCCTGCAGGACCGCCAGGGCAGGGCCAGCGCTGGCCGGTACCCGCAGCTCGCGCAGCGCGCGCAGCACGGCGGCGCGCACCCGCGTTGCTGCAGCGCTTGCATACGGCAGCAGCCAGGCGGCTGACGCAGGCTCCTTCAGTTCGGCAAGGCTGTGGGCGGCGGCCTCGCGCACCTGGGCATCGGCGTCATCGAGCACTTGCGCAAGCCCTTCGACAGCCGCCTGGTTCTCCATGGTTTCGAGCGCCAGCGCCGCAGCGGCGCGCACGGCGGGCGCATCGTCGCGCAGCGCGGCGACCAAGAGCGGCGTGTGCGCCTCGTCGGCCAGGTCGCCAAGGTCCATCACGGCGATGCGGCGTACTTCGGCGTCGGGTGAGTCCAGCCGCGTGGCAATGGCCTGCAGTTCGGGATCGTCGAGGAGGGCGGGGTTCATTTTTCTTTCAGATGGCAAAGCGCAGCTGCGCCGCGGCGGGCGCGCCGAGCGGCGTGAGGCGATCCAGCGGTGCGCCTGCGCCCGCATGCGGATGCAGCAGTTGCAGGCAGCGGCGCTTGAGCGCGGTGAATTCGGACGACGTGACCAGCGAGGGATCGCGTGGCCGCTCGAAACCAAGCTCGAACTCGGCCACGATCCGGCCCGGCCGCGGACCCATCACGAGCACCCGGTCGCCCAGGAACAGCGCCTCGTCGATGTCGTGGGTGATGAAGACGATGGTGGTGCGCACGCGCGCCCAGGCGTCGAGCAGCTGGCGCTGCATCATGAGGCGGGTCTGGGCGTCGAGCGCACCGAAGGGTTCGTCCATCAGCATCACGCGTGGATGGTTGATGAGCACCCGCGCAATTTCCGCGCGCTGCTGCATGCCACCCGAGAGCTGCGACGGATAGAAACCGGCAAAGTCGTCCAGGCCGACGAGGCGCAGCATTTCACGCGCACGCGCGTGCCGTTCGCGGCGGCCCACGCCCTGCATCTTCAGTCCGAAAGCAACGTTGTCGAGCACCTTCTTCCACGGAAAGAGCGTGTGGTGCTGGAAGACCAGGCCTCGGTCCGGATGCGGCCCGCGCACAGGCTCGCCGTCCACGCTGATGGTGCCGCCTGCCGGTGCAAGATGGCCGGCAAGCGCACCCAGCAGCGTCGACTTGCCGCAGCCCGAAGGGCCGAGCAGGCAGACGAACTCGCCGGGCTTCACATGCAGGGTGATGTCCTGCACCGCATCGAAGGCCTGGGCACCATGGCCAAGGCGCACGCGCACGCCGTCGAGGGCGATCCGCCCAGTCTGCACGTCGGCCTTCATTTTCTTTTCTCCTGCACGGCGCGCCACGGCATCAGCGCCTGCCCGGCCCGCCGAACGAGCGCGCTGCTGCCCATGCCGAGCACGCCGATGAAGAGCATGCCCACGACGATGTCGGCGTAGTTCTGGATCGTGTACGACATCCAGGTGTAGTAGCCGATGCCGAACTGGCCCGAGATCATCTCGGCCGTGACGAGGCAGAACCATGCAGTGCCCATGCCGATGGCCAGCCCTGTGACCACGCTCGGCAGCGCGCCGGGCAGGATCACCTCGCGGAACACCGCGAGACGGCCCGCGCCCAGGCTGCGCGCCGAAGCGACGAGGCGTGCATCGACAGCCTCGACGCCGTGCACGGTGTTGAGCAGCACCGGAAACAGCGCACCGACGAAGGTGATGAACACCATCGACGCCTCCGAGGACGGAAACATCAGGATGGCCAGCGGTATCCACGCCACCGCCGGGATCGGGCGCAGCACTTCGAGCGGCGGCAGCAGCGTGTCTTCGGCCCAGCGGGCGCGGCCGATCGCAAGGCCGAGCGCCACGCCGGCAATGGCCGCCAGCCCGAAGCCGATGAACACGCGGCGCAGGCTCGCCCCCAGGTGCTGCAGCACCAGCGGCGATTGCAGGAGCGACCAGGCCGACTCAGCCACTTCACCCGGCGGAGGCACATTCTGGAAAGTGACGACGCCCAGGTTGATGCGTTCGCGCGTGGCGAGGTGCCACGCAACCACGCACAGCACCAGTGCCGCAATGCGCCAGGCCGTGCGTCGCAGGTTGCCGTTGAAGAAGCTGCCCATCGTGATGCTCGCGAACAAGAACGGCCTTAGCCGGCCAGCGCGGCACGCACGCCCGCAAAGTCGGCCACCTTGCCGCCGTGCTTTGCGGCCCAGCCTTCGGCCTGGTCCTTGAGCAGGAAGGCATCGACCTCGCCCTTGGCGCCGAGCACGAACCACGCGTCGGCCGCCAGCAGCTTGTTGCCGCTGTCGCGGTCCTGCGCATAGACCACGCGCGCCTTCTTGCCCGACTTCTCGAGCTTCTGCAGGTCGCCGAAGGCGTTCTCGGGCGAGGCGTAGTGCCGCACGAGCGGCTCGCCGGCCACCCAGACCTGGGCCACGCGGCTCACATCGGTGATCGGCTTGCCCGTGGCGGCGTCCTTGGCCACCAGCGGGGAACGGGCATAGTTTTTCAGCTGCCTGTCGTAGTCCAGGCCGGCCTCCTTGAAGGCGGCGCGAATGAAGCCGTCCTGCACGAAGGCATTGGCATCGATGTCGTTGTCGGTGCGTTTCAGCAGGCGCAGCGTGTCGAGCGATGTCTTCACGGCCTGGCGGTACTCGGGCTTCCAGCTCAGGTCGCGGGTCTGCAGGCCGAGCGGGCCATGGAACAGGTAGTTGACCTCCGCCTCGATGCCGGTGACCTTGGCGATCAGCTCGCTGTACTTTTCAGGCTCCGCAGCCACCAGGCGGTCGGCCTCCAGCGCGGCGCGCAGATAGGCGGCCACGACTTCGGGGTATTTCTTCGCATAGTCTTCGTCGACCAGGCTGCCATGGAAGGTGGGGACGTTGGCCTGCGAGCCGTCGTAGATCTTGCGCGCGAAGCCGCGGTAGGGAAACAGTTCGGCAAAGGGCACGAAGTCCGCGTGCGCCTCGACCTTGCCCGCCTGCAGCGCGGGGCCGGCCACCTCGGGCGCCTGCGTGGTGATGTTCACGTCTTTCAGCGGGTCCCAGCCCTGCGCCTGGATGGCGCGCAGCAGCATGCCGTGCGAAGTGGACGCGAAGGGCACCGAGATGGTCTTGCCCTTGAGTTCGGCGAGCGACTGCACCTTCGAATCCTTCGGCACGACGATACCGTTGCCGCTGCCGGTGGTGCTGCCCGAGAGCACGGTGATGAAGATGCTCTTGCGTCCCGCCTTCTGAAAGGCCGCGCCGTTGAAGCTGCCCGGAAGGTCGGCCATCGAGCCGAGGTCGAGCTTGCCCGCGACCATTTCGTTCGTCAGCGGCGCGCCGGAGGTGAAGTTCTTCCATTCGATCTGGTATTGCGCGTCCTTGTACTTGCCGGTGCGCGGCAGGTATTTTTCAAGCAGCTTCAACTCGCGGATCAGCAGGCCGCCTGTGGCGCAGTTGATGGTGGTGTCTTGCGTGCCGATGGCGACGCGAATGGTTTCAGCCTGGGCAGCGGGCAATGCCAGCAACAGGCCGAAGGTAGCGCCCCACAAAGACAGGGTGCGACTCAGGATTCTCTGGGTCTTCATCGTGATGCTCCGGTTTGAATGCAGTGGCTGCGGCTCAGCGCAGCAGATAAGGAATGTCGACGGTGACCGCGCCGGTGGGGCAGTCTTTCTCGCAAGGCATGCAGTACCAGCATTCGTCGAACTTCATGTAGGCCTTGCCCTTGCTGAGGTCGATGGCGAGCACGTCGAGAGGGCAGACGTCCACGCAGACGGTGCAGCCCTTGTGGGCAATGCACTTGTCCTCGTCCACGCGCACGGGCACGCTGGTGGGGTTGAAGGCGAGGGGCATGTGGGACTCTCTTCTTGTCGGGATTGGGGGTGTCACGCCGCGACCGGCTCGCGTGCCTCGGCGGGTACGCGCAGATGCTGGTAGGCCGACATCTCATGGGCTTCGAGCGGCACGATGTAGGGGTCCACCGGGCGCTTGAAGCTCACCATCGCGTCGCCCTGCTTTTGCAGCTGTGTGTGGCAGAACCAGTCGCGGTCATTGCGCTCGGGAAAATCCACACGGTGGTGGTACAGGCCCCAGCGGCTTTCGGTCCGGTAGAGCGACGCGCGTGCGGCCATCTCGGCGCAATCGCGAATGGCGTGCACTTCCATCGCGCGCATGAGTTCGTGCGGGCCGGGGGCGGCAAGCTGTTCGAGGTCTTCGTGGATCTGCTCGAAGCGCGAAAGGCCGATCTCCATCTTGCGCGTGACCTTGGGCGGCTGCAGGTAGTCGTTGACCATGCGGCGCAGCTTGTATTCGATCTGCGCCGGCGGCAGGCCGCCGGTGCGCAAGAGCGGCGCGCTGACGCGGGCATGCTCGCGCGACACCTGTTCTTCGTCGAGCGCAGGCAGCTCGACTTCCGCGCAATGCCGCGCCGCGCTTTCGCCCGCGAGCCGGCCATAGACGAAGGCGCCGAGCATGTAGTTGTGCGGCACGCAGGCCAGGTCGCCTGCGGCATGCAGGCCCGGCACCGTCGTGCGCGCGTGCTCGTCCACCCACACACCCGACGCCGAATGGCCGCTGCAAAGGCCGATCTCCGAGATGTGCATCTCCACCATCTGGTCGCGGTAATCGGTGCCGCGCCCGGCGTGGAAGCGGCCGCGGCTGGGGCGTTCGTTGGTGTGCAGGATCTGCTCGATGGTAGCGATGGTCTCCTCGGCCAGGTGGTTGAGCTTGAGGAAGACGGGGCCGTTGCCGCCCTGGAGCTCGTTGTAGAACTCCATCATCATCTGGCCGCTCCAGTAGTCGCACTCGATGAAGCGCTCGCCCTTGTTGTTGGTGGTGTGGCCACCGAAGGGGCCCGTCACGTAGGCGCAGGCGGGGCCGTTGTAATCCTTGATCAGTGGGTTGATCTGGAAGCACTCGATGCCTGAGAGCTCCGCGCCCGCGTGGTAGGCCATGCTGTAGCCATCGCCCGCATTGGTGGGATTTTCGTAGGTGCCGAAGAGATAGCCGGAGGAGGGTAGGCCCAGGCGCCCGGCCGCGCCGGTGGCCAGCACCACGGCCTTGGCACGGATCACGTGGAACTCGGCCGTGCGGCAGTCGAACGCCATGGCGCCCGCGATGCTGCCGTCGGCCGCGGTGAGAAGGCGCGTCACCACCAGGCGCTGCGACATCTCCACGCGCGTGCGCTTCAGGCGCCGGTACAGCACGTTCTTGATGTTGTGGCCCTCTGGCATCGGCAGCACGTAAGTGCCCATGTGGTGCACCTTGCGCATCGCGTACTCGCCGGTCTCGTCCTTCTCGAACTTGACACCCCACCGGTCGAGCTCCTCGATCATCGAATAGCTGTTGCGCGCATAGGCCATCACCGTCTTCTGGTTGACGATGCCGTCGTTGGCGGTGGTGATCTCCTTCACATACTGCTCGGGCGTGGCAAAGCCGGGCACCACTGCGTTGTTCAGGCCGTCCATCCCCATCGAGATGGCGCCGCTGCGCTTGACGTTGGCCTTCTCCAGCAACAGGACTTCGAGCTTCGGATTCGCTTCCTTCGCCTTGACGGCCGCCATCGGTCCGGCCGTGCCGCCGCCGATGACCAGCACGTCGACGGTGCGGGTAATGATGTTCATGGATGGGCCTTCGTCGTCGGGTTGGCGCGTGCGATGCGAAGCCGGTGCTGGAACGCATCGCCGCGGAAATAGAGGTCTTCGAAATCCAGGGGCGCGCCGTCTGCCGTGTGGGTGAGGCGCTCCACGCGCAGCACGGCCGTTCCCTCGGGCACGCTCAGCGCGCGCGAAAGCACCTCGTCCGCGAGCATTGCGTCGATCTGCAGATCGGCGTGGCCAAGGGCGATGCCGTAGTCGTTTTCCAGGATCAAGAAGATGTCGCGCCCGGCCAGGTCCGCCTGGCGAAGCCGCTCCCCGATGGCGTGGGGCAGGTAGGTCACTTCGTAGGACACCGGCGCGCGGTTCAGATGCCGCACGCGCTTGATCTGCGCCACCGGCGTGCCCTCCGCCAGACCCAGTTGCTGCGCAACGCGAGGGGAGGCGGGCACGGTCTTGTGGCTCGTCACCTGGTTGCGGATCTCGTAGCCCATGCGCACCATCGCTTCGGCAAACCCTTCGAGCTGCCCGAGGTGCTGGAACGCCTTGGGCTTTGCAACGAAGGTGCCCTTGCCTGGGATCTTGAAGATCAGGTTCTCGCGCTGCAGGTCGCTCAGCGCCTGGCGCACCGTGATGCGACTGACCTTGAACAGCGCAACCATTTCGCTTTCGGAAGGCAGTTGCGCATGCGGGGCATAGGTGCCGTCGAGGATGCGCTCGCGCAGCACCTCGCGCACCTGGGTGTAGAGCGGGACGGGAGAAAAGGCTATCGGCTCGAGAGCCCTGGCGACTTGCATGTGGCTGACCTGTTATGACCGGTTGGATGAGGTCGAATGCTAGCCAGCGAGGTCCCTGCCGTTAAATAACGAAAACGTGCTTCGATATTCGGAAAATGATTGAACTGCTGTTCGAGGGCAACCGAAGCTCGAAGCTGTTGGCCCGCGCCATCTTGTTGTGGGCCACTCTCGGTCTATTTGGTGGCCTTGCTAAACGCTGGCATCGCGTGAGCGGAGTCTGGCAGCAGGTTCGACTGGCGGTAATGGGGTGTTTGCGTGCCAATGGTTCTCGTGGGTTGATCTCCTGCCCGTGAGGGCGTGTTCCCATATTCGAATGGTGCGGTGGCGTAAGCGACCACCAGTACATCCTCGCAACGCAATTGGAAGATGGCTCCGTTGCCTTCGTGCAGCTTGGTCGGAAAGACTTTGGCGCCTTGCCGCACATCCGGCTCACCGCCTCGGGTGCCTCGCATCTTCCATTGAGATAACTCTTCTTATCACAATAGCAAGTTCATGCGGCTAAACTGGCCTACATGAAAGTACGCACCGCCAGCAGGGCAGAGGCCGGAAATGGCGATTTCCCCAGCGCTTCGCAACTGGCGGCGCTGCGCGCTTGGTACGCGGGCCTGCCGGCGCGCGCTGCCGTCGAGCAGTACCTCGGGGAGAGCAAGGCCACGGGACAGTCCTCTCGCGCCATGCTGGGCGATATCCGGCGCCAATTGGCAAGCTACGCACGGGCGCGGCACCGAGACGACCTGGCCTCGCTGATCGCGCACCCGGCGGCCGAGCGCGAGCAACGCGCCCGAGCGGTCAGGGATGCCATCGAGAAGCTGCCGCAGCTGCCCCTGCCTGCGCCGCTCGTGACGGACACCGTCGATGGGTGGCTGCCGACGCGCGCCGCGCGAGCCCTGCAAAACGCCGGCATCCAGACGCTGGCCGATCTGACGGTGCGGGTGCCACGCCGGCGCCGATGGTGGGCCGCCGTGTCCGGTCTCGGCGCACGCAGCGCGCGCCAGATCGAGGAATTCTTTGCCGCTCACCCGGCCCTGACAGAACGGGCGAGGGCGCTGGTGGTCGTTCCGAGGACCGAGACCGCGCCGTGGGAGCACCTGGTCGTGCCGCAGGCGGTCGATGGCTCGCGGGGCACCTTTCGGGCGCCGCAGGCTACCTGCACGCTGTCCGCCAGCAACGACTACGAGGCCGTCCAGGCCTGGTTGGGCCTGCAGGACGCGGCGGCGACCCAGCGCGCCTACCGCAAGGAAGCCGAACGGCTCATGCTGTGGGCGATCCTCGAGCGGGGCAAGGCCCTGTCGTCGCTGACGACCGAGGATGCCGTCGCCTACCGCGCCTTCTTGCGGCGCCCATCGCCGCGGGAGCGCTGGGTCGGCCCCGCGCGGCCGCGCACGTCCGCGGAATGGCGCCCCTTCCAGGGACCGCTGGCGCCGCGCTCCGTGGCGTATGCACTGTCCGTGATCGGTGCCCTGTATCGCTGGTTGATCGAGCAGCGCTATGTGCTGGCCAACCCCTTTGCCGGCGTGAAGGTCAAGGGAACGAGCCGTGGCGGCGCTCTGGATGCATCCCGGGTGTTCACGGAGCACGAATGGACGCTCATACGCTCCACCGCCGATGGCATCGAGTGGATCGGTGGCTGGAGCGAGGAGGGCGCCCAGCGCCTGCGCTTCGTGCTGGATTTCTGGTACGCGACGGGCCTGCGGCCCAGCGAGATGGTCGAGGCCCGGCTGGGCAGCATCGAGCACGATGCGCAAAGCGACGACTGGCTGAACGTGGTCGGCAAGGGCAGCAAGCACGGCAAGGTCGCCTTGCCATTGCTGGCGCGGGGCGCGCTCGACCAGTATCTGGCGCAACGGGGTCTGCCCGTGACGCGGTCGCGCTGGAATCCGAAGACCGCGCTGGTTCCGGGTCTGGCAGAAGACGGGACCGGGATCAGCGCGTCGCGCCTGTGGTCGGTCATGCGCCGTTTCTTCCTCCATGCCGCGCAGGCCTTGGAAAGCGTGAGTCCGTCCACCGCGGACAAGCTCAAGCGTGCCACGCCGCACTGGATGCGGCACACCCATGCCACCCATGCGCTCGCGCGCGGGGTGGAGCTGACGACCGTGCGGGACAACCTGCGGCATGCCTCCGTGGCGACCACCTCGGTCTATCTCCATACCGACGAGGTCAGGCGGGCCAGGCAGATCGGGGAGGCCTTTCCGGCGCGGTCGTCGACGAGAGCGACCTAATCTGAGGCGCTCGGCTGCGCGAGTACAGGGGAGGGGCGAAGGGCCTTTCGCAATGCAGACATCAACGACAGCCGCCGCGCGCAAGCAGGGCTCGGGTGAACCCATGGCGTCCCGTGTCATTGGCCCAACGTTCAACTTGCGCGGAAATCGCCCCTCCCTCACAATCCGCCCCACCATGAAATTCACTCAAGCTATCGAGGCGTTCATCGCCACCTGACATCGCCCTCGATCGCGTTCGGAAGGCGTTGCGCCTTCCGGTTTCAAGAACCCCGGCAGGCTCGTCCCTCCGGGGTTTTGTTTTTTCGTCGTTTCATTCCCTCTTCACACCATGCGTACCTACGACAAGCTGATCGCCACGATTCCCGCTCGCCGGAGCGTGGACACCGTGCGCCCGGGCTCCGGCCGCAGCACCCCTTTGCACGACACCGTTCGTCGCTAGCCCTCAGGCGGATCTTTGCCTGGGGCCAGCGGCAGCCCCAAGCATTCAAGAAGAAAGATTCGTCATGAACCCGAACCCCAGGAACATCCGCAACATCGGCATCATTGCCCACGTCGACGCGGGCAAGACCACCACCACCGAACGCATCCTGTTCTATGCCGGCGAGAGCCACCGCATGGGCGACGTCAGCGCGGGCACGACCCGCATGGACTTCGATCCGCAGGAACGCGCACGCGGCATCACCATCAGCAGCGCAGCCATCACGGTCCACTGGAACGGCACGCAGATCAACCTGATCGACACGCCCGGCCACATCGACTTCAATATCGAAGTGAACCGCTCCTTGCGCGTGCTCGACGGTGCCGTGGTCGTGTTCGACGGCGTGGCCGGCGTGGAACCGCAGACGGAAACCAATTGGCGCCTGGCGGACAAGTACCGCGTGCCGCGCATCGCCTTCGTCAACAAGCTCGATCGGCTGGGCGCCGACTTCCTGCGCGTGGCCGCGATGATGGAAGAGCGTCTCGGCGTGAAGGCCGTGGTGGTGCAATTGCCCATCGGTACGGAAGGCGGTTTCCGCGGCGTGGTCGACCTCGTCGGCATGCGCGCGCTCGTCTGGAACAAGGACGATGCGAGTGAGCCATACCGTGAGTGCGAAGTGCCGATTGGCATGCGCGAAGCCGCGCAGCAACATCGCGCGCGCCTCGTGGCGCTGGCGGTGGAGCACGATGAAGCCGCGACCGACGCCTATCTGGATGGCGAAGAGATCGGCGTCGACGTGCTGCACGCATGCATCCGCAAGGGCGTGCTGGCCAATGCTTTCGTGCCTGTGCTGGCCGGGTCAGCGTACAGGAATCGCGGCGTGGAGCCTCTGCTCGATGCCGTCGTGAACTGGCTGCCTAAACCGGGCGACGCGGTGAACTGCGATGCGCAGGCGCCGTTCGCAGCGCTCGCGTTCAAGGTGGCCAGCGACGATCACGGCGCGATGGTGTTCGTGCGTGTCTACAGCGGTCGGCTGCGACGCGGCGATGCCGTGCTGAACGCCACGACGGGGCGCATGGAGCGTGCGTCGCGGCTGTACGAAGTCCATGCGGACGATCGCATCGAGCGCGATGAACTCGTGGCGGGCGACATTGCCGCCATCGTCGGGCTGAAGGACACGCTGACCGGTCACACGCTGTGCGACCGTGAGCATCCGGTGCAGCTGGAGCAGATCAGCGTGCCCGAGCCTGTCATTCACGTGGCGATCGAGGCCAAGGCACGCAACGACCAGCAGGCGCTGGCGAAGGCGCTGCACGCGATGTTGCGCGAGGATCCGAGCTTGCAGCTTCGGCAGGATGCCGAGTCGGGCCAGACCATCCTTTCGGGCATGGGCGAGCTGCAGCTCGATGTCTCCATCGAGAAGTTGCGCGCGAAGTACGGCGTCGAAGTTTCGGTGGGGCGGCCGCAGGTCGCCTACCGAGAGACGATTTCAAGAGAAGTGGGGGTGAACCATGTTCACAAGAAGCAGACCGGCGGGCCCGGTCAGTTCGCAGCGCTGACGCTGCGACTCGCGCCGCTGGCGCGCGGGGAGGGCATCGTCTTCGAAAGCCAGGTGGTGGGCGGCGCGATTCCGCGGGAGTTCATTCCTGCAGTCGAAGCCGGCGTTCGCCGTGCGGCGCAAGCGGGCGTGGTGGCAGGCTATCCCTGTGTGGACTTCGTGGCCACGTTGCTGGATGGCAGCTATCACGAGAGCGATTCGTCGCCGATGGTCTTCGAACTGGCCGCAGCCGCGGCGTTTCGCGATGCAGTGGCCAAGGCTGCGCCGCAGGTGCTCGAGCCGGTGATGGCCGTGGAGGTCGTCACGCCGGCCGACTACCTCGGCGATTGCATCGGTGACCTGCACCGCCGGCGCGGCATGGTGCGCGGACAGACGATGCGCGGCAACGCGATCGCGGTCGAAGCGCATGTGCCGCTGAAGGAGATGTTTGGCTACATCGGCAGCCTGCGTGCGCTGTCGTCGGGCCGGGCACATTACGCGATGCAGTTCGACCACTACGAAGTGGCGTCCGCTCGTGAAATGGCGACGCTCTTGCAGAGCTAGTCTTGAAGGGCGCGGTCCGCGGGGATCGCGCCCTCATTTTTTTGGAGTCCGCTTTGCAGCGGTGGCTCTCGGCGGCGACCGGACGTTGAACTCACGCTCTTTGCCCCTTAATGATCATAGCGGTGCCGCGACGTCGGCGGCTCCCTTTGTACGGCGGCTTCCGCTGGCAAAGCAGGCGAGGACGAGCGAGAAAATCTCGGCACTGCTGAGATAAGTCCCTGGCATAGAGCCGTCAGTGGGCAGCAAGGGCGACTCCCTATGACAGCGCCCTGGCCGAGACGATCAACGGCCTCCGCAAGGCCGAGTTGATCCATCGCCGTGCGCCGTGGAAGACCAAGGAGGCGTGGAGTTCCAATTGCACATCTTCGATGCAGATACGGGCGAGATCCAATGGCGCCAGATCAAACGCGCGAGACTCACCGAATTCTTCGTCAAGTGCGTTCCAAGCCTGGTCGCAATGGAAGCGTGTGGCGCCTCCTGCTGGGGTAGAAAAATCGGCAACTGGGTCACAAGGTCACGAGGTCACGAGGTCACGAGGTCACGAGGTCACGAGGTCACGAGGTCACGAGGTCATCTGGGCAGCAGGATCACTGCAACATCAGCCAGAATGAAGGTCGCACGCCTTCCTGAATCTCGCAGTGCAAAAAGCCTGTTGCTCTTCTCGGGCGGACCACGTAGACGTTTCAGCTCGGCTTCCGGGTTAACTCCCTCATTCAGGGCTGCTTGTCCCTAAATGAAGTATGACTGCCCCTCGCAAAGGGATTAAAGTCCCTTAAAGCAGTAGTACACTCCTCGTTTAAGGGCCTTGGCGGGAACTTTATCCCTGAATGAGGGACATATCAGTATGAGTTCTGCCGACTTTTTATTCACTCCGACAGTTCAGCGCGTTCTGGCGGCCACCCTGGCCAACCCAGACCGGTCATTCCTGCTGAGTGAGCTCCTGGACCTGGCAGCAGGCGGCAGAGGCGGCGCTCAGCAGCAGATTGAGCGGCTTTTGCAAGCTGGAGTCCTCACTGAGGAGCCTCGGCGGGGGCGTCAGCGCAGCATCCGAGCTAACAAGGACTTCTTCCTGTTTGACGAGCTAAGAAGCATTGCGCGCAAGTCCTTCGGGGTCAAGGAGCCCCTGATGCGAGCTCTTGAACCGTTTGGCGATAGCATACGGGAGGCGTTCGTCTTTGGCTCTGTGGCCAAAGGCTCTGACAACGGCCGAAGCGACATCGACCTGGCCGTCATCGGGCGTGTGGCTTTACGTGAGGTGACCAATGCCCTTCTGGACCTCGAGCAGGAGCTCGGAAGGCCCATTCATCTGAGCTTGTATGACCCAGAGGAGTGGGAAGAACTGATTTCAAGTGACCAAGTCATGGCTCAGATTGCAAAAGGGCCAAAGTTGGAGCTGATTCGCAATGATGAGACCGTCTGAATACGACAACCTCATTAGGACTCGCGCGCTCGAAGAGGTCCCACAGACTCCTGGAGCCATCGAGGGCTTCCTGAAGGATGCGGCAGAGAGCCTCGAAGTGGCTCGGACCGTGGATGTGAAGCGGCCGAAACAGCGCTTCATCCTCGCTTACGAAGGCTTTTACTCGCTAGTCCAGGCAGTGCTCGAGTTCTATAGCGTCCGAACCAAGGAATCTGGCCGCAACCTGGCCATTCTTCGAGCCGCAGCGGACTTGAACCTCGACGCGGACGAAATTAAGCTGGTGAGCGTCGCTCATGGCCGGCGCAACGACACCACGTATCGTTCGCCTTTCCCGCCAATCTCGCGAGCGGAAGCGCAGGCGATGATTGACATCCTTGGCAAGACTCTCCCGGTTGCCCACACGCTCACCGGTGTTCCGGCTCCGGCGGCTGGCCAAGCCTGACTGCGAATGCGTCCGCGAAGGTGAGGGCTGGGCTCGAAGTCAACGGGCGCGTCGCTAACGTCTGGGAGGTGCTCTCGTATATGCCCCGATTTATTTAACATAACATACATTGCTTAAATTTGGCGTGTAGCGGTAGCGGCCGAGCGAATGGTTGTCGAAGAGTTCGCGGATGCCAGCATCGCTGGCACCCGCCCAAGTCTCATCGCGACATGAAAGGCAGCCGAAGCTTGAGCAATTCGACGAAGGCGCCAATCGCCTCCGAATCCTTCGTGCCCCGCTTCGTGATGCTGTAGAACGCGAGCTCGACCTTGGGTGAGCTCAGCAGGTCTGCGTTGACCTGATGGCGCTTGCATGCGGCCATGGCGAAGGTGGGCATCACGGCCGTGCCGAAGCCTGCTTCCACCATCGAAATCAAGGTGCCGAAGAAGCTCACCGACTGGCCTTCCGGGTTCACGATGTTCAGCTTGCCGAGCTGCGCATCGATGACCTTCTGGATGGGATTGCCGGCGGGCAAGCCGATCAGCTGCGCTGACTTCAAGGCCGACCACGGCACCCGTCCCACGGCCCTTCGCGTACCTTCGGCAGCGGTCACCCGCATGAGCTGGAAGCTGGCGACTTCGGTGCGCACCAGCCCCGGCGCGGCCTTGAAGAAGAAGCCGAGCCCCAGGTCCGCCTCGTCCGCCAGCACCGCCCTTTCCACGTCTTCCAGCGCGGCATCGAGCAAGTGCACCTGAACGTGGGGCTGCGCCTGCCTGAACATCGCCAGCAATTGCGGCAGCAGCTGGGATGAAACCAGCGGCGTGGCGGCAATGCGCAGGTTCTGGCGCGCCGCATCGCCCAGGATGCCGATCTCCTGGGTCACGCTGTCGAGCTCCGCGAGCACGCGCTCGACCACCGGGGCCAGCCGCCGCCCGGCCGCCGTCAGCTGGACCGCGCGCGTCGTGCGGTCGAACAGCCGGGCACCGAGCTGCCGCTCCACTTCGCGGATGAGGATGCTCAGCCCGGCCTGGGTCATGTGCGTCAGCTCCGCCGCCCGGGTGAAGCTGCCGGTGCGAGCCACCTGCCGGAATGCCCGCATCTGCCGCGTCGTCAGGTTCATACCAAGTTCTTATAAATGCATGTCAGATCTAAATTTCCAATATTTTTGCAGATTGCGCCTAATGACGGACTCGGCATCCGCGGGCGCCACGCCGCGGGCACTTCAAGAGAATCGAACATGAGCAGCACCCACCAAGACGTCATCATCCTGGGCGCCGGCATCGGCGGCCTCACCCTGGCCCTGAGCCTGCACCAGGCCGGGATTCCCTGCCGTGTGTACGAAGCGGTCCCCGAGCTCAAGCCGATGGGCGTAGGCATCAACCTGCTGCCGCACGCGGTGCGCGAGCTCAGCGAACTGGGCCTGCTGCCCGCGCTGGATGCGATGGCAGTGCGCACCAAGGAGGCCGTCTTCTTCACCGAGCACGGCCAGCTGGTCTTCACGGAGTCGGCCGGCACCGCGGCCGGCTACGACTGGCCCCAGTTCTCGATCCACCGTGGCGACCTGCAGGCCGTGCTGCTGGCCGCGGTGCGCGAGCGGCTGGGCGATGGCAGCGTGCTGTGCGGCCACCGGTGCGTCGATGTCGACCAGGACGAGGCGGGTGTCACCGCCCATTTCGCGGATGCCTCGGGCGAGGCCGTTGCCAGCGTACGCGGCGCGGTCGCGATCGGCTGCGATGGCATCCATTCGGTGCTGCGCAAGAAGTTCTATCCGGACGAAGGCGCTCCACGCTATTCGGGCGTCAACATGTGGCGCGGCACCACGCGCTGGAAGCCGATCCTGTCGGGCGCAAGCATGATCCGGGCAGGCTGGCTTGCCGTGGGCAAGATGGTGATCTACCCGATCCGCGACGCCATCGACGCCGATGGCAACCAGCTCGTGAACTGGGTCGCTGAGATCGAAGCCGAGCAGCCGGCCGTGCGCGACTGGAGCCGCGAAGGCCGCCTGGAGGATTTCCTCCCGGCGTTCGAGAACTGGCACTTCGACTGGCTGGACGTGCCGGCGCTGATCCGCGGCGCCGACTCGATCCTGGAATACCCGATGGTCGACCAGGATCCTTTGCCGCGCTGGACGCATGGACGCATCACGCTGCTTGGCGATGCCGCGCACCCGATGGTGCCGCGCGGCTCGAACGGTGCCGGCCAGGCCATCCTCGACGCGCGCTGCCTCGCCGGCCGCCTGAAGAAGGAAGGCGTGGGCCCCGCGGCCCTGGAAAGCTACGATCAGGAACGGGTGCCGGCCACGGCCAATGTCGTGCTCACGAACCGGCGCACGCCGCCCGACGCGATCCTGCGCGAGGTCTACGAACGCTCCGGCGGCAAGCCGTTCGCCCGGATCGACGACGTGGTGCCCCGGGCCGAACTCCAGGCGATTTCCGATGCCTACAAGCGCGTGGCGGGCTACGACCCCGCGCAGCTCAAGAATCGCCCTTCCTTCGTCTGAACCCGATCCAGAAGCAACCCTGAAAACTTGAAAACTATTGAAGGAGACCTCCCATGTTCGCCAGATGGATCAAGCCACTGCTGTCCGCAACAGCGCTGTGCATTGCCGCGTCGGCGGCGTCGGCCGCATGGCAGCCGACACAGCCGGTCACGCTCGTCGTGCCCTACACGCCCGGCACGGGCATCGACCTGATCGCGCGCCAGCTCTCCGCGCACCTGCCGGGCGCGCTCGGACAGCCTGTGATCGTGGAGAACGTCGCGGGCGCCAGCGGCAACATCGGAAGCGAACGGGTGGCACGGGCCAAGCCCGATGGCCACACGCTGCTGGTCCAGGTCAACACCCTCGTCATGAACAAGAGCCTGTACAAGACCTTGTCGTATGACCCCGTCGGCGACTTCACTCCCGTTGCCCAGACCTCCTGGGGAACCCTGCTCCTGGTGGCCAACCCGAACGTGCAGAAAACCGCGACCGTGAGCGAAGTCGTGAACGCCGCGAAGGCGAAGCCCGGGCAGCTGACCTACGCCACGCCAGGCGTCGGCACGCCCCATCACCTGTCGATGGCGCTGTTTCTCCAGCGCAGCGGTGCCGAGATGCTGCATGTCCCCTACAAAGGGACGGCAGGGGCCGTCACCGACCTGCTCGGCGGGCGGATCGACTACATGTTCCTGCCGGTGCACGTCGCGCTGCAGCACATCCAGGCCGGCAAGCTGAAGGCCATTGCAACCGGCAGCGCCAAGCGGTTGCCGCAGCTTCCCGATGTTCCGACGCTCGCGGAGGCCGGCGTCACCCCGGACAACATCGACATGTGGTACGGGGTGCTGGCGCCGAAGGGAACACCCGCGGACGTGGTGGAGCGCCTGAACCTGGAGATCGGCAAGGTCCTCAGGCAGCCTGAGGTCGCGAAGTCCTTCGAATCGCAGGGCATGGTGCCGGCGGTCTCCACGCCGGCTGCCTTCGGGGCGCTGGTTGCCAAGGACGCGCAGCGCTGGGCGGAGGTGGTGAAGAAAGGCAACATCACCGCGGATTGAGGCAGAGGACGCCGCGGGCGCTACGCAGCGCCGAACCAATCGCCCGCGGATCGACCCTGGTCCGGACCGAGCATCGAAAAGCCGCCGTCCACCGGAATGTCGGCGCCGGTGACGAAGCGCGCCGCGTCCGAGCACAGGAACAGCACCACCTGCGCCACGTCGTCGCCGTCGCCCACGCGGCCCAGCGGGTGCATCGGCGCGCCAACGCGGTCGGCCCTTGCACGGTCGCCGTCCGCCATGCGCGACAGCGCGTCCGACCAGGTCCAGCCCGGCGACACCGAGTTCACTCGTACGCCCCGGGCCGCCAGCGTGGCGGCCTGGTTGCGCGTGAGTTGCAGGATGGCCGCCTTGGCCGCCGGGTACAGCGCCCGCCCCGCCGCGCCGAACTTGCCGCCGACGCTGCCCATGTTCACGATGGCGCCGCCCTGCGCGGCCAGCGCGTCGGCGCTCTTCTGCACCAGCATCGCGCCCGAGACCAGGTTGACGTTCAGCGCGCTCAGCCAGTCGGCGCGCGCGGCGCCGAGCCCCGCGTCGCCGTAGACCACGGCGTTGTTGACGAGGCAGTCGATGCGGCCTTCGGTGCGCAGCACGCCGGCCACCAGCGCATCGAGCGCATTGTCCGAGGCGATGTCGCAGGCGACGAAGCGGCAACCCTCGCCCAACCCGGCCGCCAGCGCCTCGCCGCGCACCGCGTCGATGTCGACCGCCACCACGCGCGCGCCGGCCTGCACGAAGGCCCGCGCGATGGCGTTGCCCAGCAGCGCGGCGGCGCCGGTCACGACGGCGACCTTGCCTTGCAGCGGGGTCATGGCCGGCCTCCCCTCTCCATCTGTGCCACGGCATCGTCCACGCGGACCACGTCCGCGAGCATCGACAGGGTTTCGAGGCTGGCGGCCTGCAGGTGCGCCTGCGCGGTGCTGCAGGCGTCGGCGACCACCGCCACGTCGTAGCCCAGGTCGCTCGCGTGGCGCGCGCCGTGCTCCACCACATGGTTGGTGGCGATGCCGGCCAGGTACAAGCGGCTGGCACCGGTGGCGCGCACCACCTCCTCGAGCCCGCTGGCCCAGAAGGGGTTGTTGCGCTTGTGGGTGACGACGGCTTCGCCCGGCAGCGGCGCGAGTTCGCCGTAGAACCCGGCACCCCAGCTGCCTTCCTGCACCGCGCCGCTCTCGGCCACGCGCCGGAACAGCGCGCAGTTGCGCAGGCAATCCGAGTAGTCGGGCGCGAAGGCGATGCGCACGAAGATCACCGGCACGCCGTTCGCGCGCGCAGCGGCGATCAGCCGTGCGGCCGAGGCGATGAGGCGCGGGCGTGCGGGGTCGTCGGCGGCCACGCCCACGCGCACCTTGCCGTCGACGTGCAGCACGTCGTTCTGGTAGTGCATGGCCAGCAGCGCGGCCTTCACATGAACACCTGCAAGGCTTCGTGCGGCGCGTCGCAGTTGACAAGGTCGATGCGCTTGGTCTGGATGCGCCAGCCGTCCTCGGCGCGGCGCAGGGTGTGCAACACGCTGCCGCCGAAGCTGCGCTGTTCGGTCTTGCGCCACTCCAGCAGCAGGAAGGTCGAGCGCACGGTGCAGCCCGCGTCGTCGTCGCGCGACTCGAGCGCGATGTTGCCCAGCACGTGCACGGTGCGCGTGGGCGGCTGCTGCGAATAGGCGCGGGCCTGCTCGAGCCGCCGCGCGCGCATCGAGCGCAGCAAGGCATCCTCGCAGAACAGCGAGGCGTGGTTGAGGTGATCGGCCTGGCCGTGCACCAGCGGCACCCAGTACAGCCCGTCGGGCGTGAAGAGCTTCTGCCATTCGTCCCAGCGGTGCTCGTCGAGCAGGCGCGCCTCGTGGTGCAGGAACTGCGTGAGGTCCTGCTGCTCGTTCCAGTCGCGGAAGTTCATTCGGCGCTCCCGGCGTGTTCGTTCGCGTGTTCGTTCGTCTTGACGCCCATGTAGCCGGCCCAGGCCGCGAACATGTTGCGCGATGGCATCTCGCTGTTGCCGTTGGAGGCGCGCCCGCCCGGCAGCGGCTGGTCGCGCCCCGCCGCGCGGTGCATGCTGACCCAGTCGCCGCCATTGGAGCCCAGGCCTTCCTGCACGCGGTTGTAGGCCTCCAGGTCGTCGGGCATCACGTTCGACGAAGGCGAGTTGACGATGTTGGTGTACTTGAGCGTGCGCTGGAAGGTGGCCTCCGGCGCACCCTTCAGCCGGAAGCTGAAGATCTCGACCAGCGTGCGGTCCACCGACAGCGGCCGGATCACGCGGATCTGCTGGAACGAGGTGTGCGGCGAACAGCTCGGGTACACGATGGTGTTGTGCCGGTTCACGCGCAGGATCTCTCCGGCGCGCTCGGCACCCTTCGCCGCTTCGAGCGACGCCACATACGCCAGGCTCACCGGATCGGTCGGCGGCACGAAGATGCCTTCCATGAAGCCATGGCCGTGGTCGTAGCCCTTGAGTTCGAGCTTCTCCCAGAACTCCAGCGGCTCGCCGTTGCCGTCGACGATCACCACCTCGAAGGGCTTGGGCGTGCCGGCCGGCATGGCTTCGTACTCTTCCTTGGCCGCGCGCCACGACGATTCGTGCGTGGCCACGGCGTGGATGGTGTCGTGCAGGTTCTCGAAGAAGATCTTCCAGTTGTTGCGCTGGATCACGCGCTGCACGCCGCCCGCCACCTCCACTTCGCCCTCCGGGGCGCGGTCGCAGAAGTTGTCGAGCGACGTGGCCACGCCGCCCAGGAATTCCTTCAGTTCCGGCCCGTCCGCCGACAGGCTCGCGAACACGAAGCCGCGGTGCGTGGCCACGCGCGCCACCTTGCGCACGCCGTACTGCGGGTCTTTCAGGTCGAGCGCGGTGCATTCGTAGCCGCTGCGCAGCGGCACCGACAGCAGGCTGCCGTCGCATTTGAAGGTCCAGCCGTGGTACAGGCAGCGCAAAAACTTGCCGGCGCTGCCGCTGCCGTCGGGCACGATCCTGGCGCCCTTGTGCGGGCAGCGGTTGAACATCACGTGCACCTGGCCGTCGGTGTGCCGCACCATCACCACGGGCTCGCGGCCCAGGCGGGTGGTGAAGTAGTCGCCGGGCTTGGGCACCTGGCTTTCGTGGCCGACGTAGATCCAGGCCTGGCCGAACACGCGGTCCATCTCCAGCTCGAAGATGGCGGGGTCGGTGTAGACGCGCTTGTGCACGCGGTCGGGCTGCACGAGCCCTTGCAGGTCGATGGTCATGGGGTGGGTCTCCTGGTCAGATGTCGAGCACCAGGTGCGGCGTCTTCGCGCGCGACACGCAGGTGCACAGGGTCTTGCCGTCCGCCTTCTCGCGCGGACTGAGGTTGTGGTCGCGGTGGTCGGGCACGCCCTCGACCACGTCCACCACGCACACGCCGCAGTCGCCCTGGCGGCAGTCGTACAGCGGGTCCAGGCCCGCGGCGATGAGCACGTCGAGTAGGCTCTGGCCGGGCGGCACGCTCAGCGTCTTGCCCGAGCGCAGCGTGCGCACCTCGAAGGCCGCGTCGCCCGCCTGCGCGATGGCACCGGCGAAGAGCTCGAAGTGCACGTGGTCGCCAGGCCAGCCCAGCGCGCGGGCGGTGTCGACCACGGCCTGCACCATGCCGCGCGGGCCGCACACATGCAGGTGGCGGCCCGGCACGGGCGCGGCCAGCAGCGCGTGCAGGTCGAGGCCGCGTGCCGGGTCGCCGCCGTCGTGCACCACGGTGCCGCCCAGCGCGCGCACTTCGCCGAGGTAAGCCGTGGCTTCTGCGCTGCGCGTGGCATAGACGAATTCGAAGGGCTGCCCCTCGGCCGCGAGCGAGCGCGCCATGCACAGCAGCGGCGTGATGCCGATGCCGCCCGCAAGGAGCAGCGGCGGCGCGCTGCCGGCGTGCAGCGCGAAGTCATTGCGCGGCGGGTGCGCGGCCAGCGATGCGCCGGGTTGCAGCGCATGCATCCAGGCCGAGCCGCCCTCGCCTTGTGGCTCGCACAGCACCGCGATCTCGCAGCGGTCCGAGCCGTCGTGCGGCCGGGCGAGCGAGTAGGCGCGCTGCCCCGCGCGGCCGTTGGCCTGCACCACCCGCACGCCCAGGTGCGCGCCCGGCGCGAACGGCGGCAAGGGCTCGCCGTTCGCCGATCGCAGCACGAAGGCCTTGATGCCCGGCGTGAGCGGCGTGGCCGAGTCCACGACCAGCGCGAGCATGTCGGAGTCGCCGCTCATCCCAAGGGCAGCGCCGGATCGGCGATGGTGAGCGCGGCCGATTTTTCCCAGCGCGGCATCAGCGTGTTCGACGGCTGCGTTTCGTCGACCAGCTTGCGCGCCGTCCCGGCGCCGGCCACGGGCAGGCCCTTCGGATCGAGCAGGCCGATCTGCACCAGCACGCTGGCCTGGTCCCAGTAGATGTGCTCGTGGTAGAGCTTGTCGCCGCGGAACTTCACGATGGCCACGAGCGGAATCTCCACCGGCTTGCCGGTGGGCGCGATGCCCGGGAGCAGCCAATCGATCTCGACCGTGTGGGTGAAGCTGAACAGCATCTCGTCCACGATCTGCGTCGCACCCACCGTGCGCGAGATGGGCGTGAGCCGCGTGTCGGGCGGCGTCGTCGGAATGAAGTGGTGCTTGTAGAAGCGCGACAGCTCCCTGGCGCCGACGCCGCCGGTCATGGTCGGAATGTGGTTCACATAGGGCTCGCCCACCATCGTGGCCATGGTGGCGACCACGTCGCGCGTGGCGAACTCGTACTCGCAGTGCTTGTCCCACAGCGCCGAGAGGTCGTACACCGGGCCGATCGCTTCCTTGAACAGCGCCATCGAGCGCTGGTGCGCCATGAGCGTGGAGGGCTTGTCGAAATGCTCGCCGCCGGTGCGCGCGAACGCATGGTCGACGCCCGGGTAGACATACATGTGCGCAGCGGGCTTGCCGGCGAAGGCCGCGAGCACCTGGGCGCGGGCCTCGGGCGGGCAGAACTGGTCGAGCTCGGCAAAGTGCAGCGCAATGGGGCAATCGATCTTCGGCACCAGGTCGAGCGCGCCCTCGATGCCCACGCCGTAGTAGCCCACGGCCGCGTCCACGCCCGAGTGCGCGGCGGCCAGGTAGGCCAGCTTGCCGCCGAGGCAGAAGCCCAGCGCGCCGACCTTGCCGGTGCAGGCCGGGTGCGCACGCAGCGCCTTCACGCTCGCCGTGACGTCGGCCACGCCGGCCTCGATGTCGAACTTCTGGAAGAAGCCGAAGGCGCGCTGCCAGTCCTCGGGCGAGTAGCCCAGCTCGACGCCGGGCTCCATGCGCCAGAACAGGTCGGGCGCTAGCACCACGTAGCCCTCTTCGGCGTAGAGGTCGGCCACTTCGCGCACGTAGTCGTTGATGCCGAAGATCTCCTGGCACAGCACGATGCCGGGGCCGCGCCCCGAGGCCGGCAGGGCCAGGTAGCCGCGAAAGGTCTGGGTGCCGTCGCCGGCCGGGATGTCGATGGTGTCGCTCATCGGTTCGTCTCTCGAAGTGGTGGGGTCGGCGGCGATTCTGTGGAGCGTGCCGGGCCGTTGTCTGTCCATTTCGTGCAGCGGTTTGCGCCGCACGAAACGGATAGCGAGGCGGCGCCGCCGCACAGAGACTGCGGCCTGCATTTGCTGCCCCACCCACGTTCAATGAACCCACTCCCGAGGAGACTTTCCATGCCGCAGGCCACGCCCCGATCCGTCTTGTGCGCGCTCACCGTCCTGGTGGGCGCGCTGGCACTGCCGTCACAGGCGCAGACCGTGAAGGTCGGCCTGGCGATGGACCTGTCCGGCCCGTTTGCCGTCGGCGGTGCCGAGGCCAAGGCCGGCTTCGCCGTCGCGATGAAGCAGCTGGGCGGCAAGCTCGGCGGCGTACCGGTGGAATTTGTCGAGGCCGACACGGCAGGCAACCCCGAGATGGCGCGCCAGGTGGTCGAGCGCATGCTGCTGCGCGACAAGATCGACCTGTTCACCGGGCCCGTCGGCTCGTCGGTCGCGCTGGCGGTAGGCCCGCCGCTCTTTGCGGCCAAGGTGCCCTACCTGTCGAGCAACACCGGCCCGAGCGACTATTCGGGCGCGCGCTGCAATCCGTACTTCTTCGGCGCCTCCTACCCGAACGATGCGTACTATGAATCGGCCGGCAAGTTCGCCTCGGACAAGGGCTTCAAGAAGGTCGCGATGATCGCGCCCAGCTATCCCGGCGGCAAGGACGCCATCAACGGCTTCAAGCACACCTTCAAGGGCAGCGTGAGCGACGAGCTGTACACCAAGCTCGGGCAGCTCGACTACTCGGCGGAGCTGGCGCAGATCCGCGCGTCGAAGCCCGATGCGCTGTACTTCTTTTTGCCCGGCGCCATGGGCGTGAGCTTCATCAAGCAGTTCGTCGGCGCCGGGCTGTCGAAGGACGTGGCGCTGATCTCCACCGCGTTCTCGGCCGACGAGGACATGATCCCCGCCGTCGGCGAGCCGATGCTCGGCCTGTTCAATACCGCGCACTGGTCGTTCGACCTCGACAACGCCGCCAACCAGCGCTTCGTGGCGGCTTTCCGCCAGCAGAACAACGGGCGCAATCCGTCCTTCTATGCCGGCCAGGCCTACGACGTGCTGATGGCGATGGATGCGGCCGTGCGCGACGTCGGCGGCAAGCTGGCCGACAAGCCCGCGCTGCTCAAGGCGATCAAGGCGGCCAACTACAAGTCGGTGCGCGGCGATTTCCGCTATGGCCCGAACAACTTCCCGATCCAGAACTACTACCTGCGCGTGATCGCCAAGGACGCGAACGGGCGCATCGCCAACAAGGTGATCGGCACCGTGCTGGAGCGCTACCAGGACCGGACTGCCGCCCAGTGCGCGATGAAGTCCTGAGGATGCGTGCGCTTCAGTGCCGCGCGGCCGGCAGCGGTGCGGGATCGCGGGAGGTGTCGCGCGGCAGCTGGCCGAAGCGCTCGCGGTAGCAGGCGGCAAAGCGGCTCAGGTGCGAGAAGCCGCAGCTCAGCGCCACCTCGGTGACGCTGGCACCGTCGTGCCGCGCCAGCTGCGCGTGCGCGGCGTCCAGCCGCATGTTGCGCAGCACCTCGCCGGGCGAGAGGTCGCGATAGCGCTTGAAGAGCAAGGCGAGGCTGCGGCGCGTGACGCCCGCGGCCTGCGCCACGTCTTCGAGCGACAGCAGCGTGTCGAGCCGCTCGCGCATGAACTCCTCGGCTCGCCGCAGCTGCCGCAGGCCGGCTTCCTCGCAGCCGCGCCGCACGGCGGCATGCCGTTGCAGGGCTGAATTCGGCCGGTGGCACAGCAGGTAGAGCATCAGGTTGTCTTCGCAGTGCGCCATCCACCGCGGGTCGTAGGTTCCCAGGTCGCCCGAAGGCAGCAGCGAGGCCAGGCCGGCCACCATGCGGCACCACTGCGTGCCGGCGGCGTCGTCCAGGCAAAAGGGCATCGCGAAATCGATCTCGCCCACGTCGTCGGTGCCGCGCAAGGCGAAGGCATGGCGTGCCACCTCCTGCAGCCGGCTGAGCTCGATTTTCAATATCAGCTGTTCGCAGTCGGCATGCCAGTGCAGCCGCACCGGCTTGTGGGCGGAAATGACCGCGCCCTGCCCGGGATGGATCTGCAGGGTGTGCCCGCCGGTATGGACGTCGGCATGGCCGCGAAGCGGCATCTGCACCAGCACGAAGTTGCCGAGCGCGTCGGGCTCGATGTCGACATCGCAGCCGTAGCGCAGGATGCACAACGACAGTGCGCTCAGCTCCGCGCGGCAGAAGATGGCGTCGACGTCGCCGCGGCCCCACACGCTGCGGTGCGGCTTGAGCTCGCGGGAGACACGCGCATGCGTCTCCTCTGCATCATGCGAACGGAAGAGTTCTCTCTCGTACAAGGGGGAAAGCTGCTCGTTCGACCACGCGTCCATAGGCATTTCCTCACTCAGGTTCAACGTTGAGACAGTTTTGCTCTGCGCCGCGTTGTACCGCAATTTGTGGGCCCGTTCCAGGATTACGATCGGACATCATCCGCAGGCCCTCCATGCTCCTCCACGTCGACGAAGAGATCACCTTCCGCAAGCTCGAGATCCTGCTGGCCTTCATGGAGACCGGCAATCTTGCGCGCGCGGCCGAAAAGCTCGAGATCAGCACCGTGAGCGTGCACCGCGCGCTGCATTCGCTGGAAACCGGCCTGCGCTGCGCGCTGTTCCGGCACGAGGGCCGCAACCTGCATCCGACCGATGCGGCACAGGCGCTGGCAGACGTGGCGCGCGATGTGCTGCGCACCATGTCCGAGGGCATCCGCGCGACACGGGAAGTGGCCGGCTACTCGTCCGACCGGATCCGCATCGGATCGCTCTATTCGCTGACGAGCCGCACGGTGCCGCGGCTGATCATGGGGCTGAAGCTGCGCAGGCCCGAGCTGCACACCGAGCTCGTGCTCGGCTCCAACGCCGACCTCCTGCAGAAGCTGCGCGACGGCGCGATCGATGCCGCCCTCATGGCGGTGCCCGAGGGAACGGCGGACGTCGAGTCGGAGCCGCTGTTCGAGGACGACATCCGGTTCGCCGCCCCGGTGGGCTCCCCCTATTCGGGGCAGAAGGAGATCGACCTGGCCGCCTGCGCCGGCGAGCGCTTCGTGAGCCTGAGCGAAGGCTTCGTCACCTACAGCGGCTTCGTGGAGTCGTTTCGCGTGGCCGGCTTCACGCCCAACGTGGTGATGGAGACGGGCGACATCTTTTCGCTCATGAACCTGGTGAGCGGCGGCGTCGGCTACACGCTGCTGCCGGGCCGCGTGTGGGGGGTGATGCCGCAGAACGTGCAGCTGATTCCGCTGCAGCCCCGCTACCTGATGCGCCAGACCATCGCGCTCAACTTCCTGCGCACGCGCGAGCGCGATCCCAACCTGCTCGCGCTGCTGGCGCTGTGCCGCAGCTCGAAGGCCGAACTGGCCTAGGGTTTACCCGCGATCGTTTCACGCGCCGTAAGCGTCGCCGTCCCCCGTTAATTGATCGCGCGCAGGGGCGCCGATACCGTACGTCTCCAGAACACCGCGCATCTCGCGCGGCACACAACGGAGACGCCCATGATCATTTTCGGAACCGCCCTGCTGGCCGTATGCCATCTGCTGGGCATCTTCCTGGGCGACCTGCTCGGGCAGGCGCTGGGCGTGAAGACCAACGTCGGGGGCGTCGGCATCGCGATGCTGCTGCTGATCTTCGCGCGGCTCTACATGCAGAAGCGCGACTTCCTGCCCAAGCTCACGGAGCTCGGCGTCGAGTACTGGGGCGCGATGTACATCCCCGTGGTCGTGGCCATGGCGGCGCAGCAGGACATGGTCGCGGCGCTGCGCGGCGGACCGGTGGCGCTGCTCTCGGCCATTGCCGCCGTCGCGGTCTGCGCCTGCGTGATCGCGGTGATCAATCGCGCGGAGCGGCCGCAGGTGGAAGCGCAGGGCGCGCCCAAGCTGCACGACAACCCCCTGCTGGCCGAAGCGGAGTGAACGGCATGATCGAAATCCTCGAAAAAGCCGCGCTCCAGAACGGCCTCGTGACCGCCTTTGCGGTGGTCGGCCTGGTGATCCTGCTGTCGGGCCAGATCTCGCGCCGGCTGACCTTCGGCCGCGTGCACGGCTCGGCCATCGCGATCGTGATCGGCCTGGCGCTCGCCTACTGGGGCGGCACACAGACCGGCGGCCACAAGGGCCTGGCCGACATGTCGCTGTTCGGCGGCATCGGGCTGATGGGCGGCGCGATGCTGCGCGACTTCGCGATCGTGGCCACCGCCTTCGAAGTGCAGGCCACCGAGGCGCGCAAGGCCGGGCTGATCGGCGTGGTGTCGCTGCTGCTGGGCACGGTGCTGCCCTTCATCGTGGGCGCATGCATTGCACGCGCCTTCGGCTACTCCGACGCAGTGAGCATGACCACCATCGGCGCCGGCGCGGTCACCTACATCGTCGGCCCGGTGACGGGCGCGGCCATCGGCGCGAGCCCGGACGTGATGGCGCTGAGCATTGCGACGGGGCTGGTCAAGGCCATCATCGTGATGGTGGGCACGCCCATCGCCGCGCGCTTTCTCGCACTGAAGACGCCGCGCTCGGCAATGGTGTTCGGCGGCCTCGCAGGCACCGTGAGCGGTGTTTCCGCCGGCCTTGCCGCGACCGACCGCAAGCTGGTGCCCTACGGCGCGCTCGTCGCGACCTTTCACACCGGCCTGGGCTGCCTGATGGGGCCGTCGGTGCTGTTTTTTGCCACCAAGGCATTGGTGGGTTGAGGGATCTCCATGGACCGCATGAACTGGAACACCAAGGCCGAGAATCGCGCGGCACGCCTTGCGCGGGCGGCCAACGCGCTCGGCGCCGAACTGGCGGGCAAGCGCGTCGCCACCGAGGCCATCGGCCAGCTGCTGGAGGCCGTGCTGGAGCCGGGCGACCGGGTCTGCCTCGAAGGCAACAACCAGAAGCAGGCCGACTTTCTCGCGCGTGCGCTGGTCCAGGTCGATTCCACGAAAGTGCATGGGCTGCACATGGTGCAGTCGGTGCTGGCGTTGCCGGAGCATCTGGACCTCTTCGAGAACGGCGTGGCCGCCCGGCTGGACTTCAGCTTCTCGGGTCCGCAAGGCGCGCGGCTGGCCAAGCTGGTGTCGGCCGGACGCATCGAGATCGGCGCCATCCACACCTACCTGGAGCTGTTCGCGCGCTACTTCGTCGATCTCACGCCGCAGGTGGCGCTGGTGACGGCGCACGCGGCCGATGCCCAGGGCAACCTCTACACCGGCCCCAACACCGAGGACACGCCCGTCATCGTGGAGGCCACCGCCTTCTCGGGCGGCGTCGTGATTGCCCAGGTCAACGAGCTGGTCGACGGCCACACGACGACGCTGCCGCGCATCGACATACCGGCCGACTGGGTGAACTTCGTCGTGAAGGCGCCGCGCCCCAATTTCATCGAGCCGCTGTTCACGCGCGACCCGGCGCAGATCAGCGAGGTGCAGGTGCTGATGGCGATGATGGCCATCAAGGGCATCTATGCCGAGTACGGCGTGCAGCGGCTGAACCACGGCATCGGCTTCGACACCGCGGCCATCGAGCTGCTGCTGCCGACCTATGCCGAGTCGCTCGGTCTCAAGGGCAAGATCGGCAAGCACTGGGCGCTGAACCCGCACCCGGCATTGATACCGGCCATCGAGGCGGGCTGGGTGGAGTCGGTGCATTCCTTCGGCTCCGAGCTGGGCATGGAGGACTACATCCGCGCGCGCTCCGACGTCTTCTTCACCGGCCCCGACGGCAGCCTGCGCAGCAACCGCGCGCTGTGCCAGGCGGCCGGCCACTACGCCTGCGACATGTTCATCGGCTCGACCCTGCAGATCGACCTGGACGGCAACAGCTCCACCGCGACGCTGGGCCGCATCGCCGGCTTCGGCGGCGCCCCCAACATGGGCGCCGATGCGCGCGGCCGCCGCCATGCGAGCCCGGCCTGGCTGAAGGCCGGGCGCGAAGCGCGCGACGGCCGCAGCGGCGCGGCCGGCACGCCGCGCGGGCAGAAGCTGGTGGTGCAGATGGTCGAGACCTTCCGCGAGCACATGCAGCCGGCCTTCGTCGACCGGCTCGATGCCTGGACGCTGCAGGAGCAGGCCGGCATGGCGCTGCCGCCGATCATGATCTACGGCGACGACGTCACGCACATCCTCACCGAAGAGGGCATTGCCAACCTGCTGCTGTGCCGCAGCGACGCGGAGCGCGAGCAGGCCATCCGCGGCGTGGCGGGCTACACGGCAGTGGGCCTGGCGCGCGACCAGCGCGCGGTCGAGAACCTGCGCGACCGCGGCGTGATCCGCCGGCCGCAGGACCTGGGCATCGACCCGCGCCAGGCCACGCGCAACCTGCTGGCCGCACGCAGCATGCGCGACCTGGTGCGCGCCTCCGGCGGCTTGTACCAACCGCCCAGGCGCTTCAGAAACTGGTAGCAGGAGATCCGACGATGAGCGACGTTCCCGCAGGGCTCGAAACCCTGGACTTTTCTTTCT
Organism: Variovorax sp. V116; assembly: GCF_041154435.1. Lineage (NCBI taxonomy): Bacteria > Pseudomonadati > Pseudomonadota > Betaproteobacteria > Burkholderiales > Comamonadaceae > Variovorax > Variovorax sp. V116. The sequence goes on from NZ_AP028662.1 coordinate 844,964, forward strand.
CCGGCGGCCGGCCGGCCGGCGCCTTTGCGCCGGTGCTGGTCGGCGTGGTCGGCTCGGGCAACCTCGAGGTCATGCTCGAGCCCGCCGGCGGCGATGGCTGCGCGGTGCGCGTCGAAACCTCGGCGCGCGGTTTCGGGCCGATCTGGCAGGCCGTGATGAACGACTTCCACGCGCGCCATCCGCTGGCCGGTGTGCGCATCTCGATCAACGACATGGGTGCCACGCCCGCCGTGGTGAGCCTGCGCCTGGATCAGGCGGTGGCCGAGATCGACGGAGGCCGGCCATGATCAGCTATGCCGAATGCTCGGCGCGCGAGCGGCTGGCGCTGCTGCTCGACGCCGGCAGTTTTCACGAATGGCTGCCGCCGAGCGAGCGGGTCATGAGCCCGCACCTCGCGCAGCTTGGCGTGCCCTCGGCCTTCGATGACGGCGTGGCGATCGGCCGCGCGATGCTGGGTGGCCGCGAGGTCTTCGCGGCTGCGCAGGAAGGCGCGTTCATGGGCGGCGGCGTGGGCGAGGTGCACGGCGCCAAGCTGGTCGGCCTGCTGCAGCGCGCGCTGCGCGACCGGCCGGCCGCGGTGCTGCTGCTGGCCGAATCGGGCGGCGTGCGGTTGCACGAGGCCAACGCCGGCCTCATCGCGGTGTCGGAAGTGATGCGCGCCGTGCTCGACGTGCGCGCCGCGGGCATACCGGTCATCGTGCTGATCGGCGGCGCCAACGGTTGCTTCGGCGGCATGGGCATCGTGGCGCGCTGCGCCGACCACATCGTGATGAGCGATGTCGGGCGGCTCGCGATGTCGGGCCCGGAAGTGATCGAGGCCTCCCACGGCGTGGATGAATTCGACTCGCGCGACCGGGCGCTGGTCTGGCGCACGACCGGTGGCAAGCACCGCTGGCTGACCGGCGATTGCGATGCGCTGGTCGAGGACGACGTCGCGGAATTCCGCGCAGCCGCCATCGCGGCGCTCGAACGGCAGCAGCCGCTGACCCAGGCGGCGCTGGAGCAGGAGCACAGCCTGCTCACGCAGCGCCTGCATGCGCTGCCGGACGGCGACGCCGGCGGCGACGAAGCGACGCTGCTCTGGCGCGCGCTCGGCATTGCCGGCGCGGAAAACGTCCCGGACCTTCCGGTGGAAGCGGTGCGCGCGCTGCGCACCCTGTGAGCAAGGAGCATCAGATGCAATGGAATTCCCTGGTCACCCAGCTCTTCGGCTCCTTCCACGGCCTGCGTGCGGATGGCGATTTTCTGCAGGGCGAAGTGATCTTCGAACGCGAGCCGCTCACGGTGATCGGCACCACGAACCACGCGCCGATCGGCGTGCGGCTCGCGCTGGCGCAGGCGCGCGCGGTGCTCGACACCGTCAGGCAGCATCCGGGCCGTCCGATCCTGCTGTTGATCGACACGCAGGGCCAGCAACTGCGCCGGCGCGACGAACTGCTCGGCATCAATCGCGCGATGGCGCACCTGGGCGCGAGCATCGACCTGGCGCGGCGCCGCGGCCATCGCGTGATCGGCCTGGTGTACGACCAGGCGCTGTCGGGCGGCTTCATCACCTCGGGGCTGATCGCCGACGCCTGCTACGCGCTGCCGGAGGCCGAGATCCGTGTGATGCGCATTCCCGCGATGGCGCGCGTGACCAAGCTGCCGGAGGACCGGCTCACCGAGCTGTCGAAATCCAACCCGGTGTTCGCGCCCGGCGTGCAGAACTATGTGGCGATGGGCGGCGTGCGTGCGCTGTGGACCGGCGACCTGCAAACCCGCCTGCGCGATGCGCTGGCCCACACGCCGACAGAAGACAGGCGCGCACGCGACGGCGCCGAACGCGGTGGACGCCGGCTCGCCGCCGCGGTCGTGCAGCGCGTGCTGGACGCTGCCTGAACGCGGGCTGAGTTCGGATGACCGCCATGGTTTCGCTGCATCGCCACCAACTCGCCTGGCTCACCCGGAGCGGGTGGGCCGCCGTGCTGGGCCGGCCCTGGGACGAACAGGCGCGCGGCTGCCTCGCGCATTGGGCCTTGCATCGATTGCCGCTGGTCGTGACGCGCCAGCCGGCCCATGCCGGCGCCGATGGATGGATCGCGCTGGGTTTGCCCGCGCCTGCGTGCTGGGGCCGGCGCCGGCTTGTGCTGCAGGTGCCGCGCGCCGCGGTGGATGGCCTCGGCGAGTTCCCGCGGCTCGCCGACGTGCAGGACCTGCTGCCGCCGCCAGCATGGGATGTGCTGCGCGAACTGCTCGGCAGGCTCAGCCAATGCCACGCGGCGGCACGCGTGTTCGGCAGCTACGGCTGGCAGGCGATCAGCGGTCTCGACCATGTGCGCGCGGGCTCCGATCTGGACCTGTCGATCGCGGTCGAAGGAGCGATCCATGCGGATGCCGTGGCGCGCGCGCTCGGCTTGTTCGAGGCACCGCAGCTCCGGCTGGACGGCGAGCTCATGTTCGGCGACGGCGCAGCGGTGGCCTGGCGTGAATGGGCCGAATGGCGCGGCGGGCGTGCGCGGGCCGTGATGGCCAAGCGGCTCGACGGCGTGCACCTGCATCGCGATGCCGCCTGGTGTGGCCACACGGAGCCGATGGAGATCGCCGCATGAGGAACTTCGCGCGCTTGCCGTCACCGGATTCGCGCCTGGCACCGGCGGCGATCGGACGCGCGGCCACGCTTGCGCTCTACGACGAACTGTCGCTGTCGCCCAAGCCCGGCCTGGTCACCTTGATCGACTGCGGCAGCCACGACGACATGGACGCACACACCTTCATGCGCAGCCTGTTCTCGCTGCGCCGCTACTTCGTCCGGATCGCCGAGGCCGGCGCCGCAGGCGCGGATTTCGCAGTGCTCGAGCGCCACGGCATTGCGGCGGAGGCGCGCATGCTGGCCGCCACCGGCGGCGTCAACACGCACCGGGGCGCGATCTTCATGCTCGGCCTGCTGTGCGCCGCGGCCGGTGCCGCGTTGCGGGCGCATGGCAGTGCATGGGATCCGGCGGCACTGCGCGATGCGCTGCGCCGGCACTGGGGCGAGGCACTGGCCGGGCGCAGCCAGCGCGCGCCCGTGCTGCCGGGCGGCATCGCGGCACGGCGCCATGGCCTGCGCAGCGCATCCGAAGAGGCGGCGCTGGCGTTTCCGGTGCTGTTCGAGACGGCGCTTCCTGCGCTGAGAAAGGCATTGGCCCGCGGCCTCGCGCCCCGCCTGGCGCGGCTCGATACCTTGTTCCACATCATTGCGGTGCTGGACGACAGCAATCTTGCGCACCGCGGCGGCCTGGCCGGCCTGCGCGGCGCCCAACGCGCGGCGCAGGGCTTTCTCGATCGGGGCGGGATCGCACGGCCCGAAGGGTTGCAAGAGGCGCAAGCCATTGCAGACGATTTCGTGCGGCGCCGCCTGTCGCCCGGCGGCGCGGCAGATACGCTGGCCGCCGCGTGCTGGCTCCAGCGCGTGTGCCCAGGCTCATGAGCTTCGCACTGCTTTTCTCCGGGCAGGGCAACCAGCATCCCGCGATGCTGCCATGGCTCGCGGACGACGCACTTGTGCATGACATGTGCGCGCAACTCGGCGTCGACGACTGGCGCCGTGCCCTCGCGGATCCGCACTGGGCCGAACGCAACGACAACGCGCAGACGCTGCTGACCGGCCTTGCCCTCGCGGCCTGGGCACAGCTTGCGCCCATGGTTTCGCCGCCCGCCGCGGTCGCCGGCTACAGCGTCGGCGAACTCGCTGCCTTCAGCGCGGCCGGCGTGATCGACGCGGGCGCGGCCGCAGCACTCGCGCCGCAGCGGGCCGCGGCGATGGACCGCTGCGCCGCACGCGCGCCCGGCGGCCTGCTGGCCGTGAGCGGTTTGCCCGAGCAGAAGTGGGAGCAGTTGCGCATCGATGCGGGGCTCGAACTCGCGATTCGCAACGGCAGCGCCAGCGTGGTCCTCGGCGGTCCGATCGCGGCATTGAACGATGCCGAGCGCATGGCAATCGCAGCCGGTGCGCAGTGCACACGCCTGCGGGTCAACGTCGCGTCCCATACGCGCTGGATGCGCGAAGCGGCGGAGAGCTTTTCACTGGTGCTGGCGCAGGTGCCGTTTCAGGCGCCCCGCGCCGTGCTGTTCAGCAATGCGGGGGACCGCATCCGCGATGCACGGTCTGCCCGCACGGCATTGGCTGCCCAGATCGCCCAGACGGTTCGCTGGGACGAATGCATTGAAAACATCATGGCGCGGCAGGTGCGCTGCGTGCTGGAAGTGGGGCCGGGCCAGGCGCTCGCGCGCATGTGGAACCAGCGCTACCCCGGCGTTCCCGCGCGCGCCTGCGACGACTTCCGCAGCGCTGCAGCGGTTGCAGCCTGGCTGAACAGCCATGCGGACCCGTGAAACAGCCACCAGATCCGCGACGCCTCGCATCAAACCATCAGGAGACCCATCGTGAGCAGCAACGAAGCAGCAAGCCCTCTCATTCCAGCCCCGGACATGAAGGACGCCCATGTGTACGGCATGGACGCCTATGAAAAACTGGTGGCCGAGGCAGAGGCCGACCACAGCGGCTACTGGTCGCGGCTCGCGCGCGAGTTCCTGGGCTGGAAAACGCCGTTCACCCGGGGGCTCGACGACAGCCAGGCGCCCTTCTTCAAGTGGTTCGAGGACGGCACGCTGAACGTGTCCTGGAACTGCCTCGATCGCCAGGTCGAGCGCGGCCTGGGCGACAAGACCGCGATCATCTTCGAGGCCGACGACGGACAGGTCACGCGGGCCAGCTACCGCGAGCTGCTCGCGCGCACCTGCCGCATGGCCAATGCGCTGAAGGCGCGCGGCGTGAAGAAGGGCGACCGCGTCGTCATCTACATGTCGATGAGCATCGAAGGCGTGGTCGCGATGCAGGCCTGCGCGCGCATCGGCGCCACGCATTCGGTGGTGTTCGGCGGCTTCTCGGCGCAGAGCCTGCGCGACCGCATCCAGGATGCCGGCGCCGTGATGGTCGTCACCGCCGACGAACAGGTGCGCGGCGGCAAGCCGCTGCCGCTCAAGGCCATCGTCGACGAAGCCATCGCGCTGGGCGGCTGCGAGAGCGTGAAGAACGTCGTCGTCTACCGCCGCACCGGCGGGCCGATCGGCTGGGTGCCCTCGCGCGACCGCTGGCTGCATGAAGAGACGCAAGGCCAGCCCGAGACCTGCGAGCCCGAATGGGTGGGCGCCGAGCATCCGCTCTTCGTGCTCTACACCTCCGGCTCGACCGGCAAGCCCAAGGGCGTGCAGCATTCCAGCGGCGGCTACCTGCTGCATGCCGCGCTGACGACGAAGTGGACCTTCGACCTGAAGCCCGCCGACGTGTTCTGGTGCACCGCCGACATCGGCTGGGTCACGGGCCATACCTACATCGCCTACGGTCCGCTCGCGCTGGGCGCCACCGAAGTGGTGTTCGAGGGCGTCCCCACCTATCCCGACGCGGGCCGCTTCTGGAAGATGATCCAGGACCACAAGGTGAGCGTGTTCTACACCGCGCCCACGGCCATCCGCTCGTTGATCAAGGCGGCCGAAGGTAACCCAGAAGTGCATCCCAGGCGCTACGACCTGTCGAGCCTGCGCATCCTGGGCTCGGTCGGCGAGCCGATCAATCCGGCGGCCTGGGAGTGGTTCCACCAGCACGTCGGCGGCGGCCGCTGTCCGATCGTCGACACTTTCTGGCAGACGGAGACCGGCGGCCACATGATCACGCCGCTGCCTGGCGCCACGCCGCTGGTGCCGGGTTCCTGCACCCTGCCCTTCCCCGGCATCGCGGCGGCCATCGTCGACGAGACCGGCGCCGACGTGCCGAACGGCCAAGGCGGCATCCTCGTGGTGAAGAAGCCCTGGCCGAGCATGATCCGCACCATCTGGGGCGACCCGGAGCGCTTCAAGGCCAGCTACTACCCGCCGGAACTCAAGGGCTTCTACCTCGCGGGCGACGGCGCCATCCGCGATGCGAAGACCGGCTATTTCACGATCACCGGCCGCATCGACGACGTGCTCAATGTCTCGGGCCACCGCATGGGCACGATGGAGATCGAATCGGCGCTGGTGTCGTGCACCGCGCTCGTGGCCGAGGCCGCGGTGGTCGGCCGCCCCGACGACACCACGGGCGAGGCGATCTGCGCCTTCGTCGTGCTCAAGCGCGCGCGCCCCACGGGAGACGAAGCGAAGAAGATCGCGAACGAGCTGCGCAACTGGGTCGCAAAAGAGATCGGTCCGATCGCCAAGCCCAAGGACATCCGCTTTGGCGACAACCTGCCCAAGACGCGCAGCGGCAAGATCATGCGCCGCCTGCTGCGCTCGGTGGCCAAGGATGAGCCGATCACGCAGGACACGTCGACGCTGGAGAACCCGGCCATCCTGGCGCAGCTGTCGGAGCGGAACTGAGGGGGCGATGCATTGGAGCATCACATCCGGTTTATGTTTTGGCGATGTAGATGCAGATATTGAGTCGAGCAGATCGCCGATGGCCATTCAGAACGACTCCCGCTCCTGGGGCGCGCTATCGGTGCGGCCACCGGCCATGAAGCCGGGAGGCATTCCGGCGAGCGCATCGAAGATCGCGGTTGCGCTCGCGGGCCGCTCACGCAAAACAATGTCGTTGCCTTGGCGAAAGATCTCCACCTGCTCGGAGGTCAATCGAAACTCCTTCGGCAAGCGCACTGCCTGGCTGTTGCCGGATTTGAAAACACGGGCGTAGATCACCGGAGCCTCCTGATGCTGCGTATGTACAAAATGTATATGCATCGACGATGGATCCGTCAACCGGCTGCCCTGCCCTCCTTGCCCGCAGGCTTGAGCCGCACCGCCAGAAAATCCAGGAACGCGCGCTGCACCGCCGTGCTGTGCCGGCGCTGCAGATAGACGGCCGAGAGCCACATGTCGCTGCGGACGAACTCCGACAGCACGGGCACCAGCCGCCCGCTCTCGATGTAGGGATCGAGCATCACCGACGGCAGGTAGACGACGCCTGCGCCCAGCAGTGCCGCCTGGATCAGCGGGCTGGCTTCCGTGGCGTCCAGCCGGCCGCGGACCGCCACCTCGATCGGCTGGCGGTCGGCCTCGAAGCGCCACTTCGGCAGCGGATTCAGTTGGGTGCTGATCAACGCGGCGTGGTGCGCAAGCTCGTCCGGGTGGGTGGGCACGCCGTGCTTGCGCCAGTACATGGGCGCGGCGCAGACGCTGAGCGCCATCGGCATCAGTTTCCGAACGATCAGGTTCTCGTTGGCCGAGGGGGCGAAGCGAAGTGCGATGTCGACGCCCTCTTCGGTGAGGTCGACCAGGCGGTTCGAGAGCACGAGGCTGATGCTGACCTCGGGGTAGTGGCCGAGGAAGTCGTTGATCAGCGCCGGCAGCTGCGTGAGGTCCATGCCGTGCGGTGCCGAGACGCGCAGGCGCCCGCTCGGGACGCGCGCGCGGTCCTGCAGCTCGGCGCGCGTCACATCGGCCAGTTCCAGTATCGGCCTGCTCCTGTCGAGCAGCAGGAGGCCTGCGTCCGTGAGGCTGACGGCGCGATTGGTCCGGTTCAGCAGCCGCACGCCGAAGCGGTGCTCGAGGGCCGCGATGTATTTGCTGACGGTTCCCCGCGACAGCGCCAGGTGCTTGGCGGTGCGGGAGAAGCTTCCGGAAGAGGCCACCTCGCTGAAGGTGCGCAGGAGATCCAGGCTGTCCATGATGTTCTCCTTCGTTGCCGGACGGGGCGAGCGTTCAGGAGGAACCGAGCCCGAGCTTTTTCCTGAGGCTCGCGTCCACCGGTCCCGCGGGCATGAAGCGGCGCAGCTTCGTCAGCAAGGACGCCTCCCCCGGCGGCGTGCAGCGCATGCGCCAGGGGCCGAGCGCCGCCTCGACGATGGTGCCCGCCACGCCGTGCGGCTCGGGCGCACTGCCCACGCTGTCGGCCACGGAGAGCGCCACCAGGTCGCGTTCGCGGTCATAGCCTGCGATCCGCGCCTTGGTGCGCGGGGCGTTGGCATCGAGGTTGGTCCGGGTGAAGGCCGGCTGCACCAAGGTCGCGCGAATGCCGAACTGGCGCACCTCGTGGTCCAGCGACTCCGACAGCCCTTCCACCGCATGCTTGGTGGCCGCATACAGGCCCATGTACGGGGCCGGGAGCACGCCGAGCACGGAGCTGACGTTGACGATCCGCCCGCGGCGTTTCTCACGCATGTACGGCAGCACCGCGCGCGTCACGCGCAGCAGGCCGAAGACGTTGGTGTCGAACAGCTCCGCGGCCTCGGCCGTCGCGGTTTCCTCGACCGCGCCGATCATCATCATTCCCGCGTTGTTGACCAGCACGTCGATGCGCATGGCCTGCTCGATGATGGAGTCGATGGCCGCCTGGACCGAGCCTTCCTCGCGGACGTCCATCTCGACGAACTCGACGCCGGGCAGCGCGGGTGCCCTGCGCAGGTCGCGCGCTGTGCCGAACACGCGGCAGCCGCGCGCCACGAACATTTCTGCAGCGGCGCGTCCGATGCCCGAGGATCCGCCCGTCACGACAACGACTGATGAACTCGACATGGCAATTCCTTCGATCTCTTGATGAATGGTGATGCGGCGCGTCAATGCGCGGGCTGGTCGGCGTTGCCGGGTTTGATCCTGAACCAGATCGAATACATCGCCGGCAGGAACACCAGCGTGAGGATCGTCCCCGCGAAAGTGCCGCCGATCAGCGTGTACGCCAGCGCGCCCCAGAACACCGAGTGCGTCAGCGGAATGAACGCGAGGATCGCCGCCAGCGCCGTCAGGATCACGGGCCGCGCACGCTGCACGGTCGCCTCGACCACCGCATGGAAGGGATCGAGCCCCTCCTGCTGGTTGTGGTGGATCTGCCCGAGCAGGATCAGCGTGTTGCGCATCAGGATGCCCGACAGCGCGATGAGCCCCACGAGCGCATTGATGCCGAAGGGCTGCTGGAACAGCAGCAAGGTCGGCACCACGCCGATCAGCCCGAGCGGGCTCGTGAGGAACACCATGACCATCGCCGAGATCGAGCGCACCTGGAAGATGATGATGAGCAGCGTGGCCGCCAGCATGATGGGGAAGAGCGGCAGCATCGCTGCGGTTGCCTTTTCCGATTCCTCGATCGAGCCGGCCTCGGCGATGCGGTAGCCGGCCGGCAGCTTCTGCACCAGGGGTTGCAGCTTCGCGGTGATCGCGTTCGATACGTCGGGCGGCTGCAGCCCCTCGGCGATGTCGCCCTGCACCGTGATCGTGGGCATGCGGTCGCGCCGCCGCATCACGGGTTCTTCCATGCGCACCTCGACCTCGCCGACCTGCGACAGCGGAATGCGCTGGCCGCCGGCACCGGCGAGCGTGAAGTCCGCGAGCTTGGCGGGATCGAGCCGGGTGCTGCCGGCCGAACGGGCCACCACCTGCACGGTGCGGATGTCCTCGCGCACGGTGGTCACCGGCGCGCCGCTCAGGAGGAACTGCAGTTGCTGCGCCACCGCGCTGGAGCTCAGCCCGACGGCCTGCAGGCGGTCCTGCTTCAGGGTGAAGTGCAGCGTGGGCGTGCGGGTGCCCCAGTCGGTGCTGACGGTGCGCATCATCGGGCTGGCATCCATCACCTGCCGCACCTCGGCCGCGATCCGGCGCAGCTCGTTCGCATCGGGTCCGCTGACGCGGTAGGCCACGGGGAACGGCGAGTACGGCCCGAACACCAGCTGCGTCACGCGCACCCGCGCCTCGGACGCGAGGCCATCGGCAATAGCCTGGCGCAGGCGGTGCTTCAGTGCCTCGCGCTCCTCCTGGCTGGCCGTGCGCACCACGATCTTGGCGAACGAGGGGTCGGGCAGTTCCGGCCCCATCGCGAAAAAGAAGCGGGGCGCGCCCTGCCCGATGTACGACGTGACGATCTGCGCCTCGGGCTGCGTGGACAGCCAGGTCTCGACCTTGGCCGTGGCATCGCTGGTCTGCGTGATCGAACTGCCGTAGGGCATCTGCACTTCGACCAGCACCTCGGGACGGTCGGAGATCGGGAAGAACTGCTTCTTGACCACGCCCATGCCGAGGATGGCCGCCACGAAGAGCCCGACGACCGCGCCCGCCACCAGCCACTTGCGCGCGATGACGCGCGCCAGCACGCCGCGCAGCCGGTTGTAGCGCGGCGTGCCGTAGATCGCGGCATGGCCGCCTTCGATCTTCTTGAAGTTCGGCAGCAGCTTGACGCCCAGGTAAGGCGTGAACACCACCGCGACCACCCAGGACGCGATCAGCGCAATGCCGACGATCCAGAACATGTTGCTCGTGTACTCGCCCGCGGTCGACGGCGCAAAGCCGTTGGGCATGAAGCCGACGGCAGTGACCAGCGTGCCCGAGAGCATCGGCGCCGCCGTGTGGCTCCAGGCGTAGGCGGACGCGGCCACATGGCTGTAGCCCTCCTCGATCTTCACCACCATCATCTCGATGGCGATGATGGCGTCGTCCACCAGGAGGCCGAGCGCGAGGATCAGCGAGCCGAGCGTGATGCGGTCGAAGTTCTTGCCGGTCGCGGCCATCACCACGAAGACCACGGCCAGCGTCAGCGGCACCGCGGCGGCCACCACGAGGCCCGCACGCCAGCCCATGCTGAGGAAGCTCACGAGCATCACGACCAGCAGCGCCGCAAAGAACTTGACCATGAACTCGTCGACCGACGCGCTGATGTTCACCGACTGGTCCGTGACCTTGGTGAGGCGGAGGCCCAGCGGCAGCTCGGCGTTGATGGCTTGAGCTTCCACCTCCAGCGCCTTGCCCAGGTCGAGCCCGTTCCAGCCCTCGCGCATCACGACGCCGATCAGCAAGGCAGGCTCGCCGCCGTTGCGGATCATGAAGGTGGCCGGGTCTTCGTAGCCGCGCCTGACCGTGGCCACGTCCGACAGCTTCAGGGTGCGGCCCTGCGCAACCAGGGGCGTGTCGCGGATCTTCTGCAGCGTGTCGAATGCGCCGTCCAGCCGGATGAACACCTGCGGGCCGCGGGTTTCCACAGAGCCGGCCGGGCTCAGCGCGTTCTGGCCGTTGAGCGCGGCGAACACGTCCTGCGGCCCGATGCCCAGGGTGGCCAGCCGGTCGTGCGCGAACTCGACGTAGATGCGCTCCGACTGCTCGCCCGCGATGTTGACCTTCTTCACGCCCGGCACATGCAAGAGGCGCTGGCGCAGCGCCTCGGCGTCGCGCACCAGCACGCGCTGCGCTTCTCCCTTGGCCTTGAGCGCGAACAGCGCGAAGGTGACGTCCGCATACTCGTCGTTGATCATCGGCCCGATCACGCCGGCCGGCAGGCTGCCCGCTTCGTCGCCGACCTTCTTGCGCGCCTGGTAGAACTCTTCCTGGACCTTGGAGGGCGGCGTGCTGTCCTGCAACGTCAGCGTGGTGAACGCGAGGCCGGGCCGCGTGTAGGTTTCGGCGCGGTCGTAGTAGCGCAGCTCCTGCAGGCGCTTCTCGAGCTTCTCGGCCACCTGGTCCTGCATCTCCTGCGCGGTGGCGCCCGGCCAGGCCGTGATGATGGTCATCACCTTGATCGTGAAGGCCGGGTCTTCCGCGCGGCCGAGCTTGAAGAACGCGACCAGCCCCGCGAGCGAGATCAGGCCGATGAGAAACAGCGTGATGGATCGCTCGCGTACCGCCAGCGCCGACAGGTTGAAGCGGCCTTCGCTCATGGGCGCGCTCCGCCCGCCGCGGCGGGCGCGGCCGAGGCCGCGACACGCACCTTCTCGCCTTCGCGCAGCAGGTGCGCGCCCAGCGCGACCACCTGGTCGCCCTGCTTGAGCTGCCCGGCCACCAGCGCGCGCTCGCCATCCAGGCGCTCGACGGCCACCGGCTGCCAGCGCACCGTCGACGGATCGCCGCCGATGACCCACACGCCCGTCGCCTTGCCTGTATCGAACAAGGCGCTGATGGGCACCTGCACGCCTCCTGCACGGGCCGGCTTGCCGTCCGAGATGTCGACGGTCACCGTGGCGCCCAGCGGCGCATTGGCGAGCGCGCCTTCGAGCACGTAGCGCGCCTCGAAGGTGCGCGTGAGCCTGTCGGCCGCATCGGAGAGCTGCCTGAGCTTGACGGGCACGGCAACGTCTTCCTTGCCGAACAGCGTGGCCTGCCCGCCGGAGCCGACGGCCGGACGCAGCGTTTCGGGCAACTGCACCACGGCCTCCCTGCGCCCGGCCTGCGCCACGCGGACCACCGGCTGCCCGGCGTTGACGACTTGGCCGGGCTCGGCCAGCGTCTCGAGCACCGTGCCATCTGCGTCGGCAACGAGTTCCGAATAGCGATTCGAATTGCGCGCGACTTCCGATTGCGCTTCTGCCGCAGCGAGCTGGGCCTGCGCGGCATCCGCCGCCGCCTTGGCCTGGTCGTACGCCGAGGCGGAAATCGCGCCGGTGCCGCGCAGGTCGCGAAAGCGTGCTTCCTCGTCGCCGGCCTGCTTCGCGCGCGCCCGTGCGGCGCTCACGGCCTCCTGCTGCGCACGCGCCGCCAGCCTCAGGTCGACCGGGTCGATGCGCATGAGCAGCTGCCCGCGCTTGACCGCCTGACCTGCGTCGACCAGGCGCTCCTGCACTTTTCCGGAGACGCGAAAGCCCAGGTCGCTCTGGACCCGCGCGGCGACGGTGCCGGTGAACGAGCGCGATGCCGGCCCGGCGGCCTGGACCGTGGCGGCGCGCACCAGCGGCGTCTGGGTGCGTGGATCGGGCGGGGCCTTGTCGTCGCAGGCGGCCAGCGCGAACGGCAAGGCGCAGACCAAGGCGGATGTGAGGAAGCGGCGCGTGTGCATGAGGGGCCCATTGACGAATCGATCAGAGCCCGATTCTGATAACAGTGACCAATTTAGTCAATAGTCACTGGGAACTTATTCGGCTAAGGCGACAAGCTGCGCAGCACCAGGCCCGACAGCTGGGCCGGCGCCTGCTCCGTGTAACTGGAGCTGAGCTGCAGGATCACGGGGTTGACGTAGGGGTGCATGACCAGGTAGATGGCCGCCGCCGTCTCGTCGATCGGCGTCTTGCGCTCGAAGTCGCCGGACTCGCGCCCCTGCTTCAGCAGCTCGAGCAGCATCTGCCGGATGCACTCTTCATGGGCGATGGCCGACGGCCAGCGCTCGCTGGCGGCCGAGATGGCGATCTCGTAGAGCTTGCGGTCCTGGAAGAACAGCCGAAGGCCCGAATCCACGATGGCCTTGAACATGCGGCGCAGCTTCTCGGGCGGGCTGCCGGCCCCGTCGACCGCGGCGCGGATCTCCAGCTGGATCTCGCGCAGGCAGTTCGCGCAGATCATTTCGCCGATCGCCTGCTTGGACTCGAAGAACTTGTAGATGTAGGCCTTGGAGAAGCCGATGGCCTTGGCCAGGTCGGAAACCGTGGTCTTCTCGTAGCCGTACTGGCTGAAGTGCTCGGTGGCCGCCACGACGATCTGCGCGCGCACGTCGTGGTCGGCCGGCCCCCGCGCGGCCGGCGGGGAAGAGGTTGCGTTGTTCATGCCGGGAGCTTAGCGCCTGGACAAACAAACAACAACAAGTGACCAAATTGAATTATAGTCACTCACTTCTTTTGCTTTTTTCGCCCGTCGCCCGGAGCACTCCCATGTCCCCACGCACGCTTGCCCTGCCCCTGCTGTTCAGCCTCCTCGCAGGCTGCGCCGTGGGGCCCGACTATGTCCGGCCGGCCCCGGCCCTGCCCGACCGCTTCATGGGCGAGGCGGCGCTCGGCCAGCGATCGGCCACCGCCAACGCCGAGCTCGCGGCATGGTGGACCGGCTTCGGCGATGCGCAGCTGGCCGGCTATGTCGAACAGGCGTTGAAGCAGAACCTCGATCTTGCGCAGGCCGCCGCGCGCGTGTCGCAGGCCCGGGCCGGGCTCGGTGCGGCGAATGCGGCGCTGCTGCCTTCGGGCAATCTGGGCGCGCAAGCGGCCAGGGCCTACCAGTCGGTGGAAACGCCGCTGGGCCAGGTGCTGAACGCGCAGCCGGGTTTCGACCGCTACGGTAGCGCCTACGAAGCGAACCTCGGCGCCAGCTGGGAGCTGGACATCTTCGGCGGGCTGCGCCGGGGACGCGAGGCCGCGCTGGCCGACTACCAGGCCTCGGAAGCCGGCGCGGCCGCCACGCGCCTGGCCGTGGCCGCGCAGACCGCCGACATCTACATCACGCTCCGCGGCCTGCAGGCCCGCCTGGACATTGCGCGCCGGCAGGTCGCCACGCAGCAGGACCTGCTCGCGAAGATCGGCCTGCTCCACGGCAAGGGGCTGGCCACCGAGCTCCAACTGCACCAGGCCGAGGGCGCACTGGCGCAGGTTCGGGCGTCGGTGCCGGCGCTCGAGGCCGGCGAGTCCGCGGCCATGAACGCGCTCGACGTGATGCTGGGCACAGCGCCGGGCGCGCACCGCGCCGAACTGGCGGCGGCCGCGGCCATTCCCGTTGCGCCCGGCATCGGCGCCACCGGCTCGCCCGCCGAGTTGCTGCGCCGCCGGCCCGACCTGATCGCCGCCGAGCGGCGCCTGGCGGCATCGAACGCACGCATCGGCGTGGCCGTGGCCGAGTACTACCCGAAGCTGTCGCTCGCGGGAACCATCGGCAGCGCCACGTCGGTGGCCAGCGGCAACCTGTTCACCGGCGGCGCGAGCCAGGCCGCGGCCCTGCTCGGGCTGCGCTGGCGGCTGTTCGACTTCGCGCGCATCGATGCGCAGATCGAGCTCGCCAAGGGGCAGGACGCGGAGCTGCTCGCGGCCTACCGGCTCGCCGCGCTGCGTGCCACCGAAGACGTGGAGAACGCCTTCTCGGCCCTGGTCAAGCGCGAAGAGCAGGCCGCGCTGCTCGCGCAGGGTGAGGCCTCATTGGGCCGTGCGCGGGGCGCGTCGTTCGCGGCCTACCAGCGCGGCGTGGTCAGCCTGATCGAAGTGCTGCAGGCCGACGAGAGCATGCTGCGCGTGGCCGATGCCAGGGCGCAGGCGCAGACGGAATCGGCACGCGCGGCGGTCGGTGCATTCAAGGCGCTGGGCGGCGGCTGGCAGGCCGAGCCCATCCGGGCGGCGGCCATCGAACCGCGTCGGGATTGACCACCGCGTTCATTCGGCCGCCGCCGACATGATCGTCAAGCATTGGCCGACGAGCGCATGCAAGGCACCGACCTGCCGGCTCCCGATCAACCGGTGCACCTTGGCCTGTGCCAGGCTCCAGCGAGGCCGGCCCTCGGCACACTTGCCGCGGCCCGCAGCGGTGATGCACACACTGCGGGTGCGTCCGTCCAACCCGGGCCCAAGATCGACCCATCCCGCCGCGATCAGCGGCTTGAGATTGCGCGTCAGCGTCGAGGGAGAGAGCGACATGCGCTCGGCCAGGTCGCAGGGGCGCACCGGCCCATGTGCGAGGATTTCCACCAGCAGCCGGTACTGCGTGGCCCTGAGACCGATGGCGCCCAGTTCCGCGTCGTAGTGCTGCCTGACGAGGCGGGCGAGCTGATGCGCCGTGGTGTAGGTGCAGGCCGGCCGCTCGGGGCCGGCGGCATCGGCCGCCTGCGCCTGCGGTGCGGGAAGCGTTGGCATCAGCGCAGGTGCTGCAGTGGCGCGCCGGGGCAGCATCGGCTGCGGCCGTCAGGAGGCCTTGGATGGCTTCGCGGGCGCCGCGTCCAGCGCGTGCGTCTGGTCGATGAAGCGCCGGCTCGAGGCCAGGATTTCCTTGCGCGTGCGCTCGGATTCGACCGCGCGGGACAGCACCAGCGCGCCCACGCACTGGGCAATCAGCGCCCATGCGGCGTCGGGGTCGCCGATGCGCGAGCTCCAGCTTTTCTGCAGGCGCTTCAGGCCTTCTTCGACCGAGGCACGCACCTCGGGCCCGGCCCTGGCGATCTCGGGTCCCAGTGCCGGCAGCACGCAGCCGGTTTCCGGATGCAGCGCGTGGTACGAGCTCAGGTAGCTGCGCAGCCGCTTGGCGACGTGGTCGGGCGGCGAGTCGCGGTCTCCGGCCAGCATGTCGGTGCTGTTGGAGATCTCGTGTTCGAGCAGTTCGGCGAACAGCGCCTCCTTGGACGGGAAGTGTCCATAGAAGGCGCCCCCGGTCAGGCCGATGCTCGCCATCAATTCATCGACGCCGGTGGTGCCGAAGCCGCCTTTCTTGGCGATGGCGCGGGCATTCGCGAGCAGCTTCTTGCGGGTTTCCTCTTTGTGGGTGGACGGATAGCGCATGAGTGGGCCTCTGCAGATCGTGGAGGTGTTCATCATAGCATGCCACTCGTTTGATAAACGGTCGTGATTCCATTGCGCTACCTGGACTCCGCATCAAGGGTTTCCCCCTGCTGCAAACCCGCTCCAGCGTGTTGACGCTGCCGTGGGCGCAAACCTATAGTTCACTATCGTTTAACAAACGATCGTTATTTAAAGGACTGCGGACGAGGCAATGGCGATGAGGAGCTCCCGCCCGCCCTGCACCTGAACCGCGCAACCGCGGCGAGCCGCTGCGCCAACAACTTGCCTAGCCAACCCCCTGGAGTCTGACCATGAGAGAAGCCGTCATCGTTTCCACCGCACGCACGGGCATCGGCCGCGCGTTTCGCGGCGCATTGAACAACATCAAGTCGCCCACGCTGATGGGCCACGCGGTCCAGCACGCCGTGCAGCGGGCGGGCATCGATCCCGGCGAGGTGGAGGACGTGGTGATCGGCAGCGCGATGGCCGCCGGCACCGCGGGCATGAACATCGGGCGCCTCGCGGCGCTCGCGGCGGGCCTGCCGCAGTCGGTGCCGGGCCAGACGATGGACCGGCAGTGCGCCTCGGGCCTGATGGCCATCGCGACGGCGGCCAAGCAGATCATCGTCGACGGCATGGATGTGACCATGGGCGGCGGGCAGGAGAACATCTCCGCCGTGCAGAACCCCTTCGTCAAGTGGGTGGGCGAAGAGGCCGATCCGCTGCTCATCGCGCGCGTGCAGCACGCCTACATCCCGATGCTCCACACGGCCGAGATCGTCGCGAAGAAGTACGGCATCTCGCGCGAGGCGCAGGACGCGTATTCGGCCGAAGCGCAGCGCCGCACCGCGCTGGCGCAGGAGCGCCATCTGTTCGACGACGAGATCGTGCCGATCACGGCGCGCATGGCCGTGGCCGACAAGCAGACGGGCGCGATCAGCTACCGCGAGGTCACGCTCGACCGCGACGAGGGCAACCGCCCCGACACCACGCTCGAAGGCCTTGCCAGTCTCAAGCCGGTCGTCGAAGGCGGTGTCATCACGGCCGGCAACTCGAGCCAGTTGTCCGATGGCGCATCGGCCTGCGTGCTGGTGGAGCGCGCGGTTGCCGAGCGCCGCGGGCTCAAGGCGCTGGGCACGTACCGCGGCATCGCGGTGGCCGGCCTCGCGCCCGAGGAGATGGGCATCGGCCCGGTGCTGGCCGTGCCCAAGCTGCTGAAGACCCACGGGCTCAAGGTGAGCGACATCGGCCTGTGGGAACTGAACGAGGCTTTCGCCTGCCAGGTGCTGTATTCGCGCGACCGGCTGGGCATCGACCCCGAGAAGCTGAACGTCAACGGCGGCGGCATCACGATCGGCCACCCCTACGGCATGACCGGCTCGCGGCTGGTGGGACATGCGCTCATCGAGGGCAAACGGCGCGGCGCGCGCTTCGTCGTCGTGACGATGTGCGTCGGCGGCGGCATGGGTGCCGCGGGCCTGTTCGAAGTGGCCTGAGGCAAGGAGCAGCACCATGACCTACCAGATCCCGATGCGCGACATCCAGTTCGTCTTGCACGAACTGCTCCAGGTGCCGGCCATGCTGCAGGACTGCGGCCAGCCCGACCTCGACGCCGAAACCATCGACCAGGTGCTCGCCGCGGCCGGCCAGTTCGCCGCCGAGGTGATTGCGCCGCTCAACGCAGCAGGGGACGAGCACGGTTGCAGCATGCCCTCGCCGGGCGTAGTGCAGACGCCGCCGGGCTTCAAGAAGGCCTACGACGAATTCACCAAGAACGGCTGGCCCGGGCTCGCCTGCAGCCCCGAGTTCGGCGGCCAGGGCTTTCCTTCGGTCGTGGCCAACGCGGTCTACGAAGTGTTCGGCGGCGCGAACATGGCGTGGTCGTCCTATCCGGGCATGTCGCATGCCACCTACGTGAACGTGTCGGCCAACGGATCGGAGGCGCAGAAGGCGCTCTACCTGCCGAAGATCGCCTCGGGCGAGTGGGCCGGCACCATGTGCCTGACCGAGCCCAATGCGGGCACCGACCTGGGCCTGATGCGCACCCGCGCCGTGGCGCAGCCCGACGGCAGCTACCGCATCACCGGCAGCAAGATCTTCATCTCGGGCGGCGAGCAGGACCTGACCGAGAACATCATGCACCTGGTGCTCGCGCGCATGCCGGATGCGCCGCCGGGCGTGAAGGGCATCTCTCTTTTCATCGTGCCGAAGTTCATCCCCGACGCGAGCGGCGCGGCCGGCGCGCGCAATGCGGTGGTCTGCGGCTCCATCGAGCACAAGCTGGGCATCCACGGCAACTCGACCTGCACCATCAACTTCGACGGTGCGACCGGCTGGCTGCTGGGCGCGCCCCACAAGGGACTCGCGGGCATGTTCGTGCAGATGAACCACATGCGTGTGCTGGTCGGCATGATCGCCATCGGCCTGATGGAAGCGGCCTACCAGAAGGCCCTGGCCTATGGGAAGGAGCGCCTGCAGGGCCGCGCGAGCGGTGCAAGACCCTCCGGCGAAGCGGCCGATCCGATCATCGGGCACGCCGACGTGCGCCGCATGCTGCTCACGCAGAAGGCGAACATCGAGGGCGCGCGCGCCCTGGCGCTGTGGACCGCGCAGCTGAGCGATCTGCAGCGCCTTCATCCCGACCCCGCCAGGCGCAACGAGACGGCCGAACTGCTGGGCCTGCTGACCCCACTCGTGAAGGCGTTGTCCAGCGACCTCGCAGTGGAATGCACGCTGCTCGCGATGCAGGTGTTCGGCGGGCACGGCTACATCCGCGAGAACGGCGTCGAGCAGCACCTGCGCGACGTGCGCATCGTGGGCCTTTATGAGGGAACGAACGGCGTGCAGGCCATGGACCTGCTCGGGCGCAAGGTGCTGGCCGACCAGGGCCGGCAGATGGGCGCCTTCCTCGACATGGCCGGCGCATTCGCCGAGACCTGCAGCCCGCGCGAGGCGATGCGCGAATTCACGCAGCCGCTCATCGAACTGGCCGCCGAGATCAGGCAGCTCACGGGCGAGCTGGTGGCCGCGTCGGCGCAGGACCCGCATGCGGCAGGCGCGGCCGCTGCGCCCTACCTGCGCCTGGTCGGGCACCTGGCGCTTGCGTGGACCTGGGCGCGCATGGCCGAGGTGGGGTTCAAGAACGCTGGATCGAGCGACCCGATCTATGCATCGAAGATTACAACGGCCCGCTTCTATTTCCAGCGGCTGCTACCGCAGGCGGCGGGGCTCTGCCAGGAGATCCGGGCCGGGTCATCCGCATTGATGGAGCCGGCCGTCGAGCTTTTCTAGGGCAGCGCCACCGCATCGCTGCCACGGAGCCTGGCTAGGCCAGCGCAGGCTCCAGGAAACCGGCGAGCCGCTGGACGATCAGCTGCTCGGCCTCTTCCATGATGCGGTCGATCAGTTCCTGCACCGTCGGAATGTCGTTGATCAGGCCGACCACCATGCCGCAGCTCCAGGCGCCGGCATCCATCTCGCCTTCGAGCATCACGCGCGGGTAGACGCCCGCGACCTGGTCGATGATGTCCTCGAACTTGAGATCGGCGCCCTTTTCCTTCTCGATCCGGATCAGCTGCTCGACCGATGCATTGGTCAGCACGCGCTCCGTGTTGCGCAGGCCGCGCATCACCAGCCGCGTGTCCAGCTCGGTGGCCGCCACGATGGCGTCCTTCACGTTCTGGTGGATCGGCGCTTCCTGCGTGGCCACGAAGCGCGTGCCCATGTTCATGCCTTCCGCGCCCAGTGCCAGCGCCGCCACCAGGCTGCGCGCATCGGCCATGCCGCCGGAGGCGACGAACGGGATCTTCAGCTCCTCGGCCGCGCGCGGCAGCAGGATCATGTTGGGCAGGTCGTCCTCGCCCGGGTGGCCGCCGCACTCGAAACCATCCACGCTCACGGCGTCGCATCCGATCGCTTCGGCCTTCAGCGCGTGCCGCACCGAGGTGCACTTGTGGATCACCTTGATGCCCGCCTTCTTGAGCGCGGGCATGTAGGCCTCGGGACTGCGCCCTGCCGTCTCGACGATGCGAACGCCGCCTTCGGCAATGGCCGCGATGTACTCGGGGTACGGCGGCGAGGACAAGGTCGGCAGGAACGTGAGGTTCACGCCGAAGGGCTGGTCCGTCATCTCTCGGCAGCGGGCGATCTCCTTGGCCAGCAGCTCGGGCGTGCGCTGCGTGAGGCCCGTGATGAGCCCGAGTCCGCCGGCGTTGGACACGGCCGCGGCGAGCTCGGCAAAGCCGACGTAGTGCATGCCCCCCTGGATGATCGGGTGGCGGATGCCGAAGAGTTCAGTGATGCGTGTTTTCATGTGTCTTCTTTCACCAGGTTTCCATGTAGGGGCGCAGGTCCATCTCGAAGGTCCAGGCGTCCCGGGGCTGGGTGTGCAGGTACCAGTAGTTCTCCGCAATGTGCTCGGGGTTCAGGATGCCGCCCTGCTCCTTCAGCGCATAGCGTTCGGGGAAGTTGCTGCGGATGAACTCCGTGTCGATCGCGCCGTCGACCACGATGTGGGCCACGTGGATGCCGCGCGGACCGAGCTCGCGCGCCATGCTCTGGGCCAGGGCGCGCAGCGCATGCTTGGCGCCGGCAAAGGCCGCGAACTTCGCCGAGCCGCGGATGCCGGCCGTCGCGCCGGTAAAAAGAATCGTGCCGCGCCCGCGCTCGACCATCCTGCGGGCGACCTCGCGCGCATTCAGGAAGGCGCTGAAGGCGGCCATCTCCCAGATCTTCATGTACTTGCGCCCGGTCTCTTCCAGGATGCTGCTGGACACGTTGGCACCGATGTTGAACACCATCACCTCGATCGGGCCGCGCTCCTTCTCGATCTGGTCGACGAGGGCCACGACCTCCTCCTCCTTGCGCGCATCGCTGCCGTAGCCGAAGGCCTGGCCGCCGGCCGCGCGGATGCGCTCGACGGCCGGCTCCAGCTTGTCGGCCGATCGCCGCGTGAGGCACGCGACATAGCCCTCGCGGGCGAAGCGCGCGCCGATCGCGCTGCCGGTGGCGTCGCCCGCGCCGACGACGAGAGCCACGCCGCGGTGGTTGGCTGATGGGTCCATACGGTCTCCTTTAAAAAACGTTCGTTAGGTCATTGCACGTTAATCAATGAACGTTCGTTTGTCAATTGAGGGCAAGGCCCAAGGAAACCCCGTTGACGAAGGCCGCTCAATCACATAGCTTCCGTTTACCAAACGTCCGTTAACTTAAAGGAGCTTGAATGAGCAAGTCAGTCGATTTCTTCTTCGATGTCGGAAGCCCGTCGTCGTACCTGGCATGGACGCAGCTGCCTGCCCTGTGCGCAAGCCACGGCGCCGAGCTCGTCTACCGGCCGATGCTGCTGGGCGGCGTCTACCAGGCCACCGGCAACGCCTCGCCGGCCACCATTCCCGTCAAGGGCCGCTATACGCAGATGGACTACGAGCGCCATGCGCGCCGCTATGGCGTGCCGTTCCAGGGCAATCCGCACTTCCCGGTCATCACGCTGTTCCTCATGCGTGCGGTCACCGGCATTCAACTGCGCCGGCCCGAACAGCTGCAGCAGCTGCTGGGCTGCGTGTTCAAGGCGCTGTGGATCGATGCGCTCAACCTGAACGATGCGCAGCTCACGGCCCGCACGCTGGCCGAAGGCGGGTTCGACCCCGCCGAGATCGAGCGCCTGGCGCAGGACGCCGAGACCAAGGCCGCATTGAAGGCAACCACGCAAGAGGCGGTCGAGCGCGGCGTGTTCGGCGCACCCACGCTCTTCGTCGGCGACCAGATGTTCTTCGGCCAGGACCGGATGGACTTCGTTCGCGAAGCGCTGTCCTGACCAGACCCCTCAAGAAAAAAGGAGACAACGTGGATCAAAGAATCTGGCATGCGTCCTACCCGGCAGGACTGCCCCGCGACCTCGTGTACGGCGAGCACGACACCCTCGCCACCCTGTTCGAAGGTGCCTTCGCTCGCAACGCCAGCCGGCCGGCCGTGACCTGCAACGGCGAATCGCTGAGCTTCGCCGAGCTCGAACAAGCATCGGCTCGCTTTGCGGCATTCCTGCAGTCGGCAGGCCTGCAGCCCGGCGACCGCGTGGCGCTGCTGCTGCCGAACCACCTTCTCTATCCGGTTGCCCTGGCCGCGATTGCACGCGCAGGCTTCGTGGGGGTGACGATGAACCCGCTCTACACAGCCCGCGAGGTGGCCTACCAGCTGGCGGATTCCGGCGCGGTGGCGCTGGTGGTTGCCGATCCGTTCGCGGGACTCGCGGCCGAAGCCATCGAGCGGACGGAAGTGCGGCACGTCGTCACCGTGCCGATGCAGGAGCTGAGGCGGTCGCTGCTCGCGCCCGCCGGCGATCGGCCGGTGCGGGCGCGCGGCTCCGACGTGCATCTCGTCCCGCTGCACGCCGCCATCGCATCGGTGCAGGCTGCCGGCTTCAGCGCCCCACAGGTGCGCCCTTCCGACCTCGCATTCCTGCAATACACGGGCGGCACGACCGGCGTGTCGAAGGGCGCCTGCCTCACGCATCGCAACGTCCTGGTGAGTGTGCTGCAGATGCAGTCCTGGCTGCGGCTGAACCTCGAGATCCAGAACTTCGAGCTGGTCACGCCGCTGCCGCTGTACCACATCTTCCCGCTCGGCATGGCGCTGATGGCGCTGGCGAGCGGCGGACACAACCGGCTCGTCATGAATCCGCGCGACATCCAGGCGCTGTGCGCCGAATTGCGGCGAGCGCCTTTCGACGTGCTGATCGGCGTCAACACCATGTTCAACGGCATGGTGAACCTGCCCGAACTGTCGTCGGTCGATTTCTCGCGTTGCGGCATGGTCATCGGCGCCGGCGCCTCGATCCAGGCGGCGGTCGCGCGCAGGTGGGAGGCGGCCGGCGGCCCGCCGATCACCGAGGCCTACGGGCTCACGGAAACGTCGCCCAGCGCCACCTTCAATGCGCCGGGCTGCAACGGCACCATCGGCGTTCCGGTGCCCTCCACCGACGTGATGATCGTCGACGACGCGGGCGGGCCGGTGGCGCAGGGCGCGCCCGGCGAGCTGCTCATCAAGGGGCCGCAGGTGTTTGCCGGCTACTGGAAGCGCGAGGAAGAAACGCGCCTGGCATTCACCAGCGATGGCTGGTTCCGCACGGGCGATGTCGTCACCATGGATGCACAGGGGCTGATGACCATCGTCGACCGCAAGAAGGACATGATCCTGGTGTCCGGATTCAACGTGTATCCGAACGAGATCGAGGGCGTGGTCGCGCTGCATCCGGACGTGCTGGAGTGCGCCTGCGTCGGCGTACCCGACGAGCGCTCCGGCGAAGTCCCCCACCTGTTCGTCGTGCGCCGCTCGCCGGGCCTGCAGGCGGACCAGGTCGAATCGCACTGCCGCGAGCTCCTGGCGCCCTACAAGGTGCCTCGGCGCATCACCTTTCTCGAGGCACTGCCCAAATCGACCGTGGGCAAGATCCTGCGCAAGGAACTGCGGGCCCCAGCGGCGGCCTGAGGGTGTGGATGGGGCTTCAGCCCGCGGCGCTGCGCAGGCGCTCCATCCCCATGTCGCGTATGCCGAGCGCCTCGAGCTTTCGAAGCGTGGCATCGAAATACTCGCGGCAGCTGCCGAGGCTGCCCGCTCCCGTGTTGATCATCCGGGCCATCTCATGCGGGGAGAGCGCCTTCGTGTAGCGGGGATGGGACCGGTCGACCGCAAAGGTGATCGCGCGCACCGGCCGGCCCTCCACATGGGCGGTCACCCACCGGGCCTGGTACACCTCGGTCAGCATCTCCCTTCGCCAGAGCACCCGCAGCTCATCGCGCACCTTGCGCGGCTCGATCTGCAGCAGCACGCCCTGGCACGCGCCGCCCCGGTCGAGGGCGAGCATCAACCCGGGGCGCTCCTGCGAGCCTCGCCCGACGACCGAGCGCAGGCAGAAGGCGCGGTGCCAACCGTGGACTTTCGCCGGATGCATGGCTGTGTGCTCCACCGCGGGGTTCCACATCAGCGATCCATATCCGAACACATGAACGGCCGCATGGCCATCGTGCCGCGACAGGATGCCTTCGATGGAGGCTTCCAGCTCCTCTGCGCTGCGCAGCCGCACGCCCGCCGGGAGCTGCGCGTAGACCTGCGCCATGAAGGCGTCGTCGAGCAGCCCTTCGCGGGTGACCCGCACGGGCTCGGCCGCTGCCTTCGATCCAGCTCGGTCGTTCTCGCGCGGGCCGGGATAACGCATGGGCGGGCCTCTCGGGATCCTGTGGGAAAGACCCGATGATAGCATTGAGATCGTTTAGTGAACGATCGTGAATTCACTGGAGAGCTTCAGCCGGGCGCACCTTCCCCGTGAAGCCGCACGATCAAGGCGCGCAGCCACGCCACGGCGGGGTCCCGGTGATAGCGGCCGTGCCAGAACAGGCTGATCGCAATCTCGGGCAGCCGGGCCGGATGGCGCACATAGGACAGGTCGAACGGCTCGGCCAGGGCCTGCGCGAGCCGTTCGGGCACCGTCGCCACCAGGTCGGAGCCATGCAGGATATGGCCGACCGCCACGTAGTGCGGCACGGTCAGCACGACCTTGCGCACGATCTTCTTGCGGCCGAGAAGCTCGTCCGCCTTGCCGTGGCCGGTTCCTTCCGACACCACGACCACATGATCGGCCTTCGAGAACTCGGCCAGCGAGATCTGCCGCTTGTCGAGCGCATGCCCGCGGCGGAACATGCAGACGTAGTGCTGCTTGAACAGCCGGCGCTGGAAGTAGCCGCTTTTCAGCTGCGGCAGCAGGCCGATGGCCAGCGCGACGTGGCCGGATTCCATCTCGTCCTGGAGATTGACCGCCGTGTTGCGGACGGTGCTGATCGACAGGCCCGGCGCCACGCGCGCCAGCTCCTGCATCAGCTTGGGCAGGAAATAGATCTCCCCGATGTCGGTCATGCCGATGGTGAAGGCGCGCGCCGAGGTGGCCGGATCGAACGAGCTGCGCTGGTTGATGGCGGCATGGATCGTCTGCAGCGCGCTCGCGGTCGGCGCGGCCAGCTGCTCGGCGAAAGGCGTGGGCTCCATGCCCTTGGGTGTTCTGAGAAACAGCGGGTCGTCGGTGAGCTTGCGAAGGCGCGCCAGCGCGTTGCTCACGCCCGGCTGCGAAAGGCCGAGATTCGCCGCCACCTTCGACACCCGCCGGTCGATCAGCAGCTGGTTGAACACCACCAGCAGGTTGAGGTCGATGTCCTTGAGCTCCACGGCATCCCCATTCGCGAAATCTATATGAACTATTCGGCACATTCTATTGAACGATAGCCTCGAACGGCCGATCATCGGGCACCACGAGACGAGCGGCCCGGGCGACGCGGCCGCACAGGAGACAAGAAATGGACGACACATCCGCCGTCTTTCCGCAGCAGATCCGCTGGGAAGACAAGGGCACGAGCCGCATCCCCTTCATGGCCTACACCGACGCCGACCAGCACCGGCGCGAGCTCGAGCGCCTCTTCTACCGGGGCCACTGGTGCTACGTGGGCCTGGAGGCCGAGATTCCGGAGGTCGGCGATTTCAAGCGCACGGTGATCGGCGAGCGCTCGGTGATCATGGTCCGCGATGCCGAGGATTCCATCAGCGTGGTGGAGAACGTGTGCGCGCACCGGGGCATGCAGTTCTGCCGCGAGCGGCACGGCAACCGCAAGGCCGGCGGCTTCACCTGCCCGTACCACCAGTGGAACTATTCGCTCGGCGGCGACCTGCAGGGCGTGCCTTTCCGCCGCGGCGTCAAGCAGGACGGCAAGGTCAACGGCGGGATGCCGGCCGACTTCAAGCCGGCCGAGCACGGCCTCAACAAGCTCAGGGTTGCGACACGCGGCGGCGTCGTGTTCGCGTCCTTCGATGCAGAGGTGGAACCGCTCGAGGACTTCATGGGCCCGGAGATCCTGGGCTACTTCGACCGGCTCTTCAACGGCCGCAAGCTCACGATCCTCGGCTACAACCGCCAGCGCATTCCCGGCAACTGGAAGCTGATGCAGGAGAACATCAAGGACCCCTACCACCCGGGCCTGCTGCACACGTGGTTCGTCACCTTCGGCCTCTGGCGCGCGGACAACAAGTCGGAGCTGAAGATGGACCGCCATCACCGCCACGCCGCCATGATCTCGACCCGCGGCGCGAGCGGCAAGGCGGACCAGGTCACCCAGGTGTCGAGCTTCAAGGAAAGCATGAAGCTCAACGACGACCGCTTCCTGGACATCGTGCCCGAGCCGTGGTGGCGCGGCCCGACGGCGGTGATGATGACGCTGTTCCCGAGCGTGATCTTCCAGCAGCAGGTCAACAGCGTCTCGACCCGGCACATCCAGCCGAGCGGCCCCGGCGCCTTCGATTTCGTCTGGACGCACTTCGGCTTCGAGGACGACGACGAGGCCATGACGCTTCGGCGGCTGCGCCAGGCCAACCTCTTCGGGCCGGCGGGCTTCGTCTCGGCCGACGATGGCGAGGTGATCGAGCTCTCGCAGAAAGGCTTCGAGCAGAAGCCTTTCCACCGCACGCTCGCCGAGCTCGGCGGCCGCGAGGTCGGCGACACGGACCATATGGTCACCGAGACCCTGATCCGCGGCATGTACGAATACTGGCGCAAGGTGATGGAGGTTTGAAATGAACTTCCAGGACTACTTCGAGCTGACCCAGCTCTACGCCCGCTACGCCCAGGCGGTGAGCTCCGGCCAATGGGAACTCTGGCCGGAATTCTTCACGGAAGACTGCAGCTACCGCCTGCAGCCGCGCGAGAACCACGAACGCGGCTTTCCGCTGGCCACGCTGTCGTTCGAGAGCAAGGGCATGCTGAAGGACCGCGTCTACGGCATCCACGAGACCCTGTTCCACGACCCCTACTACCAGCGCCACGTGGTCGGGACGCCGCTCGTGCTGAAGGCCGAGGCGGACCGCTTCGAGTGCGAGGCCAACTACGCGGTGTTCCGCACCAAGCTCTCGGAACTGTCGAGCGTGTTCAACGTGGGCCGCTACATCGACGTGGTCGTGCGCACCCCGGAGGGGCTGAAGTTCGCCTCGCGCCAGGTCATCTACGACAGCGAAATGATCCCCAACTCCGTCATCTATCCCCTCTGAGGCCAGCCATGAGCGATTCCCAATGGACCGAGGCCGCAGCGGTCGACGAAGTGCCCGCCGACGATGTCGTCGGCATGCAGGTCGGCGGGCGCGACATTGCGCTGTACAACGTGGACGGCCAGATCTACGCGACCGACAACGTGTGCACCCATGGCCATGCGCGCCTGTGCGAGGGCTTCCTCGAAGGGCACGAGATCGAATGCCCGCTGCACCAGGGCAAGTTCGACGTGCGCAACGGCAAGCCGATCTGCGCGCCGGTGACCGAGGCGATCCGCTCCTACCCCGTGAGGATCGAGGCGGGCCGCGTGTTCCTCTCGCTCGACTGAAGCCATGAGCAGCGGGACCATCGCCATCGTGGGCGCCGGCCAGGCCGGCGGCTGGGCCGCGCAAACGCTGCGCAGCGAGGGTTTCGCGGGCCGCGTGGTGCTGGTCGGCGACGAGCCCCATCGTCCCTACGAACGCCCGCCGCTGTCCAAGGCGGTGCTCGCCGGGGACGCGCCTGCGGACACCACGCATCTGCTGAAACCGGAGGCCTTCGATGCGCTCGACATCGACTGGCGGCCGAATGTCGGCGCGACCTTCATCGACCGGGCGGCGAAGCAGCTCCACCTGACGCAGGGAGAACATGTTCCGTACGACAAGCTGATCCTCTGCAGCGGCGGCCGGGCGCGCCGTCTGAATATTCCGGGTGCGGATCTGCCCGGCGTCTTCAGCCTGCGCAGCATCGAGGATGCGGCGGCGCTCGGTGCCGCGCTGTCGGCCGGCAGGCGGCTGCTCGTGGTCGGGGGCGGCTGGATCGGGCTCGAGGTGGCCGCGACGGCGCGGAAGAAGGGCCTGGGTGTGACCGTCGTCGAAGCGACGGGCCGGCTCTGCGAGCGCACCGTTCCGCCGGAAATTTCCGGCTACCTGCTGCAGCTCCACGCCGCGCATGGCGTCGATGTCCGGCTCGGCACCGGCATCGAGCGCCTGGCGCAGAGCGCGCAAGGTGGCCTCACGGCGTCATTCACCGATGGACGCGCGCTCGAATGCGACGCGGTCCTCGTCGGTGTCGGCCTGGTCCCCAACGACGAGCTCGCGCGCGAGGCGGGCCTGGCGTGCGATGGCGGCGTGCGGGTCGATTCGCAATGCCGCTCATCCGATCCCGACATCCTGGCCGCGGGCGACGTGGCCACGTGGCACTGCGAATGGGCGGGGCGGCGGATGCGGCTCGAATCGTGGCAGAACGCCCAGGAGCAAGGCATTGCCGCCGCGCGCGCCGCGCTCGGCATCGCGGTGAACCATCAGCCGCTGCCCTGGTTCTGGTCGGACCAGTACGAGGTCAACCTGCAGATCTTCGGCATGCCCACGCCGGCGCACGATGTGGTGGTGCGCGGCGACCGGAATTCCAGCAGCTTCGTGATGTTCTTCCTGGATGCCGGCAAGGTCGTTGCGGCGCTGGGCCCCAATGCCGCGCGCGACCTGCGCGTTGCGCGGCGGCTGATCGAGCGCCGCACCCGCGTCGATGCGGCGCAGCTCGCCGACCTGCAGGTGCCGCTCGCCAAGCTGTGAGTCAGCAGGTCACTGGGCCTTGAACTCCTCCGCCGCGATGCCGAGCTTGCGCAGCTTGTCGTGCAGCGTCTGCCGCGCGATGGCCAGCGCGGCGGCCGTGGCCGGCTGGTCGCCCTGGTGCTTGCGCAGCGCCTCGACGATCACCGCACGCTCGAAGGATTCGACCTGCTGCGGCAGCGCGCGCGGCAGCGCTGGCGAGCCCTCGCCGGTGCCGCGGGTCTGCGTCAGCCGCTCGCCGAGCAGGCCCAGCACGAAGCGGTCGGCCACGTTGCGCAGCTCGCGCACGTTGCCCGGCCACGCATAGGCCATCAGGTCGGCCAGCTGAGCGTTGGTGGGCAGCGGCGCCGCACGTTCGTAGCGGCTCGCGGCCAGCAGCGTGAAGTGCTCGAACAGCAGGGGAATGTCTTCGCGCCGTTCGCGCAGCGGCGGCAGCTCGATGAAGGCGACGCCGAGCCGGTAGTACAGGTCGGCCCTGAACTTCTGGCGGTCGCTCATTTCCTTCAGGTCGTCCTTGCTTGCGGCCACCACGCGGCAGTCGAAGGGAATGGCCTTGTTGGAGCCGATGCGCTCGATGCAGCGTTCCTGCAGCGCGCGCAGCAGCTTGATCTGCACCGCCACCGGCATGCTCTCGATCTCGTCGAGGAAGAGCGTGCCGCCGTTGGCATATTCGAACTTTCCCACGCGCACGCGGTTGGCGCTGGTGAAGGCGCCGGCCTCGTGGCCGAACAGCTCGCTCTCGGCCAGCGCCTCGGGCAGGCCGCCGCAATTGAGCGGAACGAAATGCTGGCGGCGGCGCTCGCTGTGGTCGTGCAGGCAGCGCGCGACCAGTTCCTTGCCGGTGCCGGTCTCGCCGTAGATCAGCACATCGGCCGAGGTTTCGGCCAGCGTCATCACGTTGCGGCGCACCAGCTGCATCTGGGCCGACCGGCCGATCAGCACCGACTGGATGCCGTTCCAGTTTTCCAATGCATCGCGCAGCGCGCGCACCTGCAGCGAGAGCTGCCGGCGCTCGACGGCATGGCGCACGATGGCCACCAGCCGCTCGGAACCGAAAGGCTTCTCGATGAAGTCGTAGGCGCCCTCGCGCATGGCCTGCACCGCCATCGCGATATGGCCGTGGCCGGTGACCAGGATCACGGGCAGCTCGGCATCGATGCCGTGCAGCTCGGGCAGCCATTCGGCGCCGCTCAGGCCCGGCAGGCGCACGTCGCAGACCACGATGGCCGGCACGCCGAAGCGGATGTGGCCGCGTGCGCGTTCGACGCTTGCAAAGGACTCGACCTCGAAACCGGCCAGGGTCAGCACCTGCGTCGTGCTGATGCGGACGTCTTCGTCGTCCTCGACCAGCATCACCCGGATGGCGGGGCTTTCGCTCACTTGTTGATCACTCCTGTAAGGGCGGGAATAGGGATGGCGTAAACGGCGGCGGGCAGGTCGGCGACAAAGCAGGCACCGCCTTCCGGCAGGTTGGCCGCACGCAGCGTGCCGTCCATGGCCCGCACCAATTGTGCCGAGATCGCGAGCCCGAGCCCGAGGCCCGCGCCCGCCGGCTTGCTGGAGACGAAGGGCTCGAACAGGCGCGGCAGGATGTCGGGTGGAATGCCCGGCCCGGTGTCGCTCACGCGCAGGATCACCCGGCCCTCCTGCGGCCGCGCCTCGAGCCGCAGCCTGCGCCGGGGCGAAGCCTGCATGGCGTCGATGGCGTTGCGCATCAGGTTGACGAGCACGCTGCCCAGCGCGGCCTCTTCGGCCATCACGCTCAGGCTCGCGGGCTGCACGTCGACCTCGATGGCGACGCCGTTCTTCTTCGTGGCCTCGGCCACGATGGCCTGCGCGTCGGCCACGGCTCGCGCCATCAGCACTGCCGCGAGCGGAAGCTCGTTCTTGTGCGCGAAGGTCTTGAGCTGCGAGGTCAGGCGCGCCAGGCGGTCGACCATGCCCCGGATGCGCTGCAGGTTGCCGCGCACGTCGTCCAGGCGGTTCTTGTCGAGCAGGATGGCGGCGCTCTCCGAGAGCGTGCGCATCGCGGTGAGCGGCTGGTTCAGCTCGTGCACCACGCCGGCCGACATCTGGCCCAGCGCCGCCATCTTGCCGGCATGCACCAGCTCGCCCTGGGCGGCGCGCAGCTGCGCGGTGCGCGCCACCACGGTCGATTCGAGCGTGTCGTGCGCCGCCTGCAGCGCAGCCTGGTTGGCCAGCTTCTGCCGCACGGCGCGGCGGCGCTGCCACAGCGTGACGGCCATCAGCAGCAGCACCGCCATTGCCAGGCTCGCGGTGATGGCCGCGTTGCGCGCGCCCACGCGCACCGGCGCCAGGTCGTCGAGCGCCATCAGCTGCCACGGCGCACCGCGCAGCGAACGCGTCGAGGCCAGCTGGTCGACGCCGTCGAGCGCGATCACCTTCACATCGCGCGCCAGCGTCTGCTTCAGCGTCCATTGCAGCGGCTGCAGGCCGGCCTCGCCGTAGGGGCGCGAGCGCTGCACCTCGGCCCGCTGCACGGCGTCGAGCGGCAGCAGCGGCCGGAACTTGAGCTCTTCGCGGGTGGCGAGGATCACCACGCCGCGCTGGTCGATCAGCGCCACGTCGCCCGGCAGCTTGCGCCAGGCGCGTTCGGTTTCTTCCAGGTTGACCTTCACGGCGACCACGCCGCGCGTGGGCTGGCCGCGGCGCAAGGCATACGAGAGGTAGTAGCCGGGCTTGCGGCTGGTGATGCCGACGCCGTAGAAGCGGCCCTTGCCCTGCCCCAGCGCATCGATCACGTAGGGCCGGAACGACAGGTCCTGGCCGACGGTGGTGCCGGGCCGGTTCCAGTCGGAAGCCGCCAGCGAGGTGCCGGCGGCATCCAGCACGTAGAGCATCTCCGCGCCGGCGGCGGCGTTGACGCCGTCGAGGTAGCGGTTGACCGCATCGCGCAGCGACGCGTCCGAGGGCGTGCCGAGCAGCCCGGGGACGATGGGCGTCATCTCCAGCAGCGCCGGCAGGTACTCGAAACGGGCCAGGTCGGCATCGAGCCCGGTGGCGAGCATGTCGAGCCGGTGGTCGGCTGCCTCGCGCAGCCGCGCGAGGCCGTTCTGCATGGCGAAGTGGTGCCCCGCAAAGGCGGCCGCGGCCACGAGCGCCAGTGCGCCGCACCAGCGCGGCAGGCCGCGCCACCGTCTCGGGCTGCGGGAAGGCAAGTCGAAGCGCCGGGCCGGCTCCCGTGGAATCATGAACCCGTTATTGCACAAGGCCGCCGCCGCCGCATCAGTGGCTGCCCGATGGCGTGCGTCCGGAAGCCGCCCCGCCCTGCTTCAGGGCTTCGGACATGCCGATCAGCACGCCGCTCGCGAGCGTGGCATAGCTGTCGAGCATTGCCTGCGTGGCGCGCAGGCTCAGCGCGCGGCCGTCGCGCAGGTTCTTGTGCGTGTCTTGCATGAGCTGCTCGAGCGCCGCGGTGGCGCGCGCGCCGGTGCCGGTGCCCTTGCCCTGCAGCGCCTGGAACACGCCGCTCCACGGGCCGTCCACCGGGGCCGCCTTTCTGACGCTGGCGAACAGCGTGTCTTCCATCTTCTCGATGTCGGCGAGCGCCTTCTTGAGCTGCGTCTCGCGCAGGCTCACGCCCTGGTCCACCAACTGCTGCAGCGCGCGCTGGTTGGCCAGCACCGCCTGCTCCAGCGCACCGTCCATGCCGGCGAAGGCCTTGGCCAGCAGCGCCTGCACGTCGGGCGCGGGCAGCTTGCTGCCTTCTGCGCCGGCCGAAGCCGCCTTGGTGACCGTGCCCAGCACCTGCCGGATGTTCGCCAGCGTGAGCTCGCGGCCCTGCAGCGCCTTGAGCGTGGCCTCGTGCACGGTCTTGCGGATGGTCTCGCCCTGCCTGGCGGAGGCGTCGGTGAACTTGGTGATCAGTGCGGCCTGATCGATGCCGTTCTTGAGGATCATGGTCGTGCGTTCATTGCATGTGCTGGCCGCCGTTGATGGCGATGTTGGCGCCCGTCACGAAGGCCGCCTCTTCCGAGGCCAGGTAGATGATCAGCCCCGCCACTTCCTCGGGCTTGCCCAGGCGCCCCACGGGAATGTGCGGCAGGATCTTGCTGTCGAGCACTTCCTTCGGAATGGCCGTGACCATCTTCGTGCCGATGTAGCCGGGCGAGATGGTGTTCACGGTCACGCCCTTCCTGGCCACCTCCAGCGCCAGCGCCTTGGTGAAGCCGTGCACCCCGGCCTTGGCGGCCGAGTAGTTGGTCTGCCCGAACGCACCCTTCGAGCCGTTCACCGACGACACGTTGATGATGCGGCCCCAGCCCCGCTCCACCATGCCGTCGGCCACCTGCTTGCTCATGTTGAACAGGCTGTCTAGGTTGGTGCGCAGCACGGCGTTCCAGTTGATCTGGTCCATTTTCTTGAAGGTCATGTCGCGCGTGATGCCGGCGTTGTTGACCAGCACGTCGACCGGGCCCAGGGCTTCCTGCACCTGGCCCACCGCCCGTGCGCAGGAGTCGTAGTCGGCCACGTCGCAGGGCACGGCCAGGATCTGGTAGCCGCGCCCGGCCATCTGCGCGACCCAGTCGGCGTGCGACTTGTTGCCGGGCGAATAGGTCACCGCGAGCTTGTAGCCCGCATCGACCATCTTGGTGGAGATCGTCTCGCCCAGGCCCCCCATGCCGCCGGTGACCAGGACCACTTGTTGCTGCTTGCTTTCGCTCATCTGCATTCTCCTTGGTGCGTTGTGTGACAAAAAATCCGTTCAAGCGCGTTCGACTGCAAGCGCCACGCCCATGCCGCCGCCGATGCACAGCGAGGCCAGGCCCTTGTTGGCGCCGCGGCGGCGCATCTCGTGCAGCAGCGTCACCAGCACGCGGCAGCCCGAGGCGCCGATGGGGTGGCCGATGGCAATGGCACCGCCGTTCACGTTGATGCGGCTGGTGTCCCAGTCCATCTCGCGGTTGACCGCGCAGGCCTGGGCCGCGAAGGCTTCGTTGATCTCCATCAGGTCGAGGTCCTGCGCCTTCCAGCCGGCCTTCTTGAGCGCGAGCTGCGAAGCGGGCACCGGGCCCATGCCCATGAGCGACGGGTCCAGGCCCGCGCTCGCATAGGCGCGGATCACCGCCAGCGGCTGCAGGCCTAGCGCGGCGGCGCGCGAGGCCGACATCACCAGCACCACAGCCGCGCCGTCGTTCAGGCCCGAAGCATTGCCGGCCGTCACCGAGCCCGTCTTGTCGAAGGCCGGGCGCAGGCCGGCGAGTGCGTCGGCGTTGGTCTTGCGGTTCACGAACTCGTCGGCCGCGAAGACGATGGGCTCGCCCTTTTTCTGCGCGATGCTGAACGGCAGGATCTCGTCGTCGAAGCGCCCGGCGTCCTGCGCAGCCGCGGCCTTCTGCTGCGAGGCGAGCGCGAGCGCGTCCTGCATCTCGCGCGTGATGCCGTACTTCTTGGCCACGTTCTCGGCCGTGGTGCCCATGTGGTACTGGTTGTAGACGTCCCACAGCCCGTCCACGATCATGGTGTCGACCAGCTTCCAGTCGCCCATGCGCTGGCCGTTGCGCGAGTTGGGCAGCACGTGCGGCGCGGCGCTCATGTTCTCCTGGCCGCCGGCCACCACGATCTCGGCATCGCCGCATTTCACGGCCTGCGCCGCCAGCATCACGGCCTTCAGGCCCGAGCCGCAGACCTTGTTGATGGTGAGGCCCGGCACGCCGATGGGCAGCCCCGCCTTGATGACCGTCTGGCGCGCCGGGTTCTGCCCCGCGCCGGCCGCGAGCACCTGGCCCATGATCACCTCGGACACCGCATCGCCCGGCACGCCGGCCTTCTCGAGCAGCCCCTTCACCACATGCGCGCCCAGTTCCGGCGCGGCCGTGCCGGCCAGCGCGCCGCCGAACTTACCGACCGCCGTGCGTTGCGCGGCCACGATCACGATATCGTCTGACATGAAAATCTCCTTGAGGTTGGTGCGAAAGAAGGATTGCGCTGGGCTGCTCAATGCAGCTTGACGTGGGGTTCGGTGCGCCGCGTGATGAGGCGGGCGAGCGTGTCGAGCGAGACCTTGACGACGCCGTGCAGCGCCAGCTCGTGCATCTTGTAGAGCGACATGTACATGAGCCGCGCGAACAGCCCCTCGACCATCAGGCTCCCGCCGATCAGGCCGCCCATCATGTTGCCCACGGTGCTGAATTCGCCGAGCGAGACCAGCGAGCCGAAGTCGCGGTAGCGGTAGGGCTCGAGCGCCTTTGCGTCCAGGCGCCGGCGGATCTGCGCCGCGACGTGCGAGGCCTGCTGGTGCGCCGCCTGCGCGCGCGGCGGCACCAGGCCGCCCTTGCCGCCGTTGGCCTCGGGCCAGTCGCAGGCCGCGCAGTCGCCGATGGCGAAGATGTGCTCATCGCGCGTGGTCTGCAGCGTGGGCAGCACCGCGAGCTGGTTGCTGCGGTTGGTCTCCAGGCCCGCGATGTCCTTCATGAAATCGGCCGCCTTCACGCCCGCGGCCCACACCACCAGCTCGGCCGGCAGCACGCGGCCGTCGGCCAGGCGCACGCCCTCGGGCAGCACCTCGGCCACCTTGGCGGAGGTATGCACATCCACGCCCAGCTTGCGAAGCAGTGCCTCGGTGGCGGCCGACATGCGCGCGGGTAATGCGGGGAGCACGCGGTCGGCCGCTTCGATCACGCTGACCTGGATGTCTTTCTCGGCATCCACGCGGTCCAGCCCGTAGGCCACCACTTCGCGCGTGGTGCGGTGCAGCTCGGCCGCCAGCTCCACGCCCGTGGCGCCTGCGCCGATGATCGCCACGTGCAGCTGCTCGGGCCGCAGCGGCGTGGCCTGCGCATGCGCGCGGATGCAGGCGTTGACCATGCGCTGGTGAAAGCGCTGCGCATCGGCCTTCGATTCGAGCCGCAGCGCGTGCTCGCGCACGCCGGGCGTGCCGAAATCGTTGCTGAGGCTGCCGACGGCGACCACCAGCGTGTCGTAGCCGAAGGCGCGCTCGGGCGTGACCAGCCGGCCTTCGTCGTCGAGGTACGGCGCCACCTGCACTTCGCGCCGCTCGCGGTCGATGCCGGTCAGCTCGCCGAGCCGGAAGCGAAAGTGGTGCCAGTGCGCCTGCGCGAGGTAGTCGACCTCGTGCGCGCTCATGTCCATGCTGCCCGAGGCGATCTCGTGCAGCTTGGGCTTCCACACGTGGGTGCGGTGCTTGTCGATCAGCGTGATCTCCGCCCGCCCCTTCTTTCCCAGCGAATCGCCCAGGCGCGTGGCCAGTTCCAGGCCGCCGGCGCCGCCGCCCACGATGACCACGCGGTGCTTCTGCACGGGGCTGTTCATGGTGGGCTGTTCCGTACAGGCATGTGGCCGCCTCAGCGCGGCTGGGCCACGGGCATGTGGGTCTCGACCTTGTCCAGCACCGCCTCGGGCGCGTCGGATTCGGCCGATGTCTCGTTGTCCAGGATGCGCTTCATGCGCACGGTGTCCAGGTCGTTGGTCCACTTGGCGACCACCACCGTGGCCACGCCGTTGCCGATCAGGTTGGTCAGCGCGCGGGCTTCCGACATGAAGCGGTCGATGCCCAGGATGAGCGCCAGGCCCGCGACCGGCACGTGGCCCACGGCCGACAGCGTGGCCGCCAGCACGATGAAGCCGCTGCCCGTGACACCCGCTGCGCCCTTCGAGGTGAGCAGCAGCACCGCCAGCAGCGTGAACTGCTGCGTGAGCGTCATGTCGGTGTTGGTGGCCTGCGCGATGAACACCGCCGCCATCGTCAGGTAGATGGAGGTGCCGTCCAGGTTGAAGGAGTAGCCCGTGGGCACCACCAGGCCGACCACCGACTTCTTGGCGCCCAGGTTCTCCAGCTTGGCCATCATGCGAGGCAGCACCGATTCGCTCGACGAGGTGCCCAGCACGATCAGCAGTTCTTCCTTGATGTACTTGATGAACTTCCAGATGCTGAAGCCGTGGAAGCGCGCGATGCTCCCCAGCACCACGAAGATGAACAGCAGGCAGGTCAGGTAGAAGGTGGCCATCAGCTGGCCCAACTGCAGCAGCGAACTCACGCCGTACTTGCCGATGGTGAAGGCCATGGCGCCGAAGGCGCCGATCGGCGCGACCTTCATGATGTAGCCCACGATCACGAAGAGCACGTGCGAGCCCTTCTCGATCACGTCGAACACCAGCGTGCCGCGGCCGCCGAACTTGTGCAGCGCAAAGCCGAACATCACCGCGACCAGCAGCACCTGCAGGATCTCGCCCTTGGCGAAGGCATCGACCACCGTGCTGGGGATCACGTTGAGCAGGAAGTCGGTGGTGCTCTGCATCTTGCCAGGGCCGGTGTAGGCCGCGATGCTCTTGGCGTCGAGCTGGCTCACGTCGACATTCATGCCGGCGCCGGGGCGCACGATGTTGATGATCACCAGGCCCACCACCAGCGCGATGGAGCTCACGATCTCGAAGTACAGGAGCGCCAGGCCGCCGGTCTTGCCGACCTTCTTCATGTCTTCCATGCCCGCGATGCCCACCACCACGGTGCAGAAGATGATCGGCGCGATGATCATCTTGATGAGCTTGATGAAGCCGTCGCCCAGCGGTTTCATCGATGCGCCGGTGTCGGGCCAGAAGTGCCCGAGCAGCACCCCGAGCACGATGGCGGTGATGACCTGGAAGTAGAGCGATCTGTAGAAGGGCTTGGGTGCGACGGATGGTTGGTCCACGGGAATCTCCTGGAAAATTTCAGACGCCGGCGGCGTCACGGTGTCGTTCATGGCCGCACCCTCCTCAGGCCGCATTGCGGTGCGAGTTGGCATCGACCACCGCCAGCGCAGTCATGTTGACGATGCGGCGCACGGTGGACGACGGCGTGAGGATGTGCACCGAGCGCGCCGCGCCCAGCAGGATGCCGCCCACCGTGATGCCGCTGCCGGCCGCCATGCGCAGCAGGTTGTACGAAATGTTGGCCGCGTCGACGTTGGGCATGACGAGCACGTTGGCCTCGGTCTCCAGCGCCGAATCCGGAAACTCGTGGTCGAGGATGGTCTTGGACAGCGCCGCGTCGCCGCGCATCTCGCCTTCCACCGCGAGCTGCGGATCGGCCGCCTTGATGAGCGCGAGCGCCTCGCGCATCTTCACGGCCGAGGCCGCGTCCGAGCCGCCGAAGTTCGAGTGCGACAGCAGCGCCACGCTCGGCGTCACGCCGAAGCGGCGCACCTCCTCGGCCGCGAGCAGCGCGATCTCGGCGATCTGCGCTGCATCGGGGTCGCGGTTCACGTGCGTGTCGCAGATGAAGAGCTGGCGCCCCGGCAGCATCAGCATCTGCATCGCGGCCATGGTGCTGGCGCCCGCGCGCAGGCCGATCGCGTCGCGCACATGGCGCAGGTGGTCGCCGTAGCTGCCGAGCGTGCCGCACAGCATGGCGTC
Source organism: Variovorax sp. V116 (assembly GCF_041154435.1). Taxonomy (NCBI): domain Bacteria; kingdom Pseudomonadati; phylum Pseudomonadota; class Betaproteobacteria; order Burkholderiales; family Comamonadaceae; genus Variovorax; species Variovorax sp. V116. Next base: position 883,096 of record NZ_AP028662.1, read on the forward strand.
GGCCCGGCCCTGGCGCACCAGCATGGCCGCCAGCAGCGTGCCGCGGCTGCGCATCTCGGTCTGCGCCACCAGGCGCGAGACGCCCTCGCGGCGCTTGAGCTGGTAGTAGGCCTCGGCCGCATCGCCATGCACGGCCGCATCGAGCGGATCGACGGCCTCGCAGTCGGCGCCCAGCGTGAGGCGCAGGCCGTACTGCGCGATGCGATCGGCGATCACCTCGGGGCGGCCCAGCAGCAGCGGGCGTGCCAGGCCTTCGTCGACCACCACCTGCGCGGCGCGCAGCACGCGCTCGTCTTCGCCCTCGGCGTAGACCACGCGCTTGGGCGACTGCTTGGCGGCAGCGAACAGCGGCTGCATGCTGCTGCCCGACTGGTAGACGAACTGCGACAGGCGCTGGCGGTAGGCCTTCATGTCGGCGATGGGCCGCGTTGCCACGCCGCTGTCGACCGCGGCCTGGGCCACCGCGGGCGCGACCGCCTCGATCAGCCGCGGGTCGAAGGGCTTGGGGATCAGGTAGTCGCGGCCGAAGCGCAGGCCGAGCGCGCCGTAGGCCTGCGCCACCACTTCGGGAATCTCGGCATGCGCGAGTTCGGCGATGGCCCGCACCGCGGCCAGCTTCATCTCTTCGTTGATGGCCGTCGCACCCACGTCGAGCGCGCCGCGGAAGATGAACGGAAAACACAGCACGTTGTTGACCTGGTTCGGATAGTCCGACCGGCCGGTGCCCAGGATCGCATCGGGCCGCACGGCCAGCGCGTCTTCCGGCAGGATCTCCGGCGCCGGGTTGGCCATGGCGAGGATGATCGGGTCGCGCGCCATCTCCTTGACCATCTCGGGCTTGAGCACGCCGCCGGCCGAGAGGCCGAGGAAGATGTCGGCGCCGTCGATCACGTCGGCGAGCTTGCGCGCCGAAGTCTCCTGCGCATAGCGGGCCTTGTTCGGGTCCATCTGTTCCTTGCGGGCGGTGTACACCACGCCCGCGCTGTCGGACACGTAGATGTTCTTCATCGGCAGGCCCAGGCTCACGATCAGGTCGAGGCAGGCCAGTGCCGCCGCACCGGCGCCCGAGGCCACCAGCTTCACTTCGCGGATGTCCTTCTTCACGTGCCGCAGCGCATTGAGGATGGCGGCGGCCGCGACGATGGCGGTGCCGTGCTGGTCGTCGTGGAAGACCGGGATCTTCATGCGCTCGCGCAGCTTCTTCTCGATGTAGAAGCACTCGGGCGCCTTGATGTCCTCCAGGTTGATACCGCCGAAGGTGGGCTCCATGCGCGCGATGGTGTCGATGAGCGCGTCGGGGTCGTTCTCGTCGAGCTCGATGTCGAACACGTCGATGCCGGCGAATTTCTTGAAGAGGCAGGCCTTGCCTTCCATCACCGGCTTGCCGGCCAGCGCCCCGATGTTGCCCAGCCCCAGCACCGCGGTGCCGTTGGTGATGACGGCCACGAGGTTGGCGCGCGAGGTGAGGTTCATGGCCTCGGCCGGGTCGCGGGCAATCTCCATGCAGGCCTCGGCCACGCCGGGCGAGTATGCGAGCGCAAGGTCGCGCTGCGTGGCCATCGGCTTGGTCGGGTTCACCGAGATCTTCCCTGGCGTGGGATAGCGGTGGTAGTCGAGGGCGGCTTCGCGCAGTTTGTCGTCGGACATGGTGTCTCCGTGGAATGTCATTGAGGGACGGCCGTGCCGCCGCCGGCCAGCCAATTGCGCAGCCCGCACAGCAGCGCCGCGGGCTGGTCGGCGTGTATCCAGTGGCCCGCATCGGCAATGCTCTCGGTTCCCGCACGCGGAAAAAGCGCGCGGATGCCCGCGAACGACGCGGGCCGCACGTAGTCGGACTCCGCCCCGTGGACGAAGAGCGCGGGCCCGGCATAACGCGCTTCGTGCAGCGTCTCGGGAAAGCCGCAGAGCTCGCGCATGCACAGGCCCGTGGCCAGCAGGTTCAGCCGCCAGTCGAAGCGGTCGTTCTGCCGGCGCAGGTTCTGCATCAGGAAGTCGACCGGGGCCTCCGCGTTGAGGCTGTCGGCCAGTGCCTGGTGGATTTCGCGGCGGCTGGCGGCACCCGCCACATCGAGGCTCCGCATGGCCGACACGTACGACGAGAACTGGTCGGTGTAGCTCTCCGGCGCGATGTCGATCACGGCGATGCCGCCGATGGCCTGCGGATGCGAGAGCGCGAGGGCCATTGCCGTCTTGCCGCCCATGCTGTGCCCGATCACGAAGGGCCGCTGCAATTGCTCTTGCTCGACCAGCGCGAGCACGTCGCCCGCCATCTCCACGTACGACATGGACTCGGCCCACGGCGAGGCGCCGTGGTTGCGGGCATCGGGCAGATAGACGCGGTGGTCTGCGGCCAGCGTCTCTGCAACCCGCATCCAGTTGCGCCCCGCGCCGAACAGGCCGTGCAGGATCACCACCGGAGGCCCCGATCCCAGCGCTTCGAAAGCCAGTGCGAGCGGCATCGTGGCGGCCTACTTCTTCTTCACCGGGGGCAGGTCGGTGCACACCCCTTCGAACAGCTCGGCGGCCATGCCGATGGATTCGCCGAGCGTCGGATGCGGGTGGATGGTCTTGCCGATGTCGGCGGGCTCGCAGCCCATCTCGATGGCCAGGCACAGCTCGCTGATCAGGTCGCCCGCATGCGTGCCGACGATGCCGCCGCCGACGATGCGGTGCGTGGCCTCGTCGAACAGCAGCTTGGTGAAGCCTTCGTCGCGCCCGTTGGCGATGGCGCGGCCCGATGCGGCCCAGGGGAACACCGCCTTGCCGAACTTCAGGCCTTCGGCCTTGCACTGCTCCTCGGTCTTGCCGGCCCAGGCCACCTCGGGGTCGGTGTAGGCCACCGAAGGAATCTGCCGCGCATCGAAGAACGAAGCCTCGCCGTGCGCCGCTTCCGCCGCCACATGCGCCTCGTGCACGGCCTTGTGGGCGAGCATGGGCTGGCCCACGATGTCGCCGATGGCGAAGATGTGCGGCACGTTGGTGCGCATCTGCCGGTCGACCTCGATGAAGCCGCGCTCGGTGACGGCCACGCCGGCCTTGTCGGCGGCGATCTTCTTGCCGTTGGGACTGCGGCCCACGGCGACCAGAACGAGGTCGTAGAGCTGCGGTGTGGCAGGTGCCTTCTCGCCTTCGAAGCTGACCTCGATGCCGGCCTTGGTCGCCTTGGCGCCGACGGTCTTGGTCTTGAGCATTACGTTGTCGAAGCGCGGCGCGTTGAACTTCTCCCACACCTTGACGAGGTCGCGGTCGGCGCCCTGCATGAGGCCGTCGAGCATCTCGACCACGTCGATGCGCGTGCCCAGTGTCGAGTACACCGTGGCCATCTCCAGGCCGATGATGCCGCCGCCGATCACCAGCATGCGCTTGGGAATGCCCTTGAGCAGCAGCGCGCCGGTCGAATCGACCACGCGCTCGTCCTCTGGCATGAAGGGCAGCTTCACGGCCTGCGAGCCCGCGGCGATGATGGCCTTGGCGAACTTCAGCACGCGCTTGCCGCCGCCCTCGCCCACCACCTCGACGTGATGCGCATCAAGGAAGCTGCCGACACCGGTGACCACCTCGACCTTGCGCGCCTTCGCCATGCCGGCCAGGCCGCCGGTGAGCTTCTTGATGACGCCATCCTTGAAGCCGCGCAGCGCGTCGATGTCGACTTCGGGCGCGGCGTACTTGATGCCGTGTTTGGCGAGCAGTTTCACTTCATCCATCACGCCGGCTGTGTGCAGCAGCGCCTTCGAGGGAATGCAGCCCACGTTGAGGCACACGCCGCCGAGTGTGGCGTAGCGCTCGACCAGCACGGTCTTCATGCCGAGGTCGGCGCTGCGGAATGCGGCCGAGTAGCCGCCGGGGCCGGCGCCGAGCACGAGGACCTCGCATTCGATGTCGGCCTGGCCGGTGTAGCTGCCTGCCGCAGGTGTCGGCACTGGTGCAGATGCGGGCGCGGCTTCGCTCCCTCTCCCGCTTGCGGGAGAGGGCTGGGGTGAGGGTGCCCCCGCTCCCGCCGCGGCGGTCTCGATGACCAGGATGACGGAGCCTTCACTCACCTTGTCCCCCAGCCCCACCTTCAGTTCCTTCACGGTCCCCGCATGGCTCGAAGGAATCTCCATCGAAGCCTTGTCCGACTCCACCATGATCAACCCGGTATCGACCGCGATGACTTCGCCCGGCTTGACCAGCAGTTCGATGACCGCGACATCCTTGAATTCGCCGATGTCCGGGACCTTGACTTCCACCGTGTGTGCCATTTGGGAGCTTCCTTCAGAACAGCACGCGCCGCAGGTCGGCGAGCACGTTGGCGAAATAGACGTTGAAGCGTGCGGCGGCGGCGCCGTCGATCACGCGGTGGTCCCACGACAGGGACAGCGGCAGCGTGAGGCGCGAGCTGTAGGTCTTGCCGTCCGAAGAGTGCTGCTTCCAGTAGCTCTTGCACACGCCCATGATGGCGACCTCGGGCGCGTTGATGATCGGCGTGAAGTAGATGCCGCCAATGCCGCCGAGCGAGCTGATGGTGAAGGTGCCGCCCGACATCTGGTCGGGCTTGAGCTTGCCGTCGCGCGCAAGCTTGGCGAGCTCGCCCATCTCCTTCGCGATCTCGGGCACAGTCTTTTTGTCGACGTCGCGGATCACCGGAACCATGAGCCCGTTGGGCGTATCGGCGGCGAAGCCGATGTGCCAGTAGTTCTTGAGCACCAAGGCGTCGCCGTCGAGGCTCGCGTTGAACTCCGGGAACTTCTTCAGCGCGGCGACGGCCGCCTTCATCATGAAGGGCAGCATGCTGATCTTCACGCCCGACTTTTCCAGCTCCTTGTTCATCTGCACGCGGAAGGGTTCGAGCTCGGTGATGTCGGCCTCGTCGTGCGTCGTCACATGCGGAATGACGACCCAGTTGCGGTGCAGGTTCGCGGCGCTGATCTTCTTGATGCGCGAGAGCTCCTTGCGCTCGGTCGGGCCGAACTTGGCGAAGTCGACCTTGGGCCAGGGCAGCAGGTCGATGCCACCGACGCCACCGCCTGCGGGGGCTGCTGCAGCCTTGCCGGCAGCGGGCGCGGCAGATGCACCGCCACCCTTCGCGAAGGCCTCGACGTCGGCGCGCACGATGCGGCCATGGTCGCCGGTGCCGTTGATCTTGCCCAGGTCGACGCCGAGTTCGCGTGCGAGCTTGCGCACCGCAGGGCCCGCATAGGCGAGCGCGAAGCCGGCTTCGACCTCCGCATTGCCGACAGGCGGCAACGCCGCCGCCGCTTCGCTCCCTCTCCCGCTCGCGGGAGAGGACTGGGGTGAGGGAGCGGCCGCCGCCACAGGCGCATCGCCCGTCGCCAGCGAAAGAATCACCGACCCCTCGCTGACCTTGTCCCCGATCTTGATGCCGATGGCCGTCACCACGCCCGAGAGCGGCGCCGGCACATCCATCGTCGCCTTGTCCGATTCGAGCGAGATGATCGGATCCTCGGCCTTCACCGTGTCGCCGACCTTCACGAAGATCTCGATGACGGGCACGTCCTTGAAGTCGCCGATGTCGGGCACACGCACCTCGGCCACGCCGGCCGGCGCGCTGGTGGCCGACGGCGCGGCGCTGACGCTGGGCTTGGCGGCTTCGGCCGGTGCCGGTGCGGCCGCAGCGGCACCGCTCTCTGCCTTGAACGTCATGACGACGCTGCCTTCGCTGACCTTGTCGCCGAGCTTCACGGTGATGGACTCCACCACGCCGCCGCGCGGCGCGGGCACATCCATCGTGGCCTTGTCGGATTCGAGCGAGACCAGCGGGTCCTCGGCCTTCACCGTGTCGCCCGGCTTCACGAAGATCTCGATGACGGGCACGTCGCTGAAGTCGCCGATGTCGGGCACCTTGATGTCGATTGCATTGCTCATGTCGTGCCTCAGACGGTCCAGGGGGCGGCGCGCTCGGCGTCGAGCCCGTACTTCTCGATGGCCTCGGCCACCACGGCGTGCTTGATCACCCCGTCGTCGGCCAGCGCCTTGAGCGCGGCCACGGCCACGTGCCAACGGTCGACCTCGAAGAAGCGGCGCAGCTTCTTGCGGTAGTCGCTGCGGCCGAAGCCATCGGTGCCGAGCACGGTGTAGCGCCGGCCCGCGGCCTGCACGTACTCGCGCACCTGGTCGGCGTAGTTGCGCATGTAGTCGGTGGCCGCGATGACCGGGCCTTCGTGTCCTTCGAGGCATTGCTCGACATGGCTCTTGCGCGCCGGCTCGGTCGGGTGCAACCGGCTCCAGCGCTCGGCGGCCATGCCGTCGCGGCGCAGCTCGTTGTAGCTGGTGGCGCTCCACACGTCGGCGGCAATGCCGAAGTCGTTCTTCAGCAGCTCGGCCGCGAACATCACCTCGCGCAGGATGGTGCCGCTGCCCATGAGCTGCACGCGGTGGCCCTTCTTGGGGGTCTTGCCGCCATCGCTGAGCTGGTAGAGGCCTTTGAGAATGCCTGCCTCGCTGCCCTCGGGCATGCCGGGGTGCGGGTAGTTCTCGTTCATGAGGGTGATGTAGTAATACACGTCCTCCTGCTCGGCGTACATGCGGCGCATGCCGTCGCGCACGATGGCCACCACCTCGTAGGCGAAGGTCGGGTCGTACGAGACGCAGTTGGGAATGGTGCCGGCCAGGATGTGGCTGTGGCCGTCCTCGTGCTGCAGGCCCTCGCCGTTGAGCGTGGTGCGCCCGGCAGTGCCGCCCAGCAGGAAACCGCGCGCACGCATGTCGCCGGCCAGCCAGGCCAGGTCGCCCACGCGCTGCAGGCCGAACATCGAGTAGTAGATGTAGAACGGAATCATCGGCACGTTGTTCGTGCTGTACGAGGTGGCCGCGACGATCCAGCTGGACATCGCGCCGCCCTCGTTGATGCCTTCCTGCAGCACCTGGCCGTCCTTCGACTCGCGGTAGTACATGAGCTGGTCGGCGTCCTGCGGCTTGTAGAGCTGGCCGAGCGACGACCAGATGCCGAGCTGGCGGAACATGCCTTCCATGCCGAAGGTGCGCGATTCGTCGGGCACGATGGGCACCACGTGCTTGCCGATCTGCTTGTCGCGCACCAAGGTGCCGAGCATCTGCACGAAGGCCATGGTGGTCGATATCTCGCGCTCGCCGGTGTCCTTGAGCAGGCGCTCGAAGGTGGAAAGCGGCGGAATCTCGAGCGCGGTCGACTTGCGGCGGCGCTGGGGCAGGTAGCCGCCGAGCGCGGCGCGGCGCTCGTGCAGGTACTTCATCTCGGGGCTGTCCTCGGCCAGCCGGATGAAGGGCACGTTGGGCAGCTCTTCGTCGGAAACCGGGATCTGGAAGCGGTCGCGGAAGCCGCGCAGCGCGTCCTGCGTCATCTTCTTGGCCTGGTGCGCGATCATCTGGCCCTCGCCCGATTCGCCCATGCCGTAGCCCTTCACCGTCTTGGGCAGGATCAGCGTGGGCTGGCCCTTGTGCCTGACGGCCGCGGCGTAGGCGGCGAACACCTTCTCGGGGTCGTGGCCGCCGCGCGTGAGGCCCCAGATCTCGTCGTCGCTCATCTCTGCGACCAGCGCGCGGGTCTCGTCGTACTTGCCGAAGAAGTGCTCGCGCACGTAGGCGCCGCTCTTGCTCTTGAAGTCCTGGTACTCGCCGTCCACGCACTCTTCCATGCGCTGCAAGAGCTTGCCGCTCTTGTCCTTGGCAAGCAGCGCGTCCCAGCCGCTGCCCCAGAGCACCTTGATGACGTTCCATCCGGCCCCGCGGAACACGCTCTCGAGTTCCTGCACGATCTTGCCGTTGCCGCGCACCGGGCCATCGAGGCGCTGCAGGTTGCAGTTGATGACGAACACGAGGTTGTCCAGGCTCTCGCGGCCTGCGAGCGAGATGGCGCCGAGCGACTCGGGCTCGTCCATCTCGCCGTCGCCCATGAAGGCCCAGACCTTGCGCGGCGCCGTGTCGGCGAGACCCCGGCCATGCAGGTACTTGAGGAAGCGTGCCTGGTAGATCGCCATCAATGGGCCCAGGCCCATCGACACGGTGGGAAACTGCCAGAAGTCGGGCATGAGCCAGGGGTGCGGGTACGACGGGATGCCGTTGCCTTCGGATTCCTGCCGGTAATTGAGCAGCTGCTGCTCGCTCAAGCGGCCTTCGAGAAAGGCACGCGCGTAGATGCCGGGCGAGCTGTGGCCCTGGATGAACAGCAGGTCGCCGCCGTGGGTGTCGGTGGCGGCATGCCAGAAGTGGCCGAAGCCGATGTCGTAGAGCGTGGCCGCCGACTGGAAGCTCGCGATGTGGCCGCCGAGTTCGGACGAATCCTTGTTGGCGCGCAGGATGATCGCCATCGCGTTCCAGCGGATGATCGAGCGCAGGCGGTGCTCGATCTCGCGGTTGCCGGGAGACTTTTCTTCCTTCTCGGGCGGGATGGTGTTCCTGTAGGCCGTGTTCAGCGAGCGCGGCACGTACACGCCTTCGCGGCGGCCCTCGTCGACGAGGCGGTTCAGCAGAAAGTTCGCGCGCTCGCTGCCGCGGTGCTGCTGGACCGCGCCGAGCGCGTCGACCCATTCGCCGGTTTCCGTGGGGTCAAGGTCACCCATGGTGCTCATCGGTTTGTCTCCTGTGTCATGGCCGGGACCTGCATCGGGCGATGCGGCCAGCCTTGGTACAGAGCAATCGATGTGCCACGCGATGCGTGGCGCGCAGGGCACGCTAAGTCGTTGATTTCATGGGGAACGAGGCAGGAATGAAATGGACGCCCCGCCGACGATCCGGATGCGCGGCGATGGGGCCGTCCGAATCGCCGGACCGGTGATTGGGGTGAACCCTGACGTCATGCCGGCTCTCATGCCGGGCGCGGCAAGGGCAGGAGTGCCATGCCTCCGCCGTTGCCGACCGCTGCTACTTCAAGGCGGCACCGCCGCGTGCGAGGTACAGCGCCGACAGGCGCGCGAACTGGCCGCCATCGGTGCTGATCGAGGTCTGGACGCTGCCTCCGGCACTGAAGACGATCGCGAAGGCGGAGGTGTCGCCGTACTCCTGGGCGTTGCGCAGCATGTAGTCGACATGGTTGTCGCGGTAGTGCAGGTCGGTGCCGCCCGGCGTGGCGGAGGGCACGCCCATCGGCGTTTGCCACCACAGGATCGGCAGCCCGTTGCCCAGCGCTGCGCGGTAGTCCGAGATCTGGCGCTGCGACTCGTGGAAGTTGGGGCTGGCGACGTTGCTTTCGTCCCAGTAGAACGGGCCGCTTCGCCCTGTGCATTCCGCGGGCGGCGACGCAACTTCCCGGCAACCCGCGTCGCGGTCGGTGGTCTGGGCGACGATGAAGTCCGCCTGATGCGCCCCCACCGCGCGCATTTGCGCGCCGATCTCGGCAGCGGTGCCGCTCCAGAATGCGGGCGGGAACCCGAGCAGTGCCTTGGGCGCAATCTGCCTGCCCATCTGCACCAGGCATTGGCCCAAGCCCGCGGCGGTGTTGGGCAATCCGCTGCATTCGGGCTGGCTGTTCACCAGGGCCGACAGCCGCGTTGCGTCACGGCCCGGCGCTTGCGCCGCAACGAAGCCCCAGAAGTCCGGCTCCAGGTTGACCAGGACGGGCGTCCCCAGAGCTGCGATGCGCTGGTACATCAGCCGCACCTGCGACCAGTAGCCGTTCATGAAGGCCGTGTCGTTGATGGTGCTCATGTTGCCCTCGCCGCTCGTTGCCATCTGGTAGAGCGTGAACATCGGGACGGCGCCGTAGGCTTGGGCGGCCTGCGCGGTGACGGTGACGTAGGCCCCGTCGGGGCTGTTCCAGGTGGGCCAGGCGCCTGCGCCCACGCCCACGAGGTAGGCGTCCATGATGTCCGGGTGGATGTCCTGGCTCTTCATCTGCGCGAGGGTGTTGCCCGCGCCGAGTCCGAGCAGCACGCGCGCGGGCTTGCCGAGCTTGGCCGCCAATGCGGCAGTCGCCGGGACGGTGGGCGAAGCGCCGCTGCCTGTGCCGCCGGCTCCGCCTGCATCGCCCGTGCCACCTGCAGCACCGGTGCCGCCGCCGCCTTGGCCGCCGGTAGGGCCCTGGCTGCCATTGCTGCCGGCCAGGCCCGCCAGGCCGGCGAAGCCGCCGCCACCCTGGCTACCGCCGCCTCCGCCGCCACCGCCACAGCCGAACAGGAGCACCGAAAGCATCAGCGCGAAAACGCATCGTCGAGAAAACATGGGAAATGAAAGAGAAAGGTTGATCGAGATTGAAAAGCGAATCGAATGCCGCGGCACAAGGTGCACGATCCGTACCCGCGCATGCAGGGAGGAAGGAACATGCAGATCGGACCGAAAGAGTGACACGGAGCGTCGCTTCCGGGACCGACCTGCGACAGCCCTGGCCGGCGTTCACGCTGCAGCCGACAAAAAGGGAATGTCGAAACTGCAGGCAGCTACAGCTTGAAGATCCGATCCATCTCCAACCACTTCTCCCCTTCGGGCGTCCAGGGCGTCGGCGCCTGGAACTTCCACATCAATTCTTCCCACGCGCGGATCTTCGGATCGCTGCGCGTCGCGGCCGCCATCGCCTCGGCGTCGTAGCGCGCGTCGTCGGTTTCCATCAGCATCACCATCCGCGTTCCGAGCCGGTAGATCTCCATGCCCGTCACGCCGTGCGCATGCAGATGTGCGCGCACCTCGGGCCAGATGTCGCGGTGATAGGCCTCGTACTCGGCGATCAGTGCGGGGTCGTCTTTCAGGTCGAGGGCAAGGCAGTGGCGCATGGTCGTCGGGTCTGGTGGCGGGTGAAGGGAAGCGCGAAGGATCAGGTCAGCGCCCGGTCCAGGTGCGTGTAGCCGCCGTCCACGAACACCCACTGCCCCGTCGTGTGCGAGGCCTGTTCGGAGAGCAGGAACACCACGGTGTTCGCAATCTCCTGCGGCGTGGTCATGCGGCGGCCGAGCGGGATCTTGTCGGTGATGGCCGCGAGCTTGCGGTCGGGCTCGTCGAAGGCCGAGATCCAGCGCTGGTAGAGCGGCGTCATCACCTCGGCCGGTATCACCGCGTTGACGCGCACGCCCTCCTCCAGCAAGGAGGCCGCCCACTCGCGCGTCAGCGACAGCTGCGCGCCCTTGGCCGCGGTGTAGCCGCTGGTATTGCCCTGCCCCGTGAGGGCGGTCTTCGAGGAGATGTTGACGATCGCGCCGCGGCTGGCCTTCAGGTGCGGCAGGCAGAAATGCGCCATCACATAGTAGTGGACGAGGTTCCGCTCCAGCGATGCGATGAATGCCTCGCGCCCCGCTTCGAGTCCCACGCTGTCGTTCACGCCCGCGTTGTTGACCAGCCCGTCGATGCGCCCGAACTCCGCGGCGCTGCTCTCGACGGCTTGGCCGCAGGCGGCCTCTTCCATCAGGTCGAACTGAAGGAACCGCGCCCGCGGCTGCAGCGCGTGCAGCTCCTGCTCGAACGGCGCGTCCAGCGGGTTCTTCCCGCAGATCACGGGCACCGCGCCTTCGCGCGCGAGCGTGAGCGAAATGGCCGCGCCAATGCCGCTGCCGCCGCCGGTGACCAGCACCACCTTGTCCTTCAGATTCAGGTCCATGAGCGCCCGATGCCTTTCTGTTGATCCAACTATCCGCGGAAGCGGTAGCGCTCGAGCGAGTCGGGCTTCATCGTGATCGAGAAGCCCACGGCCGTGGGCGGCATGTAGGCCGCGCCGCGGATCACGCAGGGCTCGGCGAAGTGTTCATGCAAGTGATCCACATATTCGATCACGCGCCCTTCGCGCGTTCCCGAGATGCACAGGTAATCGATCATCGACAGGTGCTGCACGTACTCGCACAGCCCCACGCCGCCGGCGTGCGGACACACGGGCAGCTGGTACTTCGCGGCCATCAGCATCACCGCGAGGATCTCGTTCACGCCGCCGAGGCGGCATGCATCGATCTGCACCACGTCGATCGCGCCGCGCATGATGAACTGCTTGAACATGATGCGGTTCTGGCACATCTCGCCCGTGGCCACCTTCACCGCCGGCGCAATGCCCTCGCGGATCTTGCGATGGCCCTCGACGTCGTCGGGGCTCGTCGGTTCCTCGATGAACCAGGGCTTGGCAAAGGCCAGCTGCCGCACCCATTCGATGGCCTGGCCGACCTCCCAGACCTGGTTGGCGTCGATCATCAGGTGGCGGTCGGGACCGAGCACTTCGCGCGCCACCGTCAACCGGCGGATGTCGTCCGCAAGGTCGCGCCCCACCTTGAGCTTGAGGTGGTTGAAGCCCGCATCCACCGCCTCCTGCGCGAGCCGCCGCAGCTTCTCGTCGGGGTAGCCGAGCCAGCCAGCCGAGGTGGTGTAGCAGGGGTAGCCATCGGCCTTCAGCGTGGCGATGCGCTCGGCCTTGCCGGCGGCCGCATCGCGCAGCAACACAAGCGCTTCCTCTGGCGTGATGCAGTCGGTGATGTAGCGAAAGTCGATGCAGCGCACCAGCGCCTCGGGGCTCATGTCCGCCACCAGCTGCCACACCGGCTTGCCTTCGGACTTGGCCCACAGGTCCCACATCGCATTGACCACCGCGCCGGTCGCGAGGTGGATGGCGCCCTTGTCGGGTCCGATCCAGCGCAGCTGGCTGTCCGAGGTGATGTGGCGCCAGAAGCGGCCCATGTCCTCGGCCACCCACTGCAGGTCGAGCCCGACCACCAAGTGGCGCATCGCCTCGATGGCCGCGCAGCAGATCTCGTTGCCGCGGCCGATGGTGAAGGTCAGGCCGTGGCCTTCGAGCCCCGGCTGGTCAGTCTCCAGCACGACGTAGGCCGCCGAATAGTCCGGGTCGGGGTTCATCGCGTCGGAGCCGTCGAGCTGCTGCGAAGTGGGAAAGCGCACGTCCAGCACGCGCATGGATCGGACGATGGTCATGAACGGGCTTTCTGCAAAAAATCAGTCGTACAGGACCGATGCGATCTTCGGGTCAGCGATGTTGGTCTTGTCGTACCAGAAGAAGCCGGTATCGACCACCTTGGGCAGCTTCTCGCCCTTGATCGCCTTCACCGCCATCTCCACCGTCTTGTAGCCCATGCCCACCGGGTTCTGCGTGATGGCGCCGGCCATGCTGCCGTCCATGATCGCGTTCTTCTGCTGCTTGCCGGAGTCGTAGCCGATGATCACGACCTTGCCGCTGCGCTTCATCTCCTTCACGCCGTTGACCACGCCGATGGCCGAGCCCTCGTTGGCGCCGAAGATGCCCTTCAGGTTGGGCGAGGCCTGCAGGATCGACTTGGTGATTTCGGTCGACTTCAGCTGGTCGCCACCGCCGTACTGCACGCTCACGATCTTGATGTTCGGGTAGGCCGACTTGATGCGGTTGACGAAGCCGTCGCGCCGGTCCACGCCGGTGCGGCTGGTCTGGTCGTGCACCACCAGCGCCACCTCGCCGGACTTGCCGATCATCTCGGCCATCTTGTCGGCAGCCAGCGCGGCGGCGGCCTTGTTGTCGGTGGTGGTGGTGGTCACGGGAATGTCGCTGTCCACGCCCGAGTCGAACGCCACCACCGGAATCTTCGCGGCCTGCGCCTTCTTCAGCAGCGGAATGGCGGCCTGGCTGTCGAGCGCGGCAAAGCCGATGGCCTGCGGCTTCTTGGCGAGCGCGGCGGCGAGCATGTCGATCTGCTTGTCGACCATCGCCTCGGTCTCGGGGCCTTCGAAGGTGACCTTCACCTTCAGGTCCTTGGCGGCCTGCTCGGCGCCGGACTTCACGGCCTGCCAGAACTGGTGCTGGAAGCCCTTGGACACGAGCGGAATGTAGATCTCCTGCTGCGGCGCCTGGGCGAAGGCCGGCAGGCCGACGAGGGCCGCGGCCAGCGCGGCGGTGGCTGCTCTTCTTTGGATCATGCGAAGTCTCCTTGGGTTGTGGAAAAGGATCAGTGCGCGCTGCTGCTGCGGCGGCGCAGGATGTCCGCGTACACGGCCAGGATGATGATCACGCCCGTGACCACCGTCTGCCATTCCTGCGCGACCGAGAGAATGCGCAGGCCGTTGGTCAGCACGCTCATGATGAAGGCGCCGATGATCGTGCCCACGATGGTGCCGGTGCCGCCGCTGAGCGAGGTGCCGCCGATGACCACCGCCGCAATCGCATCGAGTTCGTACCCCTGCCCCAGCGCCGGCTGCGCGGAGTTCAGGCGCGAGGCGATCAGGAGGCCCGCGATGCCGCAGATGCCGCCGCTCACCGTGTAGACCACGATCTTCCAGAAATCGGTGTTCACGCCCGACAGGCGCACGGCCTCCTCGTTGCTGCCGAGCGCGAAGGTGTAGCGCCCGAGGATGGTCTTGTTGAGCACGATGCTCGCGGCCACCGCCACCAGGAAGAGGATCAGCACCGCGTTGGGAATCGGCAGCGATGGAATGAAGTAGCCGATCAGCGAATCCTGCGAGATGGCCGGGAAGTCCGGCGTGTCGTTGAAGTAGATCGGCTTGGTGCCCGAGATCACGAGCGACAGGCCCTTGAGCAGCATCATCATGCCCAGCGTGGCAATGAAGGGCGGGATCTTGAGCTTGGCGATCAGCACGCCCGAGACAAACCCCGCCAGCGCACCGAAGAAGATCGCCGCCGTGATGCCCAGCGCGAGCGGCATGCCCATGTAGGTGAGCACCACGCCGGCCATGACCGCGCAGAAGGTCATCAGCGTGCCCACCGAAAGATCGATGCCCGCGGTGATGATGACGAAGGTGCAGGCAATGGCCAGCACGCCGTTCACCGCGGTCGACTGCAGGATGCTCACGAGGTTGTCGGTCTGCAGGAACTGCGGCGACGCGAAGCTGAAGAACACCAGCAGCGCGATCAGGCTGGCAAAGGCCAGGAGCTTTTGCCGCGTGGCGGGACGAAAGAGCCGCGCCTTCAGCGAGAAGCCCGGTGCGGCGGCGGCGGTGGTGGCGGTGGGGGTTGTCAAGGCGTTGTCTCCAGTCCTCAGGCGGTGGCGTCAGCAGCGGCAGCAACAGCGGTTTCACGCCGGGTGGCGAGCTGCATGATCTTTTCCTGCGAGGCTTCGCGCCCCGCGAGTTCGCCGGTGATGCGGCCTTCGCACATCACCAGCACGCGGTGGCTCACGCGCAGTATCTCGGGCAGCTCCGAAGAGATGATCACGATGGCCTTGCCCTCCGCTGCCAGCTGGTTGAGCAGGCGGTAGATCTCGGCCTTGGCGCCCACGTCGATGCCGCGCGTGGGCTCGTCGAAGAAGAGCACGCTGCAGTCGCGCAGCAGCCATTTGGCGATCACGATCTTCTGCTGGTTGCCGCCCGAGAGCAGCCGCACCTGCTGGCGCACCGAGGGCGTCTTGATGCTGAGTTGCTTCACGTAGCGCTCGCCCGCGGCCTCAATGGCCGCCTGGTCGATGAAGACGCCCATCGACAGGAACTTCTTCATGCTCGGCAGCGCGATGTTGGTTTCCACGTCCATGCCGGTGGCCAGGCCGAAGTGCTTGCGGTCTTCGGAGAGATAGCCGATGCCGTGCCGCACGGCATCTTCGGGCGACTTGATCGACACCTTCCTGCCGTGCACCAAGACCTCGCCCGCGTCGATGGCGTCGGCGCCGAACACCGCGCGCGCGAGCTCGGTGCGGCCCGCGCCCATGAGCCCCGCAAAGCCCAGGATCTCGCCCTTGCGCAGCACGAAGCTGGCGTTGCGCACCAGCGCGCCGCGCGTGATGCCGCGCGCGTCGAGCACGACCTCGTTGCCCGAGGTGTCGGGGAAGTCGTTCTCCACCTCGGTGAGCTGGCGGCCCACCATCATCGCGATCAGCGAGTCCATCGGCGTGCCGGCCATCGGCACGGTGGCGATGTACTGGCCGTCGCGCATCACGGTCACGCGGTCGGCGATGCGCTTGAGTTCGTCCATCTTGTGCGAGATGTAGACAATGGCCACGCCCTGCGACCGGAGCTGGCCGATGATGCGGAACAGGTCGGCCACCTCCTCGTTGTTGAGCGCGGCGGTGGGCTCGTCCATGATGAGCACGCGCGAATCGAACGACAGCGCCTTGGCGATCTCCACCATCTGCTGCCTGGCGACCGTGAGTTCGCCGACCGGCGTGTGCGGGTCGAGCCGCAGGTTCATGCGCGCGAAGATGCGCTCGGCCTGGGTGCGCATCGTGTCTTCGTCGATGAAGAGGCCGAAGCGCCCGCGCGGCTCGCGGCCGATGAAGATGTTCTGCGCGGCGCTCAGGTGGTTCATCAGGTTGAGTTCCTGGTGGATGATCCCGATGCCCAGCGCCTGCGCCGCGCGCGGGCTCGCGATGTCCACGGGCTGGCCGTCGATCAGCACTTCGCCGGAATCCTTGCTGTAGACGCCGGCCAGCACCTTCATGAGGGTGGACTTGCCCGCGCCGTTCTCGCCCATCAGCGCATGCACCTCGCCGGGCAGCAGGTCGAACTGCGCCTTGTCGAGCGCGCGCACGCCGGCAAAGGACTTGCAGAGGTCGCGGATGGTGACGATGGGTGCCATGCGTGTTCAGTCCGCCGAGAGGCCATAGAAGCGCTGCGCGGTGCCGCGCCAGATGTGCGACTGCTCGGCGTCCGAGAGGCGGCCGATGCAGGCTTCGCTGACGGCGATCCAGCCCGCGTAGTCGCCGGCCAGGGTGAGCACCGGCCAGTCGCTGCCCCACATGAGGCGCGCGGGGCCGAAGCTCTCGAGCAGCGGCTCCCACACCGGGCGCACGGCGTGCACCGCCACATCGACATCGTGGTGCGCCGCCTGCGGCGCCTCGCCCCAGAGCCCGGAGAACTTGCAGCACACCTGCGGCAGCGCGGCGAGCGCGGCCGTGTCCTTGCGCCAGGCCGCGAAGGCTTCGCTGCCGTGCGCGCCCACGGGCGGCTTGGCGGCGTGGTCGATCACCACGGGCAATTGCGGCCAGTCTTCCAGGAAGCGCAGCAGCGAAGGCAGGTGCCGCGGCTTCACCAGCGCATCGAAGCGCAGGCCCAGGCGGATCAGGGCCTCGATGGCATCGGCACGCGGCATGCGCGCGATCCAGTCGTCGTCGGGCAGGTCTTGCAGCATCGGCCGCACGCCCTTGAACTTGGGGTGCTGCGCCATGCGCTCGAGCGAGGCCACGGCGTCGGGGCTGCCCAGGTCGACCCAGCCAACCACGCCGCCCACCACCTCGTGCGCACTGGCCAGCTCGAGCATGAAGCCGGTCTCGGCCTGCGAATCGGCGGCCTGCACCAGCACGGTCCGCTCGACGCCATGCGCCCGCAGCAGGGGCGCGAGATGCTCGGGAAGGAAGTCGCGCACCAGCGGCGCAAGGGCGGGCACATCGGCGCGCAGCCATGTGTAGTCGCCGCGCGCGGGCCGCCAGAAATGCTGATGCGAGTCGATGCGCTGTCTCATGCTCCGTCTCTTTTGGCCTTACCAATTTGGCGAGGCCACTTTGCCATAGCGCCCAAAATGGCCCCACCGGAACAAACCCTTTGCGGGTTTTCCCGCGAAATACCGCTCATTAGTAGCAATCACTACATCGAGGGTGGCAAACTGGCATGACCAGATCGACGGCCTGCCCTTCTCATGCTTCCCCCCGCCACCACCAAACCCACCGACACCCGCCGGCTCTACCAGCAGGTTGCCGACCAGATCCGGGCTGTCATCCGCGACGGCAACCTGCCCGTCGGCGCGCGCCTGCCACCGGAGCGGGAGTTGGCCCTGCAGCTGGGTGTGTCGCGGCCTTCGCTGCGCGAAGCGCTGATTGCCCTGGAGATCGACGGGCGCATCGAGATACGGATGGGGTCGGGCGTGTATGTCTGCGCGTCGCCCGACACGCCGGAGCGCGCCACGCCGGCGGTGGGCGAGAGCCCGTCCGAAATGATCCAGGCGCGCGCGATGCTCGAAGGCTCGGTCGTCACGCTGGCCTCCGCCCGCGTGAACCCGCAGCACCTGGAGCGCGTGAAGGCCTCGCTGGAAAGCATGCGCGAGGACGGCCTGAACGGCCGCGCGCAGATCGAGAACGACCGGCGCTTCCACATCGCCATCGCCGAGATGACCGGCAACTCGGTGCTTGTGCGGCTGGTGGGGGAACTGTTCGATGGCCGGCACAGCCCGATCTCCTCGCGCATGAGCGAGCGCGCCGAGAATTCGCATGCGTGGAAGGCGGCCTTTGCCGAGCACGAGGCGATCTACCGCGCGCTCGAAGCGCGGGACCCGCAGGCCGCGGTGGCAGCCATGCTGCATCACCTGAGCGCCTCGCATGCGCGGTGGACGGAGGAATCGGCGCTGCCTGCGGCGGGCTGACAGCCCCGCAGCGCCGCATCATGGCCGACTTGCGCCAGCAGCACAGTGGAGGCGTCCTCATCGGTCGAGGTGCATTCCGGCCGGATGGCCTGCGCGCTGGCGGCGGCCTCGCTCAAGCAGGCGGGACGCGGCTGAACACCGCATCAGAATGCAGCGCATGAACAACCACAGCGACATGCAGGACACCGCCGAATACGTCCCTTTCGAGGAATTCCGCCAAGGCCTGCCGCAGGGGCGTTTTCGCGTGATCGTCAATCCCGCGCTGGCAGCGGCCTTCGTGTCTCACAGGACCTACGCCATGCCGCTGGCGATTGCCCTCATCGGCCCGGGCATCGCCCTGGCGCTGGCCGGCCTTCCATGGGCAGGCGGGCCGCTGGTGGCGGCCGGCATTCTGCTCCGATGGTCTGTCAAGAGCCACGCGCCGCGCATCCTGCTGCACCTGGCCACGCGCGTGCCATCGGTCTACGAGCAGGCCACTGTGCATGGCGTGATGGAAGTGCGCCGCGCCGATCCGGCCGCAGCATTGCGCTGAGCCGGAACTGCGCGGGCTTGTCGGGGGCGGGCCGCTAAGGCCCGTCCCTTCTTTTCAGAAGCATCCACCACCGCCCCTCTCGACGAAGGACGGTGGCCGGACCATCGATCAGCCCAGCACGCTGTCCAGGATGCCGGCCACCGGCGTTCCGCCGCCGCCAAGCCCTTGATCGACCTGGCTGGTGATCGGCGTGGTGGTCCCACCCAGGAGGTCACCGCCGAGCAGGTTGCCGACGAGGCCGTTTTCACCCAGCACACCGTCCAGCAGGTCGCCGCCGAGCAGATCACCGCCCGGGAGATCGCCGCCGAGCACGTTGCCGACGAGGCCGTCTTCGCCCAGCACGCCGTTGAGCAGGTCGCCGCCGAGCACGTCGCCACTCAGGAGGTCGCCGCCGAGCACGTTGCCGACCAAGCCGTCTTCACCCAGCACGCCATCCAGCAGATCACCGCCGAGCAGATCACCACCCAAGAGGTCGCCACCGAGCACATTGCCGACCAGGCCGTCTTCGCCGAGGACGCCATCGAGCAGATCGCCGCCGAGCAGATCACCGCCCAGGAGGTCGCCGCCGAGCAGGTTGCCGACCAGGCCGTCTTCACCCAGCACGCCGTCCAGCAAATCACCGCCGAGCAAGTCGCCACCCAAGAGATCGCCGCCAATCAGGTTGCCGACGAGGCCGTCTTCGCCCAGCACGCCACCCAGCAGATCACCGCCGAGAAGATCACCACCCAAGAGATCGCCGCCAAGCAGGTTGCCAACAAGGCCGTCCTCACCGAGTACGCCACCCAGCAGATCACCGCCGAGAAGATCACCACCCAGGAGATCGCCACCGAGCAGGTTGCCAACGAGGCCGTCCTCACCCAGCACGCCACCCAGCAGATCACCGCCGAGAAGATCACCACCCAAGAGATCGCCGCCAAGCAGGTTGCCAACAAGGCCGTCCTCACCGAGTACGCCACCCAGCAGATCACCGCCGAGAAGATCACCACCCAGGAGATCGCCACCGAGCAGGTTGCCAACGAGGCCGTCCTCACCCAGCACGCCACCCAGCAGATCACCGCCGAGCAAGTCACCACCCAGGAGATCGCCACCGAGCACGTTGCCCAGCACGCCGTCGGTCAGGCCGCCGAGCAGGCCGTCCTCGCCGCCCAGCAGGCCACCGAGCGGGCTGTCTCCGATCAGGCCGCCGGCGACGCCGTCCACGCCGAGCAGGTTGTCCACCACGCCGTCCTGGCCGAGCAGGCTGCCGGTCAGGCCTTCGCTGCCCAGCACGCCGGCCAGCGTACCGTCTCCGCCCAGCAGGCCGCCGAGTGCGCCGTCGCCGCCGAGCAGGCCGCCCAGCAGACCCTCTTGGCCCAGCGGTCCGCCGAGCAGGCCGCCCAGCACGCCGTCTTCACCCAGGAGGCCACCGACGACGCCTTCGTCGCTCAGCACGTTGCCCAGCAGGCCGCCGACGGCGCTGTCTTCACCCAGCAGGTTGCCGACCAGGCCGTCTTCGGCGAGCAGGCCCCCTACCAGGCCTTCTTCCTGGACCAGGCCGCTCAGCAGGCTGTTCTCGCCCAGCACGCCTTCGACCACGTTCTCGACGACGCCGCCGTCGCCCACGAGGTCTTCCACGACACCGTCGAGACCGAGGGCCGTGGTCGCGCCGCTCAGGATGCCGTTTTCGCCCACGAGGTTGTCCAGGCCGTTCTGAAGCGCATCGGTGACGTGGTCGACCTGGCCGACCAGCGCATCGGTAGCGCCTTCGCCCAGCAGGGGATCGATGATGGGCGCTGCCACGCCGTCCACGCTGTCGACCACGGTCTCGGTGAAATCGTCCACCGGATCGAACTGGTTCGGATCGTCCCGTGTGAACTCCTCGCCCAGGATCGGAGACACGATGTCATCGACCAGGTCGGTCGCGCCGTCGATGACGCCCGGCACCGGGGTGAGTGAACCACCCAGGCCCAGGTTGTCGTCGGTCGAGCCGATCAAGCCGCCGGTGAGGTCGTCGCCCGGATCGAGGAGGTGATCGCCGTCTGCGTCTGCATCTGCATCTGCATCTGCATCGGCATCGGCATCTGCATCTGCATCTGCATCGGCGTCGGCGTCGGCGTCGGCATCGGCGTCGGCGTCCGCATCAGCATCAGCATCAGCATCAGCATCCGCGTCAGTATCGGCATCGGCATCGGCATCGGCATCGGCATCCGCGTCAGCATCCGCGTCGGCGTCGGCGTCGGCATCGGCGTCCGCATCCGCATCCGCATCCGCATCCGCATCCGCATCCGCATCGGCGTCCGCATCCGCATCCGCATCGGCGTCCGCATCAGCATCAGCATCGGCATCAGCATCAGCATCAGCATCAGCATCAGCATCGGCATCGGCATCAGCATCAGCATCGGCATCGGCATCAGCATCAGCATCAGCATCGGCATCGGCATCGGCATCGGCATCGGCATCGGCATCGGCATCGGCATCAGCATCACTGTCGCTGTCACCATCGTCGAGGCCGCCCCCCGTACCGCCGCCGGTGCCGCTGCCAAGGAAGAACGGAACCGTTCCGCCGTCGCTGCCGCCACCGCCGCCCAAGGCCGCGCCGAGCGCGACTGCTCCGAGCGCGCCGAGGGCGAACTCGCCCAGGCCGATGCCGGCTGCACCGGTGTGCGCCTTGGTGACGGCAACTGCCGCCGCATCGGCATCGTTGTCGGGCGGCGTGATCTTGAGGTCGCCCGTGGCGACGTCGACGTTCACCTGCTCGAGGCCGCCCGGCAGCTTGGTCGATCCGAGCGTTGCGTCGGTGCCGCCGGTAAAGACGCCGGCCAGCGGCGCCTTGTTGGAAGGCGAGCCCGGAAACAACACCTCGGCCTGGCCACCTTCGGGGACCAGCACGCGGTCGCCGGTGAGAAGGGCGTGGCTGCCGTCCACGGGAATCCGGACGCCGTCGCGAATCAGCGCGGTGCCGGGTGTGGCATTGGAAAGCGATCCGATGCTGGACGGCCCGGGGGCGGCGACCGGCGGCACTGGAGACGATCCCATCGGAGCGATGGGGGTCACCGTGGCTTGGGCGATGACCACCGGTGCAACGTCGTTGTTGACGGCTCCGGAAGTGGATGGAATCGATGTCTGCGACGCGGTCATGTGAGAGGCCTCCTCGTTTATTGGATGGTCACAAGTGGCAACATGCGTGCCACTGCCCTTCCACTCCGGGGAAGCCTCGTGCGATTTATTGCAAACGGTTGATTAAAAAGGCTTTTTCTCCATTCATGCGTGCGGCGGAAGCAGCGCCGTTCGTCACAGGCACCCAAGCTTTTGGCTGTTGCTACGTTACGCGGGGGAGCGCGTACCGCGTAACACAGCCTGCAATCCGGCCGGGCCTTTGGCCTTTGGATATGCGGGACAACAAGATCCAAACCCTCGCTGCAAGCTCGGGACATCAGCCCACACCCAACGGCGGCGATTGGCACGGTGGGACCGAGCGCGATATCGAACCGCGATGGCAATGGCGCCCAGGCAGGCCGCGGCCACCGTGACAAATCTCACGCTCTTCGGCGGCAATGTCACCAGCTTTGGGGATTTTGGATTGAGATGTAATCCATTAGGCCTCTTTTTACGTTCTGGCGCCTCAACACCGAGACGGGAGCCCCGCATGACCACCACCGATCCACAAGCAGTCTTCGAGGCGAGCGGCCGCCTGGGCGCCATGGAGGTCCTGGGAACGCAGTTCAGTGCGGTGGTGTCGATGCTGCGCGCCATGTATGCGGCGCACCCAGAGCCGGCCAAGGTGCGGCACGGCTTCGACCGGCTCATCGGCCAGCTGCTGGTCAGCCCCTACATGGGCCATGACCCGGACCGCGCCGTCGTCCTGCTCGACACGGCGGCGGCATTGACGCGTCCGCTTGCGGAAGCCGATCCGCACGGATAGGTGCGGGACAGGTGCGGGCGGCCTGCGCTGCCCGGTCAGCTCCCGGCGGTTCCGGAGACGCCCGCCGCCACCTTGCCCAGCGCAGGCGCGGCCTCCGCCTTCAGCACCGAGGCCGAGCGGTCGTGCTGGATGAGCAGCACCGCGACCATGCCGATGACCGCCGGAATGGCAATCGCAATGAAGTTCTGGTGCAGCGGCAGGTTCATGCCGACCAGCATGCCGATGACGATCGGCGCCAGGATCGCGCCGCTGCGGCCCACGCCCAATGCCCAACCCAGGCCGGTGGCGCGCACGGCCATCGGGTAGTACTGGCCGGTGTAGGCGTTGGCCACGATCTGCGTGCCGATCGTCGATGCGCCGGCCAGCCCGATCAGGATGAACAGCACCGGTGTCGGCATCTTGTAGCCCAGCAGCGTGAGCGACACCGCGGCCAGCGCATACATCCCGGCGAGCACGTACTTGATGTGGAACCGGTCGGCGAGCCAGCCGCCCGCGATGGCGCCGACCATCGCACCCGCGTTCAGCACCAGCACGAAGGTCAGGGCCGAGCCCAGGCTGTAGCCCGCGCTTGCCATGAGCTTGGTGAGCCATGAGCTCAGCGCGAAGACCATGAACAGGCACATGAAGAACGCGATCCAGAACATCACGGTGCTGAAGCCGCGGCCATCGAAGAAGAGGTGCTTGATCGGCGCGCTGTCGGCCCGGTCCTTGGCCGGCACCGCGAAGCGGTCGGTCGCCTGCGGCGTGTAGCTGGGGTCGAGCCGTGAGGCGATCTTCTTCAGCTCTTCCGTACGGCCCTGGGCCAGCAGGAAGGGCATCGATTCCGGAACCGACTTGAGGATGAAGGGAATCAGCAAGACCGGCAGGCCGGCCGCGAAGAACACCGATTGCCAACCGTAGCTTTCGATGAGCCCCTTGCCGAGGATCGCCGCGATCATTCCCCCGACCGCATAGCCGCTGAACATCAGCGTGACGAGGGTCGCACGGATCTTCTTCGGCGAGTACTCGGTCATCTGCGCGACGACGTTCGGCATCACGCCGCCGATGCCGAGCCCGGCAAGAAAGCGCATGGCGCTGAACGCAATGGCGTCCTCCGCCAGCCCGGCGCAGGCCGTGAACACGCTGAAGAGGCCCACGCAGATGGCGATCGCCCAGCGGCGGCCGATCCGGTCGGCAATGGTCCCCATGAAGATGGCGCCGAACATCATTCCGAAAAGCGCGGAGCTGACCATGAAGCCCGCGTTGGTGGCGTCGACGCCCATCTTCTTCATGATCGAGGGCAATGCGATGCCCACGACCGACAGGTCGTAGCCGTCGAACACGATGATCAGCGCGCACCAGAACAGCACGAGGCCGTGGAAGCGGTTGAAGCGGGCATCGTCGGCCAGCTTGTGAAGATCGATTTGGCGCATGGCTCTTGTCTCCTTCGAATGGCAAAGATCGCGGCCAGGCATGGCTGGCAGTGGCAGCGATCATGGGCGTGCCGGTTTCGAGGGTCCAACGCATTTTCCGGATGTCCTCTATGCAGCCTGTGAATGTTGGGGCGGGTCTACCCATGGGTTGCGGCCACCCTGCCCCTGCATGCGATCTTCGAATGCGCGCTATCACCGATTTTTGTTGGACCGTGCCTGCCGCCGCCCATAGATTGGCCCATCCGCCCGCACACAGGAGATAGGCATGCAAGGAAAGATCGGTCTCGAAGAACATTTCGCAATTCCACAGACGCTGCAGGATTCAGCGGGCTTCGTGCCCGGCGTCTATTGGAAGGAGCTCAGCAGCCGCCTGCTCGACATCCATGACGGGCGCCTGCGCCAGATGGATGAGCACGGCATGGAGATGATGATCCTCTCGCTCAACGCGCCCGCGGTCCAGGCGGTGGCCGATCCGGTGAAGGCGTACGAGCTCGCGGTGCGCGCCAACGACTTTCTCGCGGAGCAGGTGGCGAAGAGGCCCGACCGCTTCCAGGCCTTTGCCGCCTTGCCGATGCAGGACCCCGAGAAGGCCACGCAGGAACTCGAGCGCTGCATGACCGTGCTCGGCTTTCGCGGCGCGCTGGTCAATGGCTTCTCGCAGGTGGGCACGCCCGACAACGTCGCCTACTACGATGCGCCGCAGTACGCGCCCTTCTGGGCCGCCGCGGAGCGGCTCGATGCGCCGTTCTACCTGCATCCGCGCAACCCCATCGCGAGCTGGGCGCAGATCTACGAAGGCCACCCCTGGCTGCTCGGCCCCACCTGGGCCTTTGCGCAGGAGACCGCGGTTCATGCGCTGCGGCTCATGGCAAGCGGCCTCTTCGATCGCCATCCGGGGCTCAAGATCATCCTCGGCCACCTGGGCGAGGGCCTGCCCTACAACATGTGGCGCGTCGATCACCGCAACGCCTGGGTCAAGGCGCCCAAGGGCTATCCGGCCAAGCGCAAGCTCTGCGAGTACTTCCAGGAAAACTTCTATCTCACGACCTCCGGCAACTTCCGCACCCAGACGCTGATCGATGCGATGCTGGAGGTTGGATCGGACCGCATCCTGTTCTCGACCGACTGGCCGTTCGAGAACATCGACCATGCCTCGAACTGGTTCAACGACACGAGCATCAGCGAGGCCGACCGCAAGAAGATCGGCCGGACGAACGCGATGTCGCTGTTCAAGCTGGCCTGATCCCAAGGCGCTCATCGACAAGGCACAGGCACCCATGATCGACATCGACGAATGGACCATCACCAGCGCGGCCCTGAAGGCGCAGGCCGCCACGCCCAGCCCGCGCCTGAAGGCCGTGATGGACAGCCTGGTGCGGCATCTGCACGACTTTGCGCGCGAGGTGCAGCTCACCGAGGCCGAGTGGGCCTGCGGCATCGACTTTCTCACGCGGGTCGGAAAGATCACGGACGACAAGCGCCAGGAGTTCATCCTGCTGTCCGACGTGCTGGGGCTTTCGACGCTGGTCACCGCGCAGTGCAACCGGCGCCCGACGGGATGCACCGAGGCGACGGTGTTCGGGCCCTTCTACGTGCCCGATGCGCCGCAGTACGAGAATGGCGACGACATCTCCAACGGCGCGAGCGGCGAGCCCTGCTTCGTCGCCGGCACCATCCGGGGCATCGGTGGCGAGCCGATCGGCGATGCGAGCATCGACGTGTGGCAGTCCGATGATGAAGGCTGGTACGACGTGCAGCGCCCCGGGCTGGACCATGCGCAGGGACGCGGCCACCTGAAGAGCCTCGAGGACGGGCGCTACCACTTCAAGTCCATCGTGGCCGTGCCCTACGCCATTCCGCACGACGGCCCGGTGGGCCAGCTGCTGGAGCAGCTCGGCCGCCACCCGTGGCGTCCCGCGCACCTGCACTTCATGATCAAGGCGCCGGGCTACGAGCCGCTCATCACCCACGTGTTCCGCTCGGGCGGCAGCTACCTGGGCTCGGACGCCGTGTTCGGCGTGCGCTCTTCCCTCATCGCCGACTGGAAGCGCCACGAGCCCGGCATCGCGCCCGACGGAACGCACATGAAGGTGCCGTTCCACACGCTCGACTACGACTTCGTCCTGAACAACGCATCCAGGGACTAGGGGCATGGAGCGCTTCGTCTACACCGCGAGCCCTTCGCGCATCGTCTTCGGTGCGGACAGCATCGACCAGCTGCCAGCGGAGATCGAGCGCCTGGGCGCGACGCGCGCCCTCGTCCTGTGCACGCCCAACCAGCGCGAGCAGGCGCAAGCCATTGCCGACCGGCTGCCGGGCCGCATCGCAGGGATCTTCGATGAAGCAGCCATGCACGTGCCGATCGAGACCGCGCGCAAGGCACGCGCACTGGCTTCGGAGCTGAAGGCGGATTGCGCGCTGGCGGTGGGTGGTGGCTCCACCATCGGGCTCGGCAAGGCGATTGCGCTGGAGTCCGGCCTGCCGATCATCGCGGTGCCGACGACCTATGCGGGCAGCGAAGCGACGCCCATCTACGGCATCACGGAAGCGGGGCTGAAGAAGACCGGACGCGATGCACGCGTGCTTCCGCGTGTCGTCATCTACGACCCCAGGCTCACGCTGTCGCTGCCCCTGGACCTGACGGTCACGAGCGCGATCAATGCGATGGCGCACGCGGCGGAAGGCCTGTATGCGCACGACGGCAACCCGGTGATCTCATTGATGGCAGAAGAAGGCATCCGCGCCTGCGCGGCGTCGCTGCAACCGCTGCGGGACAACCCGCGCGACCTGCCCGCACGCAGCCAGGCCCTCTACGGCGCCTGGCTGTGCGGCACGGTGCTCGGTGCCGTGTCGATGGGCCTGCACCACAAGCTGTGCCACACGCTGGGCGGCACCTTCGATTTGCCGCATGCGCAGGTGCACACCGTGGTTCTTCCGCATGCGCTTGCGTACAACGCGAGCGCGGCGCCAGAGGCCATGGCGCGCATTGCAAGAGCCCTGGGAACCGCGGAGGCGGCCATGGGGTTCTTCGAACTCGCAAGAACGCACGGCGCTGCCGTGTCGCTGAAGGCTATCGGCATGCCGGCCGCCGGTCTTGAGCATGCAGCCGATCTGGCAGTCTCCAACCAGTATCCGAATCCGCGGCCGCTCGAGAAGGCGGCGCTGCGCGCCCTGCTCGGCCGCGCATGGGAGGGCGCGCCGCCGCAAGCCTGATCAGGTGGCTCGCGCCTGCGGCGCAGGCTCGCGGCTCGACCGTTCATGGAAGAGCCCGAAGATCAGCTCGCGCAGCCAGCGGTTGCCGCTGTCCTGGTGAAAGCGCTCGTGCCACTGCTGGCGGATCTCGAAGGGCCTGACCTCGAACGGCGCGTCGACGCTGTGCAGGTCCGCGCGCGACGCCACCATGGCCTTGGCAAGGCGTGCCGGCGCGGTCAGCAGCAACCCCGACGTGGCGACGATCGACGTCAGGCCGAGCGAATGGGCGGCGGTAAGCACGACCCGCCGCCGGTCGAGCGCGCCGGCCCTCTCCAGGGTTTGCTGGAGCTGCAAGTCGGTGGTGCCCTGGGGCCGGTAGGCAATGTGCTCGGCCGCAAGGTAGTCGTCGAGCTCGATGCGCTCGCGCGCGCCCAGCGGCGACGCCTTCGACATCAGCACGACGAAGGTCTCGTCGAACAGCCGCTGCTGGTAGAACGATGGCCCCATCGCTTCCCAGCTGCCCAGGGCGACGTCGATCTGCCCGTGGAGCATGCGCTGCCGGGCCTCGGCCACGGAGACATCCACGGTTTCGAAACGAACCCCCGGCGCGATGCCGCGCGCGACCGAAAGCAGCTCGGGCACCATGACCAGTTGCCCGATGTCGTTGACGGCGATCCGGAACGTGCGGCTGGAGGTCTCGGGCTCGAAGGTCCGGCCCTGGTCGACCGCCTGCACCAGGCACGCGATGCCTTCCTCGATGGGCGCGATGAGCCGCTCGGCGACCGGCGTGGGCACCATGCCGTCGGCCGAGCGCACGAACAGCGCGTCGTTGAAGCGTTCGCGCATGCGCTTGAGGGCATTGCTCACCGCGGACTGCGTCATGCCGAGGCGGTCGCCCGCGAGCGTGACGCTGCGCGTGGCGTAGATCGCCTGGAACACCAGGAAAAGGTTCAGGTCGATGGAGTTGATGTTCATGGCGCCGCCTCCTTCACCGAACGGTCATTCGTTGTCCAGCACGGCCAGGTTGTCGTAGACCATCCGGAGCATGTCCCGAAGCGATTCGGCCTGCGTGGTAGTCAAGCCGGCCAGCGAGACACGCTCGTAGACCTGGGCCAGCGGAATGATCCGCAGCGTGAGGTCGCGGCCCGCCTCGGTCAGGCTCAGCGCGAGCGCGCGCGCATCCTCGTCCGACCGGTCGCGCACCAGCACGCCGCGCTGCAGGAGGCCATCGACCACCCGCGAGAGCGTGGAAGCGTCCGTCGACGTGTGCAGCGCCAGATCCGAGAGGCGCTGATGCGCCTTGTGGTGCAGCGCCACGCACACCCGCCACTCGGTCAGCGAGAGCTTGAACTGCTTGAGCTCCTTGCTGAACGACTGCCCCATGCGCATGCCTGCGCGGGCAAGCAGGTACGGAATGGCCCGCTCGAGGTCATGGTCCGTTAATTTATCTGCGTTTGCATTCAATTTTGGAGGTGCCTCGGTGCGCGCCTTGCGTGGCTGCGTCGACTTCGCTGCGGTCTGTTTTCTGGTGGCCATACCGAATGCTACAGGCGATTGCCGGCATCGATATAGCGTAAACCCCAAGCATTTATTATTTGCATTTGCAAATTTCATGCGCTTCAATCGAAGCCTTGCCACCGTCGAGTTCCCACCCACCATCCGGAGACCACCAATGACTGAAGCCGCCAACCCCTTTGCCCAACTGGACCGCGTAGACCTCCCCGCTCCGGGCCGAAAGTCGCCCGTGACGGACGCGCCTTCGATCGAAACAATAGCTGCATCTGCAAGCAATCTGGTGCCGATGCTGCGCGAGCGGGCGCAGCAAACCGAACAGGACCGCCGCGTTTCCGAGGCCACCACGCAGGCCTTCCACGACGCGGGCTTCTTCAGGCTGATGCAGCCCGCGCGCTACGGCGGCTACGAGTACGGGTTCACTGCGTTCATCGACGTGGTCAGCGAGTTGGCGCGGGGCTGCACCTCGTCATCGTGGGGCTGCTCGCTCGGCGCCATCCACCAGTGGCTGGTCGCGATCTTTCCGGAAGAGGCGCAGGACGACGTCTGGCGCAAGGACCCGCGCGCGATCGTCTGCGGCTCGTATGCGCCCGCGACCATGGCCGAGAAGGTCGACGGCGGCTATCGGGTGCAAGGCAAGTGGCTCTTTGCCTCGAACGTGGACAACTCGCAGTGGGCCTTGCTGGGCGTGCAGTTTCCGCCTGAAGAAAAAGGCGCCCCGCCGACAGCCGGCTTTTTGCTCGCGCCGCGCTCGGACTGGGCCATCGAGGACAACTGGCACGTGGCCGGCCAGGCAGGCACCGGGTCCAAGGCGATCGTCATCGACAAGCCGGTGTTCATTCCGGGGCACCGCAAGCTGACCTTCGCGGAGGCATCCTCCAACAATCCGCCGGGCGCCAAGGTCAACGCGAATCCGATCTACCGCATCCCCTTTCTGTCGGCGGTGCCGGTCTGCCTGGTGTCGCCGATCGTCGGCACCGCGCAAGGCGCGGTCGACGAACTGATCGCACTGGCCGGCACGCGCGTCACCCGGGGCGCCGTGGCCGGCGGCGGCAGCCGGCTCAGCGAATTCTTTCCCGTGCAGTCGCGCCTGGCCGAAGCCTCGGCCAGCGTCGATGCGGCGCGGCTGCTGCTCTATCGCGACACCGCGCAGGTGGAGCAGATGGCCGTGGACGGCCACGTCATCAGCATCGAGCAGCGGATCCGCAACCGGCGCGACCATGCCTTTGCCGCGCGGCTCTCGCGCGATGCCGTCGAGGCGGTGTTCGCGAGCGTCGGAGGCGCGGGCCTGTCGCTGAACCAGCCGATCCAGCGCATGTGGCGCGACACGAATGCGATCTCGCGCCACATCAGCCTCAACTGGGACGCGGTCTCCTCGATGGTGGGCCAGTACCTGCTCGGCCTGGAGCCGAAGGGCCAGTACTGACCGAGGCACCGGCCATGTACTCCTGGGCTCTCATCACGGGCGACGCGGCCGAGACGGTCGATGCGCGCCAGCTGCGGCAGGCGCTCGGCGCCTTTCCCACGGGGGTGTGCCTCGTGACCACCACCACGCCGGACGGCAAGCGCGAAGGCATGACGATCAACTCCTTCGCATCGGTGTCGCTCGACCCGCCGCTGATCCTGTGGAGCACACACGCGCAGCGCCGATGCATTCCTGGCGACGCGGCCGTTCAACCTCAGCGTGCTGACCGCCGGGCAGCGCGAGCTGGCCTGGCATTTCGCCAAGCCCGCGGCCGACAAGTTCGAGCGCTTCGCCGAAGCCTTCGAGATCGGGTCCAACGGATGCGCTCGGCTCGTCGAGAGCGTCGCGACCTTCGAGTGCTCGACCTACTCGCGCCACCAGGAAGGTGACCACACCATCATCCTCGGCCGCGTGGAGCGCTTCTCGCGGACCGATGTGCCACCCCTGCTTTTTCATTCAGGCCAGATGGGCTCGCTGTGGGAGCTTGCCGAGACCCTGGCGCGGCCGCAGGGCGGAGGCAGTTGATCGCGCCGGTGCCCTCGCCTATGCGGGGCTCAAGGTCCGCACCATCTGCTCGTACATCGCATCCACCGCGGGCGAGCGCAGCGACACCTTGCTGCGCAGCGCCGCCACATCCATCGACTTGAGCCTGGGCAGGTCGAAGCCGCTGGGCAGGTTCTGCAATATCTGCAGGTGGGCCGGAACGCTGCAGCGCGTGAACACGGCGACGGCCAGGCCGCTCTCCACGGCCGCGAGCTGGCCGGCGAGGCTGGAGCTGTGATAGACGATGCGATAGGCGCGCCGCCTGGCGGCCAGGCTTGAGAGCGCGGCAGTTCGGGCCATGCTGCCCGCCTCGTAGACGGCGATCGGCAACGGATTGCGGCGCCAGGCTTCATGCTGCGCCGTGCCCACCCACACCAGCGGTTCGTGGAACAGGAGCTGTCCGCGTTGCGGCTTGTCGCGAGAGACCAGCGCCAGGTCGAGCTCGCCCCGCGCGATCTTGGGAATGAGGGAGGTCGACTGCTCGCAGGTCAGCTCGATTTCCACGCCCTTGTAGCGGCCGGCAAAGCTGCGCAGCACCGGCGTCAGGTAGGTGGAGGCGTAGTCGTCCGGCACGCCGAGCCGCACGCGGCCCGCGAGCTCCGGTCCGAACATGGCGTTCTGCGTTTCCGACTGCAGTTCGAGCATGCGGCGCGCATAGCCCAGCAGCTGCGCGCCCGCCGGCGTCACTTCCAGGTGCCGCGGGCCTCGCAGCAGCACGGCCTGGCCGAGCGCGTTCTCCAGCTTCTTGATCTGCATGCTCACCGCCGACTGCGAGCGGTGGACCAGCGGTGCCGCGGCAGAGAGCGAGCCGGCATCCACCACCGCCACCAGGGCGCGCAGCCAGTCGATCTGGAGATCGGGATATTTCATCGTCGCGCTTCTCATTCGATGTTCGAATGATAGGCCTTCGAACTATGCGCTTTACGCCGCTGTCGCATGGGCGGACGATCGCCTTCATGCAAAAGAAGGCAGTCCAGGTGCACCCCGCGTTCGCGGCGACGCGCCGGCAATCGAAACGGGAGAGCACGGGGCAATGGCTGCTGATTGCCGGCGGCGTGCTGCTCGGCACGATCGGCGTCTTCGTGGAAGAGGCGCACCAGCATCCGCTGGTCACGGTGCTGTTTCGCTGCGCCTTCGGTGCATTGGCGCTGCTCGCATGGGGCTTGGCAACCGGCCGAACGAACGAGCTGCGGCTGCGCGGCAAGAGCGGATGGATCGCCTGCGCGACGGGCTGCCTGATGGTGCTGAACTGGGCGCTGTTCTTCGCGGCGATCCCGCGCATCTCGATTGCGGTGGCCACCATTGTTTTTCACATCCAGCCGGTGTGGATCATTCTCTTCGGCGCACTGGTCCTGCGCGAAGCCGTGTCGCCGCGCCAGTGGGCCGCCACACTGGCCGCACTGTGCGGCCTCGCGCTGACGACCGGGCTTTTCGGCAACATGGCATCGGTGGCCTCATGGGGCAGCGGCTACACGCTCGGCCTGCTCATGTGCCTGGGCGGATCGCTCTGCTATGCCGCGGTGACCATCCTCGCCAATACGGAAAAAGCCATCACGTCCTACGCGCTGGCCTGGTGGCAGTGCCTGATCGGCGTTGTTGTCCTGGCGTGGGTGCCTCTTGTGTTCGGCTGGCCGGATTCGGCGCCCGCCTGGGCGTGGCTCGCGGGCCTGGGCGTGTTGCACACCGGGCTGGCCTACGCCCTTCTCTTTGCGGGCATGGCCCGGCTTTCGCTCGGCAGGATCGCCGTGCTGCAGTTCGTGTACCCATTGACTGCGGTGCTGGTGGACTGGGGTGTGTACGGGCGCCGCTTGAACGGGGTCCAGCTTACGGGTGTCGCGCTGATGGCGGCAGCGCTGTGGACGATCAAGCAGCCGAAGCAGAATGCGGCGGGCGGCGGCTGATGGCTCACTCGCGTGCGCGGCCGCTGCATGGCGGCGCTTCGTTGGCATGCTTGAGGTAGGCGATCAGGTCCGCGCGCTCTGCGGCGTCGGGCACGCCGTCGTAGGTCATGGCGGTGCCGGGCACCATGGCCAGCGGCTTGGCCAGGAAGCGGTCGAGCGTCTTGTCGTTCCAGACGATCTTCGATTTCTTCATGGCCTCCGAGTAGGCGAAGCCGGGCACGCTGCCGGCCAGCCGGCCGAACAGCCCGCAGTGCCGGGGCCCGACGCGGTCGACCGCCAGCGCATGGCAGGCCAGGCAGCGCGCGTAGACCTGCTCGCCGCGCACCGCGTCGGGCACTGCCCACGCGTGCGCGGCCGCGGCCAGTGCGGCGGCCGCAAGGAGCCACCGGCCTGAGCTCATGACATGAAGGCCGAAGGCACGGGCGTTTCGCCGAGTGCCTGCCGCAGCACGGCCCAGTGCATCGCCTCGTCGCCAAGAATGCTCGCAGCCGCCTTCGACAGGTCGCGATTGCCGAACAGCGGCACGGCACCCAGGTACGCGCTCACGGCACCCTGCTCCAGCTTGGCCGCAAAGCGCAGCACGTCGGCCTGCGACTTCAGCTGCTCCAGCGGAAAGCCGTAGCTGGCCTTGGCCGCCACGGCATGGCCGCCGAGCTTGGCGACCGTCTTGGCGAGCAGGTCCGCATGCGCCTTGTGGTGGCCCTGGAAGCTCAGCGCCAGGTCGAGCACGGGCTTCTCGAGCAGCTTGCTCTCGGCCCCGGCCTGGTAGGCCGCAATGGCCTCGAGTTCGGCGGCAAGCGCGGTGTTGAGGATCTGCACGTCGTTGCCGGTGGCGCCGCCGGTCTTGGCGGCCAGGGCATCGCGGCCGGCCAGCAGCGCGACCGCGGCACCGGACAGCACCAGCCCCGACTGGCCGAGGAACATGCGCCGCGCGGCGACGGGAGAAGTCATTTGAAAGAAGGACATGGTTGTTTTCCTCGTAGTGATCGTGGGTAAGAGCTTCAGGGGCGGGGTGATTCCCGCCCGTCGGCCAGGCTCGCCAGCACACGCGCCACGATGCGATCGCAGCGCGCGCCGTCGAATGAAAATGCATCGCCCACCGCCACGTCGATGTCGCGGGACAGGCCTTCGCGCAAAAGGCTGCGCGCGCGGAAGAAGCGGGTGCGCACGGTGGCTTCGGGCAGCGCCAGGGCCGCGGCCGTTTCCTCGACGCTCATTTCCTCGACCGCCCGCAGCATGAAGACGGTGCGGTAGGCATCGGGCAGGCGATCGATGCGGCGCTCCATCAGCCGCCGAAGTTCTTCCCGCATGGCGTGGCGTTCCGGTTGTTTGTCGGGATCGTCGGCGGCGGCCGATTCGGGCTCGTCTTCATCGAAGCCGGGCGCGGCGGCGCCGTCGAGCGGAATCACCTGCGCACCGCGGCGCCGCAGGCGCCCGAGGGCCTCGTTGATCACGATGCGGACCAGCCAGGTCGAGAGCTGCGCATCGTCGCGGAAGCTGCCGATGGCGCGCCAGGCGCGCAGGTAGGCGTCCTGCAGCGCGTCCTCGGTTTCTTCGTCGCTCTTGAGGATGCTGCGCGCCGTGCGGAACAGCAGCTGGTTGTGGCGCCGCATGATGCACTCGAAGGCCGGCGCATCGCCTTGCGCGGCGCGCGCCGCGAGTTCGCGGTCGGAGCCCTGTGCGGGGCTCGCCGATGCGGCAACTGGGGAGGGGGCGGCGTGGGACATGTGTGCTTCTCTTTCCCATTGGATGAAGCAGCCCCGCGCCGCGTTTCAATTATTTTTGCTCGATGGCGCGAGTTCGTCGGCATAGCAGACCGGCGAGGACAGCATCACGCGTTCAGGAAAGCGCAGTGCCCGGCCCCGCAGCGAGGCCGCCGCGTCCGATGCGAGCTGGTGCAGGCGCCTGCTGGCGCTGGCGATCTTCTCCAGCGGTGCCGTGCCTTCGGCCTCACCTTCGCCCTCGCGCGCCTGCAGGGCCGCGGCACCCAGAACGGCGCCCTGCGCGCCCGCAGCCAGCGCGGCGGCAATGTCCGCCCCATCGGCAATACCGCCCGCGGCGAGCACCGGAACCGACGCCAGCACCAGCACATCCGCAAGAATGGCAGCCAGCGGCTGCGCACCGCGCACGGCGTCGCCGGCCTCCCGGCCCTGCACGATCAGGATCTGCGCCCCGGCGCCTTCTGCTTCGCACGCGCCGCTGACCGATGACACCTGGCAGGCCACCACCACCCCGGCTTCGCGAAGCTGCCGCACGGCGGTCCTGGACAGCGCGCCGAGCAGCCCGGCCACCGGCACGCGCAGTTCGATGCAGGCAGCAATCTGCGCGTCGAGCAGCGCCGGCTCCGTGGCGGCCGGATTCAATTCAGCGCCGAAGTGCCGGTCCGTGTGCGCCCGCACCGCCAGCACCTCTTCGCGGAGGCGCGCAGGCGGCGCCTCCGACGTGCCGAGAAAGCCGAAGCCGCCGGCCTGCGTCACGGCCGCGACCAGTTCGGGGTCGGCCGCGCCGGCCAGCACCAGCGGGAGGCTGCACTTGAGCAGCTCGCACACCGGCCGGTGCAGCGCCGCGGCGGATTCGGGCGCCGAAGCCTGGCGGGAACTGGACATGGGCGGCTCCTTGTCTTGCCTTGGCTAACCTGCTTCCTCGACAAACGCCTCTTCGCGCTTCGATCTGATCGAGGGCAGGAGCACGATCAGCAGCAGCGCGACCGCGCCCGCCAGCAGCCCCGCGGAAATCGGCCGCGAGACGAACACGCTCCAGTCGCCGCGCGAGAGCAGCAGCGCGCGCCGCAGGTTCTCTTCCATCATCGGCCCCAGGATGAGGCCGAGCAGCAGCGGCGCCGGCTCGCATCCGAGCTTGATGAAGGTGTAGCCCACGACACCGAAGATCGCCACCAGCCAGATGTCGAACACGTTGTTGTTGGTCGAGTACACGCCAATCGCGCAGAACAGCACGATCGCCGGGAACAGCCACCGGTAGGGAATGGTCAGCAGCTTGATCCACAGGCCGATGAGCGGCAGGTTCAGGATCACCAGCATCAGGTTGCCGATCCACATCGAGGCGATCAGCCCCCAGAACAGCTCCGGGTTGCTGGTCATCACCTGCGGGCCCGGCTGGATGTTGTGGATCGTCATGGCGCCGACCATCAGCGCCATGACCGGGTTGGGCGGAATGCCCAGCGTCAGCATTGGAATGAAGGAGGTCTGCGCACCCGCGTTGTTTGCGGCTTCGGGCCCGGCCACGCCGCGGATGTTGCCCTTGCCGAAGGGCACTTCGCCCGCCTTGAGCTTGATCTTCTTTTCGAGCGTGTAGGCCGCAAAGGCCGACAGCGTGGCGCCGCCGCCCGGCAGGATGCCCAGCGACGAGCCCAGCGCGGTGCCGCGCAGCACGGCCGGAAACATGCGCTTGAAGTCTTCCTTGGTGGGCATGAGGCCCGTGACGCTGGCCGTGAAGACCTCGCGCTCGTCCTCGGGCCGGGCCAGGTTGGCAATGATCTCGCCGTAGCCGAACACGCCCATGGCGATCGCGATGAAGCCCAGGCCGTCGGTCAGTTCCGGAATGTCGAAGCTGTAGCGCGCCACGCCCGAATTCACGTCGGTGCCGACCAGGCCCAGCAGCAGGCCCACCATGATCATGCAGATGGCCTTGAGCAGCGAGCCCGAGGCCATCACCACCGCGCCGATCAGGCCCAGCACCATGAGCGAGAAATACTCGGCCGGGCCGAACTTGAAGGCGATCTCGGTCAGCGGCGGCGCGAACGCGGCAAGGATCAGCGTGCCCACGCAGCCCGCGAAGAACGAGCCCAGGCCCGCGGCCGCGAGCGCCGGTCCGCCGCGCCCCCGCTTGGCCATCTGGTGGCCGTCGATCACCGTCACCACGGACGACGATTCGCCCGGCAGGTTGACCAGGATGGCGGTGGTCGAGCCGCCATATTGCGAGCCGTAGTAGATGCCCGCGAGCATGATGAGCGCGGCCACGGGCGGCAGCGCGTAGGTGGCCGGCAGCAGCATGGCAATGGTGGCCGTCGGGCCGATGCCCGGCAGCACGCCGATCAGCGTGCCCAGCAGGCAGCCGATGAACGCATAGACCAGGTTCTGCAGCGTCACCGCGGTGGAAAAGCCGAGCGACAGGTGGTTGATCAGATCCATCATGGGTGGTGCCTCGCGCTCAGCCGGTGATGAAGGTGGGCCACACCTGGAACTGCAGCTTGAGTCCCACGATGAAGGTCAGGTAGCTGCCGATGGCCAGCACGGTTGCCAGCACCAGCGACAGCTTCATCGAGAAGTTGGCACCGGCCATGCAGGCCACGATCACCAGCGCATAGATGGCGAGGATCAGGCCCATGGCCGGCAGGCCGATGCTGCGCAGGCCCGCCAGCAGGATGCCGAACAGCAGGTTGGCGCCGATGATGAAGCCGAGCGGCTTCCATGCGATCTTTCCGACCGGCTCGCCGTCGGACGTGGGGCCCGTGAACGCGGTGGCAATCACCACCAGGCCCAGCAGGGTCAGCAGCACGCCCACGATCAGCGGGAAGTAGCCCGGCCCCATGCGGGCCGCACTCCCGACGTTGTAGTTGGCGGCGCCCAGCGCGAACGCCGCGCCGACGCAGGTGAACATGATGCCCGAGAAGAAGGTCTTCTGGCTCTTGATCTGCATACGCAATCTTTCTCTCTCTCGAATGGAATGGATACGGCAACCCGCACTGATGCACGGGCAACGGCAGCGGACAACGGGGAAGTGCGCGCGGCATGCCGAGAAGGCAGCCGGCATCGCACAGGTCAGGTTCAAGTCAGATGCATCATGTTATGAGGTTTATTGCATCACATTGTGAGTAATTACCCTGCGTCGGAATCGGGCCGGCTGCTACATTGCTTTCCGTTCGCACAATCATTCTTGGAAAGTTCATGGCCAGCCAACGGGGATCCATCGAGAAGCAGCACTTCGAGGCACTGTCCGACTTCAGATTCAGGCTGCGCAGCTTCCTTCGCTTCAGCGAAGACGCGGCGCGGGAGGAAGGCATCACCGTCCTTCAATACCAGTTGATGCTCCACACCCAGGGCTTTCCCGGCCGCGAGTGGGCCACCATCAGCGAGATCGCCGAGCGACTGCAGGCCCAGCACCACGGCGTGGTCGCCCTGGTGTCGCGCTGCGAGGAGGCCGGCCTGGTCAAGCGCAAGCCCAGCCATGCGGACCGGCGCCAGGTCGAGGTCCATCTGCTGGCCGCGGGACGCAGGAAGCTGGAACGGCTCGCGGTGCTGCACGCGGACCAGGTGGCCGAACTGGCCAAGGTGGTGGCGCTCGCCAGCAAGGGCGGCGCCTAGCAGGCCGCTGCGGGTTTCTCAACGCAGGGGGCGAACCGAATATGTCATGAAATGATATATTCGAGGGCTGGCCTCGGATGAGGCAGATCGACTCTTCCCGAACAGCCATGACTCCAGTCCCCCACCCGCCCCGCGGCGACTTCGCCCTCAATGCGCGCCTGCTGCGCATCACCGTCATGGCCATCGTGGTCGGGGCGGTCAGCACCGTGGCCGCGCGCGTGCTGCTCGACCTGATCCGCTTCTTCACCAACCTGTTCTTCTTCCAGACCTTCTCGCTGGCGGACCGCTCGCCGGCCGGGCACACGCTGGGCGCCTGGGTCATTGCGGTGCCGGTGATCGGCGGGCTGATCGTGGGGCTGGTCGCACGCTACGGTTCCGACAAGATCCGCGGCCACGGCATTCCCGAGGCGATCGAGGCGATCCTGTTCGGCAAGAGCAAGATGTCGCCGAAGGTGGCGCTGCTCAAGCCGCTGTCCTCGGGCATCGTGATCGGCAGCGGCGGCCCGTTCGGCGCCGAAGGGCCGATCATCATGACCGGCGGCGCCATCGGCTCGCTGATCGCGCAGCACTTCCATCTCACGGCCGCCGAGCGCAAGGCGCTGCTGGTGGCCGGCGCCACCGCGGGCATGACGGCGGTGTTCGGCACGCCGGTGGCGGCCGTGCTGCTGGCGGTGGAACTGCTGCTGTTCGAGCTCCGGCCGCGCAGCCTGCTGCCGGTGGCCGTGGCCTGCGCGGTGGCGGGGTTCACACGTCCGCTGCTGATGGATGCCGGCCCGCTGTTTCCGCTGCAGACCGCGGTGCCCGGCCCGCTCGCGATGCTCTCGTGCGTGGCCGCGGGGCTTCTGTGCGGCGCATTGTCGGCCTCGCTCTCGATCTCGCTCTACAAGGTCGAAGACCTGTTCGGTAAGCTGCCGATCCACTGGATGTGGTGGCCGGCGATCGGCGGCCTGGCGGTGGGCATCGGCGGCTACTTCGAGCCGCGTGCATTGGGCGTGGGCTACGACGTGATCGGCGATCTGCTGCACAACCACCTGGCGCTCGGCGTGGTGGCCGCGCTGCTCGCGGTGAAGGCGGTGATCTGGGTCATCTCGCTGGGCTCGGGCACTTCGGGCGGCGTGCTTGCGCCGCTCCTGATGATGGGCGCGGGCCTGGGCGTGGTGCTCTCGCACGTGCTGCCCGGCAACGACCCGATGCTGTGGCCGCTGGTCTGCATGGCCGCCACGCTGGGCGGCGTGATGCGCGCACCGCTCACCGCCACCATCTTCGCCTTCGGGCTCACGCACGACAGCAATGCGCTGCTGCCGCTGCTGACCACCTCCGCCGTGGCCTATGGCTTCACGGTGCTGACCATGCGCCGCTCGATCCTCACCGAGAAGATCGCGCGCCGCGGCTATCACATCTACCGCGAATACGGCGTCGATCCGCTCGAGCGGCACTCGGTGGAAGAGGTCATGACGCGCGAGGTGCGCAGCATCGACGCGGCCCTGCCGGTGGCGCGGGCGCTGTTCGAGCATTTCGGCGACGGCCAGGCCCACCGTGCGTTCCCCGTGGTGCGCAACGGCGCGGTGATCGGCGTGGCGGACCGCGCGATGCTGGCCGCGTGCGGCACGCGCGATCCCATTGCCACCGTGGGCGACGCATGCGCCGACGTGCCGCTGTTCTTTGCGCTGCCGGGCGAGAACTGCCGCGCGGTGGCCACGCGGCTCGCGCGCCATCGGCTCGAGCGGCTGCCCGTGGTGAAGGACGCGCAGTCGCTGGTGCTGGTGGGCATCGTGGCGCGCAGCGACCTGATCAAGCCTTCGCTCGCGCACTTCGACGAGGAAGAAAAGCGCGAGCGGATGCGCGGGCTGCCGTGGCAGGCCTGATCCTGCAAGCCCTACATCAATCGCAATCCGCGCGCGAACTGCATCGAGGTCTTCACGAACTTGGGGGCGTCGCTCATCTGCGCGAGCTCGGCGAGGCCTTCCTCGGTGATGCGCCTCACCGTCGCAATGCGCGATGCGGCATCCCGGCCAGCGGGCCTCACGGGTGCGAACTCGGCCTCGATCAAGCCCGTGGCCACGAGCACCGAGACGATCCGCACTTCCTCCGGAAGCGCGACTCGGACAGGCAGCAGCGTGTGCTGGAGCCTCAGCAGGAACAAGAGCGGCATTCAGTCCTCCGATTGCCGGCGTTTGTTCGACCCAAAGAATGCCGGCTTTTCTTGGTCTGGAAAATGTAGCCTTAAGTACCCTTTCCTGCATCTGGCCACACGGCATAGCCCGTGCGCGCGAGGCGGCGGGGCGAAGCAAAGCTCAGCGCGGCGTCACGAGGTCCCGCCGCAGGCTCCAGATGCAGGCCCCGAGGCGAAGCAGTTCCTCGACCCGGCGGTCGTGGAACGGGCTTTGTGCATCCTCCTGGGCGATGAGAGCGGCGATGTGGTCGAGGGCGTCGGCAGGCGTAAAGCCGAGGCCGGCGCGCGCCATCTCGATCACGGTCACCAGGGCCTTTGTCTTCTCCATGCGGAAATGATGCCCAAGAAACGCGCAAAAACAATACGCAGTTTCGTTTTAATAATTAGTTC
This sequence comes from Variovorax sp. V116, assembly GCF_041154435.1. Taxonomy (NCBI): domain Bacteria; kingdom Pseudomonadati; phylum Pseudomonadota; class Betaproteobacteria; order Burkholderiales; family Comamonadaceae; genus Variovorax; species Variovorax sp. V116. Next base: position 923,598 of record NZ_AP028662.1, read on the forward strand.
TTATAACTAGTTGGGTGCGCTGGCGGCAAGGTGGATGCTCTCAGGGCAGGAGTTCGAACTTGAGGTCGGCCAGCGGCGTGACCTTTTCTTCGCGCACCATCTTGTATTCGGTGTTCGGGCCGAGCCACTTGGCCCAGATCTTGTCGAGCTCGCCCGACTTCTCGAGCGCGTAGAGCGCGCCGTTCACCTTGGCCAACAGCACCGGCTCGTCCTTCTTCATGCCGATGCCGATGGGCTGCAGCACCATCGGCTCCTTGATCATCTTGAGCGCCACGCCCTCGGTCTTCGATTGATTGACCAGTTTGGTGATGGTCATGGTGTTCGCGACCATGCCGACCGACTTGTTCTGCTGCACCGCCATGAAGGCCGAACCGGTGTCCTGGAAGGTCACGGGCTCCGAGCCGTTCATCTTGATCGACAGCTCCGAGGTCGATCCCTTGGTCGAACTCAGGCGCTTGCCCTTGAAGTCGGCCTTGGCGGCACCCGGGTCGGAGGCTTTCACCGCGAGCATTTCCTTGGCCACGTAGTACGGGTCGCTGAACTGGATCTGCTCGCCGCGGCTCTTGGTGTAGGCCAGGTTGGCAATGGTCACGTCGACGCGCCCGAGCTTGACCTCGGGCACGCGCGCTTCCACCGAGAGCGGCGTGACCTTGGCCGTCAAGCCGAGTTCCTTGGCCAGCGCGTGGCACAGGTCGACGTCGTGGCCCACCATCTCGCGCGTCTTCGGATCCGGCGCGGCGAAGGGCGGAACGTCGGCGAAGGTGCCGCAGCGCAGCTCCTTGCGCGCGCTGATGTCGCTCCACTGGTCGGCATGCGCCAGCAGAGAGGCGGCGCAAAGACAGGTTCCGATCGTGGTGAGGCGGAAGACGTTTCTGTTCGACATGGTGAGCTCCTGAGGAGATGCTGGGGGAAGAAAAAAATCAGTGCGCGCGCAGGTCCGACAAGAAGCGCTGCGCACGCGGATGCTGCGGACTCTTGAAGAAGGCCTCGGGGTCGGCCTTCTCGAGGATGCGGCCCGCGTCCATGAACCAGACGCGGTCGGCCACCTCGCGGGCGAAGTTCATCTCGTGCGTGACGCACATCATGGTCATGCCGTCGTGGGCCAGGCCGCGCATCACCGACAGCACTTCGCCCACCATCTCGGGGTCGAGCGCGCTGGTGGGCTCGTCGAACAGCATCGCAGGCGGCTCCATGGCCAGCGCGCGCGCAATCGCCACGCGCTGCTGCTGTCCGCCCGACAGCTGCGCCGGGTAGGCGCCTGCCTTGTTCGACAGGCCCACGCGCTCGAGCAGCTGCGCCGCCCTCGCCTTTGCGTCGGACCGCTTCACGCCCAGCACCCGCATGGGCGACAGCATGATGTTCTCCAGCACCGAGAGATGCGGAAACAGGTTGAAGCTCTGGAACACGAAGCCGATGCGGCTGCGCAGCTTGTTGAGCGCCGCGCTGCTCATGGGCGCGTGGATGTCGTGGCCGTCGAACAGCAGTTGGCCCGACTTCACTTCCTCCAGCCGGTTGACGGTGCGGATCAGCGTGGACTTGCCGGAGCCCGAAGGGCCGCAGACCACCACCACCTCGCCCTTCTTGACCTCGGCGTTGACGTCGGCGAGCGCCTGGTAGTCGCCATACCACTTGTTGATGTTGGAGAACAGGATCATGGTGTCATCCCCTGCGGGGTGTGGAACGGGGTTCATGGCGCTGTCTCCTGGTCTTGTGGTCGATGGCCGTCGAGCGCGGCCTCACGGGTTTGCTGCCACCGGCGGCGGCAGCGAAACACCGTCTTCGGATGTCTTCACGGAAGCTGCACCGAGCCGCTTGTGGGCAATGCGCCGCTCCAGCCACTGCGCGAGCTGCGTCAGGCTGAAGCAGACGACGTAGTACGTCATCGCCAGGATGAAGAACACCTGGAACGGCTTGGTCAGCAGCTGGTTGTTGATCTGGTTGGCCGCGAAGGTCAGCTCCTGCACGTTGATGACGTAGCCCAGCGTGGTCTCCTTGATGGTGGAGATGAACTGGCTCAGCATGCTCGGCAGCATGTTGTAGAGCGCCTGCGGCAGGATCACGAACCACATCGTGCCCAGGTGGCTGTGGCCGAGCGCGCGCGCCGCTTCGGCCTGGCCCTTGGGCAGCGCCTGGATGCCGGCGCGCACCACCTCCGACAGGTAGGCGCCCTCGTAGATCACCAGCGTGCACAGCATGGTGGTGAAGCCCGACACATCGCGCCCGATCAGGATCGGCACCAGGAAGTAGACCCACAGGATCACCATGAGAAGCGGCACGCCGCGCACCACGTAGACCAGCACCGTGGCCGGCCAGCGCAGCAGGCGCCAGGGCGACAGCCGCGCGAGCGCCAGCAGCACAGACAGCGGAAACGCCAGCACGATGCCCAGCACCGACAGGATCAGCGTGGCGACGATGCCGCCGAGCGGCCCGCTGGGGTACTGGCCGACGAGCAGCAGCAGCCAGTTGTCGCGCAGGATTTCAAAGACGCTGAACATGGCCTCTTACCTCGCTTGGGCGATGCGGTAGCGCCGCGACAGCCAGCCGCCGACGGCCATGATGAGCAGCGAGCACACGAGGTACAGCACCGTCGCCATGCTGTAGGCCTCGAAGGTGCGGAAGCTCTGGCTCTCGATCTCCTTCACCGCGTGGGTCAGCTCGGCCACGCCGATGGCCATCGCCAGGCTGCTGTTCTTGAACAGCGACACGCTGTGGTTCACCAGTGCCGGCACCGCGTTGCGGATGGCCTGCGGCAGCATCACGTGGCGCATCGAACCGATGTAGCCGTGGCCGAGCGCGCGCGCGGCCTCGGCCTGGCCGGGCGGGATGGAGCGCAGGCCCGAGCGCATGTCCTCGCTGAAGTAGGCGGCCTGGCAGAGCCCGAGCGCGACGATCGAGAGAATCGTCTCCGCGTTGTGCACCGACAGCCAGCCCTGCAGCGCATCGGGCAGCAGGCTGAAGATGCCGAAGTACCAGAGCATGAGCTGCACCAGCGTGGGCACGTTGCGGTGGTACGAGACATAGCCCATCACCACACGCTCGGCCAGCCGGCTCGGCATGAGGCGCACGACCAGCAGCACGACCGCCATGGCCATGGCCAGCAGCCAGGAGCCGGCCGCGATCTTCAGCGTTTCCTGCAGGCCGTGCAGCAGCATCGCGCCGAACTCCGGCTTCAGCAGGATCGCGAGCAGGTCGAAGTCCTTCATGTGCTGCTCCTTGGCGTGGCCGTGCGGGGCGTTCAGGCCTGCGGCGCTTCCGGGCGCGCGGTCGAGAGTCCGCCGGGCACCTGCAGCGTGGGCGTGATTTCCATGTGGCCCACGTTGACCGCGATGGGCGCCGCAATCGCGAAGGCGATGGCATTGGCGATGTCCTCGGCCTGCGGCAGCTCGTAGCCTTCGACGAAGCGCTTGTGGGTTTCTTCGGAGTCGCCGTGCACGTGCGCGAAGATGTCGGTGGCCACGCGCCCCGGGCAGATCTCGGTCACGCGCACGCGCTTGCCGAAGACGTCGATGCGCAGCTGGCGCGACAGCATGCTTACGGCCGCCTTGGTCGCGTGGTAGGTGCTGTTGCCGCCGAAGTTGTAGGCCGCGGCAATGGAGCTGATGTTGATCACGTGGCCCCGGTCGCGCGCGGCCATGCCGGGCACCACGAGCCGGCACAGGTGCAGCACGGCGCGCAGGTTCACGTCGACCAGCAGGTCGATGCCCTCGGCATCGGCCTTGAGGATGGAGCCGGGGCGGTCGACGCCGGCGTTGTTGACCAGCACGTCGAATGCCACCTCCTGCGTGAGGCGGGTGATGCCGGCGAGGTCGCTCACGTCGATGGCATGCGGGATGCAGCCGGTGCGCGCGGCCAGTTCGGCCAGCTTGCCGGCGCTGCGCGCCAGCGCGTGGACCTGGAGGCCTTCCTTGCAGAGGCGCTCGACGACGGCGGCACCGATGCCCGAGGAGGCCCCCGTCACCAGCGCGGTCTTGTAGTCGGAGAAGGGCATCTTTGTTTCTTTCGTGGAACTGGAGATCGCTGCGTTGAATTCACTGTATCGAGCGCTTCTTCGCGGCGCCAAGACGGATTGGCTGTGGAGCGATAAGCCGCCCTTATGTTGCCCCGTGTTCGTGCATACGGCCTAGGGTAAGCACCATGTCCGGGCTGCAGACCTGCTAGTCCGGCTGCTTCGAGATCGGCACCACGCGCCCCGCCTGCTCGACCACGCTGCGCACCGCGCGCGCCAGCTCCACCGCACCGGGCGTGTCGCCGTGCAGCAGGATCGAATGCGCGCGCATCGGGATCTTCTTGCCGCTGTGGCTGGTGACCGTGCCCTCCTCCAGCAGCTGGCGCACGCGCGCCAGCACCGCGCCCTGGTCGTGGATCACCGAACCGGGCAGCTTGCGCGGCACCAGCAGGCCGTCGTCGCCGCAGGCGCGGTCGGCCAGGAAGGTGGTGCGCACGCGCAGGCCGCAGCGCGCGGCCGCGTCCTCGATGGCGCGGCTGGCGGAAGTGCTGACGATGAGCATCGGATCGAAATCCGCCACCGCGCGCACCAGCGGCTCGGCCAGCGCGGCGTCGGCCGCGGCCATGTTGCCGAGCGCGCCGTGAAAGCTCATGTGCGTCATGCGGTGGCCGGCGGTGCGCGCCATGCCGTCCAGCGCGCTCAGCTGGTAGAGCACGTAGGCGACGAGTTCCTTCGGCTCGATCTGCATCGGCCGGCGGCCGAACCCGAGCAGGTCGGGAAAGCCCACGTGCGCGCCCACGTCAACGCCCCGCGCCAGCGCCAGGCGCACGGTGCGGTCCATGATGACCGGATCGCCCGCATGGAAGCCGCAGGCCACGTTGGCGGAAGAAACGATGTCGAGCAGCGCCTCGTCCTCGCCCATGCGCCAGGGTCCGAAGCCTTCGCCGAGGTCTGCGTTCAGGTCGATGTCCATGGGAGTCCTTTTTCTCTCTCGTTCGTCAGAGGGGGAGCAGGTCGAGCAGCGGCGCGCCGAAGCCGACTGCAAGGCCGTCGGCCGCGCGGAGGCCGTCGACGATGCCGGCCTGCGGCGCGGTGACGGGCAGCAGCAGCGGGCCGATCTTCAGCAGGCCGAGGGTCTGGCCGGCTTCGACGCGCTGGCCGATGCGCACCAGCGGCGCCGCGGCCAGCGGATGGCTGTGCAGGAACACGCCGACGGAGGGGGCGTGGATCGGCGAGTGCTCTGGTTCGGCTTCTTCCGCCGGCAGTTCAACGATGTTGTCGCCCTGCCGTCCGAGGCGCAGCGTGCCTTCTGGCGTGCGCAGTTCGAGCAGGCCGATGTCGGTGCCGGCCAGCCAGGCGGCCAGCTGCGAGGTGCGCAGTGCGATGTCCTGCATGTCAGCTTTTCTTGGGGTGCTGTTGTTCGGGGCGCTTCTGTTCGGGACGCGTGCACAGGCCACCGGGTACTCCCCTCCGCGAATGTCCCCCGGCCTGCGGCCTCCTCCTTGATTTCGCTGCGGGGAGCACCCGATGCCCTGTGCACTTGGGCACGCTCGTGGTGTACCGCTGATCAACCGCCGCTGCGCATAACGTTCCTGTCGATGGGGTGCCTTGCGCAGCGAAATAAAGGAGGAGCCGAAGGCGGGGGACATTCGCGGAGCAAGGTACCCCGTCGGCAGGAGCGCGCCCTGAACAGCACGCTCCAAACACGACACGGCGAATAAAAAAACAAGGCGTCATCCCGGTTGCCTCGCTACGGAAACAGGCGCACCGCGATGCAGTTCCACCATGCGTGCCACCTTGTCGAGCCAGGCGCGCACTTCGTCGAGCGCGGCCAGCGCTTCGTCCCAGGTGGTTTCGATGAAGCGCACGCGGCTGCCGATCGGCGCCTGGCCGAGGCGCCACATGTCGGCCTCGATCACCGTGCCGAACTTCGGGTAGCCGCCCGAAGGCTGGGCGTCACGCATCTGGATGATCGGCTGCCCGCTGTGCGGCACCTGGATCACGCCGGGCACGATGCCGTGCGAGCGCAGCTCCATCGGTGCGATGGGGCGCAGTGCCTCGCCCTCCAATCGGTAGCCGTAGCGGTCGCTCTGCGCAGTGATCTTCCATTCGCCGGCCCAGAAGGCGTCGCGCGACGCGGGCTCGAACGCCATGTACTCGGCCGCGGGCAGTACGCGCACGGCTGCCACGCCGCCCTGCTGCAGCGGCAATGCGAGCGCGGGCGGCACGAGGCCGAAGCCGGTCTTGCACGCAGCGCCCGCTGCGGCGGCGCGCAGCACGTCGCCCCGGCGCAGCGCACGCCCTTCGTGGCCGCCAAAGGCGCCACGCAGCTGCGTGCTGCGCGAGCCCAGCACTTCGGGCACCTCGACCCCGCCGGCCAGGCACAGCATGGCGCGGCTGCCGCGCTGATGCGCGCCGCCTTGCGGCAGGCCCAGCGCCAGCACCTGCCCGGCCCGCGCCTGGTGAACCCACCAGGGCAGCAGCGGCTGCTCGTCCAGCCGGGCCGCGCAATCGGCGCCGGTCAGCGCGAAGGCGCAGTCCTCGCCGAAACGCACCTTGAAGGGAAACACCGGCACTTCGATGGCGGCTGCATCCAGCGCATTACCCAGCAGCAGGTTGCCGGCCGCGAGCGCCAGGTTGTCCATGGCGCCCGAGGTGCCCACGCCCCAGCGCAGGCTGCCGGTGCGCCCCTGGTCCTGCACGGTGGCGAGCGCGGCCGAGGAAAGCACTTCGATCATCGGACGATGCCCTCCACGCGAAAACGGATCATGTCGCCCGGCTGCAGCGCCGCGGGCGGGTCCTGCGCGGGATCGAAGAAGCACATCGAGGTGCTGCCGATGGTGTTCCAGCCGCTGGGCCCGGCCGAGGCCGAGACACCGGTCTGCGCCCCGCCGATCGACACCGCCCCGCCCGGGATGCTCAGCACCGGCACCTTGCGGCGCGGCGTGGCAATGCGCGCGTCCATGCCGCCCAGGTAGCAGTAGCCCGGATGGCTGCCGAGCGCATACACCGGGTAGAGCGGCGCGCTGTGCAGCTCGACGATGCGCTCGATGCTGAGGCCCGTGTGCGCCACCACGTCGGCCATGTGCGGGCCGCCCGCGCCGCCGTAGACCACGGGCAGCTCGACCACCCGGCCTTCGCGCGGTCGTGCGACGGCCGCGTCCCACGCATCGTGCAGGCGCGCCTCCAGGGCTTGGAGCGCGCCGGCGCCGCGCGGCGGGTGCAGGAAGGTCAGCATCAGGTTGTTCATGCCCGGCACGGCTTCGCGGATCTCCGGCCAGGCCTGGGTCTCGTGCGCCAGCGCCCAGATGCGCTGCTGCGAGTCGAGGTTCATCTCGCCGGGCGCCTCGAAGATCAGCGCGGTCGTGCCCAGCAGGCTGATCGATGGCCGCTGCACGGTCATGCCGCGCTCCTTTGCTGCAGCCAGCGCTCGAGGTGGTGGATGTCGACGCCGCCGGCGGCAAAGCCCTCGTCGCGCAGCAGCTCGCGGTGCAGCGGCACGTTGGTCGCGATGCCGTCGATGCGCATCTCGGCGAGCGCCAGGCGCATGCGGTCGAGCGCATCGGTGCGCGTGCTGCCGTGCACGATCAGCTTGGCAATCATCGAGTCGTAGTACGGCGGCACGCGGTAGCCGGCGTTGGCGTGCGAATCGACCCGCACGCCGAAGCCGCCCGGCACCTGCCAGCCGGTGATGCGCCCGGGCGAAGGCGCGAAGGTGTCCGGGTTCTCGGCGTTGATGCGGCACTCGATCGCATGGCCCTGGCAGCGCACCTCGTGCTGCACCAGCGCAAGGCGCTCGCCGCGCGCCATGCGCAACTGCTGCTGCACGATGTCGATGCCCGCGGTCATCTCAGTCACCGGGTGTTCGACCTGCAGGCGGGTGTTCATCTCGATGAAATAGAAGGCGCCCTTCTCGTAGAGGAACTCGAAGGTGCCCACGCCGCAGTAGCCGATCTGCCGGCAGGCGGCCGCGCAGCGCTCGCCCACCTCGGCCATCAGCGCCTCATCGATGCCGGGCGCGGGCGCTTCCTCGATCACCTTCTGGTGGCGGCGCTGCAGCGAGCAGTCGCGGCTGCCCAGCCAGATGGCGTTGCCGTGGCTGTCGGCCAGCACCTGGATCTCGACGTGGCGCGGGTGCAGCAGGAACTTCTCGATGTAGACCTCGGGGTTGCCGAAGGCCTGGCGCGCTTCCTCGCGCGTGAGCGCCATCGCATCGAGCAGCGCCGCTTCGCCCTGTACCACGCGCATGCCGCGCCCGCCGCCACCACCCGCCGCCTTGACGATCACCGGATAGCCGATCTCGCGCGCGATGGCCTGCACGGCGGCCGGGTCGTCCGGCAGCGGCTCGTCGGGCCCCGGCACACACGGCACACCAGCCTTGCGCATCGCGCGCTTGGCCGAGACCTTGTCGCCCATGGTGCGGATGCAGGCGGCGCTGGGGCCGATGAAGACGAGGCCGGCCTGCTCCACGCGCGCGGCAAAGCCCGCGTTCTCCGACAGGAAGCCGTAGCCCGGGTGGATGGCCTGCGCGCCGCTGAGTTCGGCGGCAAACAGAATGGCGGACTGGTTCAGGTAGCTCTGCCCCGGCGCGGAGGGCCCGATGCACAGCGCTTGGTCGGCCTGCGCGACGTAGCTGGCTTCGCTGTCGGCCTCGGAATGCGCGACCACGGTCTTGAGGCCCAGGCCGTGGCAGGCGCGCAGGATGCGCAGGGCGATCTCGCCGCGGTTGGCAATGAGGACGGTGTCGAACATCGCGCAGCTTTCCTCAACCGAAGCGGAACAGGGGCTCGCCTGCTTCCACTTCCTGGCCCGAACGCACCAGCACGGCCTGCACGGTGGCGGCAGCGTCGGCGCGGACTTCGTTGAACATCTTCATGGCCTCGATCACGCAGAGCATCTGGCCGGCCTCGACGGCCTGCCCCGGCTGCACGAAGGGCGGCTCGCCCGGCGCGGACTGCAGGTGCACCACGCCGTAGAGCGGCGCAAGGCATTCGGCCGCGGCGGCTGGCGGCGGTGCCTGCTGCGCAGACTCCGCGGTGGGCGCCTTGCGCGCAGCAGCAGCCGGGCGCCGCGCGGCTGCGGGCACGGCCGCCAGCGCCGATTGCTTCACCAGCCGCAATGTGCTGCCGTCTTCGCTGTACTCCAGCTCCGCGAGGTCCGAGGCCGCGAGTGCGTCGATGAGCGTCTTGATCTGTTCCTGCTTCATGCCGGGGCTGCCTGTGGCGACAGAACATCCTTGGTGGCCGACGCATTCCGCGAACGCGTGACGGCAGGCATGAACGGTAGCGGCCCGCGGGCACAAAGCCCAAGACGGAATGGCTGTGCCGGGATAAGGCCGGCTTATGACGGCACGCTACGACAGCGCAGCCAGTTCGGGTTCGGGCGTGGCCGCGAAGGTGCCGGCCAGGTCGACCACGAGTTCGAGCAGGATGCTCTTCACCGCCTGCGCCGGCTCCGAGAGCGGCAGGTGGTCGGACTGGCACAGCGCGAGCGGCGCCTCGATGACCGGATCGACGATCTGGAACTGCCAGGCCCCGCAGGCCGCCACCACTTCGCGCGCCATCGACGCCGGCAGGATGGTGGCGCCCAGCCCGTCGGCAATGGCGGCCGTCAGCGTGAAGGCCGACTCGATCTCGGCCACCACGCGCGGCACCATGCCCGCGCGCACGAAGGCCGCGTCGACCAGCTTGCGAACCACGTTGTAGGGGCGCGGCAGGAAGAGCTCGATGTCGCGCAGGTCGGCCAGCTTCACCGGCTGCGCCGGCGCCGGCATGGCGGCCGGCCCGACCAGGAACAGCGGCTCCTTGAGCAGCGGCAGGAACGAGAGGCCGTGGATCGCCTTGTCGCCATAGAGCACGGCCAGGTCCATGCGGCCGTTCATGATGAGCTCGCTCAGCGTGGTGCCGTAGTTTTCGTTCAGGTAGAGCAGGATGCCGGGGTGGCGCGCACGCACCGTGCGCAAGAGCGGCAGCGAGAGCGCCGAGGCCGCCGTGCCGGGCGCAAGCCCCACCGACACCTGGCCCGACAGCCCTTCGCCGGCCGCTTCCATGTCCACGCGGGCCTGCTCGCACTGGCGCAGGATGATCTGCGCATGCCGGTACAGCACCTTGCCGGCCTCGGTGGGCGTGACGCCGCGCTTGGTGCGCACCAGCAGCTGCTGGCGCACCTCGCCCTCGAGCGTGGCCAGTTGCTGGCTCAGCGCGGGCTGGGCGATGAAAAGAACCTCGGCCGCCTGCGTCAGGCTGCCGATGTCCACGATCTTCACGAAATATTTGAGGCGTCGCAGGTTCACGCCGTGTCCCCAAGCAAAAGCCGAGCCTAGCACCGCCCTCGCGCAGCGGCCATCGGGGCCCACCATAAGCTCTGCCTATACAACCAGTGCAATCTCGTCTTGGCCTCGCGCGATCGATGTGCGTACCGTTCGGTCCATGCCATCGCCAACCCAGGAAGACAAGTGACGCCCTCCCGCATTGCCGCCCGCGTGCGGCGCATCAAGCCCTCGCCCAGCACTTCGGCCGCCGACCGCGCCAACGAACTGCGCCGCCAGGGCAAGTCGATCGTGAACCTCGTGGTGGGCGAGCCCGACTTCGACACGCCGCCCCACATCCGGCAGGCCGCCGCCGCCGCCATCGAGAAAGGCGCGACGCGCTACACCCTGATGGCCGGCACGGTGGAGCTGCGCCAAGCCATCGCCGCCAAGCTGGAGCGCGAGAACGGCCTGCACTACGCGATGAACGAGATCATCGCCACCAGCGGCGCCAAGAGCGCGATCTACAACGCGCTCGCCGTCACGCTGGAGCCGGGCGACGAGGTGATCATTCCCGCGCCCTACTGGGTGTCGTATCCCGACATGGTGCTGGCCTGCGAAGGCACGCCGGTCACCGTGGCCTGCCCCGAGGCCAACGGCTTCAAGCTGACGCCAGCGCAGCTGGAGGCCGCGATCACGCCGCGCACGCGCTGGCTGCTGATCAACTCGCCGAGCAACCCGACCGGCGCCAGCTACACCGCCGACGAATATCGCGCGCTGGCCGAGGTGCTGCAGCGCCACCGCCAAGTGATGGTGATGACCGACGACATCTACGAGCACATCCGCTTCGACGGCCAGGCGACGCCGCACCTGCTTGCGGTTGCGCCTGCGCTGCGCGAGCGCACGCTGGTGATCAACGGCGTCTCCAAGACCTATGCGATGACCGGCTGGCGCATCGGCTACGCGGCCGGCCCGGCGGATCTGGTCCAGGCGATGAACACACTGCTGTCGCAGTCCACCGGCAACTGCTGCTCGGTGAGCCAGGCGGCCGCCGCGGCGGCGCTCGACGGCAACCAGGACTTCGTGGCCGAGAGCGTGGCCATCTACAAGCAGCGCCGCGACCGCACCCTGGCGCTGATCAACGACATCCCCGGCCTGCACTGCAGCCCGCCGCCGGGCGCCTTCTACCTGTACATCCACTGCGGCGGCCTGATCGGCAAGACCACGCCAGAGAGCAAGCGGCTGGACCAGGACGGCGACGTGGTGATGTACCTGCTCGAGAGCGAAGGCGTGGCCGTGGTCGCGGGCACCGCCTACGGCCTGTCGCCCTACTTCCGCCTTTCCATTGCCACGTCGATCGAGACGCTGGAGGAAGGCTGCGCGCGCATCGCACGGGCCGTGGCCGCCCTGCGCTGACGCGCGCCTGACTGAATTTCCGAGGACAACACCATGCCCTACAAAGCCATCCGCAAGAACCCGTCGGCCGCACCGGTGGCGCCCGAGATCCTCGCCGCACTGCGCGAGATGCCCGTCGCGGCGCTCAGTGACAACATGCACCGCAACATCGGCAGCATCGGCCTGCATCCCTACCACCGCCCAACGGCGCGGACCATGGCGGGCACGGCCGTCACGGCACGCTCGCGCGGAGGCGACAACCTCACGTACCTGCGCGCGCTCGAATTCTGCCGGCCCGGCGACGTGCTGGTGATCGATGCCGGCGGCGACCTCAACAACGCGGTGGTCGGCGGCATCCTCTCGTTCTACGCCGCGCACATCGGCATCCTGGGCGTGGTGGTCGATGGCGCGATCCGCGACGTGGCCGAGGTCCGTGCGCGCGAGTTCCCGGTGTATGCGCGCGGCGTCACCCACCGCGGTCCCTACAAGGACGGCCCCGGCGAGATCAACGTGCCGGTGTCCGTCGGCGGGATGGTCGTCAATCCCGGCGACATCGTGGTCGGCGACCAGGACGGGCTGATGGCCTTCGCGCCAGACGAGGCCGAGTTGCTGATCGAGAAGGCACGCGCGCACCTCGCAACGGAGGCGGAGACCATCCGGGCCATGAAGGAAGGCCGATGGGACCGCGCCTTCATCGACGCGCTCGAAGCGCGCTGCGCCAACTGAAGCCTGGATGAGCGGGAGAAGCGAGCGCCTGCACGGCGGAACCCGCGCTGGAGGTCGTCTTACGCGCTGATATCCATGCGATACCGGAAAACTCGCGCGTCGATGAGTTCTCCATACTTCTGCACTGGCGCTCCCAGTCGGGCGATGATTTTCCCGGCGGCGGCCTCGCTGGTGCACTCGATAAGCACATAACAGTCCTCGCTGCCCACGTAGCCCGAATCCGCCGTCACCGGCCTGGAAAGGCCAGCATCGGCCTCGACAAAGTGGATCGAAGCCGTGCCCGGTTGGTCGAGCACTTCCAGAACGCCCGCAAGCGCCGGCATCATGGCCGGATCACCGGACGGCCGAAGTCGCATAAGTGCGACTGCGACGCCTCGCGCGACCCCCGCGCTGTGCACCAGGCGTCCGACCACGCGCGTCGGCGCGATGAATCGTGAAATGTGGTGATTCGACCACTCGGTCTGGCTCGCCAGGGCTGCCCGGTAAGGCGCACTGTCCAGCACATCGAACCGCGTGGTGTTGTAGATCTGCAGGTAGCGCGTCGGCGCGCCGACGGATTCATACCGTCTCGCCTCGAGAAAACCGGGAATTGCCACTCTCTCGGCCAGGTGCTCACGGTCGAACCACTCGTTGAAGTCGGCCTCCTCCTCGGGGAGCACTTCCATCGATGAAATCAGGATGCCTTCGCCAGCAAAGACCATGTCGGTTCTCTCTTTCGGATGATGATGTGGGTCGGTGCGGATCAATCGATCCGGATGTTCGATTCGATGATCACCTTCTCCCACTTGAGGCGGTCCCGCTTGATCGTTTCGGCCAGCCGCTGCGGCGAGCCGCCTTCGAGCTCCATTCCCATCTCGAGAAGCTTGTTCTTCACCTCCGGGTCCTTCAGGATGTCGTTCACGTTCTTGTTCAGCAGCGCAATGACGGCGTCGGGCGTCCGGGCGGGTGCCAGCAGTGCAAACCAGTGCAGCAGCTCGAAGTTGGCAAAGCCCTTGGTCTCGGAGACTGCGGGCAGTCCGGGATAGGCGGGCGAGCGTTTCGCTGTCGTCACTGCAAGCGCCTTCATCCGGCCGGCCTTGGCCATCGGCATCGACTCCGGACCGATGGCCATCATCACGGACACCTGGCCGGACATCAGATCCTGGAGCGCGGGCGCGCCACCCTTGTAAGGCACATGCGTCATGTCGATGGACGCCGCGCGCTTGTACAGCTCCATGCCCAGGTGGCTGGGGTTGCCGGCGCCGCTGGAAGCGTAGTTGATCGGTGTCGCCGAAGACCGCGCGAACGCCGTGAGCTCGTCGAACGAATTGACCGGCATCGAAGGATGAACCATGACCACGCTGGGCAGGGTCACGGCCAGCACGATCGGCGCGAGGTCCTTTTCCGGGTCGTAGGCGAGGCGTCCCTTGTAGAGGGTCGGATTGACCGAAAGTCCCGCGGTGGAGGCCAGCAGGATCGTGTAGCCGTCCGGGTTCGCCTTGGCGACGAAGCTGGCCGCGATCTGTTCGGTGGCACCCGGCTTGTTCTCGACGACCACGGGCTGCTTGAGGCGTTGCGACAGCTGCTGCCCGATCAGGCGCGACACCGTGTCGGACGCGCCGCCCGGCGGATAGGGAACCACGATGCGGATGGGCTTGTCCGGGTAGTCCCCTGCGAACGCCGGCCCTGCCATTGCCAGTGAGAGGGCACACGCAACACGTATCAAGGCAATCTTCATGTCAGCATCCAATCAAGAGAGTGAAAAATTCGTCGTCCGGACCGCCCTGCAAGATCACTGGGGCGTGATCTTGGCGGCCTTCACGAGGCGCGCGTAGCTGTCCGCGTCCTTGCGCATGAACTCCCGGAAGGCTTCGGGCGAGTCCCCGACCGGAATGAGGGAGGTCTCCTCGAGCTGCCTACGCAACTCGCCGCGCAGCGCGGTCTTGATCGCGGCGTTGAGCCTGTCGATCACGGCCTGGGGTGTGCCGGCCGGCGCGGCAATGCCGGTCCAGGTGACGACCTCGAAGTCGGGCAGCCCCGCTTCCTTCATCGTGGGAACGTCCGGAAGCAGCGGCGAGCGCTGTCGGCTGGTGATGGCCAGCGCACGCAGCTTGCCGCTCCTGGCGTAAGGCAAGGCCGTCGGCGAGGTGTCGAACAGCATGTCGATCTGCCCGCCCATCAGATCCACGAGCGCCGGCGCGCCTCCCTTGTAGGGAACGTGCAGGAGCTCCACGCCGGCCTGCTGCATGAAGATCTCGGTAGAGAAGTGCTGGGCGGAACCGACGCTCGCGCTGCCGAAGCTCAGCTTTCCCGGGCGTGCCTTGGCCAGCGCGATCAACTCGTTGACGCTGCGCACGGGCGACTGCTGGCCCACGACCAGGATGTTGGGCTGATCGACGATCCGCATGATGGGCGCAAAGGCCTGCAGCGGATCGAATGGCGGATTGGCATACAGGAACTGGTTGGCGGCAAAGACACCGGCGCTGCCGACCAGCAGCGTGTAGCCATCCGGCGGCGCCTTGGCGACGTAGGCGGCACCGACGTTGCCGGAGGCACCCGGCTTGTTGTCGACCACGAAGGGCTGCTTCAGCGCGTCCTGCAGGCTCTTGCCGACCAGGCGCGCGACCAGATCCACGCTGCCGCCCGGAGGAAACGGGACGATCAGGCGCACCGGCTTGTGCGGGTAGTCCTGGGCGGCCGCGCACGGAACGACGAATGCCAGCAGGACGGCAGCCAGCTTGCTAAGCATTGCGCACCTCCTGCGACGGAATTCGAGACGGATGCAGTGCGGCGGCGACATCGGCAGCGACACCCAGCAGTGCGTGATCGCATCCCGCGCGCCCGACCAGTTGCAGCCCGATGGGCCGTGCGTCGTCGTCCTCACCCGCGGGAAGCGAGATACCGCACAGCGCGAGCAGGTTGACCGGGCGGGTGAAGTGGACCGGCGCCACGTTGTGGTCGACGTCCTCGAGGCGCGGCGCGGTCATCGCCGTGACGGGCATGGCGACGGCGGACAGCCCGAGCCTGTCCATCTCGCCGGCGAACTCCTGCTGCCAGCGCGACGCGGTGGTTTGGGCCTGCAGGTACTGCACGGCCGTGGTCGCCCGGGCGGCGACAAGCCGCGACCGCACCGACGGATCCATCGGTGCGTCCGGGTCGTCCAGGAACCGGTTGTTCACCCAGGCGCCTTCGGCGATCATGATGGCATTGGTGGGTTCCTTGAACGCCGCCAGCGGCGCCGGAAACCGGAATGGCACCAGGCTGAAACCCGCCTGCTCGAGCCTTTGCAGGCACTGTGCCTGGCATCGCGCGACGGCCGGCGCGAGCGGCGCGAGTTCATCCGCCTCCAGGACGCCGATCCGCTGGCGGGCGTCCGCGCCCGAACCGGGCGCGCCGGCGAGCGCCTCGAAGCACAGCCGGGCATCCTGCACCGACGACGCGAGCAGGCCCACGCTGTCCAGGCTCTCGCTGAGCGCATAGACGCCCTCGCGCGGCAGCGCATCGATGGTGGGCTTGAAGCCCACGATGCCGCAGAAGGCCGCGGGTACGCGAACCGAGCCGCCGGTGTCGGAGCCGATCGCCCACGGCACCAGGTGGGCTGCCACGGCCACGGCCGATCCGCTGCTGGAGCCGCCTGCCACCAGCGTGTCCATGGCGCGGCCGGCCGGATTGCGTGGCGTGCCCATGTGCGTATTGGTGCCCCAGGCGCCCAGCGCGAACTGCACCATGTGGGTCTTGCCGACGATGACGCCGCCGGCGTCGGCAATGCGCCGAACGATGGCTGCGTCCTGTTGCGCGATGTTGGCCGACAGCAGCGGTGAGCCCGCCGTCGTGGGCTTGCCCTGGATGTTCACCAGGTCCTTCAGCGCCAACGGAATGCCGTGCAGCAGGCCGCGGTCGTGGCCTGCGCGAAGTTCCTCGTCTGCGAGGGCCGCCGCCGCCAAGGCCTCTTCTTCGTAGACCGCCAGGAAGCTCTTGAAGACAGCGTCGTGCGCTGCGATGCGGCGAAGGCACTCCCGCGTGAGGATCACCGAACTCGTCTCTCCGGTTCGCAAGGCACGGGACAGTTCCGCCATCGGTGCGAAGGCGGGCGGCCTGGTCTGATGGGCGCTCGTCATGCCGCTGCCTCCTGGAAAACAAGGCGCGTGTCCAGCACGTCGGAATAGGACTCGCCGGCGCGCAGCCGTGACAGCGTCTGCTGCTCCGCCTGTTGCAGCAAGATCGCCTTCCGGGCCAAGGCCCACGCCTCGTCGGGCCGCATCACCAGAACGCCGTTTTCGTCAGCCAGCACGGCATCGCCGGGATGCACGCGCACGCCCCCGCAGTCCACTGGCCGGCAGAAGCTGCCCGCGTGCCCGCTGGCGCGGGTGGTGCGGGCGCTCAGGCCGCGGGCCCACACCGGCACGCCGAGCTCGCGCAGCTCCGCAATGTCCGTGACGCAGCCATCGACCACCACGCCTGCGACACCGCGAAGGCGCGCCGCGAGCATGCTGGCGCCTCCCATGCACGCGATCGTCTCGTCGCCCGCGCGGTCGACGAACAGGAAATCGCCGGCCCGCAGTTGTCCCAGCGCGTGATGCAGGATGGATCCGTCCGAGCCCTCGCAACGCACGGTGACGGCAGTGCCGACGCTGCGCGCCACCGCAGCCATGGCCTTGATCCGCCCATGCAGGAAGCCGCGATCATGAAAGTGGCCGATGGTGGCCGGCTCGGCCTCCTTCAGCAGGGCCAGCAGTTGCAGCGTGCATGGCGGCGGCAACTCTCCTCGTTCGATGGCAGTCATTTCGGATATCGTCGTTGTGAATGACGGCAATCGTAGGCAGCCGCTCCCGGCACCGATACTGATCAATTCTCACGATGGTTGATTCGAGTTCTTTATCAACGAGGTTCACCCTCCACCAGCTGGAAGCTTTCGTGTGGACCGCGCGTCTCGGCACGGTGCATGCAGCGGCGCGCCACCTGCATCTCACCCAGCCGGCGATCTCGCACCGCATCCGCGACCTGGAGGAGGAACTGGGTATCCAGCTGTTCGAACGCCAGAGCCAGCGCCTGCTGGTGACAGAGCTGGGACGCAACGTGCTGGTCTATGCGGAGCGCGTGCTGGCGTCGGCGCAGGACATGGCGCGGCTCGATCTGCGGCGCACCATCACCGGCCTGGTGCGCATGGGAGTGGACGAGTCCTGCGCGATCATCGGGATGCCGCAGATCCTCAAGGACATCAAGGACTGTTATCCGGCGCTTCGCGTGGACCTGACGGTGGGCGGAGGCGCCCAGCTGCTTCAGAAGATCAACAACCACGAACTGGACATGGCGCTGCACACGGGGCAAAGCAGCCAGCCCGACGTGACAAGCCAGTTCATCGGACTGACCGAACACCAGTGGGTGGCGGCCCACGACCTGATGATGCCCGACGAAGACTTTTTGCCGGCCCACGCCTTGAACCACCGCATCGTCTGCAATGCGCCGCCGTCGACCCTGCATGAATCGGCATCGCGCTGGCTGGCCTCGGACGGCTATTCGTTCGAGGAGTACAGCAGTTGCAACTCGCTCTCGCTCATGGTGGCGTTGGTCGCCTCCGGCCATGCGATTGCCATGCTGCCAGCATCGATCACGCGCCGGCAGGTCGCCGAAAAATCCCTGCAAATTTTGCGCGCCAAGCCGGCGGTGCCGAACGTGCCCTACTACTTTTCGTACCTGGCGCACCACCGCAGCGACACGACGGCGCGCATCCTGGACATCGTGCTGCGCAGCCTGCAGGACGCCGGGTTCTTCCAGGCCGACGGAGCGTCCCGGGACAGCGGCTGAGAAAGCCTTGAGAACGACTGTCGGGTTCTGATGTGTCGGCAGGTTGCTCGGCCGCGGTGGAGCATCGCCTCCTTCCATAGGCTCAACCTATGGATCAATCGGGATTTCGCATTTTTCAACGCGGGCTCGCATTCCCAGAATGGCGGAACGGTGGCAACACCATCCCTCTGTCTTCAGGAAAAGTACCCCGCTCATGTCGGACCGCGATAGCACGCCAGGCGCCTGGCACCTGCCGCCCAGCGCCTACCTCGCCGGGCGCAAGCCCGCCTTCGGCCTGCCCGGGCGGCCGGAGTCGCTCTACGTCACGATGCGCGACGGCTGCCGCATTGCGCTCGACTACTACCTGCCCCAGGCGAGCAACGGCGCGCAGCCGCCCGCCCGCCTGCCCACCATCGTCATCTTCACGCCCTACTACCGGCGCTTCGTGACCACCGACCCCACGGTGGAGGCCAGCCCCAACTGCGGCCGCTACCGCGACTTCTTCGTGCCGCATGGCTACGCGGTGGTGGTGGTGGACGTGCGGGGCACCGGCGCGAGTTTTGGCACGCGCGACGCATTGCGCTCGCCGAAGGAGCGCGACGACTACCACGAGATCGCCGAGTGGATCGTGCAGCAGCCCTGGAGCGACGGGCGCATCGGCTCGACCGGCATTTCGTACCTGGGCGCGGCGGCGGTGTTCCTCGCAAGCACGCGGCACCCCGCCGTCAAGGCCATCGCACCGCTGTTCGCCGTGACCGACATCTACACCGACCAGCTCTACGTGGGCGGCGTGCTCTCGACCATCTGGACCGGCCGCTACGACGAACTGATGGTCGCGCTCGACCAGGACGACCGCCCGGCCCTTGCCAAGTTCGCGTACTACGGCAACCCGCTGTTCGCGGGGCCGCAGCCGGTGGACGCCGATGCCGATGGCCGGCTGCTGGCCCAGGCGCTGCACCAGCACCGCAGCAACTGCCGGCTGAACGACATGGCGCGCGAGCTTCCGTTCCGGCACGACGCAACGCTGCACGACCCCGCATTGACGCTGGACGTGTGCAGCCCCGGCCACTACGCGCGCCAGATTCCCGAGGACGTGGCGATCTACTCCGTCTCGGGCTGGTACGACGGTGCCGGCTACAGCAACTCGGCGATCACGCGCTTCCTGACGCTGCCCAGGCACCAGCACCGCCTGCTGCTCGGCCCCTGGGACCATGGTGCGCGCAGCAACGTCTCGCCCTGGCGCGAGCAGACCGGCTCGGACTTTCCGCTGCTGGCCGAAGTGCTGCGCTTCTTCGACCATCACCTGCGCGGCATCGATACCGGGCTCGACAGGGAGCAGCCGGTGCACTACTTCACCATCCACGACGAGAAGTGGCAGGCCGCCGATGCATGGCCGCCAGTCGCGGGAACCTGCCGCGTCCATCCCGATGCGAACGGCGTGCTGGCGCTGCACGCACCCGCCCCGGGCCGCGACAGCTACCAGGTCGACTTCTCCGTCTCGACCGGCCGCCAGACGCGGCTGGAACGGCTGGGTGCCGTCGGCATCGAGCACTACTACCCCGACTGGACCGAGCGCCAGGCGCGATACCTGCACTACACCAGCGCACCGCTGGCTGCATCCGCCGAATTGACGGGCCATGTGAGCGCGAGCCTGCTGCTCGCATCGTCGGAGACCGACGCGGCCGTCTACGTCTATCTGAGCGAAGTGCTGGCCGACGGCAGCTGCCGCTACGTCACCGAAGGCCTGCTGCGGGCCTTGCACCGCGAAGGCCTGTCGCATTCGCCGGACTACGTGGCGAGCTGGCCCGTGAACACCTGCGACCGTGCCTCGGCCCGGCTGCTGGTGCCCCACGAGCCCGCGCGCCTGAACTTCGCGCTGCTGCCGGTCTCGTGGACTTTTGCGGCGGGCAGCCGCATACGGCTGTCGATCGGCGGCAGCGACGAAGGCCACGGCCCGCAGGTGCCGCACGGGCGGCCGCCGCGCCTGGAGATCCTTCGCGGCGCCGACGCCAGCTGGTTCGATCTTCCGCTGCGCGGCGCGCTGCGCTAAGCACTTCGCTCTCCCGTTCTTCCTTCAACATGCCAAGAGAGAGGCACGCCATGCCCCCCGTCACCCGTCGCTCGTTCGTTTCCATGCTGGCACTGGCCGGCACGCCGCTCCTATCCGTGCCTCTCGCGGCGCAGGCCCAATCGCCCTGGCCCGTACGGCCGGTCAAGCTCGTGGTGCCGCAGGGCGCGGGTTCGGGATCGGACGTGATCGCGCGCCTGCTCAGCGACCGGCTCGCCCAGCAGCTGGGCCAGGCGGTGGTGGTGGAGAACAATCCGGCGGCCAACGGCCTCGTGGCCCTGGGCGCCGTGGCCAAGGCGCCCGCCGACGGCTACACGCTGGTGCTCGCGGGCGTGTCGCAGATCGCCTTCAACCCAGCCCTGTACAAGAGCCTGCCCTACGATCCGCTGAAGGACTTCACCTTTCTTGCGCCCGTGGCCGATACGCCCTTCGTGCTGGTGACGAGCAACAAGAGCGGCATCAAGACCTTCGCGCAGTTTCTCGAGCAGGCGAAGGCGAAGAACGGCGAACTGACCTTCGGCAGCGCCGGCATCGGCAACTCCACCCACATCGCGATGGAACTGATCGCCGCGACCGCGGGCGTCAAGCTGATGCACGTGCCCTACAAGGGCTCGGCCGCGGCGCTCACGGGCGTGCTGGCGGGCGAGGTCGACGCCATGGTGAGCGTCGTCGGCCCGGCGCTGCCGCAGGTGCAGTCGGGCAAGGTGCAGGCGGTGGCGGTGCTCGGCGCCAGCCGCGTGCCGCAGTGGCCCCAGGTGCCGACGGTGAAGGAGGCGGGACTGAACGTGCCGCCGATGCCCGGCTGGTACGCGATTGCCGGCCCGGCGCGCCTGGATCCGAAGGTCGTTGCCACCTTCAACGCCGCGCTGCAGAAGGTGATGGCGGATCCGGCCGTCAAGGCCCGGCTGGCCGACCTCTCGCTGCCGGCCATGAGCGGCGGCGAAGCGGATATCCGCCGCCGCGCGATCGATGACCAGGCTTTCTGGAGTGCCTTCATCACCAGGAACAACATCCGCGTGGAATGAGCATGAGGTGCTCGCGAAGGAGCGCACCGCCCTAGCCTGCGTCGCTGAACCGCCGCACGCCCTTCCAGCGCTTGCTTGCGATCTCCTCGTCGATCACTTGCAGCAGCAGTTCGCGCACGCATTGCACGGCGGGACTGTGCGCCGCCGGGGCCGACAGGCTCAGCGACAGCTCGCGCAGCAGCGGCCGTCCCTTGATGGGAACGCCGCGCACGCGGCCATGCTGCTGCGCCAGCGCAAAGGCCGCGGTCGGCAGCACCGTGGCACCGAGCCCGCGCTCGACGGCCAGGATCAGGATTTCCACTGCGCTGGTTTCGGCCACCAGGCGGAATTTCAGTTGGCGATCGCGCAGCAGCCGCTCGGTGGCCACGCGCACCGAATTCGGATGCGTGGGCAGCAGCAGCGGCAGCTTGGCAAAGGCCTCGATGCCGAAGGCGCGCGGTGCTTTTTGCGACGAGGCCACCACCACGAACAGTTCTTCCTCCAGGATCGGCTCGATGCGCAGGCGCGAATCGGCCCGGGCATCCATCGTGACCGCCAGCGCCAGCCGGTCGGCCGCCACCTGCCCCGTCAAGTCCCCGCTGGAGGCCTCCACCATTTCCAGTTCGATCAGCGGATAGCGCTCCTGCAGCCGCGCCAGCAGCGGCGCGGCCAGGATGCGCGAGGTGCTGGTCGGGAACCCGATGGCCACCCGGCCCGAAGGCGATTCGCTCTCCTGCCGGATGGCCGAGCGGGTGTCTTCGAACTGCCGCAGGATCGTCTTCGCATGGCGATAGAGCAGCTCGCCGATGGCCGTGGCCCGCGTGCCGTGAACACTGCGTTCCAGCAAGGTGACGCCGAGCTCCGACTCCAGATTGGCCATGTGCTGGCTCAAGGAAGGCTGGGCGATGAAAAGCGCCTCCGCCGCGGTCGTGATGTTCTTGAGCTCGACGACCTTGACGAAATAGCGCAGCTGACGGATGTCCATGCTCATTCCTTCCTTGAAGACAGCGGGACACTCGCACTCGAAGCCACGGTGGCCAGCCGAGCGGTCAGCGTCTCGGCCTGTTCGGCAAACTTCTTCGGGTTTGTCTTTTGCAGCTGCGCCAGGTTGTGGAGCTTCCATCGCACGCCCGGGAGATCTTCCAGATGCCCGATGCCTGGCAGCGCGCACTCGGGTGCGCCGGCGACCAGCGATCGCAGGAAGCGCCGCTCATCGTCGTCGAGCCCCTGCTGGATCTCACGCGTGAGGCGCTCCCGGGCCGCGAGCAGTGCGTCGAGCGGCACCGGCTCGGCCGTCATGCCCTGGAAGTTGTGCTCGAAGTCGTGCCGGATGTCGCGCAGCGGCGGAAACAGCACTTCGTGCACCGGCCGGTTGCTGCTGGCCAGGTAGACCACGAAGGCGCGGCGGATGCCGGGTGTGATGCCTTCATGCGCAAAGAGCTGCATCACGTCGAACAGGTCGCGCGGATGCTGGCGGTCCAGCGTCGCCACCAGCTTGCCGCCGTACACGTCCTCCAGCGACACCACCGGAATCTCCAGGTCAGCCATCAAGATGTCACGCGCGGCCGGCGTGAGCGCGGCTCGGCGCACCGGCCGCACGGTGCCCCGCATCACGAAGTTGACTTCGATCTTCACCTGAACCGAGCCGCGGCGCACCAGCAGCTTGGTTTCGCCTGCCAGCGCTGCCGGGGCGTGCGTCTGGAAGCCTCGCCTCTTCAAGCGCTCAGACGCTTGGCGAATAGCTTCGTTGAAGCGCGCCAGCGCCGCGTCGCGCGGCAGCGTGTGATCGGGGAATACCAGATCCAGGTCCACCGACAGGCGCGGCATGTCGCGCACGAACAGATTGATCGCGGTGCCACCCTTCAGGGCGAAGGTGTCGTCCGCAAAGACGAGCGGCGCCACCTGTATCAACAGGCGCGCGGTCTCCAGATAGGCGGGGTTCATGGCTTGAGCACCAACAGGCCGTCGGCCGAACGGGACACCCAGGGCCGGCCGCTGCCCGTTGGCAGCGTGGCTGGATCGAGCTTGGCCGCCCAGGGCACAGAGGCCTCGCGGCCGAGCTGCAGGCACAACCGTACGGTCTTGACGCTCGTGCACCGCCGCAGCAGCTCGCCCAGCACATTGGCGCGCAGGCTGTAGGTGCTCTCCACAAGTTCGCGGGCTTCCTGCAGCGGCTGGCGTACGCCTACCTCGCTCAGCAACTCCAACAAGGCGCGCTCCGGTTCAGCCACCTGCGCCGCCCCGTCGCGCTTCTCGAAAGGGCCGGCGTGCAGCAAGGCGCCCGGTTGTTCGTCGAACAGCCGCTTGCGGTGGTACTCGGCCGGAAAGCGCCCAGTGAACCAGTCCGGCAGGTGCCCCGCCGCCCAACCATAAAGCTGAAGTACTGGCTGCTGCGCCACATACTGGCGCACGCCGTACCAGTCCAGCGCCGACTTGCCGCCCACGTGCAAGCCCGCCAGCTGTCGCTGCAGCAGAAGGAGGCTCGGATGCAGGGCCAGGGTGTCGTTGGGACGACAGAACACGCCGCGTGTCAGACGCGTGAGCCAGCCGGCGCGCACATAGTGCACGGCCAGGTCCGCGGAGATCCCCAGGGCCGCCAAGTCTTCTGAGGTCAGTGGAATTCCAGGGACCAGGCGGGTATAGAGCGCGTTTAGTTTGCTCTTTCCAATCGTAGCCATACTGCGATTCAAGCACTTTTTTCAAGTAATGGCAAACTTGAAATATCTGTCCAGATCGTAGTCTGCCTACGATATAGGTAACTTATATAAAATCAACCCATGGCGCGAGCGGCGTCTTCATGCCATAAAGCCGCACAGTGAGAACTTCAAGACACAGCACGCTGCGCGCCGGCCTTGCCGCGGTTGCGGCGCTCGCCGTGCTGGCGGCTCTGGCCGGCATTGCCTACGAGCAGATCGGTCGTTACCGCGCGGTACGAGACTTCCCGGCGCCCGGGAAGATGGTCGACGTCGGCGCCGGACGCCGCATCCAGCTCGACTGCCGCGGCACCGGCTCGCCCACCGTGGTGTTCGAAGCGGGCCTGAGCGTGGACGGATCGCTGAGCTGGTCGGCCGTGCAGCCGAAGGTCGCGGCGCACACGCGCACATGCGCCTACAGCCGTGCGGGGCTGATGTGGAGCGATCCTTCGAACACGCCGCCGGGCGCAGCGCAGGCGGTGCACGACCTGCATGCCGTGCTGGCCAAGTCGGGCGAACGCGGCCCCTTCGTGCTGGCCGGCCAATCGCTGGGCGGGCTCTACGCGCTGGGCTTCACGCATCGCTTCGGCGCCGAGGTCGCGGGGCTGGTGCTGGTCGATCCGTCGCATCCGGAGCAGGTCGAGCGCGTGGCGCATTTCATGACCGAATCGCGCTCGATGCGCTCGCGCATCGGCATTGCGCTGGCACCGTTCGGCGTGCTGCGCGCGGCCGCGCCGGTGCTGCTGCCGGAGAGCCCGCACCACAGCGCACAGGACATGCAGGCGGTCCGCGCCTTCGCGCCCAAGTCGCTGCGCACGCAGCTCGCCGAAAGCGATGCGGTCGACGCCTCGCTGGCCGAAGCCATGGACTTCCAGCACCTGGGCGATCGTCCGCTGGTGGTGCTGACCGCAATGGCGCCATACACCGCCGCGGAACTGCGCGGAATGAAGCTCACGCCCGAGCAGGGCCGGCAGGTCCAGGCCATCTGGCAGCACATGCACGGGGAAATGGCGGCGTGGTCCTCGCGCGGCAGGCAGCTGCTGGTGGCGGGCGCCGGGCACGACATCCAGTTCGACGAGCCGCAGGCGGTGGTGGACGCCGTGCTGTCGGTGGTCGACGCCGTGCGTGCGCAGCGCCGCTGACGGCATCGCGGCAACGGGCGCGTTCGCCTCACCACATCTTCGGCTGGCCGACCCGCGCCGGTTTCAGGGCCGCGGGTGCGTGGCCGTACGCTTTTGAAAAGGCTCTGGAGAAAGCCTCGGCGCTGCCGAACCCGGTGCGGCGGGCCGCGAGCTTGACCGGGTCGCCGGCCATCAGATAGCGGCGCGCCAGCGTCAGGCGCCATGCGCCAAGGTAGGCCATGGGCGTGGTGCCGACGATCGTGCGGAAGGTCGACATGAAGGTGCTCCTGGACATGGCCGACCGGCTCGCCAGGTCGTCGACGGTCCACTGCCGCGACGGCATGTCGTGGATCGACACCACGGCCCGGTGCAGCGAAGGATGCGCGAGCGCGGCGAACAGGCCCGGCTTCTGCGTGCCCGCATCGATCGCGCTCCGGAGCGCCATCAGCACCAGCACCTCGGCGAGCCGGTTCAGCGCCGCGCTGCGGCCGCAGCGGCTCCCCGCCGCTTCCGCCATGAAGGCTGCGGCGGTGGCCTGCAGCGACGGCGAGCCGTCCAGCGGCACCGAGACCTCCTCGGGCATCGCGCTCATCAGCGGATTGGCCTCGTTGTCGAAATCGACGCTGGCCGCGATGCGCGCATCGGGCGGCAGTTCGGAAAAGCCGCCGGGCCGGAAGACCACCCGGCCTGCGCTGCCGTCTTCCGGGCCCGCGAGCAGCAGGGCCGGCGTGCCGGGCTCGCCCGGTGCAAGCACCGCCACGCGCAGCTTGAACACCTCGACGAAGGCGGCGAGCCGGTCCATCTTGGGTGGATTCGGACTTTGAGTCATGAAAGTCGGACGTTTCATGGCGCCGAGCATGAGATCTTTGGGCCTTGTTTGCAACCCTCCGCTTTATTCAAGGAGCAACCCCCATGCTGATTCCACGCCAACAAGCCCCGGACCTGAGCGTCGACACCCTCGGCGCCGGCCGCTTCCGGCTGATCGACGAAAAGCCCGAGCGCATGACGCTGGTGTGCTTCTACCGTGGGCTGCATTGCCCGATCTGCGCCAGCTACCTGAAGGAACTCGAGCGGCTGACGCCGGCCTTCGCTGAGCGCGGCGTGGCCACCATCGCGATCAGTTCCGACGATGAGGCGCGTGCCCGCGCCATGGCCGACAAGATCGGCGCGGCCAAGCTGCGCATCGGCCATGGCCTGTCGCTCGCGGACGCCGGGAAGTGGGGCCTGTACATCTCGGCGAGCCGGGGCAAGACCTCCATCGGCATCGACGAGCCGGCGCTGTTTTCCGAGCCCGGCCTGTTCCTCATCAGGCCCGACAACACGGTCTACTACCTGTCCGTGCAATCGATGCCCTTCGTGCGGCCCAACTTCGCCGAGATGGTGCAGGCGCTGGACTTCGTCATCAAGAACGACTACCCGGCGCGCGGCGAGCAACTGCTGGAGCAGCCGGCGGCCTGAGGCGGCACGAAGGTTGCGTAAACTGGCCCGCACCCATGAACCGCGAGCCAGACTTCCTCGAACATCTGCGGGCCGAACTCTCGAGCGGCCGCACCTGGCTCGACCGCGCCATCGTGCTGGGCTATGCGATTGCGGCCGGGCTCTTCGTGGTGGGCTTCACGCTTGCGAGCGATTGGGTGTTCGGCGCGTTCCAGCGCTTCCACCGCGCGTGGCCCTGGGCCGTGCTGCTGACCACGCCGCTGCTCACCGCCGCCATCGCGTGGTTCACGCTGCGCTTCTTCCCGGGCGCTGGAGGCTCGGGCATTCCGCAGATCAAGGCGGCGCTGCACGCCACGCTGCCGGAGGAACGGCGCTTCAGCTTCGCATCGCTGCGCCTCACGGTCGCCAAGATCGGGCTCGGCGCGGCGGGCTTCGCGGCGGGGCTTTCGATCGGGCGCGAAGGGCCTTCGGTGCAGGTGGCGGCCGGGGTGATGCAGCATGCGCGGCGCTGGCTGTCGCCGCGCACCACCATCGACGGGCGCGCGCTGCTGGTGGCCGGCGGCGCGGCGGGCATCGCGGCCGCCTTCAATGCGCCGCTCGCGGGCGTGGTGTTCGCGATCGAGGAGCTCTCGGGCCGCCTGGAGGCGCGTTCCAGCGGCCTGATCATCACCGCCATCGTGCTGGCGGGCCTGGTGGCCGTCTCGGTGTTCGGCAACAGCAGCTATTTCGGCGTGATCCGCGTGCCGCGGCTCGGGTGGGATGCGCTCGGGCCGGGCCTCTTGGTCACCTTGCTCAGCGGCGCGGCGGGCGGCCTGTTCGCGCGCCTGCTGATCGCCTCGCTCACGGGCGCGCCGGGGCGCCTCAACCGCTGGCGCGCGCGCTTTCCGGTGCGCTTCGCGGCTGCCTGCGGCCTGGCCGTGGCCATCATCGGGCTCGTCACCGGCGGTGTCACCTTCGGCGCCGGGTCGGAGGCCGTGAAGCAGATGCTGCAGGGGCATGACGAACTCACGCCGCTCAACACCGTGCTCAAGTTCGTCGCCACCTGGCTCACGGCCTGGAGCGGCGTGCCGGGCGGCATCTTCGCGCCTTCGCTGTCCATCGGCGCGGGCATCGGCGACGCGGTGGCCGCGCTGGCCAGCCGCGATCTCGGCCCTGCGCTGATCGCGATGGGCATGGCCGGCTTCCTGGCTGCGGTCACGCAGGCGCCGCTCACCGCCTTCATCATCGTGATGGAAATGGTCGATGGCCATTCGATGGTGCTGAGCCTGATGGCGGCTGCCATGCTGTCCAGCCTGGTCTCGCGCATGATCAGCCGGCCGCTGTACGACACGCTGGCCGAGCACATGGTGTGGCGCGCCGTGGGCTCGATGCTGCCCACGGATGCCGCGGCAGTCACGCCCGCCGCCAGGACAACGCCGACGCCGTGACCAGGCAGAGCGCGAGGAACACGATGGCCGCGTTCACCGCATGCGAGTACTCCCAGTGGCGCCGCAGGATCTCCCAGTTGGCCGGGACGCTGGTCCAGTTGTGCGTGGCCTGGTTGCCCGGCAAGGTCCATGCCACGAAGATCGCGAACATTGCCGCGATGCAGGCCGCGGCACCGAGCGCGAGCCAGAACGGCAGGGGCTGCGAGCGGACGACGACCGCAAGGGCGATGTTCACCACCAGCGCCGCCACCCACAGCGAGCCGAGCACGGCCCAGCCGCGGTAGATGCCCTGCACCAGAAAATACTCCGGCTGGCCGAGGCCGATCTTGTTCGGGAGCGCCGCCAGGTGGGCGCCCGAGGGAATCAGCGCGAGAGCGCCGATCGCAATGGCCAGGAACTGAACGATCCTCGTGCCCATGGCAAGCCCGTCGAGCTAGGCGGCCGACTGCACGAACGGCCTGGCCTTCTCCAGGAAGACCTGGTGCCTCGCGTCGAGCTCTTCGATGTCTCGTTGCAGTTCGGCCTTGTCGTACGGCTCGCCGGCGGCAATGGCCGTCATCCAGCGGTCGAACTTGTCGCGCTCCGCGCGCCAGGCATCGTATGCAGTGCGGAGCTCGTCCCATTGAATGGTCATGCGAAGGCCTGCTCGATCTTCAGCACGCCGTCCTCCAGCCTGGCGACGGCGGTCTTGTCGTCCACCTCGCTGCCGAGCGTGAAGCCGCTATTCGTTCCATGCGGGTCAGGGCATTCATGATGATGATCTCCCGTCAAGTGTGGTGGCGAAACACGTCGCCTCCGCGCAGGCACGGCGACGCTCCAAGCCTATGTTCGGCCGTTGGCAAACCCCTGCCGCGTGCGAAGGAATTCGGGCGCGCCGCAACGACAGTTGCCGCGGCTGCCATCCATCGACGATGTCCGACAGACGGCCCTTGCGGCCCGCGCAAAGTAGTGAAAAGTCGTCCATCCACACACTAGGAACAGGAGCACCACCATGCGCGATTTCGTTTCCTTCGCAGCCGGCGTGGCTGCAGGCACTGTGGCCATGTACTACCTCGATCACCAGAGCGGCCCGCGGCGCCGGGCGCTCGCGCGCGACAAGGCCATTGCGGCCGGGCATGAGGCCGCGGACATGGCCGAATCCGCAGGCAAGAGAGCGGCGGACCACCTGAAGGGATACATGGCCACCGGCCGGCTCGATCGCACCGGAGGCGGCGAACCCGAGACCGACTCCCAACTGCACGAGCGCATCCGCGCACGGCTCGGACGGGTCGTGAGCCATCCGAGGTCGATCGAGGTGGAAGTCGACCGGGGCAGCGTCCACCTGCGGGGCCACATCCTGACCCGGGAGCTGGACGACCTGCTCTACGAGCTGAAGCAGATGCGGGGCGTGCAGGCGGTGACCAACGAACTCAGCTGCCACGACACGGCCGAGGGAATCTCCGAGTTGCAGGGCCGCACCGAGCCCGCCGGGCGCCCGCTGCATTGAGCCGTCTCAGGCGTGGGCCCGCGCATCCGCGAACAGCCGGACCATCTCGCGGTCGAAGGCCGGCAGGTCCTGCGGCTTGCGGCTGGTGATGAGGTTGCCGTCGACCACCACTTCGCGGTCCACCCACTTGGCGCCGGCATTCGTGAGGTCGCTGCGCAGCGAGGGCCACGAGGTCATCGTGCGGCCGCGCACCGCGTCGGCCTCGATCAGCGTCCACGGTCCGTGGCAGATCGCGGCCACCGGCTTGCCGGCCTTGAAGAAATCGCGCACGAAGGCGATGGCCTCCTCGTTGATGCGCAGCACATCGGGGTTCATGACTCCGCCGGGCAGCACGAGCGCATCGAACTCGTGCGCGGCGGCCTGCGGCAGCGGTATGTCGACGTTGAATTCATCGGCTGGCTTGTGGTGCTTCCAGCCGCGCACGGTGTTGTCCTTCGGCGAGACGATCTTGGTGGCGGCGCCGGCCGCATCGAGCGCCTTGCGCGGCTCCGTCATCTCGGCTTGCTCGAAGCCGTCGGCCACGAGAATGGCGACCTTGGCGCCATCGAGTTGGGTCTTGCTCATTGGGGAAATCCTTTCGGCCGTGTTTGCAAGAGAGAGAAAGAGAAAGAAAGGCAGCGGCCGGCCGCTGCGCTTCAAAGGGGGACGTGGTGCGCCTTTCATGCCATGCGCCTTGCCCACGAGCCACGCTCATTGGCGTTTGCGCCGGCCTGTCCGGCCCCGTTCTCGTCGTGCTCGCTCGATTCCACATGAGCACCGTCGGAGCCCCGGAGGGGCGCACCACATCCAACTCCAGACTGCGCCGCCGCATCGCCCACTTCTGTCAGAGGGATGCGGAAGCGCTGTAGGAAATCGCCAACCTCGGCGCGGGCGCCAGTGCTCAGGCGGGCTCCGAGATCTCGCACAGCGCTTCGGCCGCGGGTTCGGACTCGGTTTCCCTGACTGCAAGGTCGCCCAGCGCCACGATGCCCACCAGGCGCTTGTCGCGGCTGACGATCGGCAGCCGGCGGATCTGGTACTCGCCCATGATCGCGACAGCGCGTTCGACCGGTTCGTCCTCATAGGCCCAGCGGATCCGGTCGGACATCACCTCGCGCACCTTGGTGTCGGCGCCGCGGCCTTCGGCCACCGCGCGCACGGCAATGTCGCGGTCCGAGATGGAGCCGATCATCCGGTCGTTCGCGCCGACCGGCATCATGCCGAAGTCGCCGTCGCGCATCTGCCGCGCGGCCTCTGCAATGCTCGCATCGGGACTGATGACTTGCACGTCCCGGCTCATCACATCCTTGATCGTGTGCATGAGAAATCTCCTCTTCGGTTGAAAGGCCACGCGGCGGGTCCGGCCGAGGCGGCCGGCGCCGGGGCCTCGTGAACACTTTGCGAAAAATTGCCGCCTCCCCTCTGTAGGACTCGGCGCCCCACGCGCGTGATCGCCTGCATCGTCGAAGGCCTACATCGACGAGGTCGCGGCGCCCTACACCCGCGGCGCGCCAGCGGCCTAGAGTGAAATTTCAACTGCGGGAGATCCACCATGCCCGAGAAGAAAACCATCGAACGCGCCGAGCGCGACAAGCGCGAAGGCAAGGCGCCGACCACGCAGGCCGGCGAGTTCGTGCGCGAGGAAATCGAGCACATCCGCGAAGGCCGCCACGGGGCGCGTTCGCCCGAGCAGGCCATTGCAATCGGCTTGTCGAAGGCGCGCCGCGCGGGC
This sequence comes from Variovorax sp. V116, assembly GCF_041154435.1. Classification (NCBI taxonomy): domain Bacteria; kingdom Pseudomonadati; phylum Pseudomonadota; class Betaproteobacteria; order Burkholderiales; family Comamonadaceae; genus Variovorax; species Variovorax sp. V116. Next base: position 954,622 of record NZ_AP028662.1, read on the forward strand.
GTCGACCTGCCCGTGCCCAAGAAGGGCACGGTCTCCGAGAAGACGCGGCGCAGCGCACAGCAGGCGCTGGAGGCCGGCGACAAGCCGGCTGCCAAGGTGTCGCGCAAGCGCTCGCGCGCGACCATCGGCGCCCTGCAGCACGAAAGCCAGGCCGCGGCGTCCAGGCCGGCGCTGGCCCGGCATGCCAAGGCGGCGTCCAAGGAGCGCACCGCGGCAGAGCGCTCGGCAGCGGCGCGCAAGGCGGCGCGTACCAAGAGTCCCGCCGAGCGTTCGCATGCCGCCCGCAAGGCAGCGCGCACGCGGGCCGCGCACAAGGCCGCCAAGTGAGGACAGGCAGCAAGATGACCATCGAATCCATCAACCCCGCGACCGGCGAGAAGCTCGAGGCCCATGCGGAAATGCCGCGTGCCGCGGTCGACGACATCATCGGCAAGACGCACGAGGCCTTCCTGGCCTGGCGCGGCACCTCGTTCGAGCAGCGCGCGCAGCACCTGCGCGAGGCGGCGAAGATCCTGCGCGCGAAGTCCGACACCTGGGGCCGGCTGATGGCGCACGAAATGGGCAAGCCGCTGCGCGACGGCATTGCCGAGGCGCAGAAGTGCGCGGCGTGCTGCGAATTCTTCGCCGACAACGCGGCGCGGCTGCTGGCGCGCGAGCCGGCCGATACCGAGGCGCGCACGAGTTTCGTCACCTTCAATCCACTGGGCGTGGTGCTGGCCGTGATGCCCTGGAACTTCCCGTTCTGGCAGGTGTTCCGGTTCGCCGCGCCTGCGCTGATGGCCGGCAATGCGGCGGTCCTCAAGCATGCGTCGAACGTGCCGGGCTGCGCGCTCGCGATCGAGCAGATCCTGCGCGAGGCCGGCATGCCCGAGCACCTGTTCCGCACGCTGCTGATCGGCAATGCGCAGGTCGATGCGGCCATCGGGCATCCGCTGGTGCGCGCGGTCACGCTGACCGGCAGCGGCCCGGCCGGAAGCGCGGTGGCGCGCAAGGCCGGCGAGATGCTGAAGAAGACGGTGCTCGAACTCGGCGGCAGCGATCCCTACCTGGTGCTGGAGGACGCCGACCTCGACCTGGCCGCCAGCGTGTGCACCAAGGGCCGGCTGGTCAACGGCGGCCAGAGCTGCATCGCCGCCAAGCGCTTCATCGTCGTCGAGCCGGTGCGGCGCGAATTCGAGCAGCGCTTCGTGCAGAAGATGAAGGCGGCGCGGCAAGGCGATCCGCTGGACATGGCGACGGAAATCGGCCCGCTCGCCCGGCACGACCTGCGCGACGCGCTGCACCGGCAGGTCGCGCAGAGCGTGCAGCGCGGCGCGCGCTGCCTGCTCGGCGGGCAGGTTCCCGAAGGCCCGGGCGCCTACTACCCGCCGACCGTGCTGACCGACGTCGCCAAGGGAATGCCCGCATACGACGAAGAGCTGTTCGGCCCCGTGGCCGCGGTCATTCCGGTGCGGGGCGAGGAAGAGGCCATCGCCGTCGCCAACGACTCGTCGTTCGGCCTGGGCGCCGCCGTCATCACGCGCGACCTGGCCCGCGCCGAGCGCATCGCGGCCGAGTCGATCGAGGCGGGCTGCGTGTTCGTCAACGAGGCCGTCCGCTCCGATCCGCGGCTGCCCTTCGGCGGCGTGAAGGACAGCGGCTACGGCCGCGAGCTGTCGGGCTACGGCATCAAGGAGTTCGTGAACATCAAGACGGTGTGGGTGGCTCAGGCCGGGCATCAGTGAACGCAGCGCTCAGCGGCCCAGCGGGGTCACGCGGGGCGCATGGCGCGGCAGCCATGCGATCCATGAGGGATACCACCGCAGCAGGTGAAAGACGACGAAGCTGCGCACCAGCCGCCAGCTGCTCCACTTGTCCAGGTCCGCGGCCCCGATCCGCTTGCAGTCGCGGTTCATGTGCTCGAGCCGCTCGGACAGCGCGCGATTGAACGCCGGGTCGTGCACGACCACGTTGGCCTCGAGATTGAGCGCCAGGCTCAGCGGGTCCAGGTTGCTCGAGCCCACGGTGCTCCAGCAGTCGTCGGTGAGCGCCACCTTGGCATGCATCGGCCGTTCGCAGTATTCGAAGATGCTCACGCCCGCCAGCAGCAGGTGGTGGTACAGCATGCGGGCCCCGATCCTGACGATCGGGATGTCCGGCTCGCCCTGCAGGATGAGGCGCACGTCGACGCCGCGCCGCGCCGCGTTGCGCATGTCCTGGATGAGGCGGTAGCCGGGAAAGAAGTAGGCATTGGCGATGACCACGCGCTGCCGTGCGCTGCGGATGGCCACGCGGTAGTGGCGCTCGATGTCGTTCGTGTGGCGCCAGTTGTCGCGGGTGACCAGGCACACTTCGGCTTCGCCGGCGCGCGCATGGCCGGTGGCGTGGCCGCTGCCTTCCTGCTGGCGCTCCGGCGGCGCGGGCCGATGGCTGCGCGCGCCTTGCTGCGCCTTCTTCTTGTCGGCGGCAACCGCACGCGCGGCGAAGCGATGGATCAGCTGCACGATCGGCCCGTTCAGTTCCACCGCATAGTCCTGCTTTGCCGTGGCGCCGAAGTCGAGCAGCTGATCGGCGGAGAAGTTGATGCCGCCCACGAAGGCGCAGGCATCGTCGACCACCACGATCTTGCGATGCATCCGGCGCAGCAGGTTCAGCCGCTGCCCCAGGATGCTGTGGCCCGGATCGAACACCCGGAGCCGGACGCCGGCCGCAGCCATCTCTTGGATGAAGGCCTCGGAGAGATCCGGTGAACCGAAGCCGTCGACCAGCAGGTCGATCCGGACGCCGCGCCTGGCCGCCTCGCACAGGCAGGCATGCAGTTGCGTGCCGACCTTGTCTTCATACAGGATGAAGGTCTCGATGAGCACCTCGCGCTGCGCGCGCCGCACCGCCTCGAACACGCGCGGAAAGAACTCCTCTCCGTTCTCCAGCAGCGAGACCCGGTTGCCCGGAACCCAGCGGGCACGGCCCAGGCCTCTGGCGGGAGAGTTCTTCATGGACGGCTGTCCGCACGCAGGCTCAGGGGGCCTGGTAGCCCAGGCAGTGCTCGAAAAAGGCGTCGAGCTCGGTGGACTTGTCGAACACCGCATCGGCGCCGAGCGCCAGGCAGCGGCGGCGCATCTCAGCGCTTGGATAGTTGGTGAGGACGATGACGTGCTGGTTGCTCGCGCGGCCCTGGCAGGAGCGGATGACCGTGAGGCCGGAACCTTCCTTGAGGAAGAGATCGATGACCGCGAGTTGCCAGGTGCCATGCTGCGCAAGCGCATCGATGGCGGCCTGGGCCGTCTCGGCGGTGGCCACCACACGGGCGCCGGCCAGCTCTTCGAGTGCGGGAATCAGGTTGTCCCGGATCGTCCGGCTGTCCTCGACAAGGATCGTAGTGAGCGGCATGCATACGCTTTCGGCGTCTGGAGGCTCTTGGGACATCGGAACGCAACCACCAATGCGGTCTTTGTACGGCCCGGCCCTGCTCGTCCTTGTAGGCAAGCTTCTCGACTTGGAGACGGTGCCCAGGAAGCGCGCCGCCGAAGCGCGCGCCGGGGCTTGCTCAGGACGCCTTGCGGTTGCTTTCGGTCTCCAGCGCTTCGGCGACCTTCTCGAGCAGATCGACCGATTTCGACAGCTTCTTCTCGATCTGGCCGGTCTGCTCGATCGCGCGGTCGAGGTCGTCGGTGCGCGTGTCCTCGGAGACGCCCTTGTCCAGCACCACGTGAACGACGGCGAGCTCGTCGGCGGCTTCTTCCACCGTTTTCTTCACCTGCTTGCTTTCGTCCAGCGCGCGTTCGACGGCGCGGCTGCTGCTGCTCTCGGGGGCGTTCAGGGCGGGCATTTGGGATCTCCTCGTGAGTGCACTTTCATCCTATACCCGTGAAGCCGAAGCGTCGACAAGATGGGGTAGCCCGCCTCATGCCTCCAGCGCCTCCAGCGGACCGAAGAATTCGTAGCGCAGCTGCTGCTTGGGCACGCCCAGCGCCAGGCCGCTCGCATACACCGCCTTCATGAAGGGCTTGGGGCCGAGGAAGTAGAGGTCGACGTCGCGGTCGGCCGGCAGTTGCTGCGCGAGCAGCTCGCGCGTGACGAAGCCGGTCGCATGCGGCCGGTCGGATTCGCGCGGCGCGTCGTAGACGTAGAGCGGCTTCACGTTGGCATGCCGGGCGGCCAGCGCATCGACGCGCGAGCGGAACGCATGGGCGCCGCCATGCCGCGCGGCGTGGATGAAGTGCACCGGCCGGCCGGTGTGCGCCATCGACTCGAGCATGCTCATGGCCGGCGTGATGCCCACGCCGCCTGTCACCAGCACCAGCGGCCGCACGCGCTCGCCGGCGGGCTGCAGCACGAAGTCGCCGCAAGGCGCCTGCACACGCAAGACGGTGCCGACCCCGGCCTTCTCGTGCAGCCAGTTGGAGGCGCGGCCGCCCTCTTCCTGCTTGACGCTGATGCGGTAGAAGGGCTTGCCCGGCGCATCGGACAGCGAATAGTTGCGCCGCAGCGGCTCGCCGTCGATGTTCAGCACCAGCGTGAGGTACTGGCCGGGCGAGAACGCGAGCAGCGGGCCGCCGTCGGTCGGCTCCAGGTAGAAGGAGGTGATGACGTCGCTCTCCTGCTCGCGGCGCGCCACGCGGAACTCGCGCTCGCCGCGCCAGCCGCCGGTCTGCGCGGCATTGGCGCGGTAGACCTCTTCCTCTGCGGCAATCAGCAGCGCCGCCAAAGATTGGTAGGCCTCGCCCCAGGCCGCGATGATCTCGTCGGTGGCGGCTTCGCCGAGCACGTCCTTGATGGCCTGCAGCAGGCAGCCGCCGACGATCGGGTAGTGCTCGGGCAGCACGCCCAGCGCGGCGTGCTTCTGGATGATGCGCGGCAGCGCGCCTGCAATCTCTTCGAGCCGGTCGATGTGCGTGGCATAGGCCAGCACCGCGCCCGCCAGTGCGCGGGCCTGGCTGCCGGCGGCCTGGTGCGCCTCGTTGAAGAAGGCCTTCACCTCCGGATGGCTCTCGAACATGATCCGGTAGAAGTGGCTGGTGATGGCCTCTCCGTGCGCCTGGAGCGCGGGAACGGTGGCTTTGACGATGGCGATGTTTTGCGGGGTCATCTGTGGCTTTCGGGGTCGGCAGTTGGGATGCTTTTCCTTCTCACGATCCGTGCCAGCTCCTGGCCCCCCGCAAGTGCCCGCCGCCGCTGGGGATTTGCGATACGTGGTCAAATTCGCAACAGGATCCATGTTGTATTTATGACCACAAACAGTGTCAATTCGACCACGGGCGAAGCGGCCGCGGCCACCGAGGCGCAGCGCTACCGCTCGCTCCTTGCCGCTGCGCGCGGCCTCGTGCGATGCGATGCCGCCGCGCTGCTGCGGCTCGACGGCGACGTGCTGCGGCCGCTGGCCGTGGACGGCCTGAGCGACGAAACCCTGGGGCGGCAGTTCCCCGTGGCCTCGCACCCGCGCTTTGCCCGCCTGCTCGAGAGCGGGCGGGGCCTGCGCTTCCCGCACGACTGCGGCCTGCCTGACCCGTACGACGGCCTCGTCGCGGGCCAGCCGGGCATCCTGCCCGTGCACGACTGCATGGGCGCGCCGCTGCGCCTGCGCGGTGCCACCTGGGGCTTGCTGACACTGGACGCGCTCGACGCCGGCACCTTCGAGGCCGTGGGCCCGGCACAGCTCGACGCGCTGGTGGCGCTGGTCGAAACCGGCATCGAGGCTGCCCACACGATCCAGGAAATGGAAGCGCGCGCCATGCGCGAGCAGGCCGTGGCCCAGGCCCTGCGCTCGGGCCGCGGCGCCACGCGCGAGCTCCTTGGCAGCAGCCCCGCGATGAAGCAGCTGTGCAGCGAGATCGACACGGTCGCGGTGTCCGACCTCACGGTGCTGCTGCTCGGCGAGACCGGCGTGGGCAAGGACCTGGTGGCGCAGCGCCTGCATGCGCGCTCGCGCCGCAGCGACCAGCCGCTGGTGCAGGTGAACTGCGCGGCGTTGCCCGAGACGCTGGCCGACAGCGAGCTCTTCGGCCACAAGCGCGGCGCCTTCACCGGCGCGGTGCAGGACCGCAACGGCAAGTTCGAGATCGCCGATGGCGGCACGCTCTTTCTCGACGAGGTCGGCGAACTGCCGCTGACGGTGCAGGCCAAGCTGCTGCGCGTGCTGCAGAGCGGCGAGCTGCAGCGGCCCGGCAGCGACCGCACGCTGAAGGTCGACGTGCGCGTGATCGCGGCCACCAACCGCGACCTGCCCGCGGCGATCGCGCAGGGCCGCTTCCGGGCCGACCTCTACCACCGGCTCTCGGTCTATCCGCTGGTCGTGCCGCCGCTGCGCGAGCGCGGGCGCGACGTGGTGGCGCTCGCGGGCGGCTTCCTTGAAGAGAACCAGCATCGCCTGGGCGCGCGCAACCTGCGGCTGTCGCCGGCCGCCAAGGCCGCCCTGCTCGCGCACGGCTGGCCCGGCAACGTGCGCGAGCTGGAGCATGTGATCAGCCGCGCGTCGCTGCGCGCCTTCAGGGAGCAGCGCCGCGGCGCGCGCTGGACGGCGATCGAGCCGCATCACCTGGCGCTGGAGGCTGCGGCGGCCGGCGGTCCGGCAGCGTCGCCTGCGCCACCTGCACCGGCGCCGGCAGGCCAGCACGCGGGCGTTGCCAGTGGCGGCGCCACGCTGCGCGAAGCCACCGAGGCCTTCCAGCGCGCCTGGCTCGCCGATGCGCTGGCGCGGCACCGCGGGCACGTGGCCAATGCGGCGCGCGAGGCCGGCATCGACCGCAGCAACTTCCACCGGACGCTGCGCAAGCTGGGCGTGCCGCGGCCGGAAAGCACGCCCTGAGCCCCGTGCATCCCATGCCGGAGGCATCGGCATACCCCAACGGTCCGCGCAGCCACTCACCACTTTGTGGGAGTGTTAACAGTTACCAATCTCAACACAATGGCGCGAAATTTAGACAAACAATTACGCAACGTAGCTGCCTGGAGCTGAGAGGTTCCAGCGACAGACAAGCTCGGTGCCGTGAACCCTTTGGAGCTTGTCTTGCACAACCTGTTTTCAAGTTGCACGTGCGGCTTTGCCCACATGAAACGGCTCCAGCGGCGGCTGTGGATGCGCCTGTTCCCTTCGCTGCGGCTTTATCGCTGCGCCCAGTGCGGCCGCATACAGCTTGCGCCGCGCCGGGCCGTCGAACAGGCGATCGCCACGCGGCTGGCCCAGGAAGCAACGCTTCGGCGGCCTGCGGAGCCGAGCCCGAATGCCGCTTTGGGTGGGCACATCGAGGAGGCCGAAGCTTCGCCGGCGCTGCGCCGTTAGGGCGCACACCGTTCCGTGCCCGCCCGGCTCAGTGCATGCGCGTCGGGGTGCGGCTCATGCCGGTTTTGTGTCAGCCAGGTCGAACGGCAGCTGCCGCAGCGGCTTGCCCGTCAGTTGCGCGATCGCGTTCGCAAAAGCCGGCGCCAGCGGCGGCAGGCCCGGCTCGCCGATGCCCTTGGGCGGTTCCGCGCTCGGCACGATGTGCACGGCGAACTCGGGCATGTCGGTGATGCGCGGCACGGTGAAGTCGCCGAAGTTGCCCTGCTGCACTTCGCCGTCCTTCAGCGTGATGGCGCCGCCCGGCAGGCACATCGACAGGCCCATGACCGCGGCGCCCTGCACCTGCGCTTCCACGCTGCGCGGATTGACGGCCAGGTTGCAGTGCACGCCGGCGGTGGCGCGGTGCAGCACCGGCTGGCCGTCCTTCACCGAAGCCTCCACCACATAGGCCACCACCGACTCGAAGGACTCGTGCACCGCCACGCCCCAGGCGCGGCCGGCGGGCAGCTGCTTCTTGCCATAGCCGCTGCGGTCGACGGCGAGCTGCAGCGCGGCGCGGTGGCGCGGGTGCTTGTCGCCGAAGAGCTGCATGCGGTAGGCCACCGGGTCCTGCTTTGTGCTGCGCGCGATCTCGTCGAGCAGGGTCTCCATCACGAAGGCGGTGTGGGTGGAGCCCACGCTGCGCCACCACAGCACCGGCACGTTGACCTTGGGGTGGTGCACGGTCAGGCGCATCGGCAGCGGGTAAGGATCGCGCATGCCCTCGGTGGCCGTGGCGTCGATGCCGTTCTTCACCTGGAAGGGCTCGAACACGGAGCCGGCGGTGATCGACTGGCCCACGATGACGTGGTCCCAGGCCAGCACCTTGCCGCGCTCGTCGAAGCCGATGCGCGCGCGGTGCAGGTGCATGGGGCGGTAGTAGCCGCCCTTGATGTCGTCCTCGCGGCTCCACAGCAGGCGCACCGGCGCGTTGAGCCCGGCGGCGCGCGCGGCCTTGGCGATCTCGCAGGCCTCCACGATCACGTCGCTGGTGCTCACGAAGCGCCGGCCGAAGCCGCCGCCCGCCATCTGCACGTTCACGCGCACCTGCTCGGGCTTGAGGCCGAGCGCGCGCGCCGCCGCGGCACCGTCGAGCCCCGCGCACTGGGTGCCGACCCACAGCTCGGCGCTGTCGCCCGACAGCTGGACAGTGCAGTTCAGCGGCTCCATCGGCGCATGGGCGAGGTAGGGGAACACGAACTCGGCTTCCAGCTGCCGCGGCGCCTTGGCCAGCGGCGCCATGTCGGCGTCGAACTTGCGCGCGCCGGGCTGTTTGGCCAGTTCGCGGTACTGGACCAGTTGCCTGCCGCTGTCGACCTTTTCGACGGCGGCCGTATCCCACTGCAGCTTGAGCGCGTCGCGGCCCAGCTTGGCCGGCCAGTAGCCGTCGGCCACCACGGCCACGCCCTCGGCGCCACGGTCCAGCGGCACGCGCAGCACGGCCTTCACGCCCTTGACGGCGCGCGCGGCGCTGTCGTCCACCGAAGCCAGGCGCGCGCCGAACACCGGCGGATGCGCCACCACGGCCGTGAGCTGGCCGGCATGCTTGACGTCGATGCCGTAGTCCTGCCGGCCGCTGCTCTTGGCGCGCGCATCCAGCCGCGTGGTCGGTCGGCCGATGAGCTTGAAGTCCTTGGGGTCCTTCAGCCTGACCTTCTCGGGCACCGGCAGCGCCATGGCGGCCTCGGCCAGTTCGCCGTAGCCCAGCTTGCGGCCGTTCGGGCCCAGCACGGTGCCGGCCTGCGTGCGCAGCGTGGATACGTCGACGTTCCAGCGCGCCGCCGCGGCCGACAGCAGCATGGCGCGGGCGCGCGCGCCGAGCTCGCGGTACTGCGTGAAGCTGTTCTTGATCGAGTTGGAGCCGCCGGTCAGGTGCATGCCGAAGACCGGGTCGTGGTAGGCGGCGTCATTGGTGCCGCTCTTGCTGCGCACCAGGCTCCAGTCGGCATCGAGCTCCTCGGCCAGGATCATCGGCAGGCCGGTCTGCACCCCCTGGCCGAATTCGAGGCGGTTGTGGGTCACGGTGACTTCGCCGTTGGGCGCGATCTGCACGAAAGCCGAAGGCTGCTGCGTCGGCTTGAGGGTGCTGGCCGCCGCTTGCTTGCCGGTGGCCTGCGCCATGGCCATGTGGGGAAAGGCGCCGAGCGCGAGGCCGCCGGCGCCAGCCAGCTTGAGGAAGCTGCGGCGCGGCAATGCGGTGGTGTCCTCGGGTTGTGATTGGCTTGCTTCGGCCATCAGGCGCTGAAGGATGCGCGGCAGTTCGGTGGAATCGATGTGAGTGGGCAACATGGCGGATGCTCCTTCAGGCCAGGGATTTGGCGGCATCGGCCACCGCGGCGCGGATGCGGGCGTAGGTGCCGCAGCGGCAGATGTTGCCGGCCATGGCGGCATCGATCTCGGCCGCCGTGGGCTGCTTGCCCCGGGGCTGCGACTTGAGGAACGCCGTGGCGCTCATGATCTGGCCGCTCTGGCAGTAGCCGCACTGCGCCACGTCGTGCTTGACCCACGCGGTATGCACCGCGGCACCGACCGGGTCGCTGCCGTCCGTTGCGGCCTCGATGGTGACGATCTTCTTGCCCTCTGCGGCCGAGATGGGCGTGATGCACGAGCGGATGGCTTGGCCGTCCAGGTGCACCGTGCAGGCGCCGCACAGCGCCGCGCCGCAGCCGAACTTGGTGCCCGTCATGCCCAGCGTGTCACGCAGGGCCCAGAGGATGGGGGTGCCGGGATCGGCGTCGACCGTGTGGTCGCGGCCGTTGACATTGAGCGCGCTCATGGTGGGGTCCGTTCTTCTTCGTGGGGTGGGGGCGCCGGTCGGCGCTGGAGGCGACTGTAGGAAGAAGCATCAGAAAGAAACAGTGGCGAATATTGCATGCCTTGTGAAGTCAGGCTTCATAAAGCAGGTTCATTGAGAGGAGACGGCCAGCCAATGGCCGTCAGAAACCACAGTGTCTTACCTTGAGATTTCTATCTAAACGGTTGACTTATATGGACTTTCACCATGTTCTTTGAAATCGTCTGTTTGCAGTGAAAGGAAGCGAGGCCTCGCCTCTCCACGGTCAGCAGATGTGGTCTCCACGACCGGTGAGATGGCGCTCATGAACACCATGCATCCCATGGATTTCGTGGACGTCAAGCTGACGTTGGAGAAATATCCGGACCGCGATCCCCTCAAGCGTTCGAAAGACCTGTTGCAGGCCGAGATCGGTGTTGGCGCCGGTGTAGCCTCGCCCCATGGATTCCCTGATTGCCGCCTCCGCCCGCGCCCTGGCCGCCGGCGACGCGCTTGGCGCGCTCAAGCGGGTCGCGCTGCGCGACGACCCGCCGGCGCTGGCCCTGCGCGGCATTGCGATGGCGCAGCTCGGCGAGCATCCGCGCGCGCGCGAACTGCTGCGGCGCGCCGCGCGCGGCTTTGGCGCCCACGAGGAACTGGCGCGCGCGCGCTGCGTGGTGGCCGAGGCCGAGGTGGCGATGGCCATGCGCGAGCTCGGCGGCTCGCCGCGCGCGCTGGCCGCGGCGGCGGCCACGCTCGAAGCGCACGCGGACCGTGCCAACGCGCTGCAGGCGCGGCTCATCGCGGCGCGCCAGCAGCTGCTGCTCGGCCGGCTCGAGGCGGCCCGGGCCGCGCTGGCGCCGCTCGATGCGCGCGACCTGCCGCCGGCGCTCGAGGCGGTGGCCGAGCTGACCGCCATGGAATTGGCGCTGCGCTCGCTGCACGTCGGCCCGGCGCGCGCGGCGCTGGCCCGTGCGCAGGCGGCGGCCGACCGCGCACGCGTGCCCGCGCTCTCGGCCGAGGTGGCGGAGGCGCGGGCCGCGCTCGACCGTCCCGCGGCACGGCGGCTCTTTGCCGGCGGGCAAGAGGAGTTGCGGCTCGACGAGGTGGCGGCGCTGCGGGCCTCGGACGCGCTGGTGGTCGACGCCTGCCGCCGCGGCGTGGGCGCCGGCGGCGCATGGCGGCCGCTGGCGCGCCGGCCGGTGCTGTTCGCGCTGGCGCGTGCGCTCGCCGAGGCCTGGCCCGGCGACGTCGACCGCGAGGCGCTGATCGCCTACGCGTTCAACACCCGCCATCCCGACGAGACGCTGCGCGCGCGCCTGCGGGTCGAGATCGGCCGCCTGCGCGCGCTGGTCGCGGCCGAGGCCGGCATCGAGGCCACGGCGCGCGGCTTTGCGCTCAGGCCGCGCGATGCGCGCGAGGTGGTCGTGCTTGCGCCGCCCATCGACGGCGAACAGGCTTCGCTGGTGGCGCTGCTGTCCGATGGCGCGGCATGGTCGACCTCGGCGCTGGCACTGGCGCTGGACGCGAGCCAGCGCACGGTGCAGCGCGCGCTGGCCGAGCTCGAGGCCGAGGGGCGGGTGCGCGCCATCGGCCGGGCGCGGGCGCAGCGCTGGCTGGCGCCGCCGCTGGCGGGATTCACGACGATCTTGTTACTCCCCGCCGCGCTGCCGATTGAATAGAGTTGTCTCCAAGGCGCCGAACCCGGAGCCCGCCAACAAGGAGCCAGCGATGAACAGCAGCAAAGCGAGCAAGAAAGACAAGACGGAAGCCGCGCCGCGCACGGCCGAGATCGTGCGCGAGTACGGCCCCTTCGCCGGCGCCGCCAGCGTGGCCGGCGTGACCCACGACGGCGAGCGCGTCTGGGCGGCCACCGGCGCGCAGCTGGTGGCCTTCGATCCCGCGAGCGGCGAGACCACGCGCACCCTCGACTGCGCCTGCGATGCCGGCACCGCCTTCGACGGCACCTACTTCTATCAAATTGCCGAGGCGCGCATCGACAAGATCGATCCGGCCAGCGGCAAGGTGCTGGCGTCGATCCCCACGCCCGGCCACGGCGGCGACTCGGGCCTGACATGGGCCGAGGGCAGCCTCTGGATCGGGCAGTACCGCGACCGCAAGATCCTCCAGATCGACCCGGTCAGCGGCGCGGTGCTGCGCACCATCGAGTCCAACCGCTTCGTGACCGGCGTGACCTGGGTCGACGGCGAGCTGTGGCACGCCACCTGGGAAGGCGACGAGAGCGAGCTGCGCCGCGTCGACCCCGACAGCGGCGCCGTGCTCGAGCGGCTGGAGATGCCGCGCGGCGCCAACGTGAGCGGGCTCGAGTCCGACGGCGCCGATCTCTTCTATTGCGGTGGCGGCGGCAGCGGCAAGGTCCGCGCCGTGCGGCGCCCGAAAGCCGCCCGGGCCTGAGCGGCCCACCGCGACAACCCCCTTTCGGCTTTGCTGCCGAAGACGAGCGCGCCGGCCACCAGGCGGGTGGAGCCGCGCATGGACCCAACCCACATCGGCTCACCGAGCCCAAGGAGAAACGCATGAACACCGCCATTGCCGAAAAGAGCACCGTGACAAACCACCCCGTCGTCTCGAAGGACCAGTGGCTCGCCCGGCGCAAGGCGCTGCTGGCGCGCGAAAAGGAACTCACGCACCTGCGCGACGAGATCGCCCGCGAGCGCCGCGCGATGCCGTGGACTCGCGTCGAGAAGAACTACGTCTTCGACACGCCCGAGGGCCCGCGCGCGTTGGCCGACCTGTTCGAAGGCCGCCGCCAATTGCTGGTGCAGCACTTCATGCTCGGCCCCGATTGGGAGCAGGGCTGCCCGAGCTGTTCCTACATGTCCGACCACCTCGGCGGAATGAAGGTGCACCTGGAGAACCGCCACGTCACGCTCTTGGTCGTCTCGCGTGCACCGCTGGACCAGATCGAGCGCTTCCGCCGGCGCATGGGCTGGGAGTTCAGGTGGGTCTCCGCGCACGGCAACGACTTCAACTACGACTTCAACGTGAGCTTCACGCCGCAGCAGTGGGCCGAGGGCCAGGGCGAGGTCTACTACAACTACGGCGTGCGGCCCTTCCCGGCGCAGGAGGCGCCCGGCATCAGCGTGTTCTACAAGGGCGATGCGGGCGAGGTGTTCCACACCTACTCGACCTACGAGCGCGGCGTCGAAGCAATGATGGGCACCTACAGCCTGCTCGACCTCACGCCCAAGGGCCGCGACGAGCCCAACCCCGTCTACGCGATGGACTGGGTGCGCCACCACGACCGCTACGAACCGGCACCGGCCGCAAAGCCGGCGGCCGCGGCGGGTTCGTGCTGCCACGCGCCCGACTGAACCGCGCTGAATCGGCAGGCACACCATCATGGCAAGCCTCTGGCCGTGGCTCGCAGTCGCGGGCGTCGGTGCCCTGCACGGGCTGAACCCTGCCAGCGGCTGGATGTGGGCGGCCGCCTGGGGCCTGCGTTCGCGCGACCGCAGGCAGGCCCTGCGGGCGCTGCTGCCGATCGCATTCGGCCATGCCGCCTCGGTGGCGCTGTTGGCCGGCGCGGTGGCCTTCGGCCTGTCGCTCGACCGCGCGCTGCTGCAGGTGCTGGCGGGCGTGCTGGTGATCGTCTTCGCGGGGCTTCACCTGTGGGGCCGCACGCCCAGCGCGGCGCGCGCACCGGCCGGGCATGCGGGGATGGCGCTCTGGTCCTTCATGGTGTCCACCGCCCACGGCGCCGGCCTGATGCTAGTGCCGGCGCTGATCCCGCTGTGCATGGGCGATGGGGCGGCGACGGCGTTCAGCGCGTCGGACTCGCTCTTGCTGGCGCTCGCGGCGGTCGGCGTTCATACCGCGGCCATGCTCGCGGTCACCGGTGCGATCGCCGTGGGCGCCTGCCGCGGCTTCGATGCCGGCGGCCGCTGGCTCCGAAAACTCAGACGGAAACCATCAGCTGCAGCCGCGCATCGGCCGTGACGTAGCGGATGTGGCGGTAGTCGCGGATCAGGCTGATGCGGCCGCCCTGCCACTCGAGCCACATGATGTAGCCCGGTTCCGGATCGCCGCGCCGGTCGAACACCGCGATCACCTCGCGGCCCTCGAGCCATGCCGGGGCAAGCCATACGCCATCGACCTTTGCGTAGAGCGTGAAGAACATGCCGACGTCGGCGCGGCCGGCGCGCACCGGATGCGCCGACTGGACCAGCCGCACGTCGTCGGCCAGCAGCGCGCGCAGGCCGTCCCAGTCGCGCTGGTTGAAGAGCGCGACATAGCGCACGAGCGCGGCGGACGGCGGCGGCGGTGGTGCGGGCGGGCCCGGCGGCTCTGCGTTGATCTCCCGCAGGCGCGCACGCCCGCGCGCGAGGTGGCCCTTCACGGCGTCGACCGTGAGGTCGAGCACCGCTGCGATCTCCGCCAGCGATTCGCCGAGCAGGTCCTTCAGGATCACCACGCTGCGCTGGTGGATGGGGAGTTCCGCGAAGCGCGACACCGCGGTCTTGACAGCTTCCTGGCGCATCAGCATCTCCATCGGGTCGGGATTGGCCGTGTCGGCCAGGTCGTTGGCCGCGTCGATCGGCTCGGCCATGCGGATCGTCCGGCCGCGCAGCAGATCGAGCGCGCGGTTGTGGGCGATGCGGAACAGCCAGGGCCGAAGCGGCGTCGCCTCGTCCATGGCGTGCACGGCCGCGAAGGCGCGCTCGAAGGTGTCCTGCACCACGTCCTCGCCTTCGATGACCGAGCCCATCAGGCGCGCGCAGTAGCGGTGCAGTTCGGGCCGCAGCGCCTCGGCGAGCGCCGCCAGCTGCGCCTGCTTGCCGCTGCGGTTCGGCGAAGGCGCCTGTGCTGCACTCACGAGGCCGCCTCCTCGAGCACCGTGATGCCCGAGTCGCCGCCGAAGCCGAAGGCGAAGCCCTTGGCATAGGCCGGGTCCTCCAGCATCGAAACCACCTTGTCGCCGAAGGCGCGCGGCGGCATCGGCGTACCGAAGCGCGCGAGGAACTCGCCGGGCGCCACGCCCATGGCGCGCGCATAGGCGGCGGCCCCCGCGTCGCCCACGCCGGTGCCGCCGATCATCTGCATCGGCACGATCGCCTGGAAGCGGATCCCGAGCTTCTGCTGCTCCGAAATGCCGTTGGCGTACTTGGCCATGAACCAGAGCATGCGCTTGGCGCCGGCATAGCCGCCCGAGAGTGGCGAGCCGTTGCGCGCCGCGCCGCTCGATCCCACCAGCACGCGGGCGCCGGGCGCGAGCGGCAGCCTGAGCGCCGCCTGCAGCCAGTAGAGCCCGGCCTTGACGTCGGTCTCCCAGGCCGCGCTGAAGTCGGCCCAGCTCAGCTGGTCCAGCCGGCCCATGCGCGGCGGCGTGCCGGCGTTCAGCACGAGGATGTCGGGGCGGACCTCGGCCAGGATGCGGTGGGCCGCGGCCTCGTCGGTCACGTCGGCAGCGACGGTGGCCACGCCCAGCCGCGCGCGCACGGCCTCGAGCGCGCCGGCGTCGCGCGCGACCAGCTTCACCCTGGCGCCTTGCGCGGCCAGCGCTTCGACCAGCCCCAGCCCCAGGCCGCGGCTTCCGCCGGTGACGACGATGTTCTTGTCCTTGATGATGCTCATGATGACCTGGCTCCGTTGTGTGCTGTGGATGGAACCAGGACGATCCAGGCCTGCAAAAGGAGTCATGCAGCGGGTCCGCGGAAACGTGAGCGCGATGGCCACGGCGCGGGCCAATGCGAACTGAATCGGCCGCTGTCAGGAATGCGCCGGCTCTATCTTCAGCTTGAAGCCCAGCGCGTTGATGACCTTGAACAGGGTATCGCTGCTGGGTGCCCTTTCTCCCGAGAGGCTCTTGTACAGGCTCTCGCGGGAGAGGCCCGTGTCCTTGGCGAGCTGGGCCATGCCTCGTGCGCGCGCAATGGCACCCAGCGCCCCGGCAAATTCGGCGGGGTCGTTGTCATCCATCACCTGGCGCAGGTACTCCACCATGTCTTCCTCGCTGGCAAGGTAGTTGGCGATATCAAATGGACGGGTCTTGATCTTGCTCATTTCGCAACTCCAGAGCCAACTTCTTGGCTCGTTCAATGTCGCGCTGCTGGGTCGGCTTGTCGGACCAGACGGATGCGCGTCATGCCGTCCTTCAGCCCCTCGAGCCAGGCGGAGAACTCATCGGTTTCAATGACCGTGACCATGAACGGATTGTAGCCTACAGGATACAACCCAGCAAGCACTGTAGCTGCGCCGCTTCTTGGAGGCGGCGGTGCCGCTGATCGACGCCCGAGAAATCAGCCCGCCGGCTGTAGCCGCGGCGCCTTGCCGGCAGCACCGGTCCGCGGGAAGGTGAGCGCGATGGCCACGGCGCCAAGCCCCACGGCCATCGAGCCGATGTACATCCAGGCATAGCTGCCGTAGCGGTCGAACAGCCAGCCGCCGAGCACCGGGCCGAGCGCCATGCCCAGGCTGGACAGCATCGACGCCGCACCCAGCACCGTGCCGAGGATGCGGGGACCGAAGTAGTCCCGCGCCAGCACCGCATAGAGCGGCATCACGCCGCCATAGGCGAGGCCGAAGACGATGGCCACGGCATAGAAGCCGCCGAGACGGTTCACCAGCAGGTAGCTCGCGGCGGCAAAGGCCTGGATCAGCAGGCCGCCCACGAGCACCCGCTTGGCGCCCAGCCGGTCCGCCAGCACGCCGAAGAGCAGCCGCCCGCCGAGGCCCGCCGCCCCTTCCATGCTGTAGATGGTGACGGCCGCGAAGGTCGGCAGGCCGCAGCCGATGGCATAGCTGACCGTGTGGAAGATCGGGCCCGAGTGGGCCGCGCAGCAGGCGAAGAACGTGATGCCGAGCACCAGGAAGGCGCGCGAGCGCAGCGCCTGTCCGATCTTCATTTCCGGCGCTGGCGCTGCGCCTCCGGGAGCGGCGTGGGCGGTGCGCGGCGCCGCGCGAATGAGCCAGACCGCGGGCAGCAGCACGACCCACGCGCCGATGCCGATGATCAGCTGGGCGGTGCGCCAGTCGTAATGCGTGACCAGCCATGCGGCCAGCGGCGAGATGGTCATGGGCGCCACGCCCATGCCAGCCGACACCAGCGAGACGGCCAGGCTGCGGTGCCTGTCGAACCACGACGCGGCAGTGGCGATCACCGGCGCGAAGAAGCTGCCGGCCGCAAGGCCCATCATCACGCCGTAGAAGAGCTGGAATTCGAGCAGGGTCGATGCGCGGCTGGCCAGCACCGTCGAAAGCCCGAGCAGCACCGTGCCCGCGAGCACCACCACGCGCGGGCCGTAGCGGTCGCTCAAGGCGCCCCAGCCGAAGCCGGCCACGCCCATGCTCAGGAAGGCCAGCGTCATGGCGCTGGAAATGCCCGCGCGCGACCAGCCGGTGGCCGCGCTCATGGGCTCCAAGAAAACGGCCAGCGAAAACAGCACGCCGATGGCCACGCAGGTCATCAGCGCGCCGGCGGCCACGAGGGACCAGTTGGAGTCGAGCGCGTCGGCCGGACGCGCTGAGGCAGCAGTGTTCATTGTCTTGTTCCAGTGGAAGATCGAAAATGGTGAACTGATTGGTTGACTATAAAGGAATTCACCTCTTCGGGCGCGCTTTTCAGCGCCGAGGTCTAACCAGGACGTTCAAGACTTCGCAAAGGAGCCAGACAGGCGCCGTGCCGCGCGGCAGGCGCGGCGCACTTCGATGCCGCTGCGGCGGCTACTGCGCCTCGATGCCGAACTCCCGCATGCGCCGGGTGATCACGTCGAAGTCGCGCCGGTAGTTCGCGGTGAACTGCTCGGGCGTGGTGTTGAGCATCTCCAGCCCGCGCTCCGCCATCCGCGCCTGGACCTCGGGCATGGCGGCGGCGTTGCGTAGCGCCACCGTCAGCCGCTTGACCACCGCGGGCGGCGTCCTGGCGGGCGCGACGAACGCGATCCATACCGCCGCCTCGAACAGCGGATCGTCGAAGCCCAGTTCGCGCATCGTGGGCACCTGCGGCAGCACGGCTGAGCGCTCGCGCCCCATGATCGCGAGCGGAACGACCTTGCCCGCCTGCACATGCTGGCGCGCCAGGCCCGCCGACGTGAGGCCGACGCTCACGGTGTTGCTCAGCAGGTCGGCCATGACGGGCGCCTCGCCGCGCTGCGGCACGTGCACCATGTGCGCATCGAGCTTGCGGTTGAGCGCCTCGCCCGCCAGGTGGCCAAGCCCGCCCGGTCCCCAGGTGCCATAGCTGAGTTGCTGGCCCGGCCGCGCCGCGAGCTTGCGGAAGCCTTCCATGTCCTTCACGCCGAGCTCGAGGTTGGCCGACAGGATGGCCGGGCTGCGCACGACCTGCGTCAGGAAGACGAAGTCGCGCTGCGGGTCGTAGGGCAGCGTCTTGTAGAGCGCGACGTTGTTGATGAGCGAATCGCCGAGCGTGACCGCGATCGTGTAGCCGTCGGGCGCGGCCCGCGCCACTTCGCCCAGGCCCACCGCGCCGTTGGCGCCGGCACGGTTGTCGACCACGAAGGGCTGGCCCAGCGCCTTCGCGGCATGCTCGCCGATCAGGCGCGCGACGAAGTCGTTGGCGCCGCCGGCCTGGGCCGTGACGACGATGCGGATCGGCTTGCCCGGGAAGCTCCCTTGGGCGAGCCCCGCGAGCGGCAGTGCGGCGAGCAGGGTGAGGCCAAGGGTGAGAAAGTGGCGGCGCATCGGGGTCTCCTGGAGTTGTTCTGGATGTGGGGCGGCGCATCAGCCGGCCTGCGAGGCGCGCTGCTCGCGCTCGACCTCTTCCTGCAGCAGCCGCCGGTACTGCACCAGCGCGGCGTCCATCGCGAGCGGCAGCATGCGCGCTTCGGGATCGATGTTCAGGTACTGCGCGGTGATCATTTCGCGGTCTTCCTCGAACGCGGTGACCAGGCCGCGGTAGATGGTCTCGGTGACCGCGGGGTCCGCGATGCTGCTTCGGTGCGACTGCTGGAAGAAGTAGTGCGTGGTCGTTGCGGTCTCGGGCGTGAGCGCCTGGCAACTGTGCAGCTGCACGCCGCCGCGCTGCTCGTCTTCGGCCTGCCCCACCGGCGCGCCGCCCGACTTCATCAGCAAGGTGCCGGGCAGGAGGAAGTCGTAGATGAAGTAGCGGTCGACGTTGCTCTCGAAACTCTGGAACGACTTCCAGAAGGGAGACGGGGGCACGTCGGGCACGTGCCGCGTCACGCGGATGCCGCGCGGCACCTTCTCGATCCTGGGCACGGCCTGGGCGATGGCCGTCGATCCGCCCAGCGTGCCTTCATGCACATAGCTCAGGTGCGAGAAGTCCAGCAGGTTGTCGCAGACCAGCAGGTAGGGCGTGTCGTAGTGGACATAGCCGGGCCTGTAGCGCCAGTCGGGGTGGTCGCACGAGAAGTTGTCCGGCAGCAGCGCGCGATCCGCGAGCGACGGATCACCCATCCACACGAAGATCCACTTGTTGTGCGAGACCACCGGGTAGGTCCGCACGCGCGCCTTCACGGGAATGCTGGCCAGCCCCGGTGCCTCCACGCAAACGCCGTCGGCGGCGAACTTGAGGCCGTGGTAGCCGCAGCGCACGCAGTCGCCTTCCCTGCGTCCGCGCGACAGCGGCGCATGCCGGTGGCAGCAGCGGTCCTGCATCGCCACGAGCTCGCCGCCCTCGGTTCTATAGACCAGGATCGGCTCCTCGAGCACCGTGCGCGTGAACAGCGCGTTGTCGGAAATCTCGTGATCCCACGCAATGACGTACCAGCAGTTTCGAACCCACATGCCTGTCTCCCAGAGTCCAGGCAATGTAGGAATTCGCGCGGCTTTCGTCTGTCCCTGCGGAAGGGTACAAAAGGCTCCGGGTCGGCCCTAGTGAATGAAGCGCAGGAGCTGCTGGCGTCCGTGGATCGCGAGCTTCAGGTAGGCGCGCTTGCGCAGCGTCGTCACGCTCGATGCGGCAATGCCCAGGTCGGCGGCGATGCCGTCGGCGCCGATCCCGCAGGCGATGCGCGCGCAGACCTCGCGCTCGCGCGGCGACAGTTGCGGTGCCGTGCGCTGCAGCGTGCGCTCGATGCCCGCCACGCGCAGCGGCGTATCGGGCGATGCGAGCTGCGCGAACAGCGCATTGCGATGCGCGCGCTTCAACAGGGGCGCAAGGCCGAGCAGTTGCGCAACATCCGCTTGCGCGAACTGGCCGTTCTGCCGGTTGCGGTACAGGTTGATCGCAAAGATCGTGCGCGGCACGGGCGAGTAGAGAAAGCTCAACCGCCCCGTCAATTGCCGGCCGACGAAGATCTGCTCGCGCCACGCCGGGTCGGGGATGTCCGCCGCGTCATACAGCAAGGCGGTCACGGGTGCGTGGGCCAGCGCCTCTCCACCCATGCGCGCGGCCAGGCGGGTCATGTCGTCCGCCAGCCGGAACCGCTTCTTGTAGAGGGAGAAGCACTCGGCCGTGATGTTGTCGCACCGGCCCATCGCATGCCCTTCGACCTGCGACGGAACGCCGTCGATGTACTCCACGAGCGAGATGTATTCGACCGGCACCACGTGGTTGATGAAGTCGAGCATGTGGAGCGCGGGCGCCTCCTCGCTGCCCGCGTCGAGCAGGTGCGCGACGGCGCCTGCGTCCAGCAGCTGGCCCGCAGGTGGCGTGTCGAGAAACCAGGTGGAAGGCATGGCAGCCCAATATAGGCAAGCCGCGCCCGATTCAACAGGGTGGAAGCCCGCGGGCCGCGCGCCGGCCGGTCAGCGAATGCGCAGCGCGTGGTCCAGCGAGAGGCGGCCCGCGCCGCGGCCCGCCAGGTACAGCAGCAGCGCAGCCCACGAGAGGTGCGTCGGCCATGCATCCGGATAGACGAACACCTGGATCACCAGCGTCATGCCCAGCAGGGCCAGCGCCGACAAGCGCGTGAAGAGGCCCAGCACCAGCAGCAGCGGGAACAGGTGCTCCGAGTAGGCCGCCAGGTGCGCGGCAATCTCGGGCGGCACGAAGGGCAATTTGTATTCGGTGCGGAACAGCTCGTAGGCGCTGTCGGTCAGCGTGAGAAAACCCTCGACCTTGGTGCGGCCCGAGTAGAAGAAGATGGCCGCCACGGCCACGCGCGTGGCCAGTGCCAGTGCGTCGTGGGCCACGATGCGCGTGAGGCGTTCGGCCACTGCGTTCCAGTGCGCGCGAAGACCGCGGCGATTGCTGTTTTCGATCGATGCGGGAGCCTGAAGGTGGGTGCTCATGGTGCTCTTTCGTTGGATGCAGGCGAAGCCGAAGTGCCGGCGAATGCACCGGCGCGCAACAGGGCCGCGAACATGGCCGAGATGTCTGCCGCCGGGTCGGCCGCCAGCGCGCGCTCCGCCGCTTCGGCAAGGCTTGCGCCGCTGGCGCAGGCGTCGAGGAAGGCGCAGCCGGCCTGGGTGATCCCTTGCCAATTCACCGTGTCGGCGGGCCGCGTCAGCAAAGCGCCCTCGCCTCGCCAGGCCAGTTCGTCGCCAACCGCGCTCGGCCGGCGATGGCGCTCCCAGATGCTGTAGACCGGTTGCTCGTCGAACCAGGCCCAGCGCGCTGCCGGATGCGGCGCAAGGACCAGGGCCGCCATCTGCTGCGGCGTGCGGCGGGCGATCCATGCGGCGTCGGCGGCTGGTGCGTTGTGCGCGGCATGGGCTTCGCGCCAGAGCGTGTCGAGCTGCGCGACGCCGGGCAGGTAGACGAGCTCGGCGGCCGGCTCGAAGCCGCGCAGGAAACCGGGGAAGCCAGTGCCGTAGTGCAGCAGGCGCCCGTCGCTCGGCGGATCGGCCGCTACATAGAGTGCGGCGGCGGCGCGAAACCATTCCTCGCCCACCAGCTGCGCAACGGTCGGGAAGTTGGCCTGCAGCGCATCGATGCAGGCCTTCATCACGGTGTTGCGGTACACCGCGAAGGCGGGCTGCATGGCGAGCGCCCGCACTGCAGGGTGCGCGGCTTCCGAAGGAGCGAACAGGGCCTGCGCAAAGGCCTGCTGGAACTGATCGCGCGGCGTGTTCATGCGATGGCCTCCTGCGCGGCACGCTGCAGCACGGCCGCGGCTTGTTGCTGCTCCGCCATGAGCTCCCCGAAGGCCGGCACGTTGCCGTCGCGCTCGATCAGCGTGGGCCGGGCGCCGGCGCGATCGACGAAGCGCCGGTACAGCTGCCAGACCTCCGGTGCGATGGGCGCATCGTGCGAATCGATCAGCAGTGCATCGCCGAGGGTGGGGTCGGCGCTGTGGCCCGCAAGGTGGATCTCGCCGACCGGCGCCTGCGGAAAGCGGTCGATCCAGTCCGCGGCCGAGAAGCCCAGGTTGCATGCGGAGACGTACACGTTGTTGATGTCGAGCAGCAGCCTGCAGCCGGTGCGGCGTGACAGCTCGGCAAGAAAATCGATCTCGTCCCATTCATGCCCGTCGATGTGCAGGTAGTGGGACGGGTTCTCGATGGCCATCGCCATGCCCAGCGCGTCCTGCGTGCGCGCGATGTTGCCGGCGATGCGATGCAGCGCGGCGGTGCTGCGCGGAAAAGGCAGCAGGTCCGGAAAGTACTGGCCGTTCCATGTGGACCACGCGAGGTGCTCGGAGATCAGCGCAGGCTGGATGCGCCGGGCGAGCGCCGCCAGCCGCTGGAGATGCGCCGCATCGGGCGCTGCCTCGCCTGCGAGCGAGAGCGAGACGCCATGCAGCGACACCGGATGGCGCGCGCGGATCGCATCGAGCCATCCGATGCGCGGGCCGCCCGCCACCATGTAGTTCTCGGGGTGCACCTCGAACCACAGGCCCTCGGCACGCGCGCCGAGCGCGGCCTCGTAGTGCTCCGGCTTGAGGCCGAGGCCGGCCGCGAGGGTGTCGGACATGGCAGCGTGCGCAGTGCAGCGGTCAGGACTTGATCGGGATCAGCGAACCCATGCCCTTGGGTGTCTTGATGGTGGTGCAGGTGCCGGCCGGAACGTTCTTCCACGAGTTGCCCTGGTAGTCGACCTTGGAGGTGCCCGCGCAGGTGGTGCCGGGGCCGGCGGCGCAGTCGTTCTTGCCGGCCATCGAGACGCCGTAGCACTTTTCCATGGCGGCCGTCTTGTCGGCCATCGGTTTGTCTTGCGCCATGGCAGAGCCCGCGGCAAGGGCACCCAGTGCAAGAGCGGTGATCGCGAAAGAACGATTGATCATGGATGAACTCCAGAAGATTGATTGAGAAATTGCAACCGCGCCCAATGCGCAGTCCCTTGCTAGTTCGCGGCGTGCGAAGCCCGGGTTACAGGCCCGGTGCGATTCGGCAATTTTTTTGCGGGGCGAACGAAGATCGAGAAGAACGCCACCTGCTACAGCATCGAGTCTGCCCGCGCCACGCGCACGATGCGCGCCTTGGCACCATCCGTGAGCAGGTAGAGGCTGCCATCGGGCCCTTGCCTCAAGTTGCGGATGCGCTCGCCCAGTTCGGAGAACAGGGCTTCGCGCCGAACCACGCGCGGTGCGCTGTCCTCGCCCGCGAGCTCGAATCGCCATACGGCCTTGCCGGCCAATGTGCCCACGAAGACGTTTCCCTTCCACGCGGGAAACTGGTCGCCGGTGTAGAGGATGAGGTTGCTCGGTGCGATCTTCGGCGTTGTCCAGAAGGCCAGCGGCGCTTCCATGCCGCGCTTCGATGTTCCCTCGCCGATCTTGGCGCAGGTGTCGTACTCGCAGCCGAAGGTCACCACCGGCCAGCCGTAGTTCAGGCCCTTGCGCACGATGTTGATCTCGTCGCCGCCCTGCGGCCCGTGCTCGGCAACCCAGAGCTGCCCGGTCCGGGGATGGACGAATGCGCCCTGCGGATTGCGATGCCCGCGGCTCCATATTTCCGGGCGCGCGCCCTGGCGTGCGACGAAGGGGTTGTCGTCGGGCACGGTGCCATCGGTGCGGATGCGCACGGTCTTGCCCTGGTAGTAGGCGAGCGCCTGGGCGCGCATGCGGTCCTGCGGCGCATGGCGGTCGCCGATGGTGACGAAGAGATGGCCGTCGGCGGAAAGCGCGAGCCGCCCGCCGAGGTTCTGCCCGTTCACCGCGCCCGGCGTCTGGCGAAACAGCACCTTGAATTCATCGATGCGCGATCCGTCGTCGCTCAGGCGGGCGCGTGCCACCGCCAAGCCGTTGCGGTCGGCGTGCAGCCCGCGGCCGGCTTTGGTGTAGCTCAGGTACACGAGGCGGTTCGAGGCAAAGGCCGGATCGATGGCGACGTCCAGCAGGCCCCCGTGATCGCGATGGTCCACGCGCGGAACGCCGTCGATGGAAGAGATCTCGCGCCCATCGGCGCTGATCATGCGCAGCCTGCCTGGTCGTTCGGTGACGAGCAGATGGCCATCGGGCATGAACTCCATGCCCCAGGGCGACTCCAGCCCGTCGGCAAAGGTGCTCGCCTGCGGCGCATCCGGCGCGGAGTCCGCAGGCATCGCCCGCGCACCGGCATGCCAGAGCATTGCGAGAAGCAGCGCGGCGCCAAAGCCGTGCCGCCGCCAGGACAGCGCTGCAAACCTCGAACGACGAATGGCTGCGGGCGCTGTGTTCATGTCGGTGCTTGCTGAAGGGCCGCGGCGACGTTGCCGTTCGAAAATCTTATCGGCGAGCGGCCAAGCCCGACAGTCCGTTCTTTCCATGACCCCTTTGATCGAGGGCCGCGGAACGTGCCGTGGCTGGCGATACACTGAGCGGCCATGCGCGGCTATCGCCTCCCCCGACATTGCACGACCGCGTTCCTCGTGGTCCTGTCGCTGCTGTTCTCGCAACTGGCGCTGGCAAGCTATGTCTGTCCCGGGGCAGCGGACACGGCATCGACGGCCGGGATGGCGATGGCGCCGGGCGAGCCTTGCGAGGGCATGGACACCGCCCAGCCCCTGCTGTGCCACCAGCATGCCGCCGACATGTCGCTGTCGTTCGAACCGGTGAAGGCCGCCACGCCTTCGCTGCCTGCCATCGTGCAGGTATTGGCCGTGCCGCTGGTGCTGGCAGCGCTGGCCGAGCCGCTCCCGCGCCAGGCACTGCCCGAGCGGCAGCATCCGCCGCCTGATCCTGTTTTTCTTGCGACGCTCAGACTTCGCGTCTGACCCCTCCGTCGACTGACCGGTGCTGGTGCGGCGCGTCCGCTTGCCAGCGATTGCCTCGTTCGTCCGCGGAGTTGTCATGTCCATTTTCTTTTCCCGCGCAACCGCCTTGGCGGTTGTGCTGCTGCCGTGCCTTGCGACGGCCGCGCCCCTGTCGCTCGACGCCGCGCTGGAGCTGGCCGCCCGGCGCTCCGAGACGGCACGCGCCGCCCGCGCCGGGGTGCGGAGCGCCACCGAAGCGGCGCAGGCCGCGGCCCAGCTTCCCGATCCCGTGCTGCGCGTGGACATCGACAACCTGCCCGCGACCGGGCCGGACCGCTTCCACACCGCGCGCGAACCGATGACGATGAAGCGCATCGGCATCAGCCAGGAATGGCTGTCCGCCGACAAGCGCGCGGCGCGCCAGGCCGCTGCCGATGCGGCGGTCGGACGCGAAAGAGTGCAGGCGCAGGTGGCCGCGGCCGAGACCCGCCTGCAGACCGCGCTCGCATACCTGGACGCCTTCTACGCCGGCGAAAGCCTGAAGCTCGCCGTGCTGGCGGAACACCACGCGCATGAAGAGCTGGAAGCTTCGCGTGCGCGCCTGTCGTCGGCCGCCGGCAGCAGCCAGGAGGCGCTGGCAATGGCAGGTGCAAGAGGCGTCTCGGAAGACGAGACGGCGGACATCCGGCAGCAGCAGAACGCCGCGCGCGTGGCGCTCGAACGCTGGGTGGGCGTGCAGCCCGACGAGCTGACGCCCGTCGGCGAGCTTCCCGTGCCCGCCGAAGAAGCCTATGTGACCGGGCACGCCACGGTGGCCGCGCTGCAGCGCGACGTCGACATGGCCCGGCAGGCGGCGGCGGTCACCGCCTCCAACCGCAAGCCCAACTGGACCTGGGAGCTCGCCTACGGCCAGCGCAGCGGCTATTCCGACATGGTGTCGGTCGGCGTGAGCATTCCGCTGCCGGTGGCACCTGGCGAACGGCAGGACCGCGACACCGCCGCGAGGCTCGCGCTCGTCGAGAAGGCCGAAGCCGATCTGGCCGAGGCCACCCGCGCGGCCGGCGCTGAATACCGCGCACTCGCGAGCGATGCCGAGCGTCTGCGGCAGCGCATCGAACGCTATCGCGCCGGCGTCGTCGTTCCCGCCGGCCAGAGGACGGCCGCCGCGATGGCGGCCTACCGTTCCAACCAGGCGAGCCTCGCTGCGCCGTTCGAGGCGCGGCATGCCGAGCTCGAAGCGCAGCGCAAGCTGCTGGCGCTGCAGCGCGATCTCACGCGGGCCCGCATCCAACTGGCCTTCCGGCCGCTCACTGCAGAGGTGGCGCAATGAACCGAAAACTCACCGCGGGCGTATCGCTGCTGGCCGCCCTGCTGCTCGCCGCCGGTGCCTTCTACCTGGGCCGCAAGACGGGCCAGACTGTAGATGCATCAATGGCCGCGACCACCACGCCCGATGGCCGCAAGGTCCTCTACTGGCATGACCCGATGGTGCCCGGCCCGCGCTTCGACAAGCCCGGCAAGTCGCCGTTCATGGACATGCAACTCGTGCCCGTGTATGCCGACAACGCCACCGGTGCGGCTGGCGACGAGGGCGTGAAGATCAGCCCCGCCGCGCAGCAGAACCTCGGCATCCGGTATGCGAAGGTGCGGCGCACCGACGCGTCGTCCTCGTTCGAAGCCATCGGTTCCGTGCAGTTCGACGAACGGCTCAATGCCGCGGTGCAGACCCGCGTGGCCGGCTACGTCGAGCGCCTGTCGGTTCGCGCACCGATGGAGCGCGTGCGCAAGGGCCAGGCCCTGGCCACCCTCTTCGCGCCCGATTGGCTCGGGCCGCAGAACGAGTGGCTTGCGCTCAGGCGCGCGGGCGTTTCGCCCGATCTCGTTGCGGCGGCCCGCGCCCGCATGCGGGCGCTGTCGATTCCCGCCGAACTCATCCGGCGCAGCGAGGAAAGCGGCACAGCGCAGGCGCGCTACGTGCTCACCGCGCCGGTCGATGGCGTGGTGGCCGAGCTGGGCGTGCGCGAAGGCGTCGCGGTCACGCCCGGCATGACGCTGTTCCGCATCGCGGGCCTGCAGAAGGTCTGGGCGGTGGCCGAGATTCCGGAGGCGCAGGCGCTTGGCCTCGCGCGCGGGCAGAAGGCCAAGGCCGTTCTGCAGGCCGACGCATCGCAGTCGTTCGACGGTGCGCTCGACGAGATCCTGCCCGAGATCAGCACCGCCACCCGCACCTTGAAGGCCCGCTTCGAGGTCGACAACACCAAGGGAAAACTCGCGCCCGGCATGCTGCTGCGGCTGCAGGTGGCGGGGCCCGCGAGCAACCGGCTGGTGGTGCCTTCGGAGACGGTGATCCGCACCGGCCGGCGCGCCGTCGTCATCGTGCGCAAGGCCGACGGTGCCTTCGAGCCGCGTGACGTGTCGCCGGGCGCGGACCTGGGCGACGACACCGAGGTCGTCTCGGGCTTGTCCGAGGGCGAAGAGGTGGTGGCCAGCGGCCAGTTCCTGATCGACTCGGAGGCGCGGCTGCGCTCGGTGCTCGGCAACATGGCGGCACCCGCGGCCGCACCGGGCGCAAGCGCCCCGGCACCGGCCGTGGTGACTCACCAGGCCGAAGGCAAGGTCGAGAGCGTGGCGCCCGACGGCATCACCATTTCGCATGGGCCGGTCGCGACGCTCCAGTGGCCCGCGATGACGATGGGCTTCGGCAAGGCCGCGCCCAGCGCATTCCCCGAGATCAAGCCGGGCGACC
Source organism: Variovorax sp. V116 (assembly GCF_041154435.1). Lineage (NCBI taxonomy): Bacteria > Pseudomonadati > Pseudomonadota > Betaproteobacteria > Burkholderiales > Comamonadaceae > Variovorax > Variovorax sp. V116. Next base: position 982,436 of record NZ_AP028662.1, read on the forward strand.
CGGTGCGCTTCGAGTTCAGGGAAGGCGGCGCCATGGGCTACGAGCTGGTCTCCATCCAGCGACTGCAATCGGGCGCCACGAAATGATCGCCGCCCTGATCCGCTGGTCGGTCGGCAACCGCTTCCTGGTGCTGATCGCGACCCTGTTCCTGGTGGCCGCGGGAGGTTGGTCGGTGGCGCATACGCCGCTCGATGCCCTGCCCGATCTCTCGGACACGCAGGTCATCATCCGCACGCCCTACCCCGGAAAGGCACCCCAGGTGGTCGAGGACCTGGTCACCTATCCGCTCACCACCACCATGCTCAGCGTGTCCGGCGCCAAAACCGTGCGCGGCTATTCCTTCTTCGGCGACTCGTTCGTCTATGTGCTGTTCGACGACAAGACCGATCCGTACTGGGCGCGCTCGCGCGTGGTGGAGTACCTCAACCAGGTGCAGGCCAGGCTTCCCGCGGGCGCGAGCGCATCGCTCGGCCCCGACGCGACGGGCGTGGGCTGGGTCTACGAGTACGCGCTGGTCGACCGCACGGGCACGCGCGACATCGGGCAGCTGCGCGCGCTCAACGACTGGTTCCTCAAGTTCGAGCTCAAGACCGTGCCCGACGTGGCCGAGGTGGCCAGCATCGGCGGCATGGTGCGGCAGTACCAGGTGGTGCTCGACCCCGACCGCATGCGCGCGCTCGGCATCACGCAGGCGGCAGTGGTGGAGGCCCTGCAGAAGGGCAACCAGGCCTCGGGCGGCTCGGTGGTGGAGCTTGCCGAGGCGGAGTACATGGTGCGCTCGCGCGGCTACCTGCGCTCGCTCGATGATTTCCGGACCATCCCGCTCGCAGTGACGGGCGCCACGCCGGTGCTGCTGCGCGACGTGGCCACCGTGCGGATCGGCCCCGAGATGCGCCGCGGCATCGCCGAGCTGGACGGCGAAGGCGAAGTGGCCGGCGGCGTGGTCGTCATGCGCTCGGGCAAGAACGCGCGCACGACCATCGAGGCCGTCAAGGCGAAGCTCGAGGCGCTCAAGCCGGGCCTGCCGCCGGGCGTGGAGATCGTGCCCACCTACGACCGGTCGCTGCTGATCGACCGCGCGGTGGAGAACCTTCGCTCCAAGCTCGTCGAGGAGTTCGTCGTGGTGGCGCTGGTCTGCGCGGTGTTCCTGTTCCACCTGCGCTCGGCGCTGGTCGCTGTGGTGGCGCTGCCCATCGGCGTGCTGGCCGCGTTCGTGGTCATGCACTGGCAAGGGGTCAACGCCAACATCATGTCGCTGGGCGGCATCGCGATTGCCATCGGCGCGATGGTGGACGGCGCGATCGTCATGGTGGAGAACGTGCACAAGCACATCGAGGCCTTCGAGGCCGCGCAGGGCCGGCCGCCCGCGGTGGCCGAGCGCTGGCGGCTGGTGGCCGATGCGTCCGTCGAGGTGGGGCCGGCGCTGTTCTTCTCGCTGCTGGTGATCACACTGTCCTTCGTGCCGGTGTTCTCGCTCGAGGCGCAGGAGGGGCGGCTGTTCTCGCCGCTGGCCTTCACCAAGACCTACGCCATGGCGGCCGCGGCGGGCCTGTCGGTCACGCTGATCCCGGTGCTCATGGGCTACCTGGTCCGCGGGCGGATTCCGCATGAAGCCGCCAACCCGGTGAACCGCTTGCTCATGGCGGCCTACCGGCCCGCGCTGGAGCTGGTGCTGCGCTTTCCCAAGGGAACGCTCTTCGTTGCCGCCGTGCTGCTGGCCCTCACCGCGGTGCCGATGATGCGGCTCGGCGGCGAGTTCATGCCGCCGCTGGACGAAGGCGACCTGCTCTACATGCCGTCGGCGCTGCCCGGGCTTTCGGTGTCGAAGGCGTCCCAGCTGCTGCAGCAGACCGACCGGCTGATCAAGACGGTGCCCGAGGTCGAGCGCGTGTTCGGCAAGGCGGGACGCGCGGACACGGCCACCGATCCAGCGCCGCTCGAGATGTTCGAGACCACCATCCAGTTCAAGCCTCGGGCGCAATGGCGCGCGGGCATGACGGCCGACAGGCTGGTCGAGGAACTGGACCGCGCCGTCAAGGTGCCGGGCCTCAGCAACGTGTGGGTGCCGCCGATCCGCAACCGCATCGACATGCTGGCCACGGGCATCAAGAGCCCCGTCGGCATCAAGGTGGCCGGGGCGGATCTGGCCACCATCGATGCGCTGACCACCCAGATCGAAGCCGCGGTCAAGGGCGTTCCCGGCGTGTCGTCGGCCCTGGCTGAGCGGCTCACCGGCGGGCGCTACATCGATGTCGATGTCGACCGGCTCGCGGCAGCGCGCCATGGCCTCTCGGTGGCGGACGTGCAGGCCGTGGTGTCCACGGCCATCGGCGGCGACAACGTGGGCGAAGTCATCCAGGGGCGCGAGCGCTATCCGATCAACCTGCGCTATCCGCGCGAGGTCCGCGACTCGCTCGAGCGCCTGCGGCAGCTGCCCTTCGTCACGGCCAGGGGCGCGCAACTGCTGCTGGGCGATGTCGCCAACATCCGCATCGAGGACGGTCCGCCGATGCTGCGCAGCGAGAACGCGCGGCTGTCGGGCTGGGTCTATGTGGACGTGCGCGGGCGCGACCTGCGCTCCGCCGTCACCGACATGCAGGCAGCTGTCGGCCGCGCCGTGAAGATGCCCGCGGGCTACGCGGTGTCATGGTCCGGGCAGTTCGAATACCTGGAGCGCGCAACCGAGCGGCTGAAGCTGGTCGTGCCGGCGACGCTGGCGGTCATCTTCGTGCTGCTCTACTTGCTGTTCAGGTCGTTCGGCGACGCGGCGCTGGTGATGGCGGCCGTGCCGTTCTCGCTGATCGGCGGTTTCTGGCTGGTCTGGGCCATGGGCCACTCGGTCTCCGTCGCCACGGCGGTGGGCTTCATTGCGCTGGCCGGCGTGGCGGCCGAGTTTGGCGTGGTGATGCTGGTCTACCTGAAGAACGCGCTGGCGCGGCGCCTGGCCGCCGGCGAGCCGATGGACGACCAGACCCTGCGCACCGCCATCCGCGAAGGCGCCGTGCTGCGCGTGCGGCCCAAGGCCATGACGGTGGCCGTCGTCATGGCGGGCCTGCTGCCCATCCTCCTTGGCAGCGGCACCGGCTCGGAAGTGATGACGCGCATTGCCGCGCCCATGGTGGGCGGCATGGTCACCGCGCCGCTCTTGAGCATGCTGGTGGTTCCGGCTGCGTGGTATTTGCTGCGTCGCCGAGGGAGTGCCGTGAGATCCGACAAGCAAATACACTAACGGCAATCCGTTCCTTCAATCAGAACTCCATTCCGTGCCCGGCCGTCCTTTCGCTCATCAAAGAAACACCTGCCGTTAGCGTATTTCCTATGCCGTCGCTTCCCCTCTTCTCCGAACCCTCCGGTGAATCGCATCAGGCGGCGTTTGCCAGCTGGCTGGCCGCGCAGCAAGAAAACGGCGCCTTGCGGCAGCCCTCTTCCATCGCGGTCTATCGCGACATGTGGGGCAGTTTCACGGCCTGGTGCCTCGGCCAGTCGCCCGCGGTGACGCTTGCGTCGCTGGACAAGGGCGACCTGTCGGCGTTCCAGCAGGCGCGCTTCGGCATGAAAAGCGACGACCTGTCGCTGTCGCCGCGCTATGCGCTGCGCCTGCTTCGGCTGATCGACCGGGTGCTGCGCCACCATGCACAGACGCACGACGTTCCCGTCAACACCGCCGCCGCGGACTGGATCGCAACGCAGCCGGAGATTCGCTATGCGGATTCGGTGCGGGCCGATCCGCTGCCGGAATTCCTCTCGGTCTCCGAGGCCCGGCATCTCATCGTCTTTCTCTCGAGCGCCCGGCCACGTCCCGGCGCGGCAGGCGACCGGCATGCCCAGGCCGCGCTGAGCTGGCAGGCGCTGCGCAACCGCACGGCCGTTGCCCTGCAGCTGGGCGCGGGGCTCACGCCCGGAGACGTCCGCCTGCTGCGGCTCGATGCGCCCACATCGCAGATGGCCGGCCGGCGCGATCGGCCCTGGAAGGTGGCGGTGCCGGGCAACGGCAATTCGCCGGCGCGCGAGGCACCGGTCGCTCCCTGGGCCGGCGAACTGCTGCAGCACTGGCTCAAGGTACGCGCCGAGCTGTTGATCGCGGGCGAGTTCCTGTTCCCGGCCACGCGCTCCGGCAAGCCCTGGAGCAAGGAGGCGCAGTACGTTGCCGCCAAGCAGGTGCTGCAGGATGCGGGCATCGAGGCCGCCGGCGGCGGCTCCTTCCTGCTGCGCCACACCTTTGCGCTGCGCCAGTTGCGCAGGGGCGCCACGCTCGATCAGGTGGCGCGCTGGCTCGGCGTGGAGCCCGAGGCGATGGGCAAGTACCAGCGCGTGCTCACCGGTCCGGCCGAGATCGTCTGACGATCAGTCTTCGGGCCGGCTCCACAGCCAGATCGCGACCGCCGCCATGAGCACCGGCGCGCCGATCTTCACGGCGATGGGTGCGGCGGCGGCCAGCAGCACGGCCGAGCTCAGCGCCATCATGGCCGTCGCGGTCCATTTCGCGCGGCGCGGCACCGCTCCGCGTTGGCGCCACTGGCGGATGTGCTTGCCATAGCGGGGGTGCCCGAGCAGCCAGTCTTCGAGCGCGGGCCAGCCGCGCCCGGCAGCCCAGGCGGCCGCGAGCAGGAACGGCACCGTCGGCAGAACGGGAAGAAAGGCGCCGATCAGGCCGAGGGCGACGAACACCAGCGCCAGCGCGCGCCAGAGCAGTCTTGCGACGGGGCCGGCCGGCCTCATGAAGAAAGGCACCCTTCGGGGCGATCCGCCGGAAGTTGCGAAAGAGGCATCGGCGCATCCTAAGCCAAGGCTGCTCGAGAGCCGCCGACGGCCATGCGTGATCTGAACCCCGTTCTCCGACAAAATCGGGGTATGAAGGAGATCGACAACCTGTTCGGCAAGGAGCCTCGCGCGCTGGAAGATTGGCGCGGCAGCGTGGCAGATGCCATGGCAAGGCGCGACGTGCAGGTCGACCAGGCCATCGACACGCTTCGCCGTGCAGCCGGCGGTGCCGCCGCCAGCGTCGCCGCCTTGATGCACGCCGTGAGCCCGGAGGCTTCGCACCGGCCGGCGAGCCCGGCCGCCGCCAGGACGGAGGACCCCGCCGGATTCACGACTCTTGCCGAGCAGCTGCACGGCATTGCGCTCCAGCTGCGCGAGCTCGAATCTTCGGTGCGCAGCCTGCTGACGCGCACGCGCAAGGACCCGGCGTTGGACGAGTGAAAAAAGAGGGCTACCCGATGTCCGCCCGCGGACCCGGCCTCGATTCGCCATCCCGCTCCCAGTAACCGCCGTTCATCAGGTTCTCGCGCACCATCGCGCGGGCGCGATGCAGCCGGCTCTTCACGGCCTGCACGCTCAGGCCCAGGCTTGCCGCGACTTCGGGGGCGGTCAGTTCCTCCACATCGCGCAGGATCAGCGCGACGCGATAGGCCTCCGGCAGCGCGGCAATCGCTTTCGCAAGGTCGAGGCGCAGGTCCGTGGGAATCGGTGGCGCGGCCAGTTCCTCTGCCAACGGCGCTGGAAGGGGCGCCTTGGCGGCACCGCGCTTGAAGATCCGGTAGCACTCGCGCTCGACGATGCGGAACAGCCAGCTGGCAAAGGCCGCCACGGTGCCGAGCGTGCCGATCTTGCGGTGCAGCTGCCACAGCGCCACCTGCACCGCATCCTCGGCGTCCTCGCTGTTCGAGCAGGTGCGGCGCGCGAATCGCCGGAGGTCGGGTTGGCAGGCGCGCAGCAATTGCGACAGCGCCCGCTCGTCCCCGGCGCAGGCGGCTTCGATCAGCGCGGCGGACGCGCCGATCATCGGGCCGGGTCCGCGGCCTTCCGGCCGAGCATTGCGCAGGCGGGACAGAACCCGACGATGGCCGTGGCCGCGAGCATTCCCGCGGTGCCGAACCCCAGCATGCGAAGCGTCCCGGCGGGCAGGAAGTAGAAAGCGCCGAGGGCGGCGATGACGCCGAGACACAGCCGAACTGCGCGCTCCCATGACGGGAGGTTGCGCTTGAGATGAAACATGGTGCGGGCTCCGGTGATTGTTGACCCTTGCATGGAGGCCACTCCAGGGCCAAAAGGATTCGGCGCCGAAAAGAATTCCGCAGGACTTTTTCTATGGCCCGGCCGTGTCCCCCGCCTGGTCCTTGCCGCCGAGGGCGCCGCGCGTCTCCAGCATGCGCCGCGTCTTCTCCAGTTCGCTCTGCAGCTGCTCGGCGTTCCAGCAGGTGCGTTAGTTCGCGGCCATGATCTTGCCGGAGAACGTAGGCGGACCAGGCAGCGTGCACATCGCGCAAGGTCTTCCAACGGTCGCGGTCCGGGAGCGCCGGCAGAATCGGCGCCGGCGAGCGACGGCCCATCAGACGCCAGCGCAGCATGTCCCGGCGGCAGTGCCGGAGATTCGCCAGACGGTGCCTGGCGAATCGGCCAGGTCAGGGAGGACGAGCGCGTCTGGCGCGGGTTGCGCTCGATCAGCTGCTCGCTGTAGCCCCGCCCGCTGGCGGCGAGTGCATCGACTTCGGATACCGACGACATCACGGCCAACTTACTAGCCATAGCGAATGTCGGCACGCCTGCCCCAAACCGCGGCAATGTCATGCCTTGGTCCACGTGCATTGCATCTGGGTCGGCCAGGTGCTGATCGATCCGGTACTCGGAAAGAACCTCATCGAGGGCTTCATCGGGCAATTCCACCTCCGCCGCCACGAGCCCGCTCAGAACGAAATGTTGCCAACCTGGTAGCGTCTCGCCCCAGGCAGACAGTGCATCGAAGATGCTGAACGTTGGTGAGTCATGGGGCCGCCTCCCTCAACCCGAGTGCGCGCAGCCAGGCGTCGACCTGACCGAAAGCATCCTGCTGCCACTGCTCCGGACTGCGATCTCCGAGGACATCCGTTTCTTCGACGAAGCGACGTACACATGTCGGCCCAAAGCCCTCGACGGTGTCGAACTTACCCGCAATGAAGCCGTACCCCTCCGCGCCGCTGGCATGACCGAGCAACGGGCGGCACTCCTCGGCGAGCGCCTCTGGGCCTCCCGGGTAGTTGCGGACGCAGTAATAGATGTCGTAGGCGTCCTTCTGTTTGTAGCGTCCTTCGATTGCATGACCCTTCATTGCCAGAAGCGCTGGGATCGAGCAGACGGCGATCTCGACGCGGTTCGTCCCGCCAGCCGGCATCGAACCGGTGATCGCCACCAACCGATAGAAGTGAAGGGCCAGATCGGCACCGTCCGCTCTTTGCACTGCAAAGTCGCTGATCAGAGGCGGCACGTTCTTGACGATCTCGGCGTTACGGGGCATCAGGAAGTCGACAATGACGTCAATCGGAGTACCGCCGTCCTGGGTAGGAACTTCGCGAACGAGCTGAAAGCGTCGGAGTTCGCGGCGCTGCTCATAGCCGTGGCCCTGTAACGCCTCAATGAGCATGGCATATTCGCCGTCGCCTAGTGCGCCTGCGTCCAGGCCGAGATCCACATCCAGCGTGCCGACGTGCGGCATGTCTTGGTTATCGAGCAGCAACCACGGTACAGCGCCGCCGACGATGGCGAACTTGCCCTTGAAGCTCCCAAGGATCTGACCAATCTCGACAAGCACCGTTTTGACGGCCGCTGTCGTGCGGTCGTCGTAGTCGGCGGCGGACTGTGGCTCGCCCTGCGTCATTTCGGCCATGTCAGCCATTCTTTTCGTAGATGCTCGGCTGCTTCCCGCCCTCGCTCCCCGGCCGCAGCGAGATCGAGGTACGTCTGGACCGGGCTGGTGCAGATGACGCCAGGTGCTGGCTCCACTGTATCGCGGAAGACACCGAGGTCCTTGAGCACAGTCACAGTCACGTTCTCGCCTTTCGAAGTCGACGACAGCTTCAGGCCCGCGAGCAAATGTTCAAGGCCCGCATCGTCCGCGTAGAAATACTGCATTCCCGTGCGGCCATATGGGGCGAGCCACTGCGCTGCAGAGAAAGACGCCAATATCGCCCGACCGGCTTCGCGATCCGCATGCAAAACCCGCCGCGCAGCCGCCTCCAACGGACCACCGTGCAAGGTCGTGTAGAAGTTCATTCGCGGGCCAGCCGGTGGTTCGTAGGCGTCGCGCCACTCGTCCAAAAGCGCGTCGGGCTCAGACAAGTGCATGCCTTCGTCGGATATTTGCGCCCACTCACGATCGAGCAGGCCGGTGCGCACATTGCTCACATGGCCCAAGCTGACATCGGCGACCTGAGCGAGCTCCGTGACGCGCCACGCTCGGTTGGGATCACGAAGCATTGCGCGCAGCACCTGTGCTGACTTCGGCTTGAACAGCGATTTGAGCTCCCGCCGCTCGGCAACTGGCTTGCTGGCAACTTGGCGCTCGATGAAGATGCCGTCAAAGACTAAGCGGGCATTGCCCTCGAAATCGAGAAACCCGACTTCCTGCTCGCGACAGAGTGCTTGGGCTTCCGGGGTCAGATACGGTGCGATAAAAACCGGCGTGGCGTCTGGTGCCTGATGAGCGATGTAATGGCGCAACTGAAGCAATGCCATTCGAACATGGCGCGGCTGCCCACTCGACTTCACTTCGCAAACCAGGACACGCCGCGCGCCCGACACGTCGATGTGCGCCACGATATTGATCCCGAAGTGGGGATCCCGGGTCCCGTGCTCAATGTCCAGCAGTTGGATCGCTGACACCTGTTCGAGCAGCGTTCGGAGGGCGTCCGCAGCTTGGCAAGCTACCTCTTTCATCGACTCGATCGCTTTCAACATTCGCTGAAAGTAGCCTTTTTGGTGAAAATGTCAAGAAATTTCATCGGCAAAGCTAATTTCAGCAAGCGCTGAAACACCCTATTGGTGAAAATTGCTTGTTCGAGGTTCGGACCTGCGTCCAAAGTGAGCGTGGCCTTTCGAGATGCCCCAGGGCTCATGGCGTCGTTAGTACGATCAGTGCTGAAGCAATCCGCTGTGGCAGGACCCGATTTCTGGCGCTCTCCATACCAGATGCGGACCTCGCCTGAATACCAACACGCACCCAGGCGTGTCCTCTCAAGCCATCCTTGACTCTCTTTGAATCGCCCCGGATTGTGGGGCTCAAAGCTCTCGGGAGAGGATTGAGCCATGAAGAAGTCGAAGAAGTTCTCACCCGAGGTGCGTGAGCGCGCGGTGACGCTAGTGCAGGAGCACCGTGGGAAAACCCATTGCGATCGGCCGCGATCATCACCAAGGCGACCACGAGTGCGCTGGAAGGCAGGAAGGCGATCGGCGTGCCGGACTGGCAGTTGAACCTGGGCGCGGAATGGGACATGCTGTTCCTTCCGGGCCTGACGCTCACGGGCCGCATGATCCACACGGGCAAGACCGCCGTCGATCCTGCCAACACCCTGCACATCCCCGGCTGGAATCGTTTCAATGCCGGCGCGCGCTATGCGACGCGGCTCGGCGGCAAGCCCGTCACCTTCCGCATGAACGTGGAGAACCTGTTCGACAAGGACTACTGGGGCACGTCGGCCGCGGGCTACCTGTTCGTCGGTTCGCCGCGCACGCTGAGCCTCTCGGCCAGCATCGACTTCTAAGACCCGGCCGACGCGGCGCATGGATGTGCGCCCACAGGGCGGCGTTCGCCCGGCGGGCAGATTGGCGCTCACGCATGCCAGAGCACCACCAGAAGCCACCGCCGAAGAAAGCGAAGCCGACGACGCGGGCCGCCGTCCGCAAGCAACGCACCCGCGCCGCCTCTGAAGCACCCGTTGACCGCGTGCTGCACGAGGTGTTCGGCCATCGGCGGCTGCGGCCCGGGCAGCGCCGCGTGATCGATCGCGTGGTCGGCGGCGAATCGACGCTCGCCGTCATGCCCACGGGCGCCGGAAAATCGCTGTGCTACCAGGTGCCCGCGGTGCTCGCGCCGGGGCAGACGGTGGTGGTCTCGCCGCTGATCGCGCTCATGAAGGACCAGTGCGAGAAGCTGAACGCGACGGGCGTGAGCGCCGTGCAGCTCAACAGCCAGTGCACCGCACAGGAGATCGACGACGCACAGGCCGCCATTGCCGACGGTTCGGCGCGCGTGATCTTCAGCACGCCGGAGCGCCTGGCCGACGCCGATTTCCTCGCGCTGCTCCAGCGGCACCCGACCTCCTTGCTCGTGGTCGACGAGGCGCATTGCATCTCGCAGTGGGGGCACGACTTCCGGCCCGCCTACCTCGAGCTGGGCGCGGCGGTGCGCGCGCTGAACCATCCGGTGGTGCTGGCGCTCACGGCCACGGCAAACGGCGAAGTGGCCGGGGAGATCATGGAGAAGCTCGGCATTCCGCGCGCCGGCCTCGTCGACACCGGCGCGTACCGGCCCAACCTGCACTACGCGGTCGAGCCGGCGATGCGCGAGGAAGACAAGCTGCGGCGCGCGCTCGCGCTGGTGGCGGGCCTCAAGGGCAGCGGCATCGTCTACACCGCCACGGTGAAGGCGGCCGAGGCGTTCTTCGCCGAACTGGCGGCCGCCGGCGAGTCCGCGGGCCTGTACCACGGCCGGCGGCGCGCCGGCGAACGGCGCGCCGCACAGGACGCGTTCATGGCGGGCAAGCTGCGCGTGATGGTGGCCACCAATGCCTTCGGCATGGGGGTCGACAAACCGGACATCCGCTTCGTGCTGCACTACCAGATGCCCTCCAGCCTCGATGCCTACTACCAGGAGTCGGGCCGCGCCGGCCGCGACGGCGAGCGCGCCGACTGCATTCTTCTGTACCTGCGGCGCGACCGCGCCGTGCAGCAGTTCTTCCTGGCCGGCTGGCTGCCCGAGTTGGCCGAACTGCGTGCGCTGCAGCAGCAGCTGCTGCCGATGCCGAACGCAGCCGCGGCACCGGGCTGGAGCGAGGCGCAGCTCCAGCAGCGCGCGCGCCTGCCGCGCGGCAAGCTTCGCGTGCTGCTGAGCCTGCTGCGGCAGCAAGACCGGGTGGCGCGCGACCGCGAGGGACGGCTGCACTGGCGCGGGAAGCCGCCCCTCGAAGACGCCGAACTCGATGCGCTTCTGGACGAACACCGCGAGAAGCGCGAGCAGGACCGCGAGGCGCTGGAACGCATGACCTTCTATGCGACGACCGGCCTGTGCCGCTGGCAGGTGCTTCTGTCGGGCCTTGGAAGCGATGCGCTCGCGCAGCGCTGCGGCGCCTGCGACAACTGCGTGCGGCTGGCCCGCCACGAGCGCGAGCGCCGCGCGGCTGCGCGAGACGCGGCAGCAAAGGAAGAAGCAGACCCGCCGCAGCACGCCGCCGCTTTTGCCCGGGGAGCGTCGGTGCGCGTGCCGCGCTATGGGGTCGGATGCGTCACGGCCGCCGATGCGGTCTCCGTGACGATCGAATTTCCCGACGGCAGCCAGCGCTGCTTCCGGCCCGAGTTCGTGCGCCCGGTGCCCGCGCTTCGCCGGGCCTGAGGCCGGCGCGCAGCGCGAAAGCCTACTTGCCCGCGATCACGTGCCGCTTGTGCAGCGAGCTCGAAGCGTTCATGCCGGCGTCTTCGTCGACACCGATGCCCAGCCGGTCCACCAGCTCTCCGCCGAGCCAGGCCGTGACCATGGCAAGGGCCGCGCCTGCGAAGGACCAGGCCATCTGGCCCAGTTGCGGCGCATAGTCGCGGTCGCGCAGCAGAAAGCTCGCAACGAACAGCAGCAGGACGAGCACGTTGCCCCCGCCGTGCATGGCGCCGATGCGCTTGGCCCTGGTGCCCGAAGGAATGGCCAGCCAGTCGAGGGTTCCGAAAGGCGCGGCGAGCACGCCGCCCACCAGGCCGGCCGCGATCAGCCAGTATGAAACGGCGGCCATGACCTGGCTGTGTCCCGCCAGGTAGATGATGTCGAACACCACCGCAGTGGCGAGCAGCCCGAGCGGAAACACCACCAGCATCTGGTGCACCGAGTGGCCAAGGAAACGGACTCTTGCATGCATGGGATCACCTCCATTGCCTGAACCCCGCCATCTGAGCGGCAGCCGCAACCGGTCCCGCGCAAGCAAGTGCCGCCAGTGCGGGTCGGTACTTTCCTACTCGCCGGCTGCCGTCTCACAAGCGCAAGGGAAAAATTCAAACTCTCTTTATCGGCGCTGGATGACGCTCTGCAGTTGGCAACGCATCAGGCTGCGCGACATGGACAAGTTCTTCGCATCCTTCGCCAATGCCACGGCGCGCGCGGCCGGCAGTCCGATTGCATTCCTGATCTGTGTCGCGCTGGTCGTTGCCTGGGCGGCGGCGGGGCCCTTCTTCCATTTTTCCGAGAACTGGCAGCTGACCATCAACACCGGCACCACCATCGTCACCTTCCTGATGGTGTTCCTGATCCAGAACACGCAGAACCGCGACGGGGCGGCACTTCAGACCAAGCTCGACGAGCTGATCCGGTCATCGAACGCCGGCGACGAGTTCATGGGCATCGAGAAGCTCACTGACAAGGAGCTGGCCGAGCTGCACGAGAAATGCGAAGCGGCCGCCAAGAGAAGCCATGCCGCGCTCGACCGCACCCGCAGCGAGCGCGCACGGCGCGGCCACGGGGGCGCCCCCCAGGAAGGCGCTCAACCAACAGAAAGCAAAGCATGAAGAAATCCATCTGGAAACTGTATGGCTATGGCTGGGTCACGCTCGGCTTCTTCCTGGTGTCGCTGGTGGGCCACTGGGTCTTCGGCTGGTTCGCCTATGTGGACGAGCAGAAGCACTTCGGCGTGCCGCCGGAGGTGTCGGGCTACCTGATCCAGATGTCGAGGGACACGCTGGAGAACTGGCAGTCGGAGTTCCTGCAGCTGCTGTGGCAGATCGGCGGCCTGGCCTTCCTGCTCTATGTCGGCTCGCCGCAGTCCAAGGAAGGCGACGACCGCATGGAAGCCAAGATCGATGCGATCCTGGCGGCGGTCGACCCGAAGAACGCCGATGTCCTGATCGACGAGATCGACCGCGAATACGCCGGCCGGCACACCGACCTGCGCTGGACCAGGATGGCGAAGAAAGACGCATCCTGACGTGACGGCGGCGCGCGCGGCGCCGCCGCCGCCATGCGTCAGGAGCCGATGACCTGCAGGTCGCCGCTCGCGCCGAGCAGCTGGCGCACCTGCTGCGCGAGCGAGCCGAAGATGCGCCCCGCAAGGCTGGGCTCGTCGCGCCCGAAGACGATGCGGTCGCAGCCGAAGTCGCGGGCCGCCGCAACGATGGTCTCGGCGCTGCGGCCGATCGCCACGGTGCTGCTGCAGGACACGCCCGACATCGCGAGCAGGTTCTGCGCGAACTGCAGTTCCTCGGCGCCCGCGCTCTGCTGCAGCTCGCGCAGCTCCTGCGGGTCGAAGAACATCGCGACGTGGCCGGAGACCACGGGTTGCACCCGCAAGAGCCGCACAGCCGCCGGCTCCTGCCGGCAGATGCGCACGACCTGCTCGATGGCCGCGCGCGTGCGGGCCGGCTCGGTCGGGTCGATGGGGACCAGAATGCGCCGTCTCACGCCGACACCTGCTTCAGGCCGACTGGTTGGCGGGTTCCGGCTGCTGTTGCCGGCTGGTCAGCCACTTGCCGATCGCCACGACGGAGATGGCGCCGATCGCGGGCACGATCGTGTGCAGCGCATGCTGGCTCGCGGCCCAGCCGGCGATCGACGGATCCGACATCGCCATTTCGCCGGCCACCCAGCCCAGCAGGGCGGCACCGAGCGTGATGATGATCGGGAAGCGGTCCATCAGCTTGAGGATCAGCGTGCTGCCGAAGATGATCAGCGGAATGCTGATCACGAGGCCGAACACCAGCAGCGGCACGTTGCCCTTGGCCGCGGCGGCAACGCCGACGACGTTGTCCAGGCTCATGACCAGGTCGGCGACCACGATGGTCTTGATGGCCGCAGCCAGGCTCGAATGGCCTTCCAGGTTCTCTTCGCCGTCATCGCCCTTGAGCAGGCCGATGCCGATCCAGAACAGCAGCGCGGCGCCCACCAGCTTGAGGTAGGGCAGCGTCAGCAGGTAGACCGCAAAGAAGGTCAGCACCACGCGCAGCACGATGGCGCCCATGCTGCCGAACAGGATCGCCTTCTTCTGCTGGGCAGGCGGCAGCGAGCGGGAAGCCATCGCGATGACGACGGCGTTGTCGCCGCTCAGGACGATGTTGATCAGGATGATCTGCGACAGGGCAATCCAGAAATCCGGACTGGTCAAAAACGACATGGGGGGTGTCTCCTCGAAGTGGACGCGGAACCACGGCGGTTCCGACGTGTTCGAGGCTACGGGCCGGCGCTGTCACCTTTCTGCCGGCTGGCTGTCAGCCACATGTCCCCCAGCTGTCAGCCAGCTTACAGGGCCGGCCTGGGCGGCACTGTTCAGGCTTGGCGCAGCGGGAAGAAGACGCTGAAGGTGTTGCCCACGCCGTCGATGTCTTCTTCCAGCGTGATGCGCGCGCCGTGCAGCGTGGCGATCTCGCTGACGATCGCCAGGCCCAGGCCGCTGCCGTCCTCCTGCGTGCCGAGCAGGCGGTGGAAGCGCTCGAAGATGCGCGCGCGCTCCTCCACCGGCACGCTGGGACCGTCATCGCTGATGGCCAGGCGGCACTGGTCGCTGTCGCTCTGGCCCACCTGCACGGTCACGCGGCCGCCCGCCTGGCTGTAGCGCACCGCGTTGTCGATCAGGTTGTTGATGAGCTCGCGCAGCCGGTCGCGGTCGGCGTTGATCACCAGCGGATGCTCGGCGCCTTCGAAACCCAGGTCGATGTCGCGCTTGAGCGCCTGCGGCACCCAGTCCATGCTGACCTCCAGCGCGTAGGCGTTCAGGTCCAGCGGCTGCAGCTGCATGGCGTCGAGCGCGCCGGGCTCGTTGCGCGCGAGCGAAAGCAGCTGGCGCACCAGCCGCGAGAGCCGGTCGGCGCTGATGTAGAGCTGCGCAAGCGAATGGCGCACGCGCTCGGGGTCGCTCTCGCGCAGCGCCAGTTCGATCTGCGCCTTCAGGCCGCTCACGGGCGTCTTCAGCTGGTGCGCGGCGTCGGCCACGAAGCGGTTCTGGAAATCGAAGGTGCGGCCGAGCCGCGCCATCAGCTCGTTGACCTCGTCCACCAGCGGCCGCACCTCGCCCGGCACGTCGTGGATGTCGATCGGGCTCAGGTCCAGGTGCGAGCGGTCCGACACCGCGCGGCGCAGCCGCTGCAGCGGCTCGAGCCCGCGCGAGATGCCGAACCAGACCACCGCCGTGGCCATCACGATCAGCAGCAGCTGCGGCACCACCACGTTGGCCAGCATCTCCCACGCAAGATGGGTGCGCTTGTGCAGCGTTTCGGCCACCTGCACCTGCACCATCGGCGCCTCGGGGTTGCCGCCGATGGGCATCGAGGCCACCAGCATCCGCACCGGCTCGCCCCGCACCGTGTCGCGGTAGAAGCGCGGCCTGGCGGGGTCGCCGGGGCGCGGCGGCGGCATTTCTTCATCGCCGCCCAGCGCCTTGCCGTCCTCGCTGGCCACGCGGTAGAAGAGCAGGTCGTCCTGGTCGAGCAGCAGGATGTTGCCCGCGGCCTCGGACAGGTCGAGCCGCGGCTGCAGGCCGTCGAGCTTCACGTGCAGCACGATCTCGCGCCCGATCTCGTACAGCGCGCGGTCGTAGGCGAGGTTGGAAAAACGCAGCGAGTTCCAGTAGGCGGCGCCGGTGTCCAGCACCAGCAGCACGGCCAGCGGACCGAGCAGCCAGGCCAGCAGCTTGCGCTGCAGCCTGGGCTCAGGTTTGCGCATCGCCGCGGTCCATCAGGTAGCCCATGCCGCGCACGGTGCGGATCTCGCATCCGAGCGGCTCGAGCTTCTTGCGCAGCCGGTAGACGTTGACCTCGATCGCGTTGTCGCCGACCTCGTCGCCCCATCCGTAGAGATGGTTGACCATCTGCTCCTTGCCCACTACGCGACCCTCGCGCATCATCAGCAGCTCCAGCACGGCGAGCTCGCGCGGCGACAGGTCCAGCGGCTTCTTGTCGTAGAACACGCGCCGGCCCACCGTGTCGAAGCGCAGCAGGCCGTGCTCGAGGTACGGCGTGGAATTGGTGCTTCGGCGCAGCAGCGCGCGCACGCGTGCTTCCAGCTCCGGCAGGTCGAAGGGCTTGGCCAGGTAGTCGTCGGCGCCCAGGTCGAGCCCGCGCACGCGGTCCTGCAGGGTGTCGAAGGCGGTCAGCATCAGCACCGGCATGGTGGACTTGCGGGCGCGCAGCCGCCGCAGCACGTCCAGCCCGCTGAGCTTGGGCAGGCCGATGTCGAGGATCGCCAGGTCGTAGATGCCGAGCGCGAGCGCATGGTCGGCCTCTTCGCCGGTGGAGACGATGTCCACCGCGTGGGCGGACTGCACCAGCGCGCGCGAGAGCGCGTCGGCCAGCACCTTGTCGTCTTCCACCAGCAGTATCCGCATTGATTCTCGCCCCGGCCGTATGCAGCCGAATATGCTAACCGCAATGCCCGGGGAGACGGGGCAACTCAGGAGCAGCTGTAGCTCGCGGCCAGGTTGGGGTCGCCCGAGGTGTGGTTCGCCTTGAGCGGATAGAGGCACAGCGGGCGCGACTTCACGGCCGGAAAGCTGGCGCTGGCCACCGTCGCCACTTCCACGCGCGCCGGCGGCTCGATGCCCTTTTCCACCCAGGCGGTCAGCAGTTCGTAGAGCTGCGCGTTGGTCGGCAGCGGAGGATTCGCATTGGCATTCGACGTGCCGTTGCTGAAGCCGTGGCCCATGCCGGGAACGAGGTAGAGCCGGTAGAAGCCCTGCGTGGCCGCCACGCCGCCCATCTGCGCGGCGACGCGGCTGTAGTAGTTGATCGTGCCTTGCGGCGGGATCAAGGTGTCGGCCAGGCCGTGATAGGAGATCAGCTTGCCCTTGCGGTCGCGGAACGCGCTCAGGTCGGCGCTGTCGGTGTTGATGTTGGCGAACGCGCCTTGCAGCGCCACGCCGCGGTCCCAGGCGTTGGCGAGCTGCGCGTACGTGAGCGATTTCCAGCGGTCGGCGCCATTGCCGGTGGCGTTGAGGAAGCTGGGCGTCGCGATCGTCGGATCCTGCAGTTCGAGCGCGACCATGTCGCTGGAGATGGGGAATGGCGTGGCGCCGGCCAGGCCCATGAGGCTGGCGCCGCGCGCCAGTCCGTACCACTTCTGCGCAGGCGCAGTGGCGGCCGCGAAGCCGTTGTCGGCCGCGGGGCTGGGCACCGAGCCGTCGGCCGTCTGGCCGTACCAGAACTTGTTGAACGCGAGCGCCTGGGCCGGGCTCACGCAGCCTGCGGTGGCGTTGCTGCCGCCATCGGCGGTGCAGATCACGGCCGCGTCGATGGTCGGGTCGTAGCGGCAGGCGGCAGGGTCCGGCACATAGCCCAGGTGAACGCCGCCGACCATGTCGCAGGCGTTGATCGCGGCATTCGAGACCGTGGTGTGCTGGTCCGCCGTGATCGCCACGCCGCCCAGGTCGCGCTGGACCACGATCTGCGGATAGAGCTCGGTCGTGATGAACCGGGTCCAGTTGTTGGCGGGCGCGCCGGCCAGGATGCCGTCGAAGTCGGCGGGGTTGGCCTGGGCCTCCTTGAGCCCCTGCCGCCCTCCTGTCGAGAAGCCGTTCCAGTAGGCGTACTTCGCGTCTTCGCCGTAGTAGGCCTTGGCCAGCGCCTTGGTCTTGACGGCCATCTCGTGGATGCCGCGCTCCGAGAAGTCCTTCCACAAAATCGTGTTGACGGTGCCGTCGGGGTTCATCGCGAAGGAGCCGTTGCTGATGGCATGGCCGGTGTCTGTGGTGGCGGAAACGGCACCCTCCACGCCCGCGGTGTCGCTGGCCGAACCGGCGCTGCCGGAGACCGGCGTGATGCCGGTGAGGATTCCATGGGTGCCGCCGGCCCAGCCGCCGCCGCCCTTCACATGGATGCGCCTGTTCCAGTTGGCCGCCGTGGGCAGCCAGATCTCGATGCCGATGCCTGGCGAGGTGGAGGGCGCGCCGGCCACGCCCGGGTTGCCCGGGCCGACATTGAGCTTGACGAAGCACAGGTCGTTCTGCGCGATGGGCGTGCTCGGCGATGCGGCGCCCGTCAGCAGCAGCGCCTCCCCTTTCTTGAAGGCCTTGACCAGCAGCACCGTGGTCGACGCATCGGGCGCGAAGCGGGTCTTCATGCTGTCGTCGCAGGCCAGCTTCTGCGCTGGCGGTGCGCCGGTGTCCGGCGGAACGCCCACGATGGGAAAGCCGCGAGGGCCACCGCTGCCTCCGCAGGCCGTGACGAGTGCTGCAATGCAGCAGAAAGTGGCGGCTTTGGAAGCGCCTGATCTTTTGACGGCCATCGTGGTCTCCAGACTGGAAATAAACTGCAGATGAAGATTCATCCGCCCGAGCCCCGGCGCGCCAGGGCTGCACGATGTTGCATCTTCAAAGCGATTTCCACGCTGGGGGAAACCACACGAAGTGAAAAGCGGAGATTCACGCTCGGCCGGGGCCGCCAAATGTCGAGCGATGGGGCGCACTTCAGTGCATGTGGATGCAGACAGTGGCCCTGCGGGGCCGGCTCAGGACGGCCCGGCGCCTTCCAGCAGTTGATCGGCGAGGCCTTCGATGTCGCCGCGCAGGGCCAATCGCTCGAGCCAGGCTGGCGGAATGGAAGACGCGCCGTAGTGCGCACCGGCCAGCTGCCCGCAGATCGCGGCCGTGGTGTCGGCATCGTCTCCCAGGTTGGCCGCGGCCAGCACGGCATCCTCGAACGACCCGGTGCCGAAGAAGCACCAAAGGGCCGCCTCGAGCGAATCGACACAGTATCCCGATCCCTTGATGGCCTCGCGCGGCTTGCCGACGTAGCCACCCGACGCGATGGCTGCGACCTTGTCGGACAGGGGTTCGGGGACTGCGGTTGCAAGAATGTGCTCCTTGCTTGCGCCCATCAACGCTGCCCGCAGTTGCAGCGCAAAGAGCTGCGAGCAATCGATGGCTTCGCGCGCGCCATGCGTGGTTCGCGTGCTTTCGCCGGCAAACCGGAAGGTGTGGTCCGCGCTGGCGCGAAAGTACATCGGGACCGGTGCGAGCCGCATCAGCGCGCCGTTGCCGGCCGTCCTGGGGTCGGGGTCGCCAGCGAACGGATCGCGGGTCACGAGGTAGCGGTCCAGCGCCGTGGCCACCGTGATGCCGATGTCGAAGCACTCGCCGTTGCTGCTCAGGTAGCCGACGCTGCGCCAGTTGCAGTAGCGGTTCATCTGGTCGACGGCATCGAAGCCGCGCCGCCAGACCAGGCTCGTTGCCAGGCACAGCGCCATCGAGGTGTCGTCGGTCCATTCGCCCGGCTCCAGCCTGAATGGGCCGCCGCCAGCCATGCCGGTGACGGGCTCGAAAGTTCCGCGCGGCATGAACTCGACGGTCGTGCCCACCGCATCGCCGCAGGCGAGCCCGAGGAGGCAGCCGCGGTATCGCTCCTGGTCTTTCATGCGGTACCGCCCTGCGCGTTGTCCGCGGTCAACCCGAAGAAGAAATCGAGGATGTGGAAGTGGTCGTCATGGAACTGGTCCTCCATGCCGGCCAGCTGGTCGATGGGCACCCACCGGGCGTCCGCGGCGTCGTCGCCGGCGGTCAGTTCGGGCGGGCGGCGCGGGCCCAGGTCGAACCAGTGCGCGTGGGTGATGACGCGGCCGCGCTGGCTGCGGTCGGGGTGGTCGAACACCTGCACCGCCTTGAAGGCGGCTTCGATGTCGCTGTCCAGAAGGCGCAGGCCGGTTTCCTCTTCCAGCTCGCGCAAGGCCGACTGCCACACGGTCTCGCGCGGCTCGAGAAAACCGCCCGGCACCGCGAACAAACCCTTGCCAGGCGAGCGGCCGCGCCGGATCAGCAGCACCTGGCGCCCGCACTGGACGACCGCATCGACCGTGACGAAGACCGGCGGGTACGGCGAGCCGGCCCACAGCGCCTTCTCGCGGCGCAGGCTCTCCCATTCCTGCGCCAGCACCGCATAAGGCGGCAGGCGGGCCCAGGCGCGCAGGAACTGCAGCGTGCTCTCCGGCGCCTGGCCGGCGAGGGATGCCAAGGCCGGCTCCAGCGAACCATCGTGGGCCGCCCCGAAATAGGCGTCGCGCAGCGCGCTCGCATGGATGTCGCCGCGGCGCCCGGCGTCGTCGAGCGCCCAGCCGGGAAAGTCGCGCAGGTAGCTGCTGGTCGCATCCTTCAGGTGCCCGACCAGCACGACCGACGGCTGGCCGGGATGCAGCCGGGCCAGGCCCTGCTTCACCGCCGCGACCCATCGCGCGGAGTCGTAGTGGTCGCGCACCGGCAGGAACTTCAGCCGCTGGCGCTCCGCTTCCGGCAGCGCGACGCGGATCATCTCGGCGCGCTCTTGCCAGGTGAAGGGATTGCGCGGCGTGCGCGCCTGGAAGGCCGAGCCGAGCACCACCACGCACTCGGGCGCGGCGGCGAGCGCGCGGTGCAGCAGCGCCAGCTGGGCGTTGTGGAAGATCTGGAAGCGTCCGATGTAGACGGCGACATCGGGCGCCTTGTTCGTGCTTGTCATCTTGTCATCCTCAGTTCCAGCGGGCCGCAATCGGCATCTGGCGGCCCGAGCCGAATGCCCGGGGCCTGACCCGAACGATGGGCGGCGACTGCCGCCGCTTGTACTCGTTGCGCGCGACCATGCCGCGGATGCGCTCGACCAGCGCCTCGCCCCCGGGCGTGGCGCGCAGCCGGTCGACGAAGCTGCGCGCCTGCGCGTACTCCTCCGCCCCGAGCCGCTCGCCTTCGATCAGCAGCTTGAGGACTTCGTCGAGCACGTCATACGGCGGCAGGCTGTCGGCGTCCTTCTGCCCCGGCGCCAGCTCGGCAGAGGGTTCCTTGTCGAGGATGGCCTGCGGGATGAGCTCGCGTCCGGCCTGTGCGTTCAAGTGTCGCGACAACGCGAAGACCTCGGTCTTGTAGAGGTCGCCGATCAGGCCCAGGCCACCGTTGGTGTCGCCATACAGCGTGCAGTAGCCGACCGAGATCTCGGACTTGTTGCCCGTGGTCAGCAGCAGGTGGCCGAAGCTGTTGGAGTAGCCCATGAGGACCGTGCCGCGCACGCGCGCCTGCAGATTTTCCAGCGCCACGCCTTGCAGCCCTTGGCCGAAGGCCGTCTCGAAGCCTTGCTCGAACTGCGAAACGACGCCCGCGATGGCATGCGCCTTGAGCGGCACGCCGAGGTTGCGGCACAGCCTTTCGGAATCGTCCACCGAGCCCGCCGAGGAAAAGCGCGACGGCATGGTGATGGCGACGACGTTCTGCGCGCCCAGCGCCTCGACCGCCAGCGCGAGCGTCAGCGCCGAATCAATGCCGCCGGACGAGCCGACCACCGCCTGCCGGAAGCCGCAGCGCCGCGCATAGTCGCGCAGGCCCAGCACGATCTGCTGGCGGTAGAACTCCAGCGTCGGCAGGCCTTGCGGCGGCACAGGCGGCGGTGCTTCGCCGGCCGGCGTGAGAAAGCGGCCGTCCTCGAAGCGCAGGGTGCGCAGGTCCTCCGCGAAGCGGTGCGCCTCGTACACCACGCCGGCCTGCGGCTCGACGGCGAACGAGGCCCCGTCATACACCAGCTGGTCGTGCCCGCCCACCTGGTTGACGTAGAGGATCGGCAGCCCGTTGCGGCGGCTGGCCGCGCCGAAGATGCGGTGCCGCTGCTCGCGCTTGCCGATGTTCGAGGGACTCGCGTTGATCGACACCACGAGGTCGGGCGCGGCATCGCGCATGCGGTCGAAGGGATTGACGAGGTAGTCCTCGCCCTCGTCGTTCCAGCCGTCCTCGCAGATCAGGAATCCCACGCGCGCGTCGCGGATGCGCAGCACGCGTGCCACGTCGGGGCCCGGCTCGAAGTGCCGGCGCTCGTCGAAGACGTTATAGGTCGGCAGCAGCTGCTTGGCATATTCGAGCCGCACTTCGCCCGCGCAAATGACGCGCAGCACGTTGCGAAGCTTCTTGCCCGCGCCCTCGCGCCGCGCCGGCAGGCCGACCGCCCAGTGCAGCGCCGGCATCTCGCGCGAGGCCGAGAGCAGCTGCCCGAACGCCTCCTCCACGCGGTCCATGAAGCCCTCTTCCTCCAGGAGGTCGGCCGGGTAGTAGGCGGTGAGCGACAGCTCGGAGAAGACCACCAGGTCGGCCTCGTCGGCCGCGGCCCGGCGCGCGGCCTCGATCATCCGCGCGGCGTTGCCGGCCAGGTCGCCGATCATGGGGTTGAGCTGGGCGACAGTGATGCGGAGCATGGCCTCACCCCTCGATCTGGAAGACCTGGCGCAGGTAGGCCAGGAAGGTCTGGTCTTCGCACAGCGTCTTGCCCGGGCTGTCCGACAGCTTGGCCACCGGCTGGCCGTTGCAGGCCGTGAGCTTCATCACGATGTTCAGCGGCGTGAGGCCGACGTCGTTGCTCAGGTGGGTGCCGATGCCGAAGCCGGTCTGCGTGCGGTCGGCGAAGGTGCGGTACAGCCGGATCGCCGTTGGCAGGTCGAGCCCGTCGGAGAACACCAGCCGCTTGGTATGCGCATCGATGCGCAGCCTGGCGTAGTGCGCCAGCGCCTTCTCGCCCCAGGCGACCGGATCGCCCGAGTCGTGGCGAAGGCCGTCGAACAGCTTGGCGAAATACAGGTCGAAATCAGCCAGGAAGGCATCCATGCCGACCACGTCGGTCAGCGCCACGCCCAGGTCGCCGCGGTACTCCTGCACCCAGCCTTCGAGCGCGGCGTTCTGGAAGTCGCGCAGCCGCACGCCGAGCGCCTGGTAGGTCTGCAGGTACTCGTGCGCCATGGTGCCGATGGGCACCAGCTCCAGCTCCTTGGCCAGCAGCACGTTGGAGGTGCCCTTGAAATACATCGGCACCTCGCGCTTGAGCGTGCCGACCATTTCGCGCTGCCAGTCGCGGGAGAAGCGGCGCCGCACGCCGAAGTCGAAGAACTCGAATGGATGCCGCGCCGCCGGCTCTTCCGCAAAACCGCGCAGCAGTTCGATCTTGGCGTGCAGGCGCCGGCGGCCCTCGGCCAGCGCCGCCTCGGCATCGAAGCGGCGGAAGTACAGCTCGTTGACGATCGCGAGCACGAAGATCTCGAACGCCATCGTGTGCACCTGCGGGCCGACCGCACGGACGCGCAGCGCATCGCCTTCGGCCGCGGCGGTGATGAATTCGCGCTGGAAGCTGAAGATGCGCAGGAAGTCGACGAAGTCGCTCTTGATGTAGCGCAGGCCGCGCAGGTAGGCGAGTTCGCCGGGCGCAAAGCGCAGCGTGCACAGGTGGTCGAGTTGCGCGTTGACGTCCGCCAGCAGCTCGGCCAGCGGATAGGCCGGCTGGTTGCGGCACACGAAGCTGTACTCCGCCTGCGTCTGCGGGTGGCTGTGCAGCATGGCCTGCCACATCGTGAACTTGTACAGGTCGGTGTCGAGCAGGCTCTGGATGATCGGTTGCATGGTGTGCTCCTTGGGCGGGTTGGCGTCAGGCGTTGGCCGCCAGCAGTGCGCGCACTTCGGCGCTGCTGCGCAGCTGCGCGCCGCGCGCGGCCATGTCGTCGAGGAAGGCCTGGTGCTGCGCCTCGAAGCCGGTCACCGGGCTCATGCAGTCGGTGACGAGCACCAGCTTGGCGGGCCTGCCCGACGGCAGGTGGGCGGCGATGTGCTCGGTGGTGGCCTTCACGCAATGGCTGCTGGCTTCGCCCGCAATCACGATCAGGTCGGCGCGGTCGAGCGACGCGACCAGCCGCATGTTGAGCGCGGTGCCGGGATCCTCCGCATCCGGCACTTCGGCCTGGATGGCGCTGTAGTGCTCGGTCCAGGGATTGCTGCCCTTGGCGACCTTCTCCACCAGGCCGGCCTGTGCGTCTTCCCAGGCGTTGTAGGCGGCCTTGACGGCGGCATGCACGTTGTGGCCCCAGCTGCCGATCTCGCAGTGCACCGGCCACACCATCAGCGTGTAGCGGCCCCTGCGCTCGAGTTCGTCAAGGTAGGCCAGCGCGCGCGGCAGGGCCGCGGCGTCGCGGGGCCGGTAGTCGCCGCCGCGAACCTGCGCCGCGGTGATCGCGGTGAAGGGCGCCACCGCGCCGCCGCCGCGCGCCTGCCAGAACGTGGGATGCGCGATGTCGAACCTGTGGTGCGAGTCCAGCGTGACCGTGATGCCGGCGATGCCGCCTCCCCCTTCGCGGATCAGGCCGGCCAGCCTCAACATGTCGGCGTGGGCACCGGCCACCGGCAGGGCCGGCTGCAGCGGCGCGCCCGTGGCGGCGTCGATGCCGAGCCAGTCGGCCGGCAGGTCGCAGAAGTCGTTCTGCGGATCGATCACGAGGAGATGGATGTTCTGCTTCATGGCGGGGTCCTCTTGTGTTAGTTGTACTGTACAACTCTCTTTGGTTGCACTGTACAACCATGACGGAGAAAGTCAAGCCTCGGCGTCGCGCGGGCTGAAGGTGCGGGGAAACAGCGCCGCCTGGGACCGGTCGCGCAGCCGGTAGCCCATGGCCGGCCGGCCGGAGGCGCCCTCCACCATCCCCGCCTCTTCCATGAAGCCGCCATCGAGCATCCGCTTGCGGAAGGCGCTCTTGTCGACGGCTCGGCCGAGCACGACCTCGTAGGTGTGCTGCAGCTGCGGCAGCGTGAAGGGCTCGTTCAGCAGGAAGGCCGGCAGCGAGGTGTATTCCACCTTGCTGCGCAGCCGGGCGATGGCGCTGGCCAGGATCTCCGCATGATCGAACGCCAGGCGCTTGCGACCCGCGGCAGCGGCGTCCATCCATTCGACCTGCGCGGCATTCACGCCTTGGTCGGGCACCAGGTCCCGGGCCGGCATCAGCGCGAAGAAGGCGTGCGTGGCCGACCAGCCGCGCGGATCGCGATGCGCGCCGCCCCAACTGCCCAGCTGCTCGAGATACGGTGCGGCAACCCCGGTCTTCTCGCGCAGCTTGCGCAGTGCGCAGTCGAGCAGGCTGGCGTCCCTGTCGACGTCGATGAACCCGCCGGGAAGCGCCCAGCGCCCCGGAAAGGGATCGTCAGGGTTGCTCGGGCGACGTACCAGCATGACCTTCAGCGCATCTTCCAGCACGGTGAAGATGACCACGTCGACGGTGACCAGCGGCCTGGGAAAGTTCAGGCCGGCCTGCTTCTTGGGGGATGGCTTCAAGGCGCGAGCTCCTCTTGATTTGGGTTGTACAGAACAACTCTGGAGGGAGGAATATAGCGAGCGCGTGCGCGTCCGGGTTTTCCCAGGCAACGGCATTCCGATTAACGTATACATTAATTCATACGTTATTTGACCATCCGACCCGGACTCGTCCATGCCCACCCCGCGCACCACGACCCCACCCCCGGCTGCCTCGCCTGCGCTCTCGCGCACGGACGCGGCCTATGAAAGCCTGCGCCGGCGCATCCTCGACAACATATGGCCGCCCGGCCATCAGGCGCTGGAGCAGGAGATCGCGCTGGAGCTCGGCCTGAGCCGCACACCGGTGCGCGAAGCGCTGATCCGGCTCGAGCGCGAAGGCCTGGTGCAGGTGATCCCGCGCCACGGTATGCGCGTGCTGCCGATGTCGGCCACTGACATGCGCGAGATCTACGAGATCCTCACCGCGCTCGAAAGCCTGGCCGTCGAGATCGTGGCAACACGCCGCCCGTCGGACTCCGAGCTGGCGCCGCTGGTGCGCGCGACGCAGGCGATGGAACACGCATTGGCCAAGGACGATCTCGACGCCTGGGCACGCGCCGACGAGAGCTTCCATGCGCAGCTGGTCACCATGGCCGGCAACCGCCTGCTGACCGAGGCCGTCTTCAGTCACTGGGACCGCGCGCACCGCGCCCGCATGTTCACGCTGCGGCTGCGGCCCAAGCCGGTGAATTCAACGCAGGAACACACAGCGCTGGTGGAGTGCCTGCGCGCCGGCGATTCGGCCGGCGCATCGGCAGTGAACCGAGCCCACCGCCAGCGCGCGAGCCGCGAGCTGCTGGCGCTGTTCGAGCGCTACCGCCTGCAGCAGATGTAGCCCGGCTGGATGTTTTTTTCTTCTTCCCTTCTCACGCCACACAAGCCCCTCTCTCCCATGGAAAAGAACTACCGCATCGCCGTCCTGCCGGGAGACGGCATCGGCACCGAAGTCATGCACGCGGCGCAGGCCGTACTGGAAGCCGTGCAGCCGCGCGTCGGCCGTGCGCTGGCACTCGAATGGCTGCCGGCCGGCGCACAGCACTATCTCGACAGCGGCGTCGCGCTGCCCGAGACCACGCTGCGCCGCTGTGAGAGCGCGGACGCCATCCTGTTCGGTGCGATGGGCCTGCCGCACGTGCGCGGCGCCGACGGCACCGAGATCATTCCGCAGCTCGACCTGCGCATGCACTTCGACCTCTATGCCGGCGTGCGGCCGATCCGCACCTTCCGCGGCCTGCCCACGCCGTTGTCGAACCCTAAGGCCGAGCACATCGACCTGGTGCTGGTGCGCGAGAGCACCGAAGGCCTGTTCTATGCCCGCGGCCGCGGCGACGTACGCGGTGACCAGGAAGTGTTCGACACCATGCGTATCACGCGCCACGGCACGACACGCATCTGCGAATTCGCCTTCCGCCTGGCCGCACGCCGGGCCGAGCGGCTGGGCCGCGCAGGCCGCGTGACCAACGTGGACAAGGCCAACGTCTTCGCCTCGATGGCCTTCTTCCGCAAGGTGTTCGAGGAAGTCGCGGCGCGCCATCCGGCGGTGGCGGCCGACAGCGGCTATGTCGATGCGATGGCACTCAACCTGGTGATGAAGCCGTGGACCTACGACGTGCTGGTCACCGAGAACATGTTCGGCGACATCCTGTCGGACCTCATTGCCGCGCTGGTCGGCGGCATGGGCATGGCGCCCTCGGGCGACATCGGCGACAGGCACGCACTGTTCCAGCCGGCGCACGGCACCGCGCCCGACATTGCGGGCCAGGGCAAGGCGAACCCGACCGCGATGCTGCTGTCGGCCGCCATGATGCTCGAGTGGCTGGCTGAGCGCAGCGGTGACACCGCACTGGCCGACGGCGCGGCGCTGATCGAACGCGCGGTCGAGCAGGTGTTCGCCACCGGCCAGGTGCGGCCGATGGAGTTCGGCGGCATGCACAGCACGGCCGACATCACGCGCGCGGCCACCAACGCCCTGCGCGCGGCCTAGCTGCGCGACGCGGCAGTGCTGCCGGCGGCCACGCCCGCCGTCCCGTTTTCCAAACAACGCGGAGACAAAACCATGAAGCGCTTCCTGAACGCCGCCCTGCTCGCGACCGCGGCCCTCGCCGCACCGCTCGCCGTCCATGCCCAGGCGTGGCCCGCCAAGCCGGTCAAGATCGTCGTGCCCTCGCCGCCCGGCGGCAGCACCGACCAGATCGCCCGCGCCATCGGCCAGAAGCTGTCGCAGGCGTGGGGCCAGCCGGTAGTGGTGGAAAACCGGCCCGGCGCCGGCCTCACGTTGGGCGCCGACTATGTGGCCAAGTCGCCGGCCGACGGCTACACGCTGCTGATGGGTGCGGTGCACCACTCGATCGCGCAGTCGGTCTACAAGAAGCTGCCCTACGATTTCGGCAAGGACCTGGCGCCGATCACCGTGCTGGCCATCGTGCCCAACGTGCTGATCGTATCGGCCGCCAACCCTGCGAAGAACGTGGCCGAGCTTATCGCGCAAGCCAAGGCGAACCCCGGCAAGCTCAGCTACGGCAGCACCGGTGCCGGCACCGCGCACCACCTCATCGGCGAGCAGTTCAACGACATGGCCGGCACCGACATCCTGCACGTCGCCTACAAGGGCAGCAGCCCGGCGCTGGTCGACCTCATGGGCGGACAGACGACGATGATGTTCGACACGGTGGCCTCCTGCTTGCCGCTCATCAAGGGCGGCAAGCTGCGCCCGCTGGCGGTGGCCACGGCCAGACGCTCGTCGGCACTGCCCGAGGTGCCGACGCTGTCGGAAGCGGGTCTCACCGGTTTCGACATCGCGACCTGGTTCGGTCTGATGGCGCCGGCCGGCACGCCCAAGGCCGTGGTCGACAAGATCCACGCCGATTCCACCCGAATCCTCGCGATGCCCGAGATGAAGAAGCAATGGCTGGAGATGGGCGCGGAGCCGATCGGCAACACGCCCGAGCAGATGGCCGCTCAGATACAGGCGGAGATCGCGAAATTCGCGGCGCTCGCCAGCAAGGCCAAGTTGAGCCTCGACTGACGCCGACGGAAAGATTGAAAATCATGACCCACGCACTGCTCGTCGACTTCCAGATCCACCCCGAGCGAGCCGAAGCCTTTGCCGAAGCCATCGCACACAATGCGCAGCGTTCGCTCGGCGACGAGCCGGGTTGCAGCCGCTTCGATGTATGCCGCGACCCGGCCGACCCTGGCGCCTTCTTCCTCTACGAGCTGTACGACGATCCAGCGGCCATCGAGGCCCACCTGGCTGCGCCGCACTTCCTTGCGTTCGACGCGATGACGCGCGACTGGGTCGTGCGCAAGTCGGTGCGAACCCGCGTGCTGGTGGGTGCGTAACCCTCGGGCATGGAGCGATCGCGGAACTGCTCGCGAAGCCTGCCTTTATTTCATCCTTGCCAAGGCCCCGTCGCATCCCGCCTTGAGATGGAACGGGGCGTGCGTCAAGCCAGCGACGGATGCTGAACCCGCAAGGCCCCACCGCCGCCTGGACGTCGACCTCGAAGCGCTTGATGAACTCAGGCGAGTCGTTGAGCGCGTGGCCGAAACCTTGCTGCGGATCGCTAAAGTGGAGGTGTTCAAGCCGCCCTTCACGCTGCCGGGGTTCGCCGTCAAGCAGCACTGGCACGAGCGGTATCAGCAGGACCCTTCCAACAGGTGGCTGAGGTCGGTGATTGCCGATCTCTTTCTGGAGCGTTAGCGCGGGAGCACCGGCTGTGACGCTCAGGCGCGTGCGGAAATCGCAAGTGAGTCGTCGGGATGATTGCTTTCGCCGTCACCTGCCGCCGGCCTTGCCCACCTTTTTGCCCACATCGCACACTCTCTCGCGCAAGCCATCGAAATGGGCCGCGTCTACCACTGCGACGGGCGCCGAGAGGCCTCCTTGGAGCAGCAGACTACGCAGCTGGAGCCGCTGCTGGTCCTTTCGGATGATCTCGTGCACATCCTCACTGCTTGTGCCGTGGCCGCATTCGAACATTTGCTCGTCCACGAACGACTTCATGGCTTCCGGCAGGGATACGTCATGGTGCTCATGGGAGAAGTTTATGCTGTTTGCAAGCAGGTCTCGTCCAGGTGGATTCATTTCTGCAGAGTCCATCTACCCCGCCGCAGCAAGACGGATCACATGCCCTGCAGCTCGAGCCACTCCCAGGGCTTGTAGGCCCACTCGTATTTTTCGCACGCATAGGACACCAGGATGCCGACGGCTTCCTCGGCGCTGACCGGCTCGGCCGCGCGGTAGTGCGCCCCGGGAGTGACCAGCTGATGCTCCAGATGAAAGCCCTCGGCGTCGGCGAACACCTGCATGTAGGTTCCGCCGCGCCGCTCAACGATTGCGAACGCCGACGGGCTGTCCTGCAGCAATGGAATCCAGTGGCGGATGTTGGCTTCGTTCGCCGGCTCGGCCACACCGAGCTCGGGGCACTCCAGCATGGGCTCCTGGTATTCCGCACCGATGTCGAAAAGAAGATGTTCCTGTGCGGTGGGCGCACCGTTCCTGAAGATGGCGATCAGGAAGCAATCGCGGATGTCGAGGGGCACATGGACCAGCAATGCATCCTGCGCCTGCGAGCGGCGGGCAAAGACCTGCGCCAATGGCGGAGCCGTCCATGCCTTCAATTGCAGGGGGCCGCGAAGGCTGTGCGCAAGCGCCATGGCGCCTTGCTTGACCGCATCGCTTCCGGCGTGATCCTCGGTGCCTCCGTGGAGCAGGTCGATGTATTCGTGGAGTTGCATGAGCCTCGAGGAAGGCGGCGCCGGTTTGCGAGAAAAGAACATCCGATGCAGTTCCTGTCACTGTTTGAGCGATGCCCGGCGGGCCAGCCATGGCTTGACGATGGCGTACCACGCGCAGAGCGGCCAGAGCACCACAGCCGAAGCCGCGGCGAGAAGCAGCATGTCGATCAGGAGCTCGGCGCCTGGCACGTAGCAATCCGGTGTGGCGGGGCACCCGATTGCGCGGCGGTAGCTTTCGTGGAAACGGTATTGCACAACCGGCAGGGCCGCTGCCACGGCCCACCACAGCACGCGCAGAACGCTGCGCAGCAGTTCCAACCATCTCATGGCAAGTGCTCTACTGCAGCCACCGCAGATTGGCCCAGAAGCTGTCGCCAAACCGAGTGGCGCAGAAACCGCAGGCGGCGACGGCGAGCGCCGCGTGGTTCGATCTTCATGCGCTGCCCTCCTGCGGCCGGACGACCGCTCCCGGCTCGTATTCTGCCTTCGGGACCGACGAGGATCGCCGGGCCGAAGCCGGCGCCCACGGCTAGGCCGCCTCCTCGCCCGCTTCCGCAACCAGGTTGTGATTGCCGTTGCGGTCCAGCCTGTCGCACAGATCGCTGGAGACGCCGCTGCCAACCTTGCGCACGAACCACATGCCCGACGCGACGATCTCCTCGTAGTCCGACGTGTGGAACCACCGCGACAGCGAGGGATCGATCAGGTGCAGGTTCGCCGCGTCCCAGACGCCGCTTCCGCTGACGGGCTCCACGGTGTGCTGCAGCGGGGAGTTTGCAAGCAGCGTATGAAAGTAGATTTCGTCGGGCGCCTTGGAGAACCGAAGGAATCGCTTCACGGACGTTTCATGCGGATACGACACGAGGTAGCTCACGGCTTCAGGGGTCAGCGCCCACCATTGGGAACCGAAGTGCCACTGCGCAAAGAGCGGGAACGACCGGCGCCCGAGCTTGCCGACGAATTGCAGAAGGCCGCGCGACAGCCGCACCAGGGTGAATTTCCGTCCATCCACGGGAAGGTCCTGGTAGAACCAGAAGTGGCGGACTCGCTCATGCAGTTTGCGCGTGCTTGCCAGCGGAATCATCTTGATGAAGTTCGTGTCGACATGCAGCTGCGAGAAGGTGCGGAATTCTTCCAGCGGGCGCAAGGGATAGCAGTTGCCCGAAAGCAGCATGAAATGGCTCACCTGCGACACCTCGCATTCCGCGAGCGCGGTGCGCATGAGCTTCAGGGTGGCATCGACCTGGGAGATGGCGCCCCAGCGCACATCGACACGGTCCTTCACGTAACTTACGCGCGGATCGTCGATCCGGAACGCGGAAAGCTCGGCCTTGGCATCGACATGGACAATGCAGCGGCCGACCGAAACCAGCCGCCGCAGCAAGCGCTTTGCCTGCTGTGGATCCGCATGAACAAGCAAAAGGAATACCGGGCTCATGTCACGATGGCAGTACGTCTGATCGGCTGCTGCCTGACCTGGCGAATGGCCCTGGAGAGTTCTCTCAAAGCCGCAGCGGCCAGCAGCTATCGTACGACAAGCGCCCGGTCGAGCGCATCGGATGGGTACCCAGGTGGCGGCCTGGCCATGTCGGCATCGGCAACAGCCAGCACGCGGCCCGCCACCGGCACCCACCTTTTCACGCAATGCCGTCCGCGGCGGCAATGGTCTTTGGCTCCAGGAAAGCCTCCATGCCGAAGACACCGAACTCCCTGCCGACGCCCGACTGCTTGACGCCGCCAAAGGGCGCGGCCAGCTCGGGCGCGATGCGATTGACCAGCACGGTGCCGGCCCGCAGCCGCGAGGCCACGCGCAGGGCACGCTGCGCGTCGGACGAGAAGACGTAGGCCTGCAAGCCGTACGGCGAGTCGTTCGCGATGCCGATGGCTTCGTCCTCATCGCCATAGCCGATCATCGAGAGCACCGGCCCGAAGATCTCCTCGCGCGCAATGTCCATGTCGTTGCGCACCTCTGCGAACACGGTAGGCCGCACGAACCAGCCCCGCTCGAAACCGTCCGGCCGGCCCTCGCCGCCGGCCACGAGGGTGGCGCCCTGCGCCAGGCCGCGGCGGATGAAGTGCTGCACGCGATCGAACTGCGCCTGGCTCGCGAGCGGTCCGACCGCGGTGGCAGGATCGCGCGGATCGCCCACGCGCAGGGCGGCCGCCGCCGCTCGCACCTGTTCAATGGCGGCTTTCATGTGCACGCGCGGGATCAGCAGGCGCGTGCCCGCCACGCAGGCCTGGCCGTTGTTCATGAAGGCGGCGTTCAGTGCCAGGGGCAGCGTGGCGGCCAGGTCGGCGTCGTCCAGCACCAGGGTGGCCGACTTGCCCGAGAGCGCGAGGCTCACGCGCTTCATGGTGTCGACGCCCGCGCGCGCAATGAGCTTTCCGGTCTGCGTGGAGCCGGTGAACGAGATCTTCGCGATGCCCGCACTGGTGGCGATCTCGTCGCCCACATCGCTGCCGCGCCCGAGCAGCACATTGAAGACGCCAGGCGGCAGGCCCGCGTCGTGCAGCGCCTCGGTCACGGCCTGCGCCTGCAGCGGGCCCAGCTCGCTCGGCTTGACGACCGAGGCGCAGCCCGCGGCAATGGCCGAAGCCAGCTTGCTGCAGATGCTTCCGGCGGCGGCGTTCCAGGGCGCAATGAGGCCGGCGACGCCGACCGGTTCCATCACCACGGTGGCCTCGCCCAGGCGGCGCTCGAAGGCGTAGTCCCGCAGCGCCTGCGCCGTGGTGGCGAAGCATTGCGAGGCGTAGTTGCTGACCCACTGCGAGCGGGCCAGCGGGCCGCCGTACTCCTCGATGGTGGCTTCGCGGATCCGGTCGGTGCGTGCCAGCACCGCGGCCTCGAGGCGCCGGAGCATGTCGATGCGCTGCGCCCTGGTGCTTCGCGCGAGCGCCGGCTGGGCGCGGTTCGCCGCGGCAATGGCGCGCTTCGCATCCTCGCGGTTCGCCAACGTCACCGTGCCGATGGC
Organism: Variovorax sp. V116; assembly: GCF_041154435.1. NCBI lineage: Bacteria > Pseudomonadati > Pseudomonadota > Betaproteobacteria > Burkholderiales > Comamonadaceae > Variovorax > Variovorax sp. V116. The sequence goes on from NZ_AP028662.1 coordinate 1,015,186, forward strand.
CCGCTCGGTCGCGGGGTTGCAGATCTCCAGCCGCTCGCTGCCCTGCACGGGCACGAAGGCGCCATCGATGTAGGCCTGGTCGATGTTCCACATGGGGTCCGCCGCCTCAGCCGCGCGCCACGTCGAGCACCGCCTTGGCAAAGGCCTCGGGCGCTTCCTGCGGCAGGTTGTGGCCGATGCCGCCGCTGACCAGCCGGTGCTCGTAGGTTCCCGAGAACTTCTTCGCGTAGGTGCCGGGCTCCGGATGCGGTGCGCCGTTGGCGTCGCCTTCGAGCGTGATGGTCGGCACGCCGATCACCGGCGCCTTGGCCAGCCGGTCCTCGAGCGCCTGGTACTTGGCCTCGCCGTCGGCCAGGCCCAGGCGCCAGCGGTAGTTGTGGACCGTAATGGCCACGTGGTCGGGGTTCTCGAAGGCCACGGCGCTGCGCTCGAAGGTGGCCGCATCGAAGTTCCACTTCGGCGAGGCCAGCTGCCAGATGAGCTTGGCGAAGTCGTGGCGGTTCTTCTCGTAGCCCAGGCGGCCGCGCTCGGTCGCAAAGTAGTACTGGTACCACCACTGCAGCTCGGCCGCGGGCGGCAGCGGGGCCTTGCCGGCCTGCTGGCTGCCGATGAGATAGCCGCTGACCGACACCAGCGCCTTCACGCGCTCCGGCCACAGCGCGGCCATGATGCAGGCCGTGCGCGCGCCCCAGTCGCAGCCGGCCACGGTGGCGGCCTTGATCTTCAGCGCGTCCATCAGCGCGATGATGTCCACGGCGACCACCGACTGCTGCCCGTTGCGCGGCGTGCGGGCCGACAGGAAGCGGGTGCTGCCGTAGCCGCGCAGGTACGGCACGATCACGCGAAAGCCCGCGGCCGCAAGCTGCGGGGCGACGTCGACGAACATGTGGATGTCGTAGGGCCAGCCGTGAAGAAGAATCACGGGGGCGCCGTCGGCCGGGCCGGCCTCGTAGTAGCCGATGTTGAGCGAGCCCGCGTCGATGCTCTTGAGCGGCTCGAGGCGCCGGAGGCTCGGCGTACCCGCGGACTGGGCGAAGGCGGGAACGATCGGGGCCAGCTGGGCGGCGGCCATGCCGAGCGCCGCCTTGGCAAGGAAGGAACGGCGGGGCAGCAGGGGAAAAGCGGTCATCGGGGGCTCCATGGTTGCGAAGTGATGGAGCCATTGTTCGGCGCACCGGCAGCCCTGCGACCGGCTTGCGTATCCCTCTGTATCTGGGCCGGGTGCGCCAACAATAAATTTCAATTGCGGGCGCGCGGCCGGGTGCCGATTCAGGCCCCGATCCGCGGCGTCCGTTCCAGGAAGGCTTCGCTCGCAGTTTCCCCTTGCCGATACACCGCCTCGACCAGCGCCAGCGTGCGCAGGTTGTCGGCCGGCTCGGTCTCGAAGGCGCGGCCATTGCGTACGCTGTCGACAAAATGCGCGATCGTTGCCGCGTAGGAGGCGAGATAGCACGCGGGCAGGTCGTAGCGCAGCTCAGCAGGCTGTGCACCCAGGCAGCGCAGCGTGTCGTCCTCGAGCTCGATGGTCCCCTTGGTGCCGACCAGGGTCAGCCGGTCGGCCTGGGCCGGCGCGCGGCCGTGCACCGACAGGTTGGCCAGCAGCGCCACCGGGGCCTGCAACGTGGTCTCGAAGGACAGGAAGGCCCGGTCCTCGCCGCGCATCACCGGGCTCGCGCGCCCGAGCCGCGCATGCACCAGCGTCAGTTCGCCCAGCAGAAAGCGCAACGTGTCGATGTGGTGGATCAGTATCTCCATCACCAGTGCGCGCTCCAGACCCGCGATGAAGGGCTGGCGCTCGAGCGCAGGCAGCCTGCCGGCCTCGTCGGGCAGCAGGCCGGAGGTCATCAAGGTCATGCTCGCCTGGACCACGTCTCCGATGCGGCCCTCCGCGAGCCATCCCGCGAGGTCGCGGTAACAGCGACGGAAGCGCCAGTTCTCGTGGACCATGAGCCGGCACCTGGGCGCCACTTCGTCGGCCAGTGCACGGGCTTCGGCGAGCGTGGGAGCCAGGGGCTTCTGGCACAGCACGGCCAGGCCACGCTCTGCCGCGGCGCGCACGATGGCCGCATGGAATTCGCGCGGCGCCGCCACGTCGACCGCATCAAGAGGCATCGCGTCAAGCATCTCCTGCGCGCTCGCAAAGACCCGGGCGATGCCGAACTCGCGTGCACGCGCCTCGGCGTTGGCGATGTTCGGGTCGGCGATGGCCACGACCACGGCCTGCCTTTCGAGCGCCCGCCAACCCGCAAGATGGTGCGAGCTGACCCAACCTGCGCCGACCAGGCCCACGCGCAAGGGCTTCGTCATGGCGCGCCCACGTCGGCGGCGGGGATCGCCTTCTCCGTGAAGGCATCGAACAGATAAAGCGCCTCGTCCGGAATGGTCAGGCCCACGCGATCGCCGATGCTGCTTTTCACATCGCGGTGCAGGCGGGCCATGACATCGCCGGCATCGCCCTCCAGCGAGACCATGAGGAGCGTCTCCGCACCCAGCGGCTCGATGGCCGAGACCACGCCCCGCAGCGTGCCGACGCCCTCGCGGGCCTCGTGCAATTGCAGTTCCTCGGGCCGCACGCCAACCAGCAGTTCACTCGCCGGAGGCAGCGCGGCGCGGGCCCAGCGGGCCAGTGGAAGTTCGCTCCCGCCCAGTGCCGCGACAGCAGAGGACGGGCCCTGCACGATGCGCGCCTTCAGGATGTTCATCGGCGGGTTGCCGAGAAAACGGGCGACGAAGGCATCGGCCGGCGCGCGGTAGACGTCCAGCGGCTTGCCGACCTGGGCCACCTTGCCCTTGTTCATGACGCAGATCCGCTGGCCCATGGTCATGGCCTCGACCTGGTCATGCGTCACATAGATCATGGTCGCGCCCAGCCGGCGGTGCAGCCGCACCAGCTCGTTGCGTGTGTTCACCCGCAGCGCCGCGTCGAGGTTCGACAGCGGCTCGTCGAACAGGAAGACCTTGGGCTCGCGCACGATCGCGCGGCCGAGCGCCACGCGCTGCCGCTGCCCACCCGACAGCGCCGCGGGCTTACGCGCCAGCAGCTCGTTCAGGCCCAGGATGCCGGCGGCCGACTTCACGCGTGCGGCAATCTGCTGGCTATCCACCTTGCGCCTTCGAAGTCCGAACGACAGGTTGTCGGCCACCGTCATGTGCGGATAGAGCGCATAGGACTGGAACACCATGGCAATGTCGCGGTCCTTGGCGGGCACCTCGTTGACCTTGCGCGTGTCGATGGCCAGCGAGCCTTCGCTGATCGCCTCCAGCCCCGCGATCATGCGCAGCGTGGTCGACTTCCCGCAGCCCGAGGGGCCGAGCAGGACCATGAATTCGCCGTCCTGCACGGACAGCGACACGTCGTCGACGGCGGGCTGCGCCGTGCCCTTGTAGCGCTTGAAGATGTTTTCGAGATGGACTGCTGCCACGGTTTGTGCCCCGGTCGTTGGAATTGGGAAGAGAAGAAGAAAGGCCCGGCGCTCACTTGACGGCGCCGGCCGTCATGCCCTGAATGAGCTTCTCGGAGAAGAAGGCGTACAGCACCACCACCGGAATGACCGCGATCATCATGCCGGTGGCGATCATCCCGATGTCCTGGAAGTAGTCCCCCATGTACGCACGGATGCCGATGGGGAGCGTGCGCGAGCCTTGGTCGCTCAGCAGCACCACCGCGAACAGGAACTCGTTCCAGAGCTGGATGAAGTTCAGGATGATGGTGGTCGCGATGGCCGGCATTCCCACCGGCAGCACGATGCGCCAGAAGATCTCGAAGTCGGAATACCCGTCCATCTTGGCGGCGTCGAAGAGGTCCTGCGGAATGCGGGCGAAGAAGCCTTCGAGCAGGTACACCGTCAACGGCAACTGCAGGCTCACGTACACGATCATCAGGCCGAGCCGCGAGTTGTAGAGCTCGTACTCCACCAGCACCTGGAACAGCGAGATCAGGATGATCTGCGGCGGGAAGACGATCGAGCTGAACAGGATGAAGTAGACCAGCCGGTTGCCGCGGAAGTTGTAGCGCGCCAGGCAATGCGCCGCCGCCGCGCCCAGCAGCGTGACGATGGCTACCGCGGAAACGACGATGAGCGAGCTGTTCCAGAAGTACTGCGCAAAGTTCGAATCCACCCATGCGATGCGGAACTTCTCCCAATGAAAGGTTTCGGGCCATGCGAAGTGGTTGGCGCTGATCTCGGAGGTCGTGCGCACCGACATCGTCCCGATCCACAGAAAAGGCAGCGCGGAGTAGAGCGTGTACAGCACCACGGCGGCCATGAGCCCGCCGTTGCGCAGCATGCGCGAAAGCGCGGCCGTCAGCGGTTCGCGATGATCCACCGCGGCGGGTGGTTTCAGGGTGGTGGAAGCCGAGGTCATGAAATCAGTACTCCATGCGCTCGCGGCGACGGAACAGCAGGTTGAAGAAGACGACGAAGCCGACCACCACGAAGAACCACACCACGGCAATCGCCGAGGGATAGCCGAGGTCGAAGGTGTTCCAGTTGAAGGCCCGCTTGTACACATAGGTCGACACCGTTTCGGTTGACCACACCGGGCCGCCCTCGGTCATGATCCAGACCAGGTCGAAGACTTTCATCTTGCCGATGAAGGCAAGGATGTAGAGGTTGAGCAAGGTCGGCCAGAGCATGGGCACGATGATGTCGGTGAGCTTGTGCCACCAGCCGCAGTTGTCGAGCTCGGCGGCCTCGAGCACCTCCGACGGCAGCGAATGCAGCGCGGCCAGGCAAACGACCATGTTGAAGCCTGCCCACTTCCAGGCATGGGTCACGATCAGCGAGCCTAGCGCGAACCGCGGGTCGCCCAGCCAGGCCTGCGCCCAGCTCTCGAGCCCCATGGCGCGCAGCATGCCGTTCACGACGCCCCAGTCGTAGTTGTAGATCCAGACCCACATGATCCCCACCACCACATAGGACAGCAGCACGGGCGTGAACCACGCCACGCGCAGGAAGCGCGAGAACGGCACGCCGGCGTACAGGCACAGCGCAAGCAGCAGCCCGACCACCACGTCGAGGATGGGTCCGATGACCGACCAGGCGGCGGTGTTGCGCACCGCCGCCCAGAAAGTCCTGTCCTTGAAGACCTCGGCATAGTGGGCCCAGCCGACGAACTCCGACGAGGCCAGGTCGGCCACGTTGAAGAAGCTGTTGTAGAAGGTGCGCAGCACCGGATAGGCCGTCAAGGCCGCATACACGAGCAATGCCGGCGCGAGGAACAGCATCACGGTGGGCAGCGAAGCGCGCCGGGAGTCGGCCTCCGGCGCCGAAAGCCAGGAGGCGAGCGTGCGGCGCATCGCCGCTGCGACGCCGGAAGAAGGATCTGTCATGTCGAATCGCTCCGAGCCTGCCGGATCAGCCCGAGGCCTTGCATGCCGCATCCATCTGCGCGGCGGCGTCGTTCACGCTCACCAGGCCACCGGGGAAGGCCCGGTTGAGCACCTGCGCGAAGGTGTCGCCGCACTTGCCGCTCATGTAGTGCAGCGGCGTCCCGATGAAGTACCTGGCGCCGGCCCCGCGCTCCTGCAGTTCCTTGAAGTACGGTGCATAGATGCTGGTGATGCGGGACGGGTCGGTCCTGACGCCCGTCTGCAGCAGCACGCTCTCCATCCACTTGTTGCCGTTCTCCACGGTGGCGAGCGACGAGAGCATCTTGCCCGCGCATTCCTTGTTCTTGCTCCGCGAATACATCACGTAGCTGCCGCCGACCGCCAGCGTCTTGCATTCGGGGCACTTGCTGCCGTCCATCGCCGGGTACTTCATCAGGCCGAGCGCAAAGTCCTTGGGCTGCCCGCCCTGCTCCGGTGCCACGAAGGCGCGCCCGGTGTACCAGCTTGCGATCGGGAACATCAGCGCGCCCGGGTTGGTGTGGAAGTAGTAGTGCGACTCGCCCAGCTTCATCGTGGCCATGCTCCTGGGGAACATGCCGGCATCGACCAGCTGCTTGACCCAGGTCATGGCCTCGATCACGCGCGGGTCCTGGAACGGCAGCTTGCCGGTCAGGAGCTTCTCGTAGTCTTCGGTGCCCAGCTTGCGCAACAGGATCTCCTGCAGGAAGTAGGCACCCGGGTAGGGCCGGTCGCCCACGCCCGTGGCTGTCGGCGTGATGCCGGCGGCGACCGAGCGCTTGACCATGTCGGCGAACTGGGCCTGCGTCATCTGCATGCCGGCCGGCGGCGTCACGCCGATCTTCTTCATCAGGTCGCGGTTGTAGTAAAGCTCGACCGAGTAGGCCTCCTGCGGCATGGCGTAGACCTTGCCGTTCCAGGTCCATGCGCGCTTGGCCCAGTCCTCGAGGTTGGCCAGGTCGATGTACTTGTCGAGCGGCTCGAGGTAGCCGCTCTTGGCGAATGCGATCTCGTCGGGCTCCAGCCAGAAGATGTCCGGTGCCTGGCCGGTGCGCACGGAGGTTTTCACGGACGTGTAGAGGTCCGCCTTCTGAACGAACTGCAGATTGACCTTGCACTGCGGCGTAGCCGCCTCGAACTGCTTCACCCGCTCTTCGATGAAGCTGCGCTTCGAAACCTCGTCGGGCCAGTGGCTCCACATCGTGAGCGTCTGCTGCTGCTGCGCCATGGCAGGCGCGCCGATCAATGCGAGCACGGTGCCGGCCAGGGCCAGCGCTGCCGCGCTTCGTCGGGCGCTGCAAAGGCCTGGCCAGGCCGCGGGAAGAGAAAAATGCGTCATGTGTGTCTCCTTTTTTGTATGAATCCGAATCGGGCATCGAGGCGGTCTTCGCCGCCGCAGTGGACTCAGGCGCGCGGATAGCCCGGCATGCTGAAGTCGATGGCCTGAAGCTGCGCGTCGATTGCATCGCGCGTCGAGCTGTCCAGGGGCGCGAGCGGCGGGCGCACCATGCGCCATGGCGCATCGTTGGCGTACGTGGCCAGCGCATGCTTCATGGCGGGGATCATGTAGCCGCCCTGGAACACCTTGCGGACCGCATCGGCCCTGGCCTGCAGTTCGGGAGCGTCTGCACCCTGCCATCCCGCATAGACCCGGTGGATTCCCGCGGGATTCATGTTCACCGTTGCGCTGATGCAGCCGGCGCCACCGAGCGGCATCGCCATTGAGAGCAGCGACTCGCTGGCGGGAAACACGTCGAAGCCATCGGCGGCGAAGTTGTCGATCATGGCCTTGGTGTTCGCCCAGTCCCCCGAGGAGTCCTTCGCGCCGGCGATCACCGTCGGATAGCGCTTGCGAAGCCGCTCGATCAGGCCCAGGGTGATCGGAACGTGGCTGAACTGCGGGATGTGATACAGGTAGATCGGCGCACAGCCGGGCCCCACTCGTTCGATGATCTCGGCGTAGTAGGCGAACACGCCGTCGTCGGACACGCCCTTGAAGAAGAACGGCGGCAGCGTCAGCAGGCCGGCTGCGCCGAGTTCGGACGCATGCCGCGAAAGCTCGACCGCGTCGGGGAGCGCGCAGGCGCCGGTCCCCGGCATCAGCTTCGCCGCGGGAATGCCCGCTTCCACCAGTGCTTCGGTCAACGACTTGCGCTCGGCCACGCTGATCGAGGCGGCCTCGGAGTTGGTGCCGAAGATGGCCAGGCCCGCGTTGTTGCCGACGAGCCATTCGCAGTGCGCGATGAAGCGTTCGACATCGGGCGCCAGGCTGCCGGTGAAGGGTGTCAGGACGGGCGCAATCACGCCGCGTAGTCTGGTGGTCATGCTGTGATGTCTTCCGAAGGTGGCACCGATCGACGGATTCGAAGCGGGCCCTTATTGCTTGTGCGGGCCGAGTTTGAAAGCGCGGGCCCTTCGGAAGAAGCGATGGCGGCACCGTCAGAGCAAAATAATTTTTTGTTCCGGTTCATCCGCAAAGTTACATTCCTTCGCATGGACACCCGCTACCTGCAGAGCTTTGTTGCCGTCGTCGAGCTGGGATCGATGGCCGAAGCGGCACGCCATCTGGACCTGACGCCTGCGGCCATTGCGGCGCGCGTCAAGGCGCTGGAGGAAGAGATGGGGCTCTCCCTGGTGCAGCGGGCGGGGCGCTCCGTTCGCCCCACCGCAGCCGGCCTGAAGATGCTCGACCGGGCGCGCACCGTGCTGAGGGAAATCCGCGACCTGCGGGCCGCCGCCGGCGACGGCTTCGCGCTCGGCGAATTGAAGCTCGGCGTGTTCGGCTCGGCGCTGACGGGCGTGCTGCCGCCCCTGCTCAAGCGCCTCTACGATCGGTACCCGGACCTGTCGGTGTTCGTCGCTCCCGGGAATTCCGTCGAGCTCTGCCGCCAGGTGACCCTCGGCGCGCTGGATGCCGCCATCGTCGTCGAGCCCCAGTTCGCCGTGGGGAAAGGCTGCGCATGGCACGCGCTGCTGGAGGAAGGGCTCGTGGTGGTGGCGCCCGCAGGCCTGGCGGACCGCACTGCCCACCAGTTGCTGGAGACCGAACCCTTCATTCGCTACGACCGCTCCGTGCTGGGTGGCCAGCTTGCCGATCGCTATCTTCGCGACAACGGCCTGGTCGTGAAGCAGCGGCTCGAGATCGACAACCTGATGGCGATCGCCGCCCTCGTCGGGCAGGGCCTGGGCGTGGCGCTGCTGCCGGACTGGTCGCCCATGTGGCACGTCGGCTACGGCATCGTGCCGGTCCCGCTGCCCTCGCGCGCGCCCGTGCGGCGCGTGGGCCTGGTGTGGGCCACGCACGGCCCACGCGCTGCCTTGTCGCAGGCGCTGCTGCACGAAGCGCAGGCCATGTACGCTCAGGAAAACTGATACAGCCTGGCCGGGTTGTCGACCAGGATCGACTTGCGCGCGGCCTCGCTCGGCACCGCATCGGCAAAAGCATCGAGCAAGGCCGCATCGTTCGGGATCTTGTGCGGCTGCTCCGTCGGATGCGGCCAATCGCTTCCCCAGAGCACATGCTCCGGCGCTTCGCGCGCGTAGGCGGCGGCCACCGCCACGGCATCCGCATAGCCCGGCGCGCCCACCGCCGATTCGTTGTAGAACCCGGACAGCTTGACACAGGCCCTGCCCTGCTGGAGCAGGCCGCGAACCATCAGGAAGGCCGGGTGCTGTGTCGCGTTCGGTTGAGGCACGCGCGCCAGGTGGTCGAACACCACGGGGACCGGCAGGTCCGCCCAGATCGCACGCGCCTCCAGCAGAAAGGCCGCGGGCGCGTTGACCTGGACATGCCAGCCCATCGGCGCGATCCGCGCGGCCAGCGGCTTCACCATGGCCAACGTGGTCGCACCCGGCGGTGCGAGATTGAACCGGATGCCGCAAACGCCCGCGCTGTGCAGTTCGCGCAGCTGGGCATCCGTCACGTCGGTGTCCACCACGGCCACGCCGCGCGCTTTTTCGCCGAACTGCGCGATCGACTCGAGCAGCAGGCGGTTGTCGGTCCCGTAGCTCGACGGCTGGACGATCACATTGCGCGTCGTGCCGATGCGCTTCTGCAAGGCCTGGTAGTCGGCGATCGATGCATCGCCAGGCCGCAGTGCCGCGCCCCGCGCGAACGGGTAGCGTGCATCGTAGATGTGGTGATGGCAGTCGCAGGCATCGGCTGGAACGCGCGTGTTCGGCGGCTCCGCGCCTTCGGACCACCTCACCGCATCGGCAGGCCGGCGGTCCATGCTAGCGCGGCACCTTGCCGACCATCCGGGCCGCTCGCAGAAAATCGAAGTCCACGCCCAGGTCGGCCTGCGTCACCGTCTGCAGGAACAGCTTGCGGTAGCCGCGCTCGGCGGTCGGTACGGCGACCGGGGACTCCTGCGCGCGCCGGGCGAGTTCTTCCGCGGAGACCAGCAATGCGATCTCGCGGCGCTCGACGCTCAAGCGGATGCGGTCGCCATTGCGGACATGGGCCAGTGGACCGCCGGCCGCGGATTCGGGCGTGACATGAAGCACGATGGTGCCGAACGCCGTACCGCTCATGCGGCCGTCGGAGATCCGCACGATGTCCTTGACGCCGGCGCGGGCCAGCTTGCGCGGGATCGGAATGTAGCCGGCCTCGGGCATGCCCGGCGCGCCCTTGGGGCCGATGTTCTTGAGCACGAGCACGTCCTGCGCCGTGACATCGAGCTCCTCGCTGTCGATGCGGTGGACCAGGTCCTCGATGTTCTCGAACACCACGACCCGTCCTTCGTGTTCCATGAGCTTCGGGTCCGCGGCGGACTGCTTGATGATGGCGCCGCCCGGGGCGAGATTGCCTCGCAGCACGGCAATGCCGCCTTGGGGATAGATCGGGTTGCCGATCGACCGCACCACCGTCTGCTGAAAGCCCGGGCCCGCCCGCTCCATCTCCTCGCCGAGCGTGCGGCCGCTGACGGTCATGGCGCCAAGGTGCAGCAGCGGCTTCAGTTCGCGCAGCAGGGTCGCCATCCCGCCCGCATGATGGAAATCCTCCATGTACCACTGGCCCGATGGCTTCAGGTCGAGCAGCACCGGCGTTTCCCGCCCCATGCGATCGAGCGCGGCCAGATCGATCTCCAGCCCCATGCGCCCGGCGATCGCCGCGAGGTGCACGATGCCGTTGGTCGAGCCCCCGATCGCCAACAGCACCCGCATCGCGTTCTCGAAGGCCTCGGGCGTCAACACCTTGTCGATCGTCAGGCCGGTGCGCGCCATCTGTACCGCCTGGGCGCCGGTCTGCTCGGCGATGCGGATGCGGTCCGCCGTCACGGCGGGCGGCGATGCACCGCCCGGCACGGTCATGCCCAGCGCCTCGGCAATGCACGCCATGGTGCTGGCCGTTCCCATCACCGAGCAGGTGCCCACGCTCGCGACCAGCTGGTTGTTCACGTCGGCGATTTCCTCCGCATCGATCTCGCCGGCGCGGTACTTGCCCCAATAGCGCCGGCAGTCGGTGCAGGCGCCCACCCGTTCGCCGCGATGGCCGCCCGTGAGCATCGAGCCCGTGATCAGCTGGATCGAGGCAATGCCGGCCGAAGCCGCGCCCATCAGCTGGGCCGGCACGGTCTTGTCGCAGCCGCCGATCAGCACCACGGCGTCCATGGGCTGGGCGCGCACCATCTCCTCGGTGTCCATCGACATGAGGTTGCGCAGGTACATGCTGGTCGGCGCGGCAAAGCTCTCGTGGATCGAGATCGTCGGGAAGTCCATCGGCAGCCCCCCTGCCAGCATCACGCCGCGCTTGACGGCCTCGACCAGCTGCGGTGCGTTGCCATGGCAGGGGTTGTAGGCGCTCCCCGTGTTGGAGATGCCGATCACCGGACGGTCGAGCGCCGCGTCGGTGAAGCCCGCGCCCTTGATGAAGGCCTTGCGCAGGAAGAGCGAGAAGCCCTGGTCGCCGTAGCTGGTGAGGCCCTTGCGCATGCCGGATCCGTCGGCTGCATCGTCGGGCTCGAAAGGAGATTTCTCGTCGGTCATGCTTGCGTTACCTTTGTTCTGTGCATCGGGACTGCTGGCCTCATTCGTCCGCCTTGATGTGGGCCGTGGTGATCAGTTTCTCCCAGCGGGCCACCTCGAGCTCGATGCGCTTTGCCGTTTGCGCCGGCGTCGTCGGCTCTGCCACATAGACGCCCTGCTTGAGCAGCATGTCCTTGACCTCGGGCGATCGAACCAGCCCGGCCAATGCTTCGTTCAGCCGCGCAACGATGGCCTCGGGCGTGCCGGCGGGAGCGAGCACGCCGAAAGTCGATGCGATGTCCAGCGCCGGCATCCCGGCTTCGACCGCGGACGGCACCTCCGGGAGCATCGAGATGCGCTCGGGCATCGTTACCGCCAGCGCACGCAGCTTGCCCGAGACGATGAACGGCAGCGCCGCGGGCACCGTCTCGACCATCATGTTCACCTGCCCGCCCACCAGATCCGTCATCGCGGGACCGCTGCCCTTGTAGGCGATGTGCGTCATGCTGATCTTCGCATCGCTGCGGATGATCTCGGCGGCCAGGCGCTGCGGCGCGCCCGCGCCCGACGACGCGTAGTTCAGCTTTTCGGGGTTGGCCTTGCCATAGGCGACCAGTTCCTTGAGGTCTTTCACCGCAAGCCTGGGGTTCACGACCACCACCAGCGGCACCGACCCCACCACCATGACGGGCGCGAAGTCCTTGGTGATGCTGTAGCGGATCTTTCCCTTCTCCAGCGTGGCCATGGTTGCATGGGAGGTGAGCGCACCCATCAACAAGGTGTAGCCGTCCGGCGCAGACCTGGCAGCGGCTTCGGCGCCCACGTTGCCGCCGGCGCCGCCCCGGTTGTCGACGACCACCTGCTGTCCCAGCTGCTCGCCCAGTTTGAGCGCGATGATCCGGCCGATCACGTCGGTCGCGCCGCCCGGCGGATACGGCACGATCAGCTTGATGGGCTTGTCGGGGTAGGCCGCGAAGGCACTCGCGGCGCTGATGGACAGGACGGCCGAGGCACCGGCCTTGAAGATCAGGCGGCGCAGCCGCGAAGTCGTGGGGGGCATGGTCTGTCTCCGGGCAAGGGGCGAGCGGATCGCCGGTGCGAGCGGGCGATGTCCGGACGCGTTTTTGTTGCCGCTAGTGTTGCCAACGCCCTCGCCGCGTTGAAGCGCCGCCCGCATGGACAGACCATAAAAAGATTTTTGTCTGCTCTCGAGCGGGGCCAATTGCCCGCGCCGATCGCAGACGCCTGCTGGGCCCGCGCTATCCCGCCGCCACGATCACATGCGCCTGGATCTTGCCTTCCACCGGCCCTTCGCCATGGCGGCTGGCGATCGCCTCCGTCGCGCGGTCCGTCGCGCGCTGAAGCAGGCTGGCGTCGCGCGCCTCGATCTCGTTGCGCAGCGGCGTTCCCTGGCAGTAGGCCGTGGCCACTTCGCGCGCCGAGGGCGAGCGGCTGCGCTTCTCACGCGTCTGGATTGCGATGTCGGCGAATCCTGCGCGGCTCAGATCCTCGCGGATCAGCGCCACATCGTGATAGCCGTGCGGCGTGCGGGCAAGGAACCGCGGCGGATCGTGCGGAAACACCGCGGCGACGGCCTGGGTGACCTCGTCGGCAAAGGCGTTCTCCTCGATGCGGTCCCAGACATTGAAGACGAATCGCCCGCCCGGCTTCAGCACGCGGCGCGCCTCGGCGTAGCCGGCACTGCGGTCGGGAAAGAACATGGCGCCGAACTGGCAGCAAACGACGTCGAACGAGGCATCGTCGAACGGCAGGTGAAGCGCATCCGCCTGCCGCCACTCGATGCGGCTGTCGGCACCCTGCCGGCTGGCGGCGTAGTCGAGCATGGGCTGGTTGAGATCGGTCACCACGTAGCGTGCACCGGCCCCCAGCTTTGGCGCCAGCGCCCGCGTGACCACGCCGCTGCCGGCCGCCGTCTCGAGCACCGCGCCGGGCGAGAAGGTCGCGACACGCTCCGCCATGTCGGCGGCATAGGCCTCGAAGATCAGCGGGACCATCAGCGTGTCGTAGAACTTCGGGATCGAACCCGAGAACACCTTGTCGCTCTCAGCCATGAGATCTCCTTGAAGTTCCGGATGGTGGCCTGGCCATGGTGGACCTGCACGCCAGCCCCGTCAACGCCGTCCTACAGGCTTCTCGCCATCATCTGGCGAATGGCCTACGCCAGACTGCCGCCGCGCGCGATGAATTCGCGGGTGATCTGCTCGCCGAGCGCCAGCAGCGGCGCACCCAGTTCGAGCGCCACCTCGTTCGCCGGATCGCTGGTGGACAGGCTCGCATTGAGCACGTGCACGGGCTCGTTCGGAAGCGCCAGCGGCATGGCCAGCGCAACGATCTCGGGCTGCCACGAGGCCACGCACCAGCCGCGGCGGCGCACGCTCTCGATGGCCCTGTCGATCTCCCTGCGAAGCCGCGGCCAATTGCTGCGGCGCGCCTCGAACTCCTTCGCCAGTTCGGCGCGCCGCGCCGGCGGCGCCGTTGCCAGCCAGGCACGGCCGAGCGAGGTGAGCTCGATCGGCACGCGCTGTCCGCTCACCACGCTGCGCAGCGACGCCTTCTTGTTGTAGCGGATCGATTCGAGGTACAGCATCTCGGAACGGTCGGCGACCGCGAGCCCGACGTTGATGCGCAGTTTCTCGGCCAGCGCCCGCATCCGCGGGGCAGCCACCTGCAGCACGGTGGAGCCGGTGCGCATGGCATGCGCGAAGCTCAGCACCGGCGCCGCGAGCCGGTAGGCGCGCGCGCGCCGGTCGTGCTCGAGCAGTCCCGCGCCGACCAGCGTCTGCGTCAGGCGGCTCACGGTGGCTGGCGCCAGGCCGGTGCGCTCCGCGAGCTCACCGTTGCCCAGCAGCGTGGAGCCGGGCCGGAAGGCACGCAGGATCTCGATTCCGCGTTCGAGCGAACGGTTGGATGGGGTGGGCATTCGGTGTCTCCTTGCGGCAGCCCTCCAATTCCACGCAGTGGAAGAAGGCAGGTGCGCTGGCGGAGTATGCGTCCTAAGCTCGGACACACCGGCAAGCGGGAAAGAGAGACATACATCCGTGCGCAGCGCCGACGGCATGGCCGTGCTCGCCCCTTGATCCGGTGCATGACAAAAAATGGAGACACCATGAACCTCAATCGCATGTCGCGCCGAGGCTTCCACGCCGCTGCGGGCGCCGGCCTTGCGCTCGCGGCCCTGAGCCCGCTCGCAAGCGCGCAGTCCGCCTTTCCGTCGAAGCCGATCCGCATCGTCGTGCCCTTTGCGGCCGGCGGCCCGACCGACCTGATGGCGCGCGCCATCGCCAAGAACATGGCCCCCGGCCTCGGCCAGCCCGTGATCGTCGACAACAAGCCCGGCGGTGGCGGCGTGATCGGCATGAGCGAGATCGCGCGCGGCCCGGCCGACGGCTACACGATGGTCTTTCCCTCGATCCTCGCGGTCACCAATCCGGCGCTGATGCCGAACTATCCTTTCGATACGCTGCGCGACTTTGCGCCGCTCACGGTGGTGGGCTTCATTCCGCATGCGGTGGTGGTGAAGCCGGACTTCCCCGCCAGGAACCTGCAGGAGCTGGTCGAGATGGCCAAGGCCAAGCCCGGCAGCCTTTCGTACGGCTCCTCCGGCAACGGCACCTCTGCGCACCTGGGCGCCGCATTGTTCGTGCAGCGCGCCGGCATCCGCGCGGTGCATGTGCCCTACCGGGGCGCCGGCCCGGCGGTGCAGGACCTGCTGGGCGGCCAGATCCAGTTCATGTTCCTCGACATGAGTTCGGCGCTCGCGCAGATCAAGGCGGGCAAGCTGCGCGCGCTCGCGGTCGCGCCCAAGTCGCGCTTCGCCGGCCTGCCCGATGTGCCGACCGTCGCCGAGCAGGGCTATCCCGGCTTCGACGTGCATGGCTGGTACGGGCTGCTGCTGAAGGCCGGCACGCCCGCGCCGCTCATGCAGCGGCTCTATGCCGAGGTCAAGCGCTCGCTCGATGCGCAGGAAGTGCGCGAGATCTTCCAGGCCCAGGGCATCGAGCCGGGCGGCATGCCGCCGGCCGACTTCACGGCGCTGATACGCGACGACCTCGCGCTGTGGAAGCGCACGGTCGAGCAGTTGAACATCACCTTGCAATGAAGGAGCGCCGCCCGATGCGCATCGTCATCCCCGACGACTACCAGGACTGCGTCCGCACGCTCGACTGCTTCGGCAAGCTCGCTGGACACGATGTCCGCATCTTCAACGACACGGTGAAGGGCACCGATGAACTCGCGGCGCGTTTCGCGGATGCCGAGGCCATCGTGCTCACCCGCGAGCGCACGCGCATCGATGCGGCGCTGCTCGAGCGGCTGCCCCGGTTGCGTCTCATCAGCCAGACCGGCAAGCTGGCGGGCCACGTCGATCTCGCGGCCTGCACCGCCCGCGGCGTGGCGGTGGCCGAAGGCAGCGGCGCGGGTTCGGCCACTGCTGAACTGACCTGGGCACTGACGCTGGCAAGCCGCCGGCATCTGGTCGAGGAAGCCACGCGCCTGCGCCAGGGTCGGTGGCAGGGCCACCTGGGCCAGCAGCTCGGCGGCCAGCGTCTGGGCGTGTGGAGCTACGGGCGCATCGGCCGCCAGGTGGCCGCCTACGGGCGCACGTTCGGCATGAAGGTCTGGGTGTGGGGGCGCGAGGGCTCGACTGCGGCGGCACGCGCAGACGGCTTCGAAGTCGCGCCCTCGCGCGAGGCCTTCTTCGCACAGAGCGACGTGGTCAGCCTGCATGTGAGGCTCGACGAGCACACCCGGGGCATGGTCTCGGACGAAGACCTGGCCCGCATGAAGGCCAGCGCCCTGCTGGTGAACACCAGCCGCGCCGAACTGGTCGCGCCCGGTGCGCTGGAACGCGCGCTGGCGGCGGGCCGGCCGGGCTTCGCGGCCGTGGACGTGTTCGAGGAAGAGCCCGTACGCGCCGGCGAACATCCGCTCCTGCATCTGCCCAATGCGCTGTGCACGCCGCACATCGGCTATGTCGAGCGCGACAACTACGAGCGCTACTTCGGCATCGCCTTCGACCACGTCAACGCGTTTGCCGCGGGGCGCCTGAAGGACGCGCTCAACCCCTCGGTCCTGCGCCCGGGCTAGGACCTGTCTGCGAGGCGGCGGTGGCGGACACGGCCGATCGACTTATTCTGACTCGGGTGGCGGCTTTGAATGTGACAAATTCACATTCAACCAATTCCAAACGGACGGCATTCGAGGCACCCCTCGAGCCGGCCATCGGAGAACCAAATGCCGCTCTTTCTGCTGTTGAGGCTGCACCGTGTGCAGTTGCCTGTCCGCGTCACCGATCCGGAGGAAGTCCGGCAGGTCTCGCTGCTCGTGGCCACAGGCCTGATCGAGGCCGAGTTCGCAGCCATCAGATCGCGCGCGCGGCAAGCCGTATGGCAGGTGGCCACCGTGACCCGCATCACGGAAGAGGGCTTCGCGGAGATCGCCAGGGCGGGCAAGATGCCCGAACCGGCGCAGGCCTTCATTCGATTTCCCCGGGGATTGCGATTGCTGTGACCTGCGGCCGGCACCCGGCAATCATCGATCGACCGCCGCCCACAACCGCAAGGCCGCAGCCACGATCGCCTCGGGCGCATCTTCCTGCATCAGGTGCTTGGCACCGGGCACCGGCGTGAAGGACGCAGTGCCCATGCGCCGGGCCAACTCGCGCCCGTCGGCCATCGGAATCCACTCGTCTTCCTCTCCCCACAGAATGGCGACGGGGCAGCGCATCTCGCCATAGCGCCACTCGACTTCCTCGGTGTATTTGTCGTCCATCTGCGCGACCTGCCGCCAGAATGCCTTCTGCCCCTCATCGCCGAGCCAGGGCGCGAGGTAGCGCTGCATCTCGTCCTCGTGCAGCGCGCTCCCCACGGCCGTGCCGATGTACGCCCGCAGCATGGCCTCGTGGATGTAGGTTGGCAGGCTCGCGAACACCTCTTCATGCTTCCTCGCCGCCTGCACCAGCGGCGAGCCTTGCGGGCTGATCGCCACCGGATCGATCAGGACCAGCGAGCGATAGTCCAGGCCGTTCAGCAGGTGGCCGCGCAGCGCGTTCGATCCGCCGAAGTCATGCGCCACCACGTCGGGACTGCCGAGCCCCCAGTGCCGATACAGCGCGGCGAAGAGTTCGCTCTGCACGCCGCGCGAGACATCTGCATCCGGCTTGTCGGAGAGGCCATAGCCCAGCATGTCGAAGTAGAAGACGCGCCGCTCGCGGGCAAGGCATGGCGCAATCCGCCGCCACTCGGCCGAGGAAAACGGCGTGCCGTGAAGAAGCACGGCCGGAGGTCCCTCGCCGATGGATCCCCACGCAACCGCGTGTCCCTTGAAATCGAAGCGTTCAGGCAGATTCAGTTCATTGCTGGACATCAGGTGCTCTTTCTTCCTCGGCAGATCCCGACCGGTCGAATCATCTGGCGAACGAGATTGTCATGAGATGAATCGCAGCGGAAGGCAACGGCTGGATGGCCCTGGCAAAGAGAGGGGTTCGGGCGCCGATCTACGTCATCACTCAAATGAGTGATATCCAGTCGGGGCCGTTTCCACGACATTCCCAGGTGCGGGTTGCCTCGGGCGGCGCGGGCGCGCAGATCGAGGCAATCTTTCCTTCAGGAGGAAAGCCCATGCAGCCTGACGCCGTATTGCGCAGCGCGCTCGAGGCGGTTCACCACCTCTCGGACCCCGATCCTCCGTGGTCCGCCATTCTTTCGACGGCCAGCCGGCTGGTGGGAAGCGATGCGGCCGTGCTGATCGTCTTCGAGGGCACCGGCGTGGTCGACGTCCAGCAGTCGGGTGCCGATGCGGCCGCGGTGCGCGACTACGCGGAGCACTTCCATACGGAAGACGTCATGACCCAGCCGAACGTGGCGAAGCCCGAGGGCTCATGGCTGGATACGCAGGCCCTGCTTCCGAAGCCGCTGCGCGAGCGCAATGCCTACTACGTCGACTTCATGTGCAAGCACCGCATGAGGCAGCTCTACTCCTTCATCATCGAGAACGGTCCGGACCGGAGAACGAGCTTTGGATTCCAGCGCGCGTCGGCATGGGACGGGCTGTCTTCCTTCCTCGCGAGCGATCGGATCCGCGCCTACAGCCAGGCGGTGCAGCTGGCGGCGGAACGGCGCCGGGCGCAGGCGGCTTCGTGGCTCGCAGCCACCGACAGCGCCTTCGACGCATTGGGCGAGGCCAGCTGCCTGGTCCACGGCACGGGCCATGTGGTGCACGCTTCTCCGGCCGCGAAAGCCATCTTCGACACGCGGGGAACCGTCGTCGTTCAGGGTGCGCGGCTCTCGCATCCGAATGCCGGGGAGCGCGAACGATTGCTGGCGGCGGTGCTGCGCGCCGCAGGGGCTGGCCGGGTCGAGCGGCTCGCTTTCAGGGACAGCCGCTGCGGCGGCCCGCTGCACGTCGAGCTGACGTGTGCCAACCCCGCGCTGCGCTTCGGCAGGGAACCGATGGTCTTCATCCGGCTGCGGCGCGCGGCCGCGGGCCCGCTGGCAAGCCCCGACCTGCTGTCGCAGGCGCTCGACATCACGCTGGCCGAGGCGCGCGTGCTGCATGCGTTGGCCACCGGCGTTTCGTTGAACGACTTTGCGCTGCGCCGCGGCGTGTCCATCCACACCGTGCGCAAACAGGTGGCAATGATGATGGTGAAGATGGACTGCACGAGGCAGGTGGACCTGGTGCGGGCCGCCCTGCGCGTGGGACCATGACCGGCAGGCCGCCGTTGCGCTAGGAGCTTGCCCGGGTCAAGGTCGCGACCGCCGTGAACCCCCTGGACTGCGACTGCGCCTCGAGGGTGCCGTCGGGCTGCAGCTGGTAGGTGAACGTGATCGGCGAGCGCTGGTCGAAAGTGAAGCTCAGCTTGCCGTCCGCGATGCGCGCGGTGGTCCGCCGATGGAAGGACCGAAAGCGGCTGTGGTCGCCCTGCGCGTAGACGACCGTTGCGCCGTCGGCCGTCACGCTTTCCACCACGAGCACCGTTTCCTGCTGCTGCCCGCCCGCCAGGCCTCGCCACTTGCCGGACCATTTGCCGGAGAACGCGCGATGCTGTGGCGCCAGTGTGGCGTCGGGAGGCGTGATGGCGACGTCGGGCGGCAGTGGCACCGATGAAGACGACGTGGAGGAAGTGGCGGCGCATCCCGACAGGAGCGCAAGCACCAGCGCGAACGTGAAAAGGTGTTGCACGGCCGATCCTTTCTTTTGCCAGAGAAATTCTCGGCGTCCGCGGATGCGGCCGCATCACCAGTTCGCGTGATGCCTGCCGATGCACCGGACGGCAGGGATCGGCGCGCGAGGCGGCTTCGGCTCAGTTCTTCTGCGCGAGCTGCTCCAGGATCGCCGGATTTTCCAGCGTCGAGATGTCCTGCGTGATGGCCTCGCCCTTGGCGATGCTGCGCAACAGGCGCCGCATGATCTTGCCGCTGCGCGTCTTGGGCAGGTTCTCGCCGAAGCGGATGTCCTTGGGCTTGGCGATCGGGCCGATCTCCTTGGCCACCCAGGCGCGCAGTTCGTTGGCGATCTGCTTGGCCTCCTCGCCGCTCGGGCGCCCGCGCTTGAGCACCACGAAGGCGCACACCGCCTCGCCCGTCACGTCGTCGGGCCGCCCCACCACCGCCGCCTCGGCCACCAGGTCGGTCTTGGACACCAGCGCCGATTCGATCTCCATCGTGCCCAGGCGATGCCCCGAGACGTTCAGCACGTCGTCGATGCGCCCGGTGATGCGGAAGTAGCCGCGGTCTTCGCTGCGCACCGCGCCGTCCCCGGCCAGGTAGATGGTGCCGCCCATCTCCTCGGGGAAGTAGCTCTTCCTGAAGCGCTCGGGGTCGTTCCAGATGGTGCGGATCATCGAGGGCCAGGGCCGCTTGATGACCAGCATGCCGCCCGCGCCGTTGGGCAGGTCCTTGCCGGTCTCGTCCACGATGGCGGCCATGATGCCCGGCAGCGGCAGGGTGCACGAGCCCGGCACCAGCGGCGTGGCGCCCGGCAAGGGCGTGATGACGTGGCCGCCGGTCTCGGTCTGCCAGAAGGTGTCGACGATCGGACATTTCTCATGGCCGATGTTCCGGTGGTACCACATCCAGGCTTCGGGGTTGATGGGCTCGCCGACCGAGCCGAGGATGCGCAGGCTGTCCAGGTTCCAGTTCTTCGGGTGCACCTTCTCGTCCGATTCGGCGGCCTTGATGAGCGAGCGGATGGCGGTGGGGGCGGTGTAGAAGACGCTGACCTGGTGCCGCTCGATCATCTGCCAGAAGCGCCCGGCGTGCGGGAAGGTGGGGATGCCCTCGAACACGACCTGGGTGGCGCCGGCGGCCAGGGGGCCGTAGGCGACGTAGGTGTGGCCGGTGATCCAGCCGATGTCGGCGGTGCACCAGAAGACGTCCTCGGGCCGGATGTCGAAGGTCCAGTCCATGGTGAGCCGGGCCCACAGCAGGTAGCCGCCGGTGGCGTGCTGCACGCCCTTGGGCTTGCCGGTGGAGCCGGAGGTGTAGAGGATGAAGAGGGGGTGCTCGGCATTCACCGGCACGGGCGGGCAGTCGGTGATCTGGCCCTGGAGCGCCTCGGCGAAGGTCTTGTCGCGGCCTTCGACACGCGCCCAGGCGCTGGGGGTGCGTTCGTAGACGAAGACGGTGCGGATGGATTCGCAGCCGCCCAGGGCGATGCCGTCGTCGACGATGGCCTTGAGGGGCAGCTCCTTGCCGCCGCGCAGCTGGTAGTTGGCGGTGATGACGGCCACGGCGCCGGCGTCGATGATGCGCTCCTGCAGGGCCTTGGCGGAGAAGCCGCCGAACACGACGCTGTGGGTGGCGCCGATGCGCGCGCACGCCTGCATGGCGACCACGCCCTCGATGGTCATGGGCATGTAGATGATGACGCGGTCGCCCTTGCCGATGCCGGCGGCCTTCAGGGCGTTGGCGAACTGGCTCACGCGGGCGAGCAGTTCCTTGTAGCTGACGCGGGTGACGGCGCCGTCGTCGGCTTCGAAGACGATGGCGGTCTTGTGTTCGACGGGGGTGCCGATGTGGCGGTCCAGGCAGTTGGCGCTGGCGTTGAGTTCGCCGTCGCCGAACCATTGGTAGAAGGGGGCGTTGGATTCGTCCAGGGTGCGGCTGAAGGGCTGGGTCCAGCTCAGGTTCTCGCGCGCCAGGCGGCTCCAGAAGCCTTCGAAGTCCTGTTCGGCTTCCTGGCACAGGGCCTCGTAGGCGGCCATGCCGGCAATGCGCGCGCCGGCGCTGGCGCGGGCGTCGGGAGGGAACACGCGGTTCTCGACCAGGACGGATTCGATGGGGTTGGGCAGGCTCATGGGTGGTTCGGACGCGTCGTCCGTCGTTGGGGGTGGTGGTTGTGGGTATCCGCTGCTGGAATGCGCAAGGTCGAGTGCCATGGCTCGCCGGTTCACGGCGCCTGCCAGGCGACGTTTCCTCCTTCGAACAGCGTGCGCAGCCGCCCGCTCTGGACCAGCGCGTTGACGCCGGCCTGCAGCGCCTGCGCCAGGTCGGTGGCGTCCTTCTTGACCGCCATGCCCACCGCCCAGCCGTTGCGCTGGAGGCGCGGCGAGGGCAGCGGCGCAATCGCAAAGCGCGCGTCGCCGCGCAGCACCGACTCGATCTCGGACGCGAGCCCCGCGGCCGCGGCCACTTCGCCGCGCTGCAGGGCGCGCGCGGCCTCGGCGCCGTCCTTGGGCTGGGTGTCGAGCTGGTCGCGGTAGGCGCCGTTGTCGGCGCCGATCATGAGCCAGCCCGCGAGCGTCTTGCCGGACACGGCCACCTTCGCATCGCCGAGCGCCGAGAGCGTATCCAGCTGCGGCAGGCGGTCAAGCCGCCGCGCGAGCACCACGCGCTCGCGGTAGTACGGCGCAAAGATGAGCGCCTGCGGCGTCTCGTCCATCAGCGGGCGGTCCACCGGCACGTGCAGCAGCACGTCGGCCGGGCCGAAGCCCAGGTAGTGGCCGCGCCACACCATGTTGCGCAGGTCGTCGCCCATGTTCTCGTCGGCCAGGAAGGGCAGCAGCGAGAGCTTCACGTCGAGCGCGCCGGCCAGCGCGCGCGCCAGCTCGATGTCGATGCCCTCGCCGGCCACGTGGAACGGCGGCATGTCCTGGTAGATCGCCACGCTCAGCGTGCCGCGTGCGCGGATCCGTTCGAGCGCGCCCGCGCGCGCCGTGCCCGCGAGTGCGGCCACGCCGGCGGCCGCGGCCCACTGCAGGCAGGCGCGGCGCGAGAGCCGCGAAAAAGAAGAAGGAGGTGTGTGCATGGCCGCGGGCTCACATCGGCTTGTCGCGCCGCGTCTCCAGGTAGGACTTGATCGACCAGATCGCCTCCTGGTTCATCGTTCCCTCGAACGGCGGCATGTAGACGGCGCCGTTGCGCGTGCGGCCGCGCCGCACGGTGGTGAGGAAGTAGTCGTCGATCTCCTTCACGCAGGCCGCCTTGCGCACGGCGTCCTTGAGCGAGGCGCAGTCGTTGTCGATCTTGCGCAGGTCGGGCGCGATGCCGCCGGAGATGGCGTCGATGCCGTGGCAGCGCGCGCAGTTCTGGTTGTAGGCGGAGGTGCCGACCGTGACGGCCCCGCTGTTGCCGCGGAACGGGTTCTCGGCGCGCCACTGCTCGCCCAGCTTTGGCAGCGAGGAGGTGTCGACGGCCTGCGGCGTGACGTCGCCGTGGGCCCGGGCAGCGCCGGAAAGGGCCATGCCCAGCATCGCCGCGGCCAGCACGGCGCGGGCCAGGGGCCGCAGGGTTCGTGGATCGGGATTCATCATGTCGGGTCTCCGTTGTGGTGATGGGGAACCCGCACAAATTCGCAATCGCTGTGCCAAGGGGCCATTGCTTCAAGCGGGAACACAACTTGCCTTCCCTGTAGCGTCCCGGTCGCGGGACAGCGCCCACAAGGGCCGGTTGCTGTGGCATCCTTGCTGTGGCAGCGTCGGCACGGAACACCTGGCCCACGAGAGGTGTTCCAGAATGAAGCGACCAGTGAACAGCATTCGAAACTGGCCAGAGACAAGCCGCCCGCAAAAAAAGCGGGCCAGGAGACAGCAGATGGTTGATGCCTTTCATGCCCCAGCCAGCCCTCCCCATGGCTGGACCGCGCCGTCGGCGCTGGCCGTCGCGCCCCCCCGGGCCGGCCGCAGCGAGCTGATCCAGCAGTGGCACGAGCGCTGCGCCGCGCTGGGCCTGTCGCGCGTGGAGCGGCCGGACTTCGATCCGCTGCAGCACAGCGACCTCGCGGTGGCGCGCGAGCGCAACCAGCGGCTGTTCACGCATGCGGCGCCGGTGATGGAGATGCTGCTCGAGCAGATCGTCGACACCGACAGCATGATCGTGCTGGCCGACACCACCGGCACCATCCTGCACTCCGTGGGCGACGACAGGTTCCTGCAGCGCGCCAACAAGGTGGCGCTCACGCCGGGCGTGAGCTGGGCCGAGCATTCCAAGGGCACCAACGCCATCGGCACCACGCTGGTCGAGGAAACGCCGACCGTCGTGCATGGCGGCGAGCACTTCATCCACGCCAACAACTTCCTCACCTGCTCGGCCGCGCCGATCTTCGACCCGCGCGGCGAGATGCTGGGCGTGCTCGACGTCACCGGGGACCAGCGCTCCTACCATCAGCACACGATGGGCCTGGTGCGCATGTCGGCGCGCATGATCGAAAACCAGTGGTTGTCGGACGACTACGGCAACCGCCTGCGGCTGCACTTCCATGGCCGCGCGGAGTTCATCGGCACGCTGCTCGAGGGGATCATCGTGGTGGGCGTGGACGGCAAGATCCTGGGCGCCAACCGCAGCGCGCTGGACCAGCTCGACATGAGCATTGCCGCGCTGCGCATGCAGAGCCTGCCGAGCCTGTTCGGCATCACGGCCTCGGCCGTGTTCGACCATTTCCGCACGCCGCTGCCCACGCCGATGATGCTGCATGCGGCCAACGGGCAGCAGTTCCACGTCAGCGCGCGCTTCAACGGGCCGCAGCGCGCGGTGGTGCTGGACATGCCCGTGACCTCGGTGGAAGCGCGCATGCCCACTCCCGCCCGCGACGCGGCCGCCGCCGCGGCCGCGCGGCCGCCCTGCCCTTTGGCGCAGGCCCCCTTCTCCGGCCTGCGCTACCTGGACACCGGCGACGCGCAGATCGCCGCCACGCTGCAGAAGGTGCGGCGCGTCATCAACCGCGACATCCCGCTGCTCATCCTCGGCGAGACCGGCACCGGCAAGGAGCTGCTCGCGCGCGCCGTGCACCAGGACTCGAACCGCGCCCGGCAGCCCTTCGTGGCGGTCAATTGCGCCTCCATCCCCGAATCGCTGATCGAGGCCGAGCTGTTCGGCTACGAGGACGGCGCCTTCACCGGCGCGCGCCGCAAGGGCGCGGTCGGGCGCATCGTGCAGGCCAACGGCGGCACGCTGTTCCTGGACGAGATCGGCGACATGCCGCTGCCCTTGCAGGCGCGGCTGCTGCGGGTGCTGCAGGAACGCAACGTCACACCGCTGGGCAGCCTCAAGTCGATCCCGGTGGACATTGCCGTCATCGGCGCCACGCACCGCAACCTGCGCGAGATGATCGATGCGGGCACCTTCCGCGAAGACCTCTACTACCGCCTCAACGGCCTGGTGGTGCGGCTGCCGGCGCTGCGCGAGCGCAGCGACCTGGACGTGGTGGCGCGGCGCATCCTGCTGGCCGAATGCCCGCAGGACACGCCCGCGATCGACGCCTCGGTGCTCGCGCTCTTCAAGGCCTATGCCTGGCCCGGTAACCTGCGCCAGCTGGCCAACGTGCTGCGCACCGCCGCTGTGATGGGCGCGGGCGAAAGCCACATCTGCGAGCACCACTTGTCGGACGACTTCCTGGAGGATGTGCGGCGCGTGCGGCCCCAGGCGGCGGCCATTGCGCCGGCATTCGCACCCGCACCCGCGCCCTCTCCCGCGCCGGACTTCGCTGCAACGCAGGCGGCCTACGCCGCCGCCGCGCCCGAGCCCCTGCCCCCACCCTCGCAAGACGCCGAGCCATCGTCCGCCGCCGCCCCGAGCGCGCCACGCACGCTCGGGGAAGCCGAGATCGAGATGATCCGCAGCGCCCTTGCGGCGGCCGACGGCAACATCTCGGTCGCCTCCAAGCGCCTGGGCATCAGCCGCAACACCATCTACCGCAAGCTGCGCTGGAACAAGGCCGGCTGACACAGGCCCTGTGGCGGCCAGGGGAAACCCTGTGCCAGGGCTGCACGGTGCTGTACCAGCCTGGAGCAGTTCGCGCAGGCATGCGACTTGCGCCATGCCACTCGTGCAGCCCACACGAGGAGACTTCATGCAACGGCCGGCCACCGCGTTCGAGGATTCATGAAAGTCCTGGTCCTCGGCTCCGGCGCGGGCGGCGGTTTTCCGCAATGGAACTGCAACTGCCGGCTGTGCGCGGGCCAGCGCCAGGGCGTGCTCGATGCCTGCGCGCGCACGCAAAGCTCGGTCGCCGTTTCCGCGGACGGCGAATCGTGGGTGCTGCTCAACGCCTCGCCCGACATCGGCCAGCAGATCCGCAGCCACCCCCAGCTGCATCCGCGCCACGGCCTGCGCGACACGCCGATCAAGGCGGTGGTGCTGATGGATGCGCAGATCGACCACGTCGCCGGGCTGCTCGGGCTGCGCGAAGGGCCCCGCATCGACCTCTATGCCACGCCCTGCGTGTTCGAGGACCTGACCACCTCCTTTCCCGTGCTGGGCGTGCTGGAGCACTACTGCGGCACGCGCTGGCACATGCTGGCGGTGGCCGGCACGCAGACGCGCATCGACTTCGGCGTGGCCGGCTTTCCTTCGCTGCGCTTCACCGCGGTGGCCATTCCCGGCAAGGCGCCGCCCTATTCGCCGCACCGCCGCGAGCAGACCGTGGGCGACAACATCGCGCTGCTGATCGAGGACCTGCAGGGCGGCCAGCGCCTCTTCTACGCGCCGGGCCTGGCCGAGGTCGGCCCCGAGGAGCTGCGCTGGATGCACGACGCCGACTGCCTGCTGCTGGACGGCACCTTCTGGACCGAGGACGAGATGCGCCATGCCGGCCTGGGCACCCGCAGCGCCAGCGACATGGGCCACCTGCCGCAGACCGGCACCGGCCCGCGCGCCGGCATGGTGGACGCGCTGCTGGCCACGCCGGCGCGGCGCAAGGTGCTGACCCACATCAACAACAGCAACCCGATCCTCGATGCCGCGAGCGCGCAGCGCCAGCTGCTCGAAGGCCATGGCATCGAGGTGGCCTACGACGGCATGGAGATCACGCTGTGACCGGTCGGCGATTGCTGGCGGCACTGCTGCTGACGGGCCTGGCGCTGGCGGCGCAGGCAGGCGTGATGACGCGCGCCGCGCTGCAGCGGCATTTCCCGCCGCCGTGGAGCGTGGGCGAGAAGGACGCGCAGCTGCCGGTCTGGCCGATCTTCAAGCAGGACATGACCAGCCCGGTGCTCGCGGGCTACGTCTTCGAGTCGGTCGACCTGGCGCCGATCCCCGGCTTCTCGGGCACGCCGATCAACCTGCTGGTGGCGCTGGATGCGAAGGGCGCGTTCCTCGACGTGCGCGTGCTCTCGCACCACGAGCCGGTGTTCCTCGAGGGGCTGGGCGAAGGGCCGCTCTTGCGCTTCGCCGAGCAATACAAGGGGCTGTCGCTGCGGCAGAACATCAAGATCGGCTCCAACGCCAACCGCGGCGAGCAGCAGGGCAGCGCCAACGTCTACATCGACGGGGTCGCCAAGGCCACCGCGTCGGTGCGCATCCTCCACCAGAGCCTGCTCGCTTCGGCACTGCAAGTGGCGCGCGCCCGGCTCGGCTTTGGCGCCGGCAGCGACCCGGCCCTGCTGGCGCGCGTGCGGCGCGACGGCTTCCGGCCGATGGACTGGGACGCGCTGCTGCAGGCCGGGCTGGTGCAGCGCGTGCGGCTTTCGCGCGGCCAGGTGGAACGCGCCTTTGCGGGCACGGGCGTCGAGGAGGCGGAGGGCACCGGCGCGGCCTCCGGCGAAACCTTCAGCGAGCTGTACCTGGCCTACCTGAACGTTCCGGCGGTGGGCCGCAACCTGCTGTCCGAAGCAGGCTGGCAGCACCTGCTCGGCCGCATCGACGAAGGCGACCATGCGCTGTTGGCGATCGCCACCGGCCGCTACAGCTTCGTGGGCGAGAGCTTCGTGCGCGGCGCCGTGCCGGACCGCCTGACGCTCCGGCAGGGCGAGCTGCCGCTGGAGCTGCGCGACCTCGACCTGGACGATCCGCTGCGGCTGCCGGCCGCGCTGCGCCATGCCGATGCCAAGGTCTTCCGCGTCATCGGGCCGGCCGGCCTGGACCCGGCCCGGCCACTGGACTTTGCGCTGCGCGTGACGCGCGAGAAGGGCATGCTCTACGGCGAGCGGGTGAGCCGCGACTTCGCCCTGCCCTACCGGCTGCCGGCCGACCAGGTGATTGCGCCGCAGGACGACACCAAGGGCTGGCAGGCCGTGTGGCATGCGCGCGCCTGGGAGCTGGCGGTGCTCGCGGGTGCGCTGGCGCTGCTGGCGCTGGTGCTGGCGCGGCCGCGCTGGATCGTCGCCACGCCCGCGCGGCTGGCGCGTTTTCGCACCGGCTACCTGGTCTTCACGCTGGTCTTCATCGGCTGGTTCGCGCAGGGCCAGCTCTCGATCGTCCACGTCACCGCCGCGATCCAGGCGCTGGCGGCCGGGCGCTCGCTGGGCTTCCTGCTGTACGACCCGATGAGCGTGGCGCTGTGGGCCTTCGTCGCGCTCACGCTGGTGGCGTGGGGACGCGGCACCTTCTGCGGCTGGCTCTGCCCCTTCGGCGCGCTGCAGGAACTGGCGGCGCAGATCGCGCGGCGCGCGGGCCTGGGCAAGAAGCACCTGCGGCTGCACCGCGATGTCGATGCGCGGCTCAAGCGGCTCAAGTACGTGGTGCTGGCGGCCATCCTCGTGCTGGCGGCCGTCTCGCCCGCGTGGACCGACCGGGCGGTGGAAGTCGAGCCCTTCAAGACCGCGATCACGCTGAACTTCGTGCGCGCCTGGCCCTTCGTGGCCTGGGCGGGCGGCCTGGTGCTGCTGAACCTGGTGCTCTACAAGGGCTTCTGCCGCTACCTGTGCCCACTGGGCGCGGGGCTCAAGCTGCTCGGGCATGCGCGGCTGCTGAAGTGGATTCCGCGCCGCGCCGAATGCGGCACGCCCTGCCAGACCTGCCGGCACCGCTGCGAGTACCAGGCGATCAAGCCCGACGGCGCGATCGTCTACGGCGAGTGCTTCCAGTGCCTGGATTGCGTGGCCATCCACGACAGTCCCGAGCGCTGCGCGCCGCTGATCGCGCGCGGGCGCCAGCGGGTGATTGCGGTGCAGGCGGCGGCCGCCGTCCGGAGTGCGGCATGAAGCGGCGCCAGCTGCTGCGCCTGTCGCTCGGCCTGGGCGCGCTGGCCGGTGGCGCGGCCCTGGCGCCGGCCGTCACCGCGCTGCACTGGAGCCGGCGCGACCTGCTGGGCTTTGGCACCGCGCTGAGCCTGCAGGCCGGGCACGAGCACGAGGCGGTCGTGGAACGCGCGCTGGACGAAGGCGTGGCGCTGCTGCGCCGCATCGAGGCGCAGATGAGCCTGTTCGATCCCGCCAGCGCGCTCTCGCGGCTGAACCGCGAGGGCCGGCTGGACTCGCCGCCCGAGGAGCTGCTGGCGGTGCTGCGCATTGCGCACGAGGTGTCGCGCGAGAGCCGCGGCGCCTTCGACGTGACGGTGCAGCCGCTGTGGGAGGCCTTCGCGGCCGCGCAGCGCGAAGGCCGCCTGCCGGACGCGCGGGAAGTGGCGGCGGCGCGCGCGCGGGTCGACTGGCGCGCGCTCGATGCGCAGCATCGGCTGGTGCGCTTCGACGCGCCGGGCATGGCCGTGACGCTCAACGGCATCGCGCAAGGCTATGCGGCGGACCGCGTGCGGCAGGCGCTGGCGGCGTGCGGCATCCGGCATGCGCTGGTCGATGCCGGCGAGTTCGCGCCGCTCGGGCTGCGCGGCGGCACGCAGGCCTGGTCGCTCGGCATCGCCGACCCGCAGGCCGAATCCGCGCTGATCGCGCGGCTGCTGGCCGACGGGCGCTGCGTGGCCACCTCGGCCGACAGCCAGACCTTCTTCAGCGCCGACCGCCGGCACCACCACATCGTCGATCCGCACACCGGCTATTCGCCGCCGGCCCTGTCGGCCGTGACGGTGGCGGCGCCCAGCGGCGCGCTGGCCGATGCGCTCACCAAGGTGTTCTTCGTTGCCGGGCCCGGGCAGGCGCGGCAGGTCGCGCGCCAGTGGCAGGTCGATGCGCTGTGGGTCGACAAGGCCGGGCGCTGGGAGGCCACGCCCGGCCTGCAGATCGAGCCGGCCGCGCGGCGGCCGATGCCGTAGCAGCAGCGCCCGCGCCGCTCAGGCAGGCTTGGGCGCCCAAGCCTGGCACCAGCCCTTGGCCGCGATCTGCTTGCGGCCGAACATCGCGCAGCCCGCCCAGGCATCGGCGGGCGTGCCCTGCCACATCGCGCAGTTCACGCACTCCTGCGTGGCCGCATGGCGCGGGTACTTCTTCTTGTCGACGCTCTTCGTGTCGTGCCTGTAGCCCAACTGCACGGCCGTCTCGTCGCTTTCCTCGGCGCGCGGCGGCGCGGCCAGCACGCGCACCGGCAGCACTGCCAGCAGGCAGGCGCCGCCGGCCGCGCGGCCGACGAACTCCCGGCGGGAGGCGCCGCGGCGCCCTTCGCTGTTGCGATCCGTCATGCCGCCTCCTTCAGTTGGACGCCACGCGGGCCTCGCCCGCGCGGGCGGTGCGCGCGCTGCCGGCGGAAGGGATCTTGAAGACCCACACCATGCCGCCCTGCTCCAGCAGGTTGACCTTCTTGGCCACCTCGCCACCCCACAGCGGCACCGCGCCGCCCCAGCCCGAGACCACGGCCACGTACTGCTCGCCGCCCTGCTGCCAGGTGACCGGCGGCGCGACCACGCCCGAGCCGGTCTGGAACTCCCACAGCACCTTGCCGGTCTTGGCGTCGGCCGCCTTCAGGTAGCCCTCGGGCGTGCCCCAGAACACCAGGTTGCCGCCAGTGGTGAGCACGCCGCCCCACAGCGGCGCACCGTTCTTGATCTCCCATGCGATCTTGCCGCTCTTGGGATCGATCGCGCGCAGCGCGCCGATGTAGTCCTCGTTGAGCGGCTTGATGGTGAAGCCCGAGCCGAGATAGGCCGCGCCCTTCTTGTAGGCCACCGGTTCGTTCCAGATGTCCATGCCCCATTCGTTGGCGGGCACGTAGAACATCTTGGTGTCGGGGCTGTAGGCCATCGGCATCTGGTTCTTGCCGCCCAGGAAGCCAGGCGCCGCGAAGACCGAGCTGCCCTTCTTGCCGTCGCCGCCCGCAACGGGATCGCCCGGGCGGTTCTCGGCCACGTAGTTCGGGCGGCCGGTCTTCAGGTCGATGCCGTTGGCCCAGGTCGTCTTCCTCACGAAGGGGAAGGCGTTGAGCAGCTGGCCGGTGGTGGCGTCGTTCACGTAGAAGTAGCCGTTGCGGTCGGCCTTGCCGCCCACGCGCCGGCCGTCCATGTCGAAGGTGACGAACTCGTTCACGCCGTCGAAGTCCCAGCTGTCGCTGGGCGTGTTCTGGTAGTGCCACTTGATCTGGCCGGTCTTCACGTCGATGGCCACCGTCGAGCACGAGAACAGGTTGTCGCCCTTGCGCAGGTGGCTGTTCCACGGCGCCGGGTTTCCGGTGCCGAAGTAGGCCAGGCCGGTCTTGGGATCGAAGGTGCCGCCCAGCCAGGTGGCGGCGCCACCGGTCTTCCAGAGGTCGCCCGGCCAGCTCTTGTTGACCGTGCCCGAGACGCCCGCCTCCTTCTTGTTGCCGTCGTTGTCGTAGGTGTAGCCCATGTGGCCTTCCACCGTGGGGCGCGACCACACCATGCTGCCCGTCCTGGCGTCGCGCGCCTCGACGCGGCCGACGATGCCGAACTCGCCGCCCGACACCCCCGTGAGGATCAGGCCGTTGGCGATGATCGGCGCCGCGGTGGCCGAGTAGCCGGCCGCGTAGTCGTCGATCTTCTCCTTCCAGACCACGTCGCCGGTGTTCTGGTCGAGCGCCACCAGCTGCGCGTCGAGCGTGGCGAAGATCACCAGGTTGTCGTACAGCGCCGCGCCGCGGTTGACCACGTCGCAGCAGGGCATGATGCCCTCGGGCAGGCGGTGCTCGTACTTCCACAATTTCTTGCCGGTGGTGGCGTCGAGCGCGTAGATGCGCGAGTACGAGGCCGTCACGAACATCTTGCCCTTGTGGATCACGGGCTGCGCCTCCTGGCCGCGCTGCTTCTCCCCGCCGAAGGAGAAGGCCCATGCCGGCGCGAGCCGGGACACGGTGCCGGTGTTGACCTGCTTCAGCGGCGAGTAGCGCTGGCCCTGGGTATTGACCCCCCAGGTCAGGACGTTGCCGTTCGCCGTGGCTTCGGACTGGATCATCTTGTCCGTGACTTGCGCGCCGGCGCTGCCGGCCGCGGCCAGGCCGATGGCCATGAGCGCGTTCAAGAGCTTCAATTGCATGGATGTCTCCTCGTGGGTGTGGATAGCGGCTCGGGCGTGCCATGCGGGCATGCCTTCACGGGAGTCAAGGGCAATCTCCATGCCACGCGCGATGCGGGCTTCCAGGGGCTCTTGCGCGCATCGCGCGGGCCGTGGGGCGCGGGTTTTCCCGCTGCATTGCTACAAGGTCGAACAGCGCGCGGGGCGCAACCGTTGCATCACGGCGCAGTGAATCGCCGGAAGGCGCCGGCCGCGCAATGGCCGCCGATTGAGCGCCAAGGCCGCCCGGCTACCTACCAGACATAGGGAATGAGGCGATGACGCACACGGCTTGCGTATTCGTTGTAGCCGGGAAGATCACGGCGCAAGATCTTTTCCTCATCAAGAAGTCGCCAGATCAGCACCGGCAGGACGAGCGGGAGGAGGCAGATCGTGAGCCACGAGCCGAGTGCGAGCGGCATGCCGATGAAAAGCCAGAGCGCGCCAGCGTACATAGGATGACGCACATGGGCGTAGGGGCCGCTGTCGATCACCTTCTGGTCGCCCGCGACGCTGATGTTGGCTGCTGCATAACTATTGACCTTCAGCACCCAGAAAATAAAGAGGAAGGACACCACGATCACGATGTTCCCTGCAAGGGACATATAAGCGGGAACCGGCGAGACGCCAAATCGGTAATCGAGTGCGGGCAGGATGATGAAGATGAAAAACGCGAGGATGATGAGCGACACAATGATCTTCTGCGGCCACTCTTTCTCATGCTGCGGTCCGGCATTCATGCGGCGCTCGAGCAGCGGCCTGTCGTGGAGGGCAAGATGGACAGTGAAGCCGATGGTCGAGAGAGAAAAGACGGCGACAAAGAGCCAGCCTTGCCAGTATTGCCACGTGCCCGTGGGCAAGAAGACGAAGGCAACGAGAACGGCCATTCCCGCAACTCCTTGCGTGATGGCTTTCTTGTGGAGCGGATCCATAGACAGTGAATGGTATGTCCGGCGTTCCATCGCGCAACAGGCGGCTCAAGTACGATGGCACGCTGATGCATCTACGAAATCGGAAAGATATGGTCAGGAGCCTCTCACTGTCAGCCCGGGGTCGACCGTCCGGACTTTCGCGACCACCACCGGAAATTGATGACGTGACCTCAAGTCCCTCCTCGTCAACTCACGTTGTACATGTCAGCGCCGCGGCGCGGCGCCCTGCGTACTGGAAACTCGCGGCGTATCTGTGGGGACCCGACTGCAACATCGACTCTGACGGAAACAGCCGAACTCCAGACGATGAGGAGTGGACCGAACTGACGCTGTCTCTTCGCGGCGAGCCCGGGCAATTCGTTACTGTTGACCCAATCGCTGACCAACCCGCAACCTTGGCGATACGGTCTTCCGACCCTGCATTGGCCGAGAAAGTTGCGGCGTTCCTCGATGGCAGCCGCAGGGGACCAGCGGCTACAGTCGGCCGAGGTTGTGTGGAAACGCTCTCGGCGCTCCAGTATGCCGAGCATCCGCGTCACGAGGGCAACCGCCAGCCTCGCAGGCCATCCAGTCGTCGTAGACGGGCACGAATGGATTTGAAGCCCAGCGGCCCTCTGCACCCGTTGAAGCGCCGTAAAGAGGCTCATGGCCCCACCAGCCGCACCGCCTTCATCATTCTTCTCATTCCCAGGATGGCGATCACTCGCTTGAGGTTGTAAGCCAGCACATGCAGGCTCATCTCGGTGCCCACATGCGCCAGCGTCTTCGTCAGGAAGTGCGTCGAGCCCATCCAGTGCTTCAACGTCCCGAAGACATGCTCCACGGTGCGCCGTCGCAAGGTCATGGCCTTGGGCTTCTTGTCCAGGCGCTGCTGCACACGCTCGAGTACTTCTTCATGTTCCCATCGGCGGATGCGTCGGAAGTCGCCTGTCGTGCATTGGTCTTTGATCGCGCATGTGGGGCAGGCGCTGGTCCAGTAGACATGCGCGTTGAGCCCGTTCTTCTCCAGCGTGCTGAACCGGTAAATGGCCTGCTCGCCCGCAGGGCACTGGTACTCATCGTCCTTCGCGATGTAGATGAAGTCGCTCTTGTCGAAGCGACCCGCAGCCTTGGCGCCCGAGGTCATGGGCTTGGGCACGAAGGCCGTGATGCCCGCGTCCTCGCAGGCCTTGAGCTCGGTGCCGTTGAAGTAGCCACGGTCGGCGAAGGCCTGCAGCTTCTTCGTGTCCATCGCCTCACGTGCCGCCTTGGCCATCTTGCTCAACTGGGCCCGGTCGTTGCCGATGTTCGTCACCTCGTGTGCCACGATGAGATGGTGCTTGGCATCGACCGCCGTCTGCACGTTGTAGCCCACCAGGCCCGAGCCCTTGGCCTGCGAGTTCATCGAACGGGCATCGGGGTCGGTGGTGGAGATCTGCCCGTCGGGCAGCTTCTTCAATTGCTCCTGGGTCTCGTCGAGCTGGCGCATCTGCGCGCGCAGGGTTCGGATCTTGTCCTGCAGGCGTTCGGTCTTCGCTTCCACTTCAGCAGGCTGTGTGCGATCCGCCGTCTCCAGCACGTCGAGGTAGCGCTGGATGCTCTGTTCGATCTGGCGCTGGCGCGCATCGATCTTGGCGGGGGTGACATTGCGGTCGCGGCTGTTGACGGCCTTGAACTTGCTGCCATCGATGGCCACGATGGCCTGCGTGAACAGCTTGAGCTCCCGGCACATGCCCACGAAGCGCTTGCAGACGTTGCGGATGCCCGCGCCGTTGTCGTGACGGAAGTCGGCAATGGTCTTGAAGTCCGGGGCAAGGCGGCCAGTGAGCCACATCAGTTCGACGTTGCGCTGGGCCTCGCGCTCCAGACGCCGGCTGGACTGGATGCGGTTCAGGTAGCCGTAGATGTAGAGCTTGAGAAGCACCGCCGGGTGGTACGCAGGCCGACCGGTAGCAGCTGGGTCCGCGCCTTTGAAGCCGAGTGCCTGAAGATCAAGTTCCTCGACGAAGGCGTCGACGACTCGCACCGGGTTGTCTTCGCCGATATAGTCATCAAGACATTCCGGCAACAGCGCGACCTGCTGTCGGTCTTCGCCTTCGATGAATCGCTTCATGGGCACCTCGCTTGGAACGGTGCATCGATTTTATTTTTTGATGGGCGGGACTGGAAGTCTTTTCACACAGCCTCGGCCAATTCCGGACCTTCGCCAGCATGCGCACTTGTAAGCGGACGACGTGCTCCGTTCCCTGACATCCGCGCTCAACATGAACGATTGCCGAACCTCCGGAAACTCGATGCACCGTCTGATGGCCGCGGCGGCCATACCGGGCGTGGCCTTGGCCACGATCGAAGATGGGAAGGTAAAGGTCACGCCAATGGGCGTGGCAGAACTTGACGTCGAACGGCCAGTTGTCGAAACGACGGTTTTCGATGTCGCCTCGTTGAGCAAGCCTGTCGCCGCATACGTTGCGCTTCAACTCGTGGACTACGGTACTCTCGACCTCGACGAACCTTTGTCCAGAATGGTCCAGAAAGGCGTTCCTCCACAACTCGCCTCGTCATCCATCACAGCCCGCCATGTCTTGACGCACACCTCAGGCCTGCCAAACCTTCGGGGCGACGAGCCGCTGCGGAGCCACTTTCCGCCAGGGAGTTGGTTCAGCTATTCCAGCGTCGGCTTTACCTTCCTTCAAATGGCACTCGAGGCCGTCTCAACCGAGCCGTTAGAGGCGCTTGCACAACGCCTGGTGTTCGATCCGCTGGGGATGCAATCGTCCAGCTTCCGATGGCATGACCGCTTTAACGAGGACTTTGCGATGCCTCATGAGGGTGACAAGCGGCTTGAAAAGCATCGCCCAGCTGCCGCTCATGCCTCCTATTCCCTTCAGACGACAGCTGGCGACTACGCAAAGTTCATGGTCGCTGTTCTCAATGGCTCGTCGTTGAGAGAGATGACACGCCAAAGATGGTTGACGCCTGCTGTGATGGTGCCGCGAGGGGACGCTATCCATCTAATGGACAGTCCCCCCGAGACTGAACGAGACATCGGTTGGGGCCTCGGGTGGGGAATTGAAGCAACTGACGGCATATTTTTCCAGTGGGGAAAGATGGACGGCATCAGGGCCTTCGCAATGGGTAATCCAATAACTCAGTCAGCCGTCGTCCTGCTGACCAACAGCAACCGCGGCCTTCGCTTGATGGATGCGGCGGCAGAAGCTACCCTGCCGGGCGAACATCCTGCCTTCAGGTGGCTGCGAGCGTGTGTCACAGAATGAACCCGCTCAACTGCCGCCTACGGCCAGAAGCAGCCCTTCAACTGACCAACTCAAATCGCAACAATGCTTGAACTGAGACCTTCGGAGTTCCATCGCGTCGCTCCCTTATTCGACGGTCTTCCGTATGGTCTCAGCATCCCCAATTCCGTCATCTCCGGCATCGGGCGTGGCCGCGTATTCGCGAACGATCCGGCGCGGCCAACTGCGTCCCTCGTCTACAACAACGGCGCCTGCACGCTCGCCGGTACCGCCGATGACCCTGTCTTCGCCGAGAAGGTGTGCCAATGGCTGCTCGAGTATCAGGGCTCGGATTACTTCATCCTCTATGCCTTCCCTGAGGCATGGGAAGTTGTGCTGGACAGCAAGCTCGGAAGCGCTGTTAAGAAGCGACGACGTCTTGACTTCGGTTTCAATCGTTCAAGGTTTGCGCGTATGGAGGGCTGGGAGAAATCCCTTCCGGGGGGCTACGAACTCCGTCGCATCGACGAAAACCTGATGCGGCGAATACGCGAAGTCGCCAATCCCTACAGTCGCAGCTACTGGGAATCAGCCGCCCACTTCGAGCAGCACGGCATCGGCTTCTGCGCGATGTATCAAGATTCCATCGTCAGCATGTGCTACACGGCCTTTGCTTGGCAGGGCCATCACGACATCGACATCCTGACCGCGGATGACCATCAACGCAGTGGGCTTGGCACGTTGGTGGCGTGTGCCTTCGTGGATCATTGTTTGAAACACGACTTGGTTCCAAACTGGGACTGTTGGGCCAATAACCGGCCCTCGGTGGTTCTAGCTGAGAAGCTAGGCTTTGAACCGCGGGTGGAGGTTTCAACCTACCATGGGGTGCGGCCCTGACGGCAGTCGGCCAAAAGGCCTAACAATGATTTATCCAAGAACACTTGAGGACGCAGTCTCCAGAGCCCGAGCGATTCTGTCCGTTGAGGATAGGGACGTGCTTCGGAACTGTACGCTGGAAGAGGCGGGTTGGCGGTTGCATATGACGCTCGGCCACCAGTTGAGGAACGAATTCGGACTGTGGGCAGAAGAGGCGGGAGCGCTCTTCGATGACATCAACGCAAAGATGCCGCACCGTCTCGCCGTCGAAGGAGACTCCGCTTCGGCCGCCCTGATTGACGCGCTTTGGCATGATGCGCGGTCCGGGACTTGACGTCCGCTGATACGCCGCACACGGCCATGAGCCGTCATTCAGCCAGTCCGCGAAGTAAGAAGTGCTCGATTGAAGGTGCTAGTGTCCTGTCGCAGAAATACGTTGCATAGATCTTGCGTGGTTCCCGGTACATTGATGACCGGAGGTGACCATGCATGTACGAGCAGATGCAGCCATCGATTTGACGCAGGAACAGCGCACCGAGCTTGAGAGGATTGCGCGCTCGAGACGCACGCCGCAAGCGCTCGCACAGCGCGTTCGGATTGTTCTGATGACGGCCGCCGGAATGGGCCCCGGCGACGTGGGCGGGCAACTTGGTGTATCGCAACCGACGGTGCGCAAGTGGCGTGCTCGTTATGTCGAGGAAGGACTGTCAGGCTTGCGCAGCGAACCACGTCCTGGCCGTCCGAGATCGCTGGACGATCAGCGGGTCGCGGATCTGCTGAACCAGGCGCTGCAGACGCGCCCGAGCAAGCAGACTCACTGGAGCGTACGTAGCTTCGCGGCCGAGGCCAACATCAGCAAGGACATGGCGCATCGCCTGTTCCGAGCGGCGAGCATTGCACCGCATCGCTCCCGCAGCTTCAAGCTCTCCAACGATCCGGCCTTCGTCGAGAAGGTGCGCGACATCACAGGGCTCTACCTGAACCCGCCCGATCATGCGCTGGTGCTGTGCGTGGACGAGAAGAGCCAGATCCAGGCGCTGGAGCGTACGCAGCCGGTGCTGCCCATGGGGATGGGCTACGTCGAAGGCATCACTCACGACTACGTTCGCCATGGCACCACGACGTTGTTCGCCGCGCTCGATGTGGCCAATGGGCAAGTGATCTCGCGCATTCGCGCAAAGCATCGGCACCAAGAGTTCCTGGACTTCCTGCGTCAGATCGACGAGCAGACACCGCCTGAGCTGGATCTGCATCTGATCGTGGACAACTACGTGACGCACAAGCACGCCAGGGTCAAGGCATGGCTGGCGCGCAACCCGCGAGTGCACCTGCACTTCACGCCCACCTACAGCTCATGGTTGAACCAGGTTGAACGTTGGTTCGCGCTGATCACCGAGCGCGCCATTCGTCGCAACTCGTTCAGCAGTGTGCGCCAGCTCAAGCAGCAAATCGAGCTGTTCGTGCAGCGCTACAACGCAGATGCCTCTCCGTTCCAGTGGGTTGCAACCGCCGATTCAATCCTGCAGAAGATCGAACGGATTGCGAAACGTATTTCTGCGACAGGACACTAGCTGCCGCATCTCTCCGTCAGCTTCAACGACGACCGCGTGAGTCAGTGGGTCAAGCCCGAAAGGCTGACCCCCTCCGTCCCATCCGATGACAAACATGTTCGAACGCCGGTAGCCGGTGCCGCGCTCCTGCTCATACTTCCTGTGCGAAGAGGCAAGCCGCTCGATGTCGTTAACCCATTCGCTTCCGACAACGCCACCACCGCACTCCGTGAGGAACCAACGAAAGTCCTCAGGGATAGTGCCGAACTCCGCCTCGAACTCAAGCAGCTTCGCTTCGTTGGCTGGCGAGGAGCGGATGTCTTCTGGTCGCTTTTCCCACAGTGCTCGAATTAGACGGCGATTGGTGTGCTCCATGATGTCGAACCTACCATGGTAAAGGCGCGGCCAGCGAGGGAAACCGGGGTGTACAGCGACCGCTTCCGAGAAGTCTGAAGGACTGCTCAGGGCCCGAACGAGACATTCCCGGCGCTCCAAAGCAGCCGCACGGCGAGCCGCAACTACCGCTCGCTCGACAGTCCACGGCTACCCAAGGGAGATGCCCTTGTCCACCATGCATTTGTTGAACGCGTAAAGAGCGAGCATCTCGCCTTGATAGCGCACGTTGTTTTGCACGCGGCCGGAAATGGGGTTGTAGTGGGCATCGAAGCCTTTGGTCATCAAGCCATCTGAATATTGTGGGGGATGGCACGGCTCGGCCGACCTGCACACAAGCTTCGATGGCAGCTTCCAGGGTGGCGATTTCCTGTGGCCCCAACGCTGTTGGTGACGGCGACACGCTCGGCGCCTTTGTCGCTCGCGTTGCCTGCACTGTTTCAAGGGCAGCAACGAGTCGTACATGCCCGTTTCTGCCGCCGCTCCCGCAAAACCTGGTCATTAGGAAGAGACAAGGACGGCGTGAGCATGACACGCGCTGCCGTCTGATAAGCTGCCGGCGCTCCTCTCCCCGACCGTTCCTTCCACCCGTCCTTGCGAACGCATTGCGCATGTCGTCCGAAGAAACCCTGCGCCGCTGGCGCCTGATCCTCGGCCGCTATGCGGCGCAACCTCTGTCGCAAACGCAGTTCTCGGCGGGCGACTGGAAGCTCGACCAGGCGCTCGAATATCTCTACGGCCGCGAATACGAAGGCCGCGGCCTGGCCCGGCCGAGCGGCGGGCCGGGTTCGCTCGACCCAAGCCAGTTGCGCGCGGTCGACTGGCTCAACCGATCGCGGAGTCTCTTTCCGCAAGAGGTCTTCGAGCGCATGCAGACGCAGGCGATCGATCGCTACCAGCTGACCGACCTGCTCTCCGACCCGGCGGTGCTGCGCTCGCTCGACGCCACGCCCGGCCTCGCCAAGGCACTGCTGGGCATGCGCGGGCGGCTGTCGGGCCAGATGCGCGACGCGGTGCGCGAGGTGATCCAGAAAACCGTCGACGAGATCACGCGCAAGCTCAGGAACGACTTTGTCAACGCGCTCGTCGGCCGGCGCAACCGCATGCGGCGCTCGCACATCAAGAGCGCGCAGAACTTCGATGCGCGCGCCACCATCGCGGCCAACCTCAAGCATTACGACGTGGAGCGCAAGCAAATCGTCATCGAGCATCCGCGCTTCAATGCGCGCGTGAAGCGCAACCTGCCCTGGGACGTGGTACTTTGCGTCGACCAGAGCGGCTCGATGATGGATTCGGTGATCTACAGCGCCGTCATTGCCGGCATCATGAGCTCGCTGCCCGCGGTGCGAGTGAAGCTCGTGGTGTTCGACACCAGCGTGGTCGACCTCACGCACCTGGCGCACGATCCGGTCGAGGTGCTGCTCACGGTGCAACTCGGCGGCGGTACCGACATCGGCCGTGCGGTGGCGTATTGTGAGTCGCTGGTGGGCAACCCGCAACGCACGGTGTTTGCGCTCATCAGCGACTTCATGGAAGGCGCCGCGCCCGGGCCGCTCCTGGCCGCGGTGCAGCGCATGGCACAGTCGCGCGTCAAGCTGCTCGGCCTGGCCGCGCTGGACGAATCGGCCAATCCCGTGTACGACCGGCAAATGGCGCAGCGCCTGGCCGACAAGGGCATGCACGTTGCGGCCCTCACGCCCACGCATTTCGCGCAGTGGCTCGCGGAAGTGATGAACTGATGGCCTGGTACGACGGCTATCGCGCCTACGACGACGACACGCTGGCCACGCTCGCCAACCCTGGCTTGCTTCGGCGTGCCGCAAAGGACGTCGAGGCGGGCAAGATCGCATGGGCAGAGCAAGGCACCGAAGCTGGGGTGGTGACGGCCGACGGCCAGCGCGTGCAGCTCGATGCACGCGGCCCGCAGCAGGCGCGCTGCGACTGCCCGGCACCGGGCATCTGCAAGCACATACTTGGCGCGGCGCTGTGGCTGCGTGCATTGGAGCCGGCCGCGCCAGGCAGCGCAGGCGGCGCGCCTTCAGACGAGCAGCAAGACAGACAGGCACCGCCCGGTGCCGACCCGCTCGCGGAAATCCTCGCGCTCGATGCCGCGGCGCTTTTCAAGGCCGCGGGCGTGGCGGCCGTGCGCCGCGCCGCAGCCGCCGCCAGCAGCGTCGTCGAATGGCGGGTGCAAGGCGGCGCGCTCGTCATGGACTTGCCCGAGCTCGGCGCCTCCTGCCGCTGGGTGGCGGGCGCGGGCTATGCGGGCATGGTGTCCGAGGTGCCTGCCGCGGAACGCAAGGCGGTGCACCTGATCGCCATTGCCGCGCTGCGCAGCGCGCACGGGCAGCCCTTCGCATGGCCCGAGAGCGCGCGGCCCGCGCCGGTCGAAGACACCGTGCGCCTCGGCGAGCGAGAGCGCGCGTTCCTGCTGCAGGTGGAGTCGATGCTGGAAGAACTGCTCACTGGCGGCCTCTCGCACGTGAGCGAGTTGACGTCGGCGCGCCTCCTGGCACTCAACATGTCCGCGCGCGGCGAGGGCTTGCCGCGCC
This sequence comes from Variovorax sp. V116, assembly GCF_041154435.1. Taxonomy (NCBI): domain Bacteria; kingdom Pseudomonadati; phylum Pseudomonadota; class Betaproteobacteria; order Burkholderiales; family Comamonadaceae; genus Variovorax; species Variovorax sp. V116. The sequence continues at coordinate 1,056,584 of NZ_AP028662.1, forward strand.
TGGCCGCCTTGCTGCGCAACCTTGGCGGCACGGTCGATCTGCTGGTGCGGCGCGACCACCGCGCCGAGGAGTGCGACGCCTTCGCGCTCATGGCGCGCATCCATGCGCTGTGCGCTGCGCTCGCGCGGGCCGAGGGTGAACTCGCCGTCGCACTGCGCGGCCGGCTCCAGCGCGACTTCGACGAATCGGCCGCACTCGACCTGCTGCCGCTCGGTGCGCACTGGTGGCAGACGCGCGGCGGCGCGCGCGGGCTCACCGTGGCGTTCTGGGACCTGGCGGGTGCGCGCGTGCTGCAGGCCTCGCTCGCACGGCCCGACGGAAGCGACACCGCCTTCACGCGCAGCAGCGCATGGTCCGCAAACGCGCTGTGGTCCGGCGCGGGCGCCGCGCAGAGCGTGTGCGAAGCGGCCCTGCGCCTCGAACACCCCCGCCTTGCCCAAGACGGCCGCCTGGCGCTCGGCGGCGCCACGCGTGTCCAGCCCCTGCCTGCGTGGACGGCCGACGACCCGCGCCTGAAGTCGATCGGCTGCGGCAACTGGTCCGAACTGGGCGTGCGCCTGCGCGCCGCCACCGGCCTTTCGGCCGAGCCTTTCGATGCCGTGCTGCTGCGGCCATCGGACACGCGCCCGCCGGTGCTCGACGAAGCACAGCAGCGCCTCGACTGGCTGGTGCAGGACGACGCGGGCCGGTGGCTGCGGCTTGGCATCCCCGTTGGCCCGGAGCACCGGCAGCGCGTCGACAACCTCGACCGCCTCGCCGCGCGCCGTGCCCCGGTGCATGCGGTGCTGGTGCGCATCGAGCGCTCTGCCGCGAGCACCGAACTCATGCCCCTCGCCGTGCTGAGCAGCAACGCGAAGAAGGCGCTGCAAACGGTGTCGCTCGACTTTGCCGACGAGGCCGCGCGCACGACGTCGCTCGCCAACCGCATCCTGCGCATGCTCGAGGCGCGGCAGCAGCAGCGGCAGGCGGCGCCCGTGGGTGCGCCCACGCTGGCGGCGCGCCTGCTCGCTCCAGTGACAGAAGTGGCCGAGACGCAGGCCGCCACCGGGCGCATGGCATTGACCGCGGCGCAGCGGCAGCGCCTGCACGATGCACTCGACCGCGCGAACTCTGTCGGCCTGGAGGTGCTGTCGAGTGCGCTGCGTGCGTACCTCGCTGCGCCGGCCGCGGTACCGTTGCTGAAGCTGGGCTTTCTGTGCCAATTGCTTGGCGAACTCGACGGCTTGCCGGAGCAAAGGAAAACGCAGCCGGCTTAGAACCTTTGACTTCAGTTGTTCCTGCAGGCCGCGAACTGGCCGAAGCGTCACGTCCAACTGCCAAAATCAGCGCCCAGGAGAACGAGGAGAACGCATGGGATTTCTGGACAAGATCTTGGGCGCCGTCACGGGCAGCGCCGGCACCGCAGCCGCCAACGGCTTGACGCGCGAGCAGGCGCAGCTGTTGAAGCAGGCCTTCGAGCCGCTCGAAAAAGCAGGCAAGGAGCTGCCCCAAAAGGGCGCCGCGTTCCTGGTCGACGGCACGCAGGAAACCGTGCTGCTCGACCTGCAGGCTGCCAAGTCCTTCGAGCCAGGTCAGTTGCTCGGAGCCCCCGGCCGCCTGCGTTGGGGTTACAGCAACCACCAGAACAAGGCGCTGGAGAAGATCGGCAACCAGAGCCTCGAGCAGCGTGGCCGCTTCTACGCCAGCGTGGATGCCAGTGCTCCTGCGCTCGACGTGCTGGTGCGACTGGGCAAGCTGCTTGCGGCGGCCGACGGCGGACAGTCGCTCGAGCATCCCGGCGCGCCGGTGCCCGACTGGCTTCAGTACCTCATCAACGACGCGGTGTTCGCGAGCTTCAACAAGAGCAGCTCCAGCAACGCTGCCGAGCGCGATCTCGCCAAGCACCGGCCCGCGTGGAACGTGCATCTCATTGCAGCCTTGCTCGCGCACGAAGGACTCGATCCGCATATTGCCCTGCAAGAGGTCTTCGAGCGCAAGGGACTGGACAGCTGGTACCACGACCGGCTCGACGGGCTGGTCGAGGCCCCTGCCGTTGCCGACTACATGCGCAGCCAGCGCGACGCCACCGAGGCGTTGCCCGCAAAGCTGTCGGCCGCGGGCCGCGTTCTGCTGGCCAGGCGCATCGGCAAGGACAAGGCGCTTTTGAACGACTTTGCGCCGCTGTTCCTGCGCCTGGCCATCGACGGCAGCAAGACGGTGCGCGCCGAGGCGACGCCGCACCTCGAGGGCATTGCCGAGGCGCAGCGGCTCGAACTCCTGGGGCAATTGCTCAAAGACGGCGACACCACCCAGCGCACGCAGGCCGCCGAACTGCTTGCGCGCCTGCCGGGCGACGCCGCGCGCGCGCTGCTCGACGTGGCGGCCGGCACCGAGACCAGCAAGGCCGTGCAGCAGGCCATCCGCTCGGCCATGTCGCGGCTCGACGCCGCGGGCGACGCGGGCGAGCTCGAATTGCCCGAGCCGCCGGCCTGGCAACCCTTCGAGGACATTCCGCTGGGTGAAGAGGCGGTGCAGTTGCTCATTGCCAACCGCATCGAGCTGCTCGAGAAGAACCGCGTCGCGGCCGAGGCCGAGATCGAGGAGAACAAGGCCTCCAAGCAGACCTACAGGTACAAGTGGCGCCAGGACAACTACGCCGCCCACAAGAAGCTCACCGACGAGGACATGCGCGTGGCCGTGCGCGTGCTCAACGGGCAGGGCAGCAAGAACGACCAGAACCGCGCGAAGAACGGCCAGCTGCAACAGGTCGTGGGTTTCGGCAATCGCCTGCAGTCGATGCCGGGGTTCGGCATGCCGCACCTGATCCGCTGGCTGGCCGTGTCGCGCCACTGGACCAGCTTCTGGTTCGACGACGGCTTTCACAAGTGGCTCGGCCGCCAGCCTGTGGGCTCGGTCGACCTGCGCGCGCTGGCCGAGCTGCTCAAGCGCTCCGGCATGCCGATCGACGATGTGGCGCACACCGCGCTCTTTCCATACTGGAACCAGGCCTCGGCGGTGGACGTGCTGCCGGCCGACCGCGTGTGGCCCTTCTTCGCGGAGCACCCGGAGTACATCGACGAAGGCCTGGGCCTTGTCGCGCCGCCAAAGCGCGAAGGCCGCCAGACCCAGCTCGACCTGAACGCCACGCTGCGCACGCTGGCGGTCTTTCCGACCGTGCAGGCACGTTGGCTGCCGCGGGTGATGGAATTGGCCCTCGGCGAAGGCAAGACGCACCGCGCTGCCGCGCAGAAGGCACTGTCGATGCTGCCCGATATCGGCCGGCGCGTGGTCGAGTCGCTCGGCGCCACCAAGAGCGAGGTGCGCATCGAGGCCGCCAACTGGCTGGCCGAGCTCAAGTACGCCGAGGCCGTGCCCGCCATCACCAAGGCGCTCGAGAAGGAAACCCGCGAGACCGTGCGCGCGGCCTACCTCACGGCGCTCGAGGCGCTGGGCGACGACATCTCCGCGCGCCTTGCACCGGCGATTCTTCTGGCCGAGGCGAAGAAGGGCCTGAAGGCCAAGCCCCCGGCGGGCCTTGCGTGGTTCTCCCTCGACGCGCTGCCCGCCTGCAAATGGCTGGACGGCAGCCCGGTAGAACCCGAGATCGTGCGCTGGTGGGTGGTGCTCGCCTGCAAGCTCAAGGAACCGGGCGGCAATGCGCTGCTCACGCGCTACCTCGGCCTGCTCGATGCCGCCAGCCGCCAGGCCGTCGGCAGCCTGGTGCTGCGCCAGTTCATTGCACACGACACGCGCCATCCCACGCTCGACGAAGGCATTGCGCATGCCAACGCCCATGCACCGCAGCGCTACCAGGGCAACCAGCAGCGCTACCAGAACGCGAAGGCCGAGCACAAGCAGTACTACGAAGCCGACTTCCAGAAGACGCAGGAGCAGGTCTTCGAGGAGTGCAAGCGCGAGAAGATGAGCGAATACCTCGGCAGCGCGATCGGCGAAAAAGGCACGCTTGCCCTGACCGCCCATGCGCCGGGGCACGAGGTCGTCACGCTGCTGCAGCAGTACATGCGCGACCATTACCAGCGCCGCTCGCAGATCGAAGCCATGCTCGAAGGCGTGGCACCGGGCAACGACCCGGTGGTGATCCAGTTGCTGCTGGGCATATCGCGCCGCTATCGCACTGCCTCGGTCCAGGAGAAGGCCCGCGCGCTGGTGCAGCAGATTGCCGACCGCAACGGCTGGACGCAGGACCAGCTCGCCGACCGCACCATTCCCACCGCGGGCCTGGACGACACCGGCAAGCTCGAGCTCGCGTACGGCGACCGCATCTTCACCGTGGTGCTCGACGCCGCGATGAAGCCCGAGCTGCGCAACCCCGAAGGCAAGATCGTCAAGGCCCTGCCCGAGCCGCGCCAGAACGACGACCCCGTGCTCATCAAGGATGCGAAGGCCCAGTTCTCGACCAGCAGGAAAGAGCTCAAGCAGGTCATCGACCTGCAGACCGCGCGCCTGTTCGAAGCCATGTGCACCGGCCGCATCTGGCCGCAGGCCGAGTGGCGCGAATACCTGCACCGGCACCCGATTGCCGGGCGGCTGATACAGCGGCTCGTGTGGCTCGAACTGGATGCGGAAGGCGCGGTGCGCGGCAGCTTCCGGCCCACCGAGGACGGCAGCCTGATCGACACGCAGGACGACGAGGTCGAGCTTGCGGCCGACAGCCAGCTGCGCCTGGGCCACGCTTCGCTGGTCGACGAAGGCACAGCGGCCGCGTGGAACAGGCACTTCAAGGACTACAAGCTGGTGCCGCTCTTCGCGCAGATGACGCGCAAGCCGCCGGCGGTCGCGTTCATCGACGACAAGGGCCAGCCGGTGAGCGAAATCAACGACCGGCTGGGCTGGATCAGCGACACCTTCACGCTGCGCGGCAGCTTTGCCAAGCTCGGCTACCAGCGCGCGCAGGCCGAGGACGGCGGCTTCTTCTACCAGTACACCAAGGAGTTCTCGTCGGCCGGCGTGCGCGTGGCCATCGAGTTCTCGGGCAACACCCTGCCGGAGGAGAACGTGCCCGCGGCGCTCAAGACGCTGGGCTTCGAGGACATGAAGACCCGCGGCTACAGCGACCGGGCGCTGCCGCTGTCGAGCGTGCCGCCGGTGCTGCTGGCCGAGGCCTATGCCGACTACTTGGCCATTGCCCAGGCCTGCGCCGGGTTCGACGCGGGCTGGGAAAAGAAGATGCCGTGGTAAGCCCGCCGCGCCGACCCGCAGAAAAACCAGCAGCAACATCATCATGAGCACCGGCACATCACCGTCTTCTTCCCCCGCGACCCAGGCCGTGCGCCTTGCCCCCGAGGCGCGCTATGCGGACGAGCTTGCGCGGCTGCATGCGGCCGACACCGATGCGCGGCCCACCGGATGGAAGCTCTCGCCGCGCGCGGTGCGGCGCTTCATCCTCGGCGACGAGAAGCTGCAGGTGAGCCGCAAGTTCTACGGCGACGATCCGCTGGTCGACCGCGCCATCGTGACGCTCATGGGCCACCAGGGCCTCATGCTGGTGGGCGAGCCGGGCACCGCGAAGTCGCTGCTCTCGGAGCTGCTTGCAGCCGCCGTCAGCGGTGATTCGGGCCTCACGGTGCAGGGCACCGCCGGCACCACCGAAGACCACATCAAGTACAGCTGGAACTACGCACTGCTGCTGGCCGAGGGGCCGAGCCAGCGCGCGCTGGTGCCTTCTGCGCTCTACCAGGCCATGCGTGCGGGCAAGCTGGTGCGCTTCGAGGAAATCACGCGCTGCCCGCCCGAGATCCAGGACGTGCTGATTTCGTTGATGAGCGACAAGCAACTCATGATTCCAGAACTGGGCGACGATGCCCGGCTCTATGCCCAGCGCGGCTTCAACATCATTGCCACGGCCAACCTGCGCGACCGCGGTGTGCACGAGATGTCGTCCGCTTTGAAGCGTCGGTTCAACTTCGAAACGGTCAAGCCCATCCGGGACCATTCGTTCGAAGTCGAACTGGTGATGGCCCAGTTGAAGCGCGAACTCGACGGTGGCGGCGAGTCGCCGGTCGATGTGCCGCGCGACGTGGTGGCGCTGCTGGTTACCACCTTCCAGGAGTTGCGCGCGGGCCAGACGCAGGATGGCACCGCCATCAAGGGCCTCGATGCCGTGATGTCCACGGCCGAGGCCGTGAACGTGGCTTATGCGGCGGCCCTGCAGGCGCGCCATTTCAACGGCGGCCGGCTCACCGTGCGCGAGATCGCGGGCCAGCTGCAAGGCGTGGTGTTGAAGGACAGCACCGACGATGTGAAGCGCGTGCGCCACTACTTCGACACCGTCGTGCGCGAACGCGGCAAGCGCGACGCGCAATGGAAGACCTTTCACGACGCGGCGCGCGCGCTGTGGCAGTAGTTGCAGAAGCCGGCAGCGTTCTGCCTGCCGGGCTGGAGGCCGCGCGCAGCCGGCTGTTCGGCGAGGACGGCGAGGGCGTGTTCTTCGTGCCCGTGAGGCACCACAGCCCGGCCTGTGCATTCGCATTGAGGGCGCTGCTGCGCGAGGTCAGGCCGGCGGCTGTGCTGATTGAAGGACCGGACGACCTGAACGCACTGCTGCCGCTGCTGCAGCACCCGCAAACCACCGCCCCCGTTGCATGGCTGTGCCAAAGCACCCGGCAGGCTCCGGTGGATGACCCCGACTCGGAAGAGAAGACGCGCACGGAATCGCGCACGTCGTTCTTTCCGTTTTGCGACTACAGCCCCGAGTGGATTGCGGTGCGCGAAGGCGCAGCGCTGGGCGCACGCCTGGGGCTGATCGATCTTCCCTGGAGCGACAAGGCCTGGCATCGCGACGAAGGCGACGAGGGCGAGGGCGACGAAGGCGATGCACGCGACGCCGCGCGCAGCCTGATGGAAGAGCGCCATTTCGCGCACAGCCGCTACCTCAACGCCATGGCCGCCCGGCTCGGCTGCGTCGACCACCAGGAGCTGTGGGACCGACTGTTCGAACTGCGCACGTCGGCCGCTCTCGGCCACTGGCGCGCCTTCTTTTCCGACGTGTTCAGCTGGTGCGCCATGGCGCGGCTCGACTACGAGCCCGAGGTGCTCGAGGCCGAGCTGAGCCTGCCGCGGGAGCGCCACATGGCGGCGCACATCCGTCGCTGGCGCAACGAGGTCGAGGGGCCGATCGTGGTCGTCACCGGCGGCTTCCACACGCTCGAGCTGGTCAACCAGTGGCAAGAGGCCAAGCCCTCGAAGGCGCCCGCCGGCCAGGACGCACCCGACAACGCATGGCTGATCCGCTACAGCTTCGAGCGGCTCGACGCGCTCAACGGCTATGCCTCGGGCATGCCGTCGCCCGGCTATTACCAGCAGGTGTGGGAACGCCTCGAGGCCGGCGAGGCCGCCCCCTTCACCGCAGTGGCGCTCGACAGCCTGACCCGCTTTGCGCGCCAGACCCGCGCGCAGGACGATGCCGATGCGGTGTCTACAGCACTGGTGCAGGCCGCCGCCGCGCAGGCCATGCGGCTCGCGGCGCTGCGCGGCAATGCCGGTCCGGGCCGGCAAGACCTGCTCGATGCCATCCGCTCCTGCTTCATCAAAGGCGCCATCGACGAAGGAACGCGCGGCTTTACCGCCGACCTGCGTAACTTCTTGAGCGGCACGCGCATCGGCGACGTGCCGCCTTCGGCAGGCTCGCCGCCGCTGATCGAGGACGCGCGCAGGCTCGCCCGCCAGGCCGGCGTGCGGCTGGACGACAGTACCGCGCGCATCGCGCGGCTGGATCTCTATCGCAAGCCTTCGCACCGCGAGCGCAGCCGCTTCTTCCATGCCATGACATACCTCGACACGGGGCTCGGCACCTGGCTCGCGGGGCCGGATTTTCTTGGCAACAGCCGTTTGCATTTGCTGTTCGAAGAGTGGCGCGCCGCCTGGTCGCCGCTGGTGGAGGCGCGGCTGATCGAGCTGGCGGCCGATGGCGCCAGCGTGGAGGCCGTCTGCATGGCCAAGCTGCGCAAGGAAGAGATCGCGCTGTCCGACGAGGGCCGCGGACGCAGCGCGAGCGCGGCCGTGGCGCTGTTGCTGCGCGCCTGCATGGTCGGGCTGCAATCGCGCCTGCCCCAGCTGCTCTCGATGCTTTCCACCCACCTCGACGAAGATGCCTCGCTCGGCTCGGTGGTCGAGTGCGGGCATCGGCTCGTCACGCTCTGGCGTGCGCGGGAGCCGCTGGGCGTGCAGCAGCATCCGCAGCTGCGCAGCCTGCTGGAGCGTGTGTGGCCCGCGGCGCTGTTCCTGCTGCCCGATGTGGGCGGGTGCCCGGAAGAAGGTGAGGCGGGCGCGGTGAAGCAACTGCTTTCACTGCGCGAGCTTGGGCGCCTGCTGGCCTCGCTCCAAGGCGAACCGGGAGAAGCCGGTGACGGCGCCATCGACCTCGACCTGCTGCGTACGCAGCTCGAACGATTCGCGACCGGTGCGTCGGCCGCGCCCGCGGTGGCCGGCGCTGCTTCGGCCCTGATGTACCTCGATGGACACTGGGACGAGAACGCACTCGACACCGTGGTGCGGCAACGCTTCGGCGCGGGCGCAGAGCCGCGCGAGGCGGTACGTTTTCTCAACGGGGTGATGGCCGCGGCGCCTGAACTGCTGCTGCGCCTGCCCGCGCTGCTCGAAGGCCTCGACGGCCTGGTGCAGGGCTGGGATGCCGAGGCTTTCGTGGCGCATCTGCCCGATCTGCGGCAGGCCTTCACGCGCCTCAAGCCGCAAGAAACGTCCGACCTGGCCGGCCGTATTGCCGCGCTGCATGGCATGGGCGAAACAGAGGGCCTGGCGCTCAACCAGATGCACTACGAAACCACCGAACAAGACCTGCACGAAGGCGCGCGACTGCAGCTCGCGCTGGCCGAGTGCATGCGCCGAGACGGGCTTGCCGCGTGGCTGGCCCCAGAGCACAAGAAGAACAACATCGAAAGCGCGATATGACCATCGATCTCCAGACGCTCAGGCGAGCCTTGCGCCCCAACTGATCTCGGCGCTCGCGGAACTGGAATTCAGCCGCAGGGATTGTCAACAGGAGTGGGAACGTCGTTTATGCGAGAAAGTTCACTGTTATTCATAGTGGGATGGATGCTTGTCCTTGGACTGACGGCTTGCGGTGGAGGCGGGGGCGGAGGCGGCAGTGGTGCGGTTGCTCCGCTGCTTCCATCGGCCACGCAACCCGCGGCAGCGCCGTCAGCGGCCGGTCGCCCGATCTCCGATTCGATCAAATCGGCTGAGACTGGTGCGACTTACCAGCTAACCATCTATTTCCCCGCGTCCTATAGCGGGAGCACCAAGGCCTATCCCGTCATCTATGCCCTGGACGGAGACGCCGTCAATGCGCCCAGCGGGCGATTCGAAAACTTGAGGGGCATCCTTGAACGCAAAGGCATCGATGCGGTTCTGGTCGGCATCGGGGGCACATCGCGCCGAAGCACGGACTACACTTTTCCGGGCGCCGTGCCGTACCACGACTTTCTGACGAAGGAACTCGTCCCATTCATCGAATCGAAGTATCGGGCGGACAGTACGAAGCGAATCCTGACAGGACATTCACTCAGCGGAAGCATGACTGGCTACGCCCTCTTTCTGGAAGGCGCCGGCACCACCCTCACCTTTTCGCATTTCCTCTCCTTCGACGGTTCGTACGGATATCAGCAAGCGGAGACTGATACGTATGAGCAGAAGATGTACGAGGTGCGGAAAGACAAGGCACTTCCCGCAACATTGATCCTTGCACGCTGCGGCGATACCACCCAGTGCAACTATCAGCCGGTCGATGCGGTCTATCAAAAGCTCTTGCAACGCGGTTACTCCGGTTTCCAGATCGTGGAGAAAACCTATTCGACCTCCCATGTGGCCGTCGATCTTCCGGCCTTCGAAGATGCACTCGCCGTGGTTTTCAAGTGAGCTGACCTCGGAACAACATGCGACTGCCGGCCCATGCATAAGTCCAGACTTCAGCTTCGACCCTGCGCCACTTTTGAGCTACGTACAACCTCAAGCGGGTGATGCGAATCCCGCGGATCGCGAAGACGATGCATCCGGTCTCGACACCCCGCCTCTAGCTTCGCCCGAGACCCCACGCATTGAAGGCGCGCGACTCAGCGCGCCGGGGGCTTCCACTGACGCGCCCAGTCGCTCAAAGGCGTCAGCGCTGCATTCAACTTTCGCCCCTCATCGGTGAGTCCGTAGCCTCCCTCGTCGTGCGTAACCAAACCAAGCGCTCGTAGCTCTGCGAGCCTCGTGTTCAACAGGCTGGAGTTTGTCTCGCAGGCCTCCTGAAGAGCGCGAAACGTCAGCTGCTCCGCGCGGAGCTCCCAAAGAATCCGAAGCGTGGACCTTCGACCCAGTAGGTCCAGAGCCACCATGATGGGGCGGCCGGTCCTTGAACCGCGCACAGGGGCGCCAACCTTTAGAACAGCCATGCTTTACTTTTCAAAGCAACGTGGATAAAGTGCAATGCTTTAGAAAATGTAGCAGATGCTCGAGGTCAACCCATGACTGTTCGTATCGCTCCTGCGGAGCCACCTTTCCCCGCCGGCATCCAATCTTCGCTTGAAGGCCTCATGCGTGGAAAACCGCCTCTGGTGCTGTTTACCACGCTCGCGAGGGACCCTCGCCTTTTCCAGAAGTTTTTCGCGGGCGGGCTGCTTGACCGTGGAAACCTAACCTTGCGACAGCGCGAACTCGTCATCACGCGCACCACGGCGCTGTGTAAATCGGAGTACGAATGGGGCGTCCACATCGCACTGTTCGCATCGCACGCCGGATTTGATGAAGCCCAAGTCCTTTCGCTCGCCTCCGGACAACCGCGAGATACCTGCTGGCAAGATGAGGACAGGCTGCTGTTAGAGCTTTGCGACATGCTTCATTCCAACTGCACTGTCGACGACGCCCTATGGCAGTCGCTTAAGACGGCGTTCAGCGACGAGGGCATTCTCGAGCTGCTCATGCTGGCAGGCTTCTATCGCACCGTCAGCTATCTGGCAAACGCTCTGCGCTTGCCTGCCGAGCCAGGCTCGGCAACCTTTCCCTCGTCTTACCGCAGCTAAGCCCCTTCGATCGTCCTGTCGCTTGAAACCGGTGGGATGTCTGATGACAAGGAGAACCGAATGATCAAAGTCACAGTGATGTACCCGTACACCGAAGGCGCCCGCTTCGATCACGCTTACTACCGCGACCGGCACATGCCGATGGTGAAGGCCAGGCTGGGCAGTGCCTGCGCCTACTACACCGTCGAAAAAGGCCTGGCCGGCCGAGCACCCGGTTCACCGCCCGCCTTCGTGGCGATGTGCGCGTTCATCTGTGATTCGGCCGAAAGCTACCTTGCCGCCAGCCAGGAGCACGGCGCCGAGATCAGGGGCGACATCGCCAACTACACCGACATCGTGCCGGTGGTCCAGTTAAGCGAGGTCGTCGTCGAGCGGTCCGATCGTTAAACGGACCAGGTCGAGATTTGTCGCGAGGTGCCTCCTTGGCATCTGATAACTGGAGGAACTCGCTCGTCGGCTCGCGCTCATACGGGAAAATACCGCCTGGAACCGCGCCGGTGGCGATCGACTGTCGGGGCGGCACGAGTGTTTGCACCTCAAGGGGCCCCGGCCCCACAACATCAACGGGAACCCCCATGACGATCATCGTGTCTGCTGACAGGCACCGCGACGGTATATCTGCCGTGGCGGCCCGGCTGGCGCCCTATCTGGGCATTGCCTTCGCGGTTGTTCTGCTTGACCAAGTGTCGAAGTCGCTCGCCACGCGATTCCTGCGCGGAGGCGAAATCCTTCCCATCACGCCCTTTGCCGATCTCGTCTTGGCGCACAACCGGGGCGTTGCCTTCTCCTTCTTGGCTGACGCCTCGGGCTGGCAGCGATGGCTGTTTACGGCACTTGCCATCGCGGCGGCGGCGTTCATCTTCAAACTGCTGGTGCAGCCCGGCGGGACGCCGCTGTTCAGGGCGGCCTTGGCACTTGTGCTCGGCGGCGCGCTGGGAAATGCGATTGACCGCTCGTGGCAGGGGCACGTGGTCGACTTCATCCATCTTCATTGGCGCGAGGTCTACGACTTCGCCATCTTCAACGTGGCCGATTGCGCCATCACTGCAGGCGCGGCGCTTCTGGTCCTGGCTGAGATCAGGCGGTCGCGAGCCGCTTGAAACAGGCGCCTGCCACTCGAAGGTCGTCGGCTTCGACAAACAGTACTTCGATGCTGAGCCAGTAGAGAAACACAACGCTTCGCAGCCCGCGGCGCAACCCGCTCTGGGTTGCCGTCAGGACAGAAGGTCGACCACCGCGCTTTCGCCGAGGCGGTCCACTCGCCAGTGGCCTGAACCGGCCTGCCGGTACACTTTTTCGAACGAACGCCTGAAAGCTCCCCGGCTTCCACCCGTATGACCGTGCAAACTCCGTCCACTTCGGCCCCGGCAGCAACTCGCCGAACGGCGGCTATGGCTATCAATGGTGGACATTTCCGCAAACCGGCGCGTACTATGCCCTGGGTCTGCCGGTTCAGTTCACGTACGTCGACCCGGCCACTCGCACGGTGGTCGTGAAGCTCAGCTACATGCCACCGGGCCGCACCGAGCCTATGCGCGGAAACGCGTGCCTTCCTTCAGGCCGTTTCGAACTGGAAGCCCCGCCGCTAGTGTTCCATCCCGTTGTTTGAGAGTTCGCATGAAATCAGCAGGGCTGAAAGGCACCGTTTCCATTGAACTCGTGCACGAGGCGCTTCGCGCCGCCGCGCTAAGGAACATGGACATCAGCGGCGTGCTCGAGATCGCCAGGCTGGACCGCGATCTGCTGAACGCGCCGCGCGCGCGCATTTCGGCGGCTGCGTATTCGCGCATGTGGGTGGCCCTGGCCGACCTGATGGATGACGAGTTCTTCGGGCTGGACAGCCACGGGCTGCGCCGCGGAAGCTATGCGCTCATGACGCGCGCGGCGGTCAGCTCGGAGAACCTGGAGCACGCGCTGCGCCGGATCCTCCGCTTTCTTCACGCCACCCTGGACGACTTTCGCGGAGAGCTGGTGCGATCGGCCGATGAGGCGCGCGTGATCCTGCACGACGGTGGCGTGCTGCGCCGGCTGTTCGGCTACGGCACCTGGTTCATCCTCGTCCATGGGCTGGCATGCTGGCTCGTGCACCGGCGGATCCCCTTGCGCGAGATGCGGTTCCGCTGCCCGCCTCCGGCCGATGACAGCCACTACCGCACGCGCTTCTGCGAGGACGTGAAGTTCAACGCACAGACCACGCACATCACCTTCGCCAGCGAGCTGCTCGATCTGAAGATCGCGGAATCTCCGCAGACCGTCGACAACTTCCTGCGGGCAGCGCCCGCCAACCTGCTGGTCAAGTACCGCAATGACTCGAGCACCAGCGCACAGGTGCGGCACCGGTTGCGCAGCCAGATGCCCGATGCGTGGCCCGAACTGGAGAAGCTCGCGCAGGAGCTCTGCGTCTCCGGCACCACGCTCCAGCGCCGATTGCAGCAGGAAGGGCTGAGCTATCAGCGCGTGAAGGACGATCTGCGGCGGGACATCGCGATCGACCTGCTGTCGAGCGCCTCGCTGACGGTGGCCGAGGTCGCCGCCCGCACCGGCTTCCAGGAGCCCAGCGCCTTTCATCGCGCCTTCAAGAAATGGACGGGCGTGAGCCCCGGAAGCTACCGCTCCTCCGCGCACGCGCGGGAATGAGCCGCTGGCGCCCGGCGCCCGCCAAAGCGGCAACCGCATGCCCGAAAGCCCCGGCCAGATCGAGGCCTGCGGACATGGGCATCGAATGCTTGCGGAACTAAGCTCCTCGGCAATCCGGCAACGAGGAAACCCGCAATGAACCGAATGATGGCGCCGCCGCTGGACGCGCACGCGCTGCAAGGCGCCGTCGACTGGGCGATTGCCACGCGGCGCAGCATCAGGGCCTACTTGCCCAGGCCGGTGCCGCAGCAAGAGATCGAAGCGATTCTCTCGACCGCGCGCTACAGCGCTTCCGGCATGAACATGCAGCCCTGGCATGTGCATGTGCTGACCGGGCCCGCGAAGGCCGGCCTGTCCGCTGCGATCGCGGCGTTCGACGACGATCCCGCCAGATCGGGGGAACTGCTCGAGCCCTACGACTACTACCCGCGCGAATGGCTCTCCCCCTACCTGGAGCGGCGCCGCAAGGTGGGCTGGGACCTCTATGGTCTGCTTGGAATCGCCAAGGGCGACAAGCAGCGCATGCACCTGCAGCATGGGCGCAACTACCGCTTCTTCGATGCGCCCGTGGGCTTGTTCTTCACGATCGACCGCACGCTGCAGGAAGGAAGCCTGCTGGACTGCGGCATGTTCCTGCAGAGCGTGATGATCGCCGCACGCGGCCGCGGCCTTCACACCTGTCCGCAGGCCGCGTTCCTGAAGTTCCATCGCCAGATCGCCGAGTTCCTGGACATCCCCGCGCGCCAGATGCTCGTCTGCGGCATGAGCCTGGGCTATGCCGACGAGTCCTCGATCGAGAACTCGCTGGTCACCGAGCGGGAGCCGGTTTCCGCATTCACGGCGTTCCACGACACCACGAAGGAGACAAGGACATGAGCGCGCAATCCTATGCAAAGGGGCTCGACCGCTGCGAGGCCAACCATGTGCCGCTGACGCCGCTCGGCTTTCTCGACCGCGCCGCGCTGGCGCATCCGGACCGCGTGGCGGTGGTGCACGGCGACTTGACGCGAACCTGGGCGCAGACGCGCGAGCGCTGTCATCGCCTGGCGTCGGCGCTGGTGGCCAGGGGCGTCCAGCCGGGCGACACCGTGTCGGTGCTGGCGCCCAACACGCCGGCCATGCTGGAGTCGCACTTCGGCGTGCCGCTGGCAGGTGCCGTGCTCAACGCGATCAACCACCGGCTGGACCCTGAAGGGATCGCGTTCATCCTGCACCACGGCGAGTGCAAATTGCTGATGGTCGACCGGGAGTTCGCCGCGACGGTGGCCGCCGCCCTGAAGCTTCTCGCCAGCCCTCCCGCGGTCATCGACATCGAAGACCACCTCGCACCGCCCGGCGAACGCATCGGCGAGACCGACTATGAATCGCTGCTGGCAAGCGGCGATCCGGCGTTCCCCGGCCGCTGGCCGAGCGATGAGTGGCAGCCCATTGCACTGAACTACACCTCGGGTACGACGGGAGACCCGAAGGGTGTGGTCGCCAGCCACCGTGGCACCTACCTGATGAGCCTGCTGCAGATCACGAACTGGGCGATGCCGCGGGCGCCGAAGTACCTGTGGACACTGCCCATGTTCCACGCGAACGGATGGTGCTTCACCTGGGCCGTGACGGCGGCTGCCGGGACCCACGTCTGCCTGCGCCGGGTGTCCGCCGAAGCGGTGCTGGAGGCCATCGACACGCACCAGGTCGATCATCTCTGCGCAGCGCCGGTCGTGATGGCCATGCTCTCGGATTCGGCGCAGAACATCAGGCTGTCCCGCAGCGTGCGGGTACTGACCGCGGGATCTCCTCCGCCGCTGGCCGTGCTGAACGCGGTGCTCGCGATGGGCTTCGACGTGGAGCATGTGTTCGGCATCACGGAGGTTTGCGGCACACCGGTGAGTTGCGCGTGGCAGGACGGCTGGGACGATCTTGCACCCGCCGAGCAAGGCAAGCTGCGGGTGCGCCAGGGCGTGCGTGCCGCCATGTTCGAGGGCCTCATGGTCGGCGATGCGGACACGCTGGCGCCGGTTCCCCGCGACGGCAAGACCGCGGGGGAGCTCATGCTGCGCGGCAACACCGTGATGATGGGCTACTTCAAGAACGAGGCGGCCACGCGCAAGGCGCTCGCCAACGGCTGGTTCCGCACCGGCGACGTGGCGGTCCTGCATGGCAACGGCTATGCGCAGATCACCGACCGTTCGAAGGACGTGATCATTTCGGGCGGCGAGAACATCTCTTCGGTGGAGGTCGAGGATGTCGTTCATGGGCACCCGGCCGTCCTGCATGCGGCCGTGGTTGCCCAGCCCGACGAGAAATGGGGCGAGGTGCCGTGCGTGTTCATCGAGCTCAGGGCAGGCGTTGCGGCGCCTTCCGAACAGGAGATCATTTCGTTCTGCCGGGAGCGGCTGGCCCACTTCAAGTGTCCGCGCCGGGTGATCTTCACCCCCTTGCCGAAGACCGCCACGGGAAAGATCCAGAAGTTCCGCCTGCGCGAGCAGGCCGGAAGCCGGGAGGCCATCACCGGCCTCGCGCGCCATGGTTGAGTTCGAGCCGGCTGCCGGTGCACCTGTCGAACCCGGCTACCGCTTCTCGCGAACCCACACTTTCGACGAAGAGCAGGTCAGGGCATTCGCCCTGGCCGCGGGAGACGAGAACCCGCTGCACCACGATGCGGCGTTCGCAAGAAGCACGCGCTTCGGCGGAATGATCGCGAGCGGCACGCACACCACCTCGCTGCTGATGGGGTTGACCGCCACGCATTTCGCGAAGAAGGGAAATGTCCTGGGCATCAACTTCTCCGTCGATCTGCTGCGGCCGGTGCTGGCGAGCGAGACGGTGCTGATCGAGTGGAGCGTTTCATCGATCGCGGCCCGTCCGAGGGGCGGCAGCATCATCGAGCTGCAGGGATGCATGAAAGGATCGGACGACCGGACCCGCGTGCTCGCGCACGGCACCGTCCTGCTGACCGAGTGAGGTCTCAAGGACGCAGCGATTCCTTCAGGATGCGCCGCGCCAGCGTCGAGCGGTGCACCTCCGACGCGCCGTCGTAGACGCGAAAGGGCCGCATCTCGCGCAGGATCATCGACACGGGCGAGTCTTCCGACATGCCGAGCGCGCCCATGATCTGCGCGGCGCGGTCCGCCACGCGCCCCACGGCTTCCGACACGAACACCTTGACCATGGCCGACTCGTGCTTGATGCTTTCTTTTGCATCGAGCTTGGCGGCCGCGTGCCAGGTCATCAGGCGTGCGGCATGCAGGTCGATGTGCGAATCGGCCACCATCGCCTGCACCTGCTGCAGCTGCGCGAGCGGCTGGCCGAACGAGTGGCGCCGGTTGGCGTAATCCTGCGCCAGCGCCATGGCGCGCGAGGCGCGGCCGATGAAGCGCATGCAGTGCGACAGGCGCGCCGGTTCGAGCCGCATCTGCGCGTAGGCGAAGCCCCGGCCCACCTCGCCCAGCACCGCGCCGTCATCCACGAAGCAATCCTGCAGTTCGATCTCGCCATGCCCGCCGATCTGGAAGCCATCGATGCTCGCGATGTTGCGCACCACGCGGTAGCCGGGGTTGCCGGCATCGACAATGAAGATCGTCGCGCCCTCGCCTGTCTTCGCCAGCACCAGCGCGAACGCGGCGCCGACCGCGCCGCTGATGAACCACTTGCGGCCGTTGATGACCCAGCCGCCGGGGCGGCGCTCGGCCACGGTCTGCAGCATCGACGGGTCGGACCCGGCGCCGGGCTCGGGTTCGGTCATCGCAAAGCACGAGCGGGCCTCGCCGCGCGCGAGCGGCACCAGGTAGCGCTGCTGCTGCGCCGGCGTCCCGTCGGCGAGCAGGTTGATCATGTTGGGCTGGTCCGGCGGCGCGCAGTTCATGGCCAATGGCGCAAGGAAGCTCCGGCCGGCCTCTTCGAGCACCACCGAGCGATCGCGCCACGACAGGCCCAGGCCGCCCCACGCCACCGGCAGCTGCGGTGCGTAGATGCCGGCCTCCATGGCCTTGGCGCGCAGCGAGCGCACCGCAGCTTCGAGCGCATCCAGGTCGTGGGCCAGCGCCGGGCACTCGCGCGGAATGGCCTCTTCGTCGACGAAGCGCCGGACCGCCTCGCGCAGCGCCGGAAGGCGGTCGCTGTAGCCGAACATCAGGAGGCGCCTTCGCCGCCGTAGCCGGCCTTGGCCAGCGTGCGCCTGGCGATGTTGAGCTGGTGGATCTGGCTCGTGCCTTCGTACAGCCGGAACAGCCGCACGTCGCGGTAGAAGCGCTCCATGCCGTGGTCGGCAATGTAGCCGTAGCCGCCCAGCATCTGCACGCTGCGGTCGGCCACGCGGCCGCACATCTCGGACGCGAAGTACTTGCAGATCGACGCCTCCATCGTCACGTCGATGCCTTCGTCGCGCTTGCGCGCGGTGTCCAGCACCAGCGCGCGGGCCGCATGGATCTCGGTCTGGCTGTCGGCGATCAGCGCCTGGATCAGCTGGAAGCCCGAGAGCGCCTGGCCGAACTGCTTGCGCGTGGAGACGAACGCCACGGCGTCCTGCAGCATGCGGATCGCCGGCCCGATGCACAGGGCCGCCAGGTGGATGCGCTGCTTGTTCAGCACCTTCATCGCCGTCTTGAAGCCCTGCCCTTCGCGCCCGCCGATGACGTTCTCCGCCGGCACGATGCAGTCGTTCATGTGCACCTCGGACACGGGCGAGCCCGCCTGCCCCATCTTCTTGTAGGCCGGCCCGGTGCTGAGTCCGGGCATGCCGCGCTCGACCAGGAAGGCCGTGACGCCGCGCGCCGACAGGTCGTCGGGGTCGGTGCGCGCCATCACCGTGAAAAGGCCGGCGATCGGCGCGTTGGTGATGAAGCACTTGGTGCCGTTGAGCACGTAGTGGTCGCCCTCGCGCCGCGCCGAGGTGCGCAGCGACGCGGCGTCCGAGCCGGCCTCGGGTTCTGTCAGCGCGAACGCGCCGGTCAGCTCGCCGCTGGCCAGCCGCGGAAGGTAGCGCCGCTTCTGCGCCTCGGTGCCATCGGCCACCAGCGCTTCGGAGCCGATGCCGGTGTTGGTGCCGACACGGGCCCGAAAGGCCACCGAGCACTGCGACAGCTCCATTGCCGCCAGCACCAGCTCCTCGGTCGTCATGCCCGCACCGCCATAGGCCTCGGGGATCGAATAGCCGAACAGGCCCTGCGCCGCCATGTCGGCCACCAGGTCGGCGGGCACTTCGTCGGCATCGGCCACGCGCGCCTCGTTCGGCACCAGCCGCTCGCGCACGTAGCTGCGCAGGCTGCCCAGGAATTGGTCGAAGGCTTGGGGGTCACGCTGCATGATGTGTTGCTCCTTGCTTCAGGGGGTGGATGCGCGCGGACCTCAGTCCAGCTTGGTTCCGGTGGACTTGACCAGCGCCGCCCACGAGGCCGTGTCGGCCTTGATGAGCTCGGCAAACTGCGCCGGGGTATTGCCGACCGGCTCGGCGCCCAGCGCCAGCAGCCGTTGGCGGAGCTCGGGCTTTTCCAGCGCCTTGGTGGTGGCGGCGTGCAGGCGCTCGACGATGGCCGTGGGCGTTGCTGCGGGCACCATCAGGCCCTTCCATGCACCGAAGCTGAAGCCCTTGACCGACTCAGCGACGGTCGGCACCTCGGGTGCGGCCGTGGCCCGCTTGTCGGTGGACACCGCCAGCGCCCTGAGCCTGCCCGACTGCACATGCGGCCACAGCGCGGGCATGTTGTCGATCATCATCGCGATCTGCCCGGCCAGCAGATCGTTCATCGCCGGGCCCGTGCCCTTGTACGGGACGTGGACCATCGTGGTGCCGGTGAGCTGGTTGAACCATTCGCCGGCCAGGTGGGACGGGCTGCCGTTGCCCGCCGAGCCGAAGCTGACCTCCTTCGGCCTGGACTTGGCATAGGCGATGAACTCGGGCACCGTCTTCGCCGGAATCTTCGGGTTGATCGCCATCAGGTTGGGCTCCTGGATCAGCAGCGTCACCGGCCGCAGGTCCTTGGCCGGGTCGTAGGGCATCTTTGTGTAGAGGCTCGGGTTGATCACCGTGGGACCGGCCGCCGCGATCAGCAGCGTGTAGCCGTCGGGCGCCGATTTGGCGACATAGTCGCCGCCGATGTTGCCGCCGGCGCCGGCCTTGTTCTCGACGATGACGGGCTGCCCCAGCTCGGGAGCGAGGGCCGCGGCCAGCAGCCGCGCCAGCACGTCGGTGGAGCCGCCCGGTGCAAAGGGCACGATGAGGCGAACCGGCTTGGCCGGATAGGCGGCCGGGTCGGCGTGCACCGCGGAAGCCGCGGCCAGCAGGCAGGCGGCAGCGAGCATGAACATCTTGCGCATGGGAGTCTCCGGTTGATTCTTTGCCAGGGCCCGGAGACTACGCAGCGGCATCACATATGGAAAATGATGTTTCTCTATCTTGAATGCCGTCGCTCGCCAGCACGCCCTGCCGGACGTAGCATTCACCGCGCCACACGAGCCCCCATGCCTGCCGCACGCCACCCCGACCCCGACTTCGCAACCACGCTGCAGCACGGCCTGCAGGTACTGCACTGCTTCACTGTCGGCGAGCCCGCGCTCGGCAACAAGGAACTGTCGGAGCGCACCGGGCTGTCGAAGGCGACGATCTCGCGGCTGACCTACACGCTGGCGGCGCGCGGCCTGGTGGTCTTCGATGCGCACCTGCGGCGCTATCGCCTGGGCTCCACGGCGCTCACGATCGGCTATCCGCTGATGGCGAGCCTGCGCATCCGGCAAGTCGCGCGCGGCCGCATGAAACAGCTGGCCGACGAGGTGGGCGGCTCGGTCTCGCTGGGCATGCGCGACCGCACGCGGATGGTCTACGTCGAAACCTGCCGCGGCCACGACCTGAGCGCATGGCGGCCCGACATCGGCGCGGCCGTGCCGATGCTGCCGACAGCCATGGGGCGCGGCTGGCTCGCGCACGCGCCGCAGCAGTTGCGCGACGCGGTGCTGGCGCAGATCGAGGCATCGGAACCGGGCCAGGTGCGGCTGTACGAAGCCGACCTGGCGCGGGCGCAGGCCGACCTCAAGCGCAAGGGCTTCTGCGTGTCGCGCGGCGCCTGGCGCAGCGACGTGCAGGCGGTCGGCGTGCCGATCCGCATTCCCCAGGACGGCGAGACGCTGGTGCTCAATTGCGGCGTGCTCACCTCGCGGCTCGGCCCGCGTCAGCTCGAGCAAGGCGTGGGCCCACGCCTCGTCGCGCTCGCGCGCAGCGTGGAAGCCGACCTGGATGCCGCGCCATGAAAGATGCGGACACCAAGGACCGCCAGTTCGCCACCACGCTCGCGAGCGGCATCGACCTGCTGCTGTGCTTTCATCCCGGCGAATCGAGCCTCGCGAACAAGGACTTTGCGCAGCGCACCGGCCTTTCGAAACCCACGGTCGCGCGCCTGACGCACACGCTCGCGCTGCTCGGCTACCTGCGGCGCGACCCGGCCAGCGCCAGGTACCGGCTGGGCGCGGCTGTGCTCGGCCTCGGCCATCCGCTGCTGGCCAGCATGCGCATCCGTCCGGTCGCGCGGCCGATGATGGAAACGCTGGCGCGCGAGATCGAAGGCGCCGTCTCGCTCGGGCTGCGCCACCGCATCCACATGGTGTACGTGGAGACTGCGCGCAGCAGCGAAGACTTCGTGCTGACGCCCGACATCGGCGCGCCGCTTCCCATGCTGGCCACGGCCATCGGACGCGCCTGGCTCGCGCGCGCCGCGCCCGAAGAGCGGCTGTCGGTGCTGAACCAGATCCGCGTCGCCGCGCCGGCCGAGTTCGAGCGCCATGCCGCGGCGGCCGAGCTGGCGCGTGAAGAACTGGCGCGCGACGGCTTCTGCAGCGCCCGTGCCGACTGGCAGCCGAACCGGCATGGCTTTGCCGTGCCGCTGCACGGCCTGGTGGACGGCATGCAGTTCGTGCTGAACTGCGCCGTGGCAACCCGGCGCGGCAGCTTCGCGCAGATGCGCCGGGAGGCCGCGCCGCGGCTGCTCACGCTGGCGCACAGCATCGAGCTTTCGCTGGGCCTGCGATAGCGCGCGCCGGCACCGCGTTCAGGATGTCGAAACATGGGTTGCGGCAAATGGAGCGCGCCAACAGACTCCGATGCATGCCATCCGACGCTTTCAAACACACCGCCGCCGCCGCCGAGCCCACGCCACCGCCCGCCACGCCGCAGGGGCCGCTCGCCGGCATCCGGATCCTCGACATGGCCACCGTGATCGCGGCGCCCTTCTCGGCCTCGCTGTGCGCCGACATGGGCGCCGAGGTCGTCAAGCTGGAGCTGCCCGAAGGCAACGACCCGCTGCGCTCGCTCTCGCCCACCACGCCGGACCATGCGCTGTTCTGGAAGGTCTCGAACCGCGGCAAGAAGGGCGTGTCGCTCGACGTGCGCAAGCCGGAGGGCCGTGCGCTGTTCCTGCGGCTGATCGCGTCCTTCGATGTGCTGGTCGAGAACTTCCGCACCGGCACGCTCGACAAGTGGGGGCTCGACGCGCCCACGCTGTGGTCGGTCAACCCCAGGCTCGTCATCCTGCGCGTCACCGGCTTCGGCCAGACCGGCCCGTATGCGCAGCGTCCGGGCTTCGCGCGCATCTTCGAGGCGATGAGCGGCTTCGCCCACCTGACCGGCGAAAGCGGCCGCAGCCCGCAGCACATGAACTATCCGCTCGGCGACGTCATCGCGGGCCTGTTCGGCGCCTTCGCCATCTCCACCGCCATCGCGGAACGCCATCGCCACCCAGACGCACCGGGCCGGGAGATCGATCTCGCGGCGACCGAGGCCATGTTCCGGTTGCTCGAAGCCCTGCCGGTCGAGCACGAGGTGCTGGGGCAGGCGCGCAGCCGCTCGGGCAGCCGGGCCACCTACACGGCCCCGTCCAACATGTACCGCACGGCCGACGGCCACTGGGTCACGATCGTGGGATCGTCCGACCCCATCTTCAAGCGCATCTGCCAGGCCATGGGCCAGCCGACGCTGGCGCTCGATCCGCGCTTTGCCACCACGCCGGACCGGGTGCGGAACATCGACGAGATCGATGCGATCGTCGCCGGCTGGTGCGAATGCCAGACGCTGGCGCAACTGTCCGAGGCCTTGATCCGCGGCGGCGTTCCCCACAGCAAGGTCTATGCGGTGGACGACGTGATGGCCGATGCGCACTTCATCGCGCGCGAAGCCATCATCCGCCTGCCCGATCCGGACCTCGGGTCGCTGCCCGCCCCCGCGATCGTGCCGCGCTTCTCGGGCTTCAAGCCCGCGCCGCCGCGCACCGGGCCGGCGGCCGGCGAACACAACGCGGAGGTCTACGGGGCGCTGGGCCTTGGCGGCGATGCGCTGGACAGGCTGCGGCGCGAAGGCGTGATCTGAGCGGGCGCTGCGGCTGCCTGAATATTCGCACTGCCTACTTGAGCGCCGCCACCACGGCATCGAAGAACGGCACCACCGGCAAGGTGCCGTTTCCCGCGGGGTCGGTCTGCGCGCCCCAGACGACGATGACCACTTTTTCCTTGCGGTTGATGTAGATCTGCTGGCCCATGATGCCGTTCGCGTAGAAGGCGCCGTCTGCGGCCGAGGGGCCGCTCGGCGGTATCCACCACAGGTAGCCGTAGTTGATCGCGCTGCCGCCGGTCAGCATCTTGGGCGTGCCCGCTTCCGTGACCCATCCGGCCGGCACCACCTGCTGGCCGGCAGCCACACCATCGTTCATCACGAACAGGCCGAAGCGGCCGTAGTCGCGCAAGGTGGCGCTGATGCCGCTGCCGCCGATCTCCACGCCGTTGGGCGAGTCGAGCCACCAGTTGGCCTGCGCCTCCATCCCGGCCTTCGACCAGATCTTCTCGGAGAGATATTGCGCCAGGGGTTTCTTGACCGCGTTGTAGACGATCTCGCCGGCCACCTGTGTTTCGCCGGTGCTGTAGTTGTAGACGGAGCCCGGTGCCGCCGCGCGCGGCAGCTTGCTCATGAGATCCATGGCCGAGCCCGGCTTCTGGCTGATCTGTGCCTCGAGCAATTGGCGCCGGTCGGAGTTCGGATTGGTGTAGGTCTCATTCCACTGCGCGCCCGAAGCCATCATCATCACATTGCGGACCGTCGCACCATCGTAGGCGCTGCCCACCAGGCGCGGCACGTACTTGGTGACCGGGTCATCGATGCTGGCAATGTAGCCGTCCTTCACGGCCGCACCGATCAGCGTCGAGGTGATCGACTTGGCCACCGACATCGACATCCAGCGCGTGCGTTGCGTGTTGCCGTACTGATAGGTCTCATTGGCGATCTTGCCGTCCTTCAGGATGAGCAGACCGGCAACGCGATTCACCGACATGAAGTCGGCGAGGCTGTATCTCGCAGCACCCACCGCGAAGCTCACCTGTGCGAGCCGCGTGGCCGCAGCGGGCAACGCAGACGGCGTGCCGCCGGGCTCGACAGTGCGCGTGGGAAACAAGCGGTCGATGTTGCGGTAGGTATTGACCGCCAGTTCAGGGGAGAGTGCGCCGTCGTAGATCTGGCGCACTGTGCCGATGGACTCCAACGCATGCGGATAGCCGTCGGAATTGCCGTTGTCCGGTGGGGTCACGCCGCCATTTGCGGGTGGAATGCCGGCGATGGGAAGAACCGCGCCGCCACTCCCACCGCCGCCGCCACCACCACAAGCGGCAACCAGCATCGCCGCCGCCATCAAGAGAACCGAAGGAGCCGCGTGCAATCCGCGCGATAGTACGAATGCCTTCTTTTGAACACCTTGATCCACGCGGCCCCCTTGTTGGTGTGATGCCCGACGAGTGATGGCGATGCGCTTTGTCGCCTCGCCGCACGGCGGCGCGATGGTTGCATATGTCTGGCTCTGCCACAAGCGCAACCTGCCGCGAGGCACCGCCTACGTCGCGGCAACCGCCTCCTTGACGAAGTCCGCGTACCTGCGCAAAGGGTGGCCGATGATGGCCTGCAAGCGATCCGCTGCACCGTCCGCACCGTGCATGCCGAACTTCTGGATCCCGGCCATCATCAGGCGCATGTCGTAAGCCAGCCAGGACGGGCCCAGCGCGGCCATCTGAGCTTCGAAGGCCACCACGTCATCCCCGCCGTAAGCCACTTCGCGGCCGAGCGCGGCACTCCAGGCCTTGGCCACCGAGGCGCCGGTCAGCAGCTCGGGCCCGACCAGTTCCAGCGTCACGCGCGGTTGCGGTGCGGGCGCGCGGTCGCGGCGCAGCAGTTCGGCGACCGCGGCGTCCGCGATGTCCCGCGCATCGATCATCGCGACGCCCATGGAGCCGATCGGCATCGGGTAGACGCCGTGGCCCTGGATCACCTGCTGGACCATGCGCTCGTTCTGCATGAAGTAGGCCGGCCGGAGGATGGTCGCCGGAATGTCGAGGCTCTCGATCATTCGCTCGACCGTGTGCTTGCCGGTGAAGTGCGGCACATCGGTGAACTTGTCCGCATGGATGACCGACAGGTAGACGATGCGCTCGACGCCGGCCTCGCGCGCCAGGTTCAGCGCGACCAGGGCCTGCGTCACTTCGTCGGGCGTGACGGCGTTCAGCAGGAACAGCGTGCGCACCGAAGACAGTGCCGCGCGCAGCGAGGGCACGTCGGTCAGGTCGCCGACGACTTCCTTGACGCCCGCCGGGAAGGCTTGCTTTCCGGACGTGCGAACGAACGCGCTGACGTTGGCGCCGGCAGCGGCCAGGCCTTGGACGACGAGGGAACCGATGGTGCCGGTGGCACCCGTGACGAGAATGCTCATGGGAATCTCCTAGGAAGTTGAAGAAGGATAAAAAAAGATCGATCAGCGCGAGAAGTCCGCGACCACCTTGCCGATGCGCGGGTCGGTGCGATTGCGTTCGATGGCCGCGGGGATGTCGCCGAAGCCCACGGTTTCGCCGAGCTTCGAAACCAGCGTGCCTTCGGCGATCTCCGCCACCAGCCGTTCCAGCAGGGCGGTGTCCGGCTTGTTCATGAACCACAGTCCGCGGTGGCCGGGCGGCGTGCGTGCCAGGATGTCGGGCGAGGACGTGCCGACGATCGCGCCGTCCTTCGACAGCACCTGCCACGAGCGATCGAGCACTTCGCCGCCGACGTAGTCGAGCACCAGGTCGATGTTCTGTGCGACCGACTCGAAACGTTCGGTGCGGTAGTCGATGACGTGGTCCGCGCCCAGGCTGCGCACGTAGTCGAGGTGCGCGGTCGACGCCGTGGCGAAGACTTCGGCCCCCGCCCGCTTGGCGTACTGCACGGCATAGCCGCCCAGCCCTCCTGCGGCGCCGTGGATCAGGATCCGCTGGCCTGCGGTGATCGGCCCCGCGTGGTGCAGGCTTTGCCAGGCGGCCACGGCCGCCACCGGAACGCCGGCCGCATGAACGTCGTCCAGGCCTTGCGGCGTGCGCACCAAGTTCGCCTCGTCGACGCTCACGACATCGGCATAGGCGCCGAGCCCGCCCAGCGGCCCCATGACGCGATCGCCCACGCGAAAGCGCGAAGCGCCGGGACCGAGCGCCTCGACGGTGCCCGCCAGCTCGATGCCCAGCACGGCGGGCAGCTGCAGCGGGAAGGCGTCGCGGACGAAGCCCTCGCGAACCTTCCAGTCGATGCCGTTCACGCCGGCGGCCCGAACGCGGACCAGGACCTGGCCCGGCCCGGCTGCGGGCTTCGCGATCTCGGCGACCTCGGCAGCGGCAGCACCGCCATAGGCCCGGATCAGCACAGCGCGTTGCGTAGTGGTGGTGGTCATTTCAATTTCCTCATCTCGAAGTTGCGATGAGGAGAAGATAGGCCGTTGCATTCGTAAAACGAAGACCCGAAAATGAAGACACCTCGTCTCAAATCCGGAACACATGGACCTGAACGCATTGACCGACTTCGCGCTCGTCGCAGCGAATGGCGGCCTCGGAAAGGCAAGCCGCGCAAGCGGCAGATCGAAGGCCACGCTGTCCCGCCGCATCGCGGACCTGGAAGAGCAGCTCGGCGTGCGGCTCATCGAGCGCAGCGCCCGCGGGCTCAAGCTCACGGAGGCCGGCCAGATGCTGATGGATCGCACCGAAGGGCCGATGCACGAGGTGGCCGACGCCATGACCTCCGCGCGCGAGGGCTTGTCGGTGCCGCGCGGGCGCTTGCGCATCGCCTCGCCGGTGCTGTTCTCGCAGCTGGCGATGGGCCGCATCGGCGCCGAGTTCTGCGCGGCTTATCCCGAGGTCAGCTGCGAGGTGGTGGCGGACGATCGCCTGGTCGACCTCGTCGAGGAGCAGTTCGACGCCGCGATCCGGATCAATCCCAGCCCCGACAGCAGCCTCGTGGGCCGGTGCTTCGCCAAGGACCGGCTGGTGGTCGTGGCCGCGCCCTCGGTGCCCATGCCCAAGCGAGGCAAGGGCAAGGTCAGCGCTGTTCCCGGCGTTGTTGCAACAACCTTTCAGGGCGGCAACTGGACGCTCGATGACGGACGCCTTGTCGTGGAGCCGGTCCCGAGGCTCAGGCTTTCATCGTTCCTGATGATCCGCGACGCCGCGGTGGCCGGCGCCGGCGCCGCGCTGATCCCGCAGTCCATCGCGTGGAACCAGCTCACGCGCGGAGAGCTGGTTCAGTGGGGCATGGTCTCGGGCGTGGAGGTCGCGCTGTGGGTTCTGCACACATCGAGGCGGCTTCCCGCGCCGAAGGTCCGGGCGTTTGTCGACTTCATGTGCGAGCAATATCCGCAGGGGTCTCTGGTGCTGAACGGATAGAAGTCAGCAGCCTTGCCCGATGCAGCGCCGCTGAACCGCCGGGCTAGCCTTTGAGATAGCCGGTCACGAGGCGTGCGCCCTCGTCGATGAGCGCATCCATTCGATCACCGGTCAGCACCTTGCCATGGTGCAGCACCGCGTTGTGCGTCAATGCCTCGATCGTGGTGACGCAGACGAATGATGCGAGCTCCAGGTCGTCGACGCCAAGCTCGTCCCGCGCCGTCTCGAGGTAGGCCCTGAACAGGCTGAAGTTTTCGCGGCTGAAAGTCTCCAGCTTCTCGAGCCTTCCCACGCGCGGGATCTGCTCTGCAAGCACGCGGTGCAGCTGGGGATCGAGCCGATGCGCTGCAACCGCGACCGCGACGAACCGGCGTATCGCCTGGTCCAGCGGCTGGTCCCTGACCTGCGCCAGTTCGCTGCGGACCATTTGCATGATCTGCTGCTGGTGGCGCTCGATCACGGCGGCGACGAGTGCCTCCTTGCTGGGGAAGTATTGATAGAGCGAGCCGATGCTCACCCCCGCGACTTCCGCGACGCGGTTGGTGCTCGCCTTGTCGAAGCCTTCCTTGACCAGAATGCGAGCAGTTGCCTCGATCAGGCTGCCGACCGTCGCGCGCGATCGCTCCTGGACCGCGATTTTCCTGGGCTTGGTGACCGGTTTTTTCGCCATGTTCCGCAGCCGTCAATGCGAGTGGAAAAAGCGAATGATCGCTCATATTCTTGGCAGACGCGCAAACATCCCAGGAGACCCATGACATGCACGACACATTGCACCGCCTCTTCAGATTCAAGGCTTGGGCCGACGACCAGCTGCTGACGGCGCTCGCCGGGCTCGGCGACCACTCACCGGTCACCGCACTGGCCATCAAGGCGTTGAGCCACACGTACGTGGTGGACCGCATATTCGCCGCCCACCTGCGGCGAGAAGCCCACGCATACCCGTCGGCCAACCTGAGCGAGATGCCGACGCTCGCAGCCCTGGCCGCCGATCTCCGGAGAAGCGACCTGGAATACATCCACCATGTCTCGACGCTCGACCCCGCCCAGCTGGCCGAAAGTATCGACTTCGCGTTCACCGACGGCGCACCGGGGCGCATGTCCCGCGAGGAGATGCTCATGCATGTCGTGACGCACGGCGCGGGCCATCGCGGACAGGTCAGCGCAGTGATGCTGCTCCATTCCGTGCCGCCGGCCAAGGATGGCTTCACGGCGTACCTGCACGAGGCCGAAGCGCCGGCGAGAAGGCGGAATTGCCTCGTCGCTTCTCAGGCCTCTCTTCGGGCCGGCAGCGCGAGCCGCGGCTTGCCGAGCACCTGAGTGGCCACCCGCGATGCGAACCGCCGCGTCACGAATCGCACGCTGAGGCACGACAGCTTGTTGAACAGGCCGGGCACCACGGTGCGCTTGCCGCGCAGCATCGCGCGGATGGCGGCGTGCGCCACGAACTCAGCGCTTTTCGTCGAGGCGTTCGCGATCCACGAGTAGTCGCCCCCGCCCGACGCGGCGTGGAAGGCCGTTTCGGTGCCGCCAGGGCAGACGCAGGTCACCGTCAGCGGCGTGCCGCGGTGCTCGTCATGCAGGCCCTCGCTGAAGTTGCGCACGAACGCCTTCGACGCGGCGTACAGCGCCATGTTCGGCACCGACTGGTACGCGCCCGTCGACGCGATGTTCACCATGTGCGCAGGTCCGGTGCTTGCCTTGCGCGCGTCGACGAAGCAGCGCGCGAGCGCGACGAGCGAGGTCATGTTGAGCTGCACGAGCTCCGCGTCGCGCGCCCAGTCGACCTCGTCGAAGCGGCGGAAGTAGCCGAACCCGGCGTTGTTGATCAGGATGTCGATCGGGCCGCCGGCGATCGCCTCGTCCCACAGCGCACGCGCGGCATCGGGCTTGCCGAGGTCCCCGGTGATGATCTCGACCTTGACGCCCTTGCAGGTCGCGGCGACCGCCTCGAGTGCGTCGCGGCGCCGCGCCGTCAGCACGAGATCGACGCCCAGCGCCGCGAGCTCACGCGCGATGGCCGCGCCGATGCCGCTGGATGCGCCGGTCACCAACGCGCGCCTGCCGGCGTGAGCAGCTTTGTGAGTATTCAGATCGCTCATGTTTTTCCTTGATCCAGCGCACTCATGCGTTGACGTCGACAACCGTACGGCCCTGGACTTTTCCTGCGAACAATCGCTCGACGGCTGCAGGCACCTCGGCAAGGCCGACCACATGCGTCGCTTGCGCGAGCTTGTCCAGATCCAGGTCCCGCGCCAGCCGCGACCAAGCCTCGATGCGCACCTGTTGGGGCGCATTGACCGAATCGATGCCGGCCAGCGTCACATTGCGCAGGATGAATGGCAGCACCGAGGCCGGAAGATCGGTGCCCTGGGCCAGGCCGCAAGCGGTGACCACGCCTCGATACTTTGTCTGCGCCAGCACGTTGGCCAGTGTGTGGCTGCCGACCGAGTCGACGGCACCGGCCCATCTTTCGCGGGCGATCGGCGCCCCCGGCTCCGACAGCGTCCGGCGATCGATGATCTCGGCGGCCCCCAGCTTGCGCAGATAGCCGCCTTCCTCCAGTCGCCCTGTGGAGGCAACGACCTGGTAGCCGAGACCGGACAAGAGGGCAATGGCGATGGAACCGACGCCGCCATTGGCGCCCGTCACGAGAACGTCGCCATGCTGGGGCGTGAGCCCGCCGTGCTCGAGCGCCAGCACGGAGAGCATCGCCGTGTACCCCGCCGTTCCGATGGCCATCGCGTCCTTGGTGGACAAGGCTGCCGGAAGCTTGACCAGCCATTCGCCCTTCACGCGCGCCTGCTGCGCATAGCCACCGTGGTGGGTTTGGCTCAAGCCCCAGCCATTGGCGACGACGCGGTCGCCAGCAGCGATGCCAGGGTAGGAAGAAGTCCTGACCGTGCCGGCAAAGTCGATGCCGGGAATCAACGGGAACTGGCGGATGACCTCCGCGCGGCCGGTGATGGCCATTGCGTCCTTGTAGTTGACGTTGGAGTAGTCGACGTCGACCACGACGTCCCCGGGCATGAGGTCTTGTTCGCTCAACGAGACCACGCGGGTGGTGATCTTGTCGCCTGTCTTGCTGGCGAGCAGTGCTTGGAAGGTCATCGTGTTCTTTCAAAAGGAGTGTTGTTTGGAACGGAGTGCGAAACGGCTAGCGGGCTATCGCGTCGAGCCGAAGATCCTTGCGCACCCCGGCGTCCAGCAGGCTGGCCGGCGCGAACCTGCGCAGCAGGCGCAGGCGGCCGGCCATGCCGGGGGCGTAGTGGGTCTTGGGCTGCGTGGCCGTGGCCGCCTTCAACACGATGTCGGCCACCACCTCGGGGCCTTCTGCGCCCGCGATTCCATCCTTGAGCCGCTGCTCCATGCCCGCGCGAATCTCGCGGTACATGTCCAGCGGTGTGTCGGGCTGCATCGAGTTCGCTTCGAACGGCGTGTTGATGTAGGGAGGCTCCACCACCGAGACGCGAATGCCCTGCGTGCGCAGTTCATGGTCCAGCGATTCCGAATAGCCGGCGACCGCGTACTTGGTGGCGGAGTACAGCGCCATGTAAGGCGAAGGCAGGAAGCCCACCACGGAGCCAATGTTGATGATGCGGCCACTCCCCTGGCGACGCATATGCGGTACGACGGACCGGATCATCCGCACCATGCCGAAGAAGTTGGTGTCGAAGATGGCCTGGGCCTGGGCAATCGAGCTCTCTTCCGCACCGGCGGGAGCGACCCCGAAGCCGGCGTTGTTGACCAGCAGATCGATGCGGCCCTCCAGTTGGATCAGTTGCCGGACCACAGCATCGACCGACGCGTCCTGGGTCACATCGAGTGGCAGCATCTTGAACGTTCGCTGGCCCACCTCGCCGCCGCCGCGCCGGCTGGTGCCGTAGACCTTGTAGCCCGCCGTTGACAGCTTCTGCGCAATGGCTTCGCCTATGCCGGACGAGGCCCCTGTCACGAGGGCCACCTTGTTCTTCGTGCTCATGTTTTTCCTTCAGTTTAATAGTCGCATGATGCTCATCATATTTTCTGGCGAGCGAAAGGTCGATGGGTGCCAGTGTTCTCAGGCGATGGGCAGGTGCTTCAAGGCAGCCTCGCGCAGGCTGTCGGACAGCGCAGGCTCGTCGACGACGCGGGCCAGCAGCAGGGTGCCGACCATGGTGGCGACGGTCACGAGCGCGCGTTCGTGGGCACCGGCCTGCCCCCAATCCGGCGACTGGCGGGCCACAAGATCGACCATTTCCTTGATGTAGCGGGTGTTCGCTCGCCGGACTTCGGGGGTTTGGCGCGCGGTTTCCGAACCCAGCGCGGCCAGGGGGCACCCCCGCTCGACCTGCTCCAGGTTTTCTCGCGAAAGATAAGCGTGGAGCATGTAGGTCAGGGCCTGTTCCCGGGGCACGCTGGCAGCCGCCTCCGCCGCTATGGCGGCCGACTCCGTACAGGCCCGCTCCGCTGCTTCCGCCAGCATGGCCTCGCGCGAGGCGAAGTGGGCATAGAAGGCGCCATGGGTCAGGCCGGCCTCCTTCATGATGTCGGCGACTCCGGTTCCGTCATAGCCGCTGCGGCGGATCGCCCGCGCCGCAGCCGAGACGATGCGCTCGTGCGAGGCTTCCTTGGCCGCCGTTCGGACGGGATGTTTCGAATTTCGCATGATGTTCATCATATACGATTTCAAAAAGGTGCGCTGATGATGTTTTGGGCGATAGCCGCTCAGTGGCCGAGGCATGGTCGAGCAGTGCCGGGCGCCTGTCACAAGGCAATGCGCCCGCTCGTCTAGGAGGTGTTGTTCCCTCAACCCTCAAGCTACAAGGAGCTCACCATGTCCTCAGCCCGACTCGACTATCACGCCCTCGCGCCTGCGGCAGCGCGTGCCGGTACCCAGTTTTCCCACGTCGCCGGCAGTACGCTGGACAAGCGCCTGCGTGAATTGGTGAACTTGCGCATCAGCCAGATCAACGGCTGCGCCTTCTGCATCGACATGCACTGGGCCGACCTGCTCAAGCAGGGCATGGACCCGCGCCATGTCAACGCCGTGGCCGGCTGGCGCGAGGCCGAGCGCTTCTTCAGCGAAGCCGAGCGCGCCGCGTTCAACTGGGCCGAGGCCGTCAACGCGGTGCCGCATCGCACGCCCAGCGACGCGGACTTCGAGGCAGTGAAGCGGCACTTCAGCGACGCACAGATCGCGGACCTCTCGTTCGCGGTCTGCGCGATCCGCTCGTGGAACATGCTCAATGCCAGCTTCCACACGCAGGTGCCCGAAACGCCGTACACCGTCGGCTGAATCCGCCCGGCCGGCCGGCCGGCCGCCGCGATCAAGCAACATCGGTGGTGGCCCGGCCCTGCGAGTCCTTCGGTGTGCGCGGCGCGGAGCGGGTGATGCGCCGTCGCCGGCGCTTCGTTCAATCCGCAGCGAGGCGCTTGAACACCGCCTGAAGCAAGCCGAGATTCGACGCATCCGCGGCCACGGCATCTCGGCGGAACGAACTGCTGTCGTAGGGCGAATAGCTGTTGATGGGGTTGTCGATGGCCGGGCGCACCGGTACGACGTAGGTGCGGAGCTTTCCATCGAAGCTGTAGCGCTCGTTGTTGCGCGGTAGCGGCCCCAGCACCGAATCCCCTGCCAAGGTGTTGGCAAGATGGCGCCTCACGCTTTCCGCGTCGACGCCGTAGGGCCCTGCGCTCTCCACGACAACGCTCTCCGGTCCGGTACGGGCAGCCAATTTTTGGACGGCGAGGCTCCCGCTTGGCGCCTGGCTGGCGACCTCGCCGGCCATCGCGGAAGTCACGGTGAAGAGCGAAGCGGCGCAGAGGGCGAGTGCCATGCGGCCGAAAGTAAAATCCAAACTCATCGAGAACTCCTTCGCCTGGGCGGCACTGCGGAATCGAGGTTATAGCCGAACGGGTCGAAGTGCCCGGTGAGGGCGTCGCCGGGACACGCTGTAGCGGCCTGCGCTGACAAGAGGCGAATTTCTTGAAACCAGAATTCATGCATGGGAACCAGGAAGCCACCCGCCTCGAAGCGAAAGCCCCTGCCGAGCAGCACGGTCGATGACATGAAGACGGAACGGCTCCGCCTGTCCGGCGGCACCGAACTGTCGTTCACCACCGCGGGCGAGGCGTCCAGACCCGCCTTGCTGCTGCTGCACGGAACCCCGAACTCGGCCCGGCTGTTCCGGGCAGTCGTGCCCGCGCTGTCGCAAGCCGCTTTCGTGATCGCGCCGGATCTGCCCGGCCACGGCGAATCCGAGCCGCTGCCGGCCCCGTCGTTTGCCGCCATCGGCCAGGCGATCGCCGAACTGCTGGACTCGCTCGAGATCGGGCCGCGGTTCATCTACCTGCATGACTGGGGCGCGCCCGTGGGCCTGCAGATCGCGATGCAGGCGCCAGGGAAAGTCCTGGGCCTCATCGTGCAGAACGCCAACGCACATCGAACGGGGTGGGGACCGGGATGGGCCGCAACGCAGGCCTACTGGTCGCAGCCCAACGCGGAAAACCAGGCGGCGGCGACCGCGCACCTGACGCTCGCGGGCACACGCGACACCTACATCGCGGGCGTTCCGCCGGAGGTGGCCGAGCGCATCCCCGCTGAGCACTGGGAAGAGGATTGGCGGGTGATGAACCTGCCGGGCCATATGGACACCCAGCGGGCGCTGATCGCGGACTACGGAA
This sequence comes from Variovorax sp. V116, assembly GCF_041154435.1. Lineage (NCBI taxonomy): Bacteria > Pseudomonadati > Pseudomonadota > Betaproteobacteria > Burkholderiales > Comamonadaceae > Variovorax > Variovorax sp. V116. Next base: position 1,090,588 of record NZ_AP028662.1, read on the forward strand.
ACTACGCCGCCCGCTTCGGCGCCATCGCCCAGTACCTCGAGCGTTGGCAGCCCCCTGCCCTCATGGCGTGGGGAAGGCACGATATCTATTTCGACCTTGCCGAGGTCCTGTCCTGGATGCGTGCGCTGCCCAGGATGGAAGCCCATGTCCTGGACGCGGGCCACCTGCTGCTCGAAACCCATGCGGCCGAGGCCGTTGCGCTGATGCTTGATTTCATCAGGCGTACCCCTCTCCTCCCGATACCCATCACACGGCGCGATCCCTCGCGCTGCTCCTGAGCAAACTCGCCGCGCTCCCCGCCAACGCAACCAGAGCAGCGATCGCCAGGCCCCAGTGCACCACGCTGTGGGACGGCAGCAGCTCGAACATCAGGCTCATCAACAGGCTGCCGAGCGTCAAGCCCGTGAGCCGGGCGGTGCCTTGCGCGCCACCGGCGGCGCCGCTGCGTTCCTTGGGTGCCGAGAGCAGCATGTTCTGGTTGTTCGGTGTCTGGAAGAAGCCGAAGCCCAGGCCTGCGAGGCTCGTGAACGCGGCGATCGGCACGGCCGGGCTGCCGTGCAGCGGCCACAGGGCGCACAGGGCCAGACCGCTCGCGAAGCACGCACTGCCGGCCGCGCACAGCCAGGCGCTGGGCACGCGCTGGGCCAGGCGCGCCGACAGTGGCGCGGCCAGCATCACCGCCAAGGGCCAGGGGGTCATCAAGAGGCCGGCCATCACGGCGCTCTGGCCGAGTTCGTGCTGGATGTAGAACGGCAGTGCCACGAGGCCGGCCATCTGGCCGGTGAAGCAGCACACGGAGGCAATGACCGAGATCCGAAAGGAATGCACGCGCAGCAGGTCGAGCGGGATCAACGGTGCCGCCTTCGGCATCTCGCGCCTCACCAGCAGGACCATGCAAGCGGCCGACAGCGCAAGCAACGCGCCGCCGTGCAGCGGCTGCGCCACCAGCCGGTCGCTCCCCAGCACGAAAGAGGCGAACATGACCGCGTTGAGCGCGATGCTCCAGCCGTCGATGCGGCGCACCGAGCGCGCCGGGCTCGGCAAGCCCGCGCAGGCGGCGAGCACGAGAAGGCCGATCGGCAGGTTCACCGCAAAGAGCCACGGCCAACTTGCCGCGGAGAGTATGAAGGCGCCAAGGGTGGGGCCTGCCGCTGAAGCAGCCGCGACGGCGAGCGCATTCCACGCGATCGAGCGTGCCAGCAGCCGGCGTGGATAAGTGAAGCGCAGCAACGCCAGCCCGAGCGGCATGACGGCCGCACTGCCCAGGCCCTGAAGGCACCTTGCGGCCACGAGCCATGGCAGCGATGGGGCCAACGCGCACAGCACCGACGCCGCGGTGAACAGCGCAACGCCGCCCGCGAAGACCCGCCGATACCCGAAGCTCTCCCCGACCGCAGAAGCCGGCAGCAGGAACATGACCACGGCCAGCTGGTAGGCGGTGATGACCCAGACGGCGTCGGCGGGTCTCGCCTGCAACTGCTGGGCAATGTTGGGCAGCGCGATATTGGCGATGGCGCCATCGAGCACCACCAGCACGCCCGCGCCAAGGATCGCGGCGACGGCCAGGCAGCGCCGCGGCAGCGGCAGGCCGTCGACATCGTGCACCGCCTTTGCGTCGTCGTTCACCTCCCGGGCTTCGGCGGTGCGTGAAGCAGTGGAAGAAGAGTCGGGTCGAAGTGTGGATGTCAACATGGGTCCAGCGTAGGACTGCGCACACGGCTTGCACAGCGCGTGGCGCGCAGCTTGTTCCTGCATGCGGCGCCTGTCGAAATCCTCGCGGCCGTGCTAGCTTCGGGCATGCCGACAGAAGCCGACCTGAACCTGCTGTTTGCGTTGAACGCACTTCTCTCCGAAGGCAGCGTCGCCAAAGCTGCCGAGCGCCTGGACCTGAGCGAGTCGGCGATGAGCCGGGCGCTCGCGCGGCTGCGGGAATCCACCGGGGACCAGCTCCTCGTGCGCGCGGGCCGCGCCATGGTGCTCACGCCGCATGCGCTGGCATTGCGCGACCGCGTCAGGGAACTGGTGCAGGAGTCGCGCGCGGTGCTTCAGCCCGCCGGCGCGAGCATGGACCCCCGCACGCTCCGGCACCTGTTCACGATACGGGCCAACGACGGCTTCATCGAGGGCTTCGCGCCCCAGCTGGTGGCCCGCGCCGCGCGCGAGGCGCCGGGCGTTCGCCTGCGCTTTGCGCCCAAGCCCGACAAGGATGTCCGGCCTCTGCGCGAGGGATTGCTCGATCTGGACATCGGCGTTCTGGGCGAGTCGGGCCCGGAGGTCCGCGTCCAGGCGCTCTTTCGCGACCGCTTCATTGCGGTGGTGCGCGATGGCCATCCCCTGCTCGCCGGACCCGAGATCACGGCCGAGCGCTACGCTGCCTGCGACCACGTGGTCACTTCACGCCACGGCCGGACCGTGGGGCCGGCGGACGACGCACTCGCGGCAATGGGCCTGGTGCGCAACACCGCGGTCGTGGTGCCCAGCTTCGGCACTGCCTTGTCGATAGCGGCCGCGACCGACCTGGTTGCATTGATACCGTCTTCCTACTTCGAACACCTGAGGGCGCGCGGCACGCTGCGCTCGTTCCCGCTGCCGATGCCGACCGAGCAGATCACCGTGTCGCAGATGTGGCACCCGCGCCTGGATCGGGACCCTGCGCACCAGTGGCTGCGCGGGTTGGTGCTGGAGGTTTGCCGGCCACTGAACGAGCGGACAAGCGCGTCGTGAATGCATTCACGTCACAGCGACAGCGGCAGTCCCAGGTGCCGCTCGTACACCATGTCCCGGTGCCGCAGCAGTACATCGTCCAGCGCTGCATCGGTCACCGGCTCGCGGAATTCGAAAGCCCGGCGCGTGGCGGGGTCCATCTCGCAGATGGCGTGCGGCAACGGACGCATCAGCGCCAGCGCGGTCGCGCTGTAGATGTCCACCGCGCCAAGGCTTGCGCCGATGTAGTAATCGCTGCCGGCCGCCTGCTGCGCCTTCAGGCGCGCCGCCAGCATCTTCAGCACAGCCACCACGCGCGCGGGTGCACTCGCGCCCGCCTGTGGACTGAAGCCGTACTTCTTGCCGATGTATGCGGCGGCCGGCGCAGCGAAGCCGCCCTCTCCTGCCAGGCCGGCCTGCACCAGCTGCAGGCGGCGCGACCAGGCCAGCCCCTGCTCGCCGCAGATCTCGTGGGCCAGGCCGAACATCAGCGCCCGCTCGGCTGCATCGGCCGGCAGCAGCGAGGGCTGCGGCGCGAGCCGCTCGCACAGCAGCAGGATGTCCGCCCAGCCCGAGCGCGGCGCCTCGTTGTTGTAGACGGCCACGGGCGCGTTGCGCTGGCCGGCCCACTCCTTGAGTTGCGGACTGTCATAAGCGAGGCGCACCGCTTTCCACGGAATGCGTTTCACATGCAGGATGCCCTTGGCCGCCTCGGACCAGGGGCTGGGAATGTGGCCTACCACCACCATGCGCAGGCCGGTGCCGGCAATGGCTTCTTCAACGCCGAAGTATTCGATGCTCATGCGCGCATTCTGCGCGACGCCCATGGCCTCGAACGAGGGTTCGTCGGGACGCCGCCAGCGCTAAACTGAAGCTCCCTTCTTCCTGCAGGAGACGACACCATGGCCCGATTGCTCGTGCGCAGCTTCGGCGTTTCGCTCGACGGCTTCGCCGCCGGCCCGGACCAGAGCCTGGAGCACCCGCTGGGTGTTCGCGGTCCCGAACTCATGGACTGGTTCTTTCCCACGCGCGTCTGGCAGCAGATGCAAAAGACGGGCGAGGCCAATGGCGAGACCGGCATCGACAACGAGATGGCCGAACAAGGCTTTGCCGAGATGGGTGCCTGGATCCTCGGGCGCAACATGTTCGGGCCGGTGCGCGGTCCCTGGCCCGACGAAAGCTGGAAAGGCTGGTGGGGCGACGAGCCTCCCTACCACGTGCCGGTCTTCGTGCTCACCCACCATGCGCGCGCACCGCTGACGATGCGCGGCGGCACCACCTTCCACTTCGTCACGGGCGGCATCCACGAAGCGCTCGCGCTGGCACAAGCGGCCGCAGGCGCACGCGACGTGCGCGTGGGCGGCGGCGTGGCGACGGTGCGCGAATACCTGAGGGCCGGGCTGATCGACGAACTGCACCTGGCCGTGCGTCCGGTGTTGCTGGGCAAGGGCGAGGCGCTGTTCGCAGGCCTGGACCTGCCGGTGCTGGGCTACCGCTGCGAACGGCAGGTGGCAGGCGAGAGGGCCACGCATGTGTTCCTGCGACGTAGCGCGCTTTGACAGGCATGCTCACGGCGCCGATGCGACACCGAGTGCCCGGTCCAGTTCCTCGTCAGACACGAACTGGCCTGCCAAGGCCTGCCGCAGGCCGGTGATGGCGTCCTCGGCCAGCACAAGGCTGGCGTGCTCCGACTCGAGGGCATGGTAGTAGTCCAGCCGGCGTGCATCGACCAAGGCAACGTAGCTCGCGCCGTTCTTGGTCAGCACCTTCTCCGCGCCGCTGCGGACCACGTCTTCGGCCAGTTCGGTGAGCCGGGTGCGCGCTTCGCTGATGGGAACAATGTCCGATGCTCTCAATGGCATATTGCACTATCCATTAAGGTTCGTTTAGCGCCAGTCTAGCGTCCAAGCCTTCAACCGCAACCGCCCGATCACCCAAGCGCCATCGCCTCCACCTCGACCTTGAACCCGAAATGCAGCGGCCCAGTCGGCACGACGGCCCGGGCCGGGCGCGAGGGTCCGGCCCACTGCGCATAGATCCTGTCGAAGGCCGGCCAGTTGGCGATGTCGTCGAGGTAGACCCTTACCTGCAGCAGCTTGCCGATGCCCGAACCCGCGGCGAGCAAGGCCGCCTCCACGTTCGCCAGCGTCTGCGCCGCCTGCACCTCGAAAGCCGCATCGGCCAGGCGCTCGCCGGCCGGCGTGATCGGCAATTGCCCGGCGATGAAGACCAGGCCGCCGCCAACGGCGGCATGGCTGTAGTGACCGCCCGGCCTGGCCAGCGCGGGCACTGCGACATGGACCGGGCCCGACATGTCGTTGGACTCGGCAACGTTCTCACCAGCCATGGAAGCGCTCCCAGGTTTGCACCGTGCCGTCCTCGGCCAGCGCCTGGTAGGCGGGAAACTGCGCGCCGGTGGCGCAGGCATGGTTGGGCAATATGCGCAGCCGGGTTCCGGCCGGAAAGCGCGCCACGATGTCCGGGTCCGCAGCGCCCTCGCGCGAGAGGATGCCGTGCTCCTGGTTGGCGGCCGACAGCAGGTAGCCCTCGATCGGCACTCCGTCCACGGTGCACACCTGGCCATAGCCGTAGTCGCGCTGCTGCTTGCCCGTGCCCCGGTCGCGGCTCATGGCCATCCAGCCGGCATCGACGATGGCCCAGCCCTTGTCGGCCTGGTGCCCGATCACGGTGGTGAGCACGCTCAGCGCAATGTCTTCGGTGCGGCAGACGCCCACGTTGCGCATCACCAGGTCGAAGAAGACATAGACCCCGGCGCGCAGTTCGGTGACGCCATCCAGCGACGCGGCTTCCAGCGCCGTGGGGGTGGAGCCCACCGACACGATGGGGCACGGCAGGCCCGCGGCGCGCAGGCGCTGCGCGGCCTGCACGCAGCCGGCGCGTTCCTGCTCGGCCAGCGCGGCCAGGGCCTGGGGCGTGTGCAGTTCGTAGCTGGAGCCCGCATGCGTCAGCACGCCGGCCAGGCGCATGCCGCCCTCGTGCAGCATGCGGCCGACCTCGAGCAGCAGGTCCTCGCCCGGCTTGATGCCGGAGCGGTGGCCATCGGTGTCGATCTCGATGAGCACCTCGAAGGCGTGGCCGTGCGCACGGCCGTAGTCGGCGATGGCCCGCGCGCCTTCGACGCTGTCGGTCAGTATCTGCAGTGCGCAGCCGCGCTGGCGCAGGTCCAGCGCATGCGCGAGCCGGTGCGGCGCCATGCCGACGGCATAGAGGATGTCGGTCACGCCGCGGGCGAAGAACTGGTCGGCCTCCTTCAGCGTCGACACCGTGATGCCCGCCGCGCCAGCGGCAAGCTGGGCCGCGACCACATCGGCGCATTTGCTGGTCTTCACGTGCGGGCGAAAGCGCACGCCCAGCGCATCGGCCTGCTGCTGCATGCGCGCGATGTTCCGCTGCATGCGCGGAAGCGACACGATGGCGGCGGGGGTGTCGATGTCGGCGAGGTTTGGAGGGGAGTTCTGCATGTTGTCCATTTCGAATCAGTCCAGGTATTGGCCCTTGGCCTTGAGGGCCGGCACGTCGTCGCGGATGCCGCGCGCAATGAGCGCGGCGACGGTCGCGGGCGTTGCATCGGCAGGTGCGGGCAGGTCGACGCCCAGCCCTTCCATCTGCTTGCGCAGCGCCGGATCGGCCACCGCCTGCTGCAGTGCGCCGGTCAGCCTGGCAAGCACGGGCGGCGGCGTGCCGCGCGGGGCGAAGAAGGCATTCCAGGAACGCACGTCCAGCGCATGGCCGCCTTCCGCCGCGGTGGCTGCACGCGGCAACTGCACGAGGCGCGTGCCCGACAGCACGGCGATGGCCTTGATGCGCCCGCCGGCGATCTGCGGCAATGCGGTGGTGGTCTGGTCGCACATGAAATCGGTCTGCCCGCCCATCAGGTCGTTGACCGCCGGCGCAACGCCCTTGTAGGGCACATGCGTGGCGTTCTGGCCGAGGGAAGACAGCAACAGCACGCAGCCGTAGTGCGAGATCGACCCCACGCCCGCGCTGCCGTAGGAGGCCTTGTCCTTGTGCTTCGCCAGCCAGGCGCTGAACTCGCGCAGATCGTTGGCCGGCAGGTCGGCGCGGGCCAGCAGCAGCATCGGTGCCGCGCCCGCGGGGCCGATGGGCGCGAAATCGGCGACGGGGTCATAGGCCAGCTTCTTGTACAGCGCGAGGTTGGCCACGTGCGTGCCGATGCCTCCGAACGAGATGGTGTAGCCGTCGGCGGCGGCCTTGGTCGCCTTCGCCAGGCCGATGACGCCGTTGGCGCCGCCGAGGTTCTCGATGACGATGGGCTGGCCCAGCGGCGCAGCCATCTTCTGTGCGACGGCGCGGGCCAGTGCATCGCTGGGACCGCCGGCGGGGAAAGGAACGATCAGCGTGACGGGGCGGCTCGGAAACGGCTGGGCGAAAGCACCAGGCGCGGCCAGCAAGCCGGCACAGAAGGCGGCAAGGCTGCCGGCCAGGCGAAGGGAGCGGATCATGGGCAGGTCCTGGAGTGGTGGTTGGATCAGGAAGCGGCCGGTCGAAAGCCGCGCAGCCATGGCAGCGCACCATCGAGCGTGGGCGACTCGACCTCCGCCGGCGGCGCGCCCTCGGGCCGGGCGAGCCCGACGCGGTTGTGCCAGTAGGTGCGCAGGCCGACGCTGGCGGTGCCGAACATGTCGTAGCCTGATCCGGCAACGAAGGCCGCCTCGGCCGGCTGCACGTCCAGCCGCTCCAGGGCCAGCCTGTAGGGCCTGGGATCGGGCTTGTAGAAGCCCGCCTCCTCGGAGGTCACGACCACGTCCCAGTCGATTCCCAGGCGTTCGGCCGCGCGTTGGCCCAGGCGCCGCGAGCAGTTGGTCACCACGGCCAGCTTGCAGTGGGGCCGGAGCGCCCGCAGCAGTTCGGTGGCGCCGCTCCATGCGGGCAGCTCGTCCCAATGGTCGTCCAGCGACTGCGGGGCGCTCGCGGGCAACCCCACGGTGGCCGCGGCCTGCCGCACCAGGTCTTCGTAGGGCAGGTAGGCGCCGCAGCCATAGGTGAGCCGCAGGTATTCGGCGCGCCAGGCGCGGCCCATCTGCTCGGAGCCGGCAGCCGCGTTCCAGACGGTCCACGAATCGAGCAGCGCAGTGAGCAGGTCGAACAGCACGGCCCGGGGATAGCGCCCGGCCGCGGCAATGGGAGTCGAAGTGTTTTGCATGGCGCTCACTTTAGGTGCGCCAAGGTGTCTTCGAGCTTCACTCTTGCGTCATCAATAGTTAAGCTCTGCTGAATGATGCAGATCGAAGACCTTCGCCTGGCTGCCGCGCTGCTGCGCGAGAGCTCGCTCAGCGCGGCCGCGCGCTCGCTCGGCGTCACGCCGCCCGCGCTGTCGATGCGCCTGCGCAAGCTCGAGGCCTCGCTGGGCCTGGTGCTGGCCAACCGCACGTCGCGCAAGCTGCACCTGACCTCGGAAGGCGAACGGTTCGGACGCGAGGCCTATGAACTCCTGCTGAAGTTCGACGGCCTGCGCGAATCCCTGCAGCGCGACGACCGGCGCCTGAGCGGAACGCTGCGCGTGGCCGCGTCCTTCGGCTATGGCCGCACGCACGTCGCGCCATGGCTGTCCCGTTTCTCCCGCCTGCATCCGGCCCTGCGGCTGCAGCTGGACCTGCGCGAAACGCCGTGGCCCGACAAGCACGATTCCGACGCGGTGGTGCACGTGGGCGCGGTGCGCGACTCGTCATGGGTGGCGCACACGCTCGCCTCCAACGAACGCTGGCTGTGCGCGAGCCCCGGCTACCTGCGCGAGCACGGCACGCCCCGCAACCCGGCGGACCTGGCCTACCACGCCTGCATCTGCATCCGCGAGAACGATGAAGACGTGACGCTGTGGCACATGCGGCCCGCGGGCAGCGGCGCCCGCAAGGGCGAGACGCTGCGCATCAACCCGGCCTTCGTCAGCAACGACGGCAGCGTGGCGCGCCAGTGGGCCGAGGATGGCCTGGGCATCGTGCTGCGCTCCCAATGGGATGCCGCCGAAGCGCTGGCCGCCGGCCGCCTCGAACGCGTGATGGCGGACTGGGAATTTGGCGCCGCCCCGGTGGTGGTGCTCGTGCCCACGCGCAAGGGGCGCAGCGCGCGGGTGCAGGCGCTGGTCAGCTTCCTGGTGGAAGCGGCGGGGGCAGCGGATGGGCGCGGCGGCGGGTGATGGCACCCTGACCGCGCCCAACCGGCTCCTCAGGCACGCGGGCAGCTACTTTCTCTGCGAGTCCGGTTGCTCGCTGTTCTTCACGACTTCCTGCGCCTTCGTGTAGCTCTCGATCAGCAACTGGTACGGCGGGAACACGGCGCTGTAGGCCTCGGCCCATTGCAGCGCGTCTTCGCGGTTCCAGGTTTTCTGGATCTCCGAACACACGCCGGCCGTGTCGATCGGCACCACGCCGGCCTGCACCACGCGCGCCAGCGTGATCTCCTGCGCCATCTTCGAGTAGGTGCCCGAGGCGTCGATCACCGCGAACACGCGGTAGCCCTCGTGCACCGCCGCGATGCTCGGGAAGGCCATGCACACGCTGGTGATGGTGCCGGCAATGATCAGCGTGCCGCGCCCGGTGGCCTTCACGGCGGCGACGAACTCGGGGTTGTCCCAGGCGTTGATCTCGCCCTTGCGCGCCACGTACTGCGCATGCGGCGCGTACTTGTGCACTTCGGGAATCAGCGGCCCGTTCGGCCCCTGCGGCACAGAGGCGGTGGTGATGACCGGGATCTTCGCCAGCGCCGCGACCTTGGCCAGCGTGGTGACGTTGGAACGCAGCTCGGTCATCGGCATGTCCTTCACGGTCTGGAACAGGCCGCTCTGGTGATCGATCAGCAGCATCACGGCGTCGTCCGGGTCGATCACGGGCTTGGCGCCGTTGAAGTTGGCGATGGTGTTCGGCGTGGTCATGGGGTGCTCACTTTCCTTGGGCCAGCCGGGTGTAGCTGGTGATCAGGTTGCGGTAGTCGGGGATGTGGTTGGAGAACAGCGTGCCCAGGCCCTCGATGTCGTTGCGCCAGTCGCGGTGCAGCTCGCAGGCCACGCCGAACCAGGACATCAGCTGCGCCCCGGCGGCCGACATGCGGTCCCAGGCGGCCTGGCGCGTCACGTCGTTGAAGGTGCCCGAGGCGTCGGTGACAACGAAGACTTCGAAGCCCTCGGCCAGCGCCGACAGCGCAGGAAAGGCCACGCAGACTTCGGTCACCACGCCCGCGATCAGCAACTGCTTCTTGCCCGTGGCCTTCACCGCCTTGACGAAGTCCTCGTTGTCCCAGGCGTTGATCTGGCCAGGGCGCGGAATGTACGGCGCGTCGGGGAACTGGGCCTTCAGCTCGGGCACGAGCGGACCGTTGGGGCCGTTCTCGAAGCTGGTGGTCAGCACCGTCGGCAGCTTGAAGTAGCTGGCGATGTCGGCCAGGGCCAGCACGTTGTTCTTGAACTTGTCGGGATCGATGTCGCGCACCAGCGAGAGCAGGCCGGTCTGGTGGTCGACCAGCAGCACGGCGACGTCGTTCTTGTCGAGGCGGGTGTAGGGCTTGTGGGCCATGGGAAGTCTCCTTGGGGTTGCAGTGAATGCCCGCGAGGGCGTGGGTTGACCGCGCGACCGGCCTTGCCCTGGCGGGCGCGCCGGCCTCGGCGTCAGGGATGCATCTGGCCGAAACGGCCGCTGCGGAAGTCGTCGAAGGCCTGGCGGATCTCTTCTTCGCTGTTCATCACGAAGGGGCCTTGGCCCACGACGGGCTCGTCGATGGGTTCGCCGCTGAGCACCAGCACCGTGGCGTCGGTGTTGGCTTCGAGCTCGACGCTGTCGCCGTCCTGGTCGAACTGGACAAGCTGCGCCTCGCGCACCACGTCGCGGCCGTTCACCAGGACCACGCCGCGCAACACCACCAGCACGGTCGTGCGCCCTGCCGAAAGATCGAGGCGCGCGGATCCGCCCTGGTTCAGGCGGACGTCCCAGACGTCCATGGGCGTGAAGGTGCGCGCCGGTCCGGCCTGGCCGCCGTACTCGCCCGCAATGACGCGGACGCGGCCCGCCTTGCCGGGGAGCGCAACGGCGGGGATGTCGCGCTCCAGCAGGGTCTGGTAGCCCGGTTCGGCCAATTTCGCGCGCGCCGGAAGGTTGACCCAGAGCTGCACCATCTCGAGCGTGCCGCCCTGCCGGGTGAACGCTTCGGAGTGGAACTCCTCGTGCAGGATGCCGGAAGCCGCCGTCATCCACTGCACGTCGCCGGGGCCGATATGGCCTCCTGCGCCTGTCGAATCGCGGTGGTCGACCTCGCCCTGGTAGACGATGGTCACGGTCTCGAAACCGCGGTGCGGGTGGACGCCGACGCCGCGAGGTGCTTCAGCCGGGGCAAACTGCGCCGGCCCTGCGTAGTCGAGCAGCAGGAACGGGCTCAGGTGCACGCCGTGGCTCTGGTACGAGAACATCGAGCGGACGGGAAATCCATCGCCCACCCAGTGCGGCCGGGGGGCGCTGTAGACGCCGCGGACTTTCTTCATGCTCATCTTGTTTCTCCAAGGGGCGATGGCCCCAATGCATGAGCAGAAGCGTAAAACTCGCACCAAAGATCCGGTAGTCGGCTAAATTTCGCCGGAGCGTTCTATTTGATGAACGATGCGCGATCTCAACGACCTTTACTACTTCACCCAGGTGGTGGACCACGGTGGTTTTGCGCCGGCGGGCCGCGCGCTGGGCATGCCCAAGTCCAAGCTGAGCCGCCGCATCGCGCTGCTGGAGGAGCGCCTGGGCACGCGCCTGGTGCTTCGTTCCACGCGCCGCTTTTCCGTGACCGAGCTGGGCCAGACCTACTACGCGCATTGCCGTGCGATGCTGGTCGAGGCGGACGCGGCCGACGAAGCCATTGCCCTCACCCACTCGGAACCTCGCGGCATCGTTCGCATGACCTGCCCCGTGGCCTTGCTGGATGCACGCATCGGCGACATGCTCGCAGCGTTCATGCTGAAGTACCCGCGCGTCGAAGTGCACCTGGAGGAAACCAACAGGCGCGTCGACGTGGTCGCGGAGGGCATCGATATTGCGATCCGCGTACGCCCGCCGCCGCTGCAGGACAGCGACCTGGTGCTGCGCGTGCTGGCTGATCGAGGCCAGTGCCTGGTGGCCAACCCCAGGCTGCTGGAAAGCATCGCGACGCCGCAGGTGCCGGCGGACCTTGCGCTGCTGCCCAGCCTCGGCCTGGGCGTGCCGCAGGGGGAGCATGTCTGGAACCTGTTCGGTCCCGATGGCAGCCAGGTGGCGATTCACCATCAGCCCCGCCTGATCACTCGCGGCATGCTGGCCCTCCGCGCGGCGGCCACGGCGGGGCTGGGTGTCGTGCAGCTACCGACGATGATGGTGCGCGAACAGTTCGCCCGCGGCGAGCTCGTCCAGGTGCTGGCGGGTTGGGCACCGCGTCGCGAGATCATTCATGCGGTGTTCTCTTCGCGCCGCGGCCAGCTGCCATCCGTGAGGGCGCTGATCGATTTCCTGGTCGCGCGCTTTGCGGAACTCGACGAGGATTGAATTGCAGGGCCGATTCACGCGCGATCGCGTTTTCGGGCACCCGCGAATTCGCGGGCGGTGATGCATTGGCAGCTCACCGGATTGCGCACTTCAAGCGCAAAGCCGCCCGCAAGGAAAAGCAGCGCGAACCAGAGCTTCCTCATCTCAGCTTCCCGCCGCGGGCGCCGGTTCGGCCAGCAGCGACTGGATCTTTTTCTCGGTGGTGGCGTAGCTGCCTTCGCCAAAGTGCGAGTAGACGATCTTTCCCTGCTTGTCGATCAGGTAGACCGCCGGCCAGTACTGATTGTTGAAGGCCTTCCAGGTGGCGTAGTGGTTGTCTTGCGCAACGGCGTGCTTGATCTGCAGCCGGCTGATCGCGTCCTGCACGTTCCGGGTGGACTTCTCGTACGCGAACTCCGGCGTGTGCACGCCCACGACGACGAGGCCCTTGTCCTTGTACTTCTCGTTCCACGCCTGGACGTAGGGCAAGTGGTTGAGGCAGTTGATGCAGGTGTAGGTCCAGAAGTCGACGAGCACGACCTTGCCGCGCAGGTCCTGCAGCTTCAGCGGCGGGGAGTTGAGCCACTGGTCGATGTTCTGGAACTCGGGCGCGGTCTGCGCGGCGCTGGCGGGTATGTCGCCTCCGGACGGCGCTGCCGCCGCGGTGAATATGCCGACCGAGGCTGCAACGGCCGCGATGCCGATCAGCACGTTGGATCTCGTGGTCATGCTGGGGCTCCGGCGTTCAGCGCAAGGTCACGCCATCGGCGATGCCCGCCTGGCGCGTCGGGAGTACCCCGTGGATGCCGTATTGGGCAGGCACCCGGCTGTTGACGAAGGCCTCGACATAGAGGTTCTGGGCCGGCGCGTGAGCGAGGGCGCGGGCTTCGGCCTGCACTGCGGAACGGTCGAGCGTGGAGGGCAGCGCCGCAACCACACCCGAAGAGGCGCCATCGGCATAGGGATCTGCGGCGTGCGCAGCCGCGACAGCCTGGGCGCGAACGTCGCTGCGGGCGAGCGTCGAGTGCGTCTGCAACACGCCTTGATATTCCTCGGCATGGGCCTGCACTCCAACGAGAGCGGCAAGGATGGAGAACGAGGCAGCACTGGCGATTCGAGAGAGCTTCATGGTGATTTCCTTGGTAGTGAAGTGAGCTTGGGTAGAGAGAGCGAATGAATTGTTTGTCGCGCCCTCCCCTTCCGGCACAGATCGCGTATGCCTATGTGTCAGCGCTGGAATTGCACACACTACGTTTCCAAGTCGTCGGCCTTGCGGCGCGACGTGAAGCACCCTGAAGGCCAGGCCTAACAACGCCTAACACACGCCAACGCTCCCGACTGCCTCCACGCGGGCATTTGCGCTCCAATAGATACGCAGCGAAAGGACACCCGTCTCAAGACCATGCCGAGCAGCAGCGGACCGGGGCGTCCGGATCGCACAGAGGCATGTCCAGAACCGAACCTCCTTCGGAAGCTACCCCCATGCGACAAGAAGAACTCAGCGAGCGCCGCCAGGCAGAGATCCCGGACAGCACCCTTTACGTCGATCGCGCGGAAACCGAGCCCGCACACGGCCGTCTGCATATTTTTGCTGCGGTACAGGAGACCGTCGAACAGCAGTTCTCCAGTGCAGGCCTGCTTTCGCGGGATTTTTACGACCTGGGCACAGGCACGCCGCGCCTGGAACGCGCCAGCGCCGCCGGCTGCGCATCCTGGCTTGTTGCAGGGCGCGGCCAGGTCGCCCCGGCCACACTGGCCACGCTCCAGCGCGAGTATGCGTTCCGCAGCGCCTTGCACGAGAACTGGGCCGCGGTGCCGATGGCGCTGGTGCCGCACGGCGAAGGGGCGCTGCTGGTTCTCAAAGACCCGGGCGGCGAACTGCTGCGCCGGACCGCCCGGCCGGTCCGCAGCATGGAAGCATTCATTGCGCTGGCACTCCAGCTCACCGCCGCCGATAAGAGAGGTGCGGCGCAGAGCCCTGGGCTGCTGAAGCCGGCGACAGCGGCAGCGGCCGGGTTTGCTTTTGGCAAGACCGCCGCGCAACCCTCGCGAACACTGGCCGGCTTCTCCTGATGTACTGGTACGAGCGGCGGCCCCGCCGCATGGCCCACGAGCGTGAGGTTCTCGAATCTCTGCGACGGGAGGGATGGGTCAAGTCCATCGAGTGGGACATCGCGGCGAAGACCGGCACCGTGCACGCCGACATCGACTTCGAAGCCGGAGGGGAGCTGCGGCAGGCGCGCCTGGAATACCCGTTCATCTACCCTTCTGCACCGCCGCGGCTGCTGCCCAGAATCGGCGAACAGCGTTGGTCAAGGCATCAGTGGGGCACTGGCGAGCTCTGCTTGCAGATCCGCGCGGATACTTGGTTGAAGTCGTTTGACGGCGCCGGCGTACTCCGGAGCGCCCGACACCTGCTTGACACCGAAGCCACAATCGATGAGGTCGGGCGCCGTGGAGAGGTCCCGTCCGAGCACCGCTTCACCGAAGGCCAGTTGCTGCGCTGGGAGTACGCGCGGCTGGTCTTGACCGATGAACTGTTGGCCGAACTGCAGCGACGGGGGCCGGGTGTCTGGGTGCTGGATCTCCGGACAAGCTCTTTTGACCAGTCGTGCGTCAGCCTAGGGGTTGGTATTTCCGGATCGCCTGAGCATGCCCGATGGACGGATCCGGCCATTCCAAGCTCAGTGGGGATTCAGAAAGATGGGGTCGGCCGCATTGCAATGGTCGAGACTGGCGACCCGCGCTTTCGGGCGTTGACCTCGCGGGACATGCCGTGTGACGAACGGTGGGCGGCCTTTTCCTCGATCCCATTCAACGGCTACGGCGTCGTGGTCGGCGTTCTCGATGGAAGCGTCCTTGCCAAGTTCCTTGGCAAGGACAACCATACCCACAACATCATCAAGGTACTCATGGACAAGCAGCAGCGATCGCCGGCACGCAATGCAGTCTTGGCAGGAAAGCGATGTGCAATCCTGGGTTGTGGGTCGATGGGCAGCAAGGTTGCGACGTCCCTCGCTCGCATGGGTATCGCAGATTTTTTCCTCGTCGATTCTGATGTCCTGAAGCCTGGCAATCTGGTCCGAAACGAGTTGGACTGGGCGGAGGTCGGCGCTCACAAGGCGGAGGGGCTCGCAGAGCGGCTGAAGCGTATCAATGCACAGGTCAAGGTCGACGGTTGGGTCAATCATTTGGGAGGGCAGACCTCCGTCGAAACTTTGATGGCGTGCCTGACCGCCCTGAAAGAATGTGACCTGATCATCGAGACGACCGGCAGCGGGCAGGGTTTTGTCTACGCGAGCTCGGTATCAGAAGACAAAGGCATTCCCATGGTCTGGGGAAGAGTCTTCGGAGGCGGCTTTGGCGGGTATATCGCCCGGAGCCGTCCCGGCATCGAGGCCTCGGCCCTGGATGTGCGCGAGAACATACACCAATGGTTCCATACCCCCGGGTTCCCCGATCCGCCTCCTGACGCAGGCATCGACTATGCGGCCGGCCCGGATGACCAACCTCCCATGATCGCGGACGACGCGGATGTCTCCGTCATCTCGGCACACCTCACCCAATTCGCCGCCGATGCTTTGCGTGGAGCAACCGGCTCGGAGTACCCGGATTCCGTGTACGTCATCGGTTTGCGGAAGGAATGGTTGTTCGAGCAGCCTTTCGATGTGCGTCCGATCGATGTGTCTGGCATCCGGACCTCCAGCATCGCTGAGGAAGACGAGGAAGCGACGGCGGACATGCGGCATGCGGGCGAGTCCGGCGCGTGATTGATGTTCTCCTCCATCCTCGGTGCGTTCGCAAACTGAAACGTTCGCTCCTCGCCGCGGGCTTGAACGAAATTGGTGGCGTCTTGGCGGCCGAGCAGATCGGGGACGGACGCTTCCTGGTGATCGACTTGTCCGTGCAAAGCAACGGCACGAATTCGAACTTCGAGCGCGATCCGACTCAGCACAGGGAATTCATTCGACGTTTCCATGACCGGGTAGGACATAAGCCAGAGCGATACAACTATCTGGGCGAGTGGCACTCGCATCCGAGTTATCCGGCAACGCCGAGCGACGCAGACGTCCACCAGATGCAGCAGTTGGTAGAGGACGACGAGCAACAGTCGACGTTCCTGGTGCTGATGATCGTCAAGCTGGACTCGGACGGCGAGCTTCGAGGATCGGCACACGGGTTTCGGCGAAACGTCGCGCCTGTGCGAGGACGGCTGCACGGCTCCGAGGAAGAGGCTATCCACGAAGAGTGGAGGTCCATGATCATGATTTTAGGAGAGAGAACATGGCTCTGATTGAGCGTTTTCAGAACAACGCCGTCCTCATCGAGGCCTTGCTGGCACAAGCCGTTATCCAAGGCGACAGAGAGGTGGCAACCGCCCTCGCGGAGTCGGGCGAGGTGATCGAATTCGCGGCCGGACAAGTACTCATCGAAGAGAACGGTATCGATCGCGACATGTACTTCTTGCTCTTTGGAAAGGTAGGTCTGTCGGTCAAAGGCAAGTACCTCTACCCAAGGGAGAAAAATGTGACTGTGGGCGAAGCGTCCGCAGTGAATCCGCTCATCACTCGCTCCGCAACCGTTACCGCGATGGAGCCGACTGTCGCGCTGAAGGTCTCGCCGGAGACCTTGGACAAGGTCGCGATGGTGCAACCTCGCGTTTACCGTCTGATTGCAGCGGAGCTTGCCTCACGGCTGCAGCAGCGGAACACGTTCATCCGATCGCCTAATGCGCGACCGCGCGTTTTTTTCATCAGCTCAAAGGAAAGTCTTGCTGTAGCGAAAGCGATCCGACACGGCCTTAAGTACACGGAAGCGGATTCACTCATCTGGTCGGATGAGGACATGTTTCCGCCAGGCTCGTATCCGCTGGAAGTGTTGGAACGCGAGGTGGATCAAGCTGACTTCGGGGTGGCTATTGCACACCCCGATGACATTGTTCGGTCAAGGCGAACCCAATCAGCCGCCCCTCGCGACAACGTCATCTTCGAACTGGGCTTTTTCATGTCAAGGCTTGGCCGCAAGCGCACGTTCTTGTTGATCCCCCAGATGGAAGAAGACCTGAAGCTCCCGTCGGACTTTAAAGGACTTGCCCCCATCACGTACACCTCGCTTACCGGAAAGGCCGGCGAGATTCCCGGTCGAGTATTGGCAGATCCGATCTACGAGCTTGAGCAAAAGATCCTGCAGTTGGGCTGCCGAGAGCTGTAACTCGTTCATTTCAACGCCGTAGTTCATTCCCTTCATCGGGACAACGCGCCTCGAAATTCGCCTCCTCGAACCGCGGGCACCAGTGACTACATTACTCTCGTGGAAGCCGGAAATGCCTCCCCGATCTGCCGTGCCCGCTTGACCTCGTCGGTATGGAGATAGACCGAGGTGGTCGCCACGGAGGCATGCCGCAGATTGTCCCGCACGGTCGTCAGCTCGACGCCGCGCGCGAGCGCATGAGTCGCATGGGTGTGCCGCATCCAGTGCGGCGTGGCACGCTGGAGCTTATCCGCCGTGGACGGGCTCACACCCTCCAAGGCCTGCGCGGCGTGGAGGAAGAAGCGGCGCATGACCGACCACAAGCGTGACGCGCTGATCCCGGTCCCGTCTTCTGCCAGGCCGGGCACCAGCGCGGTCTTGGGATTCCAGCGCGACCGGGTTACAGGGAGGCCTCGTTGCGCCAAATACTGATCGAGCGCACCTCGTGCCAGCAGCGGTAAGGCCACCTTGCCGTGCTTGCTGCCCTTGCCGACCACATGCAGCCAGTCGTCGCCTTGCGCATCGTGCTCGATGCTGCCCAGTCGGGCATCGACCATCTCGCTGGGCCGCAGGCCCGTCGCGTACCAGAAATCCAGCACGAAGCGCAGGCGCTGGGCGCCCTCCTCGCTCCATCCGCCGATCCACTCGATGCCGTCGGCGGTGGAGCGAATCAGTGTCCATTCGTGCTCTGTGAACACCCGGGACGCATCAAGGGCGCCGCCACGGTTTGCTCCCTTGACCTTCACGCCGGCAAACGGATTGGCCAGCACATAGCGCTGCTCGATCAACCAGCGATACAGCGCGCCGATCACGGACAATGCATAGGCGACGGAGCGCGGCGCCAGCGGTCCCTGGAAGGGGCGCCATTCTGGTGATGCGCGCGGCCGCGCGGGTCCGACCCAGCGCTCCCTCGGCGCTGGGCGCCGCAGGAAGGCGCGGTACGCCACGGCATCCTCGGTCGTCAGCGACGACAGCGCCTTGCCGCGCTCGAGGATCGCCCACAGCATGAGCCGCTCGGCTTCCTTGCGGTAGGCGCGCTGGGTCGCCGCGGCGTCCTGCAGACCCAGCCAGGCCTGGACGGCCTCGTAGTCATTGCTCGCCGACAGGGTGCAGGTGGCCTGCGGCGCCCGGAAGGTGCCCCGTGAGCCATCGACCTCCTGCGGCACAACCAGATGCTCCCACGGCGCGGTCTCGGTCCTCGGCACGATCACCAGCGCCCTCGCCCGCTCGGTCAACGCCGGATGGGCGGCGAAGAATTCCTCGATCTGGCGCGCGCTGCGTGCCCCCAGGCCGGGCACGGCGGCCCACCATCGGCGTCGGCGCGGCACCCGCACCGTCAGATCGGCCAGCGTCCGGATGCCGGCGTTTTGCAGGGCCCGCGCGGCGCGCGTCGGCAGCCACCGATCGACGGTGTCCGTCACCATCGGCACAGGCAGGGGCAAGCCCAGCAGCTTCTCGATGGCATCCCTGACCGCTCGGGCGCGTTGCTGGCGCTCGGCTACCGGGTGCGCGATCAGCGAGGCCAGGTCGTCGCGGTGCCGCAGCCGCGCGTAGCTCGCCAACTGGCGCCGGATATCGCCCAGCATGGCGCGGGAGGACTGTCCCGTGGCCCTGCTCTCGCCGAGATACTGCACCACCGCGGCGCGCGCCGGCAGGCCCGCGTACCAGGCGCGCAACGCGGCCAGCTGCGAAGCGCTGGGGAAATCGCCATCTCCGGCCCCTGCCCCACCGACGGTGCGTACTTTCATGCCCGCCAGTTTAGCCGGATGAACTTGCTATTGTGATAAGAAGACTTATCGCGACTGACGGATGATATGGATGCCTTACTTCGTCACTTCTTTACAGCAACGCCTTCCGGTCATCCCTGGGGGCGAGAGATTTCCCCACCCATCAATGCAAAGCGGCCCGAGCACCACTTGCACTTCGAACGACCACTTCAGTCAGCACTCTTTTCCACTTTCGCGATAGTCCCCGAACTTTCCGTCGCGAATGGAGAGCGCGTGACGCACGCCCTTGGCGAACTCCTCGCGATATGCGATGCTGGAAGGCGTGAAGAAGGCCAGTGCCTGCATTTCGGTCCCCGCACGGATGGCCGCACGCACACCCATGATCTCCATGGCCCTGTGGGTCGCTCGCTTGTTGAATTGCTGAATATCCGAGGGCACCTTTGCGACTCGTTCTGCCATCTCGAGCACGCGCTTCCCGAGCTCTTCCGCCGGAAAGGCTCGGTTCGCGAATCCTTTCTCGACGGCTTCCGTTCCGCTGATCGAATCTCCCGTAAGCATCATCTCCATCGCATTGCGCAAACCCATCAGCCAAGGGTGAAATTGCATGTCGGGTGGGCTCATGCTGCGTACTGGCGGATAACCGATCTGCGCGTCCTCTGCAACATAGACCAGGTCGCAGGCCGTCGCGAGCTCGCTGCCGCCAGCAAGGCAGTAGCCATGAACCTGAGCAATCACCGGCTTCGCGAGATCCCAGATCCGAAAGGACCCCTCGACCACGTGCCGCGGCCATTGGCCGATGCCGTCCGGTGTGTAGTACGGTTGATCCGCATCGTTTCCACCGCCGAGTTGGTAGCCTGAGGAGAAGCACGTCCCCGCACCGCGGATGATGCTCACGCGGACTGACTCGTCCCTGTCGGCAGCCTCGAGCGCCGAAAACAGCTCGGTGCGAAGGGAGTTGGAAAGCGCGTTCCGCTTTTCGGGCCGGTTGAGGGTGAACCTTCGGACCTGGGGACGGGGATTGTCAATGAGTAGAAGAGCTTCGGACATAGGGATCAGGGAAGGAGTCGGAAGTTCGGAACCACTTGCGTCCAGCTCAGCCTTCAAGCTTGACGCCGCTGCGTCTCACGACTTCGCCCCATTTTGCGTACTCCGCGCGCAGGTAGCTGTCCGCGGTGCCGGGGTCGACGCTGTACCGCGGCAGGCAGTTCGACGCGATCAATCTCAGTTCCACGCTCGGTGTTCGCAACGATGTCCGCATCGCTTCAAAAGTGCCATGGACGAGTTCCTTCCGCACGCCTCGCGGATACAGCACCATGAGCCAGGTGGCGGCATCGAAATCACCCAGGCCCTGTTCCTGCATCGTGGGAACATTCGGCATCCCTTCGAGGCGCCGGCTTGTTCCGACGGCCAGGGGCCGCAACTTGCCGCTCTGGATGAGAGGCGCCACGCCGGCCGCCGTCTCAAGCGCAATAGACACGTTGCCAGCCGCTACGTCCGTCAGTCCAGGCACGCTACCTTTGTACGGCACATGAACGATCGAGATTCCGGCTCGACGCTTGAATTCCTCCATCGCCAGATGCGAGACGGTTCCGTTCCCGGAGGAGGCATTGGACAATTTGTCGGGATTCGCCTTTGCGTAGGCGATCAGATCCTGAACGTTCTGGATTGGAAGGGCCGCGTGGCAAACCAGCACGAAGGGAAGGTCGCCCACCAGGCCGACCGCTTCGAAGTCCTTCAGGGAATCGTAGCTGACACGCTTGTAGAGATGCGGATTGGTGCAAACCGCCGACATGTGCGCCAGCATCATGACACTGCCGTCCGCCGGCGCACGCGCCAACTCCGACAAGGCGATACTGCCGCCCTGCCCCGGCCGGTTCTCCACGATGTAGCTTTGGGCCGTCGTGCCTCGAAGACTCTCCGCCATCAAACGGGCTACAGCGTCCGTCGCCTGCCCCGCCGGGAATCCAACCAGAATCTTGACCGTCTTCGCGGTGGCCTGGCCCAGCGCCCACGGACTTGCCGTGAGGGCCGCACCTGCCAACAGGAACTGGCGGCGTCGGACTTGCGTACGGGCCATGTTTTGTCTCCTCCTCGCCGTACGCTCAGTGCGCCGTTTTCATCGCTGCCGAGGTGTTCACCATCGAGTGCAGTGCACGTGCGTAGTCGATCGCCGCTTGTTCATCCATGCGCGGGGCGACTCGCAGGTACTCCTTGAGTCCCAGGATCGCCGGGCGCGGGCGGGAAAGGAGAACGTCCAGGAAGCCGGCGGCGGTCGCGTCGAGCTTGTCTTGTGCCACCACTTGGCTCACGATGCCCCAGTCCTTGGCCTGCTTTGCGTCGATGAACTCAGCCGAATACGCCATCCACAGAATGGCATTGCGATTCGCGCGGTCATACAGCGCCGACATCACCATGGTCGGCATCACATTGTGGGTGATCTCGGGAATATTGAAAGTCGCCGTATCGGCTGCGAAGCTGACATCGCAGAGTGCCGCCAGCGCAGTGCCGTAGCCCATTACACGGCCCCGCAAGATCCCCACCACGGGCACCTGGGCGGAGCGCACCGACTTGTAGCTATTGAAGATGGCGTCGTACTCCGGTCGACGGGCATAGGCCTCTGCCGCAGGCGGCCCGCCCGCATCGCGGATACGGCCGGTACAGAAGTCGGGTCCAACGCTGCTCACTACCACCACGTCCGAGGTTTCGTGGGCCGTGGCCAGCGCGGCAGACAGCGCGGCGGCCATGCTGTCCGACACGCCGTTGTCCTCGGGCCGGTTGAAGGTGACGCGCAGCACGCGGCCGTCTTGTTCGATGCGGATCTGTTCGCTCATGACTATCTCCGGTAAAGAAGGCAGTTTGTCTGCGGACAAGGCCGCGCGGCAAACGAGGATTTCTCACGAAGCGCGAGCCTGGCTCACGGGTCGATCGATCGCGTTTCGCATCAGCGTTGCATGACGGAACTTCCGAGTGCTTCGCCTCAGCAGACTCCCTCGGCCTGGAGCCTTTCGATCTCCATGTCGCTGAGCCCGAGGTCGGAAAGAATGGCCCGTGTGTCCTCACCTGGCGCGGCGATGCGTCCAGCCTTCCCGGGTGTCATGCTCATCCTCGGTGCTGGAGCCGGCTGCGTGACACCGTCAATCTCCACGAAGGTGCCCCGTGCCACGTTGTGCGCGAACGCCGGTGCCTCGTGCATGTCCAGCACCGGTGCCACGCAGGCATCGACGCCAACCAGCAGCTCGCACCAATCGTCCCGCGCCCGCGTGAGAAAGGTCTCTTCGAAGAGCCGCCGGGTCTGCGGCCAACTCGGTTCATCCCATTGACTGTCAAGCAGAGCTTCGGGGAGGCCGCAGCGGCGCAACAGCTCGCGATAGAAGTTCGCCTCGACCGCGCCGACCGCCAGCCACTTGCCGTCGGCGCACAGATAGCAGCGATAGAACGGCGAGCTGCCGTCGAGGAAGTTCGCACCGCGCTCCGCTTTCCAGCGCCCCATGGCCAGGTATCCGTACAGCATGCTCATGAGCAGTGCCGACCCGTCGCTCATCGCCGCATCCACGACCTGCCCGCGGCCGCTGCGCTGAGCTTCGATCAGCGCGCACGCCATGCCAAAGGCGAGGAGCATGCCGCCGCCACCGAAGTCTCCTACTAGGTTCAACGGTGGCATCGGCGGCCGATCTGCATCCCCCATGCCATACAGCGCACCGGAAATGGCCATGAAATCGATGTCGTGACCGGCGCGTTGAGCCAACGGCCCTTGCTGGCCCCAGCCCGTCACTCTCCCGTAGACGAGCGCAGGATTTCGCGCCAGGCAAGTGTCCGGCCCCAAGCCAAGGCGCTCCATCACGCCGGGCCGGAAGCCCTCGATCACCATGTGGGACTGCTCAACAAGTTTGAGAACCACCGAGGCGGCGCCCGGCTGCTTCAGGTCAAGCGCGATCGACCTGCGACCCCGTTGCAGGACATCCGCCGTTCCGGATCCTGCACGCGGCCGCTCGCCCTTGCGCTCGATGCGGATCACGTCCGCGCCCATGTCGGCCAGCAGCATCGCGCTGAAAGGCGCCGGCCCGATGGCGGCAATCTCGACAACGCGGGTGCCTTTGAGCGGACCTTGCATGGCTATTCGGGAAGAATGCCGGCTCGGTGGATCACCGACGTCCACTTCTTCGTTTCGGCGGCTTGGAACACGGCCAGTTCCGCCGGCGTAGTCAAGGCCACTTCAGCGCCCTGCGAAGCCAGGCGTGCTTTCAGCTCGGGCTGATTCAGCACCTTTGCAGTCTCGGCGTGCAGCTTCTGCACAATGTCGGCCGGCGTGCCGGCAGGTGCATACAGCGCGAACCAGGTATATGCATCGAAGCCTTTGACACCGCTCTCGTTCAATGTCGGCACTTCAGGCATCGCCTCGGTTCGTACCGCGGTACTTGCAGCCAGTACCTTCAACCGTCCCGCTTTGACGTGCGGGATCACGACCGGACCGAGCTCCATCATCATCTGCACCTGGCCGCCAAGGAGATCCGTCACCGCCGGACCGCTGCCGCGATAAGTGATCGGCACGACAAACAGGTTGGCCATGTTCTTCAGCAACTCCATGTTGGTGTGCTGCGAGAACCCGTTTCCCGCCGACGCGTACGAGAACTTGCCGGGATCAGCCCGAACCTTGGCGAGGAAATCCTTCACGTTGTCAACGCCCAGGCTGGGGTGAACGACGAGGTAGCCGGGCATCTTCACGAGCCTGGCCACGGGCGCAAAGTCCTTTTCCGGGTCGTAGCGCAGTTTCCGGAACATTCCTGGGGCCACCGACATCGGCCCGGTGGAGCCCACCACCAGCGTATAGCCGTCGGGGGCGGACTTCGCCGCTGCATCCACGCCGATGGTGCCCCCTGCCCCGGCACGGTTCTCCACCACGAACGGCTGCCCCAACGACCGCTGCAAGCCGTCTGCCAGCGCCCGGGCGACATAGTCGTAGGGGCCGCCCGGTGGAGCGGGCGCGATGATCTTCACAGGGCGGCTTGGCCACGTATCCGCGTTGGCGGCGACAGAAGCCGCCATTGCGCCGACTGCGGCAAGTATTCGAAAGGCCTTCATCCAGTGTCTCCTTCAGTAGCTTTTCATTTGAAGTGGCCAGCCGGTCTCAGCGCAGAAGTACGCCGCCCAAGACGACCGCCGTGACTGCGGCTGCGGCGTACACCCACACGGCGACACCGCTGCTACGCTTTGCGCTCGCGGGAGTTGCCGTGTCGGCTTCGGCCGTGATCGAGGGGCCCGGCGTGGGCACCACCAGCTTGCGGAACGCCTCGAAGAAATCATCCGACATCTTCCGCGCGACACTGTCGATCAGCCGGGAGCCGATCTGCGCGAGCTTGCCGCCCACCTGTGCCTGCGCCGAATAGCGCAGCTCGGTCGCGCTGCCGACGTCGAGCAGTTCGACGGTGGCCTGTCCTTTGCCGAACCCCACGGCACCGCCCTGCCCCTCGAACACCATCACGCATGACTCCGGCGGCTGTGCCTGCGTCAGACGCAAGTCGCCGTTGAATTTGGCCCGCAACGGACCGATGGCCGACACGACGACCACACGGAAGAGCTCGGGCGAAACACGCTCGACCGACTCACAGCCGGGCAGGCAGCCCTTGAGGATCGCAGGGTCGTTGAGGGCCGCCCAAACCTGTTGGCGCGGCGCGGCGATGGATTGGCTTCCAGTGATTTGCATGGCAGTCCTTAAGCGGTCAGAGAGTGCAGCCGGCGCGCCACGACCGCGTTGAACGCAGCAGGCTGGTCGACATTTGGAAGATGTCCGGCACCTTCGATCACGTCGAGGGCCGAGCCGGAAACGAGTGATTGCAGATGCCGCATGGCGTCCGGCAGGACACCGTCGTTGGCGCCGACTATCCATTGCGTGGGCGCCGTGATGCGGCCGACGCGGCTCAGGTAGTCCAGACCTTGCAAGGCTCGCGCGCAAGCGGCGAAACCGCCGACGGAAGTGCCGGCGATCATCTCCTTCACCTCCCGTCCGAGCTCCGGCCGGCGTTCGAGGAAGTCGGAACCGAACCAGCGTTCGGCAGTCGAGTCTGCGAGTGCGGCGGTGCCATGAGCTTGCGCCGTCGCAATCCGCTCGTCCCAGGGAGCTGCAAATGCCGGTGGCGCATCCGCACGGGCGTCGCAGACGATCAGGCTGGCGACGCGATCCGGGTGAAGGATGCCGAGACCGAGCGCTACCATTCCGCCCAGCGATACGCCGATGAAGTGCGCCCGTGTGATGCCCAACTCGTCGAGTACGCGGATGTTGTCGGCGACCAGGTCGTCCAGACTGCATTCCGGAGGCGGCTCGTCCGAGGCGCCATGGCCACGGGTGTCGACGCTCACGACGCGCAGCCCGAGCTCAAGCAGCATTTCGACCTGGCCGCGCCACATGTTTGTGGAAGCCAGGATGGAGTGTCCGAGCACGACCGCCGGAGCGCCGACACGGCCGGCGGTGTGTACCGCCAGCCTCCCGTGAAAGCTCTCGGCGGGAATGAGTGTGGATTCAAGTTGCATGGTTTTCTCCGGCTTTGCCGCTGTTGCGCTGCTCGATGACGGTCCAGATGGCCTGCGGCGTCATCGGCAGTGCGTCGATGGATGCGCCCATAGGAGCCAGCGCGTCGTTGACGGCCGCTGAAATCGCCGCGGCGCTGCCCAGGTAGCCGGCCTCGCCGGAACCTTTTTGGCCGAATTCCGTCAGCGGCGAAGGTGTGCAGTGATCGACGATGGTCACGTTCGGCACCTCTTCCGAGCTGGGCAGCAGGTAGTCCATGAACGTGCCGGACAGCAGCTGCCCATCGTCGGAATAGGTGAACTTCTCCATCAGTGCGGCGCCCAGGCCGTGCGCAACACCGCCGTAGGTCATGCCATGAACGACGTCGGGGCTGATCATCACGCCACAGTCGTGGCCCACCGAATAGCGGTGCAGCTTCACCTTGCCGGTCTGGGGATCGACGCTCGCGAGGACCACATGGCTCTCGAACGAATGGCAGGGGTACATCTGCACCCGGCCATCCTCGGTGGGCATCTTGCCGCCAGTGGGGACTTGCCACACGAACTTTTCCTGCAACCCAGGTTCCATGCCGGGTGGCAGCTGGTGGTACTTGCGGTGAGCGATTTCGACCAGTTGATCCCAGCTCAGGCGCCGCCGCGGCTCCTCCGCCACGAACACGGCACCGTCCTCATAAACCACCGACGAGAGCGGGACACCCAGATTGTGAGCGGCGATGGCAAGCACCTTCGCCTTGAGAATCTTCGCGGCGCCGGCTGCGGCCCCGCCTAGCATGATGGCCATGCGGCTTCCCACGGGGCTGTTGGACGGCAGCGCGCTCAGCGAGTCGGCATGCAGCACCCGGATGCTGTCGGGGTGGATCTGCAGGACTTCGCCCACCACCGTCGAGACCAGCGTTTCATGCGCCTGCCCCGACGTGGAGGTCGCCATCAGTGCCGTGACGGCGCCCGACAGATCGATGCGCACAAGGCAGGAATCCATCCACGTCGTGGTCTCGTTCTTCGGATTGAAGAGCGGCTCGAAAGAAGAGTTGCCCCCCGATGGCTCGAGGCAGGTGGACACGCCGATGCCCGCCAGCAGCCCTTGGCTGCGCAGCGTGTCGCGCTCTCGCTCCAACTGCGCCATCGGAACGACGCCCAGGGCCTTGTCCAGCACCGTAGCGTAGTCCCCGGAGTCATAGGTCGTCCCACTCGGGATCAAGTAGGGGAACTCGTCCTTGCCGATCAGGTTGCGACGCCGCAGTTCCACGCGGTCCAGCCCGAGGAAGCGCGCGACCTTTTCCATTCCGGTTTCGATGGCATAGTTGGTGGGCGCCTGACCGAAACCGCGGACTGCTTCCTGCGGCGTCTTGTTGGTCAATACCGAGATCGCCTCGTACTCGACGCTCGCGATGCGGTAGGGACCGACGATGGCGCCCACCGGTTTGCCCAACTGCAGCGGCGCACGGCCGGAGTAGGCGCCGATGTCGTCGATGGCCCGCATCTTCATCGAATGGATCACGCCTTGCTCGTCGAACGCCATCGTGACGTCGAAGGCACGATCGGGGCCCTGCATGTCGCCGCCGCGCATGTTCTCCAGGCGATCCTCGATGAGCCGCACGGGGCGCCCGAGCTTGCGCGCCAGGTAGCCGGCGAGCACGGCATGTTTGATGCCGCGCTTGACGCCGTAGCTGCCGCCCACATCCACATCGAAGTGCACCCGCACGGCGTTGCCGGGCAGCTTGAGTGCCTTGGCCAGTTGATCGGGGAATTTGGGCATCTGGATCGAGGCCCATACGTCGAGGATCTGTTGCGACTCGTTCCACTCGCAGGTGACGCCGAAGGTCTCGATCGGCACGGTCGCGCTGCGCGCCCAGCGCACGCGGTAGCTGAGCGTGTGGCGAGCCCGAGCGAAGTCGTCAGCCACGGCTCCCCAGGTGAACTTGCGGCGGAAGATCGTGTTCGAGCCGAACTTCGGATGCACGATTGGGGAATCGGGTTCGATCGCATTTTCCATGTCGACCACCGCCGGCAGCGGGTCGTAGTCGATGTGCACCAGTTCCGCAGCGTCTTCGGCGAGCGCACGCGTTTCCGCGACGACGGCAACCACCCACTCGCCGGCATAACGTGCAACGCCGGTGGCAAGCGGGAACCGCTCGACCTGAGGCGCGTCGACCCCTACCAGCAGCGGCAGCGTCGCGGCGCAAAGCTCCTCGCCCGTGAGCACGGCATGCACGCCGGGGACTGCGAGCGCCGCGCTCGACTCGATCTTTGTGATGCGCGCGCTCGCATACGGACTGGCGATGATCGCCACGTGAAGTGTGTCGTGACGCCTCACATCCGCTGCGAAATGCCCCTGGCCCAGCACGAATCGCCGGTGCTCCACCGCGCGGCGATGCTTGCCGATGTACCGGAATTGCGCTTCAGCCATGAGATGCATCCTGGGTCGTTGCATGAAGGACGGCGTCGATGATCTGCTTGTAGCCCGTGCAGCGGCACAGGTTGCCGCTGATTGCCTCGCGCACCTGGGCCTCCGTAGGATGCGGAACCCTGTCGATCAGCGACTGGCAGGCGACCAGCATGCCCGGCGTGCAGTAGCCGCATTGCAGCGCATGCTTCTCACAGAAGGCGTCCTGCAACGGAGACAGCTTTCCCCGCTCCGGCGCCAGACCTTCGACCGTAGTGACGGACGAACCGTCGGCCTGCACGGCGAACATGCAGCAGGAACGCACGGGCTCGCCGTCGAACACCACGGTGCATGCGCCGCAGACCCCGTGTTCACAGCCGACGTGCGTACCGGTCAGACCGAGTTCGTCGCGAAGGAAATCAACGAGCGTCATGCGGGGCTCGACGGCCCGCTGGTGCTCGCGGCCGTTGACCGCAATGCGGATATTCACAAGTCTGTTCAGATCGTTCATGGTCAGTGGCTCGCACCGCGAGCGTTTTCGGCAGCCTTCAGCAAGACCCGTTCGCCCAGCACCGCCGCCAGGTGGCGGCGGAATGAAGCGGTGGCATGGATGTCATCGCCCGGTTCGCAGCGCGACGAGGCCGAGTGGGCGATCTCTCGGGCGGCCTGCGCAGTGATGCGGTGACCGACGAGCTGCGAGACGAGTTCGGGAAACACCATCGGCGTACCGTCCACACCGCCGAAGCCAAGGGCGACCCGCTGGCAGACACCGGCCTCATCGAGCTGCAGCTGGCAGGCGGCCGATGCCATCGCAAAATCACCGTGCCTGATGCTGGTCTCGTCGAAGGCGCTGCCTGTGTGCGCGCCCTTCCAGACCGGCCAGTCGATGGCGACCAGGCATTCGGTCTCGGCAGTGGCAGTGAACATCGGGCCCTGGAAAAACTCCGCCGCATCTACGACGCGCACGCCGTTCTGGCTGCGCAGATGCAGCCGGGCTGCCAGCACGCTGGCCGCCAGCGGCAACTCGGCGGAAGGATCGGCGTGAACAAGGCTGCCGCCCACCGTGCCGCGATTGCGCGTCTGAATGTGACCGACCCAGGTCAGCGCTTGCGCAACCAGCGGCAGTCGCGAACGGAGACCTTGATCGTGCTCGACATCACGCTGGCGAGTGCAGGCACCCATCCGGACGGCGTCGGCGGCGCTCTCCACGCCTTTCAGCGCAGTCAGTCGGTTGATGTCCACCAGTACCGAGGGCCGGGCCAGGCGCATGGCCATCATCGGCACCAGGCTCTGGCCGCCTGCCACGAGCTTGGCGTCGGCGCCATGCTGCTGCAGGACCTCCAGCGCGTGAGCTTCGCTCTCGGCGCGGATGTAGTCGAACGGGGCTGCTTTCATGGCTGCCGATCATCGACACGTAGGGCGATCGCGGCAAAGGACGATTCTTCACGTGGCGTGAGCTATAGTCACTCGACCAGCGGAACGCCTTTCCCCAGAATGAACAGGCCATGATCAGAAAACTCCCGCCGTTGAATGCGGTACGTGCATTTGAAGCCGCGGCGAGACACGTCAGCTTTACCAAGGCTGCCGAAGAACTCAGCGTCACTCACGGCGCGATCAGCCGGCAGGTGGCCTTGCTCGAGGATTGGTTCGGCCGTCCCCTGTTCCGGCGGTCTTCATCGCAACTGACGCTCACCGACGCCGGTCGCAGCTATCTTCCCGAAGTCAGCGCCGCGCTCGATCGACTGGCCTTGGCCTCGATGTACATGCTGCAGCAGCAGTCGCCGACCAGCCTGCGCGTGAGCGCACCACCCACCTTCACCATGCGATGGCTTATCCCCCGCATGTCAGGCTTCCAGCGCCGCCGACCGGACGTGGAGATCCGGCTCTCGACGTCAATGGAGCGGCCGAACTTTCAGGCCAACCTGTACGACGTAGCCATCCGGGGCGCCCATGAAGCCCCCCTGGACTGCGGCGCGGTGCGGTTCATGTCGGAACACATCCTCCCTGTCTGCCACGTTGACGCGCTGAACGGAGGCGCTCTGCTTGAGCCAAAGGACATCACGCGGTTCACGGCCATCAGCTATGCGACCGAACCCTATCCTTGGCAGGAGTGGCTGCAGTCGGCCGGCGTTGCGGATCTGCGCCCCGCGAATACGCTGAAATTCGAGCAGATGTACTTCGCATTGCAGGCAGCCTGCGAAGGCCTCGGTATCGTGCTCGTGCCGCTGTTTCTGGTCCTCGACGACATCATCGCCGGCAAGTTGTGTGCACCCTTCGGCCCTTTGGGAATCAAGCGCCGCGACTATTACGCCAGCTTCCCCTCTGAATCGGACGCCTATCCGCTCATCGCCAAGTTTTGCGAGTGGCTCCAGCAGGAAGGGCGGGACACGGAGAGTTCTATCGAGGAATGGGCCCGGTCGCAGAGCTGGGACCTACGGACACCCGTGCCTACGACTTTGCCTGAACTTCCAAGCGGTACTGGGTCGGACTAAGACCTGTCCACCTCCGAAAGGCCTTGCGAAAGCTCGCAGCTTCGGAAAAGCCTACGCGCTCGGCAATCTCGTCTATCGACAACGGAGAGTTTCTCAGCAGGCCCGCAGCGATGGCTTGTCGAACCTCATCGGCGATGGCCTGGAAGCCAAGCCCGCCCTCGGCCAGTCGCCGGTGCATGGTCCGCACTGACAGGCCGAGCGATCGAGCTACCGCATCGGCATTCGACATCCTGCCTTGGTTGCTGAGACAAACGGCGCGGATCTGGTCCACGAGGCCTCCGCCTTCGAGCTGGGTCCTCATGATCTGTTCGCAAAAGCTCGCGCACAGTTTGGCCGTTGCCGGATTCGCGCCGGGACACGCCATGCGCAGCACGGCGGAATCGAATTCCCATTCGATACGTGGAGCGTCGAAGTGCACCGGACATCCGAACATGCGCTCATAAGCAGCGGCGTGCACCGGACGCGGATAGGGCAAGCGCAGGCACTGCGAAGGAAACGGTGCCGCGAGGATGTTGGTTGCGAGTTGGAGCATCGAGGCGAGCCAGAACTCGGTGGCCAACGGCAGCACAGGACCCAGCGAGAGAACGTCGGCTCCTTCGAGCAGTGCGGTATCGCCCAGCAGACGAAAGCGCTTGTGAACCACCGGTCCCGCCAGCTTTAGGTACTTCATGCCAAGCACCACTGCGTCGCCAAAGGCTGCACTGCTGGTCAGCGCGTAGCCGTACACACCGAAGTCGCTCAGGCGCTGCCGCGCGCCGGCGCGCAGACCGACGTCGGGCAGCCTGGCCAATCGCTGTGCGTTGCGGAAAATGGTGATCTTCTGTCGATGCGACATGCGCACTTCGGGGTCGACCAACTGCCTTGCTTCCAGCCCCGACCCGCCGAGCACCACCTCGGCGCTCACACCCTGGCCAGCCATTTCGGCCAGGAGCGCGCCCAGGCCCAGCACCGAGTGCACAGGCGCCTCCAACTCCATTCCGTAGCTGCCTACCAGTTCGAAGCCGGCGGCCTGCGCCTGACACCGTTGCATTGAGCTTGGCAATTTATGACCTCTGTTGGCAGGATGGGACCTCGTTGAAGTCCTGCGTCACCCGTAGATTTCGTTCGCCCACGCGCCACTCCCGTCCCCGCGACCTTGCGGCATGTGCGAGCGTCCACCCAACCGACGAATGACCGGAGACACTTCCATGGAAACCGAGCTGCGCCTGCGCGGGCTTTTCGAGCGCCAGAGGGCAGCCTTTGCCGCCCAACCCTTTCCCAGCGTGATGCAGAGAAAGACGCATCTCCGGGCGCTGAAGAGCCAGTTGCTGCGCTATCAGGACGAATTGGTGGCGGCCATCAGCCGCGACTTTGGATTCCGGGCCCCGGCCGAAACCCAGATGATGGATGTGCTGGGCTCGGTGCTGGAGATCAACCACGCTCTTTCGCATGTGGGCCGCTGGATGCGTTCGCGCCGGCGATCGACCGAACTGCTGTTCATGAGCAACAGCCTGCGCGTGCACTACCAGCCCAAAGGCGTGGTGGGCGTGATCGTGCCTTGGAACTTTCCGGTCTATCTCGCGCTCGGGCCGCTCGCTGCCGCTCTTGCAGCCGGCAATCGCGTGCTCCTCAAGCTCTCGGAAGCCACGCCTGCCACCAATGAGGTGCTGGCGAGCCTGCTGGCGGAGGCATTTTCCGAGGCATGGGTTGCGGTCGTGGGTGCGGAATTGGAGGATCCGAACTTCTTCACCGCCCTGCCCTTCGATCACATCGTTTTCACGGGGTCGCCTGCGGTCGGACGCGCCGTGATGCGCACAGCGGCCCAGAACCTGACGCCTGTCACGCTCGAGTTGGGCGGCAAGTCCCCTGCATTGCTGCTGCCCGGATGCGATCCGCGCGATGCCGCGAGCCGGATCGCACATGGAAAAGCCGTCAACGCCGGGCAGATCTGCATTGCGCCCGACTACGCACTCGTGCCAAGGGCGCAGGTGGAAGCCTTCGTCGAGGGTGTGAAGGATGCCTTTGCACGGCTCTACGGCCCGAGCGTCTGTGATCACCCGGACTACACCGCCATCGTGAACGAACGCCACGGCCAGCGCATCCGGGACTTGCTGGATGACGCGCGAAGCAAGGGTGCCCATGTGATTGCCTGTGCCGAGCCGGGAGCCGGCCGGCGCGTTCCCCTGCATATCGTCACAGGTGTGCGCAAGGACATGCGGATCGCTCAGGAAGAAATATTCGGCCCGATCCTGCCGGTGTTGGACTATGACAGCCTCGACGACGCGCTCAGCATCATCAATGCCGGCCCCCGCCCGCTGGCCCTGTACTGCTTCGGCCATGACGCGCGTGCGCGGCGCCGCGTGCTGGAGCATACGCATTCCGGCGGCGTGACGATCAACGACTGGGGCTGGCACGTGCTGAACCATGACGCGCCCTTCGGCGGCATAGGCAACTCGGGCATGGGCAGCTATCACGGCGAGGAGGGATTCCGCGAGCTGTCGCATGCACGAACGGTCTTCAAGCGCCACCGCTGGTTCCCCGTGGGCCTCTTTTATCCACCGTACGGCAGCTTCGTGCAGCGACTGATCCTGCGCCTCTGGCTGGGCCGCGGCGATCCATCTCTATCGCCTCCGTCAGCGCGACCATCCCAGGCCTTGGGGAGTTCCGCACGATGAGCCAGCAGACCTTCGACTACGTCGTGGTCGGTGCGGGAGCGGCCGGATGCGTGATTGCCTCCCGGCTGAGCGAGGATGCCAAGACCAGCGTGTGCCTGCTCGAGGCCGGTCCATCGGATCACAGCGTCCTGATCCGCGCGCCTGCCGGTGTCGTCGCCATGGTGCCGACCCGATTGAACAACTATGCCTACGAGACGGTGCCGCAGCATGGCCTGGGTGGGCGGCGCGGCTACCAACCCCGAGGCAAGGTACTGGGTGGCTCCAGCTCCATCAACGCCATGCTGTACGTGCGCGGCCATCGCTGGGACTATGACCATTGGGCCGAGCTCGGCAATCCAGGATGGTCGTATGACGAAGTGCTGCCATTCTTCCGACGCTCGGAGAACAACGAGCGGTTCGGGCCGGACGACTTCCATGGCCGGCGCGGACCGCTCAATGTGGCGGACTTGCGCAGTCCGAGCCCCATCAACCAGGCCTTCCTCCTGGCAGCGGCGAACCAGGGCGTTTCTCGCAACGAGGACTACAACGGCGCCGAGCAATTCGGCAGCTTCCACTACCAGGTGACGCAGAAGAACGGCGAGCGCTGCAGCGCCGCCAGCGCCTACCTGACCCCACATCGCAGCCGTCCCAACCTGCATGTCGAGACCGGGACAGTGGCCTCCCGCATCTGCTTCGACGAAGGTCGGGCCGTGGGCGTCGAGTTCCTGAAGGGCGGCCAGCGGCACGCAGTCCGCGCGCGCCGGGAGGTGATTGTCTGCGGCGGCACCTTCGGCTCGCCGCAGCTTCTGATGCTCTCGGGCATCGGCCCCGCGCACGCACTCCAGCGGCACGGCATTCCGGTGCTGCATCACTTGCCCGGCGTCGGCCAGAACTTGCAGGACCACATCGACTACGTGCAGGCCTGGCTCGCCCGCAGCGACACACCCACCTTCGGGATCTCCCCGCGCGGTATCGGGCAAGTCGCCAAGGCGATCTTCGAGTGGCGGCGCCATCGCACCGGGCTCATCACCAGCCCCTTCGCCGAGTCCGGCGCCTTCGCGCGCTCCCGTTCCGATGTGGCTGTGCCCGACCTGCAGCTGATCTTCGCGGTGGCCATCGTGGACGACCACGCGCGAAAGGTGCACCTGGGTCATGGCTTCAGCTGCCACGTGTCGGTCTTGCGTCCCAGGAGTCGCGGCACTGTCGCGCTGGCCTCCCGCGATCCGCGTGCCGCTCCCGTGATCGACCCCGCGTTCTTCAGCCATCCGGACGACATGGCACTGATGCTCAAGGGTGCGCGCCTGATGCAGTCCATCCTCGGCGACCCCGCGCTGGCGCCATACCGTGGCCGGCGCATGCTGTATCCGGTGCGCCCGGACGACGAGGCGCATCTCGAAGCCGACATCCGCCAGCGCTCCGACTCGCAATACCACCCGGTGGGCACCTGCAAGATGGGCCCGGCCCACGATACCGGTGCCGTTGTCGACGCCAAGCTGCGGGTTCATGGCGTGAGCGGGTTGCGCGTGGCGGATGCGTCGATCATGCCGACCCTGGTGGGAGGCAACACCAGCGCGCCCGCGGTCATGATCGGCGAAAAGGCGGCGGCCATGATCCGCACCGACGGTGCATGAGAGTCAGGCCCGGCGGCGCACCAGCCGGGCCAGGCCTCCCGGCAACAGGTAGACGAAAACGATGAGCACCACGCCGTAGACCGCCCATGGCGCCGCCTTCGACACTTTTTCGGCCAGATCGGGCACGAACATGATGAACACGGCCCCGTACAGCGCCCCCCACAGCGTGCCGACGCCACCGACGACGATGCCCACGAGCAGCGAGATGGAGAGAAACATCGCGAAGGTGTCCGGCGACACGAACTGGACCGCGACGGCGAACAGGGACCCCGCCACGCCCGTAAACCCGGCCGAGATCCCGAAAGTCACCGACTTGCAGTGGCTGCCCGGCACGCCGATGGCCTCGGCCGCCAGGGGATGGTCCCTCATCGCACGCATGGCTCGCCCGCTGGCGCCGCTGACGAGATTGCGGGCGACCAGAAGCATCAGCAAGCCCACCACGAGAGAAAAAAGGTAGAACCACTGGTCCGCATCGAGCGGAAGGCCGAACGGCGCCTCGGGCTTGTTCAGCACGATGCCGCTGGACCCTCCCGTCCACGGCTCGAAATGCCTGGACTTGAGCAGCTGCGGCGCGGCGATACCCAGCGCAAACGTGGCGAGCGCCAGGTACAGGCCCTCCAGCCGCAGGGCTGGGCGTCCGAACAGGTAGCCCACCACCAGCGCGACGGCGCCCGAGATCGGCACGCACAACCAATACGGCACACCATACCTGTCCATCAGGATGGCCGTGACATAGGCGCCGACCGCGTAGAACGCGCCATGCCCCAGCGAAATCTGGCCGTTGTAGCCGGTCAGCAAATTCAGGCCAAGCAGAGCGATCGCGTAGCTCACGATCATGGTGGCCTGGAACAGCTGGTAGCCCTTGGCGAAGAAGGTCACCAACACGGCGAGCACCACCAGTGCGATGAACAGCCGCGGGATGGAACGTACCGCATCGCCCTGCACGGGCTGTGCAGTTGGCAGTGCCTTCAGGGCGGGAGGATTGGCATTCATCGTCGATCTTCCTTCAGACACGCTTCACCACCACGCGGCCCAGCAGCCCCGCAGGTCGAAAAACCAGCACGGTCACGATCAGCACCAGGGCCAGCGGCAGCTTCAGCTCCGTGCCGATGACGTAGGTTCCGAGCAGGTTCTCTGCCACGCCAACCACGAGCCCGCCGACAACGGCGCCCACCGGATTGTTGATGCCCCCGACGAGCGCTCCGGCAAATGCGTAGAGCAGCACTCCGCTCATCATGTGCGGGTCGAGGAACAAGGTCGGTGCGACCATCATGCCGGCCACCGCGCCGATCGCTCCGGCCAAGCCCCACCCAAGCATCAGCATGCGGCTGACGGGCACCCCGAGCAGCCGCGCCGAATCGGCGTTCTCGGCAGCCGCACGCATGGCCAGACCCAACGACGTCAGCCGCAGGAATGCAAACAGCATCGCGACTAATGCCAGCGTGACGGCCATGGCGCCCAGTTGATGCACGCTGAGCAGCGCGGAGCCGAACCAGGCGTCAGCAGGGAACGGGCTCGGAAAGCGCTTCACGTCAAAACCGAAAAGCCAGCCCGCCATGCTGTGAAAGACCACCAGCAGGCCGATGAAGACAACCACGACACTCAGCTCGGGCGCCTTCTCCAAGGGCCTGACGATGACGAACTGGACCGCCGCGCCCATGGCGAACGACACCAGCACCGTGGCCGCGAAGGCCAGCCAGTACGGTACCCCCGCCTGCAGCAAAGCCCAGGCAATGAAGGCTGAGAAGGTGGCCATCTCTCCCTGGGCGAAGTTGATGTGGTGGGTGGCCTGGTAGATCATTACCAGGGCGAGCGCCATGCTCGCATACACCCCGCCGGCCGCAAGGCCGGCGGCAAGTTGATGCAGGAACGCTTCCATCTCAATCTCCGAGGTAAGCGCGCCGCACGGCATCGTCTTGCCGCATCTGCTCGCTGGAACCCTGCGCAACGACGCGGCCGCCTTCCAGCAGATAGGCGCGCTGTGCAAGTTCCAATGCCAGGCGCGCGTTCTGCTCCACGAGCAGGATGCTCACGCGCTCTTCACGATTGATCTTCGCGAGGATGCCGAAGATCTCGCGCACGATCAGCGGGGCTAAGCCGAACGAGGGCTCATCGAGCAGCAGCAGGCGCGGCCTCGCCATCAACGCCCGCGAAATGGCGAGCATCTGCTGTTCGCCGCCCGAGAGCGTCCCTGCCTGCTGTCGCCATCGTTCCTTCAGCCGCGGGAAGTAGCCGTACATGCGCTCCAGGTCACCAGCGCAGCCTGCCCGGTCGGCCCGCGTGTAGCAACCCAGGCGTAAGTTTTCCTCCACGGTCAAGCCGAGGAAGGTGCCGCGGCCGTCAGGCACGTGACCGACCCCGAGCCGGGCGACCTGCTCGGTCGTCTTGCGCTCGATGGCCTCTCCCGCAAGGCTCAGACTCCCCTCGGTCCGCACTTTGGTGCGGCACAGGGCCCGCAGCGTGGTCGTCTTGCCTGCCCCGTTAGCGCCCAGCAGCGCGCAGACTTCGCCCTGCTCCACGTCAAGATCGATCCCGTGCAGCACGGCGACAGGGCCATAGAAGGCCCGCAGGCCCTTCGCTTCAAGCAGCTTGTTCATCGGTCGCTCCATGAACTTGCTCGCCCAGGTAGGCAGTGATCACGTCCGGGTGCCAGCGCACCTGTTCCGGCGTGCCTTCGGCGATGCGGCGACCGAAGTTCAAAGCAACCACCTTGTCTGAAATTCCCATGACGAGGCCCATGTGATGCTCGACCAGCAGCACGGCGAGGGACAACTTGTCCCGCAGGGACACGATCAACTCGCCGAGGCTCTCGAGCTCCTCGTGATTCAGGCCGCAAGCAGGTTCGTCCAGCAGCAGCAACGACGGCTCGCAGGCCAGCGCCCGTGCCATCTCCACCCGCTTCTGCGTTCCAAACGGCAGCGCAGCGGCGCTTCGATCCGCCACGGACTGGAGCGACAGCAACTCGATGGCGGCATCGGCCCGCTCGGCCGCTTCCCTCTCCACCTTTCGCTTGCGTTTGCCACCAATCGCATCCGACAGAAAGCCAACGTGGTGGTGCGCGTAGGTGCCGACGAGCACGTTCTCGCGCACACTCATCGAGCCGAACAGCGCGAGGTTCTGGAAGGTGCGGCCGAGCCCGAGCGCCGCACGGCGGTGGCTGGGCATATGCGCAAGCGCGTGGCCATTGAATTCGATCGCGCCGACCTGCCATGGGTAAAGGCCCGAAAGGCAGTTGAACAAGGTGCTCTTCCCGGCACCGTTGGGACCGATCAACCCGCAAACCTGTCCACGCTCGACGTTGAACGAGACACCGTCAAGTGCGACGATCCCGCCGAAGCGAACCGTCACGCCGTCAATGCGCAACAAAGGCTCACGGGGCGCTGTGCGGTCCATGGCGGCGCCTGCTCAGATCGGGTTCCATCGGAACACATCACTCGATCGGTCCAGGCTGTGGTACTGCGCTCGCAGCGCCGGTAATGCGTGATCGGCCACGCTCTGAGGTGTCCAGCCCTCCCCCCGGTGTACCGACCGCACGGGACGAGGTTGACTCATGAGGAAGATTTCGTTGTTGCGCACCGCGAAGATCTGCCCCGTGGTATCCGCTGCGAGATCGCTCGCAAGGCATACCGCCAGCGGTGCGATCTTCGCGGGCGTCATTTCCTTCAGACGATCCACTCGAGCCTGTTGTTCCGGCGTGTCCGTGGGCATCGAGGCAATCATTCGGCTGAACGCGAACGGTGCGATGCAATTCGAGCGCACATTGAACTTGGACATGTCCAGGGCAATCGACTTGGACAGCGCGGCAATGCCCATCTTGGCAGCCGCGTAGTTCGCCTGCCCGATCTCGCCGATCAACCCCGAGGTCGACGTCATGTGCACGAAGCAGCCGGACTCCTGTTCCTTGAAATGATTGGCGGCCGCGCGGCTCACGTGATAGCTGCCATACAGGTGCACCTTGATGACGGCATCCCATTGGTCGTCGCCCATCTTGTGGAAGAAGCCATCGCGCAGGATCCCGGCGTTGTTCACGACGATATCCAGGCGACCGAAAGCATCCAGCGCACACTCCACCATGCGACGGCCGGCGACCGGATCAGCCACGCTGTCGGTGTTCGCGGCGGCCTGGCCGCCCAGCGCCTTGATCTCGTCGACCACGGCTTGCGCCGGCCCTGCGTCCCGGCCTTCGCCATTGAGAGCGGCGCCGATGTCGTTCACAACCACCCGCGCGCCTTCGCGCGCCATGGCCAGGGCGATGTCGCGACCAATGCCGCCGCCCGCGCCCGTGACCACGGCCACCTTGCCTTGCAGAATGCCCTCGGCGCCGGTCGGGGCTGATTTTGTGTTGTCCATGTGATTGCTCCTGTGGGTGGCCTCTGCCGCGGTCATGTGCCGGCGGGCCAGTTGTAAGGGGGTGCCTGCTTTTCCAGCAGGCGATTGACGGCCAGGCGGTGGCCCGGCGTACTCATGGCCATCGCCTGCGCCAGGGCCTCGGCGTCCAGCAAGGCAGCCAGTTCGCCGCCCTGCGGCGCCAGATTGCGCTTGATCATGCTCACGGCGGCCGGTGATGCCTGGACGAAGCTGCGGGCGATGGCGCGGGCGCGGGCGAGCAGCGCATCGGCAGTGGCAATCTCTGTGACGATGCCCAGGCGTTGGGCCTCGTCGGCACCGAATTCGCGGGCCGACAGCATCAGTTCTTTGGCTCGCTGCACACCCACCACTCTAGGCAGCGTGTAGAGGCAGCCGCAGTCGGGCACAAGGCCAACGCGCAAGAACGACGCGCTGAACCGCGCACGCGGCGTGGCAAGCACGAAATCTGCCGTGAGGGCAAGGCTCAGGCCGGCGCCCGTCGCCATGCCGTCCACGGCCGCGACCACCGGCCGGTCGAGCGAGATCAGGTCCCGCACCCAGTCGTTCATGTCCTGGAAGCGCTGCAGCCAGCCTTCGTTGTCCAGGCCTGCACTGGCGAGCGCCCGGAGGTCGCCGCCGGCGCAGAAATGCCCTTGCGAGCCGGTCAGGATCACGACGCGCACGTTGCGGTCGCGCCGGACGGCAACGATGGCGTCCGCCAACTGCGCCCGCATGGCGGGATCGAGCGCATTGCGGCGCTCCGGCTGGTTAAGCGTCAGTTCCGCAACGCCATCCTTGATGTCAAGCAATACGCTTCGGGGTTCGCTCATGCTGCCTCCTGCAGTAGCAAGACCAGGGCCTCGCCTTCGAGCTTGATCTCGCCCTGCTCGTTGGTGCAAGTGAGCGCCACGCGGGCTAGTCGTTCCGGCGACTGCTCGACGATCTCGATGACGCGCCCGCCACAACGGATGCGCTCGCCAACCCGCGTGATCGCCGCAAAGCGCACGTCCATGCTGCGGACCGCATGCTGGGGCACCCAGCGCGTGAGCACGTGGCCCAGCCAGGCCATGGAGAGCATTCCGTGCGCGAAGACGTCCTGCGCGCCGGCGGCGCGGGCATAGTCGATGTCGACATGAATCGGGTTGTGATCCCCCGATGCGCCGCAATAGAGCGCGAGCACGAGCCGCGAAACAGGCTCCGGTTCGAAGACCGGCAGTTCAGCCCCCGCCTGCAAGGATTCGAGGACCTTCATGCGCTCGCTCCAATCGGATGGCGCACGACTGTCACGAATCGCAGGTCCGCGACGTGTGCGCCCGCCTGGTTGCTGACGCGCGTGACACGCGCGACGAATTCGAGCGCCCCGCCCTTCTTGTCCCAGATGTTCTCGATGCGCGGCGCGAAGGTGAGCACGTCACCTGCGTAGGCCATCGCGTGATACCGGAAGCCCTGCTCGCCATGCAGCAGGAAGCGGTAGTCGAGACCCAGAAGCTCCCGAACGGCAGCCGGATTGGGTCCGTCCATCTCCAGGCAGAACAGGAAGGTGGGCGGCACGGGCAATCCGCGATGGCCCGCGGCCTGCGCGGCCATCTCGTCCGCGTACACCGGGTCTGGCTGGCTCGTCGCCTTGGCAAAGAACCTCAGCCGGCCGGGTTCCACGGTAACCGAGAACGGTTCCAATGCATGCCCGATAAAGCGCTTGTCGATCACGCCGTCCCCTCAAGCGCGCTGGTAGAGCGTGACGACGCAAGCGCCACCAAGCCCCAAGTTGTGCTGCAGCGCCACGCGCGCGCCTTCGACCTGGCGCTGTTCGGCCTGTCCCCGCAGTTGCCACACCAGTTCCGCGCATTGCGCGAGGCCGGTGGCACCGAGCGGATGGCCCTTGGACAGCAATCCGCCCGAGGGATTGACGACATAGCGGCCGCCATAGGTGTTGTCGCCATCGAGCACGAACTTCTCCGCCGTTCCAGGCGCAGTCAGGCCGAGCGCTTCGTACGAAATGAGTTCGTTGGCCGTGAAACAATCGTGCAACTCGACGACATCCACGTCCTCAGGACCAATGGAGGCCCGTTCGTAGACCCACTTCACCGCGTCCACCGTCATGTCATAGCCCACCAGCTTGCGCATGTCGTTGCTTTCGAAACTGGCGGGTGTATCGGTGGTCATGGCTTGGGCAGCGATCACCACACTCATGTCCAGCCCGTGCTTGCGCGCAAAGTCGGCCGAGCACACGATGGCCGCCGCCGCGCCGCAGGTGGGCGGACAGCATTGGTAACGCGTGAGTGGGTCGAACACCTTGGGCGACGCCATTACTTCTTCGAGCGAGAGCACCTGCCGGAACACGGCCAGCGGGTTGCGCGCTGCATGCTGGCGCGCCTTGACGGAGATGCGACCGAAGGTCTCGGGCTTGGTCCCGTATTGCGCCATGTAGTCGCGCCCAGCGCCGCCGAAGAACTGGGCGGCCCGCGGAGTCTGCGGTTCGTAGCCCTGGTGCGCGGTCATCGTTTCGGCAAAGCGCTGCATTGGCGAAGGGCGATCGTCGAAGGCGCCCTTCAATGCGCCTGGAACCATCTGGTCCATCCCCAAAGCCAGAGCGCACTCCACCGCCCCGCTCTCCACGGCCTGGCGCGCCAGAAATAGCGCACTCGACCCCGTTGCACAATTGTTGTTGACGTTGAAGACGGGAATGCCGCTCAGTCCGACCTGGTACATGGCCGCTTGGCCCGCGGTGGAATCGCCATAGACGTAGCCAACGTAGGCCTGCTCCACGAGGCCGTAGTCCAACCGGGCGTCTTCGAGGGCGAGCTTCACGGCCCGCGCGCCCATGACGTTGTAGGGCTCACTGGTGCCGGGCTTGGTGAACTGGATCATGCCGACGCCCACGACATGGACGGGACGGTGCTTGTGGGTCATCGATCTTCCTCGGAGGAAATTAAGAAAGTGGGCTGTTCACGCGGTTGCGCGGGACAGGTATTCGTCGCGCAACCGGGTCTTCAGAATCTTGCCGGCGGCCGACAGCGGCAAGCTGTCGACGAAATCAAAGCTCTTGGGGCACTTGTAGCCCGCGAGACGCGTGCGGCAGTGCTCGCGCAGGGACTCGCCATCGGAAGTTGCGCCCGGTCGCAGAACGATGACGGCGTGCACGGC
This sequence comes from Variovorax sp. V116, assembly GCF_041154435.1. Taxonomy (NCBI): domain Bacteria; kingdom Pseudomonadati; phylum Pseudomonadota; class Betaproteobacteria; order Burkholderiales; family Comamonadaceae; genus Variovorax; species Variovorax sp. V116. Next base: position 1,132,926 of record NZ_AP028662.1, read on the forward strand.
TTCGCCCCACAGGGCGCTGGGTATGCCGATCACGGCGCATGCCGACACGGCCGGGTGCGCCATCAGCGCCGCCTCGACTTCTGCGGAGTAGACGTTCTCGCCGCCGGTGATCACCATGTCCTTGAGCCGATCGACCACGTAGATGTGGCCGGCGGCATCGCGCCAGCCGGCGTCCCCCGTATGCAGCCAGCCGTCGCGCAGAGCGGCCGCGGTTTCGGCGGGCTTGTTCCAATAGCCTTGCATGACGGCCACGCCGCGCAGCACGATCTCGCCGACGGCGCCCGGCGGGAGGTCACGGCCATCGGGGTCGACGATGCGGAGTTCGGCGCCCAGGCCGACGCGCCCCACGGAACGCGTCACCTCGCCCATGTCCTTGCGGTCCGCCTGGATAAACGGCCCCAGCACACTCACCACGCCCGAAGTCTCGGTCATGCCGTATGAGCTGCAGAAGCCGACGTGAGGCAGTGCGCGCATGGCCCGATCGAGCAATGCGGGCGGCATCGGAGACGCACCGTAGGAGAGCCGCTGCAGGTTGCGCAGTCGCCCGGCATCGAATGCCGGATCGTCCAGCAGCATCTGCAGCATGCTGGGGACAACGACGATGTCGGTCACGCCGTAGCGCTCGATCGCCTCGACCACGGCTTCGGGCCGAAACTGCGGTTCGATGACATTGCTGGCGCCGAGCACCAGTTGCATGACGAACCGGAAAAGGCCCGAGACATGGAAGAAAGGCGTCACCAGCAAGGCCACACCGTCGCGGGGACTGAACATTTCCGCCAGGCGCGTCACTGCACCGCACCAAAGATTCGCGTGGGAAAGCATCACGCCCTTCGGGAAGCCGGTGGTGCCGCCCGTGTACAGGATGGCCGCCAGTTCTTCGCCGCCGCGCCGCACATCGGTGGCCGGCTCGCAGGACTGCACCAGAGCTTCGTAGCAATCGATACCTTCGGCACGTGGCGCCGTGCCGACGTGCACAACCCGGCGCACTACGGCTGCGGCAGCCCGAATCGCATCGACGAGCGGCAGGAAGGCGTCGTCCACCACCAGGACAGCAGCCCCGCAGTCGGACAGCGAGTAGGCGATCTCGGTCACGCTCCAACGCGTGTTCACAGGCGCCGCGACCGCGCCAGCCCACCAGACGCCCAACAGAAACTCGACATAGCAGTCGGAGTTGTGCGCCAGGATTGCCACGCGGTCGCCGGGGCGTACGTCGAGGCCCTGCAGCAGGGACGCCACGCGGCTGGAACGTTCGGCCAGTTCGCGAAACGAACTCGTTCTTCCCGCACACAGCGTTGCCGGCTTTTCTGGAAACTGCTGCACAGCGCGGTGCAAGCCTTGGGTGAGATACATCGCCGTCATTCCAGTGTGATGCCCAGTTCCTGCATGAGCACCTTCTCCCGGGCGAACTCGCGCGCCGCGGATTGCGCGTAGGCTTCGCTGCCGAGGTACTCTGGTATCTGGTCGTTCTGATCCATCGCACGAACGTAGGCTGGATCGTTCATGGCCTTGCGCAGGGCATCGTGCAAGCGGGCAACGATTGCGGGGTCCATGCCGCGCGGGCCAATCAAGCCGATAGGCGAGGTCACGACGATGTCGTAGCCCAATTCCTTCAACGTCGGGACCTGAGGCCAGCGCTTCGGCCGCGTCTCGCCCATGGTGGCCAGGACACGCACCCTGCCCGACTCGAGCACCCCTCCCCAGCCGGCGTCTGAATACACGCCGATATGCCCGCCCAGCAGGTCGTTGGTCACCTCGGCCGTCCCCTTGTAGGGCACGAAGTTCAGGCGCACACCTGCCGCCCGCGCGAGTCGCTCCATGGCGACATGGCCGCTGCTGCCTCGGCCGGTGGCACCGTAGGCGATGGCGCCGGGTCTGGCACGTGCGTCGTCGAGCATGTCCTTCAGCGTCTTCCAGGGAGCATCGTCGCGCACGATGATCCCGAACGAGAACCCGCTCAGACCGATGATGTAGGTGAAATCATGCAGCGGGTCGTAGTTGACCTTGCTGAGGTGCGGCAGGCGCAACAGGGTGCGCACTGCCAGCGCGATCGTGTAGCCATCGGGAGCCGAGCTGCGAGCCATTGCAGCCGGCGCGAGTGTGCCGCCATTGCCCGGCCGATTCACAATGATGATGGGCTGGCCCAGGTCCTTCGAGGCCGCAGCGGCGAGCGCACGCAGCTGTCCATCGGAAACGCCGCCGGCCGGGAACGGCAGGATCAATGTGATCGGGCGCACCGGGAAGGGATCGGCCGCATTTGCCGGCCCGGCAGTCATCAGCGTGCAAACTGATGCGAGGGCAAGAAGCAGTCTGCGGCCAAGCAGTGCCGGAGAGGCGGAAGGCGTCGTGTTGCAATGCTTGGGCATGGTCAGTCCTGTGTAGCGTCTTGAGAGCGCGCGGAGAAAGCGCCGCTGCAATGTAGGCGCGCGTTCGCAATCAAGCGAGGTAAAAACGCTCAAGCCGCATGAGAATTCCTGACATGTCATCACCGCACTTCCGCCCGATACAGCGTGACAACGCAGGTCCCGGTCTCGTGATCGATAGCGTGCTGCAGGGCCGCGCGGGCGCCCTCCACCTGCCGGCAGCGAGCGGCGCCGCGAAGCTGCCACACCAGCTCAGTGCACTGGGCCAGCGCATTGGCTGCGCCGGCGTTTCCAAGACCGAGCAATCCCCCCGAAGGATTGATCACCACGAGTCCGCCGTAGGTGTTCTCGCCTTCGAGAACGAATCGTTCTGCGCCGCCTTTCGACACAAGGTGCAACGACTCGTAGGCAAGCAGTTCGCTCGCCGTGTCGTCGTCATGCAGTTCAACGAGGTCGAGATGCTCCGGGCCGATGCCGGCTTCTGCGTACGCCTTGCGCGCAGCAATCTCGCTGGCGCGCGGTACATCGAGGGAGCCAGCCATCCGCTCGATGGCTTGCGCATCAACCGACACCCGCTTGTCGAGCCGATGACGACGCGCGAAATCCGCGCTGCACAGGATCACGGCCGCCGCGCCCGCACGAGGTACGCTGGATTGCAAGCTCCTCAGCAGATCTGAGAGCGCATCCGAGTCCAGCGTCTCCGACATGCCCGATGTACACCGGTCGTTCACGAGCGGATTGCGTGCAGCATGCTGCCGGGCTTTCACCGCGATGCGTGCGAACGTCTCCCTCCGCGCCCCTTGCAGACCCATGCAGGTGCGTGCGACACGATGTCGGGCCTCGTCGTGCGCCTCACCATTCTTCAAGCAGGTGGCACCCGCATGGACCCCCAGGACAAGTGCGCACTCCACAGAGAAGTTCGCCACCGCCTCGCGGGCCCGGTGCAGCGCGTGGGCGCCGCCGAGATCGTCCGTGCTCACCCGGAATGCCGGAATGCCGGCCATCTCCGCGGCACAAACCGCGCTGGAAGCCCAGTTCGGATCCTGTATGGCCGAAGCCATGAATGCGTGCTGCACCAGATTGCCCTCGAGGGCAGCATCGGCGAGCGCCGCACGTGCCGCCTGTGCACCCAGGACGGCTGCGTTGGTGTCTGGTTGGGGAGCGGTGAAGGGACCCCGCCCCACACCGACCACATTCACGCCGCGGTTCATGGCCATCACAGTCGGTCAGCGCCCGTAGACCTTCCCGAACAGCTCCCAGTAGGTGCCATTGAATCGCATCATCTTCATACGCTCCAGCGGGAAGTAGTCATCGACACCTGTTGTCACGCTGATGCCAGGCAGCAGCATGGGCAGCGTGACGTCGAGGCCGGCGGCCTGCTTCATGATGTTCTCGTGCGTGAGGTTGTCGCCCGCTTGGCGGATCACCTGCACCGTGGCCTGCGCGACGGTGTAGCCCCAGACGACGAGCCAGTCCTTCAGATCGGCGTTGGGGTTGTACTTGCGCGCCCAGGCCACGAAGTCTTCGTATTCCTTGCCCTTCTGCCACTGCGGATCGGAAGCATCCCGAAAGAAGTTCGCACTGATGAGGCCGGCGGCGCTGTCCAGGCCGGCGGGCTGCAGGACGCCGCCGATCGAACTCGACGCATTGATCAGGTAGTGGGTCGGTTTCCATCCCAGTTCCGCCGTCTTGCGGATGGCCTGCGAGGCGAACTTTCCGAAGGAGACGTTCAACAGCGTGTCCGCTCCCGAGGCCTTCAGGGCGATGATCTGGCTGTCGATGGTCGGGTCGGTGAATTCGTAGCTGGCGCGGCCTACGATCATGGACTTGGCCTTGGCACCGAGTCCCTCCTCCAAACCTGCCAGGAACTCCTTTCCCACGTCGTCGTTCTGGTGGAACACGGCGATCTTAGCGGCCGGCTTGTTCTCCAGGAGGTACTGCGCAAAGATGCGGGCCTCGCTGTAGTAGTCGGGCGTGAAGCCCATCGAATAGGGGAAGGCTTTCGGATCGCCCCACTTGCGCGTGCCGGAGGCGACGAACAGCTGCGGCACCTTCTTTGCATTCATGTACTTCTGCACTGCCGCGCTGGTCGGGCTGCCGATCGACGCGACGATCATCAGCGCCTGCTCCTGCTCCACCAGCTTGCGGGTTTGCTCCACCGTCTTGGGCGGGTTGTAGCCATCGTCCAGCGAGACGAAGACAATCTTGCGGCCGTTGATTCCGCCTTCGTCGTTGATCTTGTCGAAGTACGCCTTCATCGCCTTCGGGCCGGAGCTGGCGCTTGAGAGCGCTCCGGAATAAGGGGCGGTGTTGCCGATCTTGATCTCTGTGTCCGATGCGCCGGGGTCGTACTTCTTCTGGGCGAAGACTGTCGTATGGGCGGCCACGGCCATGACCGCGGCCCAGGCCGCGAATCGGGTGATAGTCATCTTGTCTCCTCAGTGGGTTGATTCAGGTCGCGGTTCGGCTAGGCATCCACGTCCGTGGAGAACGCGATCGCCTGCTGCGCCTCGAGCGCCGCGAGGCGTGCCGTCAGCGTCGAATGCAGGGCTTCGTAGGCATCGCTGCCCAGGGCCAGACGACGCGGCGCCTGTGGCTCGTCTGCGCAGGCGATCATGGCCTTCGCGATCTTCTGCGGATCGCCGCGGAAGGCCTGTAAACCGGCGGTGGCCATGCGGCGCCGCATCGCGCCGACGGTCGACTCTTCGTAGGCGGATAGCGGTTGTGCACGCTCGGCGTTCGATCCTGCCCAATCCGTACGCGCGCCGCCTGGCTCCACCAGCGTGGCTTGAATGCCAAAGGGCGCGACCTCGGGAATGAGCGCTTCAATGAAGCCTTCGATGCCCCACTTGCTGGCGTGGTACACCCCGAGGGTGGGGTACGCGACCTGCCCGCCCACGCTGGATACCTGCAGAATGCGGCCGCCGCCATGCGCCCGCAGGTGCGGCAAGACCGCTCGCACCAAGCGCATCGAGCCCAGCAGGTTCACGTCGAGCTGGCGGACCAGCTGCTCGTCGCTGACTTCCTCGGCCGCGCCGAAGAGTCCGTAGCCAGCGTTGCTCACGACCACATCGATGCGGCCAAGATCTGCAACCGCCTCTCCGACGACGCGCACGATATCGGCGTTGTCGGTAATGTCGAGCTCGCTGCGCCAGAGACACTCTCCGAAGCGAGTTGCAAGGTCATCGAGCGAAGCCAGCCTGCGCGTGGTGGCAGCCACCCGGTCACCGCGGGCCAGCAGCTGTTCAACCATCGCGCGCCCGAAGCCGCCGCTGGTTCCAGTAATCAGCCAGGTCTTGTTCATTTGCATGCTCACTCGGGTTTCAGGAATTGCCGTGCATGAAGGGGCAGCGCCCTCCACTTGCCGTTGTTGCCGATTCTTGTTCCGCCTGCTGCGGCAGGCGCTGGACTTCTGCCATCAGCTGGCGGGCATGGGCCATTGCGAACTCCCGGCTGGCGGGATTCGTCGCGATGATCATGTGCCCGGCAGCGAGGCCGTCGAACGCCTTTGCAGCGACCTCCGCGGAGTCCTGCGCATAGGGCTCTATGCGCGCCGCGGCCTCCGCTGAGGCGCCGATCAATGCCGTGACGCGCTCGGTGCGCACCCACCCAGGAGCCAGAAGCGACACCTTGATGCCGAGCGGAGCAAGGTCCCTTGCCGCCGTTTCCGTCAGGCCCAGTGCTGCGAACTTGCTGGCCGTGTAGATGCTCATCGGCCCGACATGTGGCGGCACGCCCAGCGAATGTTCGGACCCGGTGTTCAGGATGAAAGCGGGCCGGCCGACCGCGGCGGCCGCCTGCAGGTGCGGCGTGAACGCATGGATGCCATGAAACAGGCCGAGCACATTGAGATCCAGCACCTGGCGGGCCAGTGAAGGGTCGGTCGCGTGCAGCGGCCCCGGCACGCCCCGGCCGGCGTTGTTGCACAGCACGTTGATGCCGCCGAATCGCTCGACGGCGTGCGCCGCCAGGGCGGCGACGTCCGGGTACTGGGTTATGTCGCAGGGGCGCCATTCGGCCCGGCCGCCCGCGGCGGCAATCGCATCCACTGTGGGTTGGGCGTCCTGCACATCGCCGATGATCACTGCCGCCCCGCGGGCCGCCGCTTCGAGCGCAAGCGCGCGACCGATCCCGGCTGCTCCACCGGTGACGACGACGACGGTATTGTTCAGCGTCTTCATGGCTCAAGCGACTGCCAACGGCAGAGACAGCAGCTGGTTGATCATGGTGTTGCGGCCACGCCTGGGCTCGCCGTCGGGCCGCACGCGAATGCCGCGCCGGTGCATCTCCTCGAACAGGATGCGCAGTTCGAGCTTCGCGAGGGGCGCGCCCAGGCAAGCGTGGCAACCGCCGCCAAAGGCCATGTGGTTGTTCTTCGGACGTGCCGGATTGAAGCGGTGCGGCTCCTCGAAGATTTCGGAGTCGCGGTTGGCCGAGACAAAGTACAGCTGCATCACATCGCCTTCGCGGATCTTCGTGCCGGCAAACTCCAGGTCCCGCGTGGCCACCCGCACCATGTTCATGGCCGGCGTGATGTAGCGGAGGAACTCATCGATCAGTGCATCGGTCGTGCCGGCCGCCACCGCTTCATTGGCCATTTGCGCAATCGCCTCGTCTTCCGCGATCATCCGCATCGCCTGGGCCATCACGGTGTGCGTGGTTTCAAAACCGGCCAGCAGCAGCACGCTCGTGAACGAGCGGTACTCGCCCTCGCTCAACTCTCCGCGCTCGTGTGCCTGCGCAAGCGCTGTGGCCATGTCATCCGCCGGTTCGCGCAGCTTGGCGGCCCGCAATTCCCACATGTAGTCGCGGATCGGGTTGTTGACCGTCCAGAAAGTCTTGCCGCCGTCGGGCACCTGCATTGCGGCAAAGATGTCGAACGTCCACTTCACCACGCGCAATTCCTCGTTGCGGGGAACGCCGATCACCCGGGCCATGACGCGCGAAGGGATCATCGCCGCCACTTCGGGTACGAAGTCGCCGCCGCCCTTGGCTATGTAGGCGTCCAGCGCTTCGGTCACGATCGGTCGAACCCATCCGTCGAAGTTCGCAACCACCCGAGGCCCGAAAGTCTTCGCCACGCCTCGGCGCAACTCGCCGTGCTTGGGCGGATCGTTCCACAAAATGTTCTCTGGATTCTTCCCCGGCAGCGGAAAGTAGGGTCCATGATTGGACGTGAAGGTCGCCGGATCGCTCTCGATCGCGGCGATGTCCTTGGCCCTTGTGACGGCCCAGAAGCCGCCGCTGAGCGTGCCGCGCTCGACCGGCTGCCAATAGAGGCCGGGCATGGCCCGAAGGGCATCGAAAGCTTCGTGCGGCACGCCGCCCACGAAGGTATCCTGGCTGGCCAGGTTGGGGATCTGCGTTGCGGGCACTGCGCTCATGCTTGTCTCCTTTTGCGATGGAAGGCGCCTCAACGGCGGCCGAAAGTCTGGCGATTGCCCAGGTCGACCCAGATCGACTTGGTCTCGGTGTACTCGTCGAGGGCATGGGAGCCGAGTTCACGGCCCAGCCCGCTCTGCTTGAAGCCGCCGAACGGCATCGTGTGATGGACCATGCGGTAGGTGTTGACCCACACCGTTCCGGCGCGCAGACGGCGCGCCATCCGCTGGGCCCGCGAAGAATCGCGCGTCCAGACCGCCGCCGCAAGCCCGAAGTCCACGTCATTGGCAAGGGCCAGCGCTTCCTCCTCGCCCTTGAAGCGGATCACCGCCACAACGGGACCGAACACCTCTTCCTGTGCGAGACGGGAGCTGTTGGCGACGTCGGCGAACACGGTGGGACGAACGAAGAATCCGCGTCGCGTCGCTGGCGCTTCGTCGCGTACGCCGCCAGCCAACAGCCGCGCTCCCTCGGATTTACCGATGTCGATGTACTCCAGCACCTTGCGCAATTGCGCACTGCAGGCCAGAGGGCCGACTTCGGTCGCAGGGTCGAGGGGGTCACCGAGCCGCAGGGACTCGGCGGCGGAGGCGAGACGACGAGTGAACTCGTCATAGATGCCATCCTCCACCAGCAGCCGCGAGCCGCCCATGCAGGTCTGTCCAGTGGCCGCGAAGATGCCCGCCATCGCACCATGCACGGCGTTGTCCACGTCGGCATCGGCAAAGACGATGTTGGGCGACTTCCCGCCAAGTTCGAGCGTTACCCGTCCGATGCGATCCGCAGCAGCCTTCAGCATCGCGCGGCCGCCCTGCGTCGACCCCGTGAAGGCGATCTTGTCCACCCCGGGATGGGCCACGAGCGCGGCGCCGGCCGTCTGCCCATAGCCGGTGACTACGTTCACCACGCCCGCTGGGAAACCGGCCTGCACACAGAGCTCCGCCAGGCGCAAGGTAGAGGTGGGCGTCACCTCGGAGGGCTTGATCACCAGCGTGCAACCGGCACCCAATGCCGGGAACAGCTTCCAGGCGAGCAGCCCCAGCGGCGTGTTCCAAGGGGTCACAGCCGCGACGACGCCCAACGGTTCCCGAACCGTGCTGGTGCTCATGTTGGGAAAACCGGTGTCGACGGTCTCGCCGTGCATGTTTTCCACCAACCCGGCAACATAGCGGGCATGGGCTCCAAGCACGAAGGTGCCGCGGCTCATCTCTCCAAGCAGCTTGCCGTTCTCCTGGATCTGGATCCTCGCGAGCTCGTCGGCGTTCTGTTCGATAAGGTCTCCCAGCCGGCGCAGCAACGCGGCCCGTTGCCCTGGTGGCGTCTGCGGCCAGCCGCCTGTATCGAATGCCCGGCGAGCGGCGCGTACGGCGCGGTCCACGTCTCCCGCTTGTGCCGAGGGGACGCGGCCCCATTCGCGGTCTTCGTAGGGATCGACACAACGGAAGGTCTCACCACTTTGCGCAGCGACCCACTCGCCGTCGATCAGCATCCGGTAGTCGCGATCCGTGCTGGGGTCGAATCGTGTGGGGGCTTGGGAGGGTTCGCTCATACGGATACCTGAATGGAGTTGGAATTGGATGGAACTTGCGATGCCGCACAGATAACGCTGGTCGCCAGATAGTTCAGTGGCACGGAGGTGTCGGCCAGCTTCGACGCAACGCCACTCACGCCACCGCCGACGAGCCTGCGCGCGGCAGCAAAGTCCCGCGGGCTCGACACGACGTCGGCAGCAACCAGAGCGCCCGCCCTGAGGTACCACACACTGAAGCTGCTGTCGGTCTGTGGATCGCCGCGCACCACACGTTCGCAATCCGGCGTGTAGATGCCCACGCTCTGCAGCCGCGCATCGAACTGGTTCGACCAGAACCACGGCGCCGCACGAACAGGTATCGGCTTTCCGGTGAGCGCGGCTGCTGCGATACGCGCCTGCTGCAAGGCGTTGTCTACCGACTCGATTCGGCGCGGCGTCCGGTCCGCGCCACATGGCTGCCGTGCGCAGTCCCCGATGGCCAGGATGCGATGATCGCTGGAGCGGCATGCCGCGTCTACGAGGACGCCCTCTGTCACGGCGAGTCCAGCCCTCTCGGCCAGCTCTGTTCGCGGCTGCTGGCCGATTCCCACCAGCAGGGCGTCGCACGCAACGCGCTCTCCATCCGCAAGCACGACAGCCGTCACATGCCCGCCTGCTCCGAACTCGAACGAGACAACTTGTGCCGCCAGTCGGATGTCGACGCCACGCGATTCATGCAGACGCCGGTAGAAGTCCGACACCGGCTCGGAGGTAACGCGGGCCAGCAAGCGTGGCTGCGCTTCGAGCACAGTGACCTGCAGTCCGAGCTGGCGCGCCGCGGCGGCCGCCTCCAGGCCGATGTAGCCACCGCCCACAATCACCAGCTTGGAACTGGTCCGCAGGGTTTCCTTGAGCGCAGTGGCGTCAGCCAGTGTCTTGAGGTAGTGGACGTTCGATGCACGCTCGATGTCGCAGCCGGCAAGGCGCCGTGGCTGCCCACCGGTTGCAAGGATCACAGCGTCGTAAGGGAGTTCGCGCCCGTCATGCAGGCGGACTCTCCTGTTATCGCGGTCAATGGAGTCAACAGCGCCCGACAGGATTTCGATGCCCTGCTCGACATACACGCTGGCCGGCCGGATCGCCAGGTCGGCCTCGGTCGCTGCGCCGAGAAGGTAGGCCTTGGAGAGTGGCGGCCGTGCATAGGGCACGCCCTCTTCTTCGTGAACGAGCGTGAGCGTGCCGGTATAGCCGCAGGCACGCAGTTCCGTGGCCGCCTCGGCACCTGCCTGGCCGGCTCCGACGATCACGACGGCGCCGTACTCCGGGGCTTGCGCGGCGTTCATTTCTGCGAGCGAGGCACGTGGACGACGAGGCCCTCGAGGGCCGGCGTAAGACGCACCTGGCATGCAAGGCGACTGCACGCCGTGGGCATCTCCGCCGTGCACTCGAGCATCTCTTCCTCATCGGGGGAGCGCGCGGGCACCGCCGCGAGCCATTGCTCGTCCACCATCACGTGGCAGGTGGCGCACGAGAGTTCGCCACCGCAGTCTGCAACGATGCCGGGCAAGCCGTGACGGCGTGCCACCTGCATCACCGATTCGCCGTCGAGCCCTTGTACGGTCTTGCGCTCGCCCGAGGCCTGCACGAAGGTCACCGCAGGCATACGGACCGTCCTGCGCGTTTGGCGGGTTGCTGGAAGTTCATGGATATGTCTCCTGCCGATTCACACATTGAATGGCAGGGATGCTGACGCCCTCGGCCGATAGCGTCCAATAGAAAGATGCGAGGTCTCGGATACGGGTTCGGTATGGCCCGTCCGCAGGCTCAGCGCGCAGCAGAATCCGACAACCAGGGCAGTCGATCCACCGCTGTGTAGACCCGCCCATCTGCAATCCGGCGGGCCGTTCGAACGAACGCCGCACGGCGCACCAGCGGATCGGCTCCCGCTTGGTTTTCTATCGCGGCGGCGACGTCCAGCACTCCGCACGGATGCCCGATTCGTATCGTGCCGCTCGCGTGGGCATCCGCGCTGACAAGGTCGTAAGCCACGCTTCCCTCCAGCATGGAAGCAACGCCCAGGCAGGCGCTTCCCGTCCCAGGATAGGCCTTGTGCACATTGCCGCCCCTCGCGTAGAGACGCGTGCCGATGTCGCACTCGTGCGCCTCATGCTGCTCGCCTGTTGCATGATCGCACCAAGGACGCGGGGCGCTGACGAGCGCCAGCCACGGCGTCGAAGGTGGCTGTCGGGTGGCCGACTCCATATCCTTCGCGACGCCGGCGAGCAGTGCCGCTTCCAGCCGCACCCGCTCGCACAACTGCATCAGTTCGTAGTTCGCCTGCATCGCAAGCGGGTCTTCGGTCCCCGCCAGGCCGAGGTCCCCGGCGCGTACATAGCAGACCAGGTTTGCGAGGTCGACGATGGAGACCTCGATCTCCTTGCCATCGACGATCAGCCGATCCCGGACACGACCCGTCGGAAGCAGTCGCCCTGTCGCGCCTCCCGCCAGTTCCCTGAAGTCCAGCCGCACGGGCGCACCGGTGCCGGGTACGCCATCGATGCGCTGCGAGCCCAGCACACGAGCCTTGCCGTCCTCGCCGACCTCCACGTCGGCGTGGATGATCTGGCCCATGTTGGTGGCGTGAATTCGCACCGAGGTGATGGGTCCGCGGGACGCCACAAGGCCTTCGTCGATGGCGAACGGACCGATGGCCGCGGAGATGTTGCCGCAGTTGATGTCCTGGGTGACGGTCGCCCGCTCGGGGATGACTTGCAGGAATGTGTAATCAACGTCCGCGCCGGGACGTGTGGGAGGGCCCACGATCGCGAACTTGCTCGTCAGCGGGTCCGCGCCCCCGAGTCCGTCGATCTGGCGGCGATCTGGAGACCCCATGACCGCGAGCACCCAGGCGTCCAGGTCCAAATCGCTTCGCATCGGCGGCAGGTCGGAGCGCTTCACGATGGCGGCCTTGCTGGTGCCGCCCCTGTAGTAGGCGTATGCGGTTGCGAACTGTTCCATCATGCCCTCCTCATTCCATGCGCAGCTTGTTCTTGGCGATCAGCCCCTGCCAGCGTCGCCCCTCGCGAGCGAGCCGCTCGGCGTAATCCTGCGGCGTGTGCTGCGACGCGACTTCCACACCGGAGGTTGCCATGCGCGTGCGCAAGGCCTCGTCCGCCCATACCTTGGAAAGCGCAGCGTGGAGTTTCTGGATGACGTCCGGCGCCACGCCACTGGGCACTGCCAGTCCGACGTGCATCTCCGCGTCGAAGGCGGGAAATCCTGCTTCGGCAAACGTGGGTACGTCGGGCAACGCCGCAATGCGCTTCTCGTTGGCAACCGCGAGCACCCGCAGGTCACCGGATCGGATGTGCGGCAGGTAGGTATTGAGTGCGGCAAACGCCACCTCCGTGTCGCGCCGTACGAGCGAGGTTGCCATCGGCGACCCACCAGGATATGGCACGTGCACCATCTGAACATCGTTCTGGGCCATGAACATCTCGGCAGCCAGGTGATAGGCGGTGCCCGCGCCCGCCGACGCGTAGTTCACGGCGCCAGGGCGCGCTTTCAGATAGGCCACGAGTTCACGCACGGTGTGCACCGGCAATTTGGCATTCACGATCAGGCCAAGCGGGAATCTGGCGAGTACGCCGACGGGTGCGAGATCCTTGCGTGGGTCGTAGCTGAGATCCTTGCGCAGCAGGGCCGCCGTGGCCATGTTGAACTCGGTGCTCATGAGCACCGTATATCCGTCTGGCGGTGCGTGCGCAACCAGATTGGCGGCGAGCGTCGAGGCGCCTCCCGGGCGGTTCTCGAGCACCAGGGGCTGGCCCAGGCTTCGCGCCATGATCTCGCCAGCGCTGCGGCCGATGAAATCCGCGATCCCACCCGCGGACGTGGGCACCACGAGCTTGATCGGGCGTGCGGGGTAGGACTGTGCCCGCGCCACACGCGCCAGCACGGAGGCCCCCAGGGCAACGAGAGTTCTGCGTCGATTCATCATGATCTTTGTCTCCATTTCAAATATTCAACGTTATTGGGGAGCGCCGCAAGTTGGACAGGCTCTCCCCAGGTACTCCGCTGCTTAGAATCCAGTACGAACGCGACGAAGTTTCGCGGCGAGGAGACCCGAGGTGGACATCAAGCAGCTGCGCGCATTCCTGGCCATCGCCGATACGGGAAGCATCACTCGTGCCTCCGAAACTCTGCACCTGGTGCAGCCGGCGCTGTCGCGCCAGCTGCGCATGCTCGAGGACGAACTGGGCACCACGCTGTTCGAGCGCACCCCGCGCGGCATGGACCTCACGGACGCCGGCGCGCGCCTGATCGACCGGGCGCGGCGGGCGCTTCGAGAGATCGACGGCGCACGCACGGACATCCTTGCTGCCAATCCGGGCGCGGTGCGCGGCACCGTGGAATTGGGGCTCCTGACAAGTCAGAGCGAAATGATTGCCGCCCCGCTGGTGGCCGCGTTGCGGAGCAGCCATCCGGACCTGCTGCTGCGCATATTCACGAGCTATTCGGACCGGCTGCGCGAGTGGCTGGAATCGGGTGACGTCGGCCTCGCGATGTTGACCGACTACAAGCAGTCGAGCCAGCTGGATATGCAGCCTCTCTTTGCGGAGCAGCTGTGCCTGGTTGGCGGCCCGGCCTTGGAAGACCATGGACGCGAGCCCATGGGTCTGCAGCGCCTGGTGAGTCTGCCCTTGATCCTGCCGACCTTCTACCGGGGGCTGCGCCTGATCCTCGACCACGCGAGCGAGGCCCAGGGCGTCAAGCTCAACGTCATCGCCGAAACGAACGACACGCGGGTGCAGAAGGAGATGTTGCACTTGAACCTCGGCTATGCGGTTCTGCCCATCAACATCGTCGCCGCAGAAGCGGCCAGCGGGCAACTGAAGTTCACGCCGCTGGCCAACGAGGAGCTGCAGCGCCGCACCGGAATTGCCGTGTCGATGATGCGCAGAAATTCCTTGGCGGTTCGCGCTGTTGCCAATGAACTGAACGCGCTCACCCGCACCCTGATCCAAGAAGGCCGCTGGGTAGGTGCGACCTGGATCGGCGAAGACTGACGCGAACGGAATCAGGCGTCCGCGCATTCGATCACGCCATCCTTGCGCAGGGCCGAGATCTCCTGCGGCGTGTAGCCGCCGAGATCCTGCAAGACCTGCGCAGTATCCTGCCCGATCGAGGGCGCGGGTCGCGTCAACTGCATCGGCTCATCCTCGAACTGAAACGGGAAGCCCTTGGCGAGAGAGCCATCAGGCAGGGTCCCGACGGCTTCCCACCAGGAGATGCCCCGCCCCTGGGCGGCTTCGTTCCCGTCCCGCGCGGTCGCAGCGGCAATGCCCAGCGCGGCCAGTGCTTCGACGGCCTCTTCGGCCGTGCGAGTGGCCATCCACCGCGCCAAGCGCTCGTGGACCCGCCCAACCGCTGAATCGGCCACCAGTCCGGCCAGCAACGGAAGCTGCCGCTGCTCCACGGTGACGGCAATCCACGCTTTGTCCCGAGACGCATAGCAATCCTGGAGCGCATAGAGCGGATCCGTATTGCCCCGGGGCTGGCCCGAAGCGCCCTGCACGAACCGCTCACCAAGCAGAAAGCTCGTCAGCTCGCGCTGGGACAGGTCCAGGTGCACTCCCTGGCGGCCCTGGGCTGCATGCCAGGCCGTGACCACCATGCCCGCCGCGAAGATCGCAACGACCTGGTCGGGATAGTTCAGGTCGCGGCCGCTCACCGTCGGCGTTCCGCCCGCGTACCCTGTCTCCGCCGCAAGACCCGACATCGCTTCGAGCGTCGTGCCGAACGATACGCGGTCGGCGTCCGGGCCGAACTCGCCATGGCTGGACAGTGAGGCCAGGATGATGGAAGGCCGCACTCCGCGCAGTTGCGGGTAATCGATGCCTAGCTTGGCCAGCACGCCGCGCCGGAAGTTCTCCACCACCACGTCGGAACGGGCGACCAGACGCATGAACACCGCCCTGCCCTCAGGCCGTTTAATGTCGATACCGATTCCCTGCTTGTTGCGGTTGGTGAACCGGAAGAATGGCGAATCGTCGGCGCCGCCCGGCCCGCTCCAGCGGCGGAACGGATCGTGGTAGCCCGGCGATTCCACCTTGATCACATCGGCCCCGAGGTCGGCGAGCATGGCCGAGGTCGCCGCGCCAGCGGTGATGATGCCCAGGTCCAGGACCCTGCAGCCTGCGAGAGGACCGGTCATGCCAAAGTCTCCTCTTCCTGCATGCCTCGCGCCGGAATTCGCCCCGGCGCGAACAGCTCACCACTCCAGAGAACCGGAAGGCGCGGCAGGGACACGCTGCCTGCATCCGACGCCACGGAGCGCACGAAGCTCCGCGCGCGGTAGTGCGGATCGTCCGCCAGCTCACCGACGCTTTGCACGACGCCCAGAGGCAGCCGGTGTCGCGCGGCGAGCGCGTTCACCTCGCCCCGCGTCAATCTGGCCAGCGAACCTTCGAACAGCGCCGCAAGTTCGGACGCGTGCGAAGCACGGCCCGCGGGGGTGCCGAACCGGGGATCTCGCAGGCGCGGATCACCCAACGTGTCGCGCAGCGTCTCCCACTCGTGGGGTTGGTAGACCACCGCCACCCAGCCGTCCGCACACCGCACCACCGGCCAGCTCATCGCCTGGCCGGACCGCCTGGCAGGCGTCTCGCCAATGGAAACCGTTGCCAGGTTCTTCCAGTTCAGCCAAAGTGCCGTTTCCAGCAGGCTCACCCGAACGACTGGCGGCTGCGGCCCGCGGCGACAGAACGCCGCCACCATGCCGGTATACGCCGCCAGCCCGGCGGAGTAAGCGACCTGGTGGCCGGCAAGGCGCACGGGCTCGCGACATGCATCGCCGACCAGATCCAGCAAGCCACTCTCGGCTTCGACGGTGAACTCGCTGGCCGGCGGTTCGTGTGCATGTTGGCGAGGCAGCATGTCCACCTGGACGATAGCGCGCGGGACACCGGCAGCCAGCTTCTGGCCTAGCGCTTCGGCCGCGGCATTGCGCAGCCAATCGTCCCCGAGCAAGGCATTCGCACCGCCTGCGATTTCTCGCGCCAGTGTCAAGGCCGCGTCGTCCCCGACGCCTGTCACAACGTTCTTGCCTGCAGAAAGGAACGAGTGGAGGGCCGAGGCCTCTTCGATCGCAGCGTTCGTATCCGGCAGCGCGGCCTCGCCGGCAGGTTGCAGGCAGACAACCTGCGCGCCGAGGTCGGCAGCGATTCGCCCCGCGAAAGCCGCAGCGAGCCGCACGCCCCAACTGCTGCGCGGCGAAACGGCCTCGAGCACAACACGGCCTTGGAGCGGCTTCGTCATGCTTTGTCCTTGAACGCTGCGATGCCTTCGGTCTGGGCCGTCGTGCGCGTCCGAATCCCGACGTTGAGGGCCATCGCGTAGTCGAATGCCGGTTCCAGTTCGGTGATTCGCTTCGGGATCATCTCGAGCGCACGCTTGCTCTCGGACAGCGCAATGGCGTCGTGCCGGGCAATACGTTTCGCCAGAGCGTCCGCGGCGCCCTCCAGTTCGGGCAACGGCACACTCTCGTTCACCAGTCCCCACTGGGCGGCCGTGCGGCCATCGATGCGATCAGCCGTCAACACCATCCAGGCCGCGCGCTTCGATGGCAGCATCATCTGCGTAGAAGGCCCTGCCATTGCGGGATACATGCCAAAGCCGAGCTCGGGCATGCCGATCTGCGCTTCGTGTGCGGCAATCGCGAGGTCGCACACGTTGATCAACGACACGCCGCCGCCCAGTGCATAGCCTCCGACGGCCGCGATGAAGACGGCTGGATGACGCCGGATCGCCAGCAACACCTCCACCCACTCGCGCGGAGCCAGCTCCCGTTCGCGCTGGGTGGCAGATGCGACCTCCTTCAGGTCCACGCCGCTGCAAAAGCTGCCGTCCTGCCCCGTGATGACCAAGACTTTGTGTGCGCTGCGAGCCCGTTCGAGGCACTGAAGCAGTCCTTTGCGGGCCGCGCTGTTCATGGCGTTGCGCTGGGCCGGGCGGTTCAGCCGGATCAGTCCGTAGTCGCCACAATCTTCCAGCAGAACTGGTTCTTGCGGCGTGCTCATCGAGCGTCCTCCCCCACCGGCGCGAACACCGGGATCGAAACCTGCTCGTTGGCGTGGCGGAACGTCACGCGAACACGTTGGCCGATGCGGATCTCGTCGTTCGCAATGCCGACCAGGTTGGTGAAGATGAACGGGCCTTCGTCCAGCTGGACCATTGCCACGTTGTACGGCAGCTCGTCAGCGAAGCCGGCATAGTATTTTTGATGGAAGACCACCCACGACGTGACGGTGCCAAGGCCGGAGAGCTCCGCCCATTCCCATTCCTTGGAGAGCGTGCGCGGCGCGACCGGCGAAGGCGGAAACCAGAACTCGCCGGTCGCCTTGTCGCGCTGCATCAGCAGGCGATGCTCGCGGCAGGCATTCCAGAAGGGCCTGCTCCAGACGTCGACGACGGGGAGCGGCTTGCGGTAGGGAGTCGATGTTTCGGTCATGGACTCAGTTCCTGAAGATGATGGAAGTGGCGCAGTTGGTCGCGCAGATGTACTGGAGGGCCTTGCAGTCCGGGATCTGCCGCTCGCCCGCGCTGCCGCGCAGCTGACGTACGGCCTCGGCGATCAATGCCCAGCCCTGCATGTACGACTCCGACAGGTGGCCGCCGCTGGTGTTGGTGGGCCAGCGGCCGCGCCCGAGTTCGAGCATGCCGTCACGCACGAATGCGCCGCCCTCGCCGCGCTCGCAGAAGCCCATGCCCTCGAGCGCGAACAGCACGGTGGGCGTGAAGTTGTCGTAGATCATCAAGCCGCTCAGGTCGTCGCGCGAGATACCCGAACGCGCATGCACCTCCCGGGAAACCTCCTGCAGGGCCGGATGCCACAGGTCCGGGTGGAAGGTGGAGCTGTTGTCGTAGGTGTCGCGGCGGGCATAGCCGCTCACGAACACCGGCTTGCACCGCAGATCGCGGGCCCGCTCGGGCGTGGTCATGATCCAGGCCACGCCACCGTCGTTGATCAGGCAATAGTCATTCAGCCGCAGCGGATCCGCAATGAAGCGCCCCGCCTGGTGCTGCTCCACGGTCAGGGGCTCCCGCATCACGGCGTCCGGGTTCAGTATGGCGTGCTTGCGGAACGCCACCGCCACGTGGGCCAGGTCTTCGGAACGTGAGCCGTACCGGTTCATGTGATGGCGCCACATCATCGCGTGCAGCGCGCCCGGCGAGGTCATCCCCCAGGGAGACCAGGTGGCGTCGCCACCGCCATAGTTCATCCGCTGCGAGCGCCCGTTGTTGCCATACACCAGGGCGACGTAGTTGGCCTCGCCGCAGGCAAGCGCGTTGGCCGCCAGCTCGAGCGAGATCGAGGCGAAGCGGCCATGCACAGGCGTCTGCATGGTGAAGCGCGGATTGAGCCCTGCGACTTCGGCGAAGCGTTCGAACGATGGGATGCGGCTGACGATCAGCCCGTCGATCTGTTCCGGCTTCAGGCCGGCGTCTTCAACGGCACGCTGGAGCGCGTCCGCGCCCAGCCCATAGGCATCCGATTCGGGGAAGGATCCATAGGCCGTCGTTCCTACGCCGACGACACAGGCCCTGTCGCGAAGCGACCATTCTGACATTTGATTCCTCTCAGGTTGAACGCCGGATGGCGTACAAGGGAATCGTGGCTCAGGGCTCTTTCGCAGTCCAATAGAAAGGCTTGAGGAGCCGCATAACCGAACGGAATAGGGCCGCCGGAGATCGACTCGTCAAGACCGGCGGACGTCCATCTCGCCGAATCCAGAGATTGTTTGAACGGCAGACAGCGCCCCCCGTCCGTGGGGTGACTCCAGCTGCCCTTCGGATGCGCCACTGCAAGGCCGCGCGATGCCGACGCGGGGATCATTTCGACATCCTCGGATTGGCATGAGCGGATCCAATGCCGACCGATGTCGACACTCCGTCTCCACGAGCAAGTGTGATCAGCTCGTGCGCATCAAGTCTGGAGAGAATAGCCCCTACGATCGGGCCTCAAGCGATGCCGCCGAAGCAGATGTACTTCGTCTCGACGTACTCTTCGATCCCGTACTTCGAGCCTTCGCGCCCGATGCCGGATTCCTTCACGCCGCCGAATGGAGCAAGTTCGGTGGATATGCCGCCCTCGTTCACGCCCACCATGCCGACCTCCAGGGCCTCGGCAACCCGCCATGCGCGGCCGACGTCCCGGCTGTAGAAGTAGCCCGCCAGGCCGTAAGGCGTGTCATTGGCCTGGGCGATCACCTCGGCCTCATGCTCGAAACGCTGCAAGGGTGCCACGGGCCCGAAGATTTCTTCGTGGCACATGCGCATATCACCGGTGATGCCGGAGAGCACTGTCGGGCGAAAGAAGAGCCCACCGAGTTGATGCACGGTGCCGCCGGTTTCCACCTTGGCACCGCGAGCCAACGCATCGCCCACCAGCACTTGCACCTTCTCGAGGGCGGCTTGGTTGATCAGTGGGCCTTGCTGGATGCCCGGCGCGAGTGGATCGCCGGTCTTCATGCCGGCGACCGCCTCGCTCAGCATATTGCAGAAGCGGTCGAACACGCCGGCTTGCACGAAGATGCGGTTGGCGCTGACGCAGGTCTGCCCCGTGTTGCGGAATTTCACCGCCATCAGGCCCGCCAGTGCGGCGTCCAGATCGGCGTCGTCGAACACGATGAAGGCCGCATTGCCGCCCAGTTCGAGTGACACCTTTTTGACTGTACCTGCGCATTGCGACATGAGCAGCTTGCCCACGCGTGTCGAACCGGTGAAGGACAATTTGCGCACCGCCGGGTGCGTAGTGAAGACCTCGCCTACCGGTGCCGGCTTTGCCGTTGTCACGATGTTGAACACACCCGCCGGTACCCCCGCGCGCAGCGCCAGTTCACCCAACGCCAGCGCCGACAACGGCGTGTCCTCCGCAGGCTTGAGCACCACCGTGCACCCCGCCGCCAGGGCCGGCCCCGCCTTGCGGGTGATCATGGCACTGGGAAAGTTCCAGGGCGTGACCATCGCCGCGACGCCGACCGCCTGCTTCACGACAACGAGGCGGCGGTCACGAACGTGCGGCGGGATGACATCGCCGTACACCCGCTTGGCCTCTTCCGCAAACCACTCGACGAATCCCGCGCCGTAGACCACCTCACCAATGGCCTCAGCCAGAGGCTTGCCCTGCTCGCTGGCCAGGATGAGCCCGAGATCTTCGCGATGCGCCAAGATCAGGTCGTACCAGCGGCGCAGGATCGCGGCCCGCTCCTTGGCCGTGAGGGCTGACCAGGCCGGCAGCGCCTTCTGCGCCGATTCGACGGCAGCCACGGCATCCTGTGCGCCCGAGGCGGCCACGCGCGCCAGCTGGATGCCATTGGCAGGATTGACGACCGGGTGCAGCTCGCCGGAGGCGGCGCTGCGCCAACTGCCGTCGATCAGATTGAGCTGCCGAAGCAGCGTCTTGTCGACCAAGCGGTCGGAGAGGGTTGGCGTCTGGAATTCTTGGGTCATCATGGACGGTGGATTGTCCGCAGGAGCCGCCCGAGGCTCAACGGATAAAAGCTCACGTCGCACCAGACAATCTCACGTCAGTTGCTTCGCTCAGCAAGCAACTCAGTGAAGCAATGTTCCCGGGCCAGGCGGAATTCCTCCGCGATGTCTTCCACCAGAGCCGCCACTGATTGCAGTCGCGCAACTCCGGAAACGCTGTGGCCCGCACTCCAGATGTCCGTCCAGCGCTTGGGTGCACCGTTGCTTTGGCCGCCGCCGAACTGCGCCTTGGCAGCTTCCAATGTCACTTGCTCTTCCAGTTGTGTGAGATCCAGGCCAGCAGCTTCGATCGAAGGACGAAGCATGTTGGCGTCCAGGCCTGTGAAAGCCCGTGTCAAGACCACGTCATCCAGAGTGCTATCGACGAGCATTCGCTTGTACGGCTCAGAGGCCCGGCTTTCTTCGGTGGCGATGAACCTCGTGCCCATGTAGCCTAGGTCGCAGCCAAGCACGCGCGCAGCCCAGAGCGCCCAGCCGTCGGATATTCCCCCCGCGATGACGATAGGGCCATCAAAGAAATCACGGACAGCTCGCACGAAAGCCATCCCGTTGGCCGAGCCGGTCTGTCCCCCCGCACCGGCAGAAAGAAGCACCAAACCATCTGCTCCCGCGCGCAAGGCCTTCTCCGCGTGCGCAATGGACGCAACGTCGGCCAGGACCACACACCCGATGCCGTGAAGAGGCGAGATCACCTGCGCCGGCGAGCCCACACTCGTTATCACCATGCGAGCACCGTGCCGCAGCACGCAGGCCAGATCGTCACGCAATCGAGGATGCCGAATAATGAGATTGGGACAGATCACTCCCTCAAGCTGACCTGTATCCTCTTGATGACGTAGCGACTCGCGCGCCGCGAGCAGCCATTGATCTAGCTCATCCGTGGTGCGTGCATTCGCTGTAGGGAAAGCCCCGATGACGCCGCTGGTGCAGGCGGCCATAACGAGCTCCGGCCCGCTAACCCGAAGCATCGGGGCCGCAATGAGGGGGATCTTCAAGTGAGACCAGGGCCACGATGGGGCCGACCTCGATGATGGAGACATGATTCCTTACCTCGATATGAATGACGCCAACTAAATGGCTCGTTCCCTATCGCGCCAATGGCTAGCCCGCAGTTCTCTCTTGAGAACCTTGCCCACAGCGTTTCGCGGGAGCTCTTCGACAACGAATATGTGCTTCGGTCGCTTGTAACTGGCGAGTCGTCCAGAACACCACTCGAGGAGGACAGCCGGCGTGAATAACACGCCGGACCGAAGCTCGCAGAACGCGGCCACCGATTCCCCGAATTCTTCGTCGGGAACACCGATGACTGCGCAATCGGCAATCGCGGAATGCGTCTTCAGGACGGCCTCGATTTCCGCCGGATAGATGTTTACCCCGCCTGAAATGATCAGATCCTTCGCACGATCACAAATGTAGAGAAATCCATCGTCGTCGAGGTAGCCGATATCCCCCGTAAAAAAATAGCCGTGCGAATCGAGTTGATCGGGACCGAGCGTAGGCCCATGAAGATATGACGTGATGCCGACCGGTGTCTTGATCCAGATCTCTCCATGCTCACCCGCGGGCAGCACTTGCCCCCCGCCGTCTCGAATGGAGATGCTGACGTGGCGAAATGCGCGCCCGCAGGAGTTCATCTTTACGTGTTGGAACTCTGGCGGCAGAGAGGTTGCCAGTCCAACCTCCGATGAACCGTAACCTTCTCGCAGGCACACACCCAGGTTGTCCATGATCCATTGCTTCAAGGCCCCATCGACAGGAGCCGCGCCGACGCCCAATTGCTTGAGGGAGCTCAGGTCGTACTGCTTCACCTCCGCGCCGAGGGCAGCAACCCGCCTGTACATTGTGGGCACGCCAAACCACTGCGTGACTCGCTGGTCCTGGATCAGACGAAGGACTTCTTGAGGTTCGAAGCGCCGCAGGAGGATCAACTTCGCACCCGATTTGAGCGCATCGGAAACCTGCGTCGCACCCGCTGCGTGGTGGAGTGGAACAGTCACGAGGCACACGTCGCCGGGGGCCAGGGATCGGGTCGACCGTACGTCTGCAAGGTACTCCCTGGTTACCTCGCTGTCATCGGGTCGCAGGGCGATACCTTTCGGCTCCCCCGTAGTGCCCGACGTGAAAAGAATAAGCGAAGGTGGCTTGCGCGAAAAAAAGTCCGAGGCCGGTTGGGATTCCGAAACAATGTCGGCGTACGACGCGAATCCCGCCGCGGTACAGTCTATCGAGATGGCACACTTCAGTCCCCCAGGATCGATTTGTGCACCGAGCTGGGTAAGTTCGGGATCGTCACAGATCAGGCCAACGGCCTGACTTTCGCCCATGATTCGCCCCACTTCGTCAGGAGTTAAGCGCCAATTGAGAGCCAGCAATTGACATTCCAGCTTGCCCAGCGCCAGGCAGACTACCGCCCATTCAAGCCGGATGTGACTGCGGACGGCAACAATGTCTCCAGGTCGAACACCATCAGTCCTCAAAGCCGTCGCCAGACGATTGGCCAAGAGATTGAGTTGCGCATAGGACAACTGCCTGTCGGACTCCAGCACGGCCGCTGCGTCAGGTTGCCGCAGGGCCCAATATTCCGGCGTCTCAGGAGCAGGTCGGTTCAGTGGCTCGTTCATTAAAGTTTCCATTTATGTGGCTTTGGTTCATCCGGCCAGCGGATCAACTTCCGAGGCTAGATATCGCCCAATGATCAGTTGCTGGATCTGCGTGGTGCCTTCGTACAACCGCAACAATCTTGTGTCCCTGAAGAATCGCTCCACCACGGACTCGTTCATATAACCCGCGCCTCCGTGAACCTGCACGCCGCGGTCTGCGATCCTGCCCGCCATCTCTGTGCAGAACATCTTGCAGCAGGACGCGAGCATGGTGATCTCCGCGTTGCGCACACTCGGATCTCGGCCGTCGTATCGCGTGGCGCAGTCTTGCACCATCGACCAGCCCGCATACAGTTCGGCCTGGCTGTCGGCAAGCATGGCTTGGACCAGTTGAAAGTCACCTATCCGCTGGCCGAATTGCTTGCGCTGCGCCGCATATCGTCGTGACTCGTTCAACACTCTGCTGGCCATTCCACAAGCCACCGCCGCTATGTGTAGGCGGCCGCGGTCCAGCACTTTCATAGCCGTTCGAAAACCTTTCCCGGGAATTCCGCCAATGATGTTGGCCACAGGGATCCGCACATTGTCGAAAACCACGTCGCAGGTCTGCGAGCCCTTCTGACCCATCTTCTTGTCGATCTTCCCGAGGCTGATTCCCGGCAGGCCGGCAGGCACCACGAAGGCGGAGATTCCGTTTGCTCCCATCTCTCCGGTACGCGCCATCAGAGTGAACGCACCCGCTCGCGGGGCGTTCGAGATGAATCGTTTACGGCCGTTGATTACATAGTGGGTCCCGTCATGGTCCGCGCGCGTGCGTAGGGAGCTCGGGTCGGAACCGGCGTCCGGTTCCGTGAGCGCGAATGACATCACGAGGTCGCCGCTGGCGACACGCGGAAGAAACTCTGCCTTCTGGTCCTGCGTCCCATCCATCAGGATTCCCTGGGAACCAATGCCGACGTTCGTCGAGAATACGGATCGGAACGCTGCAGCGGTTCGGCCAAACTCTCGGATTACGCAACACTCCTGCGCCATGGAGAGCCCGCTGCCACCATACTCTTCAGGTATGGACAGGCCAAAGAGCCCCAACTCCTTCATCTCCGAGATCAGTTGAGAGGGCACCTCATCGAACTCCTCGACATGGTTCTCGTTGGGGAGCAGGCGCTCCATCACAAACCGCTGCACAGAGGTCAGCAGTACTTGAAACGACGTGGGGTCTAGCGCCATGGTGCCGTCCACCTCAAGGCCTGCGCAGCACGTGCGCGTAACAGACGGCGCCCAACCCGACCATGTGCGCCATGGCAAGCCGAGCTTGCGGCTGCTGGCGCTCCCCGGCTTCATGCCGCAACTGCCGCACGATCTCGCCGATTTGGCCGATCCCCGTGGGTCCGATTGGATGCCCCATGCCGATTAGGCCGCCAGACGGGCTGACGGCGGCGCCTCCCCCAATGTCGAAAGCGCCCTCCTTGAGCATCGGAATCGCGTGTCCCGCGCCGCAATAGCCGATGGCTTCGAGGTATTCAATTTCCTCGATGGTGAAAGCATCATGAAACTCCAGAACATCGAGCTCGCGCACGCTGACGCTCGCCTGATCCAGTGCTTTTTTGACGGTGGCCTGCGTCAACTCGACATCGTGACGGGCCGGATCGCCACTGGCGCACTGGCTTGAAGCCGCCGAGCTCAGGACTTGAACGGGGCGAACCGGACCGGAGATCCTCTTTAAGGCTTCCTCCGAAGCAACAATGACGGCAGCGCCGCCCTCCCCAACCGGTGTGCATTGCAGCTTCGTGAAGATGCCAGCAACCGGCTTGCCGGCCAGCACCTCTTCCAGCGTCTGCTCCTTCTGCCGCTGTGCGTACGGATTTTTCGCGGCATTCCTTAGGTTCTTAACGGCTACGAGCGCGATGTCGGCCACCTGGCAGCGAGACGACCGCGCGTACGCCTCAGCCCGCAGGGCGAAGCTGGTGAAGGGAACGATGGCATCGTTGGCCAGATTGTCCAGCCCGTTGATGGCTTCTGCCCGCGCGGACTGCCGTACAGGATCCGGCTTATCGACGCCGATGACCATCGACACGTCACTCACGCCGCTGGCAACGTCCAGCACCGCAGCGCGGAACGCGGCAGAACCCGATGCCGAGGCGTTCTCGATGTGAACAATGGGAATGCCCGTCGCGCCGAGATGACGCAGCATAGGCCGGCCCGACGCCATCGGAAGCAGCGCGGTGGCGACGAACGCCGAGTCGACGCTCTCCCAGGGCAGGCCGGAGTCCGCGAGCGCTTCGCGCGCGGCGGTCAGCCCCAGGTTCACGTAGGGGGTGGCGCTCAGCGCTTGGTACCGATGAAAGCCAATACCAATGACATATACCGGGCGAAAGCTCAAGAGAGGCAGCTTCACGGATATCCTTACTGTTCGCTAGAAGCAACAAAGCGCAGATCCAGCACACTCGACGAAGGGTTTCCCGGCTGGGGAACCTCGACGAGTTCTGCGACCACTGGATGACCGGGAGGAAGAATCCGTGGCACGCCGCCAGATCGTTCCGCTAGAAGCGTGCGCACGAGCGGGCCATCGTGCAGCCGCACCGCCGCGACCACAAATGGGGTCGGACGATCGTTCGTTGCGTGCAAGTGCACGATTACGCTGGCGAGCACGACCCCTGCTCCAGCAAGTTGGGTGGGCTGCAGTGATGTCGTGTCGCCGCAGCGCTCGCATCCCAGCGTCTGCCAAGGAAAGAAGACGTAGCCACACTGGCAACGACCGCCTTTGAGATACGCGCCTCGCGCCGGCTCGTCCTCGAATATTCCGTACAACGTTGGTTTCAAAAAGGTCAACATATGAGCTCCGGCGCTGTTTCTACTGTCCCGTCCACCGCGGTTTGCGCTTTTCGGCAAACGCCGCGAAACCTTCCGCTCTGTCGCGCGACTCCAGCACCCGTCTGGCGATGGGTTCCTGGGCTTTCCAGGCTTCATCATCGGAGAGATGCGCGCTTCGATCGACAACCTCCTTGCTGCAGAGCAGGGCGATCGGGGCGTTTTCCTGAAGAGCCAACGCCCATTGCTGCGCCTCCTGCAAGGCCAAACCGGGCTCTGTGATCCGGTTCACGAGCCCATGCCGCTGAAAGTCGACGGCGTCGTAGAACTGTCCACCCAGGATGACCTCCATGGCGAAGGCGCGCGGTACCCGCTTGGGTAGGCGTAACAGGGCGCCACCGATCGCCATGACGCCGCTGCGCACTTCAGGCAGGCCGAACTTGGCATCGCGAGCCGCGACAACAAGATCGCAGGCCAGACAGATCTCGAAGCCACCTCCGATGGCATAGCCCTCCACCGCAGCGATCACCGGCTTGCGCGGGGGCTTCTGGACAATGCCGAAGCCTCCGCGGCCTGCGGTCATGGCGCGCTCTCCGCGAGCGGCCGCTTTCAGGTCCGCACCCGTGCAAAAGTTTCCGCCGGTGCCGGTGATAATGCCGACCACCAGATCCGGATCGTTGTCGAGTAGGTCCAGTGCGGCGCACATCTCTTCGGAAGCCTGCGTGCCCATGGCGTTCTTCACGTGCGGGCGGTCGATGGAAATGACCAGGGTAGCGCCCTGGCGCTGTATGCTGACTTGAGCTTGGTTGTCCATGTTCATACCGATAGGGTGTAGCCGCCATTGACCGGGTAGGTCTGGCCGGTGATCCAGGAACTGGCGTCCGATGCGAGGAACAGCACCATGTTTGCAACGTCCGTCGGCTGGCCGAGTCGCCGAATGATGTAGCGCTCCAAGACCTTCTTCTTCCGGTCCGGGTCCTTGGCGAAGCGCTCCTCCAGCGCGGGCGTTGAGGTTGCGGAGATCGAGACGGTGTTGGCGGTCACCTGGTAGCGGCCCAGCGTGTGAGCGATGGCTCGCATGAAGCCAGCCGACCCTGCCTTCGCCGCAGAGTAGATTTCCAGGCCTGCCTGCCCTACTCGGGCGGCGTCTGAAATGATCGTGATTATCCGGCCGCCTCGCTTCTCGATCATGCTTGGGATGCACGCCGAAACGCAGTTGATCACACCGAACAGGTTGACGTCGACGACGCCGCCCCACACGTCCCTGCCGTGTTCCCAAAAGGGTTGCGTCACCTCTTCGCTGGGATTCGCGCCGAAATTTCCTGCGTTGTTCACCAGAATGTCGATGGAACCGTAATGTGTCGATGCTTGCCGCATCATCTCCGCGACGCTCGTTGCATCGGTCACGTCAGCCTGAACGGGGATTGCGCTTCCGCCCCTGGCGAGGATCTCATTCGCAACGCGCTTGGCCCGGTCGAGAAAGAAGTCATTGACCACGACTTTGGCGCCGTGCGCCGCGAACAAGTGACTGATGGCCTCCCCAACTCCTTGCCCGGCGCCGGTGACGACGGCCACCTTGCCTTCAAGATTGAGAATGCTTTGGTTGAGATTTTCCATGCTTGATGAACCTATTGGTTGGTGGATTTCATTCGGCCACGCCGAGACGCAGCATCTCGGCAACTTCGTCACGCGAGAACCCGAACTCCGACAGAACTTCGCCGGTCGAGTGGACCGGTGCCGGTGGAAGCGACGATGCTGAGGCGCCAAACCGAGGCACCGCACACGGAACTCGTATTTCGTTTGCATCGACAAAGGTTCCACGCGCAACGTTGTGCGGATGAGTCAACGCTTCTTGCATGCAGAGCACGGGTGACACACAGGCATCGACCCCATCGAAGTGCCCTACCCATTCATCCCGCGTGCGCGTAACGAATATTTCCTGCAGGCGCCGTCGCAGCGCCGGCCACGTTGCAGGGTCGTTGCGTTGCGTTATCGCGCAATCACTCTCCAGACCCATCCGCTTCACGAATGCATCCCAAAACTTCGGCTCAAGCGGCCCCATTGCAATGAAGCGGCCGTCATTGCATCGGTACACGCTGTAGTGCGGCGCACCGCCATCGGCAATATTCGCGCTACGCTCGTCAAGCCACGTCCCCGCCGCGAGACGCGCATAGAACGGAGCCATAAGAAACGCAGCGCAGTCGGTCATGGCCACGTCAATCACCTCTCCGCATCCGGTCCTAGCCGCCTGCAATAGGCCACTGGCAATCGCGAACGCCAGAATGGCGCCACCGCCGCCTAGGTCACCGACCAAGTTCAGGGGCACCACGGGCGATCCTGCCGTTCCAATTGCATGCAGTGCGCCTGCAATGGCGATGTAGTTGATATCGTGCCCCGCGGAATGTGCCAAAGGTCCGGACTGGCCCCATCCCGTAACGCGGCCATACACCAAGCTCGGACGGCGCGCGAGACATGCGTCCGGCCCTAGTCCCAGTCGCTCCATGACCCCCGGGCGATAGCCCTCGATGAGCGCGTCCGCGCGCTCAACCAATCGAAGCATCGCTTCAACGCCCTGGGCCTGCTTCAAGTCGAGCGTGACGATTCTTCTGCCGCGTGAATAAGGGTCCTTGGACTCTTCCACCGGGCTGCTCAGTGCGGGTGTCCGCCGGCCCTCGACGCGGATCACCGATGCTCCGGCATCGGCGAGCAGAGTCCCCGCACACGGCCCGGGACCGAGCCCTGCCATCTCGATGACCGTCACGCCCTTCAGTGGTTTGGTCATGACAGCAGGTGACGGGCTAGGACCCGGTACTTGTGAACCTCGGTCGGGCCCTCGTAGATTCGCGCCATACGCTGGCGGTCGTACCACCACGCCAGAGGAGATTCGTATGTACACCCGGCCGCCCCATGCACCTGAATAGCGCGATCCAGGATGCGGCCTACCATCTCGGTACATTGCATCTTCACGAGACCCGCCTCAATGCGCATCTCACGGTCACCGTCAGATCTTTCCGCGCAGCGATACAGCATCAACCGGTTTTGCTGGAGCTCGATCCACGAATCCACCACCATGGTCTGCACCGCTTGCTTGTCCGCTAGGGGCCCGCCAAACGCGACGCGGTCCTTGGCGTAGGAGACCATCATTTCGTAGGCCCTCTGCGCCACGCCGAGCGCGCTAGCAGCCACCTCAAAACGGGCGGACGTCAATCCGATCTGAGCTCCTTCGAGGCCGTGTCCCTCGGCGCCTAAGAGCGATGAATCGTCGACCAGGCAATCGTCGAATGTGAGCTGATGGGTCTTCATTCCACCAAGCATTGGGACCTCACGTGCGATAAGCCCGGGATTTTCTTTCTCCACCGCGAACATCGACATGCCTTTGATTCCGGCGCTTTTGTCGGTTCGAGCCACGACAAACACAACGTCGGCCTCGTCGAAGGCCGTGATCCAGATCTTCGAACCGTTGAGAATCCAGCCCTGGTCATCGCGACGTGCTGTCGTGGCCACGGCGCGCGCCGGGTCGGCGCCGCCGCCAGGTTCAGTCTGAGCGAAGCTCCAATGCTTATGCCCGGCCAGGATGGGATCGAGATAGCGCTCCTTCTGCACCCCGGTCAGCGCAAACAGCGATTGGAAAGTGTGTCCGCCGAAACGCAGCGGAGTGAGGCAGCGTGAGTTTTCTTCGATGACAGCCAGGCGATCGACCAAGCATAGTTGCGCCCCATCGAATTGCGGCGGTGCCCGCAATGCCCAGAGCCCAACCGCTTTGGCCGCCAGCATCCCTGGTTCGTAGTCCTTCAGGGTCAGCGTTTCCCCGCGCAGCATCCGCCGCTCCAGCGGCATTTGATGTTGCGCTACTAGCCGGTGGACCAAATCAACCACAGCCTTGGTCTGCTCGTTGAACTCATACATGCTTGTTGCCCTTTGACTATTGGGGCTCCAGCTTAGAGATCCTCGCCAAATTTCCGAAGATGGTTGTATCCCTCTTAATCCGTTCCGCGAAGTCTGCAGTTCCGCCCTGCGTGATCGTGTAGTTCTGCAGAATCGAATACCTTCTAACGACGTCGGGGTTGTCGAGGACCATACGGATGTCCGCCACGATCGAGGCCGCTAGGGCGCTTGGCATCCCTGCCGGTCCTACCATGCCGAACCACAGCGAAGCCATCAGATCCGGGTAGCCAAGCTCGAGCGTCGTCGGCACAGTGGGATACTCACTCGACCGCTTGCGCGCCATGATTGCCAAAGGTTTGAGAGTCCCCATCTTGAAGTGCTCCCTGCCGGAGCCCAAAGTGGCGATTCCAAGTTGCGCCTCGTTGGAAATCATCGCAAGCATGGCCGGCGCAACGCCACGGTACGGGACACCGACAAACTGCGTCCCTGCGAGCTGGTTCATCGTTTCGAAAAGAAGGTTGGGTGTGCTGCCCTGCCCCCAACTAGCGTATGAGAATGACTTCTTCACCGACTCAGGAAGCTTGACGAGTTCGGCAAGGTTCGTGGCAGGCACACTTGCGTGAGCAACCAAGTAATACTCGGACTCCACCAAGCGAGTCAGCAGCGTGAAGCTGCGGTCGGGATCGTAGGGCAGCTTCTTGAAAGCGAAACGATTGCCAACCACGATCGACTCGTTCACCAGAAGCAGGGTATGGCCATCCGGCGGGGCGTTGAGAATCGCCGTCGTTCCAATCAAACCTGATGCACCGGTGCGGTTCTCGACGACCACCGCTTGCTTCCAGATGGAGCCCAGTTCTTGGGCCAGAGCTCGCGCAACCGGATCCAATCCGCCACCTGGAGGAGACGGCACGATCAGGGTTACTTGCCGGCTCGGGAACGCTGCTGCCATTGTCGGCAAGCCGAGCAAGGCGCCCGCACCTCCAAGACATACGTTTCTTCGGATCAAGTTCATGCTTATCTCCTTAACAGGGATTGAATTCGGCTACGCCCTTGGCAGCATCACATTCGGATGTCGACTCGCCCACTTGGCATGCCAGCATCTGCAAGACTGTTGTGCATCGCTCTCCGGCAGGTGCACTGGCCACAACAGCCCGGCATCGACCACTACCTGGCGCAACACACCTCGAGCTATCCAAAGCTGCACTTGAGAGAACTTCAAGACTGTTTCCTGCTTGGGGCCGCATCACTAATCTGCACGCAGACCAAATATAGATAACGTCGTTATCGATGTCAAAGACGGGTAAACCCGAAAACTAGTACCCCCGAGTCGCTTTTTGCTGGCGCTTAGTTGTTCGATCAATGAAATCTCACATGGCGTCAGACAAACTCACGATCCCATCGCCCTTCGCAAATCGACGGGAAGCGCAGGCGCCGCACTGGCGTAGGCGTGGCCATCAGGCGCAGCATTCCGGTACGCACGTTTGCAGACTGGCGCGACCCGGCGCCAGTCTTCTTCGAGATCGACATGGTCGAACACTGCGGCGGCCCGAAGACGGACGGTGACTGCGTTCAAACCCTGACGCTGACCGACATCGCCTGCGGTTGGACGGAGTGCGTGGCGATGAGGATGCGCGACCAGATGCTGGTGATCG
The DNA here is from genome assembly GCF_041154435.1 of Variovorax sp. V116. Classification (NCBI taxonomy): domain Bacteria; kingdom Pseudomonadati; phylum Pseudomonadota; class Betaproteobacteria; order Burkholderiales; family Comamonadaceae; genus Variovorax; species Variovorax sp. V116. The sequence goes on from NZ_AP028662.1 coordinate 1,164,673, forward strand.
AAACCTTCGAAAAGGTGACGGCCGATCTGCCGTTCGAGATGCTCGGCATCGACTCGGACAATGACAGCACCTTTATGAGCCAGGCCGTGTTCGACTATTGCAAGGGCGCGGGCTTGAGAAGACGCGATCACGGCCCTACAAGAAGAACGAGCAGGCCTGGGTGGAGCAGAAGAACGGTGTCGTCGTGCGGCGCCTAGTCGGCTATGGCCGCCTGAGCGGTCGCGAAGCTACGAAGGCCCTGGCACGGCTGTACGAGTCGTCGCGGTTGTACATCAACTTCTTCCAACCGTCATTCAAGCTGAAGTCCAAGACGCGCGACGGCGCTCACGTGCACAAGGTCTACTTCGCGCCGGCGACCCCATGTGAAAGGATTGTTGCTCACAGGGGTGTCGTGCCGGCGATCAAGGAGAAGCTGACGGCGCAATTCAAACGACTCGACCCCGGTGCGACTGCTGCAGGAAATCCGCAGCGCACAGCAGGCGTTGAGCGAGATCGCGGCCCACGGCGTGCCGACTGAAGTGAAGTCGAGAAGTGCAGCCGATGTTGCAACTTTCCTTCAAGGCTTGTCGTCGGCCTGGATGGAAGGCGAGGTAGGTCCGACGCATCGCAAGCAGCCCAAGGCCTTGATGGTTCGTCTGGTCGCGGACCCTGCAGCGCCGGGTGAAGGCCTGGCGCAGCGCGCGCGTCACCGAATTGGTCCTGGGCGGTTTGCACAAGGCTGACGCAGTGCCGGCCGAAGTCTGAACGCAGTCGACCAACTTGCGCGATGCCGAGGGGGGCCGGGTGGCGCTTCGCGCCCGGCAGGCCATGGACAGGTGGACGATGCGCCCACGGTCGCAGCCTTCGCCCACATGCCCACAGCCTTCAACTAAAGAATTGAAAAGGAAGATCAAACGACAACCAGCCGCCGGGTGACATTCCCTCGTGAGGCAACACGGCGGTCAAGATAATTGACGCCGGCCAGGGCGGCGTGGATCGCCGGCAACGCACTCGCGGCGATCGCGGTGGCCGCGCCGATGGGGCCACCCGCAGCCTGGGCTCAGGTGCTCGCCAAGTGGTTCCAAAGGCGTCTCGCTGAGTTTTCGCGCCTGGGATGGGCAATTGCGCCAGCCAATGCTCCTGACCGATGGGCAGGGGATCATCGAGCAGGTGCCGGTGGAGTGCAACGTGGCGCGATGAGCAAATCGCCACACAGGCGCATGCCCGAACCGCTGGCGCCAGCGCACAGACAGGCGTCGGTCCCGGAGGATGAAGCCGAGACGGCGATCTGCCGCCGCGGCCCGGTCCTGCACGCGCTGGGCGCGATCGTCACCTGCGAGCTGCTGAAGTTCATGCAACAGACTGGCCGGCTGATCTCGGCGCTGGTGCTTCCGCTGCTGTGGCTGATGGTGTTCGCGGCCGGCTTTCGCAATGTCTTTGGGATTGCGATCGTCGAGCCCTATGACACCTACACTTCGTACGATGTTTACATCGTGCCCGGCCTGATCGGCATGGTGCTGCTGTTCAACGGCATGCAGTCCTCGCTGGCGACGCTACGACCGCGAAATGGGATCGATGCGGCTGCTGCTCACGGCTCCGCTGCCGCCCGCCTGGCTGCTCATGTGCAAGCTGTGCGCGACCGCGCTGCTGTCGGTGCTGCAGGCGCTTGCGTTCGTGGCCGTGGCGCTGGCGCTCGGCACCGACATCCCGGTGTGCTCGTGGGCCGGCGTCCACGTGCTGGGCACCCTCATCTGCGGTGCCCTGATGCTGGGCGCGCTGGGACTGCTGCTGTTGGTCCACATCAAGCAGCTGGAGAATTTCGCCGGCACGATGAACTTCGTCATCTTCCCGATGTACTTCATCTCGTCCGCGCTCTACCCGCTGTGGAAGCTGCAGGAATCTGGTGCCGAATGGGTGTATCAGCTGGCGCGCGGCAACCCCTTCACCTACGCGGTCGAGTGGCTTCGCTTCTCGCTGTACAGCAAGGTCTTCGTGCAGGTGAACAACTTGCTGGACCGCAGGTACGCCTCGGCCTCGCAACCGGGCAGCAATGGCTTCCGGGACAATGGCAGTTTCCAGGCCCGGCCGTTTCTGCCCCGCAAATGGCCAATACCCGCTGCAGCATTCGACCTTCCATGCGCCCGGCGATCAGAGCGCCGGCTCGATGCCACGCACCGACAAGCGCAACTTCGAGGCGTCGCTGGCCAGGAACTGCATCAACCGGCGAGCGTCGGCCGCGTTGGCCGCCTCAACGACCATTGCGGCGTCGTAACGCGTCCACTCCTGCAGCTCAGCCGGTACCGGCGCGGCGAGCAGCAGGCCAGGCGTCCCAAGAATACGGTCGATGGCATGCAAACCCAGTTCGGCATCGCCGAATCCAACAGCCGCGATGGGATTCGATCCACTGCCCAACTGCGTTTTCGCTCGCAACTCGGCTGCCAGGCCGAGGCGGTCGATGACGGCCCTGGCGCGCAGGCCTTCCGCACTATCCTTCGGATCGGCATAGACCAGTGATTTCGCATCCATGAGCGCCTGGCGAAGGCGAGCAGCACTGGAGAAATCGCGGACTCCAGAATCGCCGCGACGAACCGCCACGCCCACGCCCACCCGGCCAACCGGCTGACGAGTTCCGCTTTGCATGGCACCTTCGTGATCCAGCAAGTCGATCAGTTCGGCCGGCGCCACCACCAGATCGGGATGATCAGGGCCATGCAGCCTGGCTTTGAGCTGGGAGGCTTGCGTGTATTTCACCGCCACGGTCTGACCCGTGGCGTTCTCGAAGGCTCGCACAAGATCGTCCACGACAGGCTGCATCGAGGTCAGGCTCAACACGGTCAATTCGCCGGCGCCGGCTGAGACGCTACCCCATCGAGCCATCAGCAGGCCGCCGGCGGCGATCAACGAACGGCGCCTCATGGAGAGCTGTCCCCCGTGGCCACATACGCCCACAGCATCCCGATCTGCTCGGGCGTCAGCAGGCTTCGCCACGGCGGCATGCTGTTCTTGCCGTTGCTCACCGAAGTGACGAAACGCGAGCGCTGCGCTTTCGGAAAGGTACGCAGGTCGAAGAAGCCTCCACCCGGCTCGGCCATCCTGGCGCCATGGCACACAGAACAGTGCTGCGCGTACAACTTGGCGCCAGTGGCTACTTCCTCCTTGGCAAAGTTTGCCGCGCCGGCCTGTGCACGGGCGATGGGTGGCGTCGCAAGTACCAGCAACGCGCAATATGTCAGTAAGAAACGATATCTCATGATGCGCGGACGTCAGTCAGGCAGGGCGAAGGTCCACACCGAGCCGCCGAGCGGAACGTTCTTGCCGTGCTCGCCCATGAACCTGCGCCCTATCCCGCCCAGTCCGGTCAACACGGTCACGTACTGCTTGCCGTCCTGCGCCCAGGTGACGGGGTTGCTGTTGATGCCGGAGCCGGTCTGGAACTGCCACAACTGCTTGCCCGTGTCGGCATCGAACGCCTGGAACTCCCCCGTTTGCCGTCCCGTGAAGAGCAGGCCGCTCCTGGTGGCGATCATGGACGCCCAATTCGCGTGGTCGGTCAGCGGGACTTCCCACTTCGACTTGCCCGTCAGCGGATCGATGGCCTTGATGAAGCCACGGGCCTCTGGCACGTAGTTGAGCTTGATGTCCTGCACCCCCATGTAGCGCACGCCCAGCTTGTGCGGGGGCATAGGCACCGACTTCCAGCTCGAAGCCATGTGAATCGTGTTGGTGTAGAGCAATCCTGTTTCCGGATTGAACGCGGCGTGCTGCCAATTCTTCCCGCCGGCACTGCTGGGCCAGAGGTCCAGCGTCTCGCCCGCACGCATGCGCCTGGGAATGTCGGTTTCGACCGGACGCCCCGTGGCCATGTCCACATGGCTGGCCCAGTTGATCCTTTCAAAGGGATTGGCGGCAAGCAGCTTGCCGTTGGCACGGTCCAGCACGTAGGCGAAGCCATTGCGGTTGAGTTGCATCAGGACCTTGCGCGGCGTCCCCTGCAGCTTGATGTCGGCGAGGATAGGCTCCGACACGCCGTCATAGTCGAACACGTCATCCGGCGTGAACTGGTAGTGCCACACCATCTCGCCGGTCTTGGGCCGCACCGCGACCATGGAGGCGGTGTACAGGGCGTCGCCTTTGCGGATGGTTCCATTCCAGGGCCCGGCGTTGCCGGTACCCCAGTAGAGGAGGTCCAGCTCAGCGTCATAGGAGCCGGTGATCCAGGTACTGCCGCCGCCGCGCTGGTATTGGTCGGGCACCGGCCAGGTTTCCGAACCCTTCTCGCCCGGCGCGGGCACCATGTAGCCGCGCCACAGTTCCTTGCCCGTTGCCGGGTCGTAACCCGCGAGAAAACCCCGGATCCCGAATTCGCCGCCCGCCACGCCGGTGATCAGCACTCCGTTGGCCACGATCGGAGCGCTGGTGATGGAGTAACCCTCCTTCCAGTCGATGACCTTGGTTTTCCAAACTTCCTTGCCCGTCTTCTGATCGAGCGCCACCATGTAGGCATCTAGCGTGCCACGCAGCACCAGGCCGTTGTAGAGCGCCACCCCCTTGTTTGAGACACCGCAGCACACCACGCGGGGAGTGTCGGGATCAAAGTCCACGGCCGTGCGCCAGAGCTGCTTGCCGGTGACCGCATCGATCGCCACTGTCCACTTGGCGTTGCTCACGTACATCACGCCGTCGTGGATCAAAGGCTGGGCCTGCTCGCCGAAATCGTTTTCCAGCGAAAGTGACCATGTGGGAACGAGCTTCTTGACGTTGCGCTTGTTGATCTGGTCCAGCTTCGAATAGCGCTGCTGGCCATAACCCATGCCGTAAGTCAACACGCTTTCGCCGGTCCGGCCATCCGCCTTGAGGTCGTCGGCCGTCTGGGCATTTGCCAAGCCGGTGGACAGCGCCAGAATCCCCGCCACCGTGGCGAATCGATAGGCCGCCATGCGCATGCGCCCAGGCTCACCATTGGCGCCGCCGCCAGCGGCCCCCAGCAAGGCCGAGGTTTTGATTTTGCTTTTCATGAAGTCTCCGAAAAATTTTCCAGTGCATGCGAAGGGACGCCGGGGCGCCCCCTTGGTGTTCTCATTCGTCACGCCTTGAATTGAGCCGGGTCAATCGGCAGAGAGCGCACACGTTTGCCGGTCAGCGCAAACAGCGCATTCGTCACGGCCGGCGAGATCGGCGGCGTACCGGGCTCGCCCATGCCGCCGGGCGCCTCGGTGCTGGGAACGATGTGCACTTCCACCTTGGGCATTTCATGCATGCGAAGCATCGGATACTGGTGGAAATTGGTTTGCTCGACGCGACCATCCTTGTAGGTGATCCTCCCGTACAGCGCGGCCGTCAACCCGTAGACAATGGCGCCCTCTGCCTGGCGATGCACGATCTCCGGGTTCACCACCTGGCCGCAGTCGACGGCGCAGACGACCCGATGCACGCGCGGCGAGCCATCGCTGTTGAGCGACACCTCGGCCACTTCGGCCGCGTAACTGCCGTACGAGGAAACGACCGCAATGCCGCGAGCGCGGCCCTTCGGCAAGGGCGCGCCCCAGCCGGCCTTCTCGGCGGCCAGTTCCAGAACGCCCTTGTGGCGCAACGACTTGCCCAGCATGGAGCGGCGGAACTCGTACGGGTCCTGCTTGGCCGCGTAGGCGAGCTCGTCAATAAAGCTTTCGGTGAAAAAGCCGTTCTGCGAGTGCCCCACGGAGCGCCAAAACCAGACCTTCGGACCAGGCTCCTTGCGACCCCAGGCCAGCAACTGGTTGGGAATATCGTAGGGGTGGTCGGCCAAGCCCTCCATCGCCAACCTGTCTACTTCGCCTGGCCCCACCTTCGTTCCAGAACTCACACCGATCGAGGGCGAGCTCACGCCGACCTTGAGGGACGCCAGGCTACTGCCGCTGACCACGCCCTCCATCTGTGCCACGGATGCCGGCCGGTAAAATTGCGCCGCCATGTCGTCTTCACGTGTGAACACCAGCTTCACCGGCACGCCAGCGGCCTTGGACAACAGCGCCGCATCGGTAGAGGCATCGAACGAAAAGCGCCGCCCGAAACCGCCGCCCAGCAACTGCATGTTGATCTTGATCTTTTCCGGCGTGGTTTTGAGCACGCCGGCCAGAACGCCCTGCTGCGGACCTGGGCCTTGCGTGCCGATCCAGACTTCGGCCTCGTCGCCCCGGACCCAGACCGTGCAGTTCATTGGTTCCATGCAGGCATGGGCCAGGTACGGCACTTCGTAGCGTGCCTCGATCTTGGTGCCGGGGACCGCTTCGACGCTGCCCAGCTTGCGCGCCACGGCGTCGGCCTGGCGCGCGCCTTCGTCCAGCATCTGCGTCACCGCGGCACTGTTCAAGCTACCGTCGCCGCCCAGGTCCCAATCAATAGCCATCGCGTCGCGGCCCTTCTTCGCGGCCCAGTAGCCGGTGGCTAGCACCGCCACACCGGTCGGCAGCGTGACGACCTGCTTGACGCCCTTGATGGCCAGTGCCTTGGCCTCGTTCACCGCCTTGGGCTTAGCGCCCGCGAGCGGCGTCCGGGCCATTACCGCGACCAGCATCCCGGGCAGTTGCACGTCAATGCCATAGCGTGCTGTGCCGTTGGTCTTGGCCGCCGTGTCTAGGCGACTGAGCGACTTGCCCAGAATCCTGAAGTCAGAGGGGTTTTTCAGTGTGGGCTTCTCGGGCACCGGCAGCTTGGCAGCAGCCTCGGCGAGCGAGCCGTACGACGCACTCCTGCCCCCCGGGCCGAGCACGAAGCTCTTGTTGGTGCGCAGTTGCGACGCATCGATTTGCCACTGCGCCGCAGCGGCCGACACCAGCATCTGCCGCGCGGCGGCGCCAGCGGTGCGCAGGGGCATCCAGAAGCCGCGCACGCTGCTCGAACCGCCCGTCCCCTGGAACTTGAAAATCGGATTGGTCAGCGTCTTGTCGACGCCATTTTCCACTGACACCAACGGCCAGTCGGCGTCGAGCTCCTCGGCCACCATCATGGGTATGGCCGTGAAGACTCCCTGACCCATCTCGGACTGGCCGCAGACCACGGTGACACGGTTGTCCGCGCCAATGCGCAGGAAGGCGCCCATCGGGATCGAGGCAGCCCCATTGGCGACAGCCGGCGCGCCGGCCGCGCGGCCGGCGGCCGGCAGCGTGAAGCTGATGACCAGGGCACCGCTGGTTTGCAGGAATGCTCTGCGTTGGGTGAGGATGGTTTCCATGATCACGCCTTCCTGTGCAGCGTGACTGCAGCGTCCTGGATCGCCGCGCGGATCTGGTTGTAAGTGCCACAGCGGCAGATGTTGCCGCTCATTGCACTGTCGATGTCGCCGCCGCTGGGTTTGGTGTTCTTGGACAGCAGCGCGCAGGCGCTCATGATCTGGCCGGACTGGCAGTAGCCGCATTGCGGCACATCGTGCGCCACCCAGGCTGCCTGCACGGCCTTGCCGGTTTTGGTGCTGCCCACACCTTCGATGGTGGTCACGCTCTTGCCGATCGCCGCCGACAGCGGTGTGGAGCAGGAGCGAACGGGCTGCCCGTTCACATGCACGGTGCAGGCCCCGCACAGCGCCATGCCGCAGCCGAACTTAGTGCCGGTGAGCTGCAGCTCTTCGCGCAGCACCCACAGCAGTGGGGTGTCGGCGTCGACGTCGACGTCGACATTGACGCTCTTGCCGTTGACTTTCAAGGTGCTCATGGCGTTGTCTCCTTCCTGGTTTTGGTCCCGAGTGGGGCTCTAATTGGGGCTTGATTCCTGCCGCATCCGCGGCCTTCTTCAAGCGGCGGTGTTCCCGCAGTTGCAGTTCACGAACATCCTCGGACTCCACCAAGCGAGTCAGCAGCGTGAAGCTGCGGTCGGGATCGTAGGGCAGCTTCTTGAAAGCGAAACGATTGCCAACCACGATCGACTCGTTCACCAGAAGCAGGGTATGGCCATCCGGCGGGGCGTTGAGAATCGCCGTCGTTCCAATCAAGCCTGATGCACCGGTGCGGTTCTCGACGACCACCGCTTGCTTCCAGATGGAGCCCAGTTCTTGGGCCAGAGCTCGCGCAACCGGGTCCAATCCGCCACCTGGAGGAGACGGCACGATCAGGGTTACTTATCGGCTCGGGAACGCTGCTGCCCTTGCCGGCAAGCCGAGCAAGGCGCCCGCACCTCCAAGACATCGGCCGCTACTTGGCGCAACACACCTCGAGCTATCCAAATCTGCACTTGAGAGGACTTCAAAACTGTCTCCTGCTTGGGGCCGCATCACTAATCTGCATGCCGACCAAATATAGATAACGACATTACCGATGTCAAAGACGGGTAAACCCGGCAAAGAGCACGACTAAGTCGCTTTTTGCTCGCGCTCAGTTGCGCGATCAACGAAATCTCACATGGCGTCAGACAAACTCACGACGCCATCGCCTACCTCGGGCAGCCTCGTCCACTGACAATTGGCATTTGATGAGCGAAACAACTCTGACCATTTCTGCCCGCCGAGCGCGTCCGCGCCCCGGCCAGGAATGCACACGGCACCACGTGCTCGAAACGGTCTACGACCTGATCTCTGAGCACGGTATCGAAGGCCTCAGCATGAGGCAGGTGGCCGACGCCGCGGGCCTTTCCACAGGCACGATCAACTATCACTTCGGCAACAAGCAGAGCCTGGTCATTGCGGCGCTGGAAAGCGCCTACGAGCTCCCGTCGGACTGGGAACAGTACTGCGGATCGCCCTCCGCTCAGTTGCGACGCCTAGTGTTCGGCTATGTCTGCCGCAGCCCAAGGGACCGTTTCTGGCGCTTCTGGATCAATTACCTCGCCGCCAGCACGCGCAACGATGAGTTGTCGGCGCATCAAAGGACGCGCTACGAGCGGCAGGAACGCTTCTGGGCCCGGTTAATCCGTGACGCCGTGAAAGTGGAGGAGTTCAAGAAATCCCTCGACCCGCAGCACGAAGCAGAACAGCTGCTGTCCTTGGCACACGGGCTGGTCGTACGCCAACTGGTGCTTCCGTACGCGGAGGTACGCGCCGAGGCCCGGGCGCTGCTCGGTGCGCGGATCGACAGTTTCAGGGAGTGAGCACCTCGCGTGCTACGGCTTGCGGCTGACGAGCATGTGCTCCATGCGGGTCAGCGAATATGGTGTCCTGGCCAAACTTCCGCTATGGATCGGTTCACCGTCAGGTCGCGCACGCTCAGGTTCCTCGCCACCCGCATCTTCTACGCAGGTGATTAGCTCCCCGGCGCCGTCCGAGCTCAGCACCATCCCGGCCCACGAAGGTGGCTGGTAGCTGCCAACTGACAGGTTCGATTGCCAATGTCCCGTATCGGCCAACAGGCGGTCGCGACGGCATTGCGGTGCGATAAAGGCGCGCAATGCCATCGCGATCCACGCTGGTGGCCGTGCTGTCGAGCAGCATGGCCAATACCTTCGAGGTTCCCGATGGCCTGAATTTCGATATTGATACTATCAAAACAACATCTAGACAAACCTCAATCGAAACCAGACCCCATGGCAACGAGTAAACCAGGCCGCATGCGCCTCACCGACATGAGCTTTTTAGAAGGGACGATCGGCTATTCGATCCGCCGCGCCCAGATGGCGGTGTTCCAAGACATCTACAAGGCTTTTGGCGACAAGGCATTAACACTCGTGCAGTTCTCGGCCATGGCGGTCACGGCTGACAACCCAGAGATCACGCAGGCCGAACTGGCGGAGCTTCTAGCCGTCGAGCGGCCGCGCATCGTGCCGATCCTCAACAAGCTCGAAGAGCTCGGGATTGCTCAGCGGCTGGTCTGCGACACCGACAAGCGCAATCGCCGAATCGTGCTGACGCCCAAAGGGCACAAGCTGCTCGCGGAACTCAAGCGACGCTTCGCCCTCCACGAGCACCGGCTGGCTCAGCTCTTGGGCGCAGAGCATAAGAAGCTGCTGAAGATGCTGCACAAGGTCAGCGAGCTGGGTGTGGGTATGGCCGGCGATGAGGTCGACTGAGTGTGCAGAGCACCGCAGCGGCCGCGGCAAATAACGATGCTATGCGCAAAGTCTGCGATGAAGCAACTTGCCTCTACTACGTCAGCACTGGCCACCTCATGCGGCCTCACCTTTTAGGTTGGCGCGTGCACGCCGACGAGGCGGCAGCCGGAATGTCTCCACATCCTGCTGGCGGAGAGAGGGGGCGAGAGTGAGCAGAGCACTCCCCTCGCCGGCTTACAGCAGTGAACGCGCGATGATCTCTTTCATGATCTCGTTCGACCCGCCGTAGATCGGACCAACCCGCACGTTCGTGTACATGCGGGCGATCGGATACTCCATCATGAAACCATTGCCGCCGTGCATTTGCAGGCAACGGTCCACCACTTCCACGCACTTCTGCGTGGCCCACAACTTGGCCATTGCGGCGCCGGCATTGTCAAGGTCTCCGCTGAGTGCCTGTACCACGCAATTGTCGACGTACGCCCGTGCGACCGTGGCTTCGGTCTGGCACTCGGCCAGCTTGAAGCGAGTATTTTGGAGTTCAGACAGGTTCTTGCCGAACACGCGCCGCGAAAGGACGTAGTCCCTCGTGAGCGCCACCGCCCGTTCCATCTGCGCCACCGCATTCATCGCGATGTAGAGACGCTCCACGGGAAGCTGGGCCATGAGTTGCGAGAAGCCGATTCCTTCGGTCGGGCCAAGCAGGTTCTCGACGGGAACCCGACACCCGTCAAAGAACAGCTCCGCGGTGTCCGATCCCTTGTTACCCATCTTCTCCAGTACGCGGCCGCGACGGAAACCCTCCAGTCCGTCGGTCTCGGCGACGACGATCGAAATTCCCTTCGCGCCCTGGCCCGGGTCGGTCTTGACCACGACGCAGACCAGATTGGCGTGATAGCCATTCGTGATGAACGTCTTGGCACCATCAATCACATACGCGTCGCCATCGCGACGGGCACGGGTCTTGATCGATTGCAGGTCGGACCCCGCATCGGGCTCGGACATGGCAATGGCACCTACATACTCGCCGCTCGCCATCTTGGGCAGCCAGCGCAGCTTCTGCTCCTCGGTTCCGTAGTGCAAGAGATAGTGCGCCACGATGCCGCTGTGGACCGTATTGCTGAAGCTCCCGATGATGCTGCGCGCCTGTTCGCTGAACACCACGATGTCGTGGGCCAGCGTTCCACCGCCTCCGCCGTATTCCTCCGGGATGCTCGCGCACAGAAGCCCCATGGCGCCGGCCTTGTTCCAGGCATCGCGGTCCATCAGCAGATCCTTGGCCCAGCGCTCCTCGTTGGGCACGAACTCGGCTTCGAAGAAGCGATGAGCAGCATCCCGCAGCATTTCGAGCTCAGGGGTCATCCAGGGAGATACGTAAGACATGTGTATGGAATGCGTGGGGCCGCTTTCAGGCGGCGGTGGTTTCGGAGCGATACAGTTCGCGCAACTGGGTCTTCAACACTTTTCCAGTGCTGTTGCGAGGCAGCGCCGCAACGAAGAAGACGTACTTGGGCTTCTTGTAGCTCGCAATGCGTTCCCTGCAATGGTCGATGACGCCCTGCGCGTCCAGATGAGCGCCGTCATCCAGTTCCACGTAGGCGGCAACGGCTTCGCCGAACAAATGATCGGGAACGCCGATCACTGCGGCGTCACGAACCGCCGGATGGGCCTGGATGGCCTGCTCAACTTCTTTCGAATAGATGTTGTAGCCACCGGAGAGCACCATGTCCTTCTTGCGGTCCATCAGGTACAGGTAGCCGCCCTCGTCGAACCGCCCCATGTCGCCCGTGGCCACCCATCCGTTGCGCAAGGTCTTGGCTGTGTCTTCCGGACGGTGGAAGTATTCGCGCATCGTCGAGAAGCAACCCGGCTCCCCGCTTCTTACCCAGATCTCTCCGACTTGGCCCACCGCGACTTGCTCTCCGCTGTCGCCAACCAGTTTGACATCCACTCCGGGCCACACGCGCCCGACCGAGTCAGGGTGAGTGAATTGCTCATCGCTGTTGAGCCAGGCAATGGCGCCCGCCTCGGTCATGGCATAGAACGAGTAGAAGCGTACTTGCGGCAGCGCATCGCAAAGCCGGCGCTTCACGTCCAGGGGAAACGCCTCACCGGTCACCAGGGCAACGCGCAATGACGCGAAATCCTCGGGTCGCGCCTCCACCTCCTGGAGCATCATCCGCCCGACGGTCGGTACCATCCCGAAGACCGTGATGCGTTCCTCCCGAACCAGCCGGGTTGCTTCCGATACATCGAAGCGTGGCATTACCACGAGGGTGCTGCCATGCAGGATCATGTTCATCAGGCGCGCCATGCCGGTACGGTGCGCCAACGGCGTGGTGCACAGGTGCCGGTCATTCGACGTCAGATGCCAATGCCAGCCATTCAGGTATCCATTGACGAACAGGTAGTTGGACTGGGTGAGCACCACGCCCTTCGCGCGGCCCGTTGTCCCCGAGGTGTAGCCCACCATGCAGGCATCGGCATCGAAAGGGATGTCGAGCGGTGCCCGCGGCTCGCCGGCGTCCAACAGCTCATCCTGCCGCAAGTCTGCTTCGCAACCCGGATCGCACGCGATGGAGAGGATGCGCGCCCCTGCCTCGACAGCACGGGTGAAATTGGCCCGCGTGGCTTCGCCGATGAAGGCCGCTTGAGGTGCGCAATCGGAGAGGATGTGCGCGACCTCCGGCACGGAAAGCGGAAGATTCACCGGCACGGCGATGCCGCCCGCCTTGATCACTGCGATGAACGCTCGCACGAAAGCGACGCTATTGGGCAGGTAGATCGCGACTCGCTGCCCAGGCGTCACGTTCGCCTGATCACGCAATGCTTGGGCCAGCCGGGTGGTCTGGTTGTCCAACTCCGCGAAGCTCAGTCGCTCCTTGCCGCAGACCACGGCATCCTTGCCACCCATGGTTGCGGCATGCGAGGCGAGGAATGAAGCGAACTTCATGATTCGCCTTCAGACCGGTTCAAAGGCCGGATAGTTGAACTTTTCGGACAGGCGCTCAAACATCAGCTTGACGGGCATGCCGATCTTGACGTCTTCGGCCTTGACGTTGAAGAGGTTCGCAAGGATGCGCACGCCTTCCTCCAGTTCCACATAGGCGCAGGTGTAGGGGACACGGTCTTCGTGCCCCGGCCATGCCGCCACGCTGACCGTATACGAGTACACCGTTCCGCGGCCCGAAGCCTGGCGCCATTCAATGTTGCGCTTGCCGCTGTGCACGCTGCCCGCGCGAGGAAACCACTGGTACTTGCCGCTGTCCTTGCAGTACTGCAACAGCAGCTTTCCCTCGTTCGCCGCCTCCCAGAACGGGGCGGTCTTCGTGTAGATGTCCGGCCGCGGCAGCGGGCGCACGGGCTTCTTGGGTTCTGTCTTGATTTCGCTCATGTCATTGCTCCAGGATCATCACGTTGGAACAGCTCCAGTTCCTGCCAAAGGGAATCGAGCCGATGCCGGTCACCATGGCGTTGCGCGGATCGCTCACTTGGCGTTCGCCTGCCTCGCCGAACATCTGCCGCACGGCCTCTACCAGGTTCACGCCGCCGCCCGCCAAGCCGGGCTGCCCGGCAGAGATCTGCCCGCCGCCGGTGTTGAGCGGCAATCTGCCCTTGTGACTGAAGTCGGTGTTGAGAATGAAGTCGGATCCTTCACCCTTGCCGCAGAACCCGATCTGTTCGAGCTGCAGCAGAATGGCGATCAGGAAATCGTCGTAGGGATGGAACATCCGGATGTCTTGGGGCGTCAGGCCCGCCTGGGCGAGCGCGCGCGGGCCAGCGACCGTGAAGCCGCTTTCGGTGATGTCGGCCAGCAGGTCATCCACCTTGTAGTTGGTCACCTCGCCGTATCCCACGGGGTAGACCGCTTTCTTGATGCCGAGGCGCTTCGCGTTCTCCGTGGAGGTGACGAGCACGCCATTCGCGCCGTCACACACCATCACGCTGTCCAGTACGCGCAAGGGCGTGGAGACGAACTTTGAATCGAGGTACTCTTTCTCAGTCAACGGCGCCTTAAGCTTCGCCGTGGCGTTGGGATTCATCAGCGCGTGGTTGCGCTGGGTAACTGCGAGTTTGGCTAGGGCTTCGTATTTCAGCCCGTACTGGTGCTCGTAGCGATGCATCAGCATGCCGAACACGCCCGTGGGACCGCGCAAGCCTACCGGATACTGAAACTCCCAGCGCGGCCCGCCCTGCTCGGTGGCAGGATAGCTGGACTGCGCGTCGGAAGCGACCACAAGCACGGTGCTGCACAGGCCATCGCGGATGGCTGACGCCGCGCGCACGATGCCGGCCACCGTCGATGCCCCGCCCATGCCATTGACTTGCGTCCAGCTCGTCTGCAGGCCCAGGTGCTCACCCAGGAAAACAGCCCAAAATGGGTTGCTGGTCTCGCTCATCGTTTCGGATACGCAGATTCCGTCGATCTCGGACTTGGCAATGCCGGTCTGGTTCAGAATCTGCTCGAGCACTTCACTCGCCAGGTCGTAGGAACTGCGGCCTCCGCGAAGCACAATGGGCGTCTCGCCGTAGCCGACGATCGCGACGTCTTTCTTTGTCATGTATGTTCTCCTTCAGCGGCCAATGAAGTTGGCGGGGCGCCTGTCCTTGAACGCGGCCAGGCCCTCTTCCTTGTCGGTCGAGAATGCCAGGGCGAAAAAGGAGTCAGCTTCGATGTTCATGCCTTCCGACAGCGTGGCATCGAAACCCCGCTCGACGGCCTGTTTGCTGAACATCACGGACAGCGGTGCCTGGGCTGCAATGGACTTGGCGAGTTCACGCGCCTTGTCGATGGCCTTGCCCTTTTCCGCAACGTGGTTGACGATGCGAAGGCCCAGCGCTTCCTGTGCGGAGAGGCGGCGCCCCGTCCACATCAGCTCTTTGGCCAACGGCTTGCCCACCAGGCGCGGCAGCGTTTGCGTTCCAGCACCACCGGGCATCAGGCCCAGTTTGGCTTCCGGAAGACCGAACTGTGCGCCCTCTGCAGCAACGACGATGTCGCACAGGAGCGCCAGCTCGAAACCCCCACCCAGCGCGAACCCCTCGACGACTGCGATGACTGGTTTGGTGACTTCCGGCAGCGCACGGAACATCTGATTTACCTTGCGATTGCGCTTGCGGCGACGCCAGAGTTCGTAGACCTCGTCGGGGTTCAGCTTCTGCTCGCTCGTGTCCACGCCGGTGCAGAAGGCCTTCTCGAGACCCTTGATCAGGATTGCGCGGCAGCTGCGGTCGGCCTCCGCCAGCTCGATCTGCTCCAGGATTTCGACAGCGGTCTGCTCGCGGATGGCATTGAGCTTGTCGGGACGGTTGATGGTGATCTCGAGCCATTGCTCGTTGCGCTCGACGATGATGTCCTGCATGGGATTCCTTTCGGGTTCAGTTGCACTTGAAGCGTCGGCCGCACTTTAAGTCTCAATCGCACGAACGTGCGATGAGAAAGAATCGCGCGGCGTGAGTTTTCTTGATGGGGTGAATCGTCGATCGCCGCGATACAGCCGTCCAATACAAACTCGTGAAACCTGCGATCAGGTCACGGCATGAGCTCTCGGTGCGCCAGCAGCCGGTCGGCACCCGAACGGGCGCTCCGTCGTCGACATGCGCAGCTTCGCGGCAAGCTCAAGATGCCGGCAAGTTCACGCCGGCGGCGGAACCCAGGCCGCAAAGTCCTCGAAGGCGAGACGCGGCGATTCGATCGCATTGACAGGCGCTGCGGGGTCCTCGTAGCCGATCGCCATTCCGCAGAACAACAGCCATTCGGGCGGCGCGGACACGAAGGCGCGTACCGTTCGGTGGTAGAGCGACCAAGCCTCCTGTGAACAGCTGTGCAGGCCCCGCTCACGCAACAGGAGCATCACGGTCTGCAGATACATGCCAAGGTCGGCCCACTGCGGCGGGCCCATCCGCCTGTCCACGAAGCAGAGCAAGGCGGCAGGTGCACCGAAGAAATCGAAGTTGCGCGCGAACTGTCCACGTCGGCCGGGCGCATCGTCCCGCGCCACCCCGATGGATGCGTACAGGCGCTCGCCGATGTCGAAACGGCTGGTGCGGTAAGGCTCGCCAAGCCCCTTCGGATAGACCTCGTACTCGAACGGAACTTCGGCTTCCGGCGTTTCACGCACGCGCAACCGCATCACTGCCTTGAAGGCGCACATCGCCTCGCCGGAAAGGAGGCGCAATCGCCAGGGCTGCAGGTTTCCGCCCGAAGGGGCTCTGGCCGCCAAGGTCAGCACCTCTTCGAGGAGCGACCGCGGCACATCCTGGTCGAGGAAAGCGCGAACGCTCTTGCGCGAGCGGACGGCCTGCGCTACGGACAAAACGGAGGATTGATGCATGCGAATTCGTTTGCTCATTTTCACGGGACCAGCCGACTTCGTTCCGAGCGACTCGCGTTCGCACGGAAAGTCAGGACGCTTCGAAGTCAAATCGTCAAGACTCGTCCGAGAGGCGCTCGACATCGACGAAGTGGATGACGCAAGGGGTTATGCCGATTTCCTGCCCCGCATTGATGCGTTGGCCGGACTGTAAGTGTCGACAGCACGAACGCGCGACAAGAAAGACTCATGGAGCATGAGATTTCTTGACGCGCCCAAGGATCCCGGCATTGCCGCCTGCTGTTCCAATGAGGATTTCTTGCTCGCGGACATGCCCGGATCAAGATGCTCTGCATGGCTCGCCGACCGACAAGCGATGACATGCAGGCGTGCCTCGCTGCCTCACTCAAATTCACCTTTGAAGGACGACGAATGTTGCGTACCCTTTTGAATTCCAAGATCCACCGGGTCACGGTTACACACTGCGAATTGCACTATGAAGGATCCTGTGCAATCGACGAGAACCTTCTGGAAGCCGCAGGCGTTGTCGAGAACGAGCAGATCCACGTCTGGAACATCGACAACGGCGAACGCTTCGTCACGTACGCGATAAAGGGCCAGCGAGGCTCCGGAATGATCTCGGTGAACGGCTCTGCCGCGCGACGGGCAGCAGTCGGCGACCTGATCATCATCGCCGCGTTCGCGCAAGTCAGTGAAACAGAAGTGCCAGCGCACAAGCCGCGACTGGTATTCGTGGACGAAGCGAACCGCCAGGTTGGCGAGCGGCAGTTCGTTCCCGTCCAGCAGCAATGACCACGGACGAGCCATGAGCGCGGTACGCTCAACATCCATACGACGGGCGAGGGGACAGGGCTGCTATATGGGCCAGGGCGAGCACGTCACCAAGCACCAATGCCAAGTCCTGGGCGTGGAACCGCCGCCCTCGTCGTTTCACCCGCCTGGAGAAGCCGCTACCAACGAGTCAGCTGCCGCTGCTCGTGCGGCCTCTCCGACCATGCTGGACGAGCACCGAGGGCCGGCACACGTAGGGACATACACGGTGATGTTCGACAGAGCTGAGAGCATGAGAGAGGAATCGTCGTTGCTCGCACGGAGTCGCCCGAGCGACTGTTTGTTGGTGTGCTGCGCGACCACGCGGATGTTTTGACAGAGCTTCTGCGTACTGATTCCGAGCCAATTGATCGCCACGGATTCGTCGTCCGCGATGCGGGCGGTGCGCTTCGCTGGTCCTTTTGAGCGCCCACTGCTGAACTCAACTCCAAGTCCACAGCATGGACACGTTGCTTCTTGAGACTCGCGACGGCGTGGCAACGCTGACGCTAAACCGTCCAGCCCATAAAAATGCGCTGGGCCCCGCGATGCGCGCCGACCTGATCGCCACGATGGGCACAATCCGCCGCAGGACGGGGTGCGCGTGCTCGTTATCGCCGGGGCAGGCAATGACTTCTGGTCCGGCGGCGACATCCGCACGATGGGGCCTGATGTGCCGGCCGCCGCTACCGCCGACTCCACGCGAGCCTGCATTCAAGCCACGCACGAATGGCACGGGCCTATGTCGAAACGGCAGCACTTCGATACAGGACATCGTAAACGCAGTACGACGGATTGCAACTTTGCGTTGACGCTGAAGAAACCTTCCGCGAATAGCCGAGACGGCGTATTGACACAGCGTGCGCTCGCCAGTCACTCTTAACTGCCTGAAAATGAGCGATCGCTTTTCGAGACTCCAAGATAACGACGAACCAACGGCGTCACATAAGAAGCGATCACATGCGACGAAATCTCGCAAAGACCATGTGCGCACATCACCTTCATGCGAGACAGCCACGCCGAGAAGTTCACCGCCGCGATTTCTTTGCTCATCTTCTCGAGATCGATAGTTTGGCAGAGCGTCCGAATCTCTTCCCGATCCAATCCGATCCGCATCAACTCATCTCTCAAGGATGGAAGGTCCCCTTCGATGACTCGGCCAATCGCAGCGGCGAACGGGTTCCCGAGTGATCCGACGCCCCCGTCGATGCTTCCAGATGTCAAGTTCGTCATGAGATTCTCCGGAAGGCGTCCATGGCAGTAAGTTTGAAGCAAACCGGCAAAGCAGTGAACCGGTGGCGACCCTAGCCACTGGCGTTGGCGCCACGGCCTGCAAAACGGTTCAACACCGATGCAGCGACCTCTCCGCCACAGGAAAATCGCACCCACCACCGGGCCGAGGAGTGTCCCCACCCCACCGGGCAGCGTCATCAGGATCGCTTCTCCTGACACATGCCAATGAATGTCGCCCAAGATCGCGACCTGGAAGACCAATGCCTTCGTCGAGCCAGCCAGCCCCGAGATTGCGGCGGACAGTACGAAGGCCAGCATCTTGTATCGATTGACTTGGTATCCCAAGGAATCGCACGCGCTTCGTTCTCCCGGACGGTGGCTGGATCCGTCACCGCGATGGTCTCGCCGTTGTCTGCTTGGGCCCATGCGCCGCCCACGAAAGTTTGCTGACGCCAGAGGAAAGCGTCTTTGGGTTTCAAGGTCGCCATGTCTTGCTCGGCGTTCTGTGTGAAGTCAGGCCGCGGGGCCGCTCAGCCCGAAGCGGCGGATGCGAGGGCGTCCCGAAGCTTGAAGCGCATGATCTTTCCGGAGCCGGTCCGCGGAATGGTCTGCACGAATTCGATTGTCTGTGGCACCTTGTAGGCGGACAGCAGTTGGGCGCAGTGCGCGCGGATCGCCTCGGCGTCCACCACCTGTCCGTCCCTGAGGACGACGCAGGCCACGGGAACCTCGCCCAGGTGCGGATGGGAAATGCCGACCGCCGCGCAGTCGAGCACCGCCGGGTGCGACAGGACTGCGTCTTCCACCTCCGCGGGCGCGATGTTCTGCCCGCCGCGAATGATCAATTCCTTGAGGCGGCCGGTAATGGTGATGAATCCGTTGGCATCGCTCTTCGCCAGGTCGCCCGTGTGGTACCAGCCGTTGGCCAACACCTCCTCCGTTTCCTTGGGCTTGTTGAGATAGCCCTGCATGACGTTGGGGCCACGGACAATCAATTGGCCCTCCGACCCGAAAGGGACATCGTGTCCTTCCATGTCGACGATGCGTGCAGCCAGGCCGGACAGCGGCAAGCCGCAGGACCCCATCGTTCGCGTGGCGCCCGGCCAATTCAGCGTGACCATGGTGGACGTCTCGGTGATGCCATAGCCGTCCAGCAGCGGCGTGCCGAAGAATGCCTCGAACTCTTGGTTCAATGCCGCGGGCAAGATCGCGCCAGCCGACAGGAAATATCGAATTCCCTTGACGCGGTCCGCGCCGCTGGACCGAGCAGCTTCCAGCAGATAGTGGAACATCGTCGGCACGCCAGGCATGAGCGAGTAGCGCCCGCTCGCCAGACGCTTCGTGACCTCCTGCGTCGAGAACTTCTCCATCAGGAACTCGGTTGCGCCGACCGCCAGTACGCCGAGGACGCAAAGGTTCAGGGCGTAGGAGTGAAACAGGGGAAGCGGCGAGAGCACCACATCGTTCTCATGGAGACCGGCGATAGGTGCCCACGAGGCCGCCACCACCCACAGCATGCTGTGCTGTGAAAGCATCACGCCCTTGGCACGACCCGTCGTCCCCGAGGTGTAGACGAGGAAGGCCGTCGCATGGACGTCTTCAGGATCGCGCGGGTTCGATCGCGCAGCGCTCTGCGCGAGCAGCGCCAGCGACAACTGGTCGGTCGGGTCGTCGCTTCCGGCGACGATGACCCGCGTCAGCGCGGGCAGTTCGCGGCGCAGCCGCTCGATCAGCGGCAGATGGCTGACACCGACGATGATGGCCTTGCAGCCGGCGTCCTCGAGCCGGTAGCGCACCTCCGCCTCCGCGGCCTCTTGGCTGATGGGCACACTCACCGCGCCCGCTCGCGCGATGGCTACGCAGGACAGCACCCAGTCGACCGAGTTGGGCAGCATGATGGCCACCTTATCGCCGGCTTCGATGCCCCGATCCTGCAGATGGGCGGCGACCGCGGCGCTCTGCGATTCAAGCTGCCCGTAGGTCAGCGAGGCGCCAGAGGAATCCTCGAACGCCAGCTTGCCGGGTTGCCGCTCGCCGTGCCGGCGAACCAATGCGCCCATGGGCGCAATCAGATCTGTACGAATCATCGCTGTCTCCTGCCTCCTGCCTCGGTCGCTGCTCGCTTTCAATCCGCGGGCTGCGCGCCTCAGACCATGCTGAAGCCGCCGCTCACGCTGACGACCTGCCCGGTGATCCACCCGCCTTGCTCGGAGGCCAGCAGCACGGCCAGCGGCGCCACGTCCTGGGGCTGGCCCAGGCGGCGCAGGGGATAGAGCTTGGTCAGCTTGTCGCGGTTGGCGGCGATGAACGCGGGATCGTGCGCCGTCTCGATCAGGCCGAGGGCCAGCGTGTTCGCGGTGAGGCCGGCGCGGGTCTCGCGCGCCACGGACTTCATCAGGGCGATGTTGCCGGCGCGTGCGGCGGCCGCGATCGCCAGGCCCGACTCGCCCACACGGGAAGAGTCGCCCACGATCGTGATGATTCTCCCGGCGCCGTTCTGCGCCTCTAGATGCAGCAAGGCGGCATGGGTGCAATTGAGTGTGCCGTAGAGACAGACGTCGATCTGGCGCTTCCATTCCTCCGGCGTCGAGTCGCCGAAGCGCTTGCGGATCACCAAGCCGGCGTTGTTCACGAGGATGTTGAGGCCGCCGAACTCCTGCACCGTCTGGGACACCATGGCCCTGACCGCGTCGATGTTGGAAATGTCGCACCCAATCGCCAGCGCCTTGCCGCCGCATTCGCGAATCTCGGCGACCACCGACTCGGCCCCCGCTTTGGAAGCGTGGTAGTTCACCACCACGGCGGCGCCCTCCGCCGCCAATCCGATTGCGATTTCCCGACCGACGTCACGTGCGCCGCCGGTGACGAGCGCGACCTTGCCTTCAAGACCCAGGTTCATGTTCATTCCTTCTTCGATGTTGCGAGCGCATCGGCATGGATCAGCCGGTAGATCCGCTCAGGGGTGATGGGAAGTTCGACGATGTCGACGCCCAAGTGTGAAAGTGCATCCGCGACAGCATTGGCGATTGCGGCGGGCGAGCCGATGGTTCCGCCCTCACCCATGCCGCGGAAGCCGCCGAGGGTGTTCGGAGCGACGGCGGGCAGGTGAATCAGTTCCAGGTTGGGGATCTCGGGCGCCGACGGCACGAGGTAGTCCACCAAGCTGGCGGTGAGCAGTTGCCCGTCGCCGTCGTAGACTACTTCTTCCAGCAGCGCCGCACCGACGCCCTGGGCCAGCGCGCCGCGCGTCTGGCCGGTCACTATCATCGGGTTGATGACGCGACCGCAGTCCTCGGCGATCACGTAGCGCTGGATGTGGACGGCGTAGGTCTCGGGATCGATCTCGACCTGCGCGACATGCGTCGCCGAGCTCGTCGTGCCGGTCACGGGGTCATACATGCGCGTGACGCACAGCTCCTCGCGCGCCTCGGGCGGCAGGCGGCCCATCTGTGAGTAGAGCGCGCGCGCCAGTTCCTTGAAGGTCAGCGACGAATCCGAGAGGCGGATGCGGATGACGCCCTCCGCGATCTCCAGGTCCTGCGGCGCGGCGTTGAGCAGATGACCTGCCACGCGCAGCATCCGCTCCCGCAGTTCCCGCGCGGCGAGGATGCCAGCGCCGCTGCTGATGACCGCGGTGCGGCTCGCATAGCTGCCGGTCCCGTGGGGCACGGCGGCGCTGTTGCCCGTCACAACCCGCAGGTCCTCGATGCGCGCGCCTAACTCGTCGGCCAGGACCTGAGCCAGTGTGGTCTCGTGACCCTGCCCGTGCGAAGAACATCCGAAGGCCGCGGTGACCGCCCCCGTGGAATCGAGTTGGATGACGCAGGTGTCCGTGCCGGTGTTGATCGGCATGCCAGGCGAGGCGGCAATCCGCGAGCCGATGCCCGACAACTCGGCATAGCAGGCCACGCCGATGCCGACCCAACGCCCTTCGGCCCGGGCCCTAGCCTGCTGCGCGCGTGCCTGCGCATAGCCGAAGCGATCGACGGCCGCCTCCAGGCCCTCCATAAAGGCGGATTGGTCCCACACGATGCCGACAACCGTCCGGTACGGGAACTCCTCGGGCTTCACGAGGTTGCGCCGGCGCATCTCGACGGGGTCCAGGCCCGCCTTCGCGGCGGCCATGTCCATGAGCCGCTCCATCACGAAGGTCGACGTGGGCCGCCCGACGCCCCGGTAAGGCCCGCTCGTGGACTTGGGCGTCGTGACGCCGCGCACGTGACCCGCATAGCACGGCACCCGGTAGGGCCCGGGCAGGAAGCTGATCACCTGCACCGGCTCGATGCCGGCCGTCCACGGATAGATGGAATAGGCCCCGACGTCGCCGATCACCTCCGCGCGCAGGCCGCAAATGTGGCCCTCCTCGTCGAAGGCGAGTTCCGCGGCAACCCGTTCGTCGAAGGCTTGGCTGGTCGACAGCAGATCCTCGAGCCGGTCGCCGGTCCACTTCACGGCCCGCCCGACCTGCCGCGCGAGCGCGCTGACCAGCATCTCTTCCTGGTAGAGCGAGGTCTTGCCGCCGAAGCCGCCGCCGACGTCCGGCGCGATCACCGTCAGTCGGTTGCCCGGCATGTCGAGCAGGTCCGCCAGCGCGTCGCGGATGATGCCGGGCACCTGGCTGGAGGTATAGAGCGTCAGCGCGTCGCGCCCCCGATCGTACTCGGCCAGGTAGCTACGCGGCTCCATCGCCATCGAGGTCTTGCGGTGGAAGCGGAAGCGGGCCGACACGCGCATCGGCGCATCGCGGAACGCCGCATCCACCTCGCCCTTGGCGAAGGTGCGCTCCACCAGCACGTTGCTCACCAAGCCAGCATGGAGCAACGGCGCGCCGGGCTTGCAGGCCTCCTCGGGGTCGGTGCAGGCCGGCAGGGGCTCGTAGTCGACCTCGATTGCGTCACGCGCATCCTCGGCGAGGTAGCGGCTATCGGCCAGCACGGCCACTATCGGTTCGCCGACGAAGCGCACCACCTCGTTGGCAAGGGCATGGATGGGCGTGGGTTGGTAGCCGGCCATCCGCGACGTAGCCAGTGCCGGCTTGACGCCTCCGGCAATGTCGCGCCAGACATAGATGCCACGTACTCCCGGCATGGTCCGCGCCGCCTCGGCGCGCACGGCCACGATGCGGGCGTGCGGCTGGTCGCTGCGCAGCAGCGCCAAGTGCAGCGCATGGGCATGCGGCAGGTCGTCGACATAGCGCCCGGCGCCGGTGAGCAGGCGGGCGTCCTCGACGCGTCGCACGGGCTTGCCGACGAGCTTGTCACCAGCCTGCGGGCTCAGCCTCGTCTCTGCGTGGTCCGGGCTGGCCAGATCACTCATAGAACTTCGCCCCCTTGCGCAATTCATCCCACTGCTGCGCATCGTGGCCGAATAGGACCGTCGCGCCCGCGGCTTGGATCTTCCTGATCTCCTGCAGCGACTGGGTGGCCGCGTCCGGGTTCCAGGTGTTGCGCGGCATGATCTCCTGGTCGAGGTTCGCGCGCAGCGCGACCGCGTCGGCGGTCAACAGGAAGCTTCCGTCACGGTCCAGCCCGACCATGGCGCCGAGCGTGCCCGGCGTATGCCCAGGCAGCGGCAGCAGCACCAAGCGCCCATCCCCGAACAGGTCGCGCTGCGCCTCGATGGCGTCGGTGGGCATTGGGTGCTGCCAGTCTGCCGGGATGTAGCCGCGCTGCACCGCATCCGCGCCCTGCGCCGCCTCCAGTTCCTTCGCGTGGCAGATAACGGTGGCGCTGCGGAAGAACTCGTTGCAGCCGCAGTGGTCTGAATGGAAGTGGGAGTTGACGACCACATCCACGTCGTCGGGGGTAATGCCCAGTTCCGCCAACCCAGAAATCACGTTCTCGTGGGGCGCACCGATCGGCACCATGGCCTTGGCCATCGTGCCCCAGCGCGATGCGGCATCCTCGACGGTGCTGGGGTGGCAGCCCGTGTCAAACAGGACGTTGCCCTGCGCATGGCGCAGCAGAACGCAGGACACCGGCAGGTCGATGGTTTCGGCGCGATCGGCGCCAGGAAGGTAGACGCTCTTGCGCATGCGCAGGCGGCCGCCGTTCAGTATGTGCATCTTCATGGGGTTGTCTCTTCGGTGCCCGGTGCGCCATCGGCGGCTGCAGTGCGCAGGGCGTTTCTTGCGGTCACGCAGACCTTGACGGCTTCGACGATGCCCTGGTAGCCGGTGCAGCGACAGAGATTTCCAGACAGCGCGTCACGAATCTCTTGCTCGGTGTCGAGCGCGCACTTCTGCAGGGCGTCCGCGCAGGTGGCCAGCATTCCCGGCGTGCAGAAACCGCACTGCAAGCCGTGGTGTTCGCGAAAGGCCTCCTGCAGCGGGCTCAGCGCGTCGATGCAGCCCATGCTCTCGACAGTGCGGATCTCGGTGCCGTTTGCCCGCACAGCCAGCATCAGGCAAGAGCGCACGCTATCGCCGTCGACCATGACGGTGCAGGCGCCGCACACGCCGTGCTCGCAGCCCACGTGGGTGCCCGTCAGGCCGAGCCGCTGACGCAGGAAGTCGGACAGCAGCATGCGCGGTTCGACCTCATGCTCTTCCACCTTGCCGTTGACGAGCATCCAGACCGGATGCAGCTTCACGCCACGTTCGTTCATGCCAACCTTCCCTCGGTGCGGCTCCGGGCCTTCTGGATACAGCGCCTGGCCAGCACCGACGCCAAGTGGCGGCGGAATGCCGGCGACGCATGCAGGTCCTCGCTCGGCTCCAGGCCGCTGCAGGCGGCTTGCACGGCACGCTCCACCACGTCGTCGCCCAGGTCGCTTCCCTTGAGCACGTCTTCGGCCTCGTGACAACGCAGCGGCGTGTCCCCCACGCCCATCATTGCCATGCGCGCGTCGCGCACCTTGCCCTCGAACACGTCGAGCAGCACGCCGGCCGCGGCCAAAGCGAAGTCGCCCGTGCGCCGCGAGAATTCCTCGAAGCCCCAGCCGTTGTGGCGCATGCCAGGCAGCTCGATGCGTACCACCAGTTCGTCCTCGTCCAACACCGTGGACAAAGGGCCGATGAAGAAATCGTGCGCCGACACGGTTCGCTCGCCGCGGGCCGAACTGATCGCGATTTGTGCGTCCAGCAACCTGACGAGCATCGGCAGCTCTGCCGCGGGATCGGCGTGCGACAGGCTGCCGCCGATGGTTCCGCGATTGCGGATCGCCAAGTGCGCCACATGCCGCATCGTCTCCGGGATCACCGGGAAGCGAGCCGCCACCAGCGCGGAGGTCTCCAACTCGCGATGCCGGGTCAGCGCGCCGATTGACAGACCGCCATCCTTGCGCTGGCGCACGTAGTCCAGTTCCAGCAATCGGCTGACGTCGACGATCAGGGCCGGCCGCACCACGCGGAAGTTCAGCATGGGGCCCAGGCTTTGGCCACCGGCCATCACCTTCGCCTCGCCCTTGTTGGCGGCGAGCACCTCGACGGCCTCGGCCACCGAGTCGGGACAACAATAATCAAAGGGAGCGGGCTTCATGTCGATGGCTGCATCTCAGCGGCCCTGGAACCGGGGTGCGCGCTTTTCCGCGAAGGCGGCCCGGCCTTCGCGGTAGTCCTCGCTACCAGCGGCCGCCTCGATCTGGCGCTCGGCATGCGCGAGGTCCAACGCCCCGGTGCCCATGGCCATACCGTTGAGCAGCGCCTTGGCGCCGGCGATGCTCAGCGGCGCGTTGCCGGCAAGCGACCTGGCGAAGTCGCGTGCGGCCGCCATCGGGTCGACGGGCGCCAAGGGGGGGGGAGCTTCAGCGCCGCGCAGCCGTTGCCACCAACTGGTGGTCTTTGCGCTGCTGCCACTCACCTGGTCCACGAACCCGTTGAGCAATGCTTCGTCGGCGCTGAAGCGCTGCGCGCCGAAGAGGATTTTCTTGGCCATGGGCAGGCCGACCAGGGACAGGAGCTTTCGCGTACCGCGCACCCCGTAGACGATCGAGAGCCGCGCCGCAGGAATGCCGAAGATCGCGCCCCCGGATGCGTAGCGGAAGTCGCATGACATGGCTAGGTGCGCGCCGCCCCCCAGGCAATAGCCGCGCAGCACCGCGATGGTCGGCTTGCCTATGTTGGCGATGGCGTCGCAGCAGGCGTCCACGGCTACTTCGTAGGCAGTGGCCTGAGCTGCGTCGCCACGCACCTTCTCGAACTCGGGAATGTCTGCACCCGAACAGAAATCATCGCCGGCGCCCGTGAGGATGATCGCGCGCACCTTCGGGTTGCGCGCCAGCGACCCCATGATAGCGGGGAAGGCCTTCCACATGCCATAGGTCATGGCATTGCGACTGCCCGGGCGGTTCAGGGTGACCACTGCGATCTCGTCCGAGATCCAGACCTTCACCTGCTCCGAGGTCAGCACGTCCATGACGGCATCGTTGTGTGCCTCGGTCGACGCGTTGGCCGGCGCTTGGCTGGCCACCGGTGCCGGCGCGGCAACCTGCGCCGGACGTGGCTCGGTGGCCACCTGTCCCCCCGACGCAGTGAGCGGCGCTGCAAGGTCTAGCATGTCCAGGCCACTGCGGGCGGACGCATGAGATTCATCGCCTTTCCGGCTATCGACCTGTTTCGCGAAGAGGCCGAAGAACTCGTCGGCCGACTTCCTGGCGGCCGCATCGATCATTCGCGAGCCCAGTTGCGCGAGTTTGCCGCCCACGTTGGCCTTCACGGTGTATCGCAGCAGCGTCAGTTGCGGCTCGAGCGCCTCCAGAGACACGATGATGTCGGCCTTCGCGAAGCCGGCCGCTCCACCAGACCCCTCGCCCGTCAAGGTGTAGCTGCGCGGCGCCTGGATGTCGGACAGCGTCAGCTTGCCGGCAAACCGCGCCTTGATCGGCCCTACCTTGCTCACCACCGTCGCGCTGAACGCGTTGTCGGCAGTGCGCTCCAGCGCTTCGCACCCGGGAATGCTCGTCTGCAGGACCAAGGGATCGTTCAACGCATCCCAGACAGTCTCACGCGAGGCCTCGATTCGCGCTTCGCCAAACATCTCCATGTGATTACCTCATAACTAGCAAATAGTTCAGGTGGCTCAGGCCGCGATGGCCTGAAGGACCGCGCGGACCTCGTCCGGAATGGGAACCGGTCGACTGGTTGCGCGATCGACATAGACGTGAATGAACTGGCCGACTGCCGATGCTTGGTCCTCTTTGTTACGGAACAACGCGATCTCGTACCGAACGCTGCTGCGGCCCAGCTGCGCGACCTTCATGCCTACGTGGACATCGTCGGGAAAGCCGATCGATGAAAAGAAGGTGCACTGCGTTTCGATGACCAGTCCCACGATCTCGCTCTTCGCGACGTCGAGCACGCCGTTGGCAATGAGGTGGCGGTTAACGGCGCTGTCGAAGAACGCGTAGTACACGACGTTGTTCATGTGGCCGTAGGAATCGTTGTCGCCCCAGCGCGTGGGCATGCAGGAGAAGCTTCGATAGGCCTCCCGTAGCGTCCGGGATCTCTTCTCGCTCAAAGGACCTCCAAATAAAGGGCCGCGGCGTCGCTCTCGGTGAGTTCGCGCGGATTGTTGACGAGAAGCCGCGTCTGCTTCATCGCATCCGACGCCAGCGCGCCGATGTGCTCTGACTTGATGCCGACCTCGCGCAGTGTGACGGGCAAGCCGACGGAAGGTGCCAGACCGCCGACATAGTCGACGAAGGCTTCGGCCTTCCGCGCTTCGCTTCCCTGGAAGCCGGGCCGGACGATCTCGAGAAGTTCGGCGTACTCCTTTTGCGCGGCCGGCAGGTTGAATCTGGCCACCGCTGGCAAGACCAGCGCATTCGACAAGCCGTGCGGCACATGGAACTGCGCGCCGATCGGATAGGCCAGCGCATGCACGCCCGCCACCGGGGCATTGGCAAAGGCAATGCCCGCCAGGCACGCGCCGAGAAGCATGTCTTCTCTGCCATGCAAGTCGTCGCCTGCCTCGCAGGCTTTGTGCAGCGAGCGGGAGAGCAACCGCAGCGCCTCCTTGGCCAGGCAGTCGGAGATCGGGTTCTTCAACTGTTTGCTTGTGTACGCCTCGATGGCGTGGACCATAGCGTCGATGCCCGTGGCCGCCGTCACGTGCGAGGGCAGGCCCAGCGTCAATTCCGCATCGAGCAGCGCCAGGTCAGGCAGCAGCACAGGCGAGAGGACGCCTTTCTTCCCACCTTCCGCGGTGGTCACGATCGAGATGGGCGTCACTTCGGAGCCGGTACCGGCAGTCGTCGGCACCAGGATCAGCCGCAGCCGCGGCCCCTTGGCCTGGCCCACACCGTAGACCCCGGAAAGAATCTCGCCGCTGGACGCCAGGAGTGCGGCGAGCTTGGCCACATCCATCGAACTGCCACCACCGAATCCGATGACGCAATCGGCCTTGGCCGACCTGGCCGCGGCTGCTGCTGCCTGAATCACCGCCTCCGGCGGATCGGCCTGCACATCTGAGAAAAGCGCAACCAGGATGCCCGCCTTCTCGAATCCGTTCAGTGTCGGCTGGAGGATGCCCGAGCGCAGCAACCCTGCGTCGGTGATGATCAGGACAGACCGGCCACCCATGGCCGCAACCTTGTCGGCAAGCCGGGCCGCGCCGCCGCGGGAGACGCTGAGCGTCTTGCATGTGGAGAACTCGAAATCCTGCATGGTGCTGTAGCCTTCAACTTCCTTGCATTATTAGACTTACCAGGCGATCGAGCAAGCGCAATTTGCCAATGCAGTCTTCTGAGTGACGCAGGTAGACTGCTCATGCCCTCTTTCCACACGCTGGACGCTCCACGCCGTTTTCATGGCTACCTCGACCTCACTCAAACCCACCAAGCGCCCTGCCCCTCGTGCACGACGAGCGCCGTCGCGCGCCGGCGCCGCGCCCAAGGAACGCAATTGCTCGGTCGGCCGCACCATCGATGTCATCGGCGATGGCTGGAGCTTCATGGTTCTGCGCGAGTGCTATTTCGGGGTGAAGCGCTTCGAGCAGTTCAAGGAGATCCTCGGGCTGCCGCGTACCACCCTCTCCGACCGGCTTCGCAAGCTCACGGCCATGGGCCTGTTGCGGCAGGTCCAATACACCGACAAGCCCCCGCGCTTCGAGTACCACCTTACGCGGATCGGCATCGATCTGTATCCGGTCATGCTGGCGTTGATGAGTTTTGGCGACAAGTGGCTCGGCGGGCGCAAAAAGAAGCCACTTCAACTCATACACCGCACGTGCGAGCGGCCCTGCAGCGCGATCGTCATCTGCTCGGAATGTCGCGGCGAGATCCTTGCCAGCCGGGTCAGCTACCGCGACGGGCCGGGCGCCGGCATGAGCGCCATCCCGGTGGAACGCAAGAGCCGCCGCTCGGCCGACCCCACCGCGCTCGAGCGCCGGCGTCCCAGTTCGGTGGCGCGCGCACTCCAGATAATCGGCGACCGCTGGAGCTTCATGATCATTCGTGAGGCCTTCTTCCGCATCCGCCGCTTCGACGATCTTCAAACCCGTCTGGGTATCGCGCCGAACATCCTCACCGATCGGCTCGGTCGCCTGGTGACCGACGGCGTGTTCCGTCGCGTCCAGTATCAGGCCGGCCCTGACCGCTACGAATATCGGTTCACGGAGAAGGGCCGGGACCTCTTCGGGTCGATGATCGCGATGCTCCGCTGGGGCGACCGATGGCTGTCCGGCGGCACTCCCCCCCTTATCCTCACGCACACGGACTGCGGCAAGGACTTCGAGCCCACGGTCGCTTGCGATCAATGCCGCGAAGCGATCAATGCCCACAGCATGCGCTATGCAATGAACTACCAGGACCCAAAGCCTGGCGCATGAACCGGCTGGGTCCTGTTCGCCCGATGCACCAGCGGCATCGGGCGGGCGGATCACTTTTTGACGAGCGGGCAGGCGCTTTCCGCCAGCGGACGAAACGCCGTGTCGGCCGGAATCGTCGCCACCAGCTTGTAGTAGTCCCACGCGTACTTCGATTCGGCCGGCGTCTTCACCTGGTAGACGTACATGTCGTGCACCATGCGGCCGTCCTCCCGGATGCGTCCGTTGGTGGCGAAGAAGTCGTTGATCGGCGTCTCTTTCATCTTCGCCATCACGGCGCCCGCCTCGTCGGTGCCGGCGGCCTGGATCGCCTTCAGGTAATGGATGGTTGACGAGTAGTCGCCCGCATCACCCATGTTCGGCATGCGCTTCATGCGCTCGAAGAAGCGCTTGGCAAAGGCGCGGGTCTTGTCGTCGCGGTCCCAGTAGAAGGCGGTCGTCAGGAGCATGCCCTGCGCAGTATTCAGGCCCAGCGCGTTCACGTCGGTGATCCACACCAGAAGGCCGGCCACCGTCTGGCCGCCGATGCCCAGTCCGAATTCGTGGGCCGACTTCACGGCGTTGACGAAGGTCGTGCCCGACCCGGCGATGGCCACCACCTTGGCCTTCGAGTCCTGCGCGCGCAGCAGGAAGGACGAGTGGTCGCTGGTCTCGACCGGATAGCGCACGCTGCCGACCACCTTGCCATTGCGGCCCTTCACCAGCGCGGAGGCATCCGCCTCCAGCGCATGGCCGAAGGCATAGTCTGCGGTCAGGAAGTACCAGGAGTCGGCGCCCTTGTCCATCAGCGCGCGCGCGGTGCCGTTGGCCAGTGCATAGGTGTCGTAGGCGTAGTGAATGCTGTTGGGCGTGCATGAATTGCCTGTCAGCCGCGAGGAGCCCGAGCCATTGACAATCGCAATACGATTGCGCTCCTTCGCGATGTTGGCCACGCCCAGCGCAATCGCTGAGTTGATCAGGTTGCCGACCATATCGACCTTCTGCGTGTCGAACCATTCGCGGGCCTTCGAAAGGGCCACATCGGGCTTGTTCAGGTGGTCCGCGGAAATGACTTCGACCGGCTTGCCCAGGACCTTGCCGCCGAAGTCCTCCACGGCCATCTGGATCGCCGTGACGGACCCCTTGCCGCCTTCATGGGAGAACTGGCCCGACATGTCGGTCAGGACGCCGATACGCACGAGCTCGTCGGAAATCTTGCCTTGCGCATGCGCACAGGAAAGGAGCATCCCGCCGAACGCGGCCAGGCTGCACGCCAGGAGTTTGGAAGCTTTCATGTCGACCTCAGGGTTTGCGATTGGGGGCCCGTTGAAGAGCCTTGTACGTCCATCTATGCAACCAACTATGCTAGTCCAGTTATGCAAGTAACAATCGGGGGTTTCCCGATGTGCAAAGGCGCTGCGCCAGGGGCCGCGCTCAGGCGAGCGCCGTGCCCAGACAGACGTTGACGATGGACGGATCGCGCGCCAGCTCGGCCGCCGGGCCCTGGAGCACGAACTCCCCCGTCTCGATCACATAGCCGTGGTCCGAGATGGCGAGCGCCGCCATACACGCCAAGAGGGCGGTTTGGCCCATGGGGCCGGTTGGGTTTGCGCGCTGCGTGATGCCGCGCCAGTCAGTTGCGCAGTGGCCTTCCGGTGGTGAGCATGTGCTCCATGCGCGCCAGCGACTGCGGCATCCTGGAAAGCGCGACCATCCTTTCCACCTCGAGCGCGAGGATGTGTTCCTCGCCGACAACGGTGCCGGGCGGTACCGCGCCGCCGGTCAGCACCTCGGCCATGGCGCGTGCGATGGTCAAGTCGTGTTCGTTCAGGTCGAGGTCGGCTCGCATCTCCTGGAGATGGGCGATCAACGCGTCCGCCCCGGCAGTCCCCTTCACCTTGAACTCGACGGCGGCTTTCGGCGGGCGCGGCGCCTCGCACATCGCCACTGCCAGCGAACGAGCCTCCGTGATCACGAAGTCGCGGTTCATGACGATCCGGTCGCTCGGGCGCAGCAATGCGCGATCGACGGCCTGCAGCGCCGATGAAGTCACCTTGCCGTCGACGAGCACCTCGAGTGCGTTCTTCGCGCCGAGGAAGGCATCACCGCCGCATCGCTCGGTCCAGCGCTCGAGCAGGCGCGTGCAACCTCCCCAACCGGGCAGGATCCCCACCTTGACCTCCGGCAGGCCGGCATTCAACTCGGCGTGCGCGACGCTCGCATGGCAACTGAGCTGAAGCTCGCAGCCGCCGCCCAGCGCCAGCCCGAAAGGCGCGCCGACCACCGGGAACGCGGCCCGGCGCAAAGCCAGCAACGCGGCCTGTCCACGTGTGACGAAGCGGATCATGCCGGGCCAGTCCGCAGCCTTCGCATAGGCGACGAAATGGCCCAGGTCCGCGCCGACGGAGAACGCGCGGGCATGGTCGTTGGCCAGGATGAGGGCGCGAAAGCCGGCTTGCACGTGGCGCGGCGCCGCCTCCAGAAGATCGACAACCTGCTCGTTGCAGGCGTTCATCTTGGTGTGCACCTCCAGCGCCAGAATGCCCTCGCCAACGCCCCAGAGCGACGCCGATCCGTTGCCAGCGACTTTGCCCGAAGAGCGTTTGGCGCACCCGATCGAGAATCCCCCGCGCCCGGCGTTGGCCGCCGTGCGCTGGCCTGCGCCATCGAGCGGACGCCCCTCCTGGTAGAAGCCGCCGGCTGCGGCCGCCTGGCCGAGCAGCGCGGGAACGGCGCGCCCCTCCTGCGAGAGCCGGTCCCGTATCCATTCGCAGCCCACGCGATCGGCCAGTTCGAAGGGCCCGGCGGCCCAGTTGTAGCCTAGGCGGATCGCGACATCAATGGACTCGACGTCGTCGGCGATCTCGGGTCCGACCTCCGCCGCGTAGCTCACCGTGTGCGAAAGAACGCTCCAGGCGTAATGGCCCGCGGCGTCGCCTTGCTCGCACAGCTTGCGCAGATCGCGCCCGGCGACGTCGAGGCTAGTGAGGCGCGCGGGCTCGAGCGGCCGATAGGCTCCGGTGCCAAGGTCCATCGCCTCGCGCATCTTGTTCGCACCCTCCTGGCGGGTGCGATAGAAGCCCGAGCCAGCGTTGCGGCCGGTCAGGCCCTGCGCAAGCATGCCGAGGATCAGCTTGTCGCGCGTGATGTCATGGCGACGATGGGCGTCGCTTGCCGCAAGCGACTTCATGAAGCTGCCCCACACCAGCGGCACGAGATTGATGCCCACATAGTCGAACAGGCCGAAGATGCCGGTGCGGGGAATACCGAAGGGTGCGCTCATGACGACGTCCGCCTGCTCGACGGTCAGTCCCAGCCTCTTGGCCTCTAGGACGGCGACGGACATCCAATAGTTGCCGACGCGGTTGGCGATAAAGCCTGGCGTGTCGCGGCAGCGCACGACCGTCTTTCCCATGACCTTCGCGCACCAGGCATCGGCGCGGTCGACCGTCTCCTTCGCCGTCGCAGGACCGGACACCAGTTCCACCAGCTTCATGACGCGCGGCGGATTGAAGAAGTGGGTGATGACGAAGTCCCGTGCAAAGGATTCGCTCAGGCCTTCGACCAGGTGCGCCAGCGGGATGGTCGAGGTGTTCGACGACACGATCGAGCCCGGACGCCGACGCTTCTCGATCTCGGCATAGAGGCTGCGCTTCACGTCGAGGTCTTCGTAGACGGCCTCGATGATCCAATCGGCCAGCGCAAGCTGTTCCAGGTCGTCCTCCATGTTCCCCGGCTGCACGAGCCGCGTCCGGTCGGGTGCATGAATCCACCTCCGCCCATTTGCCGCTCGATGGCGCGCTCAGCCAGGCAGTTGCGCGAGGACTCGCCGCTCAGCACGCGGTCGAGCAGGACAGTTTGCACGCCGGCATTGGCCAGTTGCGCGGCGATGCCGGCGCCCATGTTGCCGGCGCCGATCACCAGAGCGCGAGAAATCTGTTGGATCATGCCGGTCCTCAGCGCGCGAGGTTCTCGACCACCAGGGCGATGCCCTGGCCACCACCGATGCACATTGTGACCAGGCCATAGCGGCCGCCGATCCGCCCCAGTTCCGCGAGGCACTTGACCGTCAGGATCGCTCCGGTGGCTCCCAGGGGATGGCCCAGCGCGACCGCGCCGCCGTTCGAGTTGACCTTCTGCGGATCGAGGCCCAGGCCATCGATCACCGACAGGGCCTGCACCGCAAAGGCTTCGTTAGATTCGATGACGTCGATCCGCGCCAGCGTGACGCCCGCACGCGCCAGCGCCAGGGGAACGGCATGCACCGGGCCGATGCCCATGATCTCCGGTGGCACGCCGGCCAGCCCCCAACCAACCAGTCGCCCGACCGGCTGCAGCCCGCGTCGATCGACTTCCTGCGCGCTGGCCAGCACGACTGCCGCGGCCCCGTCGTTGATACCCGAGGCGTTGCCGGCGGTGACCGAGCCGCCCTGCCGGAACACCGGCTTGAGCTTGGCCAGGTCGTCCATCGTCGTTCCAGGCCGGATATGCTCGTCGGCATCGAAGACGGTCATTCCCTTCCTGGTCTTGATCTCGATGCCGACGATCTGCTTCTTGAAGCGCCCTTCCGCGGCGGCCGCGGCGGCGCGCCGGTGACTTTCCACCGAGAAGGCGTCCTGGCGCTCGCGGCCGATGCCGTACTTGGCGGCCACGTTTTCCGCCGTGCACCCCATCGCCCCGTGGCCGAATGGATCGGCCAGGGTGTTGTGCAGCCAGTCGTAGACCACGCTGTCGCCCATACGGTTGCCAAAGCGCATGCCCTGCACGGACAAGGGCGCACGGCTCATCGCCTCGGCGCCGCCGGCCACCGCGATCTGGGACTCGCCCAGGCGGATCATCTGGGCCGCGCTCATGATCGCCTGCGCACCGGAGCCGCACAGGCGGTTGACCGTCAGCCCGAGCGACTCGACCGGCATGCCCGCCTCAATGGCCACGGTGCGCCCGAGAAACAGATCGGCCGCCTCGGTGGGAATGACGTTGCCGAAAACGGAATGGTCGACGTCGCCGA
The DNA here is from genome assembly GCF_041154435.1 of Variovorax sp. V116. Classification (NCBI taxonomy): domain Bacteria; kingdom Pseudomonadati; phylum Pseudomonadota; class Betaproteobacteria; order Burkholderiales; family Comamonadaceae; genus Variovorax; species Variovorax sp. V116. The sequence continues at coordinate 1,199,730 of NZ_AP028662.1, forward strand.
CGCCGACGCCTGCCCGCGCGATCGCCTCGCGCACCACCACGCGGCCGAGTTGGGTGGGCGTGAAGTCCTTCAGGCTGCCGCCGAAGGTGCCGATGGCCGTTCTGGCGCTACCGAGGATGAAGATGTCGTTTGCCATGGCGATGAAGGGCTGTGTTTCGATCTGGTGGGTTGGTGTCGAAGCGGCGTCGACGTTCAGTGGCTGGCGACGTCGTCGCTGAGGACGACGGCAGGGTTGCGAGGTTCTGCGTAGAGCGCCGCGACATCCTGGCTGCGGTTGGCCAGGGCGGCGCGCTGGTTGAGGTAGCCCTTGTCAGTCATCTCCCCGGCTTCCATCGACGGCGCGCTCGCCAGCAGCAGGGCGCGGTGCACCCGCATCGACGATCCGCCGGCGCTGCTCAGTTCGCGCAGCGCCGCCGCCACCGCTGCGCGGACGGACGGGTGCGCTATCGATTGCGCCAAGTCGGCGTCGTGCAGGCCGGACAGCCCGCGGCATGCGGCGAGATTGGGGAAGACCAGCAGGCCGACCTCGTCGCGGTCGTGGCCGGTGACCACAACCTCGTCGAACAAGGGCGCGCCGGCCGACAGCGCCGCAAGGCGCAGGCTGCCGACGCTCACCCAGGTGCCGCTCTGCAGCTTGAAGTTCTCCGCGACTCGTCCGTCGAATAGGATGCCGTCGCGCTCCCAGTGATCGTCGTCGAGCTTGCCGGCGTCGCCGATGATGTAGAAGCCCGCGTCGTCGAACGCAGCCGCCGTGAGTTCAGGATTGCGCCAATAGCCGGGCGTTACCATCGGTCCGCGCACACGTAGTTCATGCTTGTCCTGGTTGAGCATCAGCTTGATCGCCGCGCCGGGGAGTGGCAGCCCGATCGAGTCGGACCGGCAGCACTCGCGTCGCGTCATGCTGACGACCGGCGCCGTCTCCGTCGATCCCCAACCGATGAAAAGGTTGAGCTGGTGCCCTGTCGTACGCAAGCAAGCCGCATGCAATGCATCCCAAGTCGCCTGCGGAAGCGCCGCACCGGCGGAGAAGACGACGCGCAGACGCTGGAAGAACGCACGTTCCAGGTCGGCATCCGTCTGAAATGCCTTGACCAATTCGTTCAGCGCCTTGGGCACGCCAAGGTACACCGACGGAGGGAAGGCCTTGAGATTCTCGAAGGTTGGATGCATCCGCCCGGGGACAGGGCGACCATCGTCGATGGTGAGCGTGCCGCCGTTTCGCAGCGCGAGGTTGAAGTTGAGGCAACCGCCGAAGACGTGATTCCAGGGCAGCCAATCGACGATCTGGGGAGGCTCGTCCTCGAGGAACGGCCACACCTGAGCCATAGCATCCTGGTTGCTGCACATCATGCGCTGCGTCACCATGACGCCCTTCGGAGAGCCGGTCGATCCGGAGGTGAATAGCACCTTCGCAACCGTGTGGTCGCCCACCCGTGACACGAGGCTGGCGACATCCACGCCTGCGACACCCTCGGTCAGATCCGCGATCGTGGCGCGCCCCGGCTTGGTAGGAACCGCATTGCCCACGACGACCGCCGCGCCCATCTCCTCGGCAAGACTCAGCGCGCGTTCGTAGCCGGCCTCGTCATGGGCAAAAACCAGACCCGGGGTCAGCGCCTGCAGGATGCCGCGCAGACGTGACAGATCCTCAAACTGCGAATACGCCACCGAGATCGGCGCCACCGGGATGCCCACCGCCATCGCCGCCAGAGCCAACATGGCGTGGTCGATGCCGTTCTCCGAAAGGATCGCCATTGGCCGTTCGGCCGTCAGCCCGCGCGCCACCAGGGAACTCGAGAGCCGAAGGCACAAGCGCAGCGCCTCGCCGTAGCGCAGCTCGCGCCACGTTCCACTCACCGATTCGCGCAAGAAGACTCGGTCGGCATGCTCGCCCGCGCCGCGCTCGAGCATCTCACAAAGGGTCGAGGAGCGCCGCACAGGGGCTGTCTCCGCCTCGATGAGATGTGCGCCGCCCGCAAGCGAGCGACGCTGCTCGATATAGCCATAGTCTTCGCGACGCTTTTGCAGGGCTGCTTCCATGTTTGTCCTTTGTTACTTGTTCTATTGGATTTACTATAGATAATAATGTTATCGACTTATCTAGGTGGTAACCCTCTACACTGCTCGGCAGACCGGCCCTGTCGTTGGAACGACTCCCCATGCCCTTCGTCCCAATTCCAATGTGCGCAGCCCGATCGTCATCGACATGAGGCACGATTGGCTACTCCATCCGCCGTATGCAGATTGCCGTCTTCCAGAACATCTACAGGGCCTTTGGCGACCAGGCCGTGACCCTGGTGCAGTTCTCGATGATGGCTGTCGCGGCCGACACCCGGAGATCACTTCATCGAGATGGGAGTCACTGAACTGAGCATGAGCCCCGCCGCTATCCTGGCGGCTAAGAAGCGGATCTGCGAGTTGTGATCGTGCAGAGCACCGGACCATCGAGTCGGCGCGTGCTGGGCATCCTGAGCGACTGCGACGGAGTGATCGTCGACAGCGAAGTCATCGCCGATGCGATCTTGGTCGACGTGCTGCAGACCGCTTTCGACCGCACTGATCTGGGCGCACTCACCCAGGACATGTTCGGCCGCCGGCTAATCGACATCATTCAGCTCATGGAAGAACGTGCCGGAAAGGTGCTCTCGCCGGCCGAACGCATTGCGCTCCAACAGCAAATCGACGCCGAAGTAGCCGAGCGCGCACCCGCCGTGCCGGAGACGGCCGAGGTCTACCGCAGCCTGGGGTTGCCGGTAGCAGTGGTTTCCAACAGCGCCTTCCCGCGGCTGCGCCGCAGCGTCGAGCGAACTGGGCTGCTGCCCCTGACCGGTGCGCACCTTTACAGCGCCGAGGATGTGGGTCGCCCCAAGCCGGCGCCCGACGCCTACCTGCACGCAGCGCATCGGCTGGGCCTGCATCCGCGCCATTGCTTGGTGATCGAGGACAGCCTCACCGGCGTGCGGGCGGCGCGCGCCGCGGGCATCAGGGTGCTGGGCTTTCTGGGCGGCAGCCACATCGGCGCAGGATATGCGGCGCGGCTGATAGAGGCTGGTGCGATGGACGTATTCGCAGACATGCGCGAGCTGCCGGACTTGATCGCGACCGCCGAGCGGACCGCCACGGATCTGCGACGCGCTGGGGGCAAGTGATTTGCAAGCGCAACAGGATCATCGAACGATGGCACAAATGCAGTTCTCACTTTCCGTGTCAACGGACACATGTGCTCTTTGACATGCAGTAAGAAATTTCCCAAGTGTTCTGAGAACCCACAAGGGGCATCGAGCGTGCCGGATCCCGGCTGCATAGCGTCACAAGCCGCAGGGCGGGCGTCAAATGGGCACCGACACCTATGGGTTGCACAAGGCTTTTACCTTCTCGGAGAGCCGCAGCTGGACCTCTGGCGAAACGAACTTGTCGACTTCACCGCCCAGCATCGCTGCCTCTCGCACAAACGTGCTGCTAATGAACTGGTACTTGTCGCTAGGGGTAAGGAAGACGGTCTCCACTTCTGGCATCAGGCATCGGTTCATCCCTGCCAGCTGGAACTCGTAGTCGAAGTCGGTTACCGCGCGCAGGCCCCGAACCATCGCCTTGCCACCGCGCGCGACGACAAAATCTCGTAGCAGTCCGGAGAAGCTTTCCACCTCCACCTGCGGATAGCTCTCTGCCATTTGACGGGCCATATCGATGCGCTCCGCTAGCGTAAACATCGCGTTCTTGTGGTGGCCGGCGGCCACGGCGACGATCACCCGGTCGAACAATTGGGTCGCGCGACGCACCACGTCCTCATGCCCGAGCGTCATGGGATCGAAGGTGCCGGGGTAGACGGCGATCAGGGGGCAGGATCTGGTCATGGTGCTTTTCCGATGTGCAGCCGACGAACCGACGTTTCGCGCCGATCAGCAGCAATCCACTGCCGTGCGTTGGTGCGTGCGCAAAGCGAAGGCAAGTCTGGTCGACCGGACTTTACCTGCTCAGGGTGTGAGTAAATCTCTCACGGCGAGACCCCATCGTTCAGGAAGAACTACGCGCGTGCAAAGCATTGAGACCCCGGCATGACAAGGCTCGCGATAAGCCAGGAGTGACCCACCCGCAGCCAGCCTTACCAGAAGCGCCACCAGCGCCGCGGAGCGGGCGATGCAGCCAAGGGCGGCCCCAGTCGGTCGCTCAATGACATCGGCGCTCGATTGCGGCGACGAAGCTCTGTCTCGTGCTCATGGGCATAGCCCCTGGCATGCAGCACGCCCTGCAAGGCCAGTCGACGCCACGCGAGCGCCCGCTCCTGCAAGTCGGCGTCGGAAAGCTCAACGGGTTTAGTCATCCGGTAATTTTCCCGCCGAACCACCGCTTGCGAATGATTTCACACAGCAGCCGCCAAATGAGGACTTCAACTGTAGCGCTTCTCGAGCTTGTCCCAGTGAGGCTTATCCACCAGCCTCTGGCGCTCGGCAAATGGCGTCACGAGTCCGCTGGACTCCTGCACCTCCTTCTCATCGCGCAGCACAGCCAGGGCCTTCTGCATCCCGGCCAGGGCTCCCTGCAGCGCCGCATTCGCGTACAGCACGATGCCATAGCCCATCTCGGCCAGTTCGTTCGCGTTGAAAATCGGGGTTTTGCCGCCGATCACCATGTTCATCAGCTGGGGTTTGTTCAGACGCAGTGGCAGCGCACGAATCTCGGCCGCCGTGGTCACGGCCTCGACGAACAGAATGTCCGCGCCGGCCTCCGCGAATCTCTGGGCGCGCTCCACAGCGGCCTCGAAGCCGTGATTGGCAGCCGCATCCGTTCGAGCCATGATCATGAGATCGGAGTCCCGGCGCGCATCGACAGCAGCCTTGATCTTGCTTACTGCCTCTTCGGTCGAGATCACCTCCTTGCCCGAGAAATGACCGCAGCGCTTAGGGGCGACTTGGTCCTCGAACTGGATGCAGTCCGCGCCCGCACGCTCCAGTGTGCGCACAGTGTGATGCACGTTGAGCGCGTTGCCGAATCCCGTATCGGCATCCACGATCAACGGCACCGACACGGCATCGCGGATGCGTGCTGTGTGATCGGCAATTTCCGACAATCCCATGAAGCCCTGGTCCGGCATGCCGAACCACATGTTGGTGACACCGGCCCCGGTCACGTAGATGGCCTCGAAGCCCAGATCCTCGATCACCTTGGCAGACAGTGCATTGAAAGCGCCCGGCACCAGCATCCCACGTCGGGCTTCGACCATGGACTTGAGTTGTTTGCGAGTTGACATTTTTTTCTCTGTGTTCAGAAGCTGTCGCCGGGCACACGGACCCAGCCTTCCATCAGTACGCGCGCACTGCGGCCCATCAAAGCCTTGGTCACTTTCCACTGACCGTCGATCTGCTCGGCTTGGGCGCCTACGCGCAGCGTGCCCGAAGGATGGCCGAAGCGCACAGCTTGACGAGTGCCTCCGCCGGCAGCGAGGTTGACCAAGGTGCCGGGAATGGCGGCGGCCGTCGCGATGGCCACGGCCGCCGTGCCCATCATCGCGTGGTGCAGCTTGCCCATGGAAAGCGCGCGCACGAGCAAGTCGACTTCCTCTCCCTTCACGGTCTTGCCGCTCGAGGCAACGTAGTCGGAAGGCGGCGCAACGAAGGCGATCTTGGGTGTGTGCTGCCGCTTGAGCGCTTCGTCGAGGTTCCGGATCAACCCCATCTTCATGGCACCGTGGGCGCGGATGAGCTCGAAGCGCACCAGCGCCTTGGCGTCGCGATTGATCGCATCTTGCAGTTCGGTGCCCGTGTAGCCGATGTCCGTCGCATTGACGAAGATGGTCGGGATGCCGGCGTTGATCAACGTGGCCTTGAAGGTGTCGATGCCGGGCACTTCCAGGTCGTCCACCGGACGACCGGTCGGGAACATCGCCCCTCCGCCATCGCCGTCGGCCCCTTCCGCGGGGTCGAGGAACTCCAACTGCACTTCGGCAGCAGGAAAAGTCACTCCGTCGAGTTCGAAATCGCCAGTCTCCTGCACCACCCCGTTGGTGATGGGTACATGGGCGACGATCGTTTTGCCGATGTTGGCCTGCCAGATGCGAACCGTGCACAACCCGTTCTCGGGAACGCGTCCGGGCGGCAGCAGGCCGTTGGCGATCGCGAACGGGCCCACGGCGGACGACAGGTTGCCGCAGTTGCCTGACCAGTCCACGAAAGCGCTGTCGACGGAGACTTGGCCGAAGAGATAGTCCACGTCGTGGTCGGGTCGCGAGGATGCCGCCACGATGACCGTCTTTGAGGTGGATGAGGTAGCCCCGCCCATGCCGTCGGTCTGCTTGCCGTAGGGATCGGGGCTGCCAATCACGCGAAGGAGCAGCTTGTCACGTGCCGGGCCGGGGCGTCGCGCGGCCTCGGGCAGGTCCTGCAGGCGGAAGAACACGCCCTTGCTGGTGCCACCGCGAAGATAAGTGGCGGGAATCCTGATCTGGGGTTGGAATGACATGGCGATGCTCCTCATACGGCCGGCTTGCGCTCGGCCAGAAAATCCTGAGCGAAGCGCTGCAGCACGCCGCCAGCCTCGTAGATCGAGACTTCCTCGGCAGTATCCAGCCTGCAGGTGACGGAAACTCGCAGCGATTCGCCCTTCGTTCGATGGATGACCAGAGTCAACTCGGCTCGCGGTGCGCGTTGGCCGACCACGTCGTAAGTCTCAGTGCCGTCCAGCCCCAGGGTCAACCGGCTGATGCCGGGCTTGAATTCCAGCGGCAGCACGCCCATGCCGATCAGGTTGGTGCGGTGGATGCGCTCGAAACCCTCGGCCACCACCGTTTCCACACCGGCCAGGCGCACGCCTTTGGCAGCCCAGTCACGCGACGAGCCTTGGCCATAGTCAGCGCCCGCGATGACGATCAGCGGCTGGCGTCGATCCATGTAGGTTTCGATGGCCTCCCACATGCGCACGACCTTGCCTTCGGGCTCCACACGGGCGAGCGAACCAGCCCTCACCTGCCCTTTTGCGTCGCGCACCATCTCATTTCTGAGCGTGGGGTTGGCGAAGGTGGCACGCATCGCGGTGAGGTGATCGCCGCGATGGGTCGCGTAGGAATTGAAGTCTTCCTCGGGCAAGCCCATTCTTTCCAGGTACTCGCCGGCGGCCGAGTCGAGCAGGATGGCGTTGGAAGGCGACAGGTGGTCGGTCGTGATGTTGTCCGGCAAAAGGGCCAGTGGACGCATTCCCTGGAGGGTCCGCGGGTTCGCCGCGAGCGCCCCGACGCCCTCGGTATCCCAGTAGGGAGGGCGGCGGATATAGGTAGACACCGGCCGCCAATCGTACTGAGCGCTCACCACTTCGCCGCTGTCGGCGCGAATGGCAAACATGGGCTCGTAGACCTGACGGAACATCGCGGGCTTCACACTGGCCCGGACCACGGCATCGATCTCCTCATCGGCCGGCCAGAGGTCCTTCAGCCGGATCTCCCGGCCGTCTGCAACGCCCAGGACGTCTCGCTCGATGTCGAAGCGCATCGTGCCGGCAATGGCATAGGCCACGACAAGAGGCGGCGATGCCAGGAAGGCCTGCTTCGCGTAGGGGTGAATGCGGCCGTCGAAGTTGCGGTTGCCGGACAGCACGGCGGTCGCGTACAGATCGCGGTCGATGATCTCCTGCTGGATCTCCGGATCCAACGCGCCCGACATGCCATTGCAGGTCGTGCACGCGAAGGCCACGATGCCAAAGCCGAGCTTCTCCAGCTCGAGCAGCAGGCCGGCCTCTTTCAGATAGAGCTCCACGGTTTTCGAACCGGGCGCCAGTGAGGACTTCACCCAGGGCTTGCGAACGAGCCCCAGCCGGTTGGCGTTGCGCGCCAGCAGGCCCGCCGCGATCACGTTGCGCGGGTTGCTGGTGTTGGTGCAACTGGTGATGGCCGCGATGATCACGGCACCGTCGGGCATCAGGCCCTCGGCCTCCTGCTCGCGCGCTTCGTCCAGGCCGACGGCGATGCCGCGTTCAGCGAGGTCGGAGGTGGGCAGGCGCCGATGCGGATTGGAAGGGCCCGCCATGGCGCGCACGACGGTCGAGAGGTCGAACTGGAGCACTCGCTCGTACGAAACATCCCGTAGTGTGTCGGCCCAAAGGCCCGCCGTCTTGGCGTAGCTCTCGACCAGCCGGACCTGTGCCTCCTCGCGGCCCGTCAGGCGCAGGTATTCGAGTGTCTGCTCGTCGATGTAGAACAGCGCGGCCGTCGCGCCGTACTCGGGGCACATGTTGGAGATGGTCGCGCGATCGCCGATGGTCAGGCTGCGTGCACCCTCGCCGAATAACTCGAGATAGGCCCCAACCACCTTTTCCTTGCGCAGGAACTCCGTCAGTGCCAGCACGATGTCGGTCGCGGTCACCCCCGGCTGCCGCCGCCCGCTCAGCTCCACACCGACGATGTCGGGCAGACGCATCCACGAGGCGCGGCCCAGCATCACGTTCTCCGCTTCAAGGCCGCCGACCCCTACGGCGATGACGCCGAGTGCATCAACATGCGGCGTGTGGCTGTCCGTGCCCACACAGGTATCGGGAAACGCCAAGCCATCCTGCACGTACACCACAGGCGACATCTTCTCCAGGTTGATCTGATGCATGATTCCGTTGCCTGCCGGGATCACCTCGACGTTCGCGAAAGCCCGCTTCGTCCAGTCGATGAAATGGAAGCGATCCTCGTTGCGCCGGTCCTCGATCGCCCGGTTCCTGGCGAAGGCATCAGGCTCGAAGCCACCGCACTCCACGGCCAGCGAGTGGTCCACGATCAGCTGTACCGGCACCACGGGGTTGACCTGCGCCGGGTCGCCGCCCTGGGCCGCGATCGCGTCACGCAGGCCCGCCAGGTCCACCAGGGCCGTCTGGCCCAGGATGTCGTGGCAAACCACCCGAACCGGATACCACGGGAAGTCCCGATCGCGCCGCCGCTCGATGATCTGCAGCAGGCATTCGTCCAGGATATCGGGCTCGCAACGACGAACCAAGTTTTCGGCATGCACTCGCGCGGTGTAGGACAGACCGTTCCACGCGCCGGGGCGCAGCGCATCGACGGCCGCGCGCGCGTCGATGTAGTCCAGCGCCGTGTCGGAGAGGCGTCTTCTGTAGGGTGTGTTCATGGGGCGAGAGGAAAACATGGCGGCGGTTAGGGCCTTCGGATGCATGACAGCCCGATCGCTTTCGGGCCAAAAAGGAAGCTCAGCGCCGATCCTCGATCGGCACGAACTTTTGGTCCTCGGGGCCTGTGTAGTTGGCGCTCGGACGGATGATCTTGTTGTCGATGCGCTGTTCGATCACGTGGGCGGCCCAGCCGCTGGTACGGGCGATCACGAAAAGTGGCGTGAACATCGCGGTTGGCACGCCCATCATGTGATAGCTCACGGCGCTGAACCAGTCCAGGTTGGGGAACATCTTCTTGACTTCCCACATCACCGATTCCAGCCGGTCGGCGATGTTGTACATCTTGGTCGAACCGGCTTCCTCCGACAACTGCCTGGCCACGCCCTTGATGATCACGTTGCGCGGATCGCTCACGGTGTAGACCGGATGGCCGAAGCCAATCACGACTTCCTTGGCTTCAACGCGCTGGCGGATATCGGCCTCTGCCTCGTCGGGGTTGTCGTAGCGCTTCTGAATCTCGAAGGCCACCTCGTTGGCGCCGCCGTGCTTGGGCCCGCGCAGCGCACCGATCGCGCCGGCAACGGCCGAGTACATATCGCTGCCGGTGCCGGCAATCACACGCGCCGTGAAGGTCGAGGCGTTGAACTCATGCTCGGCGTACAGGTTCAGCGAGGTATGCATCGCGCGCACCCACGCCTGGGCGGGCTTCACGCCGTGCAGCAGGTGAAGGAAATGGCCGCCGATCGAATCGTCATCGGTCTCCACCTCGATGCGCTTGCCCTGGGTGCTCCAGTGATACCAGTACAGCAGCATGGAGCCCAGCGACGCCATCAGGCGATCGGCGATGTCACGCGCACCGGGCAGGCTGTGGTCGTCCTTCTCCGGCAGGATGCAGCCCAGCGCCGAAACGCCGGTTCGCATCACGTCCATGGGGTGCGCGCTGGCGGGTAGTCTCTCGAGTGCCTCCTTCACGCTGGCAGGCAGGCCGCGCATGGCACGCAACCTGGCCTTGTAGGCCTTGAGTTCCGGGCCGCTCGGGAGCTTGCCGTGCACGAGCAAGTGCGCGATCTCTTCGAATTCGCAGACTTCCGCGATGTCGAGGATGTCGTAACCGCGGTAGTGCAGGTCATTGCCGGTGCGCCCGACGGTACAGAGCGCGGTATTGCCTGCCGTCACGCCGGACAGGGCGACGGATTTCTTCGGTTTGAAGGACACGGTAGGGACTTCGGTCATCGCAAGGCTCACTTTCGATCTCGTGTTGTGTTTGCAATCTTCGCAGCGGACAATGAAGCTGACCAGTGCTGAATTGGCGTAGATTTGTGAAAGCCTTTCAGCCAAGTTGCAATGTTTGCGAAGTACTCACGATGCACAAGACGTTCATGGGCGTGCGCCTGAAGACCCTGCGGGAGCAGCGCGGACTGACACAGGCCGCGCTGGCGCAGTCACTTGGCCTGTCACCCAGCTACCTGAATCAGATCGAGAACAACCAACGGCCCCTGACGGTGCCAGTATTGCTGCGGCTGCAATCAAGCCTTGGGGTCGACCTGCAGTTCTTCTCGGAAGATGAAGAGGCCCGCCTCATCTCGGAACTGCGGGAAGTGGTGGCCGACGCTGGTGCACAGGAGCCTGTTTCCATGGCGGAGGTGCAAGCCATGGTCGGCCAACTGCCAGCCATGGCGCAGGTGCTGGTGCGTCTGCACAAGCGTTGCCGCAATGCCGAGGAACGCCTGATGCTCCTGGCCGACGGCATTGACGGCGATCACAATCCCCAGCGCTCCGCGATGCCATTGCAGCCGTACGAAGAGGTGCGCGACTTCTTCTACGAGCGGCACAACCACATGGCGGTGCTCGACGAACGCGCAGAGCAACTATTCGAACAATTGCACCGCGATGCCGATGCCGAGCGAGCAGGCAAGATCTCCGGCGAAGACGCCACCACTGCGGGCGGCGACCTCGTCGCGTTGCTGGAACGACACCTGTCCAAGTTGCATGGAGTCTCCACGATCAACGCACGCCGCAGCGGCAACGACGCCGAGATTGTCCGGGCCTTTGACCCTTCAAGCCGCACCTTGAGCCTCTCGGCCGACATCGAGCCAGGTCAGCGAGCATTTCAACTCGCCACACAGATCGCGCGACTGGACGCGGCCGACCTGATTGAATCGTTCGCCACCCATGAGAGCTTCGGCAGCGACGAAGCCCGCGCGCTGGCCCGCATCGGCTTTGCCAGCTACTTTGCGGGTGCTCTGCTGCTGCCCTACCGCCGCTTCCTGGCCGAGGCGGAGGCCTTGCGTTACGACATCGACCTGCTCAGCCAACGCTTCAGGGTGAGCTTCGAAACCGTGTGCCACCGCCTCTCGACCATGCAGCGGCCGGACGCGAAGGGAATTCCGTTCTTCTTCGTACGCGTGGACCGTGCCGGCAACATCTCAAAGCGCCAATCCGCCACGGACTTCCACTTCTCGCGCACGGGTGGCACCTGTCCGCTGTGGAATGTGTACCAGGCATTCGCCCAGCCCGGCGAGATCCTGACGCAACTTGCACAGATGCCCGACGGGCGTACCTACTTGTGGATTGCCCGGTGCATATCGCGCCGGCGAGGCGGGTTCGCAGCGCCCGCGCGCACCTTTGCCGTCGCGCTGGGATGCGACGTGCGGCACGCTCACCGGCTCGTGTATGCAACCGGGCTCGACCTCCGAGATCCTGCAGCCGCAACGCCGATCGGCGCCGGCTGCAAGGTCTGCGAGCGCGAGGACTGTGCACAGAGGGCTTTCCCTGCCATTGGCCGAGAACTTCAGGTCAACGAGAACGTGCGCCAGTTCGCACCGTATGCCAACGCGCCCCAGATAGAGCCGAAGGCGATGCGCACGGTGCGACCGGAGCCACTTGCAGGCAGGCGACGCAACTGAAAAAGCACGACTGGATCGCTCCGAAGTCTGCTCCTTGCTCTCTGCAAGTGCCCGGGAGATTGGATGCCGCGCACGCTCGTGCCGCTCACTTCAGGTCAGCTCCGCAAGCGCTTCACTGACACCTTGCTCCCGCAACGGAGAGTCCGCGCCGTTCCGATGCAGCGCCGCATCGGAAGGCACCGGTGTTGCGCAGTCCTTGTGGATGACCCCATCCTTCATCACGAGTTGAATCTTCCCCGGGTCCGTCAGCAGCGCGAGATTATTCAAGGGATCGCCATCCACGAGAACGATGTCTGCCAAGTAGCCCGCCTTCAACTGGCCGAGTTCGTCGGGCTTTTGCATGATCTGGCCACCGAGCTGAGTTGCGGCGAGCAAGGCCTCCTTGGGCGTCATGCCGATGTAGTCGACAAAGTACTGCAGGTCGTTCGCATTGGTGCCATGCGGCATCCATGCAAAGCCATAGTCGCCGCCCGGAAGGATGCGGATTCCACGCTTGTGCATTTCGCGCAGCGAGGCTGATGCGATTTCGAGTTCGCGCTTGTAGCCCATCTGCGTAGCCACGGCTTCGGTGATCCCGTATTCGGCAGCGTTGTAGGTGGTACGGATCAACCAACCGATGCCCGGTGCGACAAAATGTTTGTCCTTCGCGGCTTCGAGCATGTCCAGCGCCTCGGCATCGGCAAAACTGGCGTGGTAGACCATTTCGATGCCGTGGCGCACGCACTGCTTGACCGATTCGCTGGACCGGGCGTGCGCTGCCATGCGCTTGCCATAGCGCTTGGCCTCCTGCGCCAGCATTGCCACCTCGTCCTCGGCAAACGGCGACATCTCTGCCGGCAGGCCCGCTATGTACTCGCCGGAAAGGTTGATCTTCAGGTGGTCGACGCCGTACTTGATGAAGGTTCGGGCCGATTTGCGGATTTCCTCGGGGCCGCTGCAGACGCTGCCGAAGCTCAGCTCCTCGAACTTCATGTGCGGCAGCGTGTTGTCCCCGAGCGCGCCAATCGTCGTGATTTCCTGGCTGCCCGCGAGATAGCGAGGGCCGGGAAACTCCCCGGCTTCGATGGCATTGCGCAGCACCACGTCGAGTCGCGGCTTGGCCGCCGCTGCGCCAATGGCGGAAGTCCAGCCCATGTCGAGATAGCGCTTGGCCACCCGTACGCACCAGAGCATGTGCTCCTCGGGAGGCATGAACTGGATCGCGGCGAGCGAAGGCTGATCATTCCATGAGAAATGCGTGTGCGCCTCGGTCATGCCGGGCATGAGGAAGCGGCCCCTGCCCTCGATCACGCGGGCGTCGTCGGTGCTGATTTTCTGCGGTGCGCGCGCAATTTCGACGATGCGCTTTCCTTCGACAAGAACGTCGCCCATGTAAGGGTCTTCGCCGGTGCCATCGAAGATGCGGACATTGGTGAATGCAGTGCGGGTCATGACATGTCTCCTCCGGTCGTGAATGCCGGAAATGGTGGATGAAACCTAAGGACCTGTAAAAAATCAGCGCAGCGATGCATGGAACCGTTTGAGTTCCTCCATGCAGCGTAGTGGCTCCTCGAAGGTGGTCCAGTGGCCACAGCCGTCGAAGACCACCTGTCGCGATCCGGCAATGCGTGAGGCCATCACAGCGACGCTGGCTGGCGGTGCGACCCCGTCCTGATCGCCGGTCACGAGCAAGACAGGTATGACAATCTGCTCGATCTCGGCCGACTGCGCCGCAGCCAGCGCCTCGCAGCTTTGCGCATAGCCCTCGGGGGGTTGGCGCATCACGCTTTCACGCACCAACGCAAGCACCGCGGGCTGCTCGGCTTTCGTCTCCCGGCTGGTGGCTGCCTTGACGATGGCATCGGCAATCTCCTGCATCGCCACCACCCCGCCACGCGCGGCCGCCGCGCGCGCCAGGATGTTCGGCCTGGCCGCGTCCGGCGGCGCAACGAGCGGGCCGAAGAGCGCCAGCGACTTGACCATGGCGGGATTGCGAACTGCGAAGTGCTGCGCAACGATGGTCCCGAGCGAGTGCGCGGCGACGTGCACCGTCTCGATGCCAAGCCCCGAGAGCAAGGCTTCGAGCTGCATTGCGTAGCCTTCGATCGAGAGCGGCTCCTGCAAGAGCGGTGAGCGCGCACTGCCGGGCAAGTCCGGCCGGATCACCTTGAAATCGGACAACGCTGCAAGAAGCGGCGTCCAGGTGTTCGACGAGCCGCCGAGCCCGTGGATGCACAGCAGTGCATCGCCGTCGCCATCGATCTCGACGGCCAGACCATGGATGAGTTGTGTCGCCATGGTGCGGCTCAGACGAACTTGTTCTCGATGATGCCGAGGCCGTCGATCTCGACGCGGACCACATCACCAGGCTTCAAGTACCGCGGCGGCGTCATCCCCATGCCGACCCCTGCCGGTGTGCCGGTGGCGATCACGTCGCCCGGATACAGCGTGATGCCGTGCGAAATGGTTTCGATCAGCGTCGGAATGTCGAAGATCATGTTCTCCGTGGGACCATCCTGACGCAACTCGCCGTTGACCCAGCAGCGCACGCGCGTCTTGGTGCCGTCGAATTCGTCCGCCGTTACAACCCAGGGGCCCATCGGGCAGAAGGTGTCGAAGGACTTGCCCAGGTCCCACTGCCCGTGACGGATCTGCACGTCACGCGCCGTCACGTCGTTGACCACCGTGTATCCGAAGACATGTTCCATCGCCGCGGCGCGCGTGATGTTCCTTCCGCCCTTGCCGATGATGACGGCGAGCTCGGCCTCGTAGTCGATCTGGGTCGAGACCTCCGCGGGAACCAGCACGTCGTCATGCGGGCCGACCACGCATTCCGGTACCTTGGTGAACACGATCGGCCACTCGTCGGTCTTGGCGCTGTTGTCCTTGAAGACCGAGGCCGAGAGTTCCTTGGCGTGCGCGTGATAGTTGCGCCCAACGCACCAGAGATTGCGGCGCGGCTTGGGCAGTGGCGCGTCGAGCGCTACGTCGTCCATCTTGACTTTGGGACCGGTCGATGAAGGCAGCGCACCGCCGCCGGCCATTGTTTCGATGATGCTCAAGATGCCCGCATCCGACTGCGCGGACGACAGGTCGAGGGGCTGGATTGACAGTCCGTCGCCGGAAACCACGCCCACTTTCCGGGTGCCGTCGATGATGAAGGTTGCGATGCGCATTTCGGTTTGCTCCTGGGATTTGCCTTGCTGGCCGCGGCGCCGATGGACGTGCCGCAGGGACGGATCAACTGTAGAAAAAAGAGCCTTCGAGGGCTTATCGAAGCATCCGGCGACGTATCGGGGAGTCAGGTGAAGTGCTAGGGAGTTACCCGGGGACGGCTCCCTGTCAGACCGGTCCGGACGAACAATTGCGCCGTTGACCCATGATTCAAGGACCCGAAAGATGTCGGAGGCATACGCACTGCACGAAGGGGCGTTCGGTACGGCGATCGTTCTGGAATCACGTGCGAACCTGGTCGCGCACGCGCATTCAGAATCGCAGCTTGCACTGTGGCTCGGCGGCACGCGCGCCATCGCCCACGTGGGTAGCGAAGTCGTGCCCTATGGCGAAGACGTCGCACTCGGCGTCAATGCCTTCGAAGCGCACGACATGGTCATGGAAAGCAGCGGCGGCTCCTGCCTCTTCCTGGTCTTCATGATCTCGCGGCAATGGCTGGACGATCTTGGAAACGCAAAGGGACGAAGCTTTCGGTTTCCGTCGCCTCGCGTTCCAATCAACGGCGTGCTTCGCCGCTCGTGCTGGCGTGTGCTCGACCTGATCATCTCCGCGCAAGAGGCCCGTTCGGCAGTGGACAGCGAGGTGGAACGGCTGCTGGAGGCGGCGATTGCGACTTCGGCTGCCGGCGCCGACGACACGCCTGCCGGGGTCATGATGCTCGACCAGCGGCTACGCCGAGCCATCTCATATATGCGAGAGCATGTCTCTGAGATCACCACCATTGACGAGATCGCCGCCAAGGTGGGGCTCTCGCGCGGTCACTTCTTCGCCCTGTTCCGGGACCAGCTCAACACGACGCCGCAGGTCTTCTGGAGCGGCGTGCGCGTCGAGGAAGCTATGCGTCGCGTGGCCGAAGGCAGCGCTTTGACCCAAGTGGCGCTGGATCTCGGCTTCTCTGCGCCTGGAAACTTTTCTCGCTTCTTCAAGGAGCACACCGGGGTCTCGCCATCGATCTTCAAGCGGGCAGCGCGAGAGCCTATGCCGGTAACCGTGACTGGAATTCCGCGAGAGCCAAAAATCTAGCTGCATGCGTGCGCATCGCGTTGGGGCAGGTTGCCCTGCCGCTCCAGCCAAGACATCACCCTTCCGCAAGTCTTGCTCTTCGGCCGTCGCTTTCAAGTCCCAAGCTCGCCCAACTCCAGGCGCATGCTCACCCCCCCAAGGTCGGATGTCCCAATTTGGAGTCGCCCTTGATGGATGCGGGCCACTTCGGAAACGAGGTGCAAACCAAGGCCGGCTCCGCTCCCGCGGGCGCGAAGCCGGTAGAAAGGCTCGACGATCCGCCTGCGTTGATCCTCCGGAATGCCGGGCCCGGAATCGGACACCTCTATCGTCGCGGGTGGGTAGACGCCGACACGAATCTCGCATCCTTCGCCACCATGTTCAATGGCGTTCTGAATCAGGTTCGCCACCGCGCGCTCAATAGAAGTCACGTCGGCGCGGACGCGTACGGCATCGGGAGCATCGACCGCAATCGAACAGCCATTCATGATTACCAGAGGGGCAAGATCACCGACCACCCGCTCGCAGAGCAGCCGAAGGTCGACGGAATCGACGGATGCTGGTTCGCGTGTAAGCCTTTGAAGATCAAGCAGTTGCTCAGCCAGTGTCGCCAACCGCGTTGTAGACCGAACCAACCGCGCCTTATCCCTGGTTTCTTGGGGCAAGGATTCGATCTGTATGCGCAGCGTTGCAATGGGCGTTCGCAGCTCATGTGCCGCGTCCACCAAGAATCTTTCGTGGCGCTTGTAACCCTCGTCGAGACGGTCGAAGGCTCGGTTGACAGCCACAACGAGCGGCTGGATCTCGGAGGCCACTTCAGTCATTGGCAAGCGCGTTTCACGGCGATCAATGTCGATATGTTCTGCCTTGGCCGCAGTAGCCACCGTTCCCGCCAATCCGCGACGGATGACAAATGGCGTAGCCATAAGTACCACCAGTGCCGTCACAAGCATGGTGGGAGCTACCAGTACGAGGTAGGCCGTCGCTATCCATTTGAACTTGTCTACCAAGGACAGCGGCGCGCCAGCCTGCACTATGACGTTGACAGCTCCTCCATCCGTATCGATCCGCTCGAAACGAGCCACAGGCCGACCGACAGTTTCGGCGAGATCCAACGCCGACCGCTCCTCGCCATCCAGGACTCGAAGCAACTCGACATAGCGTGGAGGGACATCACCATGCCGCAACTCGTATCCCTGCGAATTGCGCGCTGCAAACCAGAGGTTCGGTGCAGCGCCCACCAACCGCTGCATTTCCGAGGTCGTTCCCAACACAAGCTTTCCGTCGGCAGTGTGCCGAATCGACCTGCCGATGATCTGCGCCGTACGCTCCCCGCCTTCGTCCACGAGTCTTCCTACCGCGCCGAAGATCGCAATCACGCCGAGAAGCGCCAGCAAGCTGGCGACAACCTGCAGGAGGACGAGATTTCCGACCAGTCGCCAGCGCAGGGATCTTGGTTTCATGCGGAAGTTTTCAGTAGATAGCCGACCCCACGAATGGCGTGTATTTCCACGCCTGCGCCCGATTGCTCCAGCTTGGATCGAACTCTGGATACGTGGGCGTCCAAGGAGTTCGAGCGTATGTCATCCGCATCTCCATAAATGCGCTCCAGCAGCCGCTGCCGAAAAACCGTACGGCCTGTGGACAGAAGAAGGGTTTCGAGCACCAGAAGCTCGCGTCGCGTCAGGGCAAGCGGTTCGCTCCCGACCTGGAACTGGCGTGATTCATGGTCAAAATGCAGCCGCCCGGCAACGCTGATCTGCTGCGCACGCACAACCGGCCGGCGTGCGAGAGCGCGGATCCGGGCCATCAGTTCATCGATGGAGAACGGCTTGGCCAGGTAGTCATCCGCGCCACGATCGAGGCTGCGAACCCGTTCCGTTACCTCGCCCATGGCGGTCAAGACCAGCGCCGGCGTGGACCGGCCGGAACTTCGAAGGAATTCAATGAGGGCAAGGCCGTCGCCATCGGGCAGGCCCCTGTCCACGATGAATATATCGTGGTCCGCATCGATTGCGAGATGCATGGCTTCACGCAATGACGAAGCGATGTCCACCACCATCGAATGGTCATGCAGGGCGGACGCCAGCGCCTGCGCGAGATCGGAATCGTCTTCAACTACAAGGATTTTCAAGGGCGAACCGTACTTGGAATCAAACGAGGCTGGCTATGGAGTTCCATTCTGGCAAACCGGAAGTAGTTTGCCCGATCAAATCTCAGTCCGCGAGTCGCCGGCAATCCAACTGCTCCGCCGGACGCCTGAAGCGCGCCAGCCTTGTGGGACGTTGCCACATCGCGCGACCCCACGGGCTCCACGCCGCGCGGCGCCCCAGGCAGGCCACGAGTATGCCGCCGGCCACGTCAACGACGACGTGCTGGCGGGTCGCCAGCGTCGAGTAGATGATGGCGAGGCACCAGAACCAGTTGAAAGCTCGGGCCCAGCGCGGCGAGCGAATGCTCTTCAGCTGGCTCGAAATGACGTACGCGCTGTACACGGCGAACGCCACGTGCAGCGAAGGAAAGGCGTTTCCGCTGGCGTCGGACTCCTTCAGAAAGCGGAGCATCGGAACCTGGGACCAGTCAACGCCGAACGGCGGTGTGACGGTGGGAAAAAGCCAGAATGATGCGATGCCCAAGAGAGCAATGGCCAAGGCGCCCGCGGCGTAGGCGCGCAGCGCGCCTGCGTTCAACGCGAACGCGGGGGCGAGTGACACGTAAACCCAAAGCGATACGTAAGGTACGAAAGCAAACTCGTTGACGGCGATCCACTGGTCGATCCACGTCATCGGCATCGTGATCGCCCGGCCCGCCGTCTCTTCCATGGTCCAGAAGTACACAGCGAAGAATGCGGCGATACCCGCGACCGTACCGATCATTTTCAGGAACCAGAGTGTCCGGATTCGAAGCCAGAGTGCTCTGGTCCAGGAGAAGGGCACGTGCGCAGGTTGGATGTATTTCATCTGAGGTCCACAAGGGTCGGAGACCATCCTATGGACCGAGATTGCGCGAACATTACGCAGATTGGCGGGCGGAAGCAGGCGGATCTGCGTGATCATCGAACGTCTTCTGCGCCCAACATCGTGGCCGGCACGCTCAGCCAAGGTTGCCTGCAGCAACCCTCAAGCGGCTTTCAGCGGAGATTGCCAAGGCCGGCGGTCTCCGTTCACGGCCGAGCGCATCGAGAAGGACTCCCGAGATTCAGATCGTCAGATCGACCACGCATAAATGAGATGCAAATGGTCGGCGCGACGCCAGTGCCACCTGACGTGGTCAACGCCCAACAGCGGCCGACCTCTCTTGCAATGTTCGCGTAACCCTCATAGGTAGTCTTCTCGTCTGTCTCCAACCGATTCGCAGATCGCGGATCGCGCGGCGATCTTATAAGGAGCTGAAAGATGAGGTTGAAGGGCAATCTTCTAGTGCTTGCAGTTGCAGCGGCGGTGACGCTCACGCTGACAGGCTGTGCAACGGATCGACATGAACGACGCGCTGCAATAAAAGGAGCTCTGATTGGCGCCGCTGGAGGCGCAGCGATCAGTGCAATGACAGGCGGAGACGTGGCCGCAGGAGCTGCGATCGGAGCGGCTGGCGGTGCCGCCGTAGGTGTCATAACTCATGAGGGGCGCGAACGCCGCATCTACAACGACGGGGGTCGCCGGTATTGGCAGGACGACTATGGCCAGCGGCGCTATTTTCCAGACGGCTATCGTTGACCGAACTGGGCTGGCCTGAGTTGAACAGCCGGCGCAGTTCGATGACGCACGGGCTTGGCGCCGTCAAGCGAGCCTGCCGGTCCCCGGAGGGGCCCTCACTCCGTGACTGGCAGCATAAACCGACCCGTCGGTCGTCCTAGGGTCTCCGTATAAAGTCGAGGCTGCTTGCCGTCCAGGTCCTTGATGCCATACGCCATACCCAACTCAGCAGAGATCAGCGTCTCTCCCGACCTATCAAGCTTCGATGGATCACGCCACAGCCGTTCAATGACTGAGCCCGTGAATTCAGGCATTTCGAAGTTGCACAGATGAGCTGCGACTTGGGGGGGGAGGTGTTCGCGCGGGATGGATTTCAGCGCGTCGGTGAGGATCAGCCCGGGCCAGATGGATACCGCCGTCACGTTGTACGGACGAAGATCCACCGCCATGTCGAACGTCATCTTGTCGGTACCGGCCTTTGCAGCCCCATAGGCTGGCCCGCAATGGTAAGACACGGCCCCATAAAAGGAGATGTTGACGATCAGGCTGCCGCCAGTCGCGACCATCAGCGGCACCGCATGGTAGGCGGCCACGTAATTTGAGCGAAGCCCAATTTCAATCATGTCAGCGAGAGCGAGCGGCTTCTCCCAGAAGGGTCCCGGCCTGGCGAGCGAGCGAGCATCGACCGCGGCGGCGTTGTTGACGAGGATGTCCAAAGACCCTGCCTCCATCTTGATGCGCTCGAAGAGCATCTTCACTTGTGCGTCGTCGGCGTGATCGCACATCACGGGTATGCCTTCACCACCGGCGGAATCCACCTCCTCAGCGGCATCTTCGAGTGGCTCAAGCGAGCGCCCCGTGATGTAGACCTTGAAGCCTCGGCCGCCAAGCGCCCGCGCAATGCCTCGACCGAGCCCACGACTAGCACCCGTAACGACCGCAATATTGGTTTTCATGCTTTGGGTGACCCTCACCGCTGTGTG
Source organism: Variovorax sp. V116 (assembly GCF_041154435.1). Classification (NCBI taxonomy): domain Bacteria; kingdom Pseudomonadati; phylum Pseudomonadota; class Betaproteobacteria; order Burkholderiales; family Comamonadaceae; genus Variovorax; species Variovorax sp. V116. Next base: position 1,220,622 of record NZ_AP028662.1, read on the forward strand.
CGGATCCTCTGTTCAACATGCTCGAGAGGTTACCTGGGATCGCGAGCGGCGCCAACGGCACATCTTTATGCCCGTTAATCTTGCGAACAGGACCTGACACCGTGCCGCCTACAGCGGTTTCCCACCGACATGACTGCCTCCCACCCCAAGGGCTTGGCCGTCAGCGACGGCCGAGTTCTCCGCGATCGAAATTGAGCCCGATGGACTCCACGGCGAGTCGGCTTACTCAATCAACCCTGAATGAACAGCCCCTTATGGCTTCCGTGACGAGACCTGCTTCTTCCTCAAGATCCGTGCTGCGTTTCTCGGAGTTGGGTGACGAACCTTTTCCTTGCAGATGACTGTGAGACTCTCACTTCAAAGAACGCGATGATCTCGCCCATGATGCCCTTGCGGAAAGCGAGCACGCAGATCACGAAGATCAGGCCCGTGACCATGGTTACCGAATCGCCCAGCGTATTGAACCAGTCCACTGCCGTGAGGCGCGCGAGGAAATTCCCCAGTTCGCCAATCTTGTTCTCCAGCAGCACCACCACTGCCGACCCCATCAAAGGACCCGACAACGTGCCCAGCCCACCCACCAACGTCATCAGGATGACCTGGCCCGAAGCCGTCCAGTGCACGTCGGAGAGAGTGGCAAATCCCAACACCAGTGTCTTGAGCGAGCCGGCGAAACCCGACAGCGCGGCAGAGATCACGAAGGCCATCAGCTTGAAGCGACTCACGTCGTAGCCCAGCGACACCGCGCGCGGCTCGTTCTCCTTGATGCCCTTCAACACCTGGCCGAAGGGCGAGTGAATCGTACGCACAATCAGCAGGAAGGCCAAGACCACCATGAACAGCGCCACGTAGTACATGGTCAGGTCGTTCGACAAGTCAATGAGCCCGAACAGCTTGCCGCGTGGCACGCCTTGCAAGCCATCCTCACCGCCAGTGAACTTGGCCTGCAGCGCAACGAAGAACATCATCTGCGCAAGCGCCAGTGTGATCATCGCGAAGTAGATTCCCTGTCGGCGGATCGCGATCACGCCGAACAGCCAACCCATGAGCGCTCCGGTGAGCGTGCCCGCGAGCAAGCCGAGTTCTGGCGTCAGTCCCCAAACCTTGATCGCATGGCCGGCCACGTAGGCCGAGCCACCCAGGAAGGCCGCGTGTCCGAAGGACAGCAGGCCGGTATAGCCGAGCAGAAGATTGAAGGCCGCGGCGAACAGCGCGAAGCACATGAGCTTCATCACAAACACCGGGTAGGCGCCGAAGAACGGCGCCAGCACCAGCGCGACGAGAAGCAGTGAATAGATGACGTTGGAAAAATTCTTCATGACAACGTCTTCTTTATTTCTCTTTGCCGAACAAGCCGGCGGGGCGAATGAGAAGCACCAGCACCATGATGGCGAACACCACGGTTGAGGACGCCTCCGCGTAGAAGACTTTGGTAAAGCCCTCGATGACTCCCAGACCGAGACCGGTGAGGATGGCGCCCATGATCGAGCCCATGCCACCAATCACGACCACCGCGAATACCACGATGATCAGGTTCTGCCCCATCAGTGGCGAGACCTGCATCACCGGTGCCGCCAGCACCCCGGCGAAGGCTGCAAGTGCGCAGCCGAAAGCGTAGGTCAGCGTGATCATCAGCGGCACGTTGACCCCGAAAGCCTCGACCAAGCGCGGGTTCTCGGTGCCAGCTCTCAAGTAGGCGCCGAGCCGGGTCTTCTCTATCGCGTACCAGGTGACGAAGCACACGACCAGCGAGGCCACGACCACCCAGGCGCGGTAGTTGGGCAACACCATGAAGCCCAGTGCTGTTGCTCCAGACAGCGCCTCAGGGGTGTCGTAGGCCAGACCGGATACCCCGTAGACTGAACGGAAGCCGCCTTCGATGAGTAAGGTGATGCCTAACGTGAGCAGCAGACCATAAAGATGGTCCAGCTTGTAGATCCAGCGCAGTAGAAACCGCTCGATGAACACGCCGAGCAAACCGACGATCAAGGGTGCTGCTGCCAGCATCACCCAGTAGTTGGTTTCGAAGTGGTTCATTGCGATCCAGCTAAGTACCGCGCCGAGCATGAACAGCGCACCGTGGGCAAAGTTGATCACGTTGAGCAATCCGAAGATCACAGCAAGCCCCAAGCTCAGGATCGCGTAGAACGATCCATTGACCAGTCCCAGTAGGAGCTGGCTCATCAAGGCGGAGAGAGAAATGGTCATAGAGTTTGAAGCAGCTGCGGGCCGTCACAGGCTCGCAGGAATGCGGTCACTTCCAGATGGCGCACTTGCTCTCGGCCTTGGTGGTGAACACCTGATCGCCCGGCAGTTTGGCGGCGACTTTGAGGTAGTCCCAGGGCTTCTTGGACTCTGATGGCGACTTAACCTGCATCAGATACATGTCATGCACGAAGCGACCGTCGGCTCGAATCTGGCCTTTTGCGTAGAAATCATCGATCGTCATGCTCTTGAGCTGGGCCATGACCTGGTCTGAATCCGTGGTCTTCGCAGTTTGGACAGCTTTCAAGTACGTCGTCGTGGCCGAGTAGTCAGCCGCTTGAATATCGGTAGGCATGCGCTTGGTCTTCTCGAAAAACCGGTTCGCGAACTTGCGCGTTTCGTCGTTAAGGTCCCAGTACCAGCTGGTCGTATGAAGAAGACCTTCTGTGTTCTTCAAACCCAGGCTGTGGATGTCGCTGAGAAATACAAGCATCCCGGCCGTTTTCATCGTCTTGTTGACACCGAACTCGCGAGATGCCTTGACGGCGTTGACCATGTCTCCACCGGCATTTGCCAGGCCGAGGATCTGCGCTTTGGAGTTCTGGGCTTGAAGAAGGAAGGAGGAGAAATCCGACGCGTTCAGCGGGTGCCGGACCGAGCCGACGACGCTCCCTCCCTTTTGCTTGATGACCTTCGTTGTATCGGCTTCAATGGCCTGACCGAAGGCGTAGTCAGCGGTCAGGAAGAACCAGTTTTTCCCGCCGGCGTCGACCACCGCACCACCCGTTCCGCGGGCCAGCGCCACGGTGTCATACGCATAGTGGACCGTATAAGGGGTGCATTCTTCATTGGTCAGTGCTGACGTGCCTGCGCCGCTGTTGAAGTAGACGCGCTTCTTCTCTGCCGAAACCTTCGCAGCGGCAATAGCAGCGCCAGAGTTGGTGCCACCGAAGATCATGTTCGCGCCCTGTATGTCGATCCATTCACGGGCCTTCGAGGCAGCGATATCAGCCTTGTTCTGATGATCTGCGCTCAGGAGAAAAATTGGACGTCCGAGCACCTTTCCTCCGAAGTCGTCGATAGCCATCTGCACGGCCAAGGCGCCATTTTTCCCTTCGAGATCGGAGTACAGGCTCGACATGTCGGTGATGAACCCGATCGTGACCTTCTCTTGGGACTGGGATTGCGCATGGGATGCTGCAGCGAAGCTCAATCCGAGTGCCGCGACAACGAGAGAAAATTTGAAATGTTGCATGACGTGGTCTCCAAAAAATACTTTTCAAACGCCGAGCAAATCGGCAAGCAATGGCATCTTGTCTTCGAGCTTTTCGGCCTTGAAGTGCTCGACCATGCGGCCGTGCTCCATCACGTAGAACCGGTCGGCCAATGGCGCCGCAAAGCGGAAGTTCTGCTCGACCATCACAATCGTGTAGCCCTTGTTGCGCAGCGTGTGGATCATTCGCGCCAGCGCCTGCACGATTACTGGCGCCAGACCTTCGGAGATCTCGTCGAGCAGCAGCAGCCGTGCGCCGGTCCGCAGGACGCGCGCCACTGCGAGCATCTGCTGCTCGCCGCCCGACAGTCGCGTACCCTGGCTGTGCCGACGCTCCGCGAGATTGGGGAACATCGCATAGATCTCATCGACCGACATGCCCGGCGCCATGACCTTGAGCGCAGGCGGCAGCAGCAGGTTCTCCTCGGCCGAAAGGCTTGCGAAGATGCCGCGTTCTTCGGGGCAGTAGCCGATTCCAAGGTGCGCGATGCGGTGCGTCGGCATGTCGATGGTCTCGACCCCGTTGACCTTGATGCTGCCCTTGCGGGTGCCGGTCAGCCCCATCACCGCGCGCATCGTGCTCGTGCGGCCCGCGCCGTTGCGCCCCAGCAGCGTGACGACCTCGCCCGGCTGAACCACCATGTCGACGCCGTGCAGCACGTGCGATTCGCCGTACCAGGCTTGCAGGCCCTTGATCTCGAGTGCGGGCGCAGCCATCAGTGCGCTCCCTGCAATTCATCACCGGTGGTGCCCATGTAGGCTTCCATCACCTGCGGATTCTTGGAGACTTCGCCATAGGGGCCCTCAGCCAGCACGGCCCCCCGCTGCAGCACGGTGATGGTGTCGGCAATGGTCGAGACGACGCTCATGTTGTGCTCGACCATCAGGATGGTGCGACCGGCCGATACACGCTTGATGAGTTCTGCCACGCGATGCACGTCCTCATGGCCCATGCCCTGCGTGGGTTCGTCCAGCAGCATCAGTTCGGGCTCCATCGCGAGCGTGGTGGCGATCTCGAGCGCGCGCTTGCGACCATAGGGCAGGTTCACGGTCTGCTCGTCGGCCAGTTCTTCCAGCCCTACTTCGGCGAGCAACTCGCGCGCGCGCCGATTGAGCGGTTCGAGCGACTTCTCGCTCTTCCAGAAGTGGTACGAGGTGCCCAGCCGGCGCTGCAGACCCAGGCGCACGTTCTCCAGCAGCGTGAGGTGCGGGAACACAGCCGAGATCTGGAACGAACGGATGATGCCGCGCCGCGCAATCTGCGCGGGCCGCTCGCCAGTGATGTCCCGGCCGTTGAAGAGAATCGTGCCACTGGTCGGCTCAAGGAATTTGGTCAGCAGGTTGAAGCAGGTGGTCTTGCCGGCGCCGTTCGGGCCGATCAGTGCGTGGATCGATCCGCGCATGACCGAGAGATTGACCTTGCTGACCGCGGTGAAGCCCCGAAATTCTTTGGAGAGCTGATGGGTTTGAAGAATGGGATCGCCCATGAGATTGAACATGAAAATTGATCGAACGAAGTCGCAGCCTCAGGGCGCTCACAAAACCAGGGATGCCTTAAAGCGACCGGAAGCGCGCCTTACTGGGCAGTCCAACCCCCATCGATAGGCATTGCGATGCCTGTAATTCCGGCAGCGTTATCGCCGCAAAGAAATTCGACCGCTGCAGCAATCTGCGCGGGTGGCAGCAAAGTCATGTTCGGCTGCTTCTCTCGAAGCAACTCATGGACGCCCTCTTGATAACTACCTCCGACAGCTGCGGCTTTAGCTTTTATTTGAGCTTCAAGGATTGGCGTGTCGGTAAATCCTGGGCAAATGCAGTTTGCAGTAATCCCACTCGTTGCCGTTTCAAGAGCCACACCCTTCGTCAAGCCGACCAGTCCGTGCTTCGCGGCCAAATACGCCGACTTGTTCACCGATCCAATCAGTCCGTGAACTGAAGCAACGTTGATTATGCGCCCCCAGCCCCGCGTACGCATTCCACCAAGACACGTCTTCATAAGGAGGAACGGCCCAGTCAAATTGATGGCTAAAACCTTCTCCCACTTTGCGAGAGTAAATTCTTCGATCGAAGAGACATGCTGAATACCGGCGTTGTTTACCAAAATATCAACGCCGCCGAACAATTTTTCAGCCCGCTCGATTAGCTCCAACGCCTCATCGGAATTCGACAAATCGGCACGGATATAGCCCACAAAACGCTTGTCGCCAATTTCGCTGGCGAGGCGCTCCCCATCATTTTCACTTTCAATTCCGTGAATGATTACTCGAAGCCCGGCGGCAGCCAGCTTCCGGGCGATCGCAAATCCGATACCCTGTGTTGACCCGGTTATAAGCGCAACTCTAGTTTTGAGCATGATCAGTATGCAATGAGATTAACGAGTTCTTTCCAGAATGCTCACGTAATTCGCGACGGCGGAGCCACCCATATTGAAAACTCCTCCGAGCTTCGGGCGATCTACCTGGAATTCCCCCGCTTGGTCGCATAACTGCATCGCGGCAATAACATGCATCGACACTCCCGTCGCACCGATCGGGTGACCTTTGGCCTTGAGACCTCCAGAAGCATTCACTGGGAGGCGTCCGCCGAGGTATACAGAGCCGTCATCCACCACTCGACGGCCCTCTCCCTTTGGCGCCAACCCCATCGCTTCATAAGAAAGGAGTTCAGCAATGGTGAAACAATCATGAACTTCTGCAAAAGAAAGATCGGTGGCCGAACAGCCGGCATCGTCATAGGCTCGCGCCCAAGCCCGCCTCGGGCCTTCAAAGTCGAGAAGGTTCCGCCTAGACATGGGCAAAAAGTCACTGACTTGCGCTCGCGCTCTAAACGCAACCGCTTTTTCGAATTCCTTGGCGCGCCGAGAGTCAACAATCACGACCGCCGCAGCCCCATCGGAAACCAGCGAACAGTCCGTCATTCTGAGTGGTGCTGCGATTATTGGGTTCTTGATCGAGACGGTGTTGCAGAAATCGAACCCCAAATCCTTGCGCATTTGTGCGAAAGGATTCTTAACTCCATTGGCATGGTTCTTTGCGGCTATTTTTGCTAGAACTTCGGAGTGATCGCCATAAGCATCAAAATAGGCCGCGGCAAATTCCGCAAAAATGCCCGGAAAGGTGAGACCGATACTCGCCTCCTCCGGAACATAAGAACATCCGGCCAAAATGTTCGTTACAGCGGGGGTATCTCTCTGGGTCATCAGTTCCGCCCCCACGACCAAGGCGGCGCTAATACGACCAGATTCAATCGCGTCACAAGCCGCGTTGATAGCCGCTGCACCCGACGCACACGCGTTCTCTACCCGGGTCGAAGCCGCCCAGCGCAGTCGGTCGTCGGACTGAAGAATCAGGGAGGAAGCGAAGATGTCATTTACGAATCCTCCATTAAGATTTCCCAGCCAAGTTCCGCCGATTTCCGAGGGATCGATCGCAGAATTCGACAAAGCCTCATCGGCGACCGCTACAATCAGCTTTTCCAAGCTGGAGGCGGTATGCTTGCCAAAAGGAACGTGCGCCCACCCGACGATGCTGCAACCCATGTGATGATCCATTTAATTGCAAAATTTGCGATCCACAATTCTGGCTTTGACGGAGCATCGGGGAAAGGCGTGCGTCTACGCAAGGGGAAACCCTTAATCGGGACTCGTTATGAATGACGCTTTGAGAGAACATCTGATCGAGGGCTTTGAATTCGCGCCCGTTGGGCTGTGCATTACCGAATTCAGAAAAATCGTCATCTGCAATGAAGAATTTAGCCGAATGTTCGGTTTTGAGAGCCACGGACTCGTCGGACAGTCGCTCGCGATTCTTTATCCTACTGCTCAAGAGTTCGACAGCACGGGCGAACTGGCGCTGCCAATTCTGCGAGAAACCGGCCGATATTCGGACGATCGACTCATGCGCCATCAGTCAGGTCGATTGATTTGGTGCCACGTTGCGGGGCGATCCTTCAGGGTCAATTCACCGTATGAGCACGCGATCTGGATGTTCGAAGACCTGTCCGACCGTCGCAAGACGGTGGTGCAACTGACGCCACGAGAGCGTGAGATTGTTAAGTTGCTGGCCAAGGGATTGACCAGCAAGCAGATAGCAAAGTTACTCGAAATGAGTCACAGAACGGTTGAAGCGCATCGCACTCGGATCGGCCGCAAGCTTGATGCGAGAACGACCGTGGAGATCGTGAGCAAGATTGCCGGATTGTATTAAAAAAGAGGGAGCCAATCCCCCTCTTTCGCTCAGTCTGGCTGTTGGCAGCTAAAACTCTTCTCGGAATTGGGGTCCCCAATTCCATCGTATTTGGCGATTTTTGGAAATGGACACAAAGGACGTGTCATGACGATTTCACCGGCGGCAACATTGTTGTCCTTGAATTTTGTCGCGACTATCCTGTCAGGTGCATCGCCTGTTTCTACCCATCTCTCGAGCGCCGCCAAAAGGTCTCGAGAGGGGTCGCCGGCCAGTGGGGCTGGGGTGCTAATGTCGTTGCCAAACACATTCGGCCCCAATCCCCCTCCGCAATGGTCCATGCCAGGGGCCTTGTAAAAGCGAATAAATGAGCCTCCAGCTCCGGTCGCTTCGCTAACCGATGTCAGATACTTTTCAAACCCGGCTGGCGGAATTAGCGCATCCATGGTTCCGTTGAAGCCAATGATTTTCCCGCCGCGATCCCTGAATTTCGTCAGATCTTTGCTCGTTGCATTTACGATCGGCCCTAGAACGCTTTCGACCGTTTGCCTGTCTCTGGAATAATCAAAATTGAGGAAGTCGAAGTCATTTCCAAGCACCCATGAGAAAAGCTCGCCGAACGGAGGCTTGGTGGAAAGATCGATCGCCAGACCGGCCGACCAATTCCGCTCTGAGCCCTTTTCGAGCTGCGGCGCTATGACTGCTCCCGTCACCGGGTCGACCACCGGGCTATACAGTTTTTCAACGGCCGACACCTGATCTGCAGTGAGGCAGTTCGCCCCGCCTGCGTCCTGGCATTGCAGAACGCGCGGATTAAACGAGCACTTTTCGGGCCGACTTATCAGACCGTCCTTCACTCCGTCGTCAGCGTCACAGGCTTCCAGGACTGCAGAAGACAGCAGGGCCATCTTGTCGGCAGGCATCCCCGGTGCCGGGAGTTTTTTCATGGTCGCCCAGTATGTAGCGATGCCGATGTGGGTCCCAATCCGATCATTGGCTGGCGCGCCGCTGATGATGCCGTCATAGTCGTCCGGGTACCGAGTCGCTTCATGGATTCCTTGACCACCCCCGGTTGAGCAGCCCATGAAATACGATTTCGCGGGCGGCTTTGAATAAAATCGCTCAGCCGATGCTTTTGAGAGAACCGTCATGAGGTGGGTTGAACGATAGCCCCAATCGATCCACTTTTCGGGATGACCCCGGAGAAGCGAGCCATCGAAAGAAAGCGTTGCCCCCCGGTGCCCATGTCTGTATGGGCGACCGCATAACCGCGCCTCAAACCTGCCGCCAGAGATTCGTAGCTGATGAAACCGGCGAACCCGCCGTTACCCAAGCCAAGCATCCGCCCGTTCCAGTGATCGCCGGGAAGCCAGATCTCAACTTTGATGTCGCTGTCATTGGAAGGGGTCAGTCTGACAGAGAGTCGACAGAATTCAGGCAATGATTTGATCGTTTCCGCAGTGGGGATGATCTGCTTCGGTACTGGAAAGTCTCCTGCTGGCCGATATTCCACGACGGTGAATTCAGTTCCCGGCAAGCTCTGAGCTGCAATAGCGCGGCACCTCTCCTCGTTGGACACCATTTGGGGAGGCGCGTCAGGAGGAATCACTGGCGTGGTGCCGGTTGCAGGAGGGAGTACAACAGGCACGAAACCTCCCGAATCCCCTCCTCCTCCGCACCCTGCGGCAATCGCCGCCACCATCATCCCGGTGACTGCTTTATATAAAGTCGTTTTTCTCATGATTTGTCTCCTACGTTGATGCTAGAACCGCTATTAAGTTAATAGCGATCCAAGAGCGGGGCCTGCTTAAAGCGCGGGCATTAAGGCTTGATCGTTGTCCCTTTCGGTTGCTGGCCGCGGCGCCGCTTTCCCTGGTGCGCCCGATCCGAGAACGGCGACACAATGATTCCTGGGGCCACTCGCCTACGCTAGGGCGCGCAAATACGCTAGGGTTTTCCATCACATCACGACGCGATGATTTCGTTGAGGCGGCCAGATCAGAAGATGCCGGCAACGCATTGGTACGTCATTTGGCGAAAATGTCGCGCCACGGACGTGAAGAGGTTGCGCTTTCCGCCTTAGTTGGAGCAGGCGGGGTAAACCCTGGCGTACTCACGCGACATGACACCCAAGAGATTTTTGAGCACTATCACGCTTTCGGGCGAAGGCCCTTTTTCGGATGGGTGAGTGAAAAAAGGCTATCTATTTGCGGCATTGAGAATGCTTGATGCTGAATATTTTGCTGAGGAATACCTCGCTAGAGTCGTCCCGCTTCTAAAACGGAGCGGTGCTCGAATCGTCGCTTCTTCAGATAGACCTGAGATAGTGGAAGGTGCGACTGACCGCGAGCGGGTCGTACTTATCGAATTTGATTCGTTTAAGTCAGCTCAGGATTTCTACCATGGCACAGAGTACCAAGCGGCAATTCAGTTTCGATTCAATTCAGCAGACGCGCACGTTTACATTATGGAAGCCCTAGACTGACGACCTTCCTATCGAGAGAGGGGGTCGGAGGAATCACTGTTCTTCGCCCAAATATCTCAAACAATGCAGAGAGGCCTCGGCGCTACAAAAGGACGACTGCATTGACCCCTTCTTCGCCGGCTTGGTACACCTGAGGTGACGCGATCCGCGAAGCCTTCTGTGCTCCCGCGACGGTCAAGCCACACATTGGTCACAGCTTGCCAATCCACCGCCCGCCTCCCCAGCTTGGCGTAGGCATGATGGTCCCAGCGTGCCTCCTGGTTGATCTGAACGCGTTATGTGCCCTGAGTCAGGAATACGCGCCAAATTTTTCCTCGGACGACGAGCTCGCGAGTTAAAGCCAGGGGCAGATCGAAATCGCGAGCCCGCGCTTACCATCAGTCCCGCGGCTTCATTTTCCTGAGACCAAGAATCTCGCGCGCCTCCCCCGCGCTTGCCAGGCGGCCGCCCAACTCACGCACGATGCGACCACCTTTGGCAACCAGAGCAGCGTTATCGGGTGCAAGCACCCCTTTCTCAAGGTAGATGTTGTCCTCCAGCCCTGCCCGCACGTGGCCGCCCAGGAGGAAGGCTTGCGCCAGCATGGGGAACGCTTGCCGGCCGATGCCAAAAGCGGCCCAGCGCGAATATTCGGGCAGCAGCGAACGTAAGTAGGCCAGCGTCGTGGGCGAGGCGTCGGCGCCGTACTTCACACCGAGGACGATCTGGAACAGCGCCGGTTCCGGCAAGGTTCCCTCTGCGATCAGATCACGAGCTAGGTGGATGTCCCCCGTGTCGAATACCTCCAACTCCGGCACTGTCCCCGCCTCTTGAATCAGTGCAGCCATCTTGCGCACATTCGCGGGCGTGTTGATGACGACGGAAGACCCGGAAAACATCGTATTGAGATCGAGGCTGCAGATCTCCGGCCGGAGGGCGGCCACGTGCTCCACTCGAGGCTCAGGCCGCATGAGCGTCGTACCGGCGGCTGCGACCTTCGGGTCGTGCTCACTCGGCACAAAACGCTGACCAGGGCCCGTGGTGAGATTGATCACCAAGTCCACATCGCTCGCCCGAATTCGCTGCACGACCTCTTCGTAGTGGGCAAGCTCCATGCTGGGGCGCCCGTCAGCATGTCGGACATGAATATGCACAATGGCTGCGCCGGCGCGGCCCGCATCGATGCAAGCATTCGCGATCTGCTCAGGAGTACATGGCAAGCCCGGATGCTGGGCGAGCGTAGTGATATTGCCAGTCACGGCACAACAAAGAATAGTGGGGGTGCTCATTGGTTAGAACATTGCTGAAAGTGTGTTGAAAACAAACCGCGACGAATACGTCCGGCGATGGATAAGCTTCGGTATCAACCGGCTGCATCGGCAAACGCGAATCCCATCGCACGGGCGTGGTAGTAGATGCCGCCGTCCTGAACAATCAGGAACATGGCAAATTGGGTTCCTTCGTTGTGATGGGAATGCATCGACGTTGCGGGTGTGACCGTCGTCGCCCAGGGGGCCCAGTCCTTGCGCTTGCCGTCAACCACGGAATAGCAGTTCTCGCCTTGGATCACCAGCGCCACGGCCGCTGAGTTGTGTCGATGTGGCCGCTGGGATTTTCCGGGCGGCAAGGTGTTCATCGCTACGGTGAGGGTTGGCAGAACGTTTCGGCTTGCCTCTTGTTCTTGCGAGGAGAGTATGAGCGCCGACCCTGCGATGTCGTCACTGCGTCCAATGCGGTAGAGGAGTTGAATCTGACGACTCATCTCGTCGGAGGTGAAATGCACTATCTCCGTCGGCGAATCGCCGGCGAGAGGTGGCTGCAGGTGTTCGAACATGAGTTGCGGTTCATTCGTGACGATCCACAATACGGCATCGCTCTCGCCAGCCTTGTGCCGATGGCTGGAGCTCCCCGGCAACACGAAGAGGTCTCCCCGTTGCCAGTCAATGCGCTCGTCTCCACATTCTGTCGATCCCTGCCCCGCGATGACATAGACGACGACTCCGCTGGCTCTGAATATCGTTTCCAGGGACTCCCCTGCCCTGATCCGTGCGTACCGGGCCAGGACAAGTGGCGTCGTTGCAGGGAACTTGCAACCCAACTGCTGCGATCGATCGCAGGAGATGACCCCAGTCGGAGTCCGCGGGTCCAAGGCCCTGCGAGGTTCATCGATGAAGCTCTCACCCGGAACCGGCGGAAGCTTCAGATCGAATGCATTGCCCGTATTGAAATATCTGGCGCGTTCTTCGGCTTTGGACTTGGGTGCCGAGGCGCGTTGCACCTCGAGCTCGCCAATAGACCGCGGCAGCGGTTGGTCATGCATGTTCTCTCCTTTTCAAGGCAGTCAGGTGTGTTCAGTCGCTACCTCGGCATAGCCAGTCGTGCACCCGAAGCTAGCGGAGCTCGCCTGCACTCAGTTCAAGCCCCGTGCGCTCCTTCACGAACTGTTCGACGGCTTGCACCAATGCATCGCAGTCCGCTTTCGTCGTGGGTATGCAAAGGTTGATCATTCCGCGCTTGGCTATCCAGAACCCCTGTTTCAGCAGATCGAAGTAGAAGAGATCTCTCAACGGAATATGACTTGCCTTCAGGTCGCGAACGCTATTGACCACGGCACGCGTCATGTGGACATTCATCATCGAGCCTCGGCCGGTGAACGTCATGGGAAGCTCGGACCTCGAGGCAATATCGTTCAGGCGCTGCCGCAGCTTTTCTCCACGTGCCGTCACCTCGGAAAGCAGCGCTTCGGTGAGCACATGCTTCATTCCGGCGGAGCCCGCCGTCATGGTGAAGATGTTGTTGTTGAAAGTCCCTGCGTGGCTGATCGAGTTCGGACCGAGCGGATTGAAACGGCCCATGATCTCTTGCTTGCCACCGAAAGCCCCAAAGCTGAAACCGCCTCCCAAGTACTTGCCCAGGGTGGTCATGTCCGGACGGATTCCGTGCAACGACTGCAACCCGCCGAATGCCAGCCGAGACGTCATCACCTCATCGAAGATCAGGACTGCGCCGGTGCGCGTCGTCCAGTCACGCAGGAACTTCAGGAACTCCTTGCTGGCGGGGATGCAGCCGCCAGAGCCTTGCATCGGCTCCACGATGACTGCGGCAATCTCACCCGCATGTTGGTCGATTAGAGCGGCGGCGGCTTCGGGATCGTTGTACGGCGCCAAGACGAAGTCGAATGGCGCGGTAAGGGGGTGACGGCTCGCACCTGAGAACACGAACACACCGCCGTGGTAGGCGCCCTCGAACACTACAATCTTGTTCCGGCCAGTGACAGCGCGTGCGGTCTGAATGGCATACAGGTTGGCCTCCGTTCCGGAATTTGCAAAGCGCAAAAACTCCATGGAGGGAAAACGCTCTCGGATGAGGTGGGCCATCTCAGCCTCCGCTTCGGTATGGCCGCCCATCGACCATCCCTGCTCGAGCGCCTGCATCACCGCTTCGCGCAGTATCGGATTCGAGTGACCGTAAAAGCCCGCCGTGTACTCACCCAGGAAATCCCGGTACCAGTTGCCGTCCAGTGAACAGACGCGTGCGTCCTTGCCGGCCACCAGCGTCAGAGGGAACGGATCGGTGAAGATCACTGTCCGGGTGTTGCCCCCCGGCATGACCTCGGCGGCCCTGAGATGCTGTGCGTAGCTTCGTGGGTTGGCCTTTGTGTATTCCTCTTTCGCTTCAGCCAAGGCAATGCTGACATGTCGGGTCTTCGCAGTAGTGTTCATGAGTGTGTTGATTGGAAGTAAACGGTGTTGTGGTTCGGCCCAGGACAAGGTCTCTTCAGGCTGCAATGGCCGAGTGCCCCAGGTAGGCTTCGCGGACTCGATCGTTCGCCCCGAGCTCTGCTGCCGAGCCTTCGAGCACGACCTGCCCGCTCTCAAGGACATATCCTCGCGAGGCAACGCTGAGGGCCAGGACGGTGTTCTGCTCTACCAGCAAGACAGTCAAGCCCTCGCCATGGATGTCAGCGATTCGCGCGTAAACCTCCTCCGCCAAGCGGGGAGCCAAGCCGAGCGATGGTTCGTCAAGCAGCAGAACCTTGGGGCGCGCCATCAAGCCGCGCCCGATGGCGAGCATCTGCTGCTCACCACCGGAAAGAGACCAGCCCAACTGGGTCGACCGCTCTGCCAGACGGGGGAATAGCGAATAGACCCGATCCATGTCCGACCGCAAATGACCATCCGAACGCCGGATGTGGGCCCCCACCAGCAGGTTCTCCTTGACCGTGAGCCCCGGAAAAATCTTCCTTCCCTCGGGCACATGAGCAATGCCAGCACGCACCCTCTGTTCGATGGACAGGTGGCTGATGTCTTCGCCGTCGAAAGTGATGGCCCCAGTGACAGCCAGTACCCCCGAGATCGCCTTGAGCAGACTGGTCTTGCCCGCCCCATTGACCCCGATCAGGGCAACAGCCTCTCCGCGATCGACGTGCAGGTTGATGCCGCGCAGCGCGGCGATGTCCTTGTAATACGCGCAAAGATCTTTACAGTGAAGCACTTCGGTACCCCTCTCCCAAATAGGCGGCGAGCACGGTTTCGTTTGCGGAAACCTGCGCGGGCGTTCCTTCGGCGAGCTTCTTGCCGAAGTTCAGGACGGTGATGCGCTCGGCAAGCCGCATCACCATGTTCATGTTGTGCTCGATCAGCACCACCGAGAGCTGGTGCTCCTTGCGAAGTGCCTGGAGAAGGCTCATCAGGCGCTCCACCTCACCGGAGTTCAGGCCTGCAGCGGGCTCATCCAGCAACAGTAGTTTTGGACGGCCCACCATTACTTTGGCCATCTCGACCAGTCGGCGACTCCCATAAGACAACGAACCGATCTGCCGGCCCGCATACTGGGCGAGGCCGAATCGTTCCAACATCTGCAAAGCCGCTTCCCTGCTTTCAGCCTGGTCCACGGAAGCGTTCCGCGGTGAGTACACCAAACGTAGAAGCGATGGCGGCTTGCGTGCCGAATGACCCATCATCACGTTCTCCAGAACGGTCAGCCTCTCGAACAGGCGTCCGTTCTGGAAGATTCTTCCGACGCCCATACCGATGATCTCGTGGGTCTTGCGGGATGAGATATCGCAGCCATCGAAGACGATTGCACCCCGGGTGGGACGCGCCAAGCCGGTCAGCAGGTTGATCAAGGTGCTCTTGCCCGCTCCGTTAGGTCCGATCACAGAATGAAATTCACCCTGCTTGACCTGAAAACTCACGTCGGACAAGGCACGGACGCCACCGTAGTCCTTGCTGACGGCCTTCACTTCGAGAAACGCCATTTGCCGGCCTCCTTCGATGACAGTTGCGCCTTCCACTTGCTCCACGCGAACCCGAACAAGCCTGCCAGGCCTCTGGGCGCGAGAAAAAGCATCAGGAGAACGAGCAGGCCAAAGATCACGAGATAGGCGGACCCGAGCCACCGTAGCCACTCCGGCAGGAACGTGATGACAAACGCACCCAGGATGGATCCAAGGATGGTTGCTTCGCCGCCGACGACCAGCATCGCCAGGTACACAATCGACGTGCTGGTACTGAAATCCTCCGGCGCGACAAACCGTGCATGTAGAACGAACATCACTCCGGCTACGCCGGCGTATACGCCGCCTAAGGTCAGAGCGGTCACCTTCACGGCGGTCACGTTCAGGCCTGAGACGGAGGCTGCGAGTTCATCGTCCCTGACCGCAATCATCGATCGTCCCAGCTGGCTGTGCCGGACATAGGAGGCAAAGACTGCAAGCAGCACGACGGCAACCAGCGCAAGGTAGTAGAACCGCCGCTCCGAATCGAACGCGAATCCCAGTATCGTCAGCGCCGGGATGCCAGTCAGCCCGTTGGAGCCGCCCGTGATCTCTACCAGGTTAGAGACAACGATGATGAAGCTCACGTTGATGCCCAGCGTGGCAAGCGCGAAGTAGTGGCCCTTGAGCCGCAGTAGCAGGATGCCGGTCACGTAGGAGAAGGCACCCGCGGTCGCCATGCCGATCAGGCACCCTAGCCAGGGATTAAGGCCAAATTTCACGGAACCGATGGCCACTGCGTAGGCTCCCATGCCGGCCACCGAGGCATGCATCATGGAGATCTGTCCGGCATACCCGAGCACGAAGTTCAGGCCCAGCACAGCCGCAGATGAGATCAACGCAGCGTTCGTCAAGCGGACCCAGTACTCCCCCACTGCGTTCGGCAGCAGGCTCGCGGCGCCCAGGCTGAGCACAAGCGCCAGAATCAAGCTGGCGTTCCTTGCGTTTTTCTTGTTCATGTCAACCTCGTTCCGAAATCGGCTCACCGAAGATGCCCTGTGGACGCGCCACGAGAAAGACAACCATGGCGCCGAAGCACAGAAGGTCTTTGTAGGCAGACGAGATGTAGGAAGCGCCCAGGATCTCCGCAAGTCCCACGAAGAGTCCGCCGGCAATTGCGCCAGGCACGCTTCCAAATCCACCGATGATGGTGGCAGCAAAGGCCTTCAATGCGATCGCATCGCCCATATGCGCGTCAGCGAACCACATCGGCGCGATCAGCAGGCCCGCGAAACCAGCCAGCACCGCGGCAATCGCCCAAGAGCACGCTAGCAGCAGTCCGACAGGCAGCCCCATGAGCCGAGCTGTGGGAAAGTCCTGCGCAACAGCTCTCATGACGCGTCCAAGGGAAGAATGCTGCATCAGCACGTACAAGGCTGCGACGAGGACCGCCGTAATGCCGATACTCGCCAATGCGTGCGTCGATATCGCGCTGTCGAAAACGGTGAGCGTTCCGTCGCCGAACGGCGATGGCAGCCGGAACGGGACACTCCCCCAGATCAGGTTCGCTCCGTTCTGCATGGACAGTCCGATCATCACCGTGGCAATGACCACGGTCACAGGAGACTGCGTGCGAAGCGGAAGGTGGACTCCAAGATAGAAGAGGAAGCCGAATACCCCCATCATTGCCACCGCCAACAGAATCGCCATTGGCATAGGCAGGCCGAGTTGCAGCACGGTGGTGACGCCAAACATCGCGCCGAACATGACGAACTGCCCGGCTGCGAAGTTCACGATGCCGGTCGCCGAATAGATGGTGACGAAGCCCAGCGCTGCCAATGCATACACGCTGCCCAGGGCTACGCCACTTACCAAGAGTTGAACAAGATCTTGCATCTCGTGTGCCCTGGTTGCGCGCTCGTCAGGGTGTTGCCACGACTTTGGACACGAACACCATGTCCTTGGTGCCCTTCTTGAAATTCACGATGGTCACTTCGTGAATTCCATTGCCAGCATCGTCGAAAGAGAATGTTCCAGCGACGCCCTGGTAGTTCTTGACCCGTGCGACGTAGTCGCGCAGCTTTTCCGGATCGGGGCCAACCTTGCGCAGGCCATCGGCCAGAATCATCGCGCCGTCATAGTAAACCGCCGCATAGGCATCCGCGTCGACGCGGAACCTCTCCTTGTATTCCTTGACGAAGCTCTTGGCGTTCGGGTTGGTTTCCAACATGACGTCAATCACGCCCCAGACATTCTCGAGGTCAGCAGCAGACATCAACTGCATCGCCGATGGAAGAAAAACCCCCGAGGACGCGACGATCGGCTGTTTCAGCCCCATGGTCTTGATCTGGCGCAGCAGCAGCGCACCGTCTTGCGGGAAGCTCAGTGCGATGATCGCGTCGGCACCTTTGTTCTTGAGGCTCAGCAACTGTGCGGACATATCTTTGTCATTGCCACCGTAGGCCTCGGATGCCACAACCGCGATGCCTGCGTCTGCCAGGGTCTTGGTGGCTGCCTTCGCTGCACCTTGACCGAAGTCGTTCTGGATGTAAATGATCCCAGGCTTCGTTGCCTTCAAAGTCCCCTTGACGAACTGCGCCATGGCCACGGCCGCCGTGCTGTCGGCGGGACGGATCCGGAACATGTACGGATTCTTCAGCGCTTGGAGCGCGTCCGCTCCGCCCGCATACATGACGGGCACGCGCGCCTTCAAGACTTCGGGGGCAACGGCCATGTTCTGCGTGCTGTAGCTCGACAGGAAAACGAAAGTGGGTTTCTTCTCCTGCACGATCTTCATGAACGCGTTGAGCGCCGTGGGATTGGTCGATTGCGCGTCCTCGAAGACGAAGCGGATCGGTTTCCCGTTGATCCCGCCCGCCTTGTTGACGTGCTCCTCGGCGAGTCGAAGGGAGTTGTGGTACTGCGTGCCTGAGAGCGCCGCAGGACCCGTGAGGGGCACGGTTGCTCCGATTTCAATGGCGCTCTGGGCAAACGACGGCATGCCGGCGATCGCCACGAGTGAGGCCGAGACGAGTTTGAGTAGCAGCTTGCGGTTGGTCATGCTTCGCTCCTTACGGGAGAGTTGGTGGGGAACTGGTTGGGTCGATCGTTCATGCAACTGAGTGCAGTCGGCAGGACTGCACGTCAGCGGCGCTGGCTTTCGTTGAAATAGCCGTTGCGCCGATCGCTTGCAATATCAGCGTCGCTGCGCTCCGACGGAGTGCCGTAGCCACCGCCGCCGGGAGTGCTCACCTCGATCCAGTCGCCCGCCCTCAGGGCGATGTCGTCGGCTTTCGAGATGTGCTCTGGAGTGAACTCCCTTCCATCCTGGGAGATCAAGATCTGGTTGGTGGCGCCCGGCTCGCCGCCAAGAATTCCGGGGGGGCCGAACTTTCCGTGATCCATCAGGAAGGACACCTTGGCGGTGCCGCGAAGGAGCCGAATGCGATAGTTGACGCCGAATCCACCTCGATGCTTGCCCGCACCGCCGGAGTCTTCGCGCAGGTTGTAGTGCTCGAAGCGAATCGGGTAGCGTTGCTCCATGATCTCCACCGGCTGGCTCTTGCAGATGCCGATCGTGGAGCATCCATTGGTGATGCCATCGCCGGACCACCAGCCGCCGTATCCGCCGCCAGAAAAGTAGTACATGACGTACTCGCGTCCGTTTTCAGGGTCCACGCCACTGAGGTTCAGGTTTCCACTGGTCCCTGCGGCAGCGCCGAAAAGCTTCTGTGGAATGGCCTGCGCCAACGCAAGAAAGATCGATTCCATGACGCGCTGAGAGACCTCAGCAGCGCAGCCAGCAACGGGCCGAGGGTATTCCGCGTAAAGAAAAGTTCCGTGCGGCTTCTTCACTTCGATGGGCGCGAAGCAGCCGGCATTGATCGGCACGTCGGGAAAGACATGCTTGAACCCGAGGTACACGGACGAGACCGTCGATGCCCAGACTGAATTCATTGGTCCTGAGCATGGCTTGCTCGACTTGGAGAGATCCACGGTCACCTGGTCGCCGCTGACCGTGACTTCGGCGTGAACCTCAAGCGGTTCATTCACCACACCGTCGCTGTCCATGTAGGTAGTGCTGCGGTAGACGCCGTCGGGAATGGCCCTGATGTGCGCGCGCATCATCTGCTCGGCCCTGCGCTCGAGTTCTTCGATGGCGATGTCCACGATTTCGACGCCGTAGCGATCAAGGAGTGCGGTAAGACGCTCGGCGCCCTTCTGCAGGGCCGCAATCTGTGCCTTGATATCGCCGATGCGTTCGTCGGGGATACGGATGTTCGCGAGAATCAGCTTCACCATTTCGTCGTTCATGACGCCGTCGCGCACGATTCGTACGGGAGGTATGCGAAGTCCTTCCTGGTGGATCTCCGTCGCGGTGCTGCTGAATCCGCCCGGCACCATCCCGCCCGTATCGGGCCAATGTCCCGCGTTCGACAGGTAGCACCAGAGCCGACCCTTGTAGAAGAACGGCCTGACCATCTTCACGTCCATCAAGTGCGTGCCGCCCCGATAAGGGTCGTTGACGATGATGATGTCGTCCTGACCGAGGTTCGGACACTCCTCAAGGACGCAGCGTGTCGTTTCCTGCATCACGCCGACGAATATCGGCAGGCCCGTGGCGCCCTGCGCAATCAACCGGCCATCCTTGGCGCCATAGATGCCGTTGGAGCGATCGAACGCCTCCGAGATGACTGGGGAAAAGGAGGTCTTCTCATGGACAAGATCCATTTCATTGCAGACCTGTGCGAGCCCCTTTTCGATGACGATCAAGGTGACGGGATCGAGTACTCCGCTGACTTTGCTGGTGTTCATGGTTTTCAGGTTCCGTTGTTCAGTTGGGACTCAGGCATGGAGGTCGATCAGGATGTTCCCGAACTTGTCGACCGTCGCGCGAGTGCCTGGATCGATCACCACGGTCGAGTCGGCCTGCTCAACGATGGCGGGGCCGACAAACACGGCACCGGCGGGCAGCCGCTCGCGGGAATAGATGTTTGTCTCATGCCAGCGCCCGTCAAAGAAGGCCTTTCTGCTGCCGACAAGCGCGGCTTCGAGGGTGTTGCCTTCATCCGGCCGGAAGATGTCGATGGAGATCCTGTCGCGCACCCCGATGACGGTGGTACGAACGTTGGCGAGCACGGGCTTCATCTCAGGAAGGTCGAGGCCGAAGCGGTCAAGATAGGCGCGAGCGAATTCCTGACGAACCTGCTCCTTGTTGAAGACACCCGCGTCGGTGGGCAGCTTCATGACGTGGGTCTGCCCCTGGTACATGAGATCGAGTTCGTTGCGCACGACCACTTGCTCGACTGAAACGTTCTCTCTTCTCAACAATTCCCGCCCGGCATCGGCCTGTGCTTGCATAACCGCGATCACGTCTTGTGGGTCTAAGCTATCGAAGGGTGCGTTGACAGTCTGTACGAAGTCGTGCCGCACATCCGAAAGGACGCATCCAAGCGCCGAGGTCAGGCCGGGAAAGCGCGGAACGAGCACCTTGGGAACGCCCACTTCGCGGGCGATTGCCACGG
This sequence comes from Variovorax sp. V116, assembly GCF_041154435.1. Lineage (NCBI taxonomy): Bacteria > Pseudomonadati > Pseudomonadota > Betaproteobacteria > Burkholderiales > Comamonadaceae > Variovorax > Variovorax sp. V116. Next base: position 1,241,491 of record NZ_AP028662.1, read on the forward strand.
CGTGAAGAGGGCCTGCGCCACCATAAGGCATAAGCACGAAATCGCGGGGATCCTGACCCTTGTCAATGGAGATCAAACGGATAGCACCCGCGAGCTCGCTGACGGCAACACCAACGACCGCTTGAGCAGCCTCAAGAGCGGACATTCCAAGCGCTTTGCCCAGATGTTCCGAGAAGACGCTTTCGATCTCGCTCAAGGATGCGGGGCTCTCGACGCCTGTGATAGCGTCATGGTTCAGGCGACCAAGCAGGTAGTTGGCGTCCGTCACCGTCGGCAATTTTCCGCCGCGCCCATAGGCGATGGGACCGGGGAAGGAGCCTGCGCTTTCCGGCCCGATGCGCAGCATGCCCGCCGTGTCGACTCTGGCGATGCTCCCGCCGCCAGCGCCCACCGTGTGGATGTCGATCATCGGAATGCGGACCGGCAGCGCATAGGCGAGTTCTTTCTCCGCGCTGATCACCGGCTCGCCGTCGGCGATGAGGGCCACGTCATAGCTCGTGCCACCCATGTCCCCGGTGATGATGTTTTTGACCCCCGCCGCCTTCGCGATCTGGGAGGCAGCCAGGACACCCGCGGCCGGCCCGGACATGACAGTGTGCGCAGCGTGGTCGCCCACCACTGACGCGGCCATCATTCCGCCGTTGGCCTGCATGATCATCAGTTCGTTCTTGAAACCCTCGGCGGCCAAGAGTTCGCCGACACGGCGCACATAGCTCGTCACGATAGGGCGGATCGCTGCGTGCACTGCCGCGGTGCTGCCTCGCTCGAACTCCCGCATTTCACGCACGCATTCGTGGCCGGCCACCACGTCTGCGGTGTGCCAGAGCTTGCGGACGATTTCGGCGGCGCGCTTCTCGTGCTCCGGGTTGGCGTACGAATGCAGGAAATGGATCACCACGGACTCGACGCCCCGGAGTCGAAATTGCTCGACCGCAGCGATCACATCCTCTTCATGGAGTGGCTCGACGATGCCGCCGTTCGAATCCATCCGCTCACGGACTTCGATCCGGTCCTGCCGCTCGATGAGCGGCCGAAAGGTACCCGACAGACCGTACGAGTTGGGGCGTGTGCGTCGGCCCAGCTCAAGTACATCCCTGAACCCTTGGGTCGTGATCAGTCCGCAGCGAGCACCCTTGTGTTCGAGCACAGCATTGGTTCCGGCGGTCGTACCGTGGACGAGCCAGGAGATCTCGGACGGCGAGACGCCCAGCTTGGCGATTCCTTCCAGAAAACCCTTCGCCCGATCGTCGACCGTGGTCGGCACCTTGGCGGTCCTGAAGATGCCCTTTTCGCCGTCGACAAGCATGAAGTCCGTGAACGTGCCACCGACGTCGACTCCAACATTGATTGAACCCATTGCATTCCTTTCTGGTTTCGCTTTTCGAGACGATGTTCTCGTTTTATGATATTCTTCGCGAAGTGCCTTTGGAGCGCAAGACTTTTTTGACTAGGGATATCCCCGGGAGATCAATGGCGAAAAGCCGTCAGGCGGCCCGAGTCCGCACTTCCTTCTGGGGAAACACGCGAGATGCGATGATTGGCTTTGCAAACACACTGGAGATGAAGTGACAAACGCAAACGACGTGAGTGGTCCCCTTGACCGCTACTTGTCGATCCTTGAAGTTGTGCTCGCCTCGAAGCAGGGGCTTACCTTGGCGGAGCTTTGCAAGATCCTCGACCTGCCCAAGCCCACGGCACACCGCCTGGTTTCCGCGCTAGGCAGCGCCAAGGCGCTTGAGGTTGCCGACGAAGGCCTGAAGACCTACCGCGTCGGTGCGCGCATGTCGCGGATGCTGCAGCTCGGACGCAGTGACAGCGCCCTGATCAACTATTGCCAGGTGGTGTGCAACGAACTTGTGAGCGAGCTCGAAGAAACCTGTTACGTGGTCAAGCTCACGCCGCAATCGGCGCACACGATCGCAGTGGCCGTCACCGAGCATGGGTACAGGATGCACGTCGGCGAAGGTGCCGTGATGCCGATGCATGCGGCAGCTTCTTCCAAGATATTGCTTGCGCACCAGGACGACACATCTCGACGGCGATACCTCAGCGGACCGCTCGAGAAGCTCACGCCTTTCACGATCACAAGCGTTCGCCAGGTCCTCTCCGAAATCGAAAAGGCCAAGAAGGACGGCTACGCCACTTGCGTGGGTGAAGTGGACCCGTCCACCAAAGCGTATGCGGTGCCCGTCTCTTCCCCAGTGGGCGTTTTCTATTCGGTGGGTGTTACCGGACCGCAGTTCAGAATCGACAAGCGACCCATGGCATATTGGATCGACCACCTGCGAGACGCCGCCCAGAAGCTGGAACGCATTCTGGAGATGCCGCACCTCGACGGCGCGCAATTTTCCACTGGGCCGAGGGGTGCAACGGCCCGCCGTCCCGAGCGCAAGGCAGCTGGCTGACAGCACCGCTGTTCGTCGAAGGCGTCAGGAGTGTTGGATTCCACCGATCTCTGACCCGAGGGGGGTACGGATAAAAACTTGGACTGGTTTATGTCGCAAGTCCAAGACTCTCTCGATATTCGATGGGGCTGAGAGAGCCAAGGGAGAGCTTGATCCGCTTCTCGTTGTACCAGCGGATGTAGAAATCAACTTCTTTGATGAACTGCTCGATCGTGGTGGCCTTCCAGTCCCGAGGGTAGAACAGTTCCGTTTTCAGCCGGCCGAAGAAGCCTTCGCACGCGGCGTTATCAGGCGAGCACCCCTTGCGAGACATCGAGCGAACCAGCTTCGCGTCCCCGATCCTCAATAGCCAACCAGGCCAGCGATAGTGGGCACCGCGATCAGAGTGAACGATGGGCCGGGCGTTGCCGTCGACCACGGTCTCGATGGCCGCATCCAGCATGGTGTTGACCAGCTCAGCATTTGGATGCTCCCCAATGGACCAACTGATGACCAAGCCATCGAAGCAGTCGATGACGGGAGAGAGGTACACCTTGCCAGCCGGGATCTGGAACTCGGTGATGTCGGTCAGCCACTTCTCGTTCGGCGCTGCGGCGCGGAAGTCACGATTGATGAGGTTCTCGGGCGCTGGACTGATCTCTCCCAGATAGGCGCCGTACCGGCGCCGCTTGGGTTTAGAGACGACCAAACTCTCTTGTCTCATCAACCGCTGCACGACCTTCTCCGAGATCGTGACGCACTGCCTGGCCAGAGACGCCTGCAGCCTGCGGTATCCGCGTAGGCCATGAGCCTGATGCCTGTCTTCTTCTTCAGGTCTTCACCCAGTTCCTTGCCGAATGGTCCGTCGAGCACCGCATAGGCGTGTGCATGCGACTGGAACATATACGGCATGCTGAAGATGTTGAAGGGCCGATAGACGCCGGAAACGCCGCCCTCATGCACGACACCGAGTTCGACGGTGCCGAGGCGCAGGCCTTCCATGATCTGCGTTGACTGGATCAAGCCCATGATGGCCGCGGACGTGATGACGCTCGCGGACGAATGGTTGCATTCACGCTATATGCAGACATGCAACGAGCTCCAACAACCTTTCGCGCAGTATGGATGGGCGTAGCTATGCAGGTTCACTGCTCTCGTCGACATCGTGGTCGACCAACAGCAGGTGAACTTGCCCGTCCTGACACGGATGCCGGTCGCCACACCGCTCAACGCGTAAAACCATGGTGCGCCTGCCGACGCAGCGCTACGACGATGGACGGTCGAGCCCAGGCTCAGGCTCAACGTGGTTGTGCGTGATGAGACGCCTGAGCTTGGGGGTCAACCACAGCTCCGCGTCCTCCACGAATTCGTAGACGACCGGCACCAATACCAGAGAGAGCAGCGTGGAACTGATCAGGCCACCAATGACAGCCAATGCCATCGGTACCCGGAATTCCGAGCCTTCGCCAATGCCCAAGGCCGTGGGCAGCATGCCCGCCGCCATGGCGAAGGTGGTCATGACGATGGGGCGCGCGCGCTCCCGACAGGCCATCACCAGCGCCTCGTGCTGGCTCACGCCATCGCGCTCTGCCTCAATCGCGAACTCGACCAGAAGGATCGAATTCTTCGCCGCCAGCCCCATGAGCATCAGCAGGCCGATCATCGCGGGCAGGCCCAGTTCCGCGCCGCCCACCAGCAGGCCCAGGAATGCCCCAGCCAACGATAGCGGCAGCGCCGTAAGGATTGTCAGTGGTTTGAAGAAGCTGCGGAACAGCAGCACGAGCACGGCGTAAATCATGCCGATCCCCGCTGCCAGCGCCAGCGCGAAGCTGTTGAACAACTCGAGCTGACTTTCGCTCTGCCCGTAGGCCGGATTCCTAACACCAGGCGGCAGGCTTTTGAGCACAGGAAGATCCTTGATGCGGCTCATGGCTTGGCCGAGGGACACACCGACCAGCTCGGCCTCGACCATGGCACGGCGTTCGCGGTCATAGCGCTCAATGCGCGCTGCACCGGCCTGGAAGCCGACCTCAGCCACGGCCGACAGTGGTACGGTCGTCCCTGAGCTCGTGGGAACTCGCAAGGCCCCGATCACGCCTAAGTCACCGCGCGCAGCATTGTCCAGCCTCACGCGAACTGTCAAACGTTCAGTACCGGCATTGAACTTCGCGGAGTTCGCATCGATGTCGCCGATAGTGGCCACACGGGCGATTGTCGCCACGCTCTCGGGCGTCACTCCCAGGCGCGCCGCCTCGGCCTGCTTCAGGCGGATAACCAGTTCGATGCCGGGACGAGGCGTTACCTCGTGCACGTTAGCAAGTTCGGGCAAGCTGCGCATCTGCAACGCGAGCGACTGCGCGGCCTGATCGAGTGCCAACCCGTCCTCGCTCGACAGCAGGACCTGGACCAGGGTACTGCCGCCCTGCCCTCCGGGCCCAAAGCTCAGGCGTACGTCCGGAATTGAGAGCAACAGTGGACGGATGTCGGCCTGGAACGCCTGCGTGGTCACCTCGCGATCTGCGCGCAGCAGCACTGTCACCGTGCTGGCACCGGTGGCGCCGGTGGCGAGGGTTCCGAAAACGGTTTGGACGTCCTTGCGTTTTCGGAGTTCGCGGGTAAGGCGATCCGTGGCAGCCTGGATGTCGTCGAGTGTCGCGCCCGGCGCGGCCTCCATCGAAATCTGCACGATGCCGTTGTCGCTGGGCGGTGCGAAGCCCGTGGACAACAGGCCCGCCAGGAAAAGTGATCCAACGAAAGTGGCCACCCCTATCGATAAAGAAATCCATCGGTGGTCCAGCGCCCAATCCAGCGATTGGCGGTACCAGCCATGAAACGGTTTGGGTGCCCGGATCTGCGATTGCGGCGCCAGAAAATAGGCACACATCAGCGGCGTCAGCATGCGCGCCACGACAAGCGAAGAGAGTACGGAAACTGCGACCGTGATGCCGAACTCGTAAAAGAACTGGCCTACGTAACCGCCCAGAAAAGATACTGGCAGAAATACCACGACGATCGACAGCGTGGTAGCCGTCACGGCGAGCCCAATAGCGTCGGAGCCCTTGAAGGCTGCTTGGAAAGGCGTCTCGCCGGCATGGATACGCTTCTGGATATTCTCGATCTCGACGATGGCATCGTCCACAAGGATGCCGATCACCAGCGTCAGCGCGAGCAGCGTGATCATGTTGAGGCTGAAACCCAGCAGCGACATGACCGCGAAGGTAGGCACGAGCGAAATGGGCATCGCGACCGCCGCAATGGCCGTGGCACGCCAGTCGCGCAGGAACACGAGCACCACGAGGGCGGCAAGGAACATGCCCTCGATCAACGTATGAACCGTTGCTTGGAAGCTCTGGCGAGTGTTCTCGGCCGATGAAATGATCCGAGTGAAGAGGATGCCGGATTTCTGGCCAGCCAGCTTGGCGACCGCCGCGATGGTTGACCTTTCCACAGCCACGTCGGAAGCCGAGTTGGTCTTCATCACCTGGAACCCGACAACAGGCACGCCGTCAAGCAGCGCGAGATCGGTCCGCTCGGCGCCACCGCTGCCAACTTCGGCCAGATCGGCCAGTCGCACTGTCCGTCCATCTCCGGTCGGGATGACGAGTTGGCGCAGGCTCTCGACACTCTGCGCGGCGTTGAGCACACGGACAGTTTGCTGGTTGCCGCCGACCTGTGCGACACCACCGCCGATGTCGGTGCTGAAGCCACGCAGCGCATTGTTGACCTGCGGTGCGGTCAGGCCCAAGGCCTCGACCCGGGCGGGGTCCAGGGTCACGTTGATCTCGCGTGTGACACCTCCGATCCGCGCGACCTTTGCAACACCCTTGGCTCCGATCACCTGACGCGTCACCGTGTCATCAATGAACCGGCTGAGTTCGACATCCGACATGGAAGGCGCCGACACGGCATAGGTCAAAACGGGCAGTGAATCGATGTCGAATCGCCGCACCACCGGCTCTTCGATGCCAAGTGGAAGTGTCGCCCTGACGCTGTCGATGGCGGATCGAACCTCGTCGGTAGCCTTCTGCGGGTCCGCACCGACGGCGAACTCGACAGTGGTCGCGGACAGCCCCAGAGACACCGTGGAGCTGACGTGGTCCACATTGGCGATGTTGGACACTGCCCCTTCGATCTCGCGTGTGACCTGCTTCTCGACCTCCGATGGTGCCGCACCAGCCAGCGTCACGGCGACCTGCACGATCGGGAACGACACGTCAGGAAAGAGCTTGATGGGCAATGCCGCGTAGCCGGCCAAACCGGCAACAAGCAGCGCAAAGAACAGCACGCTGATCGGAATGGGGTTCTTGATGGACCAAGCGGAGATACCGAACTTCATGTCACTTCTCCGGAGTCCCCGTGAGTGTTGCCGATGACTCGGCAATCTCGGTCTTCACTTGGTCGCCGTCGAGCAGAAACGCACCGCCGGCCAAGGCCACTTGAGTGCCAACCGGTGGGCCTTCCACCAACTCCACCAGCCCACCGGATCGCTCGCCGGTCTTCACAGGGATTCTGCGAGCGCGGCTGTCGGCACCGATCACCGTGACCAGAGGACCACTCGCCTCGAACTGCACAGCCTTCTCGGGTACCACAGCCACCGGCACGGACCGGCCCATGAAGGTCGCGCGGGCGAAGCCCCCCACGCGCAGCACGCGATCGGCAGGTAGCGACACCCGCACGCGCCCCAGTTTGGTCTGGGGGTCGATGCGAGGGCCGATCAAGCGAACGACGCCGTCGAGTTCTTTCCCGTCGGCAAGGGTTACTTTCACTGGCTGGCGTTCAGCGATGCGCAGGATGGATGCCTCAGGCAACTCGGCCTCGAGCTCGAAAAGGTTGTCGCGAGCGACCCTGAACATGGGCTCTCCACCTGACAACGAACCTGGGCGTGCAGTGCGCTCGATGACCATACCCGACACCGGCGCACGCACGATCATCTGCCCGACCTGGGCCTCGAGTTCGCGCAGCTGAGCCTGTGCAACGCGCGCCTGGCTTCGGCGCTTGCCGATATCCTCGTCGGACATCACGCCCGTGCCGTCGAGGCCTTCGACGCGGTCGGCCTCGCTTTTGGCGTTGTCCGCCTGCGCTTGCGCCTGAATAAGCCGTTCGCGCAGCAAGGTGTCGTCCAACACGGCCAGGGGTTGCCCGGCCTTCACCCGAGCCCCCTCCTCCACGAAGACACGCAGCACGCGCACGCCGGCTTGCTCTACGCCGACTGCGGCCTCTTCGCGAGCCACCAACAGTCCGGAAGCGGTTGTCGTGCTGCCGAATGCGACACGCGCGACGTGCGTGACGCTGACGACTCGAGCCGGATCGACGACGCGTTGCACCGGCGCTTCCTTGGAGCATGCGCCCAGGAACGCGGCAGCGCCGACTGCGAGTGTGGAGACAAATCGTCTGGTCATGATGAAGAGCGAGAAGGTGAAGTCGAGGGCGACCATCCGCCGCCCAGGGCCTTGAAGGTCTGCACGGATTGAAGGAGTCTGTCCAGCCTAGCTGTCGTCAATGCCGAGCGCGTCGCGCGCCACGCAGCCTCGGCGTCCAGCAGGGTCTGCAGATCGCCCAGGCCACGCCGATAGCGGATATGCGTCGCGTCAAAGGCGCGCCGGGCACGAACCTCACCAGCGTTCAGGATCTCGACGCGCCGTTGCGCGGCGCGCAGGCGCACAAACGCGCGGTCCGCCTCTGCGAAGGCCGTCTGCACCGCCGTCTCATAGCGAATCAGCGCCTGATCGACACGAGCACCCTGCAGATCGAGCGCAGCTCGAAGGCGCGGCCGATCGAGCACCGGAATGTCAAGGCCTAGGCCGAGCGTCCAGAAGGAAAGGGAGGTGTTGATGCTGCCGCGCTGCTGCGACAGCCCGAGCGATGGATGAAGTGTCAGCGTCGGAAAGAAGTCGAGCTCGGCCAATCTGACGGAGGCACTGGCGCTGTCGATGCGCGCCCGCGCCTCGCGCACGTCGGGACGGCGGCGCAGCAAATCGCCGGGTACCGCGTCGGGCATGGCCGGGGGCTCCTCCAAGGTGTCGCCCAGTTGCAAGTCGTCGACTGGCAGCAGCCCACGGCCCGTTAGCACCAGCAGTGCACGCCGTGCGGCATACAGATCGGCCTCGAGCGCCATTCGTTGGGCCCGGCTGCGCGCCAGCTCCGCACCAACGCGGTCGGCGTCCGATCCGGCGGCCAAACCGCGTTCGAAGCGCCGTTCGATGAGTTCTAGCAGTTCGCCCTGGATGCGTTCGTTCGCACGCGCATCCTCTAGTTGCACCGTCAAGCCCCGCGCTTCGAACAACGTCTGCGCGACCTGCGCGGCCAACGAGGACCGCGAGGCTTCATATGCGAACCGGGCGGCCGCCAGATCCGCGTCGGCTGCATCACGTGCCGCTGAACGGCGCCCGAATAGATCGATCTCCCAGCTGATTGGCAACGCGAGGTTCCGCGCCTGTGCGACGGGCGGCGAGGGGTCGTCGCCAAGGCTGCGACTCTGGGTTCTTTCGGCGCTTGCCTGCACCCGCCCTTGTGGATCGTAGGCCGTCAAAGCCTGGGCGCGGACGGCCCGCGCCTCATCCAGGCGCGCAAGCGCAAGCCTGGCATCCGTACCGCCCTCCAACGCGCGCTCCACCAGCAACTGCAGTTGCGCGTCACCATAGCTGGTCCACCAAGTGTCGGGTTCTGCCGCGGACAGAAACCCGCTGCTGCCGGCGGCCGAGTAGACCGCAGGCAGCAACAGATCCGGCATGGCCAGGTGTTTGCCGGTGGCGCAACCGAGTAGCCCGATTGCCAACAGCACGGTCGGCACGAGCCGCAGGACCATGATCGTCGGTGAAACTCGACGGCAGGGCGGAACTGTCACGCAATGAGTTGGAACTCTGTAGCGTCTTTTCACGTCGTCACCCGAGTGCGTGAAGTGGAAGAGTGACCAGCGACGCAACCGCGACAAAATGACAAGCGGTGCCGACCATGACAAAGCCGTGCCAAAGCGAATGCATACCGGGAACGCGGGACATCAGGTAGAACGGCGTACCCGCCGTGTAGGCAACCCCACCTGCCACGATCCAGGCGATGGTGAATGGCGAAAAGCGATCGAGACACGCCTCTGCGGCGACGACACCGACCCATCCCAAGGCAAGGTAAATTGCCGCGGACATCCAACGGCCACCCGGAGGCCGAAGGAGCTTCAGGACCATTCCGATCAGTGCTGCCGGCCATATGATCGCAAGCAGAAAAATGCCCCAGGCGCCACCCAACGCCACCGCGAACGGCGTGTACGTTCCCGCGATCAACAGATAGATCGCACAGTGGTCGAGGGTCCGAAGCATCGACTTGCGAGCCGCGCTCGTGCTGCAGTGATAGGCCACCGAAGCCGCATACGTCGCCAACACCGCACCGACGAACGCGCTCGCAGAAAGCATCAGGGCGGCGGAGTCAAGGGCGCGACTCCGGACAATGAGCCAACACCCGAGCGCGACGAAAATTACCAAGCCGCCTGCGTGTGTCGTCACATTCATGCGTTCGTCGGGCGATACCGCGCTGATCCGTCGCGACAGCCTCATCGGCCGACCATCTGCACCAGGAATACTGCAAGTCGCATCGGATCGGGCGCGGCCCGCGCTGACGCCTCCGGCACGCGCCGCGCGGGCAGTCTCAGATTGGCTGGTTGGGTGCATCATCTTCACCTACTCAAGGAAAGCAACCCTGCGCATCTACGGCGCAGGGTCGTGGGCGTAGAAGCCCGCACGCCCTGTCTTCTTCAGGGATTGATGGCGGGGTTGAGAAACCGGCGGTTTGGTGAGGTAGTCCATCGGCGCCGCGGTCGAGGCCCGCAACTCGATCAGACACCTCACTGCGTGCGCTGAGCACGATGACAAGGATGCAGGGATGAGTCGCTCGAATTTCCGGGAATCAGCATCAGCAGCGTTCGATCAGGCAGCGCTAAACCTGTGCTTTCCGGTATGCATGGCTCCCCTGGGCTTAAAGCAGGTTCGACATTCATGCGACGATGAAACGCTCCCGAACAAGCGCCTCGCCGATGGATGCAGGCGATTCCGCCTCATCTTCGATCAGTAAAATTTTCATGAAAGACGTCTCGCTAGCAATGGGTGGCCATTACATCTGCCGAACATTGCGGCAACGTTGCGCGTCAGCGAATCGATCGCGACAAGCGTCCAGCAAATAGACGTGAAATCTGAAAAATCCGTGCGAGGGCTTCCAAGTTAAAAATGGGGCACTCGCCCAATCCATGTTGGAGCGTCAACACCAGGTTTGATCGCACCGATGCACACGAGGTCATAAAGAAGCTCGGATCGGGGAAATTCCAACGCTGCCAAACGTTGCCCAATCTTTGGCCGCGCACCTACCAGGCGGCACCGGTAAACGGACACGTGCTCCGACTAAGGCTGAAGCGCAGCTGGAACCGCAGCATCGCCAATGTTCGCTACCGAGGTGAATGCATCTGGCATTTCAACCGGAAATCCCTCCAAAGCACTTGCTACGCCGAGGTTGGCAGTTTGCGTTTGGCCCTGGCGATATCGGAGGAGAATGCGGCTTCGTTGAATAGCCATGGTTCTGGTGGCAGGTTCGCCGTGAACGAAGACGGTGGCGACGCCGTGAACTCATTGGCGATGGCATCAATTAGTTCATCGGGTGCCCCCTCCAGGTTGTCGAAGAGCGCATAGTCGTTGACCAGATCAGCAAACTTTTTGCCTTCCGGTGTAAGGCAGTTGTAGAGAATAAAAACCAACTCGATCCAGGAGAGTTGCGCGCGCACAAGCGCGACGTAGTGCCACTTCTGAACATCGTCGAGTTCAGAGGCGTCGATCCACCGCAGAAGACGGTAGAGAGTGCGGAACACCGCATCCAGCTCCGATCGATGCGTACGGATGACTTCTTTGTAGCCCCAGAGCGCGATGATGAAAACCTTGGAGAAGTTGTCCTTTTCTTGGGCGTCGCCGGTTGCGGATGCCCTGCGCATCTCCCCAAGATGGATCTTCGCTTCCTCTTCGTCGAGAGCCCCAAGGCCTTCGGCCCGTTGATGCTTCTGCATCGCAACCACGCTCGAGAAGCGCTGCTCGTACATGGTTGTCAAGGCTTGGCGTCCTTCGCCGCCAAGTCTGCTTTTCGTGGCAGAAAGAAGCGAGTGATAGTTGGCCAGCCAAGAGAACAGCGACTGCTCGAATCCCTGAAGCACCGCGCTTCGATGGGCACGCCGCATTTCTTCAAGTGAGGCCTGCAGCTCTTTTCTCTGCAGCATGAGCGTCAGGAAGATCAACGTCACCGTGGCGATTCCGACGAGCGGGTTGATGAGCCCGCCGACGTAATCTCCGAACGCTCCCCAATCGGCTGGATCCCCGGACATTTTGTGCCCGCCAAAAGCATGAAAGTACACCAACAGGACGACGAGTGCGGCGAGGATGGCTGCAACCACGGGTGCGTCGGAGGATTCCTGCGCCTCGGCCCAACGGATCGATGAGTAGTCGTTGAGACGGACCTTGGCCGCCTTCGTGGCCCGTTCGGTGTCTACCAGCGACCCTGTCTTGGTCTGGATCGGCAGTTCGAAGTCTGTCCACAGCGTGCAGCCCAGAAAGCGGACGCCGGCGATCACGGCCTCGCCGGGTGCCAGGAGATGCACGTTGCACGACCTCGCGGTGAGCGCCATTTCCTTGAGCGAGGTCTGGAGGACACCTTCGTAGAACTCATGGTTGCCGGGCACGAACACGATGGGGGCTGTCTCCCCAAAGTTCCCCGCCCGCCGGGCCCAGCGCATGGCCTTGGAACCGGGGACGAAGATGTCCCCGGCAAGGATCACTGCGTCGTAGTCGACCTTCGGGTCCCGAACTCGAGGTGCAGGTCCGAAAGGATGAGCAGTTTCACGTCGGTAGGCTCATTTTTTTAGCAGCGCATTCAGGGCATCAGGATCGAGAGCTTGGCGTTCCACGCCTCGCCATCGGACCTGGAGGGCACGGCGACGCGGATCGTCGGGCGGTCGAAGTCACTGGTCTCGAAGAGAAAGTGCACGTGCTGAAAGCGAAACACCGGATTCCCGGGATATTCGGTCCACTTGAGCCGCCAGGTCTGGAAGTATTCGAAGTCGACCGTGTGGGCTTTCTTTCCGCGACTGACGATGCAGGCCTTGCGGGCATCCGGATCGAACAGGATGCAGGTTCCATCCCAATCGCCCAGCATGCGGTGAGGGTCGACGGGGAAGAAGGTTGCGCCAGATGCCTGGCCTTGTGCTCGAAGCAACTGCTCGCGCCCGGTCTGGATCGAGCGCGGGGATGCGATCCAGACCCAGTAGAAGAGAACCAAGACGACGGCGAGGGCCAGCAGGAGCGGGATTTCCATGCTCAGTTGACCGGCCAGATCTGATGCCGAATGCTGAATGAAGTGCGCATGTCGTAGTGTGTGAACTGCGCTCCGCTCTCATCTTCGAGGACCAGAAGTTCGACTTGATCGGCGTCGGCGCTGGTCGCCGACCAGATCTTCCGAATGTCTCGAATTTGCCAGCGATCGGGATCGCTCTCCATCGGCGCCAGATACTGAACGTGCCGCAGCGACTGCGGCCCCACGCTCTCGAAGAGATCGAGGAAATCGCTCTCATAGATCAGCAAAGCCCGCTCCGAGACCTCAAGGTCGTCCTCTTGTACCACCCAGGTCGGAAAGAAAAAGGGGATCGACAAGTTCAGTTGGACCGTCCTCCAGCACCTTGCACCAGGCCCGGCGAGCATGGAAGAGATCCTTTCCTCATGTGAATCCATCGTCAGAAACATAAAAATGAATCCTATAGGTTGTAGCCCTATGGGATTCTAAATGACGCAATAGAGGGGATGAAATCTGCGGCGCATCGTCCCCCTCAATCCGACTTTGGACGCGCGTTGCGCGTGGCCCGCAGAGCCAAGGGATTGCCGCAGGAGTCGTTCGACCAGGTGTCGAGCCGTACCTACATCTCTGCGTTGGAACGAGGATTGAAGCAGCCCACCGTCGCAAAGGTTGACGAACTGGCTGCAGTCCTGGGCGTTCACCCGCTAACACTTTTGGCACTGTCCTATCTGCACCAGCCCACGGCAGCATCCGTGCAAAGGCTTACTGCTCATCTGATCAAAGAAATCGGCGATTTGGATCTAGTGACGCAATGAGAGGCTCCGATTTCAGCCAGGGGCTTCCGCGGTTGGCGCCAACAGATATAGGCTGTTGCTCTTCCGATTGATCGGCGCGCGCCACGACGCTTGAGGCGCGTGAGTTGATGGGCCTACTCTCGGCCAAACAACAGCAAGAAATCCTCCTCCCATCCGGCAAGTCGTTGATTCCTCGGCGGAAATTTTTGGCCAAGCCGAAGGCCAAAGAGCAACTCTGGGTCAAAGTTTGTTCATTTGATCGCAATCGAGGTGGTCTGACGCTGCCCCTTTCCTTGCGAGCAGTCAGGGGGTCCACGTAGAGGCCGGCCAACTTTTAGCGAAGTTTTTGGCAACCCTTCGTGTAAGTCACAGTGGCAGAGCACCGTCTCGATAAGGCGGGGGCCGATGGATCGTTCCCATCTGCGGCTACCAGTTCAATGGTGCGCGTAGCTCAATGGCAGAGCCGCTGGTTGTGGTCCAGCTGACGACGGTTCGATCCCGTTCGTGCACCCCATCTCTTCACAAACTGCCGCCAGACCTCAGGTCACACGCGCGTCGCGGGTATAGCTCAGAGGCAGAGCAACCGGCTTTTAACCGGTAGGCCGAGATTTCGAAATTCTCTGCCCGCACCACAGGCGAGTCCAACAATCGCTCGGCCATGAAAGGAGGCCTTCACCATGAAACCCCAAGTACTTCAGCTGGATGTCCAGGGCACGCCTCAAGCATGGATTTCGCTCGAGCAGGCAGCATCCCACTACGCCACTGGTGCTGTCGTCTGGGAAGACGGCGCAGGCCCATTGGCCACGATGCGTGGCGGCTTCAATGTGGCGCGCGGCGTGCAGTCCCGGCTCGAGATTTCACCGATCATCGCTCTCAAAGGCTGTGCAAAGGTCAACTTGTTCGAGCACACGCCCGCCTTCAACCGGCGCAAGCTCTTTGTCCGAGATCGCTTCATCTGCGCGTACTGCGCCCAGCGATTCCGCGAGCAGGACCTGACGTGCGAGCACATCGTTCCCGAGAGCCGCGGCGGTACCTGGGACTGGATGAATCTGGTGGCCGCTTGCCGCGCGTGCAACTCCGAAAAAGCGGACCGGACGCCGGAGGAAGCCGGCATGAAGCTGGTCTATCTTCCGTATGTTCCCAGCAGGTGGGAAGACTTCCTCCTGGAGGGACGGAATGTGCGAGCCGACGTGCACGAGTGGCTGGCGAGTCGGCTTCCGAAAGGCTCCAGGCTCAACTGAAAGACGAAGGGGCGCTTCCGCAAGGGGCGCCCCTTTTTCCGTTGGAGGGTCGGCCAGCACGGCGCGGGCTGCGCACTCGAGTCGTCCGTAGCATCAGCGCGCAAGCCGCGTGAACACGTAGTCGTGGTTCTTCACCAGCGCCTGGTGGCAGGCGAAGCAGGTCTGGTGCTGCGCCAGGTCCGCGGGCTTGCCGTCGACGAAGCGGCCGAATCCCCATCCGCCCGTGGCCGCGAATTTTTTCGAGTCCTTCACCATCACCTGCACGGTGGTCGCTGCGCCTGGGATCGACGCAGGCGCGAATTCCGGCGACTGCACATGCTTCCATGCCAGCTTGGTGAGGATGGTTCCGTCGGGGAAGGGCAGCGTGCCCTGGTCGTAGGCCTGGATTGCCTTGGCATTGCCGAGCACCACGCGCAGTTCGTTCAATGGCTCCGCCTCGATTGCCGGCGCAATCAGCTGCCACTGACGGTAGCCCTTGGGAAGGGTGACGCCGTACAAGGGCGAGGCATCCGAAGTCTTCGCGTCCTCCTCCGCAGCGCTGGAGGTTGCGGCGAAGACGCCGGCCGCTGCCGCGAGCGCAAGCAGGCCGAAGCCGGTGAGCTTTGCCAGCGTGCCTTGGCATGAAGACGGGCGCGCATGGCGCGTTGTGTGGTTTCGATTCATGAGGTAGTGGACCTTGTGCGTTGGAAATTGCCGCCGGGCGTGAAGGCTCCGCGGCGCCTGAACGCGTGGATTTTTCAGCGCCCCTGCCGCTTGCAAACGGGGTTCCGTATGCCTGTGTATCTGCACGGCCGGACGCCCACACTACGTTTCATCTGCGAGGCATCCGTGTATTTGTTCATGTCGCCCTGCCGGGCCGACACAGTGGCATACAGACATCTGCAGTGCACGTGGAGGCGGGCCCTATAAACGCGGCCGTGCTTTGCCCCGCCGCGCTCGTCACGGGTTGCAAAAGGCGATCACTCTTCATTGCCCTTCACTTCAACCGCAGGAAAAACCAAATGAAAAATCTCAGCCGCCGCTTCGCCCGCACCCTGGCCGCCGTGGGCCTCATGGCATTGGCTGGCGCCTTCACGTTCAATGCTTCGGCACAGACCCCAAGCACTGCACAGCAAGCCAAGCCCACCATCGTGCTCGTGCACGGTGCCTTCGCGGAATCGTCGAGCTGGGATGGCGTCATCCGCAAGCTCGAGGCAAAGCACTATCCGGTGATCGCCGCCGCCAACCCGCTGCGCGGCGTCAAGTCCGATGCGGCCGAAGTCGCGAGCATCGTCGATGCGGTCAAGGGACCGGTGGTGCTGGTGGGCCATTCCTATGGCGGCTCCGTGATCTCCAGCGCCGCCACCGGCAAGAGCAACGTGAAGGCGCTTGTCTTCGTCGCCGCCTTTGCGCCTGAAGCCGGAGAGTCGGCGGCCGATCTTGCGGGCAAGTTTCCCGGCAGCACGCTCGGGCCCGCGCTGGCACCGCCGGTCGCACTGGCCGATGGCGGCAAGGACCTGTACATCCTGAAGAACAGGTTCCACGACCAGTTCGCGGCCGACGTTCCGGCCGCGGCCGCGCGCCTGATGGCCGCGACCCAGCGCCCCATCGCCGAGTCGGCGCTCGGCGAGCCGGCGGGCGCTCCCGCGTGGAAGACGGTGCCTTCGTGGTTCGTCTACGGCGACGCCGACAAGAACATTCCGCCCGCGGCGCAGGCCTTCATGGCAGCGCGTGCCAAGTCGGTGAAGACGGTGGTCGTCAAGGGCGCCTCGCACGTGGTGATGACGTCCAAGCCCGACGTGGTCGCGAAGCTCATCGTCGAAGCCGCCAGCCGATAGAGGACTTGCTTCCGCGCACGGTCCTTCGGCAGCACGCGGCCAGGCGCCGCGTCGCACAGATTCCCATTCACCAGCACAAGGCAAACGACCATGACAGATTCCGATGCATCCAGCCGCCGCGCGGCGTTCCACCCCACCCTCACGCGCCGCGGTGCGCTGGTGGCAACGGCGGGCCTTCTTGCAGGTTCGGCGGCCACGACCTTTGCGGCCGCGACCTTTGCGGCGACGCCTGCCGACAAAAGCGCCGCAGCGCAAGGCGACGCGATACGGCCCTTCCGCATCGATGTTCCCGAGAATGCAATCGCCGATCTGCGGCGGCGCCTCAGGGCCACGCGCTGGCCCGACCGCGAGACGGTCGGCGATACATCGCAAGGCGTTCAGCTGGCCAGGCTGCAGGCGCTGGTCCGCTACTGGGAAACCGGCTATGACTGGCGCAAGCTCGAGGCCAGGCTCAATGCACTGCCGCAGTTCATCACCACGATCGACGGCGTCGACATCCAGTTCATCCACGTGCGCTCCCGCCATCCGGACGCGTTGCCGCTGGTGCTGACGCATGGCTGGCCGGGCTCGATGCTGGAGTTCCTGAAAACAATCGGGCCCCTGACCGACCCGACCGCCTTCGCAGGCAGTGCCGCCGACGCGTTCCATGTCGTGATCCCGTCCATCCCCGGCCACGGCTTCTCCGGCAAGCCCAGGGAGACCGGCTGGGGCCCCGAGCGCGTGGGCCGCGCGTGGGACACGCTGATGAAGCGGCTGGGCTACACGCACTACGTGTCCCAGGGTGGAGACCACGGCTCGGTCATTTCGGATGCAATGGCACGCCAGGCACCGCAAGGCCTGCGGGGCATCCACCTGAACATGCCCGCCACCGTGCCCGCGGAACTGGTCAAGCCCATCAACAACGGGGATCCCGCGCCGGCCGGGCTGTCGGCGCCCGAGCGCGCGGCGTTCAACACGCTCAGCGCCTTCTTCAAGACCGGCGCCGCCTACGGCGCCATGATGGTGACGCGCCCACAGACGATCGGCTACCCGCTGGCCGACTCGCCGGCTGGCCTGGCCGGGTGGATCTACGAGAAGTTCGCGCAGTGGACCGACAGCGGCGGCGAACCCGAGCGCGTGCTCGGCCGGGACGAGATGCTCGACGACATCACTCTCTACTGGCTCACCGACACGGCCGCTTCCTCCTCGAGGTTCTATTGGGAGAACAACAACAACAATTTCAGCGCGGCGGCGCAGAAGACGCAGGACATCTCGATTCCGGTGGCCATCACCGTGTTCCCGGGCGAGATCTACCGCGCGCCCAGGAGCTGGGCCGAGCGCGCCTATCGAACGCTCTACTACTTCAACGAAGCCGGCAAGGGCGGCCACTTTGCCGCCTGGGAACAGCCGCAGCTGTTCAGCGAGGAACTGCGCGCGGCGTTCCGGCCGCTGCGCCAGCCCGCCTGAGCGCGCTCGTTGCGCGACGGCACCGAACCCCGCTGCTAGGTCTGGCCGCCCTCGACCGGCAGCGGCGCCGTCTGCACGTTGTTGCGGCCGGCCCGCTTGGCGCGGTAGAGCATCTCGTCCGCTTGCTTCACCAGTGCGGCCGAGGTTGCGGCGCCGCCCTGGTAGAACGCCAGGCCGATGCTCGCGGTCACGTTGATCGTGCGCTGCGGCTCGACGGTGAACGGCGTCTGCATGGCCAGCACGAGCTTCGTGGCGGCGGCGACCGCAATGTCGGCATGGGGCAGCCCCTCCATGATCACCGTGAACTCGTCGCCGCCCAGGCGCGCGCGCACGTCGCTGGAACGCAGCCCCTGCGACAGCCGGCCCGAGAAGGCCTTCAGCAGCTCGTCGCCCGTCTGGTGCCCGAACTGGTCGTTGATCTGCTTGAAGCCGTCGATGTCCAGGTACATCAGCGCCATCAGGGCTCCCGCGCTGCGGCTGCGGTCCATGGCTTCGCCCAGCCGCGCCTCGAAGCCCGCGCGGTTGGCCAGGCCGGTGAGCGGGTCGATCTGCGCCAGGCCCACCAGGCGCTTCTCCTCGAGCTTCTGCCGCGTGATGTCGGTGATCACGGCGTGGAAGCCGACGATGGTGTCGGCATTGGCCGCGGGCTGCGGGATGTACTGGGCCTCGTAGCAGTTGTAGCTGTCGCTCTGGCTGACTTCGCTCTGGAAGGTGACGACCTCGCCGGCCAGCGCGGCGCGGATGTGCGGCTTCACGGATTCGTAGGCCGGCTCGCCCAGCAGCTCCTGCACGGTATGGCCCTGGATCTGGTCGCGCGAGAGGCCGAACTCGCGTTCGTAGGCCAGGTTGTTGAAGCGGTAGCGCTCGTCGGCATCGATGTAGGCCACGCGCATCGGCAGCGCATCGGCCACGGTGCGCAGGCGGGCTTCGCTTTCCTGCAGCGCTTCCTCGGCCTCGTGATGCGCGGTGATGTCGCTGTCCAGCGTGTAGAGGCCCACCACCTCGCCCGCTTCGTTGCGCTCCGGCACCAGCGTGGCCTGGATGTCGCGGCGCCCGCCGGCCCCTGTCACGCGCCGCTCGTAGGTGACCTGGCGTCCGCCCAGGGCCGCTCGGATGTACGGCTCCATCTGCGCCCATGCCTCCTCGCCGTAGAACTCGCGCAGGCTGCGGCCGAGCAGCTGCTGCGGCTCGATGCCGAACCAGTCCTGGTAGGCCTTGTTGACGAAACGGAAGCGCAGCTCGCGGTCCAGGTAGGAGATCAGCGCCGGCAGGTGGTCCGTCACCATGCGAAGGCGCTGCTCGCTCTCGCGCAGCGCCTGCTCCGCGGCCTTGGCCGCAGAGATGTCGCGCATCAGCCCCGAGAAATATTCGAGCTTGCCGTGCTTGTCGCGATGCGCGATCACCATGTGGCTGACCGGGAACGGCTGCTTCTGCGCATCCCACACCACCGACTCGCCCACCCAGACGCCGGTGGCGACCGCGGTGGGCACCACCTCCGACCTGAACCGCTCCAGCGTCTGCGGCGGATTGAAGTCGGACACCTTCAGCGTCTCGATCGGGGCATCGAGGTCCACGCCGGTGCGGCGGCGCGCGGCGGGGTTCATGTAGATGAGCCGCCCCTTCGCATCGTTCTGGATGATGAAGTCGGTCGTCATGTCGAAGATGGCCGTCAGCGTGCGAAGGGCCCGCTCGGCGCGTGTGCGCTCGGTGATGTCGGTCACCGTTCCGACATGGCCCATGACGCGGCCCGCAGCCAGCACGGGCCGGCTCCGCAAGGCCACCAGCACCTGCGTGCCGTCCCTGCGGTGCAGCCGGCGCGTGGCGTTCAGCGGCTCGGCGGCGCTCACGATGCGGACCCAGTCCTGGCGGACCTTCTCGCGGATCTCCTCGCGCACCAGCGTGAGCCAGCCCTCCTGCGCCTCTTCGCGCGCCAGTCCGTGGATCGCCAGGTATTCGTCGTTCACGTAGGTCATGCGTCCTTCGCTGTCGCAGCGGAACAGTCCCACGGGCGATGCATCGGTCACCGCGGCCACCTCGAGCCGCTGCTCGCGCAGCTCGCCCATCAGCGCGTCGAACTCGCGCGCCAGGTCGCCGCGCTCGTCGTTGGCGACGACGTCGAGCCTGACCTGGCTGTCCGGCGATTGGCGCAGCGTGCGGATCGCGTTGCTCAGTGCCTCCAGCGGACGCATGACCCAGGCCGTGCCCAGCCACACCAGCAGCGCGCAGCCCAGGCCGAGCCACAGCAGCTGCAGCAGCAGGTTGCGCCGTGCCTGCTCCAGCGGCGCGTAGGCGGCGCGGGCCGGCACCACGAGGCGAAGATCCCAGTTGGCGCTGCGCACGGTGGCGTGCGTGGCGAGGTCGTTCTCGGGACCGCCGGCAACGGCCGCCGTGCTGGCCGCGGCAGGCTCGAGCAGCCGCTTCGCATCGGGATGCATGACGATCCGCGGCGACTCGCCGCGCGTCACGATCTCGTAGTGGCCGCCGCGGCCGATGGTGGCGCGGCTCAGGTCGCCGAGCACGTTGGCGCGCTGCAGGTCCAGCGCCGCGCCCAGCACGCCGGCCAGGCGCCCATCCGGTGCCTCGACAGGCACGGCCATGACCACCGCGGGCTGCCGGCCGCCCTTGGTGAGCAGCGGCGCCGAGATGGCGGGCTCGCGCCGGTCGCGCACCTGCTTGAAGTAGTCGCGGTCGGCCACGTTCGGCGGCTGGGCCGCGGCGGGATGGATCGCGACGATGGCGCCGTCCGGCGTGGCCAGCGCGGCGTTGTCGAACATCGCGCGCAGGTCCTTGTCCGCAAGAAAGCGCTGCTGCGCCGCCGGGTCCGCAAAGCCTTCCGCGCCGAGTTCGCGCGCCGCACGCGACAGCGCGGCCAGGTGAACGCCCAGCTTGTAGTCGAGGTCCGCCGCGGCGCTGTCGGTGAGCGCCTGTTGCTGCTCGCGCATCAGGCCGACGTATTCGCTGGAGAGGCTTCGGTACTGCCACCAGCCCGTTGCACCCACCAGGGCGAGCACGAGCAAGGTGATGAGCAAGGCTGTCTTCGTTCTCAGCTTGAGCCGCACTGGGTTTCCTTCGCTGGGCACGACGTCCCGGTCGTTCGGGACTGCGTTTTCCGATGATAGCAACGGGCTGCGCTGTGTCCCCTGCGGAACAGCTGACGTGCACGCGGCCGGCGCGTCGCTTGCGGGACGGTCTCCCGCATCCTGCAATGTTCAAATCTTCCGCATGCGAGCGGTCTGGCCGGGTTGCTCGCCACCCAAGAAAGGACGCTCCCCATGTTTGCCGAACCCTCCGCGAAAACCCGCGAGCTGCTCGAACGCCTCAACAAGTTCTTCGACCAGCACATCTATCCCAACGAAGCGCGCTACCACCACGAGATGGACGCCTTCCGCCGCCAGGGCAACGCCTGGCAGGTGTCGCCGCTGATTGAAGAGCTGAAGCCCGTGGCGCGCGCGGCCGGCCTGTGGAACATGTTCCTGCCGCATCCGCACCGCGACGTGCCGGCCATCTCCAATCTCGACTACGCGCCGCTGTGCGAGGTGATGGGCCGCGTGTCTTGGTCGGGCGAGGTGTTCAACTGCTCGGCGCCCGACACCGGCAACATGGAAACCATCGAGCGCTACGGCACCGAGGCGCAGAAGGACGAATGGCTCGCGCCGCTGCTCGCGGGCGAGATCCGCTCGGGCTTCCTGATGACCGAGCCGGCCGTTGCCTCCTCGGACGCCACCAACATCCAGTGCACGATCCGCCGCGAGGGCGACGAGTACGTGATCAACGGCCGCAAGTGGTTCTCTTCGGGCGCGGGCAGCCCGCGCTGCAAGATCTTCATCGTGATGGGCAAGACCGACCCCGATGCGCCGCGCCATGCGCAGCAGTCGATGGTGCTGGTGCCGCGCGACACCAAAGGCATCACGGTGCTGCGCCATCTTTCGGTGTTCGGCTACGACGATGCACCGCACGGCCACATGGAAGTGCTGCTGGAGAACGTGCGCGTTCCCGCATCGAACATCCTGCTGGGCGAAGGGCGCGGCTTCGAGATTGCGCAGGGGCGGCTCGGCCCGGGGCGCATCCACCATTGCATGCGCTCCATCGGCGCCGCCGAGCGTGCGCTCGAACTGATGTGCAATCGCCTCCGCAGCCGCGTGGCCTTCGGCCGTCCGCTCGCGGAGCAGTCGATCTGGCACGAACGCATCGCGGAGTCGCGCTGCCTGATCGACCAGGCCCGCCTGCTCACGCTCAATGCGGCCCACAAGATGGACACCGTGGGCAACAAGGAAGCGCGCGCCGAGATCGCGATGATCAAGGTGGTGGCGCCCAACATGTCGTGCAAGGTGGTCGACTGGGCGATCCAGGCGCACGGCGCCGCCGGCGTGAGCCAGGACTTCTGGCTCGCCGAGGCCTATGCGCACCAGCGCACGGTGCGCATCGTCGACGGGCCCGACGAAGTGCACCGCAACGCGATTGCCAAGCTGGAACTGGCCAAGCGCGCGGCACCGGCGCGCGCCTGATCCCGCCGGGGCGAAGCACCCCGGCTCAATCGAGCCTGGCGCCCACCGCCTTGGCAGCGAGCCCCAGCGTTCCGGCTCCGCGCCCCCGGGTTTGTCCCGACGATGCAGGAACGCAAATGTCGTCCGCACTACAAACTCCACGGGCCGGTGTGCCATAGGATTCGCCAGCCCAAGGAAATTCGCAATGCTCGTGATGCGCGTTCGATCCGGTTTGTTCTTCGCCCGCGCCGAGCGCCCCCGCCCCGCCCGGTGGTGACGCATGCTGCCCCTCAAGGATCTCCACGCCTTCTTCGAGCGCTGCATCTGGCCGCGCGCATTGACGCAGGCCGAGCGAACCAAGGCCTTCGAGGCCTTGTACATCCGCCACCATGAAGCGCACTCCTATGTGTGCCGGCGCGACGAGACCGCCGACAGCTGGATCGGCGTGCTCGAAGGTTTCTTGCGCGTGCAGGACACCACGGTGGACGGCCGCCTGATCATGTTCACCGGGGTTGCATCGAGCGGATGGATCGGCGAGGGCTCGCTGCTGAAGCCGGAGCAGCGCAAGTACGAGGTCATGGCGACGCGGCCGACCGTCACCGTGCATCTGCCGAGGGCCACGTTCTCATGGCTGCTGGATCGAAGCATTCCGTTCAACCACTTCATGCTCTCCCATCTGAACGAGCGGCTCGGGCAGTTCATCGCCATGGTCAAGTTCGACCGGCTGCTCGAACCGACGTCGCGCGTGGCGCGGGGAATCTCCAGCCTCTTCCATCCGGTGCTCTATCCGAACACCGACTCCACGCTGCGGATCAACCAGGAAGAGATCGGTTCGCTCGTCGGCATCTCGCGCCAGCGCGTCAACGCCGCGCTGACCGAACTGGAAACCGCCGGCCTCATCCGGCGGGGCTACGGCTACATCACGGTGATGGACCGGCAGGCGCTTGCCAGGTATCCCTGAGCCGCCTGCGGTGCAGCGTGGGAAGCCGAAGGGTTTCTCCTTAGAAATCAGTGGCCCGAATGTCCGTCCCGAAACAGTTGCCCGAGGTCTCGCCTTTCAGAATCACGCAGGCATCGCTCCATGTCGTTGCGGTGCAGAGGCTGACAACCGACAAAGGAATCGAGACATGCACTTCTTCTCCTCCTCCAGGGAATCACGGGCCCGCACCAGGCTCCACGCCGTTGCCGCGGCGGCGGCGGGCGCAGCAATGCTGGCCGCTTGCGGCGGCGGCTCCGATCACCGCGGCGCGGTCCCCGTGCTGTTTCCGGTCCCGCCTGCGGCGCAGCCCGCCAGCCCGCCGCCCGCACCGGCCGTCACGGCCCAGAAGGCCTGCGGCGAACTGAACGGAAAAACCGTGGCCGGCGCCGCGCTCACGGCCGCCATGCAGGACGCGGCCGCGGGCGCGCCCGTCTACTGCAAGGTCACCGGCACGATCGCGCCGGCGCTGAACTTCCAGATCTCCCTGCCCGAGGCATGGAACGGCAAGCTCTACTACCAGGGCGGCGGCGGCTACAACGGCGCGATCACGCCGCCCTCGGTGCCGGCGCTGGGCCTGGGCTATGCCGTGGTCGCAAGCGACTCGGGGCACCAGGGCAATGTCCTGAGCGCGGACTTCGCATTGACCGACACCTTTGCCGCGCAGCTGTTCGGCAGCCTCTCGGTGCCCACCGTGATGTCGACCGCCACCGAGACCCTCGCGGCGGCCTATGGCGCCCTGCCGGCCAAGTCGTACTTCGAAGGCTGCTCGAACGGCGGCCGCGAAGCCTTGATGGCGGTGCAGCGCGCACCCAACCTCTTCGATGGCGTGATCGCGCGCGCACCGGCCTACAACTGGGTCGGGTTCATGGGCGCCTTCAACCGCAACTCCAGGGCGCTGGCCGCGCCCGGCGGTGCATTCAGCGCCGCGAAGACGGCCCTCCTGAGCAAGCATGTG
Source organism: Variovorax sp. V116 (assembly GCF_041154435.1). Taxonomy (NCBI): domain Bacteria; kingdom Pseudomonadati; phylum Pseudomonadota; class Betaproteobacteria; order Burkholderiales; family Comamonadaceae; genus Variovorax; species Variovorax sp. V116. The sequence continues at coordinate 1,265,899 of NZ_AP028662.1, forward strand.
CGGGATGCCTGCGACGGGCTCGACGGGCTTGTCGATGGCGTGGTGTCGAACCAGGCCGCCTGCACGCCGGCGCTTGCCAATGTGGCTGCGCTGCGCTGCGCCGGCGGAACCGACACGGGCGACACCTGCCTGTCGGACGCGCAGCTCGACGTGGTCACGTCCTGGACCACGCAGGCCTCGTTCACCGGCAGCCCCACCTTCCGCAACGCAGGTTGGAACCTGACCGGCAACGAGGACGATCCCGGCGCCTGGCGGACCTGGCTCACGGGCGACGGCAGCGTCACGTCGGCGCTGCAGTTCCTGTTCCAGGACACGACGGTCAAGAACTACCTGGCCCGCGACCGGACCGTGGACTCGCTGGCCTACACGCCCTGGGACCAGAACCAGAATGCCCTCTATGCCATGGCCGCGCTCAACGACGCGACCAACGCCGACATCCGCCCGTTCATCAACAGCGGCGGCAAGCTGATCCTGTGGCACGGCGGCAATGATTCCGCGCTCAGCGTGCGGTCGACCACCGAGTACTACGGGAATGTGCGAAACGTCATCGGCGCCGCAACCGCGGACGCATCGACGCGCTTCTATGTCGCGCCGGGCGTGAACCACTGCGCCGGCGGACCGGGTGCCGACACCTCGGACCTGCTGACGGCCCTGGACCAGTGGGTGACCAAGAGCGCGGCGCCTGCCACGCTGCTTGCGGAGAAGCGCGATGCGCAAGGGGCGGTGCTGCTGAGCCGGCCGCTGTGCCAGTACCCGCAATATCCGCGCTACACGGGCCCGGCCAACGATGCGGCGGCGGCGAAGCTGGCGGCCAACTACAGCTGCAGTTCCTGAGTGGCGGCCTCGGTGGCTGCCCGTGGGTCGAGCGTCGGAGTTCAGCTCGGCGCCGCCGCGCTGCGCTCCAGCGTCCAGAGCCGATGCAAGAGCGCCCGCGCAGGTGCGCTGCCGATCACGGGCGAGGACAGTTCCATGAACTTGTCCTCGAGCTCGGCATCGCTCAGCGGCTCTTCCGGATCGCCTTTGCGGTTGGGCTGCAGGTGTTCGAAGCGGCGGCCATCGCGCATCGTGATCAGCACGCGCGCGGCGCGCTGGCCTGGAAAGGCGGCATCGAGCTCGGGGTCCACCGCAACGCTGATGCGCTCCATCAATGAACGCGTGGCCGCGTCCCGCAGCCGCGCCGGTTCGTACGCCGCCAGCCGCACGCTGCCATGCGCCAGCGCGGTCGCCACCACGTAGCCGAGGCTGAAGCGCGCTTCGTTGGCGGTGGCCGGCTGCGTGTAGCAGGCGATGTCGAGCGCCGGGCGGTAGGTCGCCACATGCACATGCGCGATCTCGCCGGCCTCGATGCCATGCCGCCGCTTCAACGCCAGCGCGCCGTCGATGGCCGCGAAGGCATGTCCACAACCGATGTGGTTCTTGAACGTCAGGCGGGCGATGTGGAAGTCCCGCCCCAGTGTCGCGCCGATCTGCGACCAGTCCGGCCCGTCGCTCATGGCCCGGCCCAGCCCGGCCTCTCCTTCGAGCACGTCGAGCGAGCCCGTGACACCGTTGCGCGCGAGCTGGGCCGCGAGCACGCCGGCCTCGGCCGCGCGGCCCGCATGCAGCGGCTTGGACATGGAGTCCATGCGGAAGGCCTGCTGCAGGCCGGCCGTGAAGGTGGCGGCCGTGGCCAGCGCATGCGCGAAGGCGGTTTCGTCCAGATCCATGAGAACGCCTGCAGCGGCCGCGGCACCGAAGCTGCCCACCGTGCCCGTGCTGTGCCAGAACCGGTAGTGCGCGCGGCCCATCACGACGCCGATGCGCGTCGACACTTCATAGCCCAGCACCACGCCGCGCAGGAACTGCAGCCCGCTTGCGCCGGCGTCATGGCTTGCGGCCAGCGCGGCGGCAATGGTGGCTGCGCCCGGGTGGTACATGGCTTCGCGAAAGCTGTCGTCCACCTCCGCTGCATGGGCGGCCGTGCCGTTGATCAGCGCAGCGGCGCGCGCAGTGGCCGGGCGACCGCCGACGAGAAAGGCGCGTCCGCGGTCCAGGTCCTCGTTCAGGGCGGCCTCGAGCTGGCGCACCGGTGCTGCGCCGAGGCCGGGGAACAGCGAGGCGTACCAGTCGATCACGGCCCGCTTGGCGTGATGGAGGACCTCGGCCGGCAGATCCTGCCGCCGGAAGTCGGCCGCGTAGCGCGCGAATGTTTGTGTGACGTACATCTGGATGGCTCCGGGGGGGGTGGCTTGCCTCGCCTCGCTCAACCGGCCAGCACGACCACGCCATCGGCCGCGCGCACGCCCTGCCCTTCCGGCAGCACGAAGACCGGGTTGATCTCGGCTTCGAGCAAACGCTCGCCGAGCCGCGCCGCCATGTCCGAGAAGGCGACGATGGCATCGACCAGCGCCTTCACATCGGCCTTGGGACGGCCGCGAAAGCCATCCAGTAGCGGCCAGGTCTTGAGCTCGCGCGCCATGGAGAGTGCATCTTCGCGGCTCAGGCCGCCCTGGAGCGGCAGCAGCCGCATCGTGGTGTCCTTGAACAGCTCGGCAGTGATGCCGCCCATGCCCAGCAGGATGGCGGTGCCCAGCGGGTCGCGGTGCATGCCCAGGATCAGCTCGGTGCCGCCGCCCACCATTTCCTGCACCAGGAAGCGCCGGGGCCGCACGCCGGCCTTGCTCTCGACTTCGGCGGCCATCGCCTGCAGGCGCGCGCCCACCGCCTCGGGCGTTACGTTCACCGCGACGCCGCCGACATCGCTCTTGTGCGTGATCTCGGCCGACAGGATCTTGAGCACGATGCGCCCGCCCAGTTCGCGCGCCGCGGCTTCGGCCTCGGCCGGCGTGGCCACCACCATCTCGCGCGCGCACGGTACGCCGAAGCGGGTGAACAGCTGCTTGGCCTGGGCTTCATCGAGGGAGCCGGCCGGCAGGTCATCGATGAGCACGGCGGCGGCGGGCGCGCTGGACGGCTTGGGCTCCTGCCAGCTGCCGGCATTCAGCATGGCGGCGAGCGCACTGGTGCAGCTCTCGGCCGCGGCAAAGGCCGGCACACCGCGCTGCGTGAGCAGCGCCGCGACTTCGGGCGCATGCGGGCTCACGTAGGCGATCACGGGCTTGTCCGAGCGGGGCAGGCAATCCTGGATGGCGCCGGCCATCAGCTCCGGCATGGCCAGGCTGGACGAGCCGACGATGATCGCCAGCGCGTCGTAGCTGGGGCTTTCGAGCAGGATGTCGATGGCGCCGCGCAGCAGGTCCGGCTGCAGGCCGGCCAGCGTCACGTCGATGGGGTTGCGGTCGAGCACCGCGTGATCGCCGCTTTGCAGCGCGCGCAAGGCCTGCGCCGTTGCAGCATCCGGCGCCGGCGTCTCGAAGCCCTGCATGCCCAGGTCGTCCGACACCAGCGTTCCCGCGCCGCCCGTCGAGGTCAGGATGGCCACGCGCCTGCCGCGCAGCTTGCGGCCCGTGGCCAACGCGACGGGAATGTCGAGCAGGTCGCCGAAGGTCTGCGCGCGGATCACGCCGACCTGCCTGAACAGCGCGTCGTACATGCGGTCGGCGCCCGCGAGTGCACCGGTGTGCGACACGGCGGCCTTCGCGCCCGCTTCGGAGCGGCCGATCTTGAACGCGACAACCGGCTTTCCGGCGCGCGCGGCCTTCAGCGCAGCGGCACGAAACTTCTCCGGGTTGCGCACGCTCTCCACATAGAGGGCGATGACCTTGGTGTCGGCATCGTCGGCCAGGTGGTCGACGAAATCCGCCAGGTCCAGGTCCACTTCGTTGCTGGTCGAGATCAGCTTCGACAGGCCGATGCCGCGCGCCGCCGCGCGCGAGAGCAGCGCGCCGAGGATGCCCCCGCTCTGCGAGACCACGCCGGTCCCGCCGACCGGAAAATGCTCCATCTCGAGTGCGCCGCTGGCGGAGAGCACGATGTTGTCGCTCAGGTTGACGAGCCCGATCGTGTTGGGGCCGAGGATCCGCATGCCACCGGCCGCCTCGATGAGCTGCTGCTGGCGGCGCGCGCCTTCCTCGCCGGTTTCGGTGTAGCCGCTGGCAAGCACGATCGCCGCGGCGGTTCCCTTGGCCGCGAGTTCGCGCACGGCCTGGTGCGCGCGCTCGGCGCCCAGCAGCACGATGCCCACGTCGGGCGTGCCGGGAATCGAGGCGATGTCCGGATAGCAGGCCAGGCCGCCGATGGCATCGACACGCGGATTGACCGGATAGATCTCGCCCGTGAATCCGTGCTTGCGCAAGTAGGCCACGGGCCGGCCGGCCGTCTTGGCCGCATCGGCCGAGGCGCCGATCACGGCGACGCTGCGCGGCTTGAGCAGCCTGGCGATGGCGTTCAGTTCGGTCATTTCGTCGTCCCGTTCTTCGCGCTGCTCTTGGCCAGGAAGGCCATCACCGACTCGCGATGCTCGGTGCTGGTGTAGCAGATGCCCTGCGCCTGGCTGCCCTGCGCGAACACCTGGTGCGCGGACAGCTCGAAGCTCTGGTTGAGGATCGTCTTGCCAAGCGCCAATGCGGTGGCCGAACCCTGGCTCATCTCGGCCGCCCAGCGCTGCGCATCGGCCACCAGGCTCTGGGCATCCGACTGGCGATCGGCGATGCCCAGGCGCAGCGCGTCTTCGAGCTCGACCTTGCGGCCGCTGAAGATCAGCTCCTTGGCTTTGGAGAGCCCGACCCGGCGCGGCAGGAAGTACATGCCGCCGCCATCGGGCACGATGCCGCGATGGATGTAGGACCAGGTGAAGCTCGCCGCATCCGACGCGATGATGAAGTCGCAGGCCAGCGCCGTGTCGGCGCCCAGGCCCGAGGCGGCGCCGTTGACGGCAGCGATCGTCGGCTTGGGCATGGTGTGCAGCAGCGACTGGGTGTGGTGCACGCGCTGCTGGCGGCTCCAGCCGTTGAAGCCGACCTCGCCCGCGGGCGCCTGCATCCGCCGCTCCATGCCGGCGACATCGCCGCCGGCGCAGAAGCCCTTGCCGCGGCCGGTGAGCACCAGGGCGCGGATCGCCTTGTCGTTGGCCACATGCTCCAGCGCGGCGATGAATTCGGTGCGCATGTCGTCGCTCATCGCGTTGCGCTTTTCGGGGCGGTTCAGCCACAGGGTGGCGATGCCGTCCGCGGTTTCCAGTTCGATCAGGCTGCTGCTGCTCATTCGATTTCTCCGTTCATTCGGCCGTGATGTTGTTTTCCTTGACCACCTTGCGCCAGCGCGCTTCCTCGCCCTTGGCGTACCTGTCGAAGTCCTGCGGCGAGCCGCCGTTGATGACGAGGCCCTCGGACTCCACCCGCTTGCGGAAGGCCTCCGTCTGCACGGCCTTCTTCGCTGCGGCATTCAGGCGCGCAATCACGTCGGCCGGGGTGCCGGCGGGCGCGTACAGGCCATACCAGCTGTCGGCAACGTAGCCCGGCACGCCGCTCTCCGCGATCGTCGGCACCTTCGCGAGCGCGTGGGCCGTGGAGCGCGTGGCGGTGGTCACGGCCAGCGCGCGCAGCTTGCCGCTTTCGACGAAGCTGCCCACCGCCGCGGCCGTCGCGAACATCACGTCGACCTGTCCGCCCAGCAGGTCGGTGATGGCGGGGCCGGCACCGCGGTAGGGGATGTGGGTGATGTCGGTCTTGGTCAGGTTCTTGAAGAGCTCGCCGGCCAGGTGGGCCGAGGTGCCCGCGCCCTGCGACGCGAAGGACAGCTTGCCCGGCTGGGCCCTGGCCGCATCGACCAGGTCCTTCACCGACTTGAGCGGGCTGTCGGCGCGAACCACCAGCACGTTCGGCGAAATGCCCACCAGCATGACCGGCGCAAAGGCCTTGTCATGGTTGTACGGGAGCTTGGGCTGCAGGCTCGGGTTCACGACGTGCGCCACCGTGGCCATCACCATCGTGTAGCCATCGGGGGCGCTCTTGGCCACGGCGTCCGTGCCGATGATCGTGCCCGCGCCGGGCTTGTTGTCGATGATCACGGGCTGCCCCAGTTCCTGCCCCATCGCGATGGCCATGGTGCGGGCCACGAGGTCGGTGCCGCCGCCGGGTGCGAACGGCACCACGAGCTTGATCGGCTTGTCGGGAAAGGCCGCGCGCGCCGGCACCGCGGCCAGGCCGCCAACCGCGCAGGCCAGCGTAAGAAGGATGGCATGCCTGGCGCGTGCCAGCGTCATGGGGTTCAGCATCGTTTGTCTCCGTCGAAAGGGAATGTGAGAAAGCAGGCATCGAGGGCGGCGCTGCGGCTCTTCTCATCGACGGGTCCAAGCTTAGGGATGCGGGCTCTGCCGCGCATCCCCACATTTCCATTGCGTGGAATTCGAGATAGCTCTGCCGGCGCCAGCCCGGCCAGCGTTCACATCCGGCGGCCGCGGAATTCGCCCGGCGTCATGCCCTGGATCCGGCGGAAGTGCCGGTTGAAATTCGAGATGTTGTTGAACCCCACCTCGTAGCAGATGCTGCTCACCTGCTGGCGCGTCGAGGCCAGCAGGCGGCAGGCCCTCGCCACGCGCAGGCCGTTGACGAAGTCGGTGAAGGTCTGGCCGGTGGCGCGGCGGAAGCTGCGCGAGAAGGCGTTCTCGCGCATGCCCGCGATCGCGCCGACCTCGGCCAGCGACAGCGCCTCGGCGTAGTTGTCGCGGATGTAGTCGATCGCCTTGTGGATGCGCAGCGCGCGGCCGTCCTCGTCGAAGCCGGCATCGGCAAGGAAGACATCGGCAAGCAGCCGGTAGTCGCGCCATTGTGCGAGCTCGTTCAGCAGCGCGATGAATTCGGAGAAACGCGCAAGCCCGCGCAGCGTCTCGATGCGGCGCAGGCGCGCGAGCGTGTCCGCGCCCAGGCCGACGAACTGCACGCCCTGGCGCGCGCGCGCCAGCAGCGGGCCGGCATCGCCGAGCTCCGGAAAAAGCGCCATGCCGCGGCGCAGCAGCTCGTCGCTGAAGCGCAGCACCAGTTCGCCTGCGCTGCCGCCCGGCGGCGCGCGGTGCTCGAACGCGAGGCTGTGCGGCAGCCTGGGCCCGAGCAGCACGACGGTGCCGGGTGCGAAGCTGTGCGTCTCCTGGTCCGCGCCCGCGCCGATGCGCAGGCGCGCGGGCCGTGCGCCGATCAGGTGCAGCTCGTGTTCATGCAGGCAGCGCGGATGGCTCTCTCGCGGCGAAGCTGCAGAGGCGCCTTCGCAGTGGACCGTGGCGCAGGCATCGAACACCTGCGGGGAGGCAAGGGCCTGCTGGGAGGCAAAGGCCTGCCGGGAAGCAAAGGCCTGCGGCGTGGTGTTCAGCAAAGCCAGGTCTCCAGAAAGGGGCCGCAGCGAAGCGCGCCGTCAGCTTTTGCGCACCGGCGGCGGCACCGCCGTCTGCTGCTGGAACGCGGCAAGCAGCCGGTATTCCTCGCCAAGCTTGTGCGGCAGCGAGAGGAACACCGGCAGCAGCTGCCGATAGAGCGCAACGTTCTTGGCGTTGGGCGTGTGGCGGTGGGTCGCGCCGACCATGCCCGCGACCACGTCCAGCGAATCGACATGGCCCAGCGCATAGAGCCCGAGCACCGCGGCGCCGAGGCAGGAACTCTCGAAGCTTTCGGGCACCACCACCTCGCGGTCGAACACATCGGCCATCATCTGGCGCCACATGCCCGAGCGCGCGAAGCCGCCAGTGGCCTTGATGCGGGCGCTCGGGCCCGCGATCGACTCGACCGCCGGCAGGATGCTGTGCAGGTTGAAGATCACGCCCTCGAGCACCGCGCGGATCATGTGCTCCTTGCGGTGGTGGATGCCCAGCCCGAAGAAGGAGCCGCGCAGGTCGGCGTTCCAGTAGGGCGCGCGTTCGCCGGTGAGGAAGGGGTGGAACACCAGCCCTTCGGAGCCCGCGGAGACGCGCTCGGCGATGCGCGTGAGCACCTCGTAGGTGTCGATGCCCAGGCGCTTGGCGGTCTCGGCCTCGGCCGAGGCGAACTCGTCGCGCACCCAGCGCAGGATGATGCCGCCGTTGTTCACCGGTCCGCCCACCACCCAGCGCCGCTCGGCCAGCGCATAGCAGAAGGTGCGGCCCTCGGGATCGGTCATCGGATGGTCGACCACGGTGCGCATCGCGCCGCTGGTGCCGATGGTCACGGCCACTTCGCCGGGCGCCATCGCGTTCACGCCAAGGTTGGAGAGCACGCCGTCGTTGGCGCCGATCACGAACGGCGTGTCGCGCGCCAGGCCCAGCTGCGCCGCGGTGTCCGCCGCCAGGCCCTCGATGTGCCAGGTGGTCGGCACCGGGCGCGGCAGCTGCTCGGCGCGCACGCCGGCGAGCGCAAGCGCACCTTCCTCCCAGTCGAGCCGCTCGATGTCGAACAGGCCCGTGGCCGAGGCGATCGAATGGTCGACCTGCCACTGGCCGAAGAGCCGGAAGAACACGTACTCCTTGATGCCGACGAAGCGCGCGGCGCGTGCGAAGAGCTCGGCGCGCTCGTGGCGCAGCCACACCAGCTTGGCCAGCGGCGACATCGGATGGATCGGCGTGCCGGTGCGGCGGTAGATTGCCAGGCCGTCCCATTCGTCGCGGATGCGCACGGCCCAGGCCGAGGCACGGTGGTCGGCCCAGGTGATGCTGCGCGTGAGCGGCGCGCCCGCGGCATCGACCAGGATCAGGCTGTGCATCGCCGCGCTGAAAGACACCGCGAGCACGTCGGCGGGCGCGGCCTTGCTCTGCTTCACGCAGCCGGCGATGGCCGCGAGCACGGCCTGGAAGATCTGCTCCGGGTCCTGCTCGGCGGCCGCGGCCTCGGGCTGCAGCAGCGGGTATTCGACCGCGTCGTGCGCCAGCACGCGCCCGGCCGGCGTGAAGGCCACCGCCTTGGTGCTGGTGGTTCCGATGTCGACCCCGATGACGATGCGGCCCATGCTTGTCTCCTTGGCTTACACGACCATGCCGAGCAGCATGATGAACACGATGGCCACGACCGAGATCAGCGTTTCCATCACGGTCCAGGTCTTGAAGGTCTCGGCCACCGTCATGTTGAAGTATTGCTTGACCAGCCAAAAGCCCGCGTCGTTGACGTGCGAGAGGATCAGCGAACCCGCGCCCGTGGCCAGCACCAGCAGCTCGCGGTTCACGCCCGGCACCATGGTGGCAAGCGGCGCGACGATGCCCGCGCCCGTGATGGTGGCAACCGTGGCCGAGCCGGTGGCGATGCGGATCAGCCCCGCCACCAGCCAGGCGAGCAGGATCGGCGAGACCTGCGCATGCAGCGCCATCTGCCCGATCGCGTTGCCCACGCCGCTCGCCACCAGCATCTGCTTGAAGCCGCCGCCCGCGCCGATGATCAGCACGATGGCCGCGGTGGGCGCCAGGCTGTCGTCGACGAACTTCATGATCTGCCTGGCAGTGAAGCCGCGCGCAGTGCCGAAGGTGTAGAGCGACAGCAGCAGCGCTGCCAGCAGCGCGGTGATCGGGTGGCCGATGAAGTCCATCCAGTGGCGCACCGCGTTCTTGTCGTCGAGCGCCACGTCGGCGAAGGTCTTCAGCAGCATCAGCGCGACCGGCAGCAGCACCGTGAGCAGCGTGATGCCGAAGCCGGGCAGCTCGCGCGCCTCGGGTTCGTGCGCCAGCTGTTCCATCAGCTCGGGCGAGGCTTCGCCCGGCACGTACTTCGAGATGAACTTGCCGAAGATCGGCCCCGCGATCATCGCGGTGGGCAGGCCGACGATGAGGCCGTAGAAGATGGTCTTGCCGATGTCGGCGCCGAACACACCGATGGCCAGGAGCGGCCCCGGGTGCGGCGGCACCAGGCCGTGCACCACCGACAGGCCGGCCAGCAGCGGAATGCCGATGCGGATCAGCGAGACGCCGGTGCGCCGCGCCACGATGAACACCAGCGGGATCAGCAGCACGAAGCCTATCTCGAAGAACAGCGGAATGCCCACCAGGAAGGCCGCGAACATCATCGCCCAGTGCACGCGCTCGCGGCCGAAGGCGTCGATCAGCGTGCGCGCAATGCGGTCGGCGCCGCCCGATTCGGCCATCATCTTGCCCAGCATGGTGCCCAGGCCCAGCACGATGCCCACGAAGCCCAGCACGCCGCCGAAGCCCTCCTGGAAGGACTTCATCACCAGGTCCACCGGCATGCCCGAGGTCAGGCCCAGGAAGCCCGCGGCCAGCGTCAGCGCGATGAAGGGGTGCACGCGCCAGCGCGTGATCAGAAGGATCAGCCCGAGGATCGCCACCAGGGCGTCGACGAGCAGGAATACCTCTTTGCTCATTCCGAACATGTGTATGTCTCCTGAATCCGGCCGCGCCACGGGCGGCCGGTGGTGCCAGGGATAGCGCTATCCCGCACAATCCAAAAAAAGCCAGCGCTGGGGTGTCTCGGGTTTTTACGGAGCACCCATGGCTGGGACAGCGCTATCCTAGGACAGCGCTGTCCAGATTCAGCTTGGTATTAACCCTTAGAACTTCGATCCATGGCCGACGCTCCCGACCGCCCCCGACCCCGTTCCTCGAGCCACGTCACGCTGGACGACGTGGCCCGCGTCTCGGGCGTGAGCCCGATCACCGTGTCGCGCGCGCTGCGGGGCGCGCGCAACGTGGCGCCCGAGCTGAAGGCCCGCGTGCAGGCGGCGGTCGACCAGCTGGGCTACGTGCCCAACGTGGCGGCGCGCGCGCTGGCTTCGGCGCGCAGTTCCCACGTGGCGGTGCTGATCCCCTCGCTGACCAACCAGCTCTTCGTGGAACTGCTCGAGGCGGTGCAGGACGCGCTCGCGCCGCACGGCTACCAGTCGCTCATCGGCGTGACCCACTACGACCCCGCGCAGGAAGAGGCGCTGCTGCGCAGCCACCTCTCGCAGCGACCGGCGGGCCTGCTGCTGACGGGCTTCGACCGCAGCGCCGCGGCCGCCCAGATGCTCGAGCGCAGCCACGCGCCCTGCGTGTACATGATGGAAACCTCGGCCGCGCCCGGCATCCACAGCGTGGGGTTTTCGCAGCGGGACGCGGGCCGCGCCATCACCCGGCACCTGCTGCAGCGCGGCCGCCGGCGCATTGCCTATGCCGCCGGCCAGCTCGACCCGCGCGTGCTGCTGCGCCTGGAGGGCTACCGCGAGGCGCTGCGCGAGGCCGGCTGCCACGACCCGGCGCTCGAACTGCTGGTGCCGGGCCCGACCTCCATGGCACTGGGCGGCCGCCAGTTCGAGGACCTGCTCGCGCGCCATCCGGACGTGGATGCCATCTTCTACTGCAACGACGACCTCGCCCAGGGCGGGCTGCTCGCCGCGCTGCGCAGCGGCGTGCCCGTGCCGCAGCGCGTGGCGATCGCCGGCTTCAACGACCTGGGCGGCAGCGACCAGATGCTGCCGCCGCTGACCACCGTGCGCACGCCGCGAAAGGAAATGGGCGAACGCGCGGCCGGCATGCTGCTCGCGCTGATGCGCGCCGAGACCGTGGCGGAGCGCACGGTGGACCTGGGGTTCGAGTTGGTGGTGCGGGAGAGCAGCTGAGGCGATGGGGAACGCCCGTCGCCAACGGCGAGCACTCCAGGCTCACGCCTTGCCTTGACCCGCCTTGCCCGGCCCTCGGGTGGACCATGGATGGCATGATCTGAATAAAAAACCAGCCAAGACGCCTAAAATGAAACAAATCCTGTAACGATTAAAGAAATCCATGGCGCTGGTCGGCTATGAACTTGTTCGACGCAGACTGGACCTGCCAGTCTTCGAGATACGCCGTCCGGCCATGATCCGTCCTGTCACGCGGATCCTCCCCACGGCAAACGGCTTGTCCGTGCCTGCGGCCAGCGCGCCGGCCCGCGAAGATGATCTTCTCGGACACCTGCTCTTCGCGCTCAAGCACGAAGGCGTCAATTTGCCGTTGCTCGCCGCGGCAGCAAAGCATTTGTCCGCCGAACTACTTGGTGAGGCGGTGAGGCAGACGCCCAACGGGCAATACGTGCGGATGCTCTGCTGTGTTTGGGAGCATTTCACGGGCCGTCCGGTCATGCAGGATCCACCGGTGGCCGGGGGCTACATCGACCTTTTCGACTCGAGCAAGTACTTCGTGGGACCCGCACAGCGAGATTCGCGCTGGCGCGTGAACTTCAACGGTCTGGGAACTTGGGACTACTGCGCCACTGTCGAGCGCACCCAGGTGATCATGGACTTGGTCAGCTCCAAGGTGCTGGAGGCCGCGCGCGAGTTCGTCCAAGGATTGGATCGGGAATTGCTGGACCGCACTTTGAACTGGGCCTATTTGCACGAGACGCAGGACAGCTACGCGATCGAACGAGAAGCGCCCTCGGAAGACAAGCGGCGCACCTTCGTGCGGCTGCTCCAACAGGCCCACGAGCCACGCCAGGTCGACGAGCAGTACCTGGTGGACTTGCAGAACTCGATCGTGTCGAACCCGTACAACCAGGCCGTTCAGTATCGGACCGAACAGAACTGGCTGAGCGACGGCAATCAGGGCGCCCTCGGCGTGGCCTACGTGCCGCCGGCGCCTGAGGACGTGCCTGCGCTGATGGAGGGCTGGACAACCTTCGTCAACCGCATTTCCGGCCGATTGGATCCGGTGATGGCCGCGAGCATCGCCTCCTTCGGCTTCGTCTTTATCCACCCGTTCATGGACGGCAATGGCCGACTCTCGCGATTCCTGTTTCACAAGGTCCTTTGCCAGTCGGGCCAATTGGGCGAAGGCATGCTGCTGCCGGTGTCGATCGCGATGAAGCACCACGAGGCGCAGTACCTGCAGGTGCTCCGCGATTTCTCGCGGCCTGCCCGGGACCTTGTGCGCGTGCGCGCGATCGGCGAGGGCGACTACGAATTCAGCTTCGGGGCCGACGACAAGATCTTTCGATACTGGGATGCCACCGCATGCGTCGAATTTGGGCTGCGCATGGCGAAAGAGGCCCTGGAGGTTGAACTGCGCAACGAGAGCAACTTCATCCTGCACTTCGATGCAGTGCGCAGAGAGATCGATGAGCGCTTCGATCTACGCGGTTCAACGCTCGCGACGCTGGTATCGATCGCGCTGACCAACGGCGGAACGATCTCGAAGAACAAGCGCAGGCGCTACGCGGAGGAGGTATCTGAAGCAGCCTACCTGGCCATCGAAGAGAAGGTGCGGGCCGTGCTTTCGGTCGATGAGCCTGGTCCGCGCGACGAAGATGAGGCACCGACTGATCAGTAAGCTGAGTGCAGTCGCCCGCGACCGCGCTGAAGGATGCGCCTCGGGTCGTCACACCCCCGCAGGCTCGAGCACGAACGCGAACTCCAGCGTGTGGAACGGCGCTTCCTGCACGCTCCCGTCGGGCGCGCGCCCTGCGGCGTGCTGCGCGAAGTCGCCGATCAGCGAACTGCGCACGCCGAACACCGCATCGCTGTCGAGGTAGGGATCGCCCTCGCGGAAGACGTGCGTGATCAGCGTCTCGTAGCCCGGCGCCTGGATCATGAAGTGCACATGCGCGGGGCGCCATGGATGCCGCCGCGTTGCGCGCAGCATCGCGCCGACCGGTCCATCGGTGGGAATCGGGTAGGCCACCGGCGCCACGCCGCGAAACCACAGCCGGCCCTCGGCGTTGGTGCGCAGGACCGCCCGCCCCTGCGGCTGCGCGCCGGGCCGCTGCACGTCGTAGAAGCCTTCGGCGTCGGCCTCCCAGACATCGACCACCGCGTCGGCAACCGGCTCGCCGCCGGGTCCGCGCACCGTGGCCTGCACGAACAGCGGCTCGCCCACTGCGCCACCGGAGATGTCGCTGCCCAGCGGCAGCTGCGGCGCGCCCGCCACGTGGAAGGGGCCGAACACGGTGGCCTCGGTGGCCTGAGGGCTCTTCGCGTGGTTCATCGCCACGGTCAGCATCGACAGGCCCAGCGTGTCCGACAGCAGGATGAACTCCTGCCGCTGCGCGTCGCACTTCTGGCCCGTGGCGGTCAGGAACTCGATGCCGGCGCTCCATTCGGCCTCGGTCAGCTTCACTTCGCGCGCGAAGTCGTGCAGGTGGCGCACGAGCGCCGACATCACTTCCTTCAGGCGCGCGTCCTCGCAGCCGGCCATGCGTTCGAGCACGGCGGCGGTGATGGTGTGTTCATCGATGTTTCGCATGGAAGCCCCGCTCCAGGTCGGAAGAAGAAGAAAAAGAAGGCGCGGGCGGCAGGAGCCGCCGCTGCGTCGGGAACAGGGACCAGGCCCAGCGCTGCTGCGCCCAGCCCCACAGCCCCTGCTTGAAGAAGAGCGTCACACCGATGGCCAGCAGCCCGAGCCCGAGCAGGTACCAGGTGCCGTAGTCGCTGAGGAACTTGTTCAAGGCCCAGAAGACCAGTGCGCCCACCAGCGGCCCCTCGATGCGGCCGATGCCGCCGATCACCACCATGAAGATCGCGAACGCCGTCCAGTTGACGCTGAAGGCCGCGTCGGGGCTGATGCGCAGGTTGCCGACGAAGTAGAGCGCGCCCGCGAGTCCCGCACCGAAGGCCGCCACCACATACACCGCGAGCTTCATGCGCGCCACCGGAACGCCCTGCGACTCCGCGGCCACCTCGTTGTCGCGGATGGCCAGCAGCGCGAGCCCGCGCTTGCTGCGCAGGAACAGGTAGACCAGCGCAACGGCCGCGACCACGCAGGCCAGCGCCATCCAGTAGGTGGTTCTTTCGCGCGTCGCGCGTTCGATGCCGCGCAGCGCCGTGAGCGTAGTGCCCGAGCCGCCGCCCACCGCCGACACGTTGGCGAAGCTCAGGCGGAACACCTCGGCGATCACCCAGGTGCCGATGGCGAAGTAGCCGCCCGACAATCGGAACGCGACGAAGGACACGGGCACGGCGATGAGCCCTGCCGCGAGCGCGCCCAGCGGCACCGCCACGAAGGGGTTGACGTCCGCGAAGTTGCCGAGCATCAGCATGACGTAGCCGCCGAAGCCGAAGAAGGCCTGCTGCCCGATGCTCACCATGCCGCCGTAGCCGGCGAGCAGGTTCCACATCATCGCGAAGATGAAGTAGCAGGCGATCTCGACGAACTCGCGCATCCAGCTCGGCTCGCCCCAGAAAGGCAGGCTGGCGGCGATCAGCACGAGCGCGGTGCCGGCGGCGAGCGCGACGCGGCTCGCGGCGGTGGCGCGCTCGACGTCAATGAGGGGTGGGGGCATGTTCGTCATCGGCTTCATCCACGTGTCTTCGGAAAAAGGCCCTGCGGCCGCAGCACCAGCACGACCAGGAACACGATGTGTCCGGCCCAGATGCCCCAGCCCGGATCGAGCCGGAAGCCGATCTGCTGCGTGATGCCCAGGATCATCGCGCCGGCCAGCGTGCCCCAGAACGAGCCCATGCCGCCGATGATCACGGCCTCGAAGGCGAACAGCAGCAGCAGCGGGCCGTCCGACGGCGACACCGTGGTGCGCATGCCCTGCAGCGCACCGGCAATGGCGATCAGCACGAAGGCAATGGCGGTCGCAAAGGCGTAGACCTTCTTCGCGTCCAGGCCCATGAGTTCGGCGATCTCGCGGTCGTCGGACACGGCGCGGAACGAGCGGCCCAGCGCCGTGTGCGCGAAGAGCCATTGCAGCGCGGCCGTTGCAACCAGCGCGACGGCCAGCACGACGAGCGGCAGCACGCCGAGCGAGAGCGTGTCGCCCAGCGCCACGCCTTGCGTGCTGAGCCCGCCGGTCTCGATGGCGCGCGGGTCGGCCGAGAACAGTTCGAGCAGCAGGTTCTGGATGACGATCGACAAGCCGAAGGTGACGACGAGCGAGGGCAGCGGGTCTTTGCCGAGCGTGCCGTTGAGCACGTAGCGCTGCAGCGCGTAGCCGAACACGAAGGCCACCGGCAGCACCCCGAGCGCGACCATGGCAACGAGCCCCGGCGTGGCATCGCCCGCCACCGACACGCCCGCGATGACCGCGAAGGCGCCGAGGATGATGAAGTCGCCCTGCGCCGTGTTGGTGAGCCGCATGACGCCGAACATCAGCGACTGGCCGAGCGCGAACAGCGTGTAGAGGCCGCCGAGCAGCACGCCCTGGATGACGGTCTCAAGCATGGGCGGCCTCGATGCCGAAGTAGGCCTGCGAGATCTGCTCGCGCGTGAGTTCGCCCGACTTTCCTTCGAGCGACACGCGGCCTTCCTGGAAGCAGTAGATGCGCCGCGAGACCTGCCGCGCCATCGTCACGTCCTGCTCGACGATGACGACGGTCATGCCCTCGCCCGTGATGGTGGGCATGGCCGCATAGATCTCGCGGATGACGATCGGCGCGAGGCCGAGCGAGAGCTCGTCGCACAGCAGCACTTCGGGATTGCTCATGAGCGCGCGGCCGAGCGCCACCATCTGCTGCTGGCCGCCGGACAGCGAAGTGCCGGGCGCGTGGCGCTTCTCGGCGAGGATGGGGAACAGGGCGTACAGGCGCTGCAGGTTCCACGGACCCTTGCGGGCCGCGGTGGCGCCCATGCGCAGGTTCTCCTCGACGCTCAGGCTCGGAAAGAGGCGCCGGCCCTCGGGCACCATGGCCAGGCCGCGCCGCACGATCTCGCCGGGAGGCAGCCCGCCGATGGGTTCGCCCTTGAAGCGGATGGTTTCCCGCGGGACGCGGACGAGGCCGGCGAGGCTCTTGAGGAAGGTGGATTTGCCCGCGCCGTTGGCACCGATGATGGCGACGAGCTCGCCGGCGGCCAGCGTGAAGTCGATGCCGAAGAGAGCCTGGGCGTCGCGGTAGAAGGCCTGGAGGCCGTGGGTTTCGAGCAGGGCGTTCATGATCTTTGCTCCCTCCCCTTTCGGGGGAGGGCTGGGGTGGGGGCAAGCGGCGTTGGAGTGGTGGCGCCGTCGTGCCCCCATCCCGGCCTTCCCCCGGAAGGGGAAGGAGCAATACAAGAAAACGCGCTCATGCTTCCATCCCCATGTAAACCCGGCGCACCTCGGCATCGTTCATCACCGCGAGCGGCGCCCCCTCCGCCAGCTTCTGCCCGAAGTTGATGACGAACAGCCGGTCCGCGAGCGACAGCAGCGCATGCACCACATGCTCGATCCAGATCATCGTCACGCCCCGCGCCTTGATGCGCCTCAGTTCCGCCACCAGCACCGCGGCCTCGGGCTCCGTCAGGCCGCCCGCGATCTCGTCGAGCAGCAGCAGGCGCGGCTTCGTCGCGAGGGCGCGCGCAAGCTCCAGCCGCTTGCGGTCGAGCAGCGTGAGCCCGCCGGCCGGCTTGTTCGCATGCGGCATCAGCCCCGTCTGCGCGAGCACTTCGTGCGCCGTGCGCCACGCCTCGCGCTCGGTCTGCTGCCCGCCGAAGCAGCCGCGGTCACCAGGTTCTCGAACACGCTCATGTTCCCGAAGGGCTGCGGCACCTGGTAGCTGCGCCCGATGCCCGCATGGCAGCGCTGGTGCGGCTTGAGCCGCGTCACGTCGCGCCCCGCGTACTCCACGCGCCCCGCATCGACGCGCGCGTCGCCCGAGATCAGGTTGAACAGCGTGGTCTTCCCCGCCCCGTTGGGACCGAGGATGCCGAGCGTCTCGCCCTCGGCCACTTCGAGCGAGATGCCGTCGGTGACCCGCAGCGCGCCGTACGACTTGCTCACCGCATGCAATGCCAGCAGTGCCATGGCGTTCTTCAGAGCAGCCGCAGCGTGCCGCCGGCCGGAATGCCCTTGGCCGCTTCGTTGTTCACGATGCCGAGCTCGACCTTGTACTTCTTGCCCTTGCCCCACTGGCCGAGCACCAGCGGCGTCTTGCTGACGTTCTTGAACGGGCCCGGTCCGCCCCACTTCACCGGGCCGACCACGGAATCGATGGAAGTCGATGCGACCGCATCGCGCACGTCGCCGGCCTTCAGCGACTTGGCACGCGACAGCGCGTTCGCCGCCACCTCGAACAGCGCATGCGCGAAGCCGATGGGCTGCGTCCACTGCTTCTTCGCACCGGCCTCGTAGGCCTCGGCCAGCGCCTTTGCGCTTTGCTGCGTGAGACTGGACGTGAACGGATGCGAGGGGCTCCACCACACCTCGGTCGACAAGCCGTCGCCCAGTTCGCCCAGCGCCTCGATCGCGCCTGGGAAGAGTAGTGCCTTGCCGAGCGTGACGACCTTCGGCTTGAAGCCCTGCTGCCGCGCCTGCGTGAGGAAGGTCTTGGCATCGGGCGGGATCACCACGCCGGTGACGATCTCGACGTTGTCGCGCTTGAAGGCCGCGATCTGCGCGCTGAAGTCCTGCGTGCCGTTCTGGAAGCGGCCGGGATCGGTGAGCGTGAAGCCCATCTGCGCGAGCGGCTTCGGAAAGCCCAGTTCCTTGTCGCCCCAGGCGTTGCCGTCGCCATCGTTGGGAAACAGGCCGCCGACCTTCCTGTTGGTGGCCACGGTCTTCCAGCCGTTGGTGAAGTTGGCGATGACGTCCTCGAGCCCCCAGAACAGGTGGTAGGTCCAGTTGAAGCCCTTGGCCGGGTCGCCCTTGCGGCCGAAGAACCAGGGCTGCCACGGCACCACGCTGGAGATGCACGGCACCTCGTTGAGTTCGCAGGCGTCGCTCACCGGGTTGGCGGTCTCGGGCGTGCCTGCCGTGAGCACGAGCGCGACCTTGTCCTTGAGGATCAGGTCGTTCGCGACCTCGCCCGCGCGGTTGGGGTTCGACTGGCTGTCCTTCAGCACGATCTGCACGGCGTACTTCTTGCCGCCTACGCTGAGGCCGTCCTTGAAGGCGGCCTTCATCTGCTCGATCACCCACTTGTCGGCCTCGCCGAAGGGCGCGAGCGGCCCGGTCTGAGGCGACACATAGCCGATCTTGAGCGTGTCGGCGGCGAACACCCGCGGCGCGGCGCCCGTGGCGGCAAGCGCGGCGGCGGCCTGCGTGAACTGTCTGCGGTTGAATGTCATGGCTGTCTCCTTCGTTGTTCGTGTGGGTTTCTCTGTTCGCGTGCTGCGCCTATGCCGGCGGCTCGCCGTCGAAGGCGCGCTGCAGCAGTGCGCGGATCTCGCCGCGCTCGGCCGGGCCGAAGGGCCGCGGATTCCAGTACGGATTGGCGACGGCGATGTCGGCCGCGCGGTCGAGGTCGGCGGCGCGCATGCCGATGTCCCTGAGCGCCACGGGCGCGCCGTTGCCCCGCGCCAATGCGTAGACCGCCGCCGGCGCCGACACCCCGCCGAGCGCGCGCGCGATGCGTACCATGGCGCGCGGCGCGGCCGGCGCATTGAACGCGAGCGCGTGCGGCAGCACCACCGTGTGCACTTCGGCATGCGGCAGGTTGAAGCTGCCGCCCAGCGTGTGGCAGAGCTTGTGGTGCAAGGCCATGCCCACCGCGCCGAGCACGCTGCCGCACAGCCACGCGCCGTAGAGCGCATCGGAGCGCGCCGCCAGGTCGCCGGGCTGCGCACGGATGGCCGGCAGCGCGCGTGCGAGCGCGGCGATGCCCTCCTCCGCCATCAGGTCCATCACCGGATTGCTGTCCTGCGCATAGAGGCCTTCGGCCGCATGCGCGATGGCGTTGATGCCGCTGGTCACGCTCAGGCCCACGGGCAGCGTGCGCGACAGCTCGGGGTCGTAGATCACGGTGCGCGGCAGCACGCGCGGATCCTTGCCGGTCTTCTTCAGGCCGTTCTCGGTGAGGCCGTAGATCGGCGTCATCTCGCTGCCTGCGTAGGTGGTGGGAACGGCGACGATCGGCAGCCCCGCTTCCAGCGCAATGGCCTTGCCCAGCCCCGTGGTGGAGCCGCCGCCGAGCGCCACGGCGCAGTCGGCGCCGAGCCGGCGCGCCAGCTCGCGCGCCTCGCGTGCGGTCTCGACGGGCACATGCATCACGGCGCGGTCGAACAGGCCGGCCGCCTGCGCCCCGAGCGCGGCCGCCACGCGCTCGGCCTGCGGCCGCTGCTCGGGCGTGCAGAGCACCAGCGCCCGCTTCGCGCCCAGCGCATCGATCTCGCGCGCCAGGTGGCGCAGCGAGCCGGCGCCGAACACCACGCGCTGCGGATGGGTGGTGTGGATGAAGTCTTGCATGGCGCGTTCCTTCGGCCTGCCTATTCCAGGCTCAGGCGGCGCTCGCGCACCAGGCGGGCCCACTTGTCCTGCTCTGTGCGCAGCACGGCGGCGAACTGCTCGGGCGTGTTGGCGATGCCCGTCAGGCCCTGTTCGCGCAGCCGCTGCTGGAAGGCCGGCTCGGTCACGGCCTTGCGCACTTCGGCCTGCAGCCGGTCGACCACGGCGCGCGGCGTGCCGGCCGGGGCGAGCAGGCCGACCCAGGAATTCACTTCGAAGCCCGGATAGCCGCTCTCGGCCACGGTCGGCACCTCGGCATAGGCGGGCGCGCGCTGGGCGCCGGTCTGCGCCAGGGCGCGCAGCCGGCCCGCGTTGACGTGCGGCTGCGCCAGCACGGCCGAGAGGAACATCATCTCGACCTGTCCGCCCAGCAGGTCCTGCTGGGCCGGGCCGCCGCCGCGGTAGGGAATGTGCGTGACGAAGGTGCCGCTCACGGCCTTGAAGTATTCGGCCGTGAGATGGTTGCTCGACCCCGGGCCGACGCTCGCGTAGTTGAAGCCGCCGGGCTGCGCCTTGAGCAGGCCGACGAAGCGCTGGAAGTCCTTGGCCTGCACCTTCGGGTTGACCACCAGCACCAGCGGATTGCTCGCGACCTGGGTCACGGGCTGCAGGTCCTTGGCGATGTCGAAGCTCAGCTTCGGATAGACCAGCGGATAGGTGGCGTAGCTGTCGAATACCATCAGCAGCGTGTGGCCGTCGGGTGCCGCGCGAGCCACCTCGGCCGCCGCCAGCGTGCCGCCGGCGCCACTGCGGTTGTCGACGATCACGGTCTGGCCGAGCGCGGCCTGCAGGCGCGGCTGCAGCTGGCGCGCGACGGTGTCGACGATGCCGCCCGGCGGGAAGCCGACGACCAGCCGCACGGGCTTGGCGGGCCAGGCCGGCGCCTGGGCTTGGGCCTGGGCCTGGGCCGCGGCGCCGAGCAGCAGCAGCATGCAGGCGGCCAGCGCCCGGGAAAGGATCGGAAAAGACATCGTGTGTGCCTGGTGGGTGGAAAGAAGAAAACTCAGCGCACGAAGTGCGGCGGAATCTGCGCGTCGACGTTGACCCACACGCTCTTGACCTGCGTGTACTCGCGCATGGCGTCGAAGCCCATCTCTCGGCCGTAGCCGCTCTGGCCCACGCCGCCGAAGGGCGAGCCGGGGTTCACGCGCTTGTAGCTGTTGATCCAGACCATGCCGGCATGCAGGTCGCGCGCCACCTTGTGGGCGCGCTGCAGGTCGCGCGTCCACAGGCCGCTGCCCAGGCCGTAGTCGGTGCCGTTGGCGATCTGCATCGCCTCCTCGTCGCTCTTGAAGGTGAGCACTGTGACGAAGGGGCCGAACACTTCTTCCTGTGCGACGCGGTCCTGGTAGGACTTCGCACGCACCACGGTCGGCGCGACGTAGCAGCCCTGTGCAAGATCGCCGCCGGGCGAGGTGCCGCCAGCCAGCACCTCGCCGCCCTGGCCTTGCGCGACTTCGACGTAACTCAGCACGCGGTCGCGGTGCTGGGCACTGGTGAGCGGGCCCATCTCGGTGGCCTCGTCGAGCGGGTTGCCCAGGCGGATCGACTGCGCAAGCGGGATGAACTGTTCGAGAAACGCATCGGCGATCTTCTCGTGCAGCATCAGCCGCGAGCCCGCGATGCAGGCCTGCCCCTGGTTGTGGAAGATGGCCCAGGCGCTGCCGTTCACGGCGGCCTGCAGGTTCGCATCCTCGAACACGATGTTGGGTCCCTTGCCGCCGAGCTCGAGCTGCACCTTCTTGAGGTTGCCCGCGCTGGCCTGCACGATGCGCCGGCCGGTAGCAGTGCTGCCGGTGAAGGCAATCTTGGCGATCTCCGGATGCTCGGCGATGTACTGGCCCGCCACGCTGCCAAGGCCCGGCAGCATGTTGACCACGCCGGGCGGAACGCCCGCCTCGGCCATCAGCTCGGCGATGCGCAGCGAGCTGAGCGGCGTGATTTCGGCCGGCTTCATCACGATGCAGTTGCCGGCCGCGAGCGCGGGCGCCATCTTCCAGCTCGTGAACATGAGCGGGAAGTTCCACGGCACCACCTGCCCGACGATGCCGACCGGCTCGCGCAGCGTGTAGTTGAGAAAGCCCTCTTCCACCGGAATGGTCTCGCCCTGGAACTTGTCGGCCATGCCGCCGAAGTAGCGAAAGCATGCAGCGGTGCGCGGCACGTCGAGCCGGCGCGAATCGCGGATCGGATGGCCGGTGTCGAGCGACTCGAGCCGCGCGAGTTCTTCGCCGTGGGCCTCGATCAGGTCCGCAAGCTTCAGCAGGATGCGGCCGCGGTCGGCGGCGGCCATGCGGCTCCACTTCGGGAACGCACGCCTGGCGGCGGCCACGGCCTTGTCGACGTCGGCCTTGCCGGCCAGCGCGACATGGGCGATGGGCGTGTTGTCGTGCGGGTTGAGCGTGGCCAGGGTCTCGCCGGATTCGGCGTCGACGAAGCGGCCGTCGATGAAGAGCTGGTGGCGGATGGGCGTACGCAGGCCTGCCGCAGCGGCAATGTCATTGGGCTTCATGTCTTTGCATTTCTCCCTCGCCCCTTGGGGAGAGGGTGGGGGTGAGGGGGCGGCGGCGGCACGGACGCCACCCTCACCCCAGCCCTCTCCCGCTCGCGGGAGAGGGGGCCATTCAGAACTCGACCGGAATCTCGGGCGACTCGCCCTTCTGGATCTCGTACACCAGGCTCGGCGAGCCGTTCTCCCACACCAGCAGCATCGAGCGCTTGGGGCTGAAGCCCTGGTGGCGGCAGTAGGCGGGCATGGCGGCCATGTCGCCGGCCTTCATGATCACGCGGGCCATGGGACGGCCGGTGTTCTTGTCGCCGCAATCCCAGTGGATCTCGTCGGTCATCTGGAAGAACCACTCGACGCGGTCGTTGCCGTGGATGATCGGCAGGATGTGCTCCTCGGTCGTCGGGCACATGTAGCTGTGCTTCACCACCGAGGTGAAGCTCGGGTTCCAGGTAACCTGCGAACGGCTCAGGAAGCCGAACAGGTTGAAGGCGTGCACCTCGTTCTCGAAGCCGGGCTCGGGGTGCAGCTCGGGCTGGGCCTGCGGCACGTCGGCAAAGGCGCGGTTGACCGGCGCGCCGCGCGCATCGCTGCGCAGGTCGAGGTCGCCCTTCAGGCCCACGCAGCGCTTGGCCAGCTCGCGCGCCCGGGTGATCTTGGCGGTGTTGTTGCCGCTCTTGCGGCCATAGGGCGAGCCGGTTTCCTGCGGCGCGGCAAACGGGTCGAAGCTCTCGTTGGTCCAGTCGTCGAGCATGGCCTCGAAGGTGGCGCGGATCTGCGCCGTGGGAAAGTTCTCGAGCAGGTCGATGCCCGCGTCTTTCATGGTGCCGTTGAAGCTGCCGGCGTACAGGTCAACCGAGTCGTAGTGGTTGATGGTGCCGAACACGTCGTCGAAGTTGACCCAGCCGTAGAAGAAGCCCCAGGCCACGTCGCGCATCAGCGCGCGCAGGTAGCTGCCGGCGTCCATGGTGTGGCTCATGGGACGGCCGTCGCGGGTCTTCCAGGTGATGTGGACGAAATACTCGTCGCGGCGAAAGCCGAAGCTGCCGAGCGAAAAATCCTTGTAGCCGAGCGTGGCGTCGGGCTGCGACGCAATGACCTTGGCGAGTTCTGCGGGTGCGTTCATGGTGTGCTCCTGGATGCGTTCATTGCGTCTGGCAGATGTCGGCCCACTTCTCTACCGAGAGGTCGCCCTTGCAGGTCTGCAGCACGATCACGCCCGGGTCGCCGGCTGCGCGGAACTGGTAGGCCGTGTTCTTCGGCAGCAGGCCCTGGTGGCCGCGCGAGAGCTTCATCCAGCCCATCTTCCTGCCCCTGGGCTCGCCCTGCACGAGCACCGCGCCGTTCTTCTCCTTGTCGGCCACGGCCTGGGCGGCATCGAGCTGCACGAGGTGCACTTCGACCTCGCCGTCCATCACCAGCGCGAATTCGTCGTGCGCGCTGGTGTACCAGGGCGAGGTGCCTTCGGCGCGCAGCGTTTCCAGCACGTAGATCTGGTTCTGGCCGAACACGACCTTCTCGTACGGCCGGCTGATGCTGGCGATCTCGAAGCAGTTGGAGAACGCGTAGTGGCGCACGTCGTCGTCGATCGGCTCGACGTGCCCCTTCTCGAAGTGCTTGAGCGACCCGAAGCGGGTCTGGTAGGCAACGGTCATGGATGTCTCCTGAAGTGCTGGACGATGCAGCCTGGCGCTGCGATGTATGCACTGTAGGAAACGCGGGGCACGGGCGGTAGGCCCGAAACGCGGTCCGCATTGTTCGGCGAATCCGTTCAATGCGCAGGGTTTACCCCCGGAACGGGCCGCGCCCGCCTCAGGCGTCCCAGATCAGGCCGGGCGGCAGCAGGCCCCGTTCGATCATGGCCGCGTCCCACGGCGGCACCTTGGAGAAGGCATGGGTCAGGTGCTCGATGAAGAGCCGCAGCTTGAACGCATTGCGCGAGGTGCCCGCATACACCGCGCTCAGCGAGAACGACGAGAGCTGGTGCGCCGGCAGCACCACCTCCAGCTCGCCGCGCAGGATCGCCTCGCCCGCCACCAGCGTCGGCAGGCAGACGATGCCGGCATGCTCCATGGCGTATTCGCGCAGCAGGTGGACGCTGTTGGTGAGCAGTGCGGCGCTCATGTACATCGTCACCTGCTCGCCGCCGTGGTGGAAGGTCCAGCGGTCGCGCGTCGGATAGCCCGAGTACAGGCCGAGCGTGTGCTTGTGCAGCTCGCGCGGGCTCGCGGGCCTGCCGTGCGCGCGCAGGTACTCGGGCGTGGCGCAGAACACCCGGCGCACCGGGAACAGCGAGCGCGACACCAGCTCGGTCGATGCCGCCGGAAAGATCTGAAGCGCGCAGTCCACCCCTGCCTTCACCGGATCGACCACCGCATCGCTCACGATGAGTTCGAGGTGGATGTCGGGAAAGCTCGACTGGAAGGCCCGCAGCAGCGTCGCGAAATGCCCGAGCACGAAACCGGTGAGCGCATGCACGCGCAAGGTGCCGGTGGGGCCGTCCTTGGCATCGCGCATCTGGTCCATGATGTCGTTGGCCCGGCCGACCAGCTCGACGCAGTCGCGCAGGAAGGCCTGCCCGACATCGCTGAGCCGCACCACGCGCGTGCTGCGGTGGAACAGCGGCGCGCCGACATGGTCTTCCAGCTGCTTCACGCGGCTGGTCACGACCGACTTGGAGACCCGCAGCTGGCGCGCGGCCTCGGCGAAGCTCTGGGTCTGCGCGACCCGTACGAAGGTCTCAATGTTTTCGAGGCGGTCCATGGCGCATGCAATGTAGCGCTTCTGCGGCGGAGCGCCTTCGGGCGGATCTGCGAGGCCAGCACCGCTAGATGCTGTTGCGCATCTCCTCCAACAGCCACTCCTTGAACGCCTTCACCTTCCGCTGCCGCATGGCCTCCGGCGGATAGACAAGATAGAAGCTTGAAAAGGCCTTCAGCGCCTGCTTGAACGGCCGCACCAGGCGGCCGGCGGCCAGGTCGTCGGCGACAAGCATGGTGCGCCCCAGGACCACGCCTTCGCCTTGCACCGCCGCCTGCACGGCGAAGGTGTAGGAGTCGAAGGCGAGGCCGCTTCGGGCATCGATGCCTTTGACGCCGGCGCGCTCGAGCCAGTCCGCCCAAGCGATGGGATAGCCGTCGCGGATGAGGGTGTGGTGGCGCAGGTCGGCGGGCTTGCGCAGGGCATGCGGGCCTTTCAGCAGCCGGGGGCTGCACACGGGGAAGACCTCTTCGTCGGCCAGCCACTCGGCCGTGAGGCCGGGGTAGTTGCCGGCGCCATAGCGGATGGCGACGTCGATGCCGTCACCGTGAAAGCTGGCGAGGCGGCCGGTGGTGGAAACGCGCACGTCGATGTTGCCGTGAGCCTGGCGAAAGCGGTACAGGCGAGGCACCAGCCAGCGGCCGGCGAAACCGTCCGAGGTGCTGACGTTGAGCGTGCTGCCGGACAGGCGGGCCGTGGCGGCGGCGGTTGCCGCAGCGAGCTGGTCCAGCACATCGCGCACGGCCTTGGCGTAGGGCTCGCCCACTTCGGTGAGGCGCACGGAGCGCGTGCCGCGCTCGAAGAGCTGCACGTCGAGTTGCTGCTCGAGGTGCTTCACGGCGCGGCTGATGGCGCCCGGCGTGAGATGCAGCTCTTCGGCGGCCTTGGTGAAGCTCAGGTGCCGGGCCGCAGCGTCGAAGCAGGGCAAGGCCGTCAGCGGCGGGAGCTTCGCGGGTGTGTCCGGCATGGTTGAGTTTGGCTCACAAGTAATTGACAAATCATCGTTTGCCGCCATTGGTTGGCGCGGCACAGAATGTCCTCCATTCGTGAGCAGATATCAAGGAATGCGCATGCACAGCAGCCAAACCGGCACCCAACCCGTCACCGTCGTGATCACCTGCACCATCCAGCCCGACAAGCTGGAGCTGGCCCGGCGGGAGCTGCGGGCAGTGATCCGGCAGGTGATGGCGCTCGAGCCGGCCTGCCTCGGCATCCGCGTGCATGAGGACGCCAAGGCCCCGAACCGCTGGCTGATCGTGGAGCAGTGGGCCAGCGAAGCGGCCTTCACCGGCCCGCACATGCAGCAGCCGCACATGCAAGCCTTCATGCAGACGGCGCAGACCTTCCTGGAAGGCCAGGCCGATTTCGGCTTCTGGCACGAAACCCTGGCAACCTGAGGAGACAGCCATGCAACCCACCACCGTCGACTGCCGCTGCGGCAAGGCGCGGCTCCACCTGAGCGAGGCGCCGGTGGCGCAGTTCCACTGCCACTGCGAGGACTGCCGCGCCGTGACCGGTGGCGCGTACGCGCCGTTGGCGCTGTTCCCGGCGGGCGGCGCGACCGTGTCGGGAGACGACACAGCCACCTGGACCTACAGGACCACGCCGCGCACCCGCTGCGCCCATTGCGGCACGCTGTTGTTCGGCGAGCCGCCGGGGATGGGTGTGCGGGGTGTGAGCGGCTTCCTCCTGCCGCCCGAACTCTTCAAGCCGGCCTTTCACATCCACTGCCAGCGGGCCGTGGCGCCAGTGAAGGACGGGCTGCCCCACTTCAAGGACATGCCGGCGGCCTTTGGGGGCTGCGATGAGGTGATCGGGTGGTAGGGCGCGATGCGCCGATCCGCGCGTTCGAGCCGCCGGTGCCGCACCGGCTCATCACTGGACAGGCATCCTCGTGAACACGCCGTGCGTCGTGTCCTCGGCGTAGAACTCCATCTGCACGCTGTCCGACAGGCCCGAGACGCCGGGCCTGAA
This sequence comes from Variovorax sp. V116, assembly GCF_041154435.1. NCBI lineage: Bacteria > Pseudomonadati > Pseudomonadota > Betaproteobacteria > Burkholderiales > Comamonadaceae > Variovorax > Variovorax sp. V116. The sequence continues at coordinate 1,293,067 of NZ_AP028662.1, forward strand.
ATCGATCCTCGAGATGGACCCCGGCGTGGCACTCTCGCCCGACAGGTCGATGACGAAGGTGTTGCCGCTCCAGTGGCGCAGCGCAAAGCGCCTGGCGCCGCCCGGCCCCATCTTCAGGACCAGGCCGCTGCCGGCGGTTTCCACCACGGCATTGCCGTAGTAGCTGTTGGCGTAGATGCCGGTGTAGGCATTGCTGCCGAGCGGCGCGACGGGTTGCGCCGGCGGCGGCTGGCCGGCCAGCGTGCCCTCGGGCGCGTACAGGCCCTGCATCAGCGGTGCATAGGCCTCGTACCAATCCCGCGTGAGCGCGCCGAACTCGACCAGGTCGTCGAAGGCGGCATTCATGGCCTCGGCAGCGCCCACTGGCGCCGCGTTGGTGAGCGTGACGATGCCGACACCCGCCGATGGAATCATCGAGAAGGCCGTGCCCGCCCCCAGCAGGAAGGCGCCCGAATGCGAGAGCCTGACCCGCCCCGACGGCGAGGTCCCGACATTGAAGCCATAGCCGTAGAAGCCCGCGCGCTCGTTCGGGTTGCGCGGCGGCGACGAGACGATCTGTGCGCTGGTCGCGCGCAGCAGGGCCTCGGCCTCGACCACCGGGCGGCCCTGGAAGCTGCCCTTCTGCAGGACCATCGACATCCATCGCGCCATGTCGTTGGCGCTCGCGCTCACGCCGCCGGCCGGCGACTGCGCATCGGGGTCCCGCTGGTACTGCGCCTGGTAGCCGGCCTCGGTCTTCACATGGGGCGAGGCGCGGTTGCCGCGCTGCATGAAATCGGCGAAGCGGGAGCTCGTCGACGCCATGCCCAGCGGCTGGTAGAGCGTGCGCTCGGACAGCGTCGCCCAGTCGAGCCCGGCCGCCCTGGCTGCCGCTTCGGCCCCGGCCGTGAGGCCGAAGTTGGTGTAGGCGTATCGCGTTCTGAAGCCATCGAGCGGCACGTAGCGCAGGCGCTCCAGCATGTCCTGGCGTCCGTAGCCCAGGTCTTCGAGCTGGTCGCCGACGTGCGCCGAGAGCCCCGAGCGATGCGCGAAGAAATCGCCCACCGTCACCTGCTGCGTGATCCAGTCGTCCGACAGCCTGAAGCCGGGCAAGTGCGCGGCGACGGGCGTGTCCCAGGACAGCACCTGCCTGCCCACGAGCCCCGCCACCACGGTCGCGCCGACGGACTTCGACAGCGATGCGAGCTGGAACACGGTGTCCGCATCGACCGGTTCGGGCGCGCCCACCGTTCGCACCCCGAAGCCCCTGGCATATACCGTCCGGCCGTCCTTCACCACGGCCACGGCCATGCCCGGAATACTGGAGCGGCGCATGATGTCGGCCGCCAGCTGGTCGAGCCTGGCCACGGCAGCATCGATCTGCGCCGGTGGTATGGCCACTGCGTAGGTTTCCGAAGGCGACGCAGCCGCAGCCGGCACGGTGCTGGCGGCCACCGGCACGAACACCGCCGGGCCATCGCTGCCGCCGGCGCAGCCGCCCAGTGCCAGGGCGGCCCCCAGCGCCGCGGTCATCCATCCCTTGCGGGCCGCATGTCTTGCAGTCATCGACGTTCCCCAGTCACTCCATCGCCCTGCGCGCCTGGCGCGTGGTCTGGGAACTGCCGTCGGGGCTCCAGCCCGGCGGCTGCAGCAGATAGCCGGCAACCTCGGACAGGCTGCGGGCCTTGCGCAGGTCCCTGGCAATGCCGGCCCACTCATGGAAGGCGATCCGCAGCGGGTTGAAGGTCTCGATGTTCTTCGTCAGGCCGAACCGCGGCGTGAAGTTTTCCAGCGCAAACGAGCCGAACAGGCGGTCCCAGATCATCAAGGTGCCGGCGTAGTTCTTGTCGAGGTAGTCGAAGTCGCTGCCGTGATGCACCCGGTGGTGCGACGGCGTGTTGAACACGGCCTCGACGCCGGCGGGCATCTTCCGGATCGCCTGCGTGTGGATCCAGAACTGATAGATCAGGCTCGCCGACTGCATGAACAGGATCATCTTGGGATGAAAGCCCAGGAGCGGCATCCAGGCCCAGAACAAGAAAGAGCCGCTGATCGTGCCGGTCCAGGTCTGGCGCAGGGCCACCGAGAAGTTGTATTTCTCGGAAGAGTGATGCACCGAATGCGAAGCCCAGAACCAGCGCACCTCGTGGCTGAAGCGGTGGAACCAGTAGTAGCTGAAGTCGTCCGCCAGAAAGCACAGCACCCAGGCCCACCACGCCGCGGGCGGCATCGTGAAGAAGCGGTGCGCATAGAGCCAGCTCAGGAACACCAGCATCAGGCCCGCGCTGGCCAGCGCGATGGCCAGGTTGCCCATCGCCAGCAGCACGTTGGCGGCGGTGTCGCGGGTGTCGTAGAGCTCGCCGCGCACCTTGAGGGAGTACACAAGCTCGACCACCATCAGCAGCGCAAAGGCCGGGAAGGCGGCGAACATGATGTTGGGGAGGTCGTTCATTTCTACCGTCCGATCGCGCCGGGTGCAGCGCACATGGATCAGGGGCGAGCTTAGTCAGCGCCCTGCGGTACGGAAATACCCGGAAACAAGTAAATGCGGTCAAGCAGCGTCAACGAATCAACACGCAATGCCTCGGGGGTGCCGAAGCCCGGCGGTTTTGCAGCATTGAACAGGTGCACGAACGAACAACGTGACTTTCTTCACTTACCCCGGCGCCCGGAATCGCTAGATTCGGTGGCGTGAGTACCGACGAAACGAACCGCCCGCCCAGACACGGCGCTCCTGCCGATGGTCGGCCGCCGCGGGCCATCCTGGTGGTGGACGATCACGACCTGGTGCGCCTGGGTGTGCGCGCGCTGCTGGAAGCACAGTCCTCGCCCTCGGGCGAAACCCTCGAGGTCTTCGAGGCCGGCAATCTCGCCGACGCCCTGGCCCTGTACGAAAGAGTCCGCGATGCCGTGGACCTGGTGCTGCTGGACCTGGCCTTGCCCGACACCCAGGGCCTCAGTGGCCTGATGGAATTTCGCGCCCGCTATCCGGCCGCGCGCATCGTGGCGCTCTCCGGGTCCGGCACCACCTCGCTTGCCCAGAGCACGATCGCGCAGGGAGCGCTGGGGCTGGGCGCCAGCGCCTTCCTCCCCAAATCTGCCAACCTCAAGGAGGTGGTGAGCTTCATCCGCGCCTGCGGGCTGCTCGGAAGCAACGCCATCGACGGCTCGCCCCGTCCGGCGAGCCCCTCGGTTCGCCCCATCAAGTCGTCTCGTGACCAAGCCTGGCAGGCGCTCGCCCCGCGGCAGGCGCAGGTGCTCCAGTGGATATTGGAAGGAAAGACCAACAAGGAGATTGCGGAGGCCGCGAGCCTTGGCGAAGGCACCGTCAAGAACTACGTGTCGACCATCCTCCTGCTGTTCGGCGTGCGCTCCCGTGCGCAGCTGATCAGCAGCTTTCGCTGAGCTCCGCCTGTACGGAGCGAAATACATACATACATACATACGCGGGGACCACCCTGCAGGGAGGCAATTCGATGAGCGACCTCGTGTCGAAGCATCTGGCCGTCGACGCCGCGCTGGGCCTGCGCATATTGCGCGAGCACGTGGCGTCGGTCTACGCCGGCCACAGCACGGCGATCCTGGCCCATTTCGGCTTTGCCATCGCGCTGGCCATCTTCAGCTACTCGCGCCTCGACCATCCTTTGCTGCTGTGCTGGCTGCTCGTCCTTGCGGCCGTGGACCTGTACGCCTTGCTCGCACCGCGCTGGACCCCTGCCACGCCGATGGCCGACAGCCCCTACTGGGCGCGCAAGTACGCGCGCCTGGTCACGATGGTCAGCGTCGCCACGGCGCCGGCGCCCCTGTTCCTTGTGTCGACGACGGACCTGGTCATGACCACCGTGTTCACGGTGGTCATCATCGGCAGCTGGACACGCGCGGTGCAGGCGCGATGGCCGCTGAAGCCGGCCATGTTCGGATACGGCATTCCCATGATGACCGGCCTCATTGCCGCGCTGGTCTGGCACGGCAACGCGCTGAACTGGTTCCTTGCCGCCTTCGGAACCGTCAACCTGGTGCTCACCTTCCGCGCCGGCTTGCAGGAGAACCGGCGGCTGACCGAATCGCTGCTCCTGCGCTTCGAGAACGAGGCCCTGGCCGCGCGCCTGAGCGAGCAGATTGCAGCCACCGAACGCGCCAGCGCCGAGAAGACCCGCTTCCTGGCTACCGCCAGCCACGACCTGCGCCAGCCGATGCATGCCATCGCATTGTTCGGCGCCGCGCTGGAGAACGCGCTGGAGGGCCGGCCCGAAGTGAAGAATGCCGAGCGCCTGATGCGCGCGGTCGACACGCTGGGTGCCTCGCTCAACACCATGCTCGACATCTCCCGCCTCGACGCGGGGGTGGTGGTTCCCGATCCATGCGCCCTGGAACTCGATGCGCTGTTCCGCCCGCTCAACCACACCTTCTCGGCACAGGCCGACCAGAAGAACCTGCAGCTGCGCATTCGCGCCAGCGGACTGTGGGTACAGAGCGACCCGCAGCTCCTGTACCGCATGCTCTCCAACCTGGTCGACAACGCATTGAAGTACACGCTGCACGGCGGCGTGACCGTGACGGCACTCGCGCGCGGCGATCTTGTGCGGATCGAAGTGCGCGACACCGGCATCGGCATTGCGCCCGCGCAGCTGGAACGCATCTTCGAGGAGTTCTACCAGATCGGCAATCCGGGACGCGACCGCTCGCGCGGCCTGGGCATCGGGCTGTCGATCGTGCAGCGCTTGTCGCGTCTGCTCGCGCATCCGGTGCAGGTGCGCTCGCGCCCGGGCCGCGGCACCTGCTTTCGCCTGGTGGTTCCGGCGGCCAAGGCATCGCTGGATTCGCCCGCGGATCTTCTGCTTCAGGATCTCGAGTCGCCCGTGCGGCATCGCTTCATGATGCCGGATCTGCGTGGACCGGTCCTGCTGATCGACGACGAGTCCGAGATCCGCGAAGCCATGACGGCACTGCTGCAAGGCTATTCGCTCGATGTGGTGGCCGTGGCCAACGAGGCCGCCGCGGTCGAAGCATTGGCGCATCCCGATGCGCAAGCCAGGCCCTTCGCACTGCTGCTGTGCGACTACCGGTTGGCCGACGGCGTGGACGGACTCGATGTCGGGCAGCGCCTGCGCGAACGCTTTCAGCTCCATGCACCGCTGCTTCTGATCACCGGCGAGACGGCGCCCGAGCGGCTGCAGCGCGTACGCGCGTCGGGCGTGCCGGTGCTGTTCAAGCCCGTGAGCGCCGCAACGCTCCTGCAAGCCATGGCCGAGCTCGCACCTGCAGGCCACCGGCGCGCGCATCGGCGCGACAAGTGACTTTAGGCACTATGGCGTCTTCCTCGCTTCTCCTAAATTGACAAGCGGCCGGATCGCGGCCCTTTGACACTCAACAGGGAGAGAAACGAATGAAGAAGAATCCATGGGCAATGGGCGCTGTGGCCGTGGCTGTCGCGGCGGTAGTGGCGGCATGCGGCGGGGGCGGCTCGAATGGCGGCGGCTTTGCAGGCGGGCTCCCTGCCGGCACGGGCACGCCCGGTGCTGGCGCTGGCGCAGGCACTCCCACTGGCGGCACAGGCAACTCGACCGGCACCGCCCCGGTAGCAGCCAATGACAGCGCCAGCGGCCAAGCCGGTGCCAGCGTCACCCTCAACGTGCTCGACAACGACCAGGATGCCGACGGCAACCTCGACCGCAACTCGGTGCGCTTCGTGCAGCCACCGGCCGACGCCACCTTGTCCGGCGACGGGCGCAGCCTGCAGGTGCCCAACGAGGGCAGCTGGCAGGTGGGCAGCGAGGGGGCGGTGGTGTTCACTCCCGCGAGCGGCTTCACCGGCAGCCCGACGGTGGTCAGCTACACCGTGTCCGATGCCACCGGGCTCACATCCGCGGCCGCGACGATCACGGTCACCGTCACGGTGGCGTCGGCCACCAGTTCGGCAGCCTGCTTCAACGAAGGGTTCCTCCACACCGGAACAACCATGGATTTCGAATTCACCGTCAGCGGAGATGGCGCTACGCCGCCCCGGCGCGTCGTGAGCACCGTCACGGGACCCAAGGAGTTCAATGGCGCGGCGACCATGGAGACGAAGTCGGATTCTATGGGGACGACGGCAGCTACGCAGGAACCAACATGGGCTACAACGCCTTCGTGGACGGCTTCCTGGTGAGCTACGGCATGACCGGGAGCAACGTCCGGCAGACGATGAGCCCGCCGCGTCGGCAACCGGTCGCCATGGAGCCAGGACAGACCTTCGATTTCACCTACACGACCAGGAACGAATACGCCGACCGCGTCGAAGAAGGTACGACGACCACGTCCTACACCTACGTGGGCCGCGAGACCCTCCAGAGCGCTGCGGGAACCTTCTCGGCCTGCAAGTTCACCACCCATCAGGTGGACACGCCCATCACCTCCTCGCCCACGACGCAGACCTTCGACAAGATCAGCTGGGTCGCCGCCGAGGGCCCGTATCGTGGGTTTGAACTGCGCACGGAGGTTGTGGCCCAGTACCCGAATGCACCCACGATCCGCCAGGTGGTGCAGCCCACCAAGGTCAGCGTTTTCGACATCAAGTGAGATCTTGCGGACTGCTGCGATCGGGGCCACGGGCGATGGCATCGGCGCGACAAGTGACTTTAGGCACTATGGCGTCTTCTTCGCTTCTCCTAGATTGACACAGGGCCGGGATCCCGGCCCTTTGACACTCAACAGGGAGAGAAACGAATGAAGAAGAATCCATGGGCAATGGGTGCGGTGGCCGTGGCCGTCGCAGCGGTGGTGGTGGCATGCGGCGGGGGCGGCTCGGGTGGCGGCGGCTTTGCAGGTGGGCTTCCTGTCGGTGCGGGTACTCCCGGCGCGGGTACTCCAGGTGCTGGTGCTGGCACCCCTGCTGGCGGCACGAGCAGCCCCACCGGTACCGCACCGGTGGCAACCAATGACAGCGCCAGCGGCCAGGCCGGCGCCAGCGTCACCATCAACGTGCTCGACAACGACCAGGATGCCGACGGCAATCTCGACCGCAATTCGGTGCGCTTCGTGCAGCCGCCGGCCGGCGCCACCTTGTCCGCCGACGGGCGCAGCCTGCAGGTGCCCAACGAGGGCAGCTGGCAGGCTGGCAACGAGGGGGCAGTGGTCTTCACTCCCGCGAGCGGCTTCACCGGCAGTCCGACCGTGGTCAGCTACACCGTGTCCGATGCCACCGGGCTCACGTCCGCGGCCGCGACGATCACGGTCACCGTCGCGGTGGCATCGGCCACCAGTTCGGCACCCTGCTTCAACGAGGGGTTCTTCCGGACGGGAACGATCATGGATCTCGAACACACCGTCAGCGGGGATGGCGCGACGCCGCCTCGGCGCACGGTGAGGACCGTCACGGGACCCAAGGAGTTCAATGGCGCGGCGACCGTGGAGACGAAGTACGATTTCTATGGGGACGACGGCAGCCATGCAGGGACCAACATGGACTACAACGCCATTCAGGACGGCTTCCTGCTGTTCTACGGCATGACCAGCAGCAACGTCCGCCAGACGATGAGCCCGCCGAGTCGGCAGCCGATCGCCATGGAGCCCGGACAAACCTACGAGTTCACCTACACCGCCAAGAACGAATACGCCGACCACGTCGAAGAAAACACGACGACGAAGTCCTACACCTACGTGGGCCGCGAGACCCTCCAGAGTGCTGTGGGAACCTTCGCGGCCTGCAAGTTCACCTCGCATGGAGTGACCACTATCACCACTCCTACGCCCATGACACAGACCTTCGACCTGGTCTACTGGGTTGCCGCGGAGGGCCCGTATCGGGGGTTTGCGCTGCGCACCGAGGCTGTGGGCCAGTACCCGAATGCACCCACGATCCATCAAGTGGTACAGACCACCAAGATCAGCGTCTTCGACATCAAGTGAGTCCTGCGGCTGCTGCGAGCCGGACAACCCGCAGCGGCGCAAGAAGTGACTTTAGACACTGTGGGCAATCGTGCCTTCCCACTAAATTTGCGCAGGGCCGCATTCCGGCCCTTTCGCAACCAATTGGGGGGAGGATCGCATGAAGAAGTCCACAGGCAAGCCACGCCAGCAGCGCGCGCTCTCGAGACCGGCCATGGCCATGGCAGCAGCGGCAACGCTGCTGGCGCTTGCCGGCTGCCAGAACATGCCCGCGCTCGACATGCAGATGGGCAGCCAGTCGGCCAAGACCGTTGCCACGGGCAGCGCCGCGGGCTCGGCCACGTCCGGTGAGAGCAGCGCGCTCGAGCGCTGCGATTCGCCGCTCGGCACCGTCTCGCTGATCGAGAACGTCAATGCCGGCTGGTACACCATCCTCACCGGCGAGTACCGCCTGCCGCCCACGGCCAACCTGCTGCGCCTTCTGGTGCAGCAGTCCAATTGCTTCGTGGTGGTCGAGCGCGGCGCGGCCGGCATGAACGCGATGACGCGCGAGCGCGCGCTCATGCAGTCGGGTGAAATGCGCGGCGGCAGCAACTTCGGCCGCGGCCAGATGGTGGCGTCCGACTACGGCCTGTCGCCCGAGATCGTGTTCAGCAACAACGACGCGGGCGGACTCGGCGGCACCATCGGCGGGCTGGTCGGCGGTGGCCGCGGCCGCGCCATCGCGAGCCTGGGTGCCAGCCTCCAGACCAAGGAAGCCGCGGCGCTGCTGACGCTCATCGACAACCGCTCGGGCGTGCAGGTCGCGGCATCGGAGGGCAGCGCCTCCAAGACCGACTTCGCGGGCCTCGGCGAGCTGACCGGCCTGCGCGGCGGCGGCAACATCGGCGACTACACCCGCACGCCGCAAGGCAAGGTGATTGCCGCGGCCTTCATGGACGCCTTCAACCAGATGGTGCGTTCGCTGCGCAGCTACAAGGCGCAGACCGTGCGCGGCCAGGGCCTGGGCGGCGGCGGCCGGCTCGGCGTGGATGGCGGCGCGGCGCCTTCGCAGACCTCGGCGCCGCCGGCGTCATCGGGCCGCAGGAGAAAGTAGCCCGGCCCGCGGCGACCTCAGCGCGCCTTGTCGACCTGCTCGGCGCCGCTGTCGGCCAGCAGGTCCGCGCTGCTCAGGCGCTGCGACGCACGCAGCATCTCGGGCGCGCCGGCCGTGCGGATCACGCGGCTGCTGCTCGCGAGCACGCGCTTCTTGGCCTGCTGCGCGCCTTCGGTCAGGCTGTAGTCGATGCGGTAGTCCCATGCCGCGATCGGCACCTTGCGGTTGCCCAGGCGCTCGATACGCACTTCCGCAGCGCTGCGTTCGCCGGGCCGGAGTTCGGTGGCCTGCGAGAAGCCCCGCCCGACGCCGATGACCGCACCGGCATCGTCGTACAGCGTGACCAGCACTTCGACGATGCTCAGCGCCAGGGCGTCCTTGCGCGCATTGGCGAGGCGGCCGAACAGCCACACCTCGTCCCCCTGCTGCACCAGGCGCACGCGCGTGAACTGCAGCGGCGGACCCTCGGTCGTCCAGAAGGGCGTCGACAGCGCATCGGCCTGCAGCTCGTAGCGCGTGACGGCCTGGTCGCTCGGCAGCTTGATCAGCACCGGCGCTGTCTCGCCGGGCATCAGCGTACCGATCGGCACCGATTCGCTCTGTTCGCCGATGCGGCTGTCGCGGTCGTAGAAGATCGCATTGACCTTCGGCCGCTCGATCGCGCTGCCGCTCTCGTTGCGCGCCGTCACCAGCAGCCAGGGCTGCGCCAGACTGCCGCTGCCCGCCAGCACCTGGCGTGCCTCGAGCCGGAGGCCCTCGCCCGGAATCGTGCGCGGCATCGAGGCCCGCTCCGGCTGGCTGCGGTCCACGACATAGGCCATGACGCCGAAGACACCGGCGACCAGCACCGCGACCGCCGCAATGGCGATGCCCATCGACCGGGCCGCGCTGCGGCCGCGCGCCGACTGCTCGGCGGCCAGCCTTCGTCCGGCCTCGTCCTTGACCTGCTCGAGCACGCGCTCCAGCCGGTCGGAGACGTTGTCCTCGACGATCGACACCGAGCCGCAATGCGCACAGGCGTATTGGTTGAGCCCCGAGCGCTGGAGCATGCCGCTGCCGCATTCACCGCACTTGAGCGTTTGCAGGTTGATGGTCAAAGAAATGTCCTCGGTGGCATTGGCGACGCGGTTCCGCGCGCATCTTAGCGAGGAAGGCGCGCGCGCCGGATATGCCGCCGCGACATATCTCAAAGTGGCCGGGCCGGATAGCGGGCCACCGCCGGAATGGCGATAGTCCATCACGCCGGCACACGGCCCCACGCACCGCCGGCACTTCAAAAGAGAAGACGGAGACAAAGGAATGGATATGCGCACTCGCACCCGGCGTTCGGCGCTCGCGCTGGCCGCACTCTCGTTGCTCTGCGCAGGCGCGAACGCGCAGCAGCAGCAACCGTCGTCGACCAAGCCCATTCGCCTGGTCGTGCCCTTCGGCCCCGGCGGCGTGGCCGATCTCACGGCGCGCACCGTCGCGCAGAAGATGTCGGAGGCCATGGGCCAGAGCATCGTCGTGGACAACAAGCCGGGTGCCGGCGGCGTGGTCGCTTCCGACGCGGTGGCCAAGGCGGCGCCGGACGGGCTCACCATGCTGCTGATGTCCAACGGCAATGCCGTGAGTGCGGGGCTGTTCAAGCGCCTGCCTTTCGACACGGTCCGCGACTTCGCGCCGGTGTCGACGCTGGGCTATTTCGACATGGCCGTGGTGACGGCCGCCGATGCCCGGTTCAGGACGATGCAGGAGCTGCTGGCATATGCGAAGGCGCGTCCCGGCACCGTCAACATCGGCACCATCAACGTGGGCAGCACGCAGCACCTGGCGGCCGAGCTCTTCAAGCGCAGCACCGGCATCGACGCGCAGGTGATCCCGTTCAACGGCTCGCCCGCGCTGATCACGGCGCTGCGCGGCGGGCAGGTCGACGCCGGCGTCGAGATCCTCGCGCCGATCCTCGGGCAGATCGGCGGCAAGTCGCTGCGCGCCCTCGCGGTCATGGGCGCGAAGCGCTCGTTCGCGCTGCCCGACACGCCGACGGTCGCGGAGAGCGGCGCGCCCGGTTTCAAGGTCTCGTCATGGAACGCGCTTGCCGTGCCCGCGAAGACGCCGCCCGCGGTCATCGCGAGGCTCAGCAAGGAAGCCAATGCGGCGCTGGCCACGCCGGAAGTCAAGGAACGGCTGCGCCAGCTTGGCGTCGAGGCGCAGGGGAGCACGCCGCAGCAGCAGGCGGACCTCCTGAAGGACGAGATTCAGCGCTGGTCGGAAGTCATCCGCCTGGCCGGCATTCCGAAGCAGTGAGCGCCGGTGCCGGCGAAGCGTTCATCGTCTGATCCACCACCTCGCGCACCAGCTTCAGAACGGCCTGCTGGGTCAGCGTGGCCGGTCGCTGCGAACTGACGGCCAGCGCCAGCCGGCTGCGCAGCGGTGGATCCACGATCCGCCGGATGCCGAAAGCCTCCGGCCGAGGCGCGGTGAGCACTGCGTTCGATGACAACACTGCCAAGCCCACGCCATCGATGACCAGGTCGAGAATGGCGGCCACGCCGTCGATCTCCATCGCGATGGCCGGGCGGCATCCGATGTTGGCCATTTCCGCCTCGACCAGCATGCGGATGGAGTTGGGCTGGGTCGGAATCACGAGCGGCTGCGGCACCACCTCGCGCAGCGCGATCTCCCCGCCGGGCTGCGTGGCCGGTCCGACGAGGTACAGGTCTTCTTCGAGGATGACCACGCTGTCGATGTCGGCCGAGGGCGCGGGGTTGTAGAGCAGCGCGAGGTCGATGCGGCCCGCGGTCACCGATTCCTGCAGTGCACTCGACAGCGCCTCGGTGATGGCAAGGCGCGCATCGGGCAGCTGCTGGCGAAAGGCACGGGTCAGCGGCACGGCGATGCGCTTGGCGATGCTCGGCGGCAGGCCCACCGTGACCCGGCCGGCCAGCGCGCCGCGCATGCGGCCGAGGTCTTCCTTGGCGCGCTCGATCTGGTGCAGGATGCCCCTCGCGTGCGCCAGCAGCAGCGTGCCCGCATCGGTGAGCGTGACGCCGCGGCCGTTGCGCGTCAGCAGGTTCTGCCGCAGCTCCACTTCGAGCTGGCGCACCTGCCGGCTGAGCGCGGGCTGCGCCACGTCGATCACGATCGATGCGCGCGTGAAGCTCCCCAGCTCGGCCACGCGAACGAAGTACTCCAGCTGCTTGAGATCCATGAAGCTGGAGTCTAGGGGTCCGCTCACGCGAAGCAAGCGCTTGCCGCCTCTCAGGCCCAGTAGAGCCGCATCGGGTTGTCCACGAGCAATTGCTGCTGCAGCTGCGCAGTGCACGCAATGCGCGGAATCATGTCGACCAGCGTGCCGTCGTCGGGCATGTGCGTCTTGAGGTTGGGATGCGGCCAGTCGGTGCCCCACAGCACGCGGTCCGGGAAGGTCTCGACCAGGCGCTGCGCGAACGGCACGACGTCATCGTAGGCCGGCGGCCCAGAAATCGACATGCGCTCGGGGCAGCTCACCTTCGACCACACGTTCGGATGCTCGCGCATCAGCCGCACGAAGCGCTCGAACTGCGGCCCGTCGACCGGCTGGCTCACGTCGGGCCGGCCCATGTGATCGACCACCACGGTCGTCGGCAGGCGGGTGAAGAAATCCCAGAGCTCGGGCAGGTCCTGCGCCTCGAAGTACACGACCACGTGCCAGCCGAGCGGCGCGATGCGCTTGGCGATGTCCATCAGCACCTCGCGCGGCGTGAAGTCCGCCAGGCGCCTGAGGAAGTTGAAGCGGACGCCGCGGATGCCGGCCTCGTGCAGCCGGTGCAATTCGGTATCGCTCACGTTCGGCGCGACCGAGGCCACGCCGCGCGCGCGCCCGTTCGAGTGTGCGATGGCATCGAGCAGCGCGCGGTTGTCGCTGCCGTGGCAGGTGGCCTGCACGATCACGTTGCGCTCGAAGCCCAGCAGGTCGCGCAGCGCGAAGAGCTGATCCTTCGATGCGTCGCAGGGCGTGTACTTGCGCTCGGGCGCATAGGGAAACACGGCCGCCGGGCCGAAGACGTGGCAGTGCGCGTCCACCGCGCCCGGCGGCGGCGTGAAACGCGGCTTCGACGGGTTCGGGTGAAAGCGCAGCCAGTCCTTGTCCATGGTGCTAGCGGGCATGGCGCGCCTCCGTGGCGGCAGGGATCGAAAGGCGGGAAACCGGTGTTTGCATGGCTCGCATCTTGCGCAGATTGCAGCCCGCGAGCGAGCGCCCAGGCGCGCTAGCAGCTAGCGCATTTCGGTATGGCCCTGCAGCTGCGCGGTCGCCAGGTACATGGCCGTGGTCCCCACCGAGGCATGCCCGAGGTTGTTCTGAACGACCTGGATCGGCACCGGCACCTGCCCTTCCCTGCCGCGCAGCGCGTGGGATCCATGCGAGTGTCGCAGCCAGTGAGTGCTCGCTTTTTTGAGCTGCTGCGCCTCGGCGCCACGCAGGCTGGCGGCGGCCTGCGCGACAAAGGCCTTGATCGCCTGGTACAGGCCCGAGGCCGACCAGGCGGCCGGACGGCGCAGTTCGGCATCGAAGCGCGCCAGCACATGGATGCCGCGGTTGCTCACGGCACCGACCTGCCGCTCGAAGCCGTGGCGGGCGAGTTCGTCTTCCAGCTCGGCCACCAGCACCGGCGGCACCGGCACCCGGCGGCAGCGCCTGCCCTTGCCGGCCACCACCAGCTGCCAGCCGGTGGCCGGCGCGCCATCGGCCGTGCGGCATTCGATCTGTTCGAGGTCCTCGCACTTGGCGCTGGTGATCTCGGCCAGCCGCAGGCCGGTCGCATAGAGCCAGCGCATGCCACGCCGCAGCCGGCGCCTGGCTTCGGTGTCGGCATGCGCCTGGAGCAGCGCGTCGACATGGTCCCACTGCGCGAAGCTCAGCGCGCGGCTGGAGTCCAGCGGCTGCTGCAGGCTCGCGGGCGGCGCCAGCGTGGCAAAGGGGTTGCCCACCAGATAGTTCTGGTTCACCAGGAAAGCATGCAGGCTGCGCAGGATCGCGATGGCCTGGCGCAGCGCCGAGGGCGCGAGCGGCCCTTCCATCGGCCGCCACAGCGGCGACCAGCGCTGGTGATGGCGCGCGCCGCACCAGTGGGCGGGCGGATCGAGCAGGAAGTCGCGGTACTCGATCGCATCCTCGACGGTGAGCGACGACAGCGCCTTCCCGCGCTCGAGCACGGCCCAGAGCAGCAGGCGCTCGGCCTCCTTGCGGTAGGCGCGCTGGGTGGCCGACAGGTCGATGGTGGCGTCGCCCGCGCGCTTGGCGCTGAGCCAGGCGCCCACGGCCTCGTGGTCGTTGGTGGCCATCAGCAGGCACTGCCCGCGCGGCGCGCGGTTGCTGCCTGCGCTGCCGTCGAGCTCGGCGGGGAGCACGAACTTTTCATAAGGCACGAGCGCGGTGCCGCCCGGCACCACCGCGGCCAGCGCCAGCGGGCCGAGCTGCGCCCGGGGCGTCATCGCGTGGGCGCCGATGCGCAGCCCCAGCACCTGTTCGTTGGCGCGCAGCCAGTCGAGGATGCGCGCCGCCTTGAGTTCGCCCACGCCCGGCACATGCACCCACCAGCGCGAGCCGATGCCGTTGATGTGCTCGACCAGCGCATGGAGCGTGCGCAGGCCGGCGCGTTCCAGGCGGCTTGCCACCGAGGGATTGAGCCAGGCCGACACGCTGTCGAGCGGCCGCGGGTCCTGGGCGACCAGGTTCTCGAGCCAGCGCAGCGCTTCGAGCTGGCGCTCGACCACGCGCGCCCGCCGCGAGGGCCGCGCGCCCTGCCCTGCCTTGCCCGCGGCCGGGTAGGCGGCCTCGTAGGCCTCGACCTGTTCGGACTCGGAGAAATCCTCCAGGCCGTTCGCCACGGCGAACTCGGCCAGGCTCGGGAGCGCCGGCGTCGCGGAAAAGCGGTCGGCGTCGAGCAGGATCAGCCGGGCGGTGCCTGGCTTGTGCTCGCGCCGCGCGGCCGCCGCGAATTCGTCGCGGATCCAGGCGATGGTGCGGCGCACGGTCCGCAGGTCGGTGTGTTCGCCTTCGAGCCGCAGGTAGCGGTCCCAGCTGGCCCGTTCGTCGAGCCCCTGGGCCAGCGCCCGCATGAACGCGAAATGTCCGCGGTGCAGCTTGCGCGGAATCAGTGCCTTCATGAGGCCGATGTCGGGTTCCGCTCACCGGCCGTCGTCGACTGCCAGAACTTCCACCACGGTCGCGGCGCCGGCCCGGGATCCTCCGGCAGCTGCTGCAGCTGGCTCACCCGCGTGCGCCGGCGCTGCTCGACCTCGAGCGCATGCGCGATGCCGAAGGCCTCGCGGTCGCCGCGGCCCGCAAGGGCCCGCCAGGTCGACGCCAGGCGCGCGAGCTCGTCGTCATCGATGTGGGACAGTTGGGAGGGTGTGGGAACGGCAGGCATGTCTGTCGCACTCATGCGGCGGTCCATCTCGCCGGTAGGGCGGGATCGAACAGGGTGCTGGCGAAGGCCTGCGTGCCGTGGGGTGCGGTGGTCGTTGTCATGAATTGCTTGATGATAACTGAAGTAATCATCAATACACATTTTGTGTTGCAACCAAGCATCTTCACGAGCACCTTCACCTAAGTTGTTGATTTGATTGAATTTTATCCGGGTTGCTCGGCGTCTGCCGAGCGCCACAGGAACCCGTGGGAACCGTGCAACAGCCGCTGGTCTTCGAAAACCCGTCCCTCCAGGCCCCCTGTCCCGCAGGACCGATGGCTTGTCCCGTCGACCCATAGAGGCACTGGCCGCGTTGCCTCTAGTACGATGCGCGGCCATGGGAACAAATCACATTCGAGGTCTTTCATGAATCCCCTTCTGCGCCCCCTGGCCCTGGTCGCCTTGCTTGCCACCGGTGCCATGGCACCCGCCGCCGCGGACCCGTACAAGGACGAGAGCGGTCACGGCAAAAGACGGCACGGCGGCCGCGAGTACAAGGAAGCGTTCTGGGACGGCCGGTGCAAGGTCGAGCGCAAGTGGGAGAAGAACGGCGAATACAAGGAAAAGCGCAAGTGCAAGGACCACGCCTCGCGCGCCCCCGTGTACGAAGCGCCGGTCTATGCAGGCCCGCCGCCGGGCGTGGTCGTGCAGCCCCCTGCGATCGTGATCCAGCCGCCGGCCATTGTGGTTCGGCCCTAGGCGCGCAAGACCAGGCCAGCCCGGATCCCACGAGGCAGGCCGGGCTTTTTTTTATTTCCCTGCCCTGCCCCCGGGGCGGCGCCAGGACGCCGGCCCGGGTGCCGCTGCGCCTGCCAAATGCCTGGGACGAGCGGCGCAAGCAAATCCCAACGGTTCTCACATTGGCCCTGCCGCCCTCCCCCCGGCAGGCGAATCTACAGCGTGCGGGCCTTGCGCAAAGCCTCGGCGATGCCGGCCTCGAGCGCATCCTGGCTGGACTCGGTGGCTGCGTCCGGCACGATCGTGATCGTGATCTCCCCGCTCTTGGCGCGCACCAGCGTGCCGATCTTCTGCCCCGCGGACAGGATGTCGAGCTTTTCCGAGCGTTCGAAACCCGGCTTGGCGTCGAGCAGCCGGGCGACGACCATGGCCGGCGCAAGGCTGTGGCCCCGCAGCCTTTCCACGCGCTTGAGCACGCCGCGGCGGTCCTTTTCCATGGCGGCATTGATCTGCTCGGCATGGCGGAAGCTGATTTCGAGCGGGCTGCGGAAGCACTCCACCACGGCCGTCGGCAACTGCGCCACCATGAGCGCCTTGCGCACCCAGGTATGGCTCACGCCGAGCGCTTCGGCCAGTTGGCGCTGCGTCGGGAACAGCTGCTCTTCGAGCGCGCGCTGGTACATCAGCCCCTGTTCGTAGTTGGACAGGTCCGCGCGCTCGCGATTCTCCCGGTCCATGGCCGCGAAGAGCGCCGCGTCGCCGAGCTCGTCGACCCAGATGGACGCCAGCACCGGGATGCCAAGCTCCAGCGCGGCCCGATGCCGGCGGTGGCCAAAGACGATCTCGAACTGGCCGGGCTCGTCCTTGAGCGGCCGCACCAGGATCGGCTGGACGTTGCCGCCGGCATGCTCGATGTCCGCCTTCAGGCCCGCAAAGGCGCTGCTCGTGAACGAGGCGTCGTGGCGGTTCGCCCAGCGGCTCGGATGGATGGTCTTGGGGTCCATCTTGCGCGTGGGCAGCGAGCCTTCGTACTGGCTGAGCTTTTCGCGCAGCGCCGCCATCTCGCCTTCGACCTGCTGGATCTGGCCGCGGAAAGCCATCATCTGGCCAGGGCCGGTGCGCGGCGCGAGCGAGCCGCCGACGGCCGGTGGAAACCTGGTTTCCACGGCGTTCGATGCCGACGGGGGCACTGCGGGAGCAGCCGCCGGGGCCGGCGCATCGACCGGATCCTTTGCCGCTTCGGGAAGCATCAGGCCGGCGGTCAACGCCTCCAGCCGCTTGCGGGTGCTAGCCATGATGGACACTCCTTGGCGCGGCTTGGGCCGCGCTCGATGCCGTGAAACGGTGCCTTCTGCCGATCCGCCCCGCGACCTTCGGCAGGTACTGTGGCATTGCCGCGCCGCATCCGGCTTGTGGCAACCGCGGCCGTGGAAACCAGGTTTCCACGGCGTGCGTCATGCCGGATACATCAAGGGCGAGCCGCCCGGTGGAAACCTGGTTTCCACGCCAAGGGGCTCCGGAAAGCATGGCCGGCATTCTCATTGCTGCGCCCTCCCTTGTGCCGTCCAGGCGCCGATCACCGACTGCTCGACGAGCTCGACGAAGGAATCGTAGGCGTCTACAGCGCGCTTGTAGGTCTTGGCGGCGCCTTCGTATTTCTGCACATCGTAGACCGTGGCGAATTCCGCGGCCTTGTTGCTGGTCACGCTGGTCTTCGGGATCTCGACCGGCAGCGTGTATTCGCCGTAGGTGGCCTGGATCCACTGGCGCACCGCGGGCATGGCCGGATCGGCCGCGTCCACGCGGCTCAGCAGCACGTGCAGGAAGTCGAAGGCCTTGCCCTCGCGGTCCTTGCTCTGGCCGTCCAGGTTGCCGCCCAGGTCCGCGAGCAGCGACCAGAACTGCGCCGACGAGGCAAAGTCCAGGCCCGAGGGCGGCACCGGAACGACGATGCCGTTGGCCGCCCAAAGCGCATTGATCGTGACATACGAAAGGGAAGGGGGCGTGTCGATCACGATCACGTCGTACAGGTCGCGAACCGACTCCAGGCCTTCGTTCAGCACGTCCCAGAACTTGGCGCCGGGCTGCTGCATCTGGCGCGCGGGGAGGGCGAACTCGGCCGAGAACAGGAAGGGCGCGGCCGCGACCAGGTCGATGCCATCCCAATAGGTCGATCGGATGGCGTAGCGGATGTCGTTCTCGGAGCCGTCGCACAGCGGACCGATGGTCATGTCCTCGGTGACCTCGGCTTCGGGCAGCAGGCCATGCAGCGTGGTGAGCGAACCCTGTGGATCGGTGTCGATCGCGAGCACGCGGTGCCCGCGCAGGCTGAGCCCCTGCGCCAGCACCATGGCCGTGGTGGTCTTGGCCACGCCGCCCTTGAAATTGCCCACGGCGATGGTGATGGCCTTGCGCCCGGCCGGCCGCATCTTTTCCGCACGGTAGGTTCGGGTCCAGCGGCGCAGTTCGTCCAGCTCGAAGGTGCGCTTGCCGCCCGAAGGGGTCAACCGCCCGGCCGGCAGGTCTTCCTTGGTGATGCGGTAGGCCACATGCGCCTTGTCGACGCCACACAGCGCGGCCAATTGGGCGGTGGAGTAGGTGGGCGGGATCTTGCGGGCTTCCGGCGCCAGCAGCATGCCCCGGATCTGCTCCACCATCGACCCGGCCCGGGTCGCCAGCGCGGCGATCTTCTGCATGTTGATGGTTTGGCGGGGAGGCACCTGGACGTCGTTGGAAACCAGGTTTCCACCGACCAGAGGAACAGGAACGGACATTTTGTTTGGCCTTATTCGACAGAATACGGCAATTCTATGAGAATCTGTCGAATGAACAAGTTTCGCGGAGAACTCAGCTACAGCGCCGCGAAGTATTGTGAGGAAGATTGGGGACCAAGACCCCAGCCCCTCGCATGCCAAGCGCCGCAGGACCCGAAAACCGGGGGCAGGGCGCCTGACGCGGGCCTTTTGCGCGCCTGGCTGCCGCCGCGGACCCCAAACAGGGGCGCAGCCCACGGCCGGAACCCATATCCACTCACATTGGAACCCATCCGGACTCACAAAAGTGGCGCTTGTCTCCCAACAAGGCTCACTCCAAATCCCATCCGATCTCACATTCAATCCCAACCGATCTCACATGAGAGGAGCTAAGTGACTGTCACGACGGAGGAAAGTGGAATCCCAATTCTTCAATTCCCCAAGTGTTTATCTGCAAACATACCAAGGCACCATGGCCGGCGTAATGTGAATTGACTGAATCACAATGCAAAGGCATGATGTGAAACCATCTGATTGCCGTAGCGGACCATGGTCGAAGAAGACAATTCACAATCCCGGTCTCCGCCGCGGCAGCCGCCCACGGCGGAGGAGCAGAGCGTTGCCAAGGCCAACGAAGCCATCGCCATCCGCCCCAAGCGCGGCCGGCTCACCCTGCTGTCGCGGCGCATCTACAACGCGCTGCTCTACCACTCGCAGCGCCAGGGCGTGGACGAGCCGGTCTACCGGCTGACCTTGAGCGAACTGATCGGCGACGCCCGCTTCAACTCCAACAACACCGAGCTGCTCAAGTCGCACCTGCGCGACATGCAGGCCACGACCATCGAGTGGTCGACCAGCAGCAGCTCCCTGAAGCGCTGGGTGTCCTCGCAGCTCCTGGGCACGGTCACGATCGAGGAGCAGGGCAGGGGGCGCCCCTGCATGGTGACCTGGCGCTATCCGGACGAGATCAAGGAGCGGCTGGTCAAGCCGCACCAGTACACGCGCGTGCTGCTCGAGATGAGCAGCCAGATGCGCAGCTATTCCGCCGCGGTGCTGTATGAGATCGGCGCGCGCTATCTGACCTCGCCGGGGCGGCTGTCGATGCGCGAGGACGTGGTCTGGTGGGCCGCGGTGCTCACGGGCCGCAGCGACATCAAGGAGGTCGACTACCGCTTCCTCAAGCGCGACGTCATCAGCAAGGCGCTGGCCGAGATCGACGCGCTGTGCGAGGACTTCGGGCTCGAGCTGATCGAGCACAAGCGCGGCCGCAAGATCGAGGAGATCCAGTTCCGGGTCGTTCCCAAGGTGCAGCAGCGCCTGGGCGACATCAGCGCGTCGAACCGCAACGTCTTCGACCTGGCGCTGGTGGGCCGGCTGATCGCACTGGGCCTGAAGCAGGACGAGGCGCAGGATCTCTACGCCACCACCGACGAAGGGCAGATCCGCGCCACGCTCGACCATGTGGACCAGCGGCTGCGCAATGCCTCGATGCCGGTGCTCAAGTCGCCGGCCGCGTATTTCAAGGATGCGCTGAAGAAGGGCTACGCGGGCGTGACCGCGATGGAGCCGGCGCCCAGCAGCGGCCCGGCACCGGCCCTGGCGCCACCCGTGGCGGTGCTGTCGGAGGCCGACCGCCTGCGGCGCATCCGCGAGCTCTGGGAGAACGACCGCATGGGACAGGCGCGCGCCGTGTTTGCCGAGATGCCGCAGCCGATGCAGGCCGAGGTGCGCACGCGCTTCGAGGCGG
The DNA here is from genome assembly GCF_041154435.1 of Variovorax sp. V116. NCBI lineage: Bacteria > Pseudomonadati > Pseudomonadota > Betaproteobacteria > Burkholderiales > Comamonadaceae > Variovorax > Variovorax sp. V116. The sequence continues at coordinate 1,313,617 of NZ_AP028662.1, forward strand.
AGCGGCTCGACCAGGTGGCCGCCCCCATCGCGCGCGCTTGGCGGCGCGACGGCCCGGCGAGCCGCGTGGCCGCGACCACCTTCTTCCGCTGGCTGGCCGAGGACACCTGGCCCGAGGAGCCCTCCGACCGCGTGCTGCTGGACTTTGCGCTCCAGCGCGGCGTGGCGGGCATCTAGAAGGTGAGTGCATACTCTTCGTTGAGGGCGCTACTACCTTCGAAAGCTGCCTGGATGCTGGGCCTCAGCGTCCCGCCACGCGGCGCGCGCGCGCCTCGGGCTGGCCGCTCGCCGCTGCCTCGCCAGCGCGCATCCTGACCAGTGCCGCCAGTTCGGCGGGCGGCACGGGCCGGCTGAAGAGATAGCCCTGCATCTCGTCGCACCCATGGGCGCGCAGGAATTCCAGCTGCTGCTCGGTCTCGACCCCCTCGGCAATGACCTTGAGATTGAGCTCGTGCCCCAGCGCGATGATGGTCTTGGCAATCGCCTTGTCCTCTTCGTCGCCCGGAATGTCGCGCACGAAGGACTGGTCGATCTTGAGCCTCGCGATGGGAAAGCGCTTGAGCGCACTCAGGCTCGAATAGCCGGTGCCGAAGTCGTCGATCGAGAGCTGCACGCCCATGGCGCGCAGGGCCTTCATCGACTGCAGCGCCTTGTCCAGGTCCTCCATGACCAGGCTTTCGGTCAGTTCCAGCTCCAGGAGGCGCGGCTCGAGCCCGCTGTCCCGAAGCGCCAGGGACACCTGCGCGATCAGGGTCCGCTCACGGAACTGGCGCGCCGACACATTGACCGACACGATGAACGGCGGCAGGCCCGCGTCCTGCCAGGCCTTGTTCTGGAAGCAGGCGGTGCGCAGCACCCATTCGCCGATCGGAACGATCAGGCCGGTCTCTTCCGCCAGCGGGATGAACTGCGCCGGCGAGACCAGGCCGCGCTCCGGATGCTGCCAGCGGATCAATGCCTCCACGCCCGTCACCCGGCCCGATTCCATGTCCAGCTGCGGCTGGTACGCGAGGTGGAACTCGCTGCGCGCGAGGGCATGGCGCAGCCCTTCGCGCAGCGCGAGTTCGTCGCGGATCGCGCCGCTCATCTCGGCCGCATAGAACTCGAAGTTGTTGCGCCCCGAGGCCTTGGCGTGGGACATCGCGGCGTCGGCGTTCATGAGCAGGGCGTCGGCATCGGCGCCGTCCGCGGGATAGGTGGCCACGCCCATGCTGCCCGTGAGCTGGACCGCCTGGCTGCCGATGCGCGCTGGCTGCGCGATGGTCTCGAGCAGCTTTCTCAGGGCTGGTGCGATGTCTGTTCCGTCGCCGGGCTGGTCGTACAGGATGATCACGAATTCATCGCCGCCCGTTCGCACCACCGTGTCCACGCTGCGCAGGCACCGGGCCATGCGCTCGGCCATGACCTTCAGCAATTCGTCGCCGCCCTTGCGGCCCAGGCTGTCGTTGATCCGCTTGAAGCCGTCCAGGTTGATGAACACCACCGTCATCAGCCGGCCGTAGCGATCGGCATACGAGATGGCCTGCCGCAGGCGGTCCTCCAGCAATGCGCGGTTCGGCAGCCCGGTCAGCGGGTCGTGGGTGGCCTGGTGCTTCAGGGTGTCGGCGCTGCTTTCCAGCAGCGCATTGGAATTCTCGATCGACTCGGCCATCTGGTTCATGGCGCTCGCAAGGATGCCGAATTCATCCGCGTGGCCCTGCGGCGTCCTGGCGCTGAAGTCCCCCGCGGCGACGCGCCCGGAAAACGCGACGAGCCGGGCGATGGAGCCCGTGATGCGCCGCGAGACGACCGTCGCGGCCGCCGCGCTCAGCAGGATGGCCAGGGCGACCAGCGCGATGACCGCCCAGCGCGAGAACCTGGCTGCGCGTTCGACATCGCTGCGCGTCTGGAGCGCGCGCTTGGTCGCCTCGGTGTGCAGCGCCTCCACCGAGGATTCGATGGCCACGGCCGTGGCCAGGTAGCCTTGGCGCAGCGCATCGGCCGATTCCGGAAGGCCTTCCTTGCCATGCCGCGCAATGAACGCGAGGAAGCCGTCCTCGTACTGCCGGGTCTGGGTCTCGATCCGGTCGACCTGGTCCCTGAATTTCGGATCGGTCGAGAGGATTCGAAGGCTGGCAAGGTACTCCCGCATGTCCAGCAAATGGTTCTGCATGGCCGGCAGGGAGCGCTCGCTCGCCTGCGCCACCCCGAGCCGGTCCGCGGACAGCAGGAGTTCGTTCTCGGCGTCGCGGGCCTTGTACATCGCCAGCGAGCTGCGCAAGCTCAGGTCCGCCATCCGGTTGTCGCTGCTGAGCAGCTTGTCGATGGCGGCCGCGGAGCGCTGTTCGCTCAGATAGAAGGACGCGCCCAACGCGAGCATCAGCACAATGACGACGCCGAATCCGAGCGCGATCTCCACCCGCAGGCTGCGCGTTCTTCTCCCCCTCGGGAAGCCGATCGGGAATTTGATCAATTGCGGCCCGCTCCCAGGTCGCTGTTGGAGAGATGCATCATTGCCTTCGCTCTGCGTCGACCATCTTCAGGAACGTGCGCACGTTCTCGTCGCCCGCGAAGCGCCTGATCTCGTCGCGGGCGCCCTGCGTGGCCGCGCGGAACGGTGCCGGGTCGGGGCGCGTGACCTTCACGCCGGCGGCAGCCATCTTTGCGATCAGCTCCTCCTCTTCGGCAATGATCTTCTTGCGCATGCCGTCGCCCGCCGCCTTGCTCTCTTCACGCACGATCGCCTGCTCGGCCGGCGTGAGCTTCGCCCAGGTCGCGGTGCTCATGAGGTGGAGCGTGTTGTAGTACACATGGCGGGTCAGGGCGAGGTGCTTTTGCGCTTCGTACAGCTTGTTGTAGTAGATGACGTTGAGCGGGTTCTCCTGGCCGTCGACCAGGCCCTGCGCCAGCGCCTGGGGAAGCTCCTTGAAGCCGACCTTGCTGACCTCGGCGCCCAGCGCCTGCATGGTGGCCTCGAGTTCGGCGACGGGCGGAACGCGCACCCTGAGGCCCCGCACGTCTTCGGGCACGTTGATCGGGCGCTTGCTGTTGGTGATGTTGCGGAATCCCCATTCCCAGTTGGACAGGATGACGAAGCCCTGCTTCTCGGCCAGCGGCGCGAGCCAGTTCATTGCCGGGCCATCGAGCACGCGGTGGGCATGCGCATAGCTGTCGAAGAGATACGGCATGACGACGACGGAGAACGTCTTCTCGTACTTGATGAGGTAGTTCATCGAGGTCACGTCCATGTCGACCGCGCCCAGCCGGACCTTCTGCAGCAGTTCGTTCTCGCTGCCGAGCTGGGACGCGGGAAAGATCTCCGTGCGGATCTGCCCGTGGGTGCGCTCCTCGACCCGCTTGGCGAACTGGAGCGCCGCCAGATGAGCCGGATGCGTGGTGGTGGCGGCGTGCACCAGCGACAGCACCACGGGATCGGCATGCGCCGCCGGCGGCAAGGCAGCGAAGCCCCACGTCGCGGCGAAGATCAGGAGTGCTTCTTTCATGCTTCGGCCCCGTGCTCTCCGCCCTTGCTGCGTTCGCTCTGCGCCATGGTGCCCGAGCGCAGCAAGTCGCCGGCCTCGGTGGCCATCACGGCCTCGCTGAAGTAGTAGCCCTGCGCCATCGTGGTGGCGCCGGTCGATTGAAGGAACGCAAGCTGCGTCTCGGTCTCCAGTCCCTCCACGATGATGCCGATGCGCGCCTCGCGCGCGAGATTCATGATGGCGCGAACCGTGGCCGCGCTGTCCGGGTCGTCGATCGCGCGCTGGAGCATCGACTGCGCGATCTTCAGGTGGTTCACGCGGTAGGTGCGCAGGTATTCGAACGACGAGTATTCGGTGCCGAAGTCGTCGATCGCAATGCGCACGCCGAGCGCCCTCAGCCTGGGCAGCACGTCGTTGTGGGTCCATGTCATCTGGGCCAGCGTCGACTCCGTCACGTCGAATTCCAGCACGGACGGATCGAGCCGCCATTTCGCGAGGCTCTCGGTCACGTCGCGGATCAGCTCGCCGCCCTGCCGGAGTTGTCCGAGCGACAGGTTGATGGCCACCACCGGCGGCGCCACGCCCTGTTCGCGCCACACGCTCAGCTGCCTGCAGGCCTGGTCCAGCACCCAGCGGCCGAGCGCGACGATGGCGCCGGTGCGCTCGGCAATCGGCACGAACGCGTTCGCCTCGAGCAGGCCGCGCCTGGGGTGGTTCCAGCGCAGCAGCGCCTCCACGCCCACGATCTTTCCGGAGGACAGCTCGACCTGCGGCTGGTAGTAGAGCTCCAGCTGTTCGCGCTCGATGGCCTGCTTCAGGTCTTCGCCGAGCGCCACGCGGTCGCGCACTTCGAAGTCGAGTTCCTCGGAATGGAAGTGGTACTGGTTGCGCCCCTGCTCCTTCGAGCGGTAGAGCGCCAGGTCGGCCTGCGCGAGCATTTCCTCCGGGCTCTCGCTGCCCGGGGTGTAGGGGCAGATGCCGATGCTGGCTGAGGCATGCACCTGGTTGCCATCGATCATGTACGGGCGCGCGAGCTCCTGCTGGATCTTCGCGGCCAGGGCGCCCGCGGCGGCCGCGTCGGCCATTTCGCTTTGCAGCACGGCAAACTCGTCCCCGCCCAGGCGCGCCACCACGTCGGTCTCGCGCGTGCAGTTCTTCAGGCGCAGCGCCACCTCGCGCAGCAGCAGGTCGCCGCCCGGATGGCCGAACATGTCGTTGACCGGCTTGAAGTGATCCAGGTCGAGGCAATGGAGCGCAAACGGCACGGAGCCGCGCCGTGCCGCCGCGTAGGCCTGGTGCAGGCGCTCGACGAGGGTGGCGCGGTTGGCCAGGCCCGTGAGCCCGTCGGTGCGCGCCAGCTTTGCCAGTTGCTCCTCCGCCGCCTTGCGCTCGGTGACGTCGATGACGATGCCCTCGACCTCGATGAGCCGGCCGTCCTTGTCGCGCACCGGAACATAGCGGTTCTCGACCCAGCGCCGCGCGCCGTCGCCGGTGCACAGGCGGTATTCGATGGAGGCGCCTTCGGCGTCCTTTTCGAGCACGCGCGCCATCGCGGCGGCCACGCCGGGCTGGTCGGCCGGGTCGATCAGCACGTCCGCCCAGTCCGGGTTGGCCAAGAGGGCCGCCGGTTCGTGGCCGAACTTGGTGATGTTGTGCGAGATGTAGATCAGCGGGAACGCCGGCTCGCCGCGCAGCCGGTAGAGAATGGTCGGGCTGTTCTGCACGATGATGTTGGCGTCCGACAGCTCGCGCGTGCGTTCCTCCACGGCCTGCTCGAGCTGGTTCATCTTGAAGGCGGCGTCTTGCGTCATCTGCCACTTCATGGTGAGCGCGCTGGCCAGCTGGCGCACCTCGATCGGATCGAAGGGCTTCTTGAGCACCAGCAGGCGGTCGCGCGCGTCCAGCCGCTCGAACACCTCGACCCACGACTGGTCCGCATAGGCCGTGCAGATCACGATCTGCAGGCGCGGGTCTTCGAGCCACAGCTGCTCGATGGTCTCGACGCCGTCCCACCCGGGGGGCATGCGCATGTCGATGAACGCCATGGCGTAGGGCGCCTCGGCTTCCAAGGCCTCGCGCAGCTTCGCGAGCGCCTCCTGCCCCTGGTAGGCGCTGTCCAGCACGAAGTCCACGTCGCTTTTCCTGGCCGAGGTTCCGAACAACGCGGACTCCAGGTCGTCCAGGTTCGCGTCCGCGGCCGCCGGAAGAAGGATCTTGCGGAAGTCCTCGTGGATGGCCGGCGTGTCGTCAGCCAGCAGGATGCGGCGGTTCTGCGGTTTGCTCATGGCGTCTCTGCGGCCTTTCTGATCGGAAGTTCGAGCGTGAAGGTGGCGCCGGTGCCGGGTCCGTCGCTGTGCACTGCCAGCGTGCCGCCCATCTCGCGCGCCGCGATGGCTGCGCTGTGCAGGCCGAAGCCGTGGCCGTCCTTCCTGGTGGTGAACCCGTGCATGAACACGCGCGTGAGGTTGTCGGGAGCGATGCCGACGCCCGTGTCCGCTACGCGGATGCGCAGCACCTCGTCCCCGACGATCTCCGCATCGAGCACGAGTTTGGCGCGGTCGTCCGCCACCGCTTCCATCGCCTGCCTGGCATTGCGCACGAGGTTCATCAGCACCTGCAGCAGGCGGCCCCGGTCCAGCGGCAGTTCGGGAAGGCGGGCGAGGCCGCTCCCGATCACCACCTGGTAGCGCGCCGCGCCCGACGCGTTCATGCGCAGCGCGTCCTCGACGAGCTCGTGGATGCGTATCGACTCGATCAGGCTGGAGGCGCGGGCATGGGCCTGCTGCGCGGCGATGATTTCCTTGATGTGGTCGACGCTCTTGCCCAGCGCCACCAGCTCGTCGACGACGGTGCGCTGCTCCGCCACCAGGAGCGGCGCCAGCTGCATCAGGTAGCCCGGGAGCATCTTGCCCTTGGGGTCGGAGGCGAGGAACGCGCCCAGGTCGTCCGCATGCGCGTTCATCAATTGCACCGCGCGCGCGAGTCCTTCCACCTTGGACGCGCGAACCCTGGAAAGAATCAGCCCCGCGGACACGTTGACGCTGTTGAGCACGTTGCCCACGTTGTGCAGCACGTTGGTGGCGATCTCGGCCATGCCGGCCGAGCGCGCTGCGGCCACCAGGTCGGCCTGCGTCTTGCGCAGCACCCGGTTGACCTCTTCGTTCTCGCGCAGCGCCGCTTCAAGTTCTGCGGTGCGGCTGAGCACCTGCTCCTCCAGCATGATGGTGGTCTGGAAGAGGTTGAAGTCCGAGCCCTGCGCATTGGCGCTGCGCTCGGCCCGGTCCATCAGGGCCTGGACGATCTTGTTGAGCCGTGCGATCTCGTCCGTCGAGGAAAGTGCCTGCGCACCGGGGCGCGGCAGTGTTGCAGACTCAAGCATGGCTGGCCCCCTCGCCGTTAGTGCCGAATGCAATGCCGACCAGCGTCTGGTTGACGTGCACGCCGCGGAACTGCTCCCCGTAGGTGTGGAAGCCGACCGTGTTGTTCTGCTGCAGGAGTTCGCCGATGCGGTCCTTCGCGCTGCTCTGCGCGATTTCGAGCTTGCGCAGGATGCAGTCGTAGCCCAGCACCAGCTGCGGGGGGCCGATCTCGGCGCGTATGCCGGCAAAGGCCTGCTCGAGGTTCTGCAGCAGGTCCACGCCCCGGGCCACGCGCAGCACCAGCCCGTTCTCGATTGCGCAGAAGAACGTGAGGCTGCCGTCGGCGTTGGCCTTCTGGATCGAGCGCACGTAGGTGGTGCCGCCGATCGTCAGCACCACTGGCCAGGCCGCAAAGCGCGAGGGATCCAGGTCGGAGGCGTCGATGCCCAGCATCCTCGCGTACTCCTGGCTCGCCGGCAGGCCGTTGATTTCCTTGACGGTGCGCGAAGCGGCGTCGGCCTCTGTCACGACCAGCCTGTCGTCGGTGGCAACCACGTGCTGCGTCTTGAAGATGCGAAACGGCATGCGCGAGGCCACCAGCACCAGCACCGCGCAGTCGGCGCCGAACCGGCCGTCCCAGTAGACCTGGGTCCGGTCGAACTTCATGCCGTCGCCGGCCGAACCGCCAAGCAGCGGAAGCCTGCCCAGCGCAGTCTGGAAGGCGCGCGTGACGGGTTCTTCGCGCAGCGACAGGCCGTCGATCAGCAGCAGCGCGAAGCTGTGGTCCGCATCGCCGGGCGAGCCCTCGGCCAGCAGCTTGTGCAGCAGCGCCTGCGCGAAGTCCTGGCCGGCCTCCACCTTGAACTGCTGCAACTGCTCGACCTGGCCCGCCGCCACCCTGAAGTGGCTGGCCGGAAAGCTCGCACCCGCCAGGCTGTGGTCGCGCAAGCCCGCGGGGCCGATTTCGCCCGCCGTGGTGCAGCCGACCACCGGCACGTCGCCGAACAGGCGCTTCATCTCGTCGGCCAGCGCATCGAGGTCGTAGTCGCTGGAGCAATAGAAGATCACCAGCGCCATGCCGGGCTGCGCCACCATCGCATGGAATTCCTGCGCGGCCTTGCGTGGGTCCGCCGCGCAGGCGTGGGCCTTGCGTATGTAGGCCGTGTCCTTCATGTGGCGACTCCTTGCATGGTGAGTCCCATTAGACGCTGGAAGAATCGCCTCAGTCGACCGATTCCATGCGGGACATCCCTGCCGCGGACCGGGTTCTTTCGCTACTTTCGCGAGTCGCTTAAATTGAAAGTTCTAAGGCGACGTGCCGAATGCGCAACCTACGCTGATCGAATTACTGCCTGCGGGTTTTACCGCAGCCGCTCAGAGGCACTGCCATGCCTTCAGTGCCTGCTGCAATTGCGCGCCTGCGTCCGCGAGTGCCGAGTCGTTGCGGACCTCGATGGCCGCGATGCCCGGCGGCAGTTGGAAGTCGAGCGCCCGCCGCACGCGCGCATCGACCATCTGCGGCGTTTCCCGCTCGCGCGCGAGCAGCCGGCGGCGCAGCGTCTGGGCGTCGGCCGTGATGTGGGCGACCACCAGTTCGGGAAAGAGCCGCACGGCCCGGGGCAGGTAGGCGCGCGAGCCGTTCACGATCACGGTCCTGCCGTCGCAGCGCGCGGCGAGTTCCGCGCGCGCGATGCCGTAGTGCAGGGCATTGGCTTCCCAGTGCATCGCGAACGCGCCGGCCTCGCGCAGGCGCATGAAGGCGGCCACGTCGACACTGTCGTGCTGCTCGCCGCCCGGCTGCACCGCGCGCGTGATGGTGCGGCGCGCGAAGTGCACGCGGGCGTCCTGCGGCAGCTGCTGCCTCAGCCAGTCGATGACGCTGTCCTTGCCGGCGCCCGAGGGGCCGACGACGTAGACCAGGCGGCCGGTCTGCGCGGCGTTCATTGGGTAACCTCCGTGCTGCGCACTGCGGTGCGAGCCCCCTTCGGAACGGCCGGGCAGGGGCTCATGCGCCGAGCGCCATCTGTTCGATGCACACGAAGTCCGCGCGCGGCTCGGGCTCCGCGAACAGGCTGATCGCATCGAAGCGTTGCGCGGGCAGCGCGCCGAAGTGCCGTTGCGCCGCGTCGTGCAATGCCTGCACCTCGGCCTCGTCGGCCTCGCGCAGCGAGCCGGTCAGCGAGAGGTGGAAGCGGAAGCGGTCGAGCACGAACGGGTAGCCCCAGCGCTGCAGCAGCGCGTCTTCCTCGGGCGTGAGACCGCTCGCGCGGCGGCGCTGCAACTCGGCGGGCGGCAGCGGCGCGGCGAAGGCGTGCAGGCCGGTCACGCAGGCGCTGGCCATGGCGTTCAGCGCGCGGCTGGGCACCACGGGCACGAGCGCGAGGAAGTCGTCGAGCCGCACCACCTGCAGCGCCGGCATGTCGAAGGGCTCCCAGGCCTTGCAGATGTGGCGGATGCCGGTGCGCAGCGACGCCGCGTCCAGGTGCGAGGGCAGGGCGAAGGGCGCCTTCAGCGTGGCATGCCAGCCATAGCGCCGCGGCGCGGCCGTCAGTGCCTGCTGCCGCGCGGGCGGCAGGCCGTCGATGGCGGGTTGTGGCAGCGGCTGCCCGCTTGCCGCGCAGCGTCCGAGCCAGTGGCTGCCGGTGTCCCACCACGCGCTGCCGATGGTGGGTGCGAAATAGGCCGCGTAGCGGTGCGCCGCGCCGCGCCTGCGAGGTACGGCCTCAGTCATCGTGCGCCACCGTCAATGAGGTGCGGTCGCCCGCGAACCAGGCCCTCGCGTATTCGATCGGCACACCCGCGGTGTCGACGTTCACGCTCTCCACGAACAGCACCGGCCGGCTGACCGGCTGGCGCAGCTGCGCGGCGATCGCGGCCTCGGGCATCTGCGCCGTGATGCGGCTGTGGTGGCGCGTGTAGTCGGCCACGCCGTGGGCTTCGAAGCCGGCGGTGATGGAGCCCGTCTCGCGCACCACGGCTTCGAGTCCTGCGAAGCGCGGCAGTGGAAAGAAGCGTTCGCTGCAATGCAGCGGCTGGCCTTCGGCTTCGCCGATCACCTGCAGGCACAGCAGCGAACTGCGCGCCGGCACCGCGAGCGAACGCGCCTGTGCCGCGGTGGCGCGCACGGTGCTGGATGCGACCACGCGCAGCGCGCCGCGCAGCCCGGCCAGCGCCATGCTGCGCTGGAAGCGCGGGCGCTTGGCCAGCGCGAGGTCGACCGCGAACTCTTCCACATAGGTGCCGCTGCCCTGCGTCACGCGCAGCAGCCCCTGGCTGCAGAGGTTGGCGAGCGAGCGGCGGATGGTGTGGCGGTTCACGCCGAACTGCTCGGCCAGCGCGTGTTCGGAGGGCAGGCGCTGGCCCGGCGAATACACGCCGCGCGCAATGGCCTCGGCCAGGTCGGCCGCGATGCGGATCCAGAAGCTGTCGCGTGCGGTGCGTTCGGTGTTGGTGGTGGCGGGGCGCGGAGCCAGCGCGGAGGCAGGGGTCGTCGTCGTGCTTGTCATTAAACCTACTTGCGCGCTCTCTAAGCTCGCGTCAGTTGCCGAATTTGTCTATACAACTTCAAGCGTATCACTCTCATGTTTCATGCCTTTGACACAGAACCCGCGGCCCGCCCGCTGCGCCGCGCGCAGTGGCTCGCGATGCTGGCGCGTGCGCCCGTCTCGCTGCTCGAACCGGCGCTCGCGCAGCACGCCGAGACCCCGCCCCAGTGGCTGCGTGCGCCGGAGACCGGCCTGGTGATGGTGCAGGGCCGCGCCGGCGGCACCGGCGAGCGCTTCAACCTGGGCGAGGTGACGGTCACGCGCTGCGCGCTGCGCCTGGGCGGCACCGCGCCGCAGCCGGGCGCCGCGGTGGGCGTGGCCTATGTGCTCGGCCGTTCGCACCGCCATGCACAGCTCGCGGCCGTGGCCGACGCGCTGCTACAGGACCCGGCGCAGCAGGCCGCGCTCGATGCCCGGCTGCTGGCGCCGGTGCGTGCGCATCTCTCGGCGCTGCGCGCGCAGCGCCATGCACGCGCCCAGGGCAGCAAGGTCGAGTTCTTCACGGTGGCGCGCGAAGCCGGCGGCGCCGACATGGACGAGGACGATTCCGAATGAACGCGAACGTGCTTTCCACCCTGGGCGCGGGATTCGCCGATGCCGCGCTCGGCAGCCAGGCGGTGTTCCGCTCGGCGCTGCAGGCGCTCGCGCATCCGGGCCACGTCGTCGAGCTGTCGCACGATGCGCAGGTGCCGTCGCAGGGGCACGGCGCCTCGGCCGCGCTGCTGCTGGCGCTGCTCGACCCGGACTGCCGCCTCTGGCTGTCGCCATCGCTCGCGGGCAGCGACGCGGCCGCATGGCTGCGCTTTCACACCGGCTGCGTGCTGGTCGACGCGCCCGCGCAGGCGCAGTTCGCGTGGATCGGCGAAGGCGATGCATGCCCGCCGCTCGATGCCTTCGCGCAGGGCAGCGACGCCTATCCGGACCAGTCGGCCACCTGCGTGATCGATGTGACCGGCGTGATGGACGTGTCCGCACCGGCCGAAGGCAGCGCACCGCGCTGGACGCTGCGCGGCCCCGGCATCCAGGACCGCAGCGCCATCGCAGTGGAAGGCGTGGCACCGGCCTTCACCACCCAATGGTCCGCGAACCACGCGCTGTTTCCGCGCGGCGTGGACGTGTTCCTGGCCGCGCCGCAACGCATCGTCGGTCTGCCGCGCACCACCCGCATCGAACAGGAGGCTTGAGATGTACGTTGCCGTCAAGGGCGGAGAAGCCGCCATCCTCGCCAGCTACCGGCTGCTGGCCGAACAGCGCCGCGGCGACACCGGCACGCCGGAGCTGTCGGTGCGCCAGATCCGCGAGCAGCTCAAGCTCGCGGTCGACCGCGTGATGACCGAAGGCTCGGTCTACGACCCCGAACTGGCCGCGCTCGCCATCAAGCAGGCTTCGGGCGACATGGTGGAGGCCATCTTCCTGCTGCGCGCCTACCGTGCGACGCTGCCGCGCCTGGGCCACAGCGTGGCGCTCGACACCTCGCGCATGGCGCTGGACCGCCGCATCTCCGCCACCTTCAAGGACCTGCCCGGCGGCCAGGTGCTGGGTGCGACGCACGACTACACGCAGCGCCTGCTCGACTTCACGCTGCTGGCCGAGGGGCGGCAGCAGGCCGCGCCGGCGCCCGCGGCCGATGCGGCCGAGCCGCCCGCCGCGGCCACGCCGCGCGTGGTCGATCTGCTGAACCAGGAAGGGCTGATCGAAACCCGCCCGGTGCCGCCCGGCGACCCCGCACCGGTCGACCTCACGCGCGCGCCGCTGCGCTTTCCGGCCGATCGGGCCACGCGGCTGCAGAACCTTGCGCGCGGCGACGAGGGCTTTCTGCTCGCCATGGCCTATTCCACGCAGCGCGGCTACTCGCACAGCCACCCGTTCGTGGGCGAGATCCGCTTCGGCAGCGTGGAGCTGGAGCTCGCGCCCGAGGAGCTCGACTTCACCATCTCCATCGGCGACCTGGAGATCACCGAATGCGAAATGGTCAACCAGTTCGCGGGCAGCAAGAGCGAGCCGCCGCAGTTCACGCGCGGCTACGGCCTGGCCTTCGGCCACTGCGAGCGCAAGGCCATGGCGATGAGCCTGGTCGACCGCGCGCTGCGCGCCGACGAGCTCGGCGAGCCCGTGGAGTCGCCCGCGCAGATGCAGGAGTTCGTGCTCTCGCACAGCGACAGCCTCGAAGCCTCGGGTTTCGTGCAGCACCTGAAGCTGCCGCACTACGTCGACTTCCAGTCCGAGCTGGAGCTCGTGCGGAAGATGCGCGCCGCCGCCGGCGCGGGAGACCACGAATGACGACCACCACCGAATACAACTTCGCCTACCTCGACGAGCGCACCAAGCGCATGATCCGCCGCGCCATCCTCAAGGCCGTGGCCATTCCGGGCTACCAGGTGCCCTTCGGCTCGCGCGAGATGCCGCTGCCCTACGGCTGGGGCACCGGCGGCATCCAGGTGACGGCCGCGGTGATCGGCCCGCGCGATGTGCTCAAGGTGATCGACCAAGGCTCCGACGACACCGTCAACGCCGTCAACATCCGCCGCTTCTTCGAGCGCACCACGGGCGTGGACACCACCACGCGGACGGCCGAGGCCACGCTGATCCAGACGCGCCACCGCATCCCCGAAGCGGCGCTCGCCGAAGGGCAGGTGCTGGTCTACCAGGTGCCGGTGCCCGAGCCGATGCAGCGGCTGGAGCCGCGCGAGACCACCACGCGCACGCTGCACGCGCTGGCCGAGTACGGGCTGATGCACGTGAAGCTCTACGAGGACATCGCGCGCTACGGCCATATCGCCACCACCTATGACTACCCGGTGCTGGTGAACGGCCGCTACGTGATGTCGCCCTCGCCGATCCCGAAGTTCGACAACCCCAAGATGCACATGAACCCTGCGCTGCAACTCTTCGGCGCCGGCCGCGAGAAGCGCATCTATGCGGTGCCGCCCTACACGCCGGTCGAAAGCCTGAGCTTCGAGGACCACCCCTTCGAGATCCAGCGCTGGGACACGCCCTGTGCGCTGTGCGGCGCGACCGACAGCTTCCTCGACGAAGTGATCACCGACGACCGGGGCGCGCGCATGCATGTGTGCTCCGACTCCGACTACTGCCAGTCGCGGCAGCAGGCGGACAGCGCCGCCGCGCCCGACCCCGCGGCCGATTCGGCGGCCACCATGGACGGAGCCCTCGCATGAGCGCCGCGCAAGCTTCCTCCCTGCCGCTGCTGCGCGTGCGCGGCGTCGGCAAGCGCTACGGCGACCGCGTAGCGCTGCACGACGCCTCCTTCGACCTCTGGCCCGGCGAGGTGCTGGCGGTGGTCGGCGAATCGGGCTCGGGCAAGTCGACCCTGCTCGACGCCATTGCCGCACGCAGCCGCCCCGACGCCGGCAGCGTGCAGTTCCATGTGCGCGGCGGCGGCCTGCAGGATGTGTTCGCGATGACCGAGGCTCAGCAGCGCCTGCTCTCGCGCACCGACTGGGGCTTCGTGCACCAGAACCCGGCCGACGGCCTGCGCATGGACGTCTCGGCCGGCGCCAACGTGGGCGAGCGGCTCATGGGCCTGGGCGAGCGGCACTACGGCCGCGTGCGCGCCACCGCGGCCGACTGGCTGCAGCGCGTGGAGATCGATCCGGCGCGCATCGACGACACGCCGCGCACTTTTTCAGGCGGCATGCGCCAGCGCCTGCAGATCGCGCGCAACCTGGTCACGCAGCCGCGGCTGGTGTTCATGGACGAGCCGACCTCGGGCCTCGATGTGTCGGTGCAGGCCCGCCTGCTCGACCTGCTGCGCCAGCTCACGCGGCAGATGCAGCTCGCGGCCATCGTGGTCACGCACGACCTGGCGGTGGCGCGGCTGCTCGCGCACCGCATGGTCGTGATGCAGCAGGGACGCGTGGTCGAGACCGGCCTCACCGACCAGGTGCTGGACGACCCGCAGCACGCCTACACCCAGCTTCTCGTTTCCTCGGTGCTCCAACCATGACAACCCCCTTGCTTCTTCTCCAGGGCGTGGCCAAGCGCTTCACGCTGCACCACCAGAACCAGCTGGAGCTGCCGGTGTTCGACGCGGTCGACCTCAGCGTGAGCGCGGGCGAATGCGTGGTGCTCGACGGCGCCTCGGGCCTGGGCAAGAGCACGCTGCTCAAGCTCATCTATGCCAACTACCGCGCGAGCGCGGGCCGCATCACGGTGCAGGCGCCGGCCGGCCCGGTGGACCTGACCGAGGTGGCGCCGCGCGAGCTGGTGCGTCTGCGGCGCGACACCATCGGCTACGTGAGCCAGTTCCTGCGCGTGATCCCGCGCGTGCCCGCGCTCGACGTGGTGGCCGAGCCGCTGGCCGAGGATGCGGGCGACGACCCCGCGGGCATCGAGGCCGCGCGCGCCGAGGCGCGCCGCTGGCTCGCGCGGCTGCGCATTCCGGAGCGCCTGTGGCACCTGCCGCCGGCCACCTTCTCGGGCGGCGAGCAGCAGCGCATCAACATCGCGCGCAACATGATCAAGCCCAAGCCATTGTTGCTGCTGGACGAGCCCACGGCCTCGCTCGACGCCGCCAACACGGCCACCGTGATCGAACTGATCCGCGAAGCCACGGCACGCGGCGCGGCCATCGTCGGCATCTTCCACGACGCCGAGGTGGGCGCGGCCGTGGCCACCCGCCGCGTCAACGTGGGCGACTTCAGGAGCACCCGGCCATGAGCGCAGCACCCATCGTCTTTTCCAATGCGCGCATGGTGCTGGCCGGCGAGGTGGTGCTGGGCGCGCTCTCGGTGGCCTCCGGGCGCATCGAGGCGCTGGACAGCGGCGTGACCGCTGCGGGCACCTTCGACCTCGAGGGCGACTACCTGTTCCCGGGCCTGGTCGAGGTGCACACCGACAACCTGGAGCGGCACCTGATGCCGCGCCCCAAGGTGCAGTGGGCGGAGATGCCCGCGCTGCTCGCGCACGACGCCGAGGTGGCCGCCGCCGGCATCACCACCGTGTTCGACGCCCTGGGCGTGGGCGAGGCCGACCCCGAGAGCCTGCGCGGCAGCACCTGGGACACGCTGCTCGGCGTGCTCGACGGCTGCATCGAGAGCGACCTGCTGCGCGCCGACCACCACCTGCACGTGCGCTGCGAGCTGCCGGCGCCCAACACCATCGAGCTGTTCGAGCCGTTCCGCAAGCACCCGCGGCTGTCGATGATCTCGCTCATGGACCACACGCCGGGCCAGCGCCAGTGGGAGAACATCGAGGTGGCGCGCGTCTACTACACCGGCAAGAAGGGCTGGAGCGACGACAAGTTCGACCGCCGCGTGTCCGAGGCCGTGCTGCTGCAGACGCGCTATGCCCAGCCGCACCGCCAGCACTTCGTCGAGCATTGCCGCGTGCATGGCATTGCGCTCGCGAGCCATGACGACACCACCGTGGCGCATGTGGAGCAGGCGCATGCGGAGGGCGCCAGCATGTCGGAATTCCCGACCACGCTGGCGGCCGCGCGCGCGGCGCGCGAACGCGGGCTCGCCAACATCATGGGCGGGCCGAACGTGGTGCGGGGCGGCTCGCACTCGGGCAACGTGGCCGCGGCCGAGCTGGCGCGCCAGGGCCTGCTCGACATCCTTTCTTCCGACTACGTGCCCGGCAGCCTCATGAGCGCCGTGATGCGGCTGGTGGACGAGGGCATCTGCACGCTGCCCGAAGCGGTGGCGATGGTGAGCCGCGCCCCCGCGCGCGCGGCCGGCCTGCACGACCGCGGCAGCCTGGCGCCGGGGCTGCGCGCCGACCTGGTGCAGGTGCGCATCACCCAGATGGCCGACGGTGCCAGGCACCCGGTGGTGCGCGGCGTGTGGCGCCAGGGCCGGCGCGTGATCTGAGGGTGCGATCCGGGGCGCGGCCGTGGCTGTCGCCGCAATGTCGCGCAGCTGTCGCGCGCATGTCACGACGCCTCGCGAGACTTCACTTGTCTAGACGACTTTGGAATCCAAGATGACCGGTGTCCTGCGCATCCATCAACTGAACAAGCACTTCGCCAACGGCCGGCATGCGCTGCGCGACGTCAACCTGGCCGTGAACCGCGGCGAGATGGTGGCGTTGATCGGCGCCTCGGGCTCCGGCAAGTCCACCTTGCTGCGGCACGTGGCGGGCCTGGTGGCCGCCGATGGCGCAACCGATTCGCTCATCGAGATCGACGGCTGCTGCGTGCAGAAGGGCGGCCGCATCCACCGCGACATCCGCAAGGTGCGCTCGCAGGTCGGCTTCGTGTTCCAGCAGTTCAACCTGGTGGCGCGGCTGCCGGTGCTGGTGAACGTGCTCGTCGGCTCGCTGCACCGCATGCCGTGGTGGCGCAGTTGGCTGCGCATGTTCACGGCGCAGGAGCGCGCGCTGGCGCTGGAGGCCCTGGGGCGCGTGGGCATTGCCGACTGCCATGCGCAGCGCGCCTCCACGCTCTCGGGCGGCCAGCAGCAGCGCGCGGCCATTGCGCGCACGCTGGTGCAGGGCGCCAAGGTGGTGCTGGCCGACGAACCCATTGCATCGCTCGACCCCGAGTCGTCGCGCAAGGTGATGGAGATTTTGGCGCGCATCAACCGCGAGGACGGCTGCACCGTCATCGTGTCGCTGCACCAGGTCGACATCGCCATGAAGTACTGCCCCCGCGTGGTGGCGCTGAACCAGGGCCAGGTGGTGTTCGACGGGCCTTCCTCGGCGCTCACGCCCGCGCTGCTGCGCGACCTGTACGGCGTGCAGGCCGACGAGCTGCTGCGGCCCGCCGCTCCGGCCGCTGTGCCCGAAGGCGCCAACGTGCATGTGCTGAACCCGGCGGCTCCCGTGTCGTGGGCCGCGCAAGCCGCATAGGCCGCGAAGAACACGTCTTTCTTCTTTTCCATCCCTCAATTTCCCTGGAGCCATCCATGATCAAGAAACTCATTGCCGCCACAGTGCTGGGCCTCGGCCTTGCCGGCGCGTCCCTCGCGCAGGACATCAACTTCGGCATCATCTCGACCGAGGCGACGCAGAACCTCAAGGGCGACTGGCAGCCGCTGATCGACGACATGAGCCGCCAGACGGGCCTCAAGGTCACGGCCTTCTTCGCGCCCGACTACGCCGGCATCATCGAAGGCATGCGCTTCAACAAGGTGCACATCGGCTGGTTCGGCAACAAGTCGGCGATGGAAGCGGTCGACCGCGCAGGCGGCGAGGTGTTCGCGCAGATGGTCAACGCGGACGGTACGCAGGGCTACTACTCGCACCTGATCGTGAACCGCGAGAGCCCGCTCAACACGCTCGAGGACGTGCTCAAGAACGCGAAGAACCTGAGCTTCGGCAACGGCGATCCCAACTCGACCTCGGGCTACCTGGTGCCGGGCTTCTACGTCTTCGCGCAGAACAAGCTCGACGCCAAGTCGATCTTCAAGGTGACGCGCAGCGCCAACCACGAGACCAACGCGCTGGCCGTGGCCAACAAGCAGGTCGACGTGGCCACCAACAACAGCGAGAACCTCGAGAAGGTGAAGGAGCGCTTTCCCGAGAAGTTCAAGGACATCAAGATCGTCTGGACCTCGCCGCTGATTCCGCTCGACCCGCTCGTGATGCGCAAGGACCTGCCCGAGGCCACCAAGGCCAAGCTGCGCAACTTCTTCTACAACTACGCCAAGTCCGATCCGCGCGAGAAGGAGATCGTCATGAAGATCTCGAAGCTCTCGGGCTTCAAGGAATCGAGCGACAAGCAGCTGCTGCCGATCCGCCAGCTCGACCTGTTCGGCCAGCGCACCAAGATCGAGGCCGACGCCGTGCTCGGCGACGCCGACAAGAAGGCCAGGCTGGCCGACATCGACAAGAAACTGGCCGCGCTGAACTGAGCGCCGCCACTTTTCTTTGCTGCTGCACTGCTGTGTCCGCCATGCAACCCACGGTCCATATCGTCCGCCCGAGCGTGGCGCCTGCGGCCTCCGCCGCTCCCAAGCGCAGCCTCGCCTGGCAGCTCTCATGGGCTGGCCTGCTCATCTTGCTGGCCGCGTCCTGGAAGGGCGCCGACATGCGTCCGTTCGAACTCTGGCGCGATTCCGGCAACATGGCCACCTACGCGGCCGAGTTCTTTCCGCCGAACTTCACGCAGTGGCGCATGTACCTGCAGGAGATGGTCGTCACCTTGCAGATCGCGCTGTGGGGCACGGCGCTGGCGGTGGTGAGCGCGGTGCCGCTCGCGCTGCTGGCCTCCGCCAACATCGTGCCCTGGTGGATCTACCAGCCGATGCGCCGCCTCATGGACAGCTGCCGCGCCATCAACGAGATGGTGTTCGCGATGCTGTTCGTGGTAGCCGTGGGCCTGGGCCCCTTCGCCGGCGTGCTGGCGCTGTGGGTGCACACCACCGGCGTGCTGGCCAAGCTGTTCGCCGAAGCGGTGGAAGCCATCGACCCGCAGCCGGTGGAAGGCATCCGCTCCACGGGCGCCAGCGCGCTGCACGAGATCGTCTACGGCGTGCTGCCGCAGGTGATGCCGCTGTGGATTTCGTATGCGCTGTACCGCTTCGAATCGAACGTGCGTTCGGCCTCGGTGGTGGGCATGGTGGGCGCGGGCGGCATCGGCGTGGTGCTGTGGGAAATCATTCGCGGCTTCCAGTACGCCGAGACCTGCGCGGTGATGCTGATCATCGTGGTGAGCGTGAGCGCCATCGACCTGGCGTCGGCGCGCATCCGCAAGTTCCTGATCTGAGCTGAAGGCGGGTTGGAACTGGGGCGGAATCTTTAAATCGCCTGCAACCCGCACCAGCACTCGCTTTCACCAATTCGTCCTATCCGCCGGGTACACGTTTGGGTACACCAAAACTGCCGGAAGCAGCCCCAGGTTTCAGGCATCACACTAGATGAGTGCCACAACATCGCGCAGGTGCGCTGCAGTCTGTGGCAACCCACGCTTCTCGAGCAGCGCGACCAACGCGATCGCGTCGACCTGCGGCCGGGCCCAGCGCTCGCGCATTCGCTTCAAAGCCGCGAGGGCGGCGAGCTTCTCCAGCATCAGCTGGTTGAGGACGAATTCGTCAGGGGTCTGTACCTCGATGCCGAACGGGTCCAGCACTTCCCTGGGAAAGTCCTTCTCGTTCCACGTCACGATCGCATCCGCGTGCCCAGTGATCGCAGCAGCCAGTACGTGGCGGTCATCGGGGTCCGGCAGCTTCAGGCCCTCGATCAGGTGTTCGTAGCCGGAGACGAGGCAGTCCGGAATGGCGTCCTCCATGGCTTGCGCAGCAGCGGCAACCTGGACGCCCATGCCGGGCCGGTCCCGCAGCAGGCTGCGCGTCCACTCCTCGCGGATGTGGACGGACCACTTCGCGCTATAGAGGTCCGCGTCGGCCAAGCTCAGCAGCGCGTCGCGCAGCAACGCCGGGTACAGGACGTTGGCGTCGAGCACGGCTGTGTACCGGGCGCTTCCCGCCACTCACAGCTCCTCGCCCATCTCCTGGGAGAGGTCGTTCAATTGTTTGAGGGCACCGGCCGACCGCTGCTTCTGCTCGTCCTTGTAGCGCATGAGCTCTTCGAACTCGATGCGGCGGTGCCGGTTGATCAGGCGGCACTTCAGCCGGCCAGCCTCGATTTCCTTGATCACGAAGGGACGCGACACATTCAGGAGTGCCGCAGCTTGCTGCGTCGTGAGTTCCAGCTTCTGCGGGACGAGCATCATCGGCTCGCGCTTGGCCATCTGGCGCAACACGTCGGCAAGGAAGTGCAAGGCACGCGGAGGCAGGAGCAGCACCGGGGCTTCGCCCTTGCCGTCCCTGTCCACTTCGATGGTTACTTTGATCGCTTTTGCCTTCGAGTGATCCAGGGCCGCAACCAGGCACGCCGTCGCCGCACCGGCCATTTCCGCTTCCATTTCGCTGGCGGGGTCGAGTATCTGGTTCATGCTGGGTCCTTTCATAGCTGGCGCTACGCCGGCGCCTCAAGCGAAATATACGCACTAAACGCAATATTCGCAACTGACGGGCGCCGGAAAGAAGATGGCACTCTTGTCAGCAGGCGCCTTCATTCAGCGGCCGGATTCTGCGGCCACCCAGCGGATATTCCCTTGTCCCCGCGGCGCTGCCGCCTTGATCTGAAGCTCGCTGAGTTGCCCCATGGTGTACCCAAGATCGGCTGCGGTTGAATAGCAGTCTGGGGTACACCGTGGGGTACGCGCAAGAACGAGACTGTGTGAGATTCGGTGATGCCGCTTGAGCCGTCATTGGCAGGTTAAGTCCTTGATGTACAAGGGCTTTTGAGCGGCCTTGGGATCTACCGAGAAAGAAAAATGGTGGCCTGGGGCCGAGGCAGAATCGGGCAAGGACTTCCGCATGCACATGAACGCCCCGACATCACCCGCCATTCTCCAGCTCCACGACCTGGGCTTTTCCTATCCGGGCCAGCCCGCGCTCGCAACCGGCTGGTGCGCATCGTTGGGCGAGGGCGTCACGCTGCTGCATGGCGACACGGGCAGCGGAAAGTCGACCCTGCTGCGCGTGATCGCGGGCGCGCTGCCTTCGGCTTCCGGAACGCTGACGCTCGCGGGCGTGCGGCTCGACGCCGAGCCCGAGGCCTACAGGCGCAACGTGTTCTTCTGCGACCCGGCCGCCGAAGCCTTCGACCAGCTCACCGCGCGTGCGTGCACGGCCACCCTGCGCGAAGGCGACGCGGGCTTCGATGCGGCGCTGTGGCAGGCGCTGGTCGAGGGTTTCTCATTGGCGCCGCACATCGAGAAGCCGATGTACATGCTCTCCACCGGATCGAAGCGCAAGGTGGGGCTGGCGGCCGCGCTGGCCTCGGGCCGCCCATTGGTGCTGCTCGACGAACCCGAAGGCGCGCTCGACGCGCGCTCGATCGGCTGCCTGTGGCAGGCCGTCGCATCGCGGGCCGGGCGCGCGGGCCATGCGATCGTCATTGCGAGCAGCGCGCGGCTCGATCACGTTCCGAAGGTTCCGCTCGCCGGCTGCATCGAGCTGCCGTTGCGTTGAGCGCGGCACGCGATCAGGGTGCCGGCGGACGTTGCAGGCGCTGCCAGCCGATCACGGGCCAGTCGCTTCTCGACTGGTCGGCGTCACCGCCATAGACGACACTGCCGCCTTCCAGCGCCTCAGGAAACGACGCAGCAAAACTGCGAAGGCCGCGAAAGTCATCGGCGTTCACTGTCACGCCGGCCTTGATCTCGACGGCGCGGAGCTTTCTCCCGTCGGGTATCGGCAAGTCCACTTCATTGCCGATCGCATCCCGGAAAAAGTACATCTCCCCTGACTCGCCTTGATTGAATCGCGTCTTGAGGGCTTCCATGATCACCAGATTTTCAAACAGGCTCCCAAAGAGCGGGTCTCGCGCGACCTGGTCGGCGCTGCGCAAGCCCAACAACCAGAAGGCCAAGCCGACGTCGTAGAAGTACAGTTTCGGACTCTTCACGAGGCGCTTCGACGTGCTGGTAAACCAGGGCGGTAGCACATGCACGATATAACTGGTCTGGAGCAGGTCCAGCCAGGCCCGAGCAGTGGCATGCGACACGCCGGCATCGTTGCCCAGACTCGTGAGGTTCGAGCTGACCGACCCGTCCGGCGCACAGGCGGACAAAACGTTCGAATCGCTGCAAGTCACGAACGGCCGCCAGCTGCCGCAGGTCGCGTTCCACGTAGGTGGCGAAATAGTCCCCGAGCACGCGCGACGGGTCGAGCCCCCGGTCGTGGATGCGCGGATAAAAGCCCGTGAGCAATGTCTGCGCCAGCGGCGGGACGGGGTGCAGTCGGGCCACCTCGGGGAGCGAGAACGGCAACAGGCGAAGCACGGCCGTACGGCCGGCCAGCGACTGGCTCACCTGGGACATGAGCTCGAACTGCTGGCTTCCCGTCAGAACGAAACGTCCAGGGGTTGGGTCGGCGTCTACCATCGCCTGAAGGTAAGAGGGGATCTGCGACGCGCGCCGAATCTCATCGATGATGGCGCCAGCCTCGAGGCCCTTCAAGAAGCCACGTGGATCTTCTTGTGCGAAGCGCCGCGTGTCGGGATCCTCCAGCGTGACGTACGGCTTGTCAGGGAACAGGCTTCGACACAGTGTGGTCTTCCCACTCTGGCGAGGCCCCGTCAGGGTCATCACAGGGTACTGACGAGACAGTTGCGCGGCGAGCGGCGAGCGGCGAGCGGCGCGATGTCGCGAGGAATCATGACATGCGATTTCACGCATACTGTGCAAATTGAAGATTTAATCTTGTATTTGCAGACCCTGGCCAGTCTTCACCAGATGTGGAAGAACGGGCCGACGCGGAACTGACCATGTTCCCTGGGTCCCGCTCCCCGGCTGCATCGAGCTGCTGCTGCGCTGAGCGGTCCAGCGCAAGAGGTTCATTTCAGAGCGCGGACTCCCGAGTGCGATCGCGGTCCTTCCACTTGACCTCTCCTCGCTTCGGCTCTTGCTTGACTTCGCAAGCTCTGCCCCAGCGGTCCTCGCGCCAGTCCATGTGTCAGTCGTTGCGCCGCCAGCGGCAAGCGCTTACGCTCAGCGCCGATACGGATTGTGGGGGCGGCGGTCGTAGCGGTCGGGCACGCCGTCGCGGTCGCTGTCGCGGCGCGCGTGGCGGTAGCCGGCATGGCGGTCGTGGCGGTGGTCGTAGCCGTGCCGCACGACATGGCGCGGCGGGGGCGGCGGAACAACGACCACGTGCGGGCGATAGCCATGGTCTCCAAGGTGCGGCTGCGCTTGCGCAGGAGCACTCAGGGCGGCCAGAGAGAGCAGGGCGGCCGCAGCCAATGCGAGGGACAACTTCTTCATTGCAACTCCTTCGAGTCGTTGGATTCAGGAGTTCCCATGCTGAAGGCGCCATGTGAAGGGCCGGTAAGGCTGCGGCGAATTTCCGATGAACTTTTTTGCGGGGCATTCCGGCATGCGCGGGCGCTGCCTCCCTAGACAGGCGGCATCCCCTTCAGCGCCCTCGCGGAGCGCGCGAGCCCTTCGAGGATCCGGCCCGACACCGCAGCCGGAAACCGCGCAGGCAGGCGCGCAGCGATCCGGTCGATCACGCCTGGCGTTGCCGCGAGCACGCGCTGGATGATGTTCTCGGCATCCGGGCCGTAGTGGCACTTCTGCGCCATGGCGTTGAAGTGGCGCCGTTCGATGGTCTTGAAGTGGTAGTGCCTGTTCTTGCCGGACAGGGCCATCGCGAGCTCGGCCTCGTGCCTGGAGAACTGGTTCGGGCCGTTGCCTTCCAGGGGCCAGATGGACATCACGTCGTAGAGGGGCGTCAGCCTGTAGCGGCCCATCGGGAGCCAGGCGATGCTGAAGTTCTTGGCATGCCCATCGGGCGCGCCCAGCATCCAGAAGAGAAGCTGTGCGGTGAGGAGCGTTGCCAGGTCTTCCTGCGCGTTGACCGAATTGCGCAGCACGTCGGCCAGGTCGGTCATTCCCGGTCCGCCGTCCGCTTCGTATTTCAGGTGCGACGGCTTGCCCAGGGCCTGGCAGAAGTCCTCCTGCGGCAGGCGCAGCCACCAGTTTCCGGACGAATGCAGCCGACGGTCGAAACGCTCGACGGCCAGCACCTTCTGCGAACCGAACCGGAGCATCGCGGTCCGGGGCACGGGAACGCCGTACGCCTGGAGGATGTTCAGGCAGAGCCACTCGTTCTCCACCGAGGTGCTGAGGTCGGCCTTGCGATGGCCGACCAGGCCCAAAGGCAGCTTCAGGATATGCGTGGTGGGGGTCGAGCCCTGCGGACGCACCCACTGGCCCTCGTGCCACAGGAGCGCGGTTTTCTCCTGGGCACCCGCCAGGGAGATGCGCAGCTCGTCGCCAGGCACTGCCTGCGCGGCGAAGCGGCCCGGATCGACCGTCTGCAGCAGCAGCCGTTCGACGCCGGCTTCGCTCATCGGCTCGCCCTCGATGCGTTGCACATCGGCCGGGCTGGCGTTCTCTCCCAGCAGCTGGATGGCGCCCACGCAATCCCTGCCGATCGCCTGCAGCAGGTCGAAGGCCTGCGTCGTCTGCGTGCCGAAGCGGCTCGCGATGCGCTGGCGGATGGGCAGGCTGTCCGGCAGCAGGTTGTCGAAGTAGTTACGGACGACCGCGCCCTTGTGGGTGAAGCCGCGCACCAGCGGCAATGAAAGCGAGAGCGGGCGCCCGGCGGGCGAATCGGCCCAGGCATCGTCATAGCGCAGTTCGTCCGCCCCGTGCGCGGGAATGCGCCAGCTGCCGACCCGTTCACCGTTGGCCCAGATGGAAAGGGCCTGGAGGCCCCGTGTGCGTGCCATGCTCACCACTCCTGGGAAGCTGCCTTGCTGCCGGTGGGCGCGAGCCTCTTGGAGCCCACCACCATCTCGAGGCCCAGCACGCCGAAGATGGCCAGCAGCTGTTCCAGGCTCAGCGAGCCCGGGTTGAGCTCCATGTGGGACATCCGGCTCTGGCTGATGCCAAGCCGTTCGGCCAGCCTGACCTGCGAAATGCCCGCTTCCTTGCGCGCGGCCTTGAGCAGCGCGCCGAGCTGGGAGGGAACCGAAAGGACTTGCTGCATGTGAATACCAATGAGATTGGTATCCCGAGATTACCTATGTCATGGGTATTTGTCAAAAACCCATCACATAGGTAATTTTACAAATACCCATGAGATGGGTAAACGGCCAACAAGCGCAGCCGTCTTCGAAATACTATCGATCCAGGAACTCGATCGCCTTGGGCACGAAGTCGGCATGGAACTGGAACACGCCGCCGTGGCCGGCATCGGGGTAGATGATCAGCGTGCTGTTCGGAAGCCGCCACGCCAGCTCGTGCGAGTTCGCGGTCGGGACCATCCGGTCGTCGTCCCCGTTGACGATGAGCGCGGGCTGCCTGACCACCGAAAGATCGGCGGGCTGCTTGCGGCCCCAGGCCTTCACCGCCCGCAATTGCGCCAGGTACGCGGAGATCGTGATCTCCTTGTCGCGGTTTTCGGAGCGTTCCTTCAACCGTGCGAGAAAGGCCTTGCCGGCTTCGATGCCGCCCGGCGTGCGCGTGAAGAAAAGGAACTGCTTCGGATCCTGGCCGGTGAGAAGACCCCGCAGCAGGTCGCAGTGCGCGACCCTGGCCACCGTGCTGATGCCCTCGCCGCCCGCGGGGCCGGTGGCCGCAAGGATCATCTTGCGTACGAGTTGCGGCACCTTCAGCACGATGTCCTGGGCGATCATTCCGCCCATCGACAGGCCGAAGAGGTCGACCTGCGCGAAGCCCATCGCCTCGATGAATGCGATGGCGTCGCTCGCCATCTGCTCCACCGAATCGGACGGCGAACCGCTGGATGCGCCGACGCCGCGGTTGTCGAAGGCGAGCACGTGGTGCTTTGCCGCAATGCCGTCCATGATGCGCGGGTCCCAGTTGTCCAGGACGGCCGCCAGGTGCACGAGAAACACCACGGGTGTTCCGCCATGGTGCGCTCCCAGCTCCCGGTACGCAAAATCCACGCCGCCGGCGGAGATGGATCTCGTTGGAACGTCCGCCCAGCGGTGCACTCAGCCCACCTGCGGAAGGTAGCTGGGCCTGGGCGCGGTCATCCCTTGCTTGACTTGCTGCGTGAGCTCATCGGCCAGCACCTCGTCGAGGCCCGATTCGAGCCCGTCGAGCGCACGCTTCACGATGTCTTCAGGGCTCGTCTTCGGCACATCGAACCCGCGCGTGAGATCGGTGTCGACATAGGCCATGTGCAGTCCAAGCACCTGCGTCTTCTGCGCCGACAGTTCGCTGCGCAGGGCATTGGTGAGCGACCACGCGGCCGACTTGCTCGCCGCATAAGCTGCCAGCTCGCCGCCGTTCACCCATGAGGCGACCGACAGGACGTTGAGCAGCGCGCCGCCGCCGTTGGCTTTGAGAATCGGCGCGAAGGCCTTGCTCATGCGCAGCACGGCAAAGAAGTTGGTTTCGAAAATGCGCCGCGCCGTGTCTTCACTGTCGTCCGCGAGAAAGCCGCCGACCTGGGCAATGCCGGCGTTGTTGACCACCAGCGTCACGTCGGATGCCGCAGCCGCGGCAGCCGCCACGTCTTGCGGATTGTTGACGTCCAGGCGCAGCGCCTGGACGCCGGCCTGGGTCACGGTTTCAGGGTTGCGGGCGCCCACGTAAACCTTGCGGGCGCCGCGGGCCAGCAGCTCGCGCGCGAACGCCAGGCCGATGCCGCGATTGGCGCCCGTGACGAGGGCGACGGAATTTTCGATCTTCATGAGGAATCTCCAGGAAAAGAAGGGAACGGGAAATGAACGGGGCTCACTTGAGCTTGACGACGACCTTGCCCTTGGCGCGGCCTGCTTCGACATAGGCCAGGGCTTCATTGGTGGATTCGAACGGGAACACGCGGTCCATCACGGGCCGGATGGCACCGGCTTCGATCAGGCGCGTGATCTCGCGCAGCTGGGTACCGTTCGCCCTCATGAAGAGGAACGAGTAATCGACGCCGCGGTTTCTGGCCCGGCGCCTGATGCCCGAACTCAGCAGCCGCATGGCCAGCTTCACGAAGCCGGGTGCGCCGCTCTGCTTGGCGAATGCCGGGTCGGGCGGTCCGGAGATGGAGATGAGCTTGCCGCCGCGCTTGAGCACGCGCAGGGATTTCTCGAGCGTCTTGCCGTCCTGGCTGTTCAGGACCACGTCGTAGTCGCGCAGCACGTCCTCGAAGTCCTGCGTGCGGTAGTCGATGGCGACATCCGCGCCCAGGCGCTTCACGAGCTCGACATTGGTCGGGCCCGTGGTCGTCGCCACGCTGGCGCCCAGGTGCTTGGCCAGCTGGATGGCCAAAGTGCCCACGCCGCCGGAGCCCGCCTGGATGAAGACCTTCTGCCCCTTCTTGAGCCCGGCCTTCTCGACCAGTGCCTGCCACACCGTCAGGGCCACCAGCGGAATGGAAGCGGCTTCTTCCATCGTGAGGCCCTGCGGCTTCAGCGCGAGCGACGCCTCCTTGACCGCAACGAACTCGGCGAAGGTGCCGATCCGGAAATCGTCCGCCCGCGCATAGACCTCGTCGCCCGGCTTGAACTGCCGCACGCGCGGGCCGACCTTGGCCACGACGCCGGCCACGTCGTGCCCCAGCACCAGGGGCAGGCGGTACGGCAGGATGAGCTTGAACTCGCCGTTCCTGATCTTGGCGTCCAGCAGGTTCAGGCCTGCGGCATGCACCTCGACCAGGACCTCGTCATCGCGCAGCTCCGGCGTCGGCACGTCGGCCGGCCGCAGCGCGGCTTTCTTGCCGTATCGATCGAGAACAAATGCTTTCATGGTTTTCCTTGTTCCTGGCGTATCCAGGTCTGTGAACGGCCCAGTATTGGCACACCGATGTAGCCGCGCACGCTGAGCTTCTTGCCGTTGTCGGTCAGGCGCACAGTGCTGCGGTAGACCTTGCCGTTGTCGGGATCGAGGATCTGGCCGCCGGCGTATTCGCCGCCTTCCTTGGCGAGGCCGCTGAGGATCACCAGCCCGACGACCGGTGCGTTCCTGTTGGCGCCTTCGCACTTCTCGCAGGTCGGATTCGGGTCTTCGTTCGGCGCCGGGAACACCCTCTCGATCTTTCCCTGGAGGACGCCGTTCGATTCGGTGAGGCGGATCAGCGCCCGCGGCTTGCCGCTGACGTCGTCGACGTTCTTCCACAGGCCGACGGGCGATGTCTCGTCCGCCCGGGCCGGCAACGCCGTGAGCGCTGCGGCCGCGGCGAGCCCCTGGAATGCGAGCGCGAAAAGGAGCGGAAGCGCGCGCGCCTTGCCGGTGGGGTTCCGCTTATGTCGCATGATGGTCATCATATTTTTGGTCGAACAGAAAGGGATGTGGGATTCGTGCCGCGGTGGATTCAGGCCGGCGTCAAATGCTTGAGCGTCGCCTCGCGCAGGCCGGCCGACAGCGCCGGCTCGTCGACCGCACGTGCCAGCAGCAAGGTGCCGACCATGGTGGCAACGGTCACCAGTGCGCGTTCATGCGCCGCGGGCTGCCCCCAGTCGGGCGACTGGCGGGCGACGAGATCGATCATTTCCTTGACGTACCGCGTGGTCACGCGCCGCACCTCGGCGGCCTGGCGTGGCGTTTCCGAGCCCAGCGCGGCCAGCGGGCACCCCGTCTCCGCGTGCGCCACATGCTCCGGCGAAAGATAGGCGCGCAGCATGGAGGCCAGGGCCTGCCCGGAGGGCTCGTCGGAAGCGACTTGTGCGGCCGCCGCGGCCGATTCGGTGCAGGCCCGGCCCGCCGCTTCGGCCAGCATGGCTTCGCGCGACGGGAAATGGGCGTAGAAGGCGCCATGGGTCAGGCCGGCTTCCTTCATGATGTCGGCCACGCCGGTGCCGTCGTAGCCGCTGCGGCGGATCGCACGGGCAGCCACGGACAGGATGCGCTCGTGCGAGGCTTCCTTGGCCGCCGCCCTTGTGCTGTGCTTTGTATTTCGCATGATGCGTATCATACGTATTATCCGGCCATGGCGCAAGCAGGGCTGCTGCGGCAGAACGTTCCTGGGCGCCGCCGCGCAGGCGCCGAGGCCGTCTCGTCAGAGCTTGATGCCCGCGCCCTTGACCGTCGGACCCAGCACGTTCACCTGCTCCTTCACGAAACCGTTGAACATGGCGACGGTTTCGGGCTTGGCCACGATGCCCAGGTCGGTGAGCTTCTTCTGGATCTCGGGCATCACCAGCACCTCGTTGCAGGCCGCGTTGAGCCGCGCCACCACGTCTTCCGGCAGCCTGGCCGGGCCGGACAGGCCGAAGAAGTTCTCGAGCACCAGCTTCGGCTGCTTGAGCTCGGCGATGCTCGGCACGTCCGGCATCAGCGGCGAGCGCTGGGCGCCGGTCACGGCCAGGGGCACCAGCTGTCCGCTCTTGAAGAAGGGAACGTAGGCGGTGATGACGTCGATGCCCACCGGAATGGTGTTGGCGATCAGGTCGGTGGTCATCGGCGCGCCACCGCGGTAGGGCACGTGCACCATGTTGATCCCGGTGATCTTCTTGAGCAGCTCGCCGTGGATGTGGCCGATCGAACCGGGGCCGCCCGAGCCGAAGTCCATGCGGCCGTCCTTGCGTCCGGCCGCCTCGAAGTCCGCATAGCTCTTGAACCCCGACGGCTTGCTGGCCATGATGACCAGCGGCGCCGCGCCCAGGTAGGCGATGTGGCTGAAGCCTGCCACCGGATCGTAGGGCTGCTTGTCGAGCGTGAAGGGGCCGAGCGCGATCGGCGTGGTGTTCGAGAGCATCAGCGTGTAGCCGTCGGGCGCGGCCGCGGCCACCTGCGCGCCGCCGATGGTGCCGCCCGCGCCGGGCTTGTTGTCCACGACCACGGGCTGTCCCAGCTTCTTCGACAGCTGTTCCGCGAGCAGGCGCGCGAGCACGTCGCTGGAGCCGCCCGGCGGAAAGGTCACGATGATCTTGATCGGCTTGTCGGGCCATTGCGCGAAGGCGGGCAGGGCGAGCGAGGCGGCGCCTGCCGCGAGCATGTGCAGCGCAGTGCGGCGGGTGGAGCGAAAGCTGGTGGTGGTCATGGCGTTGTTCTCTGCGGGCGGTGGGGGGAAACCACCGGATAGCAGGAACCGGGCCCGGCGCGGAAAGCCGCAATCCCGCCAAACTTGTTACTCCCGCGGCGGGGTGGGCGGTGCCAAACTTTTCTTCTCGCCCAACCAGGAGATCCAAGCCATGACGAGTTCCACCGAGAACGGAAAGAAGGGCACCGCGCCCGCCATGCACACCCCACCGGTCGTTTCGCCCGAGGCGTGGGAAGCGGCCCGCGAGCAGCTGCTCGTGAAGGAAAAGGCCCAGACCCGCGCGCGCGACGCGCTGGCCGCCGAGCGCCGGCGCATGCCGTGGATGGCCGTGGAAAAAACCTATGCCTTCGAAGGACCCGCGGGCAAGGTCAGCCTGCCCGAGCTGTTCGACGGCCGGCGCCAGCTGATCGTCTACCGCGCCTTCTTCGAGCCCGGCGTGTTCGGCTGGCCCGACCACGCCTGCCGCGGCTGCTCCATGGTGGCCGACCAGGTCGCCCACGTCGCCCACCTGAACGCGCGCGACACCACCCTCGTCTTCGTCTCGCGTGCGCCGCAGGCGGACATCGCGCGGCTGAAGGCGCGCATGGGCTGGGAGATCCCGTGGTTCACGCTCACCGACAGCTTCGACGCCGACTTCGGCGTGCACGAATGGCACGGCACCAACGTGTTCTACCGCGATGCAGGCGACCGCGTGTTCCGCACCTACTTCCTCAACAACCGCGGCGACGAGCAGATGGGCAACACCTGGAACTACCTCGACGTCACGCCGCTGGGCCGGCAGGAGGTGTGGGAAGACTCGCCCGAGGGCTACCCGCAGACGCCCACCTACAAGTGGTGGAACTGGCACGACAACTATGCCGAAGAGGCCGCACCCGACAAGAAGTGGGTCGAGATCTCCACCGCCGGCGAGGCGGCGTTCCGCGAGCAGAGCTTGAAGGCGAAGCGATGAGGCGGGGCAAGTAGCTTCGCGCGTGGCGCGCACTCAAGCCGAAAGCCGCAGCATCGGCAGGTGCCATCCGCCGTAGATCCCGCCGAGCCGGAGCGCCACGACCAGCAGCAGCCCCGCGTGAAAGGCCCAGCGGCGCGGCATTCCGGCGGCCTGCAGCAGCAGGTAGGCCGCAATGCCCGCGATGGCGGCAGAGCCATAGATGCCGCTGCTCAGCAGCAGCGGAATGCGGTCGGTGAGCACATCGCGCAACAGGCCGCCGGCGGCGCCGGTCATGGTGCCGATCAGGATCACGACGAGCGCCGGCAGGCGCCGCTCCTCGGCCACCTGCGCGCCGGTCATCGCAAAGAGCGCGAGGCCCAGCGCATCGGCCAAGGCCAGCGCGTGCTCGGGCAGCGGGAAGAAATGAACCCATGCGATGGCGGCCGCGGTCGCCGCCAGGATCGCGTACACATAGCGCACTTCGCGGATCCAGAACACCGGATGGCGGTCCAGCAGCAGGTCGCGCAGCGTGCCGCCGCCCACGGCCGTGACGGAGGCGATCACCACCACGCCCAGCCAGTCGAGGTCCGCACGGCCCGCCGCCAGCACGCCGCTGATTACGAACACCGCGATGCCGGCGAGATCGAGCATATACAGCAGCATGGCGATCCCGTCAGCGCTGCTGCCGGGCGGCATGTTCGACGAGGCGCGCCATCGCCGCCGCGTTCTCGGTGCCTTCGGCGGCCAGTCCGTTCACGGTGCCCCACCGGTCCTGCAGGTCCTCGTCCTGGCTTGCCTTGAGCTTGCCGACCAAGCGCTCGATCGGAATCTCGATGCCCACCACGGCACGCAGCATCCTGTCGATGAAATCCGCCGGCGCGTCCGTCATCTGCCAGGGCAATTGCTTCGAGGACTCATGGGCGGCCGTGAGGCGCGTCAGCATGCCGCGCAGCCAGTGTTCGTCGTCGATGGCCCGCGCCACGCCGTGCGCATGGGCGACGGCGTAGTTCCAGGTCGGCACGACCTTTCCGTGCGCCTGCTTGCCCGGATACCAGCCGGGCGTGATGTAGGACTGCGGACCCTGGAACATGACCACCGAATGCCCCGCGGCAGGCAGCAGCTTCCACACCGGGTTGGCACGCGACACGTGGCCCATCAGTGTTCCGAACGGGCCGCGCGACCTGTCCAGCAGGAAGGGAACATGGTTGGCGACCAGGCCTTCGCTGCCGGGCACGACCCATGCGCCCAGCGGGTGGGCTTCGATCAGGGCCTGGGCTTCGGCGGGCTCGGGCAGCGCGTGGTGCTTGGATACGTACACGAAAACTCCAGGGAAGTGGGTGCTGCTGCGGCCGTGGTGCCGGGGCGGTGAAGCCCGTCGCTTTCTCATGTGCCCCGTACGAAATCCACGAACGCCCGCAGCGGCGCCGGCAGCAACCGGCGGCCCGGATAGTAGAGGAACGGGCCCGGGAAGCGCAGCCACCAGGGCTCCAGGATCGGCTCGAGCGCGCCGCTTTCGAAATGCGGCCGAAGCCAGTCCTCGAACAGGTAGACCACGCCGGCACCGGCGATGGCCGCATCGACCGTGAGATCGGCCGCCGCGCCGATCCGCACGATCAGCTGTCCCGTCACGTCGATGCGCAGGCTTTCGCCGTCGCGTTCGAACTCCCATGGAGGCATCGACCCGCTGGCAAAGCGCCCGCGCAGGCAGGCATGGCCGAGCAGCTCGCGCGGATGCTGCGGACGGCCGTGCCGATCGAGATACGCCGGGGCCGCCGCGACCGCGAAGCGCTGCAGCCGCGGGCCGATCGGCACCGCGACCATGTCCTGCTCGAGCCGCTCGTCGTAGCGGATGCCGGCATCGCAGCCGGCGGCCAGCACATCGACAAAACCGTCCTCGGCAATCACTTCGAGCGAGATGTCGGGATAGGCCGCAAGAAAGCCCGGCACGATCGACGGCAGCACGAGCCGCGCGGCGCTGATCGGCACGTTGAGCTTGAGCGTGCCGGTGGGCCGGTCGCGAAAGCCGTTCACCACGTCCAGCGCCGCACCGACTTCAGCCAGCGCGGGCCTCAGCCGCTCGAGCAGGCGTTCTCCGGCTTCGGTGGGCCGCACGCTGCGCGTCGTGCGGTGGAGCAGCCGCACGCCGAGCTCGGTCTCCAGCCGGCGCACCGCTTCGCTCAGGGCCGAAGCGCTTGTGCCGCTCAGGCGTGCGCCGTCGCGAAAGCCCTTGGCTCCCGCCACCGCCACGAAGGCGTTCAGATCCCCGAGGTCGACGTTCATTGTCTGGAATTCCGCACAGGCTGTGCCGATTATGGTGGGTTATCAAGCAGCGAGGCGCTGCCTAGACTGGGCTTCACGACCTCGTTCCCCCACTTCAGCGCTTCAGGAAAGACACCATGTCCAGCACGCAGACCCCCGGCACCTTCACCCTCGGCGACCGCGCCGTCCATCGGCTCGGCTACGGCGCGATGCAGCTCGCCGGTGCCGGCGTGTTCGGCCCGCCCAGGGACCGCGAGGCGGCCGTGGCCGTGCTGCGCGAGGCGGTCGCGAATGGCGTCGACCACATCGACACCAGCGACTTCTACGGCCCGCACATCACCAACCAGGTCATCCGCGAGGCCCTCGCGCCGTATCCGAAGGACCTTGTCATCGTCACCAAGATCGGCGCGCGCCGCGACGGCACCGGCGGCTGGCTGCCGGCGTTCTCGCCCGCGGAGCTCGCGCAGGCGGTGCACGACAACCTGCGCCACCTGGGCCTGGAGGTGCTGGAGGTGGTGAACCTGCGCCTCATGTTCGACGTGCACGGCCCGGCCGAGGGCTCGATCGAGGCGCCGCTCGCGGCGCTGGCCGACTTGCAGCGCCAGGGCCTCGTGCGCCATGTCGGCCTGAGCAACGTGACGGCGGCCCAGGTGGCCGAAGGCCGCCGCATCTGCCGCATCGCCTGCGTGCAGAACCACTACAACCTCGTGCACCGCAACGACGATGCGCTGATCGATGCGCTGGCGCGCGACGGCATTCCCTATGTTCCGTTCTTTCCCCTTGGCGGCTTCAGCCCGCTGCAGTCTTCGGGGCTCTCCGACGTGGCGCAGCGCCTGGGCGCCACGCCGATGCAGGTGGCGCTGGCATGGCTGCTGCGCCGCTCGCCCAACATCCTGCTGATCCCCGGCACCTCGTCGGTCGCGCACCTGCGCGAGAATCTGGCAGCGGCAAAGCTGGAACTGCCGGCCGATGCGATGGACGCGCTGGACCGCGTGGCGGGCGCTTCCGCTGCCGGATAGAAAAGCCCGGAGCTCGTGTCACGCAGAACGCGCTCGCGGCCGATCTCGGCACCGGACCCCAGCGCTCTGCCACAAGGCTATGTATTTCCGTCGGCGTGCCGGTAGATCCTTTCGACCACCTTCACCCGAGCACCCAGCGCCTCGAAGCGATGGACAAGCTCGTCCTTCAGGGCAACGCTGACGCTGTCGTCCAGCAGCGGCAGCGGCAGCCGATGCCTGAGCTTCAGCAGGCTTGCGCCCGCGAGGTGCCTGTAGTCCGGATGCGCCTTGAGCGCCGTCAGCACCCGCAGGGGCTCGTCGCCCAGGTCCGTCAGGTGCACCGTGTGGAAGACCGTGGGCGCACCGCCCCTCGGCAGCGAAGGCGGCACATGCACCCGGATGCGCGCCATCAGCGTCTGGAGATTCGGGAACAGCGGCTGCGGCGACCAGCGGCCGCTCCCGTGCCAGTCCCACAGCACCGGCACCTCGGGCTGGCTGATGTCGCCGATCAGCGGGTCGCCATCGGCGTTCTGCAGGACTACCCAGTGCGGCTGCCACAGGCCCGCATCCACGGCGTCGCTCCACACCAGATGCTCGGGCGTGCTCGCCTTCGGGTCCAGGATGAAGCGGTAGCCTTCCATGTCGGCCAGCAGGCTGGGCGCGTCGACGGCGCCCGAGCCGGTGAGCACGCCGCCTCCATCTTCGCGCCAGCTCGGCGCCTCCAGCACAAGGGACCGGCTCCCCATGCGGCGGCACCATGCGAACCAGTCCTGGATCGGCGGGGGCAGGGGCGGCAGGGTGAACCGGGCGCCCAGCGAGGCTTGCACGGCGGTGCGGCTCGGCCAGTTGTCGCGCGTGAGGGCCATCGATTTCAGGACGCCTGCACGGGTTGCACCGGCGGCACCGGAATGTCGAAATGCAGCACGTCTTCGCGCACGCCCAGCTTCGTGTACAGCGCGACGGCCGGCGCATCGGGCGGATCGGCCTGCACGAAGATCACATAGGCCCCGCGCTCGGCGCCGATGCGCTGGAGCTCGCGGATCAACGCGGTCGCGACGCCCCGGCGCCTGTGCTCGGCGGCAACGGCGAGGTCGTAGATGTAGATCTCGCTGCGCTCCTGCTCGAACTTTTTCAGCTCGTAGGCCGCGAGGCCGCCGATGACTTGCGATCCCTCGCGCGCCGCCAATGCAATGAAATAGTCGGTGCCCAGCAACTGCCGCAGGTACGCAGGCCGGGGGCGGCGGGCACCGTAGGTGGCCGGTTCGTCGAAGGCTTTGCCGAAAACAGCGAGAAGCTCCGTCATCAGCGGACCGTCGTCGGCCGAGAGCTGCTGAACCGTGTAGCTGGCGGGGGTCGAGGACATGGCGGCATCCTAGCAACAGCAATCTCAGGCGGCGCTCATGGTCTTGCCGGCACCCTCCCCATGGTGCAGGGGCAGCCAGAGCGTGAAGCGCGTTCCGCCGCTGCCCGATTCCCAGCGCACCGTGCCGCCGATGGCCAGGGCTCGCCGCTGCTGGTTGCGCAGCCCGCGGCCGCTTCGGCGCAGGGCCTCTTCCACGGCAAAGCCCGCGCCGTTGTCCTCGATCACCACGCAGACGCCCTGGCCGTCCGTCGCCGTGCTGAAGCGGATGACGGTGGCCCGCGTGTGGCGCAGCACGTTGGCCACGCACTCCTGCATGATGCGCAGGATGTGCAGTGCGCTGCCCGGGTCCAGCCAGGACAGCGCGGGCACCGACTGCACTTGCCAGTGCAGCGCGAGGCCGGCGCTCTCGATGCGCGGCGCCAGGCGAAAGCGCAGGGTGGCCAGCAACAGCAGCAGGTCGGCGTCCACGCTCTCCATCGAATCGATGGCCAGCTTCAGGTCGTCCATGCAGCCCTTGAGCACGCCCGAGATCTCGGTGCCGCTCATGGCGCCTTGCTCCACCGATCGGATGGCGCTGATCAGCGACGAGCCGAGGCCGTCGTGCATGTCCTGCATCAGGCGCCGGCGCTCGGCGCCGAGCATCTGCTCGTTCTCGATCACGCGCAGCCGCTGGTAGCTTTGCTCCAGCTCGGCCTCGCGCGCCTGCAGGCGCTGGGCGAGGCCCTTGTTCAGCCGGGCCACCTCGGCGAAGGCGCCCGTGTAGCGCTGGAACATGATGTACGAGAAGATGAAGAACAGGCTGATGATGGCGTAAGGCGAGGTGTACACGCTCTCCGGGCTTACCAGGTTGTTCTGCAGCAGCCCGTCATAGGAAGTGAAGGCCAGCGCCAGCACGGCCCAGCCCGCCACCAGCCGCCCCTCGGGAAACTTGGCGCGCAGCGCCTTGCGCAGGTTCACCGCGAAGATCAGCACCGTGACGGGCAGCACCGCCAGGTTGAGCAGCGGCGTGAAGAGGTAGAGGCTGGGGATCGCCCTGGACACATGGGGCAGCGTCGCAACGCTGCAGGCCAGCGCCAGCCCCACCGACAAGCGCGTGAGCCAGCGCGAGGGCTGCTGGTGCAGGCGCTGCAGGAACAGGTGGATGAGGATGATCAGCCAGAGCAGCGAAGCCACGGTGATCCATTCGAACCACTCGTCCGAGACCAGCAGGTAGTCGCCGCTCACGAAGTAGTGCAGCATGCGCAGGAAGGCCATTGCCGAAATGGCGAAGAACAGCAGGTAGAGCGATTCGCGCCGCTTGCCCAGCCACACCGCGAAGGCGAAGGCCCCCACCGCCAGGAAGGCCGCGCTGCCCATGAACGGCAGCTGCACCTGCAGCAGCTGGCGCAGCAGATAGCGCCAGCTCAGCGAATTCTCGCCGCCCACCCACACGGTGGAGAACCCGCTCCCGCTGCTGGGCAGGCGATCGACGCGGATCAGCACCGACACCGGTGAAGGCGTGTTCGCCGCCGCGTTCAGCGGCAGCAGCAGCGGATGGTTGTAGCCGTTGTGCACCGCGCTGCCCTGCGACTGGTAGAGCAGCACGCCATCGCCGTACACCGCGATGCGGCCCAGGGTCTTCCAGCGCGGAAGGTACAGGAGCAGCGGCTGCTGCGCCGGTGGCGCGAGCCCGGCCAGATCGATGCGGTACCAGTCGGTGACGGTGCGCACACCGCCGGCCGGCGTGGGCACCAGCTCGCGCGCGGCCGTGCGCGGCAGGTCGATCGCCTGCCATCCCTCGCGCGGCAGGCCGGCGTCCTCAATGCGCCGCGGCGGGGCCGAATAGCCCGTGCCGGGAACGGACAGCAGTTCGGCCCGTGTGATCTGGACCGCGCCGCCCTGCCGCGGCGTCGCATCCATGGCCGGCGCGCCGGCGGTGCTCGCACAGGGCAGCAGGGCCAAGGGCAGGGCGAGCCACAGCGTTGCGGTCCACCGGCCAAGGGCAACGCAGGATGGTTTCATCAGGACACAATTATGTGCCTGACAAAGTTTTCCGTTAAATGGAAAAACTAGGCAAATTCGCTGCTCGCTCGGGCGATGTCGAGGCTGGATGTCTGCCCGCGCATCGGCGCCTCTTCAGGGTTAATACCAGATTACCTTGAGAAGGGTCAGAAAGATAATTTCCATTCATTGGAACTAACAGCAGAACTTTCATGGCCGAGCGTCCTTCATTGACAGGTGTCTTCCCTGTTCTTCCCACCCCCTTCGATGCCCAGGGGCGGCCCGACGCGGCTTCGCTGCGCAGGCTGGTCGAATATCTGCTCCGGTGCGGCGTCGATGGCATGACCTACCCGGGCGTCGCGAGCGAGGTGGGCCAGCTCGCGCCCGACGAACGGCAATCGCTCCTCGATGTCGTGCTGGCCGAAGTGGCGGGCCGCGTTCCGGTGATCGCTGGCGTTTCGAGCGGCGAGACCGCGACGACCGTTCGCCTCGCGGCCGAGGCAAGCGCGCGCGGCGCGGCCGCGTTGATGGTGGCGGTGCCGCCGGACCGCAAAGGCGCGGCCGGGCAGATCGCCTATTTCAGCGAGGTCGCGCGGGCGGCCGAGGGGACTGCGCTGATGCTGCAGAACGTGCCGCCGCCGGTGGGCGCGGGGCTGGACCCCGAGGTGGTGCTCGAAGTCCTGGCGGCGGTTCCGTCGATCCGTTATGTCAAGGAGGAAACGCTGCCGAGCGGGCAGCGCCTTTCGGTGCTGCGCGAAAAGGCGCCGGCCAGCCTGCTGGGTGTCTTCGGCGGCGCGGGCGGGCGCTACATCACCGACGAACTGCGCCGCGGCGCGGCCGGCACCATGCCCGCGATCGAGCTGGCGGAGGTGCACACCGCGCTCTTCAAGGCGCATCGCGCGGGCGACGCCGACCGGGTCCGCGCGCTCTTCACGCGCATGCTGCCGGTGCTGAACGTGCAGGCGGTGTTTCGCTGGTCGCTGACGAAGTACGTGCTCAAGAAGCGCGGCCTCATCGCCGACACGCGCCAGCGCATGCCGGGCCCGCTGCTCGACGCGCAGGACATGGCGGACGTCGACGCCTTCCTGGCGGACATCGCGGACCTGCTGCTGCCGCAGGACCGGCTGCCATGACCGGCTTCGCGAAGATCGCGCAGGTCGAGAGCTTCATCGTCTCGCTGCCGCGCGACACGCCCTACCTCGGGCCGCTGGGCCCCGGCGAGAAGATCAACGAGCGCGGCTACCTCGTGCGCAGCGGCAATCGCGCGATCTATCCGTCGACCGACATGTCGGTGCTGATCAGGATCACCGCCGACGACGGCACCGTCGGCTGGGGCGAGACCTACGGCATCGTCGCGCCCGATGCGGTCACGAGCATCATCGACGACGTGATCGGGCCGGTGATCGTGGGCCGCGATCCGCGCGACGCGGTGGTGATCCAGGAAGACCTGTACGACCTGATGCGCGTGCGCGGCTTCTTCGGCGGCTTCTACGTCGACGCCATCGCGGGTGTCGACATCGCGGTGTGGGACCTCTTCGGAAAGCTGGTGGGCCAGCCCGTGGTCAAGCTGCTCGGCGGCCAGCGGCTCGAGACCGTGCCGGCCTACGTGTCCGGCCTTCCGGGCGCGAGCCTCGCGGACCGGCTCGAGCTTGCGCGCGGCTTCGTCGCCAAGGGCTTCGATGCCTTCAAGTACCACGCGGCCGTGTCCTTCGACGGCATCGTGGCCGAGATGCGGTCGCTGCGCGAGGGCCTGGGCGACGGCGTCAGGCTGATGGTCGACCTGCACTGGAAGTTCACCGCGCAGGAAGCGGTGCAGCTCATCGACCAGCTCGCGCCCTACAGGCCCTACTTCGTCGAGGCCCCCTGCCAGCCCGAGGACATCGAGGGCCAGGCCCATGTGGGCGCGAGCGTGCGCGTGCCGCTCGCGCTGGGGGAGGAATGGCGCACGGTCTTCGAGTACCGCCCCCGGCTGGAGCGGCGCGCGATGTCGATCGTGCAGCCCGAGATGGGACACACCGGCATCAGCCAGTTCATGCAGATCGGCCGCATGGCCCATGCGTTCCACATGAAGGTGATCCCGCACGCCAGCATCGGCCTGGGCATCTACCAGGCCGCGAGCCTGCACGTCACGGCGGCGCTGCCCAATGCGCCGATGCACGAATACCAGCACTCGGTCTTCGACCGCAACCTGAAGTACGTGCGCACCGCAATGCGCTGCGACGCCGGGGTCTTCCATCTGCCCGAGGGCCCGGGCCTGGGCATCGAGCCCGCCCCGGAAGTCTGGCAGTTCCTCAGAAAGAAAGGTGCTTCGCAATGAAGGCGTCATTGATCGCCATCGACTGGGGCACTTCGAACCTGCGCGCGAGCCTGCTCGATGCGCATGGCGGCCTGCTCGAAGCCCGCAGCGCACCCGGCGGCGTGATGGCCGTGCCCGACCGGCGTTTCGCCGAGGCACTGCTGGCGCTGTGCGGCGACTGGATCGACACGCATGCGGTGCCGCTGATTGCGAGCGGCATGATCGGCAGCCGCCAGGGCTGGCGAGAGGCGCCCTATGTCGCCTGTCCGGCCGGGCTGCCGGCCGCCGCGTCGCAGCTGGTGCGGGTGCAGGTCAGGCCCGGTGCGGTGCTGCACATCGTGCCCGGCATCCGTTGCATCGGCATCGACGGTGTGCACGACGTGATGCGCGGCGAGGAAACCCAGCTCTGGGGCGCAGGCCTTGCGGCCGGCGACTGCTGCGTGCTGCCCGGCACGCACAGCAAATGGGCTTGGATGGGCGAGGAGGGCAAGGTCGAGCGCTTCGAGACCTTCATGACCGGCGAGTTCTACGGCCTGCTGACGAAGCACGGCATTCTCGGCCGGCTCATGGCGTTCGGCACGGCGCGGCCCGAGACCTTCGATGCCGGCGTCAGGCTGGGCCTGGCACAGCATGGCAACGCGTTGCACGTGGTGTTTGCGGCGCGCACCGCCGGGCTCATGGGCGACATCGATCCGCAGGGCCTGCCCGACTATCTCTCGGGCATCCTGATCGGCCTGGAGATCGCGAGCGCGACCGCGCGGCATCCGCAGCGCAGCGTCACCTTGCTGGGTGACGACGACCTGTGCGGCCGCTACGAAACCGCGCTCGGCATCGCCGGGGTGGACACGCGCCGCGCGAGCGACGGGGCGACCACGCGAGGGCAATGGCGCGTCGCCC
The DNA here is from genome assembly GCF_041154435.1 of Variovorax sp. V116. Classification (NCBI taxonomy): domain Bacteria; kingdom Pseudomonadati; phylum Pseudomonadota; class Betaproteobacteria; order Burkholderiales; family Comamonadaceae; genus Variovorax; species Variovorax sp. V116. Next base: position 1,354,120 of record NZ_AP028662.1, read on the forward strand.
TCCAGGCCGGTCTCGCAAAGGAAATGGCATGAACGGGATCATTGCCATCCTGCGCGGGATCGCGCCCGGCGAGGTGCTCCAGGTGGGGCATGCGCTGGAAGCCTGTGGCGTCCGCTGCATCGAAGTGCCGCTGAATTCGCCGCAGGCGGTCGCCAGCATCGAGGCTCTCGCACGCGAGTTCGGTGACCATGTGCAGATCGGAGCGGGCACCGTCATGACCGCCGCGCAGGTCGACCGGGTCGTCGACGCCGGCGCGCAGCTGGTGCTGTCGCCCCACTTCGACGCCGGTGTCGTGCGCCGCACCAAGGCACGGGGGGTGTATTCGATGCCCGGCGTGGCCACCCCCACCGAAGGCTTCGCGGCCCTGCGGGCGGGAGCCGACGCCCTCAAGCTCTTTCCCTCCGAGCTGCTGGGTACCGCGGCACTGAAGGCATGGGCCGCCGTGTTCCCTGCGGGGACGCCGATGTTCAGTGTCGGCGGCGTCAACGCCGACAACATCGGCTCTTTCAAGGCGGCCGGTGCATCAGGGGTCGGCATCGGGTCCGGTCTCTACACGCCGGGCATTTCGATCGACGAACTGACCCGCCGCGCCAGGGCGCTGATCGCGCGCTGGTCGGCAGCCTGAAGAAATCCAAGGAGACAAAGATGGTGTTCCGCAAAGACAAGAGAATCGTCCTGCGCCTCGCGCTTGCCTGCGCGCTGCTTCCCGCCTTCGGCGGCGCGCAGGCCCAGTCTGCGCCGGCTGCGTATCCGTCCAAGCCGATCAAGTTCATCGTGCCGGTGCCGGCCGGCGGTGCCGCGGACGCCATGGCGCGCATGATCGCCACGCACCTGCAGACCCGATGGGGCCAGCCCATGGTGGTCGACAACAAGCCCGGCGCCGGTTCGAGCGTGGGCATGGCGGTGGTCGCCAAGGCCGCGCCGGACGGCTACACCATCGGCATGGGCAATGTCGCGGCCAACGCCATCAATCCCGCCGTGCGGCCCGAGGCCTTTCCCTACGATCCGGTGAAGGACTTCGCCGCGGTCACGATGGTGGGCATCACGCCGCTGATCCTGGTGGTGAATCCGCAGAAGGTGCCGGCGCGCACGCTGCCCGAGTTCCTTGCGTACCTCAAGGCGCATCCGGGGCAACTGAGCTACGGCTCTTCCGGTGCGGGTTCGGCGCTGCACGTGGGCATGGAACTCTTCATGCAGAAAACCGGCACCTCGATGGTCCATGTCGGCTACAAGGGTTCCGCGCCCATGCTGACCGACCTGCTCGGCGGACAGATCGATGCCGCGATGGATGCGGCCGCCACCTCCTGGCCGCAAGTGCAATCGGGCAAGCTGCGCGCGCTTGGCGTCTCGACGGCGCAGCGGGTGTTCTTCGCGCCCGAGCTGCCGCCGATCGCCGAGTCCGTGAAGGGCTTCGAGATGAATCCCTGGCACGGTGTCATGGCGCCGGCCGGCACGCCGGCCGTCATCGTCGACAGGCTCGCGGCCGAGATCCAGGCGTTCCTGCGCCTGCCCGACACCGAAGCCAAGCTGCGCGAGCGCGGCGTGGTGCGCGTGGGCTCGAGTCCCGCGGAGTTCGCGAAGAGCCTGCGCGATGAAGCGGCCTTCTACAAGAAGCTCGCGGCCGACGCGGGTATCAAGACCGAATGAGCCGCCGGACCCGGGACCCCGCCATGCGAACTTCGGCAACTGCTCTCCCGCTTCCGCGCCGCGCCATGCTCGGCCTGCTGGCTGCCTCGGCGGCACCGTCGCTCTGGCCCGTGCCCGCCCGCGCTCAGGCGGCGTGGCCCACGCGGCCCGTCACCGTGATCGTTCCGTTCGCGCCGGGCGGCGCAGGCAATGGCTCCGTGCGCATCCTGGCCGAGCTGATCGGGCCGCGCCTCGGCCAGCCGCTGGTGGTCGACAACCGTCCGGGCGCGGGCGGCATCACCGGCACCGCGATGGTGGCCTCGAGCAATGACGACCACATGCTGCTGATGGGCAGCACCACCATGACCATCCTGCCGGCGCTGCGCAGCGACCTGGGCTACGACGTGCAGCGGGACCTGCAGCCTGTGGGCATGATTTCGACGCAGCCGCTGGTGCTGGCCGTGGGGGCCGGCTCGCCGGTGCGCAGCCTCGACGATCTCGTGGCCCGCGGCCGCGCGGGCGAGCTGAGCGCCGGCAACAGCGGCGTCGGCACGCTCTCGCACCTGGCCACCGAGCTGCTCAACCGCAAGCTCGGCACGCGCCTGCTGCCGGTGCCCTACAAGGGCGACAGCGTGCTGATCCCCGATGTCGCGGCGGGCACCGTGTCCATGGGCGTGATGAATCTTCCGGTCGCGCTGCCGCTGATCCAGGCCGGCCGCCTGCGCGCGGTGGCCGTCACCTCGGCGCAGCCCCTCGCGAGCCTGCCCGGCGTGCCGGTGCTGCGCTCGCTCGGCGAGGAGTTCGTCATCTCCGGCTGGGCCGCACTCTTTGCGGGCCGCAAGGTGCCCGCGGCGGGCGTGGCGCAGCTCGAAAAGCTGCTGCGCGAAGCCATGGACACGCCGGCGGTGCGCGAGCGCTTCGCCGGCTTCGGCGTGACGCCGGCAGCGTCGACCCCTGCGCAGCTGCACGCCTATGTGCAGGGCGAAACGGCGCGCTGGGCGGACGTGGTGCGCAGCCGCGGCATCAAGCTCGAATGAGCCGTGCCGGCGGCCGGCGCGCGGCGGGCCCGAACTAGAATCCCGCGCACGTTCCGCCTCTGGAACTCTTCTCCACGCATCCATGACACGTCGCACCCCCGGAGCCGACTCCCGGCGAGACAGCGCAGCCCAGCCTCCGGCCACCGAAACGAAGCACCAGGCCTCCGACGCCGCCAAGCCTTCGGCTTCGGGCCTGGGCGTGCTGGAAAAGGCGATGCACCTGCTGAACATCGTGTCGGCACGCCGCAGCCCGATGACCTTCACCGAGCTGCTGCGCGCCTGCGACCTGCCCAAGGCCACGCTGCACCGCATCCTCGCGACGCTGGTGCGCGAAGGGCTGCTGCGGCACAACGCCTACGACAAGACCTTCCAGCTCGGGCTGCGCCTGCTCGAGCTGGCGCACGACGTATGGAGCGAGTTCGATCTGCGTGTCGCGGCCCAGGACGAGCTCGCGCGGCTGCGCGATGCGCTGGGCGAGACCGTCGAACTCACGGTGCTCGATGGCAGGTGCGTGGTCATCCTGGCCTGCGAGCCGGGGGACGAGACGTCGAGCGCGCGCTCCGCGGTCGGGCAGCGGTTGCCGGTGCATGCGTCCGCGGCGGGCAAGGCGATTGCAGCGAACCTCGATTCCTCGGGCCAGCGGCGGCTGATCCAGGCGCTCGACCTGGAGCGCTTCACGCCGCGCACGATCGTGACGCCGACCGAGCTGCATGCCGAATTCGACCTGGTGCGCGCACGCGGCTATGCGATCGAGCAGGGCGAGCGCGCGCCGGATCGCGCGGCGGTGGCCGCGCCGATCTTCGACTACGAAGGCCGCCCGATCGGTGCCGTCGCCATCTGCACCGATGCGAGCCGGCTGGACGCGGCGCGCGCCCACACCCTGTCGTCCGCGCTGATGGGCGCCGCCCGCAGCATCACCCACAGCGCGGCGGGCAAGGCCATGTCCATTGCCACCCAGTCGCCGCCCGAAACCACCTCGTCCGTCGAAGTGCGCTGCGTGAGCGAAGTGCGTTCGCTGCTGGGCGAAGGACCGATGTGGTCGCCTCGCGACAACGCGCTCTACTGGGTCGACATCCTCACGCCCTCGGTGCACCGCTACGACGCCGCGACGGGCGTGGACACCGAGACGCCGCTCGGAACCATGGCGAGCCTGGTCGTGCCCAAGGCCAGCGGCGGCCTGCTGGTTGCAACGCCAGGGGGGGTCATGGCGCTCGATCTCTCCACACGGCGGCTGACGGCGTTTTGCCACCCCGAGGCGGGCCGCACCAATGTTCGCTACAACGACGGCAAGTGCGACCGGCGCGGGCGCCTGTGGGTCGGTTCGATGGACATGGCCGCGGCGGCCAACCGGGGCCACCTGTTCTGCATCGAGGCGAACGGCAGCTGGAAGCAGGTCGACACCGGTTTCACGGTGCCCAACGGCATTGGCTGGAGCCCCGACAACAAGACCATGTACGTCACCGACACGTACCGCCAGACCATCTACCGCTACGACTTCGACCTCGCCTGCGGAACCGTCGGCAACCGGCGCCCGCTGATCACCATCGCGGCCTCCGACGGCAAGCCCGACGGCCTGACGGTCGACGACCAGGGCTGCCTGTGGGTCGCCCTCTGGGACGCCTGGCAGATCGCGCGCTTCTCGCCGGAAGGCCAGCTCATGCAGCGCCTGCGCGTGCCGGTTCCGCGTCCCACCAGCTGCTGCTTCGGGGGCGACAACCTGGACACGCTGTTTGTCACGAGTGCCTCCTTGCGCCTGAGCGAGGAGCAACTGGCGACCGCGCCGCTGTCCGGTTCGTTGTTCGCCATTCAGCTGCCGGATGCGCGGGGCTTGCCCGAGGCGGCATTCGCTGGTTGAAGTGCGACGTGCGCCGTGAAGCCTCAGCGTGATGGAAGCTTGCCCGGCGATCTGCGCCGCGGCCTGGGTGTCGACGCCATGTAGATCGCGAGGGCAATGCCAATCGCACTGACGCACAGCGGCGCGGCGACCGAGAGCCATCGGCTCCGCTGCACCGGCGCCGCCGCTGCTTGCGGCCGGCGCGCGGGTGGATCCGCGCGATCGAGCTGCACGGGCAGCACCTCGGCGTCGAACATGTAGCCGCGCCGCGGCGATGTCGCAATCAATGTCGCGCCGTGATCGCCCAGGCGGCTGCGCAGTTCGCCGATGCAATGCACGAGCGAGTCGTGCGTGACCACCACGTCCGGCCACAGGCTGTCCATCAACTCCGTCTTGCCGATGAGGCGCTGGGGATTGGCGAGGAAGAAGCGCAGCAGCGCATCGGGCTTGGGGCTGAGCGGGATCAGCCTGCCACCCTGGCGCAGCTGGCCGCGTTCGAAGTCGAACTCGAAGCCCGCGAACTGAACCGCTGTTGCGACTCCCGCTCGGCCCCGCAAGCTTGCGGATGCGAGCGGATCTCGCTCATTGGCTGGTGGTTGCCGTTCGTACATGGACGCATCTCTCGAGATTGCCGCAGTGGCATTGAACACAGCGAACCGCTCGGAGATTCTGTTCCTGTTTGCTTCGCTCCGGAAGGCCATGAAGGATTTTCTCTTCGCGAAATCATCGCCACATCTTCGCAGTTCGGTCCTGAAGAAGCTGCGTGCTTCGCCTATCGTGGATGGGTGGCATTCGCCGCAGGTTCGGGGAGCTCATCGCGTAGGTACCCATGTGCTCGATCGGAGCGAATCATGCAAGTGCGAATCTTCTGCTCGATGTTCTTCAGCGCGATGGCGCTCTTCCCACCGATCGCCCACGTGACCGCAGCCGAGGAACGCGTCTACCTGGGCAAGGCCGAGATCGAGAGCGTGCTCATCGACAAGGGCATCGAGTCGAGGAACCGGTCGACGGGCATGGTGTCGCACTGGATCTTTCGGCCTGACGGCCGCGTCGAGTTCGCCAACAAGAGCGGACCGGGCAGCGCCTCGGGCACATGGGTGGTCCAGACCGATGGCTTGATGTGCGTCACGATGCTCACCCGAACCGGCTGCCGCTATTGGTTCCGCCAGGGCAGCACGCTCGCCAATGCGCTGGGCAAGGAGCCCGACTCGCCACTTGTTGCAGAGATCGCGTTCGAGTAGCCGAAGGTATCCGGCGCCGCACGCAAAGCCCGCAGAGGCAAGTATTCTTGCGCCGTCGCAGATGCGACGGAGGCAATGGACATGTACATCGAACAAGGCAGCGAAGGCCCGGACCTGCTCCTCATGCTGCACGGAATGGGCGCCACCGGCGCGGTGTGGTCGCCCATGTGCGCCGAGGCCGGTGCCCGCTGGAGCGGCCGCTGGCTCGTGCCCGACCTGCCGGGCCACGGCCGGTCCGACCGGCAGGACTCCTATGCCATCGGCCAGTACGCCGCCAGCGTGGCGCGCGCCGTGCTGCCGCACATCCGTCCCGAGGGCCGGCTCGTGGTGCTCGGGCATTCGCTCGGCGGGGTGATCGCGCTCGCGCTGGCCACGGGCTGGTTCGGCGTCGCGCCGCACCGGGTGTTCGCGGCCGGCATCAAGCTCGCGTGGAGCGACGACGAGCTGCGCCGCATGGAGGCGCTGGCGCTACAGCCGACGAAGAAATTTTCCACGGAAGAAGAAGCGTGGGACAGGTACCTCAAGGTCTGCGGCCTGGCCGGAATCGCCGATGCGGCGGCAGCCGTCGCTGCACGAGGCATTGCGCGCGATAACGACGGCTGGCGTCTTGCGATGGATCCCCGGGCCCATGCCGTGGGCAAGCCGCCGGTGCCCGAACTGGCGGCGCTCGCGCGCTGCCCGGTCCACCTTGCCCGCGGGCAACACGACGCGCTGGTCACGACGGCGCAGACCCGCGAGATCGACCCCGATGCGCGCGAGCTCGGGCCGCACGGCCACAACGTGATGGTCGAGGCGCCTGCTCAGGTCTGGGATTGGGTGGCCTCGCTCGGCTGAGCGAACCGAATCGGCACCACCCTTGCCTCGGCCGCGCGCGCCCGCAGCTGGCCGCAGCCGCCGTCGACATCCTGGCCGGCCGAATGGCGCAGCTTGGTCAGGATGCCGCGCTGATGCAACGTGCGCGCCATCTGCTCGCAGCGCTCCAGCGACGGACGGCTGAAGGCCACGCCCTCCACGGCGTTGAAGGGAATCATGTTCAGCACGCCGAACTTGCCGGAGAGCAGCCTCACGATGCCGTCGATCTCCTCGGGCCCGTCGTTGACGCCGTCCAGCAACGTCCACTGGTACTGGATCGGATAGCCGGTGGCCCGGGCGTAGCGCTCGCCTGCGCCGACCAGTTCCTCGGGCGTCATGTTCGGCGCGCGCGGCAGCAGCTTCTTGCGCAGGCCGGCCTTGGTGGTGTGCAAGGAGAGCGCCAGCGCGGGCCTGACACGCGCCTGCTGCAGCCTTTCGAACGCGCGCGGATCGCCCACCGTGGAGAACACCAGGTTCTTGTGGCCGATGTTGCCGACCGTGCCGAGCAGCTCGATCGCCTCCATCACGTTGTCCAGGTTGTGGGCCGGCTCGCCCATGCCCATGAACACCACCTTGCGCACCGGCCGGCGCATGCGCGCGAGCGCGACCTGGGCAATGATCTCGGCGCTGCCCACCTGGCGCAGCAACCCGTCGCGGCCCGTCATGCAGAACCGGCATCCGACCGCGCAACCCACCTGCGACGAGACGCACAGGCCATCCCGCGGCAGCAGCACGCTCTCCACCGTCTGGCCGTCCGCCAGCGCAACCAGCAGCCGCTCGGAACCATCGGCACCGGGATGCACCGCGTGGATGCGCGCCAGGCCTGCAAGCTCCGCTTCGATGGCGGGCAGGGCCGCCAGCAGCGACGACGGAAAGAAGCTCGCCGGCAGGCGCCTGCCGCTGTTGCGCGGCAGCGCGTGGGACCACAGCCGCAGGATGCGCTGCTCGTGGCTGGGGCCTGCACCGGCTTCCCGCAGTCGTTGTTTCAGGTCGTGGATTCGCATGCGTGGGTCATTTTGGTGCCGCCTCGTCCCGGCCGTGTCTCGGTCGCATTTTTGGAAGCGCCCGCATTCGGCGGCCGTCGGGATGGATGTCAATGTGTTCTCCGCGTCGTGAAGAAAATGAGGCAGCCTGCGATTTTGCCAAGACGGTTCGCAGACCCCATCCACCTTGGGGCGACAAGACGCGCTCAGGTGGCGTGTGCCGACGCAGCCAGCGGCTGGACTGCCAGCCGCAACCCCATTGCCTTCAGAATGGCCGACAAGCTGCTGAGCGCCGGATTCCCCTTCGGAGAAAGCGTCCGATAAAGCTGTGTCGGGTTCAGGTGGGCCTGCTCGGCAACGGCCTGAATCCCACCCAAAACTTGCGCCATCTGCCGCAACACGACCAGCAACTCGGCCGGGTCGCCGTCTTCGAGGATTGCGTTGATGACTTCGAGCGCGAACGCAGGATCGTCTCGATACAGCTCGGCCATCGCGTCGTCATGGGCTTTACTTTTCATCATCTGCTCTCTGCGGCCAGTCCTGCCAATAACCCACCGCCCGAGCGGTGTCCGCATCCTGCGTGCGCGCGTCACCCGCCGAGTTACAGCCACTGTCGAATGTCGCCGCGAAGCCGCTTGAGGCAGTCGACATACAGATCCTCGTGCTCGTCGGCGCTCAGGTGGTGTTCGATCCATTACATCGTCATTTTCGTCTAAGAACGAAATTTTTCCGCGCGCAGAACCGGCGTGGCAAGTACTTCATGCCGACGCGGAGGCAAGCAGGCTATCGGCGGTGAGGCGGTCTCATCCAAAGATATTCATCCCTCGTTCGAGCAAGATGCACCCGCGCGCACGCGCCGGGTCATCCGCCGTCCACCGCCGAGCCGCTCGAGGGCCGCTGCCTTCGTCGCCGCCTGGGGGTTGTGAGGAACGATCAGGACATCGCCGGCGGCATGGCGCAGCACGCGCTGGGCCACGCTGCGGAAGACGAAGTCGGACATCGCCGAGGCCGGATGCTTGCCGACAACGAGCAGCTCGGCGCCGCTGTGCTGCTGCTGGACCACGGCCTGCCGGGCCGGATCGCCGCGGCCGATGGCCCAGGACACGCGGTTCCTGCGGGCATCGGTGGAATCCGTGAACCGCACGATCTGGTCCCGTGCGTACCGCATGCACTCCTGCCTGTAGGCCCTGACCACGTGCTCGGGAACGTCGGCGCTGCGCAGCTTGCGCTCGTTGATCGTGCTGATGGCGTGGAACAGGTCGATCTGCGCCGATCCGTTGAGGGCGAACGCGCGCTCCACCAGGATGCGCGAAGCCTGCGTGAAATCGATGGCGACGAGCAGGCGCCGGTAAGGCCCCTCGGCCTGCTGCCGCACCACGAGCATGGGACGCTGGACCCTCCGCAAGAGGCGCTCGGTCCATTGGCCGCGCACAAAGGCCAGCAGGCTCCGCTCCCGGGGCATGGCACCCATGACCAGCAGATCCGCGCCACGCGCTGCGCTTGCCACGTGCTCCGGTGTGCTGGCCATCGGGTTCGTCGTGCGCACGCGCAGCCCATGGCGCTGGCCGAGCTGCAATGCCTGGTGCGCCAGCCGCGACGCGGCGCGGGGGCAGGGAGGCTCGCCGGGCGCGGCCGCATAGAGCAGTTCCAGGCTGGCATGGTGCTCGGCAGCCAGGCAGGCGGCGCGCGAGAGGGCAGGCTCCGAACGCGCAGCGAGGTCGGTCACGGCAAGAATGGTGGTGCAGTCGCCGCTCGCTTCGGCCGAGTCCCGGAGGTCCGCGAGGCTCGGCAGGTGGTTGGTCCCGGGCCGCTTGTTCAGGCGGGCGAAGTCAAGGTCGGTGAGCGTGCGCTCGCCGTGGATCGTTGCTGCATGCATTGACGCACTCCATTCGTGCGGACCCGTCGGTGGACGACGGCGGCCGCGGCCGCGCGGGACTGGTGCCCGGCGGTGGATGGTTGCGCTGAAGAAGAAGGAAGCGACCGCCGGGCCTAGGGATGTGCGGGCAGTTGCCTGCGGCCCGCCTTCAAGGCCACGCGTGCACGCGCGCACGCCGCTGCAATGAGCAGCGCCGCAGCAAGGGCGTGGGTGAAGGCGGCGAGGGTGGTCGACATGGCGCCAAGTCTATTCAACGCGCCGTGCCGGGGCAAGCAAAGGCCTCAGGGTCCTTGCCAGATTGCCCCGCTTTTTTTTCGCTGCTACTCCTGCGGCTCCAGTGCCACGGGCGGCGCAATGACGATCTTCTTTCGGGCCTGCAGCACGAACGAAACCACCTGCCACACGACGAAGACGCCGATCAGGCTCAGCAAGGTGCCGCTGATGGGGCGCGACACGAAGGTGCCGAAGCTTCCGCGGCTCAGCAGCATCGCGCGGCGGAAGTTCTCTTCGAGCATCGGCCCGAGGATGAAGCCGAGCATCAGCGGCGCGGCGTCGAGCTCGAGCCGCATGAACATGTAGCCCATGAAACCGAAGGCGGCGGTGATGAACACGTCGTCCAGGTTGTTGTTGACGCTGTAGGTGCCGATGCAGCAGAAGAACAGGATCGACGGGAACAGCACGCTGTACGGAATCTTGAACACCGAGAGCCAGTAGCGCACCAGCGGCACGTTCAGCACCAGCAGGAACACGTTGCCGATCCACATACTGGCCACCAGGCCCCAGAACAGCTCCGGGTGGCTCGCGATCATGTTGGGACCCGGCTGGATGCCCTTGATGATGAAGGCCGCCAGCATCAACGCCATCACGGCGTTCTCGGGAATGCCGATGCTCATCAGCGGGATGAAGCTCGTGCGCGCCGCCGCTTCGTCGGCTGCGGCCTGGCCGGCCACGCCTTCGATGCAGCCGGTGCCGATCTCGTGCTTGTACTTGCTGACCTTCTTGTCGAGCGCGTAGGCCGCGAACTGCGCGATGGTGGGGCCGCCGCCGGGCAGGATGCCCAGGAACGAGCCGATCACGCTGCCGCGCAGCGCGCTGGGGATGATCCGCTTGAACTCCGCCCAGGTGGGGATGAGATTGATCTTGCCGTTGAAGGGCGAGCGTTCCTCGCGGGAGTCGAGGTTCTTCGTGATCTCGGCAATGCCGAAGCAGCCGAGCGCGATGCTCACGATGCCAACGCCATCGGTCAGGAAAGGCATGTCCATGGTGAAGCGCGCCATGCCGCTGTTCACGTCGGTGCCGATGGTGCCGAGCAGCACGCCGATCATGCACATCGCCAGGCCGTTCAGCAGGCTGCCGGTGGTGACGAAGCTCACGCACACGAAGCCCACCAGCATCATCGCGACGTAGTCCGCCGGGCCGAACAGGAAGGCGACCTCGCCCAGCACGGGCGCAAGGAACGACAGCACCAGGATCGAGACCGTGCCGCCGATGAAGCTGGAGAAGCCGGCCGTGAACAGCGCCAGGCCGGTCTGCCCCTTGAGCGTCATCGCGTAGCCGTCGATGCAGGCCACGATGCTGCTCGCATGCGGGATCTTCATCGTGATTGCGCTCACGCTGTCGCCGTACTGCGCACCGTAGTAGATGCCGGCCAGCATGATCAGCGCGCCGGTGGTCGGAATGGAATAGGTCAGCGGCAGCAGCAGGCTGATGGTGGCCAGCGGCCCGAGGCCCGGCAGCAGGCCCACCAGTGTTCCCACGGTGCAGCCGATGGCGCAGTACATCAGGTTGTGCCAGGTCAGGGCGTGCGAGAAACCGAACGCGAGGTTGTTCAGAACTTCCATGTTCGTGTCCTCAGAAGAGCGGCAGGTTGAGGCCGAGGAGCTTTTGAAGCGCCAGCGCCATGGCGATCAGGCCGGCCGAGATCTTGAGATTGCGCACCCAGGAGTTCGAGCTGCCGGCGAAGGCCGAGCAGAACACCATGAAGACGATGCCCGCGATCATGTTCAGGTACATCGAGATCAGCGCGAAGCCGCACAGGCTCGTGAGGATGAGCGCGATGTTCTTGAAGTGCAGGTCCAGCTTCACCGGCTCCACGAAGAACGAGCGCACGACCGTCGACACGCCGATCAGCAGCAGCAGCCCGCTCACCATGGCGGGGAAAAGACCCGCGCCGGCGCGGCCCAGGTCTCCGATGGGGTAGCGAAGCGCCGTGAGGCCGAAGGCCAGCGCGATTGCCATGAGGAAGAGTCCCCTGACAAGATTTCTGTTTCTCATACGTTCCCGATGTATTGGGGGTTGTCGAACGCCACCGGCGCAGGTGAACTCCGCCCGGGCTTGTCTCCATCCGGATGGAAGTCCGGACGGTCGAATGGTCTTTTGCCGAGCTGATCGCAATCTGACGAGAAGCAGAGGGGAACTACGTACCGCGATGGTCTGCTAGCATGCTTTCACCGGGAAAACAGCCTCCCGGCCTGCACAACCAGACGGTGTCCCGTCCAAGCGCTGGCAACCCGTGATGGAGCCATCCGTGGACACCGCCTTGCCCGATACACCCCTCGCACACATCGTGGAGCCCAGCCCATGAGCACGGCACCATCGCCCTCGCCGCGCACTGGTCTTGCGCGCCTGCTGCCCGCAGGCGTCAGCGCCGACGCACTGCCCCTGCTCGCCGCCCGAGGCCTGCGCGCCTTCGGCGACGGCTACATGGCGGTGCTGCTGCCGGCCTACCTGCTGTCGATCGGACTGGGCACGCTGGAAGTCGGCATCGTCAGCACCGCAACCATGCTGGGCTCGGCGCTGGCCACGCTCGCGGTGGGCGCCTGGGGCTACCGCTTCGCGGGCGGGCGGCTGCTGCGCGGCGCCGCCTTGCTGATGGCCGCCACCGGGCTGGGCTTTGCGGGCCTGTCCTCGTTCTGGCCGCTGCTGGTGGTCGCGCTGGTCGGCACGCTCAATCCGAGTTCCGGCGACGTCAGCGTGTTCCTTCCGCTCGAGCACGCGCGCCTCGCGGCGGCCGCGCAGGGCCATGCCCGCACCTCGCTGTTCGCGCGCTACAGCCTGCTGGGCGCGTTGTGCGCGGCGCTGGGCGCGCTCGCGGCCGCCGTGCCGGACTGGCTGGTTCGGCACAGCCACTTCGCGCGGCCCGACGCGCTGCGCGGCATGTTCGCGGTCTATGCCGCCATCGGGCTCGCCGTCTTCTGGCTCTACCGGAAGCTGCCTGACCACGCCGGCGCCCACGGGGCGGGCAGCGCACCCGTGGCACCGGCGCCCCTCGGGCCGTCGCGCCGCGTGGTGGTGCGGCTGGCGGCGCTCTTCAGTGTCGATGCCTTTGCGGGCGGCCTGATGGTCAACGCGCTGATGTCGCTGTGGCTGCTGGAGCGCTTCGGCTTCTCGCTGACCCAGGCCGGCGTGTTCTTCTTCTGGACCGGCCTGCTCGGCGCGGCGTCGCAGCTTGCCGCCCCCGTGGTGGCCCGGCGCATCGGCCTGCTCAACACCATGGTCTTCACGCACCTGCCCGCCAACGTCTGCCTGGTGCTGGCTGCGCTGGCACCGAGCCTGCCGATCGCGCTCGGCCTGCTGATGGTGCGCAGCGCGCTGTCGTCGATGGACGTGCCCACGCGCACCGCCTACGTGATGGCGGTCGTGACGCCGCCCGAACGCAGCGCCGCGGCCAGCTTCACCGCCGTGCCGCGCAGCCTGGCGGCGGCTATCAGCCCGACGCTCAGCGGCGCGCTGTTCGCGGCCGGATGGATCTCGCTGCCGCTCGTCGCCTGCGGGCTGCTCAAGATCTGCTACGACCTCGCGCTCTGGCGCGCCATGCGGCGGGACCGGCTCGACGCGGAGTGAAATCCGGCATCGCCGCCGCCGCGCCCTAGTCGCGGCGGCGCTCGGCCCCGGTTTCGCGGTAGTGGCGGGCCTTGTCCTCGTACATCGCGCGGTCCGCGCGCTGCAGCGCCGCATCGAGCAAGTCGCCGGCTTCGCAGGTCGCCAGGCCGATGGCGAGGTTCAGCACTCGCCCGCTCTGCCCCGCGTAGAACTGGTTGTTCAGCTCGAGCATCGAGGCGATGCGGTCGCGGATCGCCTCCGCCCCGCGCTCGTCCGTCTTGGGCAGCACCACGGCAAACTCGTCGCCGCCGATGCGTGCGGGCCAGCCGGGCTCGTCGACCGCCTTGCTCAGCACCTCGCCCACACGCCGCAGCAGCGCATCGCCGGCGGCGTGGCCTTCCTCGTCGTTGACGGGCTTCAGTCCGTTCATGTCGATCACCAGCACCGACACCGGCCACGGGCCCTTGCGCGACAGCCGGTTCAGTTCTTCCGAGAAGAAGGCGCGGTTGCGCAGCTGCGTCAGCACGTCGTGCTTGCCCAGGTATTCGAGGTAGGCCTCGGCCTTCTTGCGGGCCGTGATGTCGATCAGCGACACCAGCACCAGGTCCCAGGTGGCGAGCCGGTCCTCGAGCACCGCGAACTGCATGTGGATGTTCACCATGTCGCCCGTCAGCGCGTAATTGATCACTTCCCGCTGCTGCAGCATCTTGCCGTTCCACAGGTCCAGCAGCTGTTCGGCAAAGGAGTCGTGCATCTCGTCGCGAAAGATGTCCGAGATGTTCTCCAGCAGCTCGTTCTTGTCGGCCGCACCGAACATGCGCAGGGTCTCGCGGTTGACGTCGATCACGCGGATCTCGCGCATGCAGCGCGTGATGAACTCCGGGTGCACCTTGATGAAGGTGGTGAAGTCGCTGATGCCGCGCTTGCGGACATCGTCGAGCAGGATCTTCACGGCGCTGAAGTCTTCCACCCAGAGCGACACCGGCGAACGTTCGAACAGCTCGCGCGCATAGCGCTCGCTCTCCAGGCGCAGCCGCTCGGCCTGCACGCGCTCGGTGATGTCGTCCAGCGACACCAGCACGCGATCCCAAGTGGCCTCGTGTCCGGGCAGCACCTGCACGCGCACGTGCACGTCGAGCCGGCGGCCGTCGAGCGCGTAGTTGACCGTCTGGTTGTCGAAGCAGAGATTTCCGCGCCAGAGCTGGTCGAGCTCGTAGATCACCGGCGCGGTCATGTCGTCCCGGAAGATGCTGCCCAGCTTCGAGAGCAGCTCGGCCTGGCTTTGCGCACCGAAGAGCGTGAGCGTGCTCTGGTTGACGCTCAGCACCTTCAGCTGCGCCATGCAATCGCGCACGCGCTGCGGCTCGGCATTCAGGTGCGCCACCAGATCCACCACGCCGGCGCTGCGCCACGCGTCGAACAGCCGGCGCAGCCCGCTGTAGTCCTCGAGCCAGAGCGACATCGGCGCAAACTCGAACAGCGATTCGTAGTCGGTGGAGGAGGAGGGCATGGGTTTTCCTTCGTGCGCGGGATGGTGCCCGCAATGATGCACTCCCCGGCAGGCCGAAGCCTCAACCGCATTTCTGGAAGCGCTTGCATTCGGCGGTGGCCTGGATGGAGGTCAATGTGTTCTCGCCATCGATGTGCTTCGCGGTGAACCTCACCCACGAACCCTCCGCGATGCCGGCCAGCAGCGTCCGGTCCGTCACCCTGAATCTCTGGACCGTGAAAGGCAGCTTCGCCCTCGGAAGCAGCTTCAGTCGGACATACAGCTTGCCGTCGTCCTCCTGGCTGGCGGAGACGAGGCGTGCATACGTCGTCACCGGCGCTGCTTCTGCAGCGGCTTCGGCCGGCCGCGGCTGCGCCGATTGAGCAGCCGCTCCCTCCACGGTGGCGAGGCTCAACGCAGTCATGAGGACGAGGCGCAGCATGTTCGTGGAGGAAGTGAAGTTGCCTGGATTCTGCCAAACCAGGCCCGCTGCCGGGCGAAAATCGCCTGTGCCCCCGTCCGCCCTCCCGCCTTGCCCGAATCTTCAAGCGCTCTCGTGACATCCACCGACCTCCAGGGCTTCATCCTCACGCGCCACTGGCGCGACGCGCCCGCCGGCACGGAGATCGAGTACTGGCTGGCCACCGATGCGGGGCCCAGGAAAGTGGTGCTGACCTCCCGGCGCAGCGTCGCCTTTGTCGCCGCCCGGCACCGCGCGGCGGTCGAAGCCCACCTCGCGGCCATGCCGGGCATGCAGCTGCGCGAGCTCGCGCTCAAGACCTTCCAGCAGGAAGCGGTCCTCGGTGTCTATGCGACGCACTTCCGCCAGCTCGGCCGGTTGGCACGCGCCCTCCAGGCGCAGGACATTCCCCTGCTCGAAGCCGACGTGCGCCCGCACGACCGCTACCTGATGGAACGCTTCATCACCGCCGGCGTGCGGGTGGAAGGAGGGCGGGCAGAGCGCGCCGCCATCGTCGACTGCAAACTCAAGCCCGCGCCCGAATTCCGGCCGATGCTGAAGCTCGTGTCGCTGGACATCGAGACGAGCCAGCACGAAGCGCTCTATTCCATTGCGCTGGACGGCACGCCGGAGCGCGTCGTCTTCATGCTGGGCGAGCCGCCATCGGACCTGCCCCCTGAATCGAGCGAGCCCATGGCCTTCTCGCTCGTCTATTGCCCGTCGCGCCGGGCCATGCTCGAGCAGCTCAACGACTGGTTCGAGCGCAACGACCCCGACGTCATCATCGGCTGGAACGTCATCCAGTTCGACCTGCGCGTGCTGCAGAAGACGGCCGACGAGTGCGGCGCGCAACTCCTGCTCGGGCGGGAGCGCCGCCCCATCGAATGGCGCACCCATCCGGGCAAGCAGGGCTACCTGTTCGCGCCCACGCCGGGCCGGGTCGTCATCGACGGCATCGACGCACTCAAGGCCGCGGTGTGGAGCTTCCCGTCCTTCAGCCTCGAGACCGTCTCGCAAGCGCTGCTCGGTGAAGGCAAGGCCATCGGCGACGAGTACGACAAGATGGCCGAGATCGAACGGCGCTACCAGCAAGACAAGCCCGCGCTCGCGCTCTACAACATCCGGGACTGCGAGCTGGTCCTGCGCATCTTCGACAAGGCGAAGCTGCTGCAGTTCGTGATGGAACGGGCCCAGACCACGGGCCTGCAGGCCGACCACTTCGGCGGCTCCATTGCCGCGTTCAGCCATCACTACATGCCGCGCATGCACCGCCTGGGCTACGTGGCGCCGAATGTGGGCGAGATTCCGAGCAAGGCCTATCCCGGCGGGTACGTGATGGATTCGAAGCCGGGCTTCTACGACTCCGTCGTGGTGCTGGACTACAAGAGCCTCTACCCTTCGATCATCCGGACCTTCCTGGTCGATCCGGTGGGCCTCGTCGAGGGATCGAACGCCAGCGAAGAACCGGCCGCGCGCGTCCAGGGACCCCAGGGGACCGTGTTTTCGCGCGACAGGCACTGCCTGCCCGAAATCGTGACCACGCTCTGGCGCGCCCGGGACGAGGCCAAGCGGGCGAAGAACGAGCCGCTGTCCCAGGCGCTGAAGCTGCTCATGAACTCCTTCGCCGGCGTGCTGGGTGCGGCCGAGTGCCGGTTCTTCAACCCCAAGCTGGTCTCCGCCGTGACCCTTCGCGGGCACGAGATGATGAAACTCACGCGCGAATTCGTGGAGCAGCGGGGCTACGAGGCCATCTATGGCGATACAGACTCCATCTTCATCTGGCTCAAGCGCACCCACGGCAACGAAGAGGCGCATGCCGTCGCCGCCAGCCTGGCCGCCGACATCAACGCCTGGTGGACGCGCACGCTGCGGGAGCAGCAGGGCCTGGAGAGCTTTCTCGAGATCGAGGTCGACACCCACTACAGGAAGTTCTTCATGCCCACCATCCGCGGCTCGGAGGTCGGCAGCAAGAAGCGCTACGCCGGCCTCAGTGCCGATGCCGCGGGCAAGGAGGAGATGGTGTACCGCGGCCTGGAGATGGCGCGCAGCGACTGGACCCCGCTCGCGCGGCAGTTCCAGCAGGGCCTGCTGTCACGCATCTTCCAGGGCGAGCCCTACAAGGAGTTCGTGACCGACTATGCGAGGTCGACGCTGGCGGGCGCCAAGGACGACCTGCTCATCTACCGCAAGCGCCTGCGCCATCGGCTCGACGCCTACCTGGTCAACGTGCCGCCGCAGGTCCGCGCCGCGCGCATCGCGGACGAACACAACGCCCGCATCGGTCGGCCCAGGCAGTATCAGAAAGGCGGCTGGATCCAGTACGTCATGACGCAGAACGGGCCGGAGCCGCTGGAAACCCGCCACTCGCGCATCGACTACGAACACTACCTCACCCGGCAGCTCCAGCCGATTGCCGACGCCATTCTTCAGCCCATTGGAGAGAGCTTCATGGCCTTGACGACTTCGCAGCGCGGGCTCTTCTAGGCCGGCGATCCCGATAATGCGATCCTTTTATCCGGATCCAGAAAAAATGAGTGCCGCAGATTTTCTTTTTGCCCCCGAGGTGCAAAAGCTCTTGAAGGTCGTCTATGCGGCTCCCGACCAACCGTTTGCAGCAAGCGAGCTTGCCCGGCGTTCGAAGCTCGATCCCGCCGATGTGGAGCGCACGCTGGAGCACCTTGTCAGCAGCGGCATCCTGAAGAGGCAAAGGCCGAAGGCGGACGAGCCCGACACCGTGACGCTCGACCGTTCGTTCGTCTTCCACGACGAACTGCGCAGCATCGCGCTGAAGTCGTTCGCCGCAGCGGAACCGCTTCGCTCGATGCTGCGCAGCAAGTTCAAGGACTCGGTCCTGCGTGCCTTCCTGCTGGGAGAGGACAAGGACGGCACCCTGGAGCTCCTGGTCGTGCACGGCCAGTCCATACCCGATGAAGGGGCCATGGCAGCCGCCTGCCAGAAGCTGTCGAAGACCATCCACCGCCACCTGAAGGTGCATGTCATTTCGAACGCCAGGTTCAACAGCCTGGCGGTGCGCGACCCGCTCGCATCCAAGCTGGCAGCGGCCTGCGCGCTCGAGATCGTCGCGCTCGGAGACACGA